>CAVUDD010000001.1:0-137525 GCA_963740205.1 uncultured Alphaproteobacteria bacterium
GTTGCTGCGGCAACAAGAATTAGATGGATCATGCTCAACATGGAAAGTCTGCTCAGATGAAAAAAATAGCCTCAGTTTAATGGGGGCTGTTGTAATGGAACGGGCGTTATGATGGCGCAGGTATTTTTGTGTTTATGGGGCAGGTGGCGGAATTAGTACGAGAATGGTTTCAGGAGCCTTTCTTGTGGCAGCTGTGATTTCTGGATTTAGTGCATATTCCTACGTCTAATGTTAAACGGTTAACCATTAGCAGGCGGGATCGTTATGTTTTTGCAAAAAGCATATGGGAAAGGTACTATAACCGCTGCCTGTGCTTTATTGATGTATTTTTTATGGTTATCAATCAAAGTGTTGTTGCGCGTACATTTGGTACTTATACGCTTCAGCTTTTTGATTTGGCCAAGGATAGTTGGTTGGTTCAGCATTAGGTGTTGGGCTTTTACTTTTTGCATTTACTGTGAATATACTGGGTAATAAATTCATACAGACCTTTTCATTTTTTATGGCTTTTATCAAAATTGGTGGATTAGCCTTTCTTTCTATTGGTGGGTTATGGGCGTCTGGTTTTGATTTTGAAAGCATTTCAGTAGTACCTGAAAACACAACAGCAACAGGATTTTTGGGAGCCGTTGCTCTCGGTATTCTGGCTTACAAAGGTTTTACTACCATCACGAATAGTGGAGGTGAAATTAAAGAACCTCATAAAAACCTAGGTCGGGCGATTATAATATCCTTAGCGATTTGTTTTTTAGTTTATTTACTTGTGGCTTTGGCAGTTGGCGGCAATTTGACTATTGATGAAATAGTTACAGCCAAAGATTATGCGCTTGCAGAAGCTGCGCGTCCTGCTTTTGGCCAAAATGGACTTTGGATTACAGTTGCCTTTGCAATCGTTGCTACAGTTTCTGGGGTTATAGCGAGTTTATTTGCTGTTTCACGTATGTTGGCAATGCTCACTGATATGAAACTTGTACCGCATTCTCATTTTGGTATGCCTGGCGATATTCAAAAACACACATTAGTATATACGATCATTATCGCAATTTCGTTGACTGTTTTCTTTGACTTAGGCCGTATCGCATCGCTTGGAGCTATTTTCTACATCATCATGGATATAGCTATTCAATGGGGAGTATTTAGATACTTGCGCAAAGAAATAGGCGCGAATGGCTTCATTTTAATCACCGCTATTATTCTAGATGTTCTTGTTCTAGGAGCATTTCTCTGGGTTAAGGCCCAGAGCGATATGTTGGTCATCTGGGCTTCGATTATCGGCCTGATTTTAGTTTTCGCCGGAGAGCGTATCTTTCTCAAACATTACAAAGAAGAAAAAGGATAAATCATGAGCGATTGTTGCCACAGTCACGACCATAAAGAGCCAGCCCCATTGCCAGAGGGTGTTGACCCGAACGATATCACCTATATCTGTCCTATGCACCCAGAGGTCGTTCAAAAAGGCCCCGGCACATGCCCTATATGTGGCATGGCGCTTGAACCGGAAACGATAACGGGTAATGAAGGCGAAAACCCAGAATTGACAGATTTTAGGCGGCGGTTTTGGATCGGCCTGATCTTGACTATCCCAGTCTTTGTTTTGGAGATGGGGTCGCATTTGCTGGGCTTTCATGAATTTATGAGCGGTACGACTTCCAACTGGATTCAGCTCGTTCTTGCAACGCCTGTTGTTCTTTGGGCAGGATGGCCTTTCTTTGAGCGCGGCTGGGCATCTGTTAAAAGCCGTAACCTTAATATGTTCACATTGATCGGAATGGGAACGGGCGTTGCGTGGATTTACAGCGTTGTAGCAACAATAACGCCAGATATCTTCCCTGACTCTTTTAGGGGAGAAGGTGGCGCGGTGCCTGTATATTTTGAGGCCGCAGCCGTGATTGTCGTGTTGGTTTTGTTGGGGCAAATGCTTGAACTCAAAGCTCGCGAACGCACAGGTGGCGCGATTAAAGCCTTGCTAGGGCTTGCTCCTAAAACGGCGCACCGCATTGATGAAAGTGGCGAGTTACAAGAAATTTCTATTGAGGATATTCAAGTCGGAGATTTGTTACGTATTCGTCCTGGTGAAAAAGTGCCAGTGGACGGTGTTGTGACAGAGGGCAGTAGCCATATTGATGAATCAATGGTTACAGGTGAACCAATGCCCATTGAAAAACAATCCGGATCAAAAGTGATAGGCGCGACCGTGAACGCCAACGGCTCAATCATTATCCGCGCTGAAAAAGTAGGGCGCGATACGATGCTTGCGCAAATTGTCAAAATGGTAGCCGATGCACAGCGCAGCCGTGCGCCAATTCAGCGCATGGCCGATCTAGTCGCGGGATGGTTTGTGCCGATTGTGATTGTGATTGCCATCATCGCCTTTATTGTCTGGGCGTTGGTTGGCCCGGCTCCCGCTTTTAGCTACGCCTTGATTGCTGCTGTCAGCGTTTTGATTATCGCTTGTCCGTGCGCTTTGGGACTGGCCACGCCCATGTCTATTATGGTCGGTGTTGGTCGCGGAGCAAAAGCTGGTGTCTTAATCAAAGATGCCGAAGCACTGGAAACCATGGAAAAAGTGGATACGTTGATAGTTGATAAAACCGGAACGCTTACCCAAGGGCGACCGGCTCTGACCGATATTATTGCTGCAGATGGCTTTAGTGATAACGAACTGCTCAGGATTTCTGCGGCTTTAGAGCAAGGCAGCGAACATCCGTTGGCAGAAGCTATTGTTCGTGCCGCCCACGATCAAGACTTAGAAATACCTAAAGCGCTAGATTTTGAAGCTGTGACGGGTAAAGGCGTGAAAGGTAAGGTGAGCGGGGCGCAGGTTGCGCTTGGTAATAATAAAATGATGGAAGCTATAGGCGCGGATATTTCAGCGCTTATAGAGGGTGCGGATAATTTGCGTAGCCAAGGCGCGACAGCCATGTTTGTGGCCGTGGACGGAAAGGCGGCGGGCGTTATCGCCGTCTCCGACCCGATCAAGGACACCACGCTGGAGGCCATTGAAAACCTTCATAAGGCGGGCTTAAGGATTGTTATGCTCACTGGAGATAATGCAACGACCGCGCGCTCGGTTGCTGAAAAACTCGGTATTGATGAAGTTCATGCCGATGTGCTGCCAGAGGATAAAAGCCGAATTGTTGTAGAATTGCGTGATAAAGGCGCAATCGTAGCAATGGCAGGAGACGGTGTGAATGATGCGCCCGCACTAGCGGCGGCGCATGTTGGTATTGCTATGGGAACTGGTACAGATGTAGCGATGGAAAGTGCAGGCATAACATTGCTGCGTGGTGATTTAAACGGCATTGCAGAAGCAATTAACCTCTCTCGCGCCACTATGCGCAATATCCGGCAAAATTTGTTTTTTGCGTTTATCTATAATGCCGCCGGAGTTCCGATTGCTGCCGGAATTTTATATCCAATATTTGGCATTTTACTGTCACCGATTTTCGCTGCCGCCGCCATGTTGCTTGAGTTCCGTCAGCGTAGCTCGGTAACGCACTAAGCCGAAAATCAAAAAAATATGAACTTTATCCTATTGAAAACGTTGTAAAAGAGAGGAATTTTTATGATTAAGAAATCAAAAATACAATCAATATCAAGGCGACAATTTATTGGCGGCGCGGCGGGTGCAGGATTGGTTACTGGCCTCAAGAATATGAGCCACCTCTTCAGCTTGGGCGAGAGCAACAACTCGTCTGGAGCTTGTTGATGTATATGGCATTGGAAGTATCCTGCGAAATTGTGGATAGAAATTTTAAGATAGATTATGTGCTTTTTTACGTTTAGATGGACGGACAGGACGGGCTACTGCTGTAAACGGCACTTACCGGTTCTCCATTGGTTTGTTTGCGTGAAGGAGTACTGTTCGCCTTAATGTCACGAACTCAATGTATGGATGACAAAGCATAGCTCTATTCACTGGCATGGTTTGATTGTCCCAAATCGAATGGATGGCGTTCCAGGAATTAATTTTGATGGTATCCAACCTGGAGAGAAGTATGAATATGAATTTGATGTAAGACAAGCTGGAACATATTGGTATCACTCCCACTCACGTTTTCAAGAGCAAACTGGAACATATGGCCCCATAGTCATTGATCCCAAAGAGCCGGAGCCTTTTTCTTATGATCGTGACTATATTGTACAGCTTTCAGATTGGTCATTTACAGACCCTGAAACGATTTTTGCCAACATCAAACGAAACGGGGATTATTACAATTATCAAAAGCGTACTGTTTGGGACTTCTTTGACGATGTTTCAGAAAAAGGGCTAGGGGATACCGTTAATGAACGCATGATGTGGGGTAAAATGCGAATGATGCCGATAGATTTGGCAGATGTTACGGCCTCAACTTATACGTATCTTGTTAATGGCAACTCGCCAGATATGAACTGGACTGGTATTTTTAATCCTGGCGAAACCATCCGTCTGCGTTTTATCAATGCGGCAGCAATGAGTATTTTTGATGTTCGTATTCCAGGCTTGGATATGCAAGTTGTTATGGTCGACGGAAAAAAAGTAAAACCCGTTGATATACATGAATTCCGTATCGGTGTGGCTGAAACCTATGATGTGTTGGTGCGTCCACGTCAAGATAAGCCTTTTACTATCATGGCAGAAAGTCTTGACCGTAGTGGTTATGCCCGTGGAACACTCTCTCCAGAGCCGGGTCTAAGCGCCCCTGTTCCGCCGCTTCGTCCGCGCCCCGTTCGTAAAATGAGTGACATGGGTATGATGGCGGGCATGGATATGAGCAGTGGTGAAATGACGGCTATGAAAGACATGAAGGACGAGGATATTGCTAAAATGATGTCCCATGATATGTCTGACATGGATCATTCCAAAATGAATATGAAGCAAGACCCCAATATCCCCGGCCCCAACGGACCTAAGCCGTTTCAGGAAGACAAATCCAATACGAATGTAGTGATGGTCGTAACCGAACCAAAAGATAGGCTTTCCGATCCCGGTATTGGTTTGGGTAAAGATGGTTGGAAAGTTTTAACTTATAAAGATCTCGTATCTAATGAGCCTCAGCAATACAAGCCAGATGTTGATCGAGAAATGACGATAAACCTGACGGCTAATATGGAACGATATATGTTTTCATTTGATGGAAAGAAATTTACAGAGCAGGACGGTCCTTATCTCTTCAGACATAATGAACGTTTAAGACTTTATTTGGTAAACCATACCATGATGGAACATCCAATTCATCTTCATGGCATGTGGATGCAGATCGAAAATGGCAATAGCCACGATAAAATCCCTTACAAACATACTATTTTGATGAAGCCAGGCGAGAAACTCTCTGCACTAATAACACCTATAGAAAAGGGTGATTGGGCATTTCACTGTCATCTTTTATATCATATGGAAGCAGGGATGATGCAAGCCGTGCGCGTCACTTAATAGAGGAATTTAAAAATGAAAAAATACATCATATTAACAATAGCAATTTTAGCTCTCCCTTTAGATGCGCAAGCACAAATGGATCACTCAATGCATTCTATGAATGAGGGGCAGGGGGAGATGGAAAAAGAGGCGGAAAAGTTTGTCGATTCTAAAGAAAAAAAGTTTCCGGCTGATTATCACGATGTTGAAACCAACCCGAAGGTAGGACAACCCATAAAAAAAGTAGTTGAAGATGGTCAAGACGGCCCGCAAAAGAATTACGGTGTTCAGCTGGTGCATGATAATCAAATTTTATATCAAGTTATGGGCGATCGTTTAGAGCAGCGCTTTCAACAAGGCGATAATGTTCTTTTACATGACATACAGGCGTGGGTAGGAACTGACTACAATAAACTGTGGCTCAAAAGCGAGGGTGAATACAACACCACTACGGATAAGCATGAACAGACTTCTGTTGAAGCTTTATATAGCCGAAACGTCGCTTCCTTTTGGGATTTGCAAGTCGGGGTTCGTCATGATTTTATCAGCGAAGCAGATGATCGTGATTTTGCAGCTTTCGGTTTTCAGGGGTTGGCACCATATTGGTTTGAAATAGAAGCTACATCTTATGTTAGTGATGAAGGTGACGTATCTGCTGTTCTTGAGGCCGAGTATGATTTACTGCTTTCGCAGCGTTTGATCTTGCAGCCGCGTTTTGAAACCGAAGTCGCCGTACAAGACGTTGAGAAATATAATATAGGCTCTGGTATCACAGGCTTTGAAACTGGTTTAAGGCTACGCTATGAATTCAGCCGCAAATTCGCGCCCTATGTTGGGGTAAGTTGGGAACAAGCCACAGGTGAAACTAAAAATATACTGGAGGCTGATGGAGAGCAAACCAATAATACAGCCTTTGTAACTGGCCTTAAATTGTGGTTTTAATTTAATAAGAAAGGAAAATATATCAAATGAATAATTATACTAGATTTTTTGCAATGATCGGAACATCAACACTCGTGATGTTTGGTTTAATGTACTTAAATTCTTACGCATTAGACCACGTTTTCTTTAGTGAAACACGGTCATACATGGCTATATACATGGGGGCAGCTATGGCTATAGTTATGCTTCTATTTATGCTTGGTATGTATAAAAACGCTAAAACTAATATCCTAATTTTTGCGGGTAGTGCGATTATATTTTCTGGAGCTTTGTTTTTAGTCCGTTCACAAACAACAGTTCAGGATGAAGCGTGGATGAGCGCGATGATCCCACATCACTCCATAGCTATTTTGACAAGTGAGCGCGCAAACATTGATGATGTTCGCGTTAAAGTGCTTGCGAACGAAATCATAAAGGCACAACGCCGTGAAATTAAAGAAATGAAATGGCTTCTAGAAGACATTGCTCAGAATGGTGAAGTTAAAAACCAAGAGCAAGCGGAGGGTCGTTCCGTACCAAAATTTGAAGGAGAATTATAATGTCAAAAAAAGCAGTCGTTTATCGCATGGTAATGGACAAGCATATCTGTCCCTATGGTTTGAAAACACTCGACCTTTTAGAAGATGAAGGATATGAGGTAGAAGACCAACACTTATCAAGTCGTGAAGAAACCGATCAATTTAAAGAAAAACATGATATTCAAACCACGCCGCAGACGTTCATTGATGATAAGCGCATTGGTGGTTATGACGACTTGAAAAAATTCTTTGGTAAAGTCCAAGAGGGAACAACTTACAGACCGATTATTGCAATTTTTGCGACAACTATCCTTATGGCATTGTCAACCGCTTGGGCATTAGGTGAGTTAAGCATTATTAGGGTTATTGAGCTATTTATTGCATTTAGCATGTGCGCACTTGCAATACAAAAATTGAGAGATTTAGAAGCCTTTAGCTTACAATTTCTCAATTATGATATTTTGGCTCAAAAATGGGTCAAGTATTCATATGTTTACCCAGGTCTTGTCAGATTAAAATCGGGTTTTGGGTAGTTTGTGATAAATTCCACAAATGAAACCGATAAATCACTTCCGATATTTTAAGACCAGTCCAGAAATCATTAAGCTAGCAGTCATGTACTATGTACGTTATCCACTTAGCTTACGCCAAGTTGAGGATATTTTATATGAACGCGGTATCGACGTTACATACGAAACTATTCGCTATTGGTGGAATAAATTTGGTGTTTTGTTTTCAAAAGAAATAAAAAAGGGGAGGCCACAATCTGTATCTAATTGGCGTTGGCATATTGATGAAGTCTTCGTAAAGATCAACGGGAAAACGCATTATTTGTGGCGTGCAGTTGATCACGAAGGAACAGTCTTAGACTGTTACGTTTCGAAGAAAAGATGCAAGAAAACAGCGCGTAAAGTTCTTATCAAACTTGTCAAAAGATACGGAAAACCTCACGAAATCGTAACTGACAAACTACCTTCTTATGAAGCTGCGCTTAAAGAACTTAACCTAAAACAGTTACAAAATACTGAGCGATATAAGAACAACCAAGTTGAGAATTCACATCTTACATTTTCGACGGCGGGAGAGGGGGATGAATAAGTTTAGATTGATGAAAACACTCCAGAAATTCACCTCAATCCAATCTACTTTTCAAAACCATTTCAACCACCAGAGACATCTTAGAAACCAGACAACAATTTAAGAGCTTTAAGACATTCCTCGCTCAATGCATGGAATGAGATTTGTGTAGCCTAAGCTTTGACGTATGATGTTTCTTGAGAATAGTTAGTTTTAGTCTGACAGCACTCTATAATGTTCCAGTTGACGGTCATGTCTGTGGAAACGGTTCGATCAAGCATCGGGAGTTTGCGATGGCTTCAGGTGAAATGTCGCCAGATGAATTTGAAACATTCTTGAAAGAAATATTTAGTAATCTCATTGCATATTCCTCTGATGGTTCTATCCATTATATTTGCATGGACTGGAGGCATACAGGTGAAATAATAAGGGCTGGTAGTTTATATACAGAGCTTAAGAATTTATGCGTGTGGAATAAAACTAATGGTGGCATGGGTTCGCTATATCGCAGCAAACACGAACTCGTATTTGTGTTTAAAAATGGTAAAAAAGCTCATACCAACAATATCCAACTTGGAAAGCATGGCCGTAACAGAACAAATGTTTGGGATTATGCAGGGGTTAATAACTTTCAAACTAACCAAGGTCTTGAATATCACCCCACTGTAAAGCCGGTGGCTCTAATAGAAGATGCAATTCTGGATTGCTCCCACCGAGGGCAAATCGTATTGGATGTTTTTGGTGGGAGCGGAAGCACATTACTTGCTGCCGAAAATTGTGGACGCATTGCAAGACTAATCGAAATTGATGCGGCTTATGTTGATGTCACTATTGAACGTTGGCAAAAGCAGACTGGAGGTCAGGCATATCTCGAGAGTGGTCTCGCCTACGATGATATCAAGAGGGGAGAGAAATTATGACTGAAAAAACCGGTTACGGAAACCCTCCTAAAGAAACACAATTTAAAAAAGGAACATCAGGGAATCCGAAGGGCCGTCCCAAAAGAAAAAGTTTAAAGGAAGATGTATTAAAAGAGTTAAGTGCGTTTATTACTATAAATGAGAATGGACAATCATTGAGGGTAACGAGACAAAACGCTCTAGTAAAACGTATGATTGCAGAAATTCTTTCTGGAAACATGCAAGCTATGAGGATACTGGTGGGTCTCTTACCCCCAGATAAAAATCCAGAACAGAACGGCTCTACTAAATTTGTATTAAACCTTGGGGATCCTAAGATTCGCAATCGGGTTAGGTTGAATGAAATAGAAAAAGAGCGTGCTAAGCTCCGTCAAGAATTAGAAGTTTATGAAGGAGAGGCTGATTATCCCTCTTGAGTGGTGCTCTCTATTATAAAGATTTTTTCTCATGTTGGCGGTTATCATCTGCCACACAAAACTGAGTGACACTATAAGCGGCTAAAAAATTACTGGTATTGGATAAAAAGGGCATGTTAAGGTTACAACAATGAAGCACCTAATTCTCATTTTAGCCCTTGTTATGTTCTTTACTGGCAGTTATGCGAGTAACGTTTCCGCATCTGCGCCTGACGTGAGTTGTGTTGATTGCCTAGATCACGAAAATCAGGATACGGATAACCAATGTGATGACTGCGAATGTCATCATAGTCACGTTATTGGCTTTAGTTTTAATGACGTTTTTAGTCATCCACGTATGAGTGATTTAGCTTCATTAGAGCCGATTGATAATTTGGACTCTAATGCCTTATCCTCCCTTCATCGCCCCCCAATAGCCTAAGTTTACAAGAGTATTACGCCTTTTTACATGCCTCTCTACAAGGCAGAAGACTTTTATTACTTAAGCTATAAGGAATTCACCAATGTTACCCAATATAATTTTACGTGGAGGATATTTTCTTCCTGTAATTGCTATGATGATATTATCTGTCTCACAAGCAAGAGCCGAAAATGAATTGACGCTCGACCAAGCCTACAATCTTGTTTTGAATCAAAACCCACTGGTGCAAAGCTACCAAGCACGGTACATAGGGGCGGAAGGCAACCGTATTCAGCAATCTTTACTTCCTAATCCAGAAGCAAGTTTCGAAGTTGAAAACTTTGCAGGAGATGAAGGGCGCAGTGGTGTTGATGATGCAGAGTTAACGCTTGGGATTGCTCAAAAGATTGAGATTGCGGGAAAACGCTCTAATCGCACTCGCGTTGCCGACCTTGAAAAGCAGCAGGTTAAACAAGAAGCAATTGCTTCTATTCATTCTGTTCTGGCACAAACAAGTCAGGCATTTTCTAATGTAGCTATTGCGAGGAAACAGCTTCTATACGCCCAAGATCGTCTCGGTATTGCCGATAAGATGCACAAGGCTGTTAAGGTACGTGTGAACGCCGCTAAAGCCCCTAAAATCCAACATACGAAGGTTGATATTGAAGAAGCGGCGGCAAAATTAGAAAAACGTAAAGCAGAAAAAGAACTTACTTTAGCAAAAACAGTCTTAGCCAACCTCATGGGCGTAACGTCCATAAGCCAAGATATTAAAGTTGATATATCAAGTCTTCCTGAAACCCCAAGTTATGACGATATCGGTAGGTGCTTTGAACCAAACGCCTATGGCAACCATGAGCCAACTTGCCGTTTTAAAACAAGAAAGTGTTCTGGATTTAGAGCGTTCTAACGCTATTGCTGATCCAACAGTTGGCTTAGGTGTTAGACGTTTTAACGAAGATGATGGCACAGCCTTTCTGGCAAGCGTTTCTATTCCGCTTAATTTCTTTGATCGTAATCAGGGCAACATTCTAAGTGCGAAGGCAAATGTTAAGTCAGCGCAGGCACAAGACCAAAGTCTTCGTTTAAGTCTAGATAAGCAAGCAATGGAAATTTGGCAGACAATGGATAATGCCCGACAAGAGGCTATGGACTATCAAAAGAATATCCTTCCTTCCGCCAGTAAAGCCCTAGAGCAAGCAGAATATGGCTATGGGCGTGGAGCCTTTTCATTCTTAGACTTGCTAGATGCCCAGCGCACTTTGTTTGATGTTCAAGAAAGTTATCTCGAAGCATTAAACGTTTTTTATAAGAACAAATCTCAAATTGATATGTTAAGTGGAAATTATGCCCCTTACACAGCGTCACTTTTTAATGAAAAGGAATAAATGATGAAAAAAGTAGTACTTACAGTCCTGATCTTGCTTGGTTTAGGTGGATTTTATTTATATGCCCAATTTAGTCATACAGAAGATACGCACGATCTGGGAACATAAAGAGAAACCGATCATCAGAGAAGACAAAGCCATGAAGCGACGATCAGCAGTAGACATGAATAATGGCATGATGATCATGCATAATCAGAGATAAGATAGTCACGATGATCATGGACACAAAGACGAACACGGACATGATGATGAACATGAAGAAGAGTAAAACCGAAATAGAGCAAGAGCCACGCCAAGCAAGCGGGCGTTGTCTTATCAACGGCGCAAGGCGGTGTAATTTCTCAAAATGTTTCCTTAACAGGTCAAATTATTCTTAATTCTAATCGGTCTGCGGATGTGAAGGCACGTTTTACTGGTGCAGTTAGGAGCGTTAAAGCTGAATTAGGGCAAAAGGTAAAAAAAGGACAGGTTCTGGCAACAGTTGAGAGTAACGAAAGCCTTCAAGTATTTAATGTGACCGCCCCCATATCAGGCACAATTTTGAAGCGTAATACCAATATAGGTAATTTAACAGGTGATGAGCCTATGTTTACGATTGTTGATTTATCAAAGGTTTGGGCAAAATTTCATATTTTTCCAAAAGACACAGACCAGATTAAAGAAGGGCAAAGCGTTACAGTTCACACGTTAGGGAATGTTGAAAAAGAAGCTATTGCTACTATCAAAATGTTATTGCCGACTGCTGATGCTTTAAGTCAGACGTATGTTGCGATAGTTGAATTAGATAATGAAAATAGCGATTGGCGACCTGGTATGACGGTTGAGGGAGATGTTGCTGTATCACAAGAAAACGTCGGCATTGTTGTTCCTGAAAGTGCTATACAAATGATGGAAGGCCAAACGGCTATATTTGTTGAAAATAACAACAGCTATGAAATGCGCCCTGTTAAGACAGGTAAGACAGACAATCAAAATATCCAGATATTAAGTGGCCTCAGTGAGGGTGAAAGCTATGTCAGCCAAGGCAGTTTCATCATCAAAGCTGATATTTTAAAGTCTGGCGCAGCTCATGAACATTAAAATCTAATCCAAACTGAACACCGTTATATTCTAGGGAAAACCTTATGTTAGAAAAAATAATTTATGCTTCTATTCGCCATCGTTGGCTTGTTTTTATTGCCGTATTTGGCCTCTGCATTTTAGGAATTTATAATTTCCAAAAGCTCTCCATTGATGCTGTTCCTGATATTACCAATGTTCAGGTTCAAATTAACACGGAAGCGCGTGGTTACTCTCCATTAGAAGTTGAACAGCGCATTACTTTTCCTATTGAAACGACCTTAGCAGGTCTTCCAAAATTAGATTACACCCGCTCTATATCCCGCTATGGCCTCTCGCAGATCACTGTTGTTTTTGAAGATGGAACGAATATTTACTTTGCACGCCAGCTCTTAGCGGAAAGGCTGTCAACGATTAAAACCGAAATTCCTGATGGTCTAGAGCCTATGATGGGACCTATCGCCACGGGTTTGGGTGAAGTTTTCACTGTATACGGTTGAAAGCGAAGAAGGTGCGACCAAAGAAGATGGTGCGGCTTACACCCCGATGGATTTATTGACTATTCAGGATTGGGTTATTATGCCCCAACTTCGTAACCTAAAAGGCGTTGTGGAAGTAAATACGATTGGTGGATATGAACAGCAATATCACGTTTTACCGTATCCCGATAAGTTACTTGCTTATGATTTAACCATTCACGATGTTATCAATTCCTTAGAAATAAATAACAGTAATGTTGGTGCTGGTTATATTGAGCGCAATGGAGAACAATACCTTGTCCGTGTGCCTGGGCAGGTTGAAAGACATTGCTGATATTCAGGGCATTATTCTTGGAAAACGTGATGAAGTCACTATTCGTATTCGTGATGTTGCCGATGTGAAGTTAGGTTCGCCATTAAGAACTGGCGCAGCAACGCAGAACGGCAAAGAGATTGTCTTGGGTACGGTCATGATGTTAATGGGTGAAAACTCACAAGATGTTGCTGCAACGCGCCTCCGCTAAATTAGAAATTGTAAATGATAGCTTGCCTAAAGGTGTTATTGCCAAAGCAGTTTATGACCGTACAGCCCTTGTGGAACGCACAATAAAGACAGTCGAAAAGAACCTAGTTGAAGGTGCACTATTGGTTGTTGTTATTCTGTTCTTGTTGCTTGGAAACTTGCGCGCTGCTCTCATTACCGCCGCCGTTATTCCGATTTCAATGCTCATGACAATAACAGGCATGGTTGAAAATAAAATTTCAGGAAATTTAATGAGCCTTGGTGCGTTGGATTTTGGCCTCATTGTTGATGGCGCGGTGATTATCATTGAAAACTGTCTAAGACGATTTGGGTTGGAGCAGAAAAAATTAGGTCGTTTGCTGGATAAAGAAGAAAGATTTTCACTAGCGGCTTCTGCTACAAGCGAAGTTATTAAGCCAAGTATCTTTGGTATTCTAATCATTACGATTGTGTACTTACCTATTTTTGCTTTAAGCGGTGTTGAAGGTAAAATGTTTCATCCAATGGCTTTGACCGTTGTGATGGCCTTATTGTCAGCACTTCTTCTTTCTTTGACTTTTGTACCTGCCGCAGTAGCTATTTTTGTAAAAGGCAAGGTTGAAGAAAAAGATAGTTTCCTTATTCGTGGCGCAAAGATTGGCTATGAACCTATTTTGAAATGGTCTTTGCTCAATCCAACGCCAATCATTGCAGGGGCACTTATTCTCGTTGTTATAAGCCTATTCTCTGCATCACGTATGGGCGCAGAATTTATCCCTAGCTTAGATGAAGGGGATATTGCTATGCACGCCATGAGAATACCTGGCACAAGCCTGTCGCAATCTGTTGAAATGCAGTATGCGGTAGAAGAAGGTGTTCTTAAATTCCCAGAAGTTAAAGAAGTTTTTAGTAAAATTGGAACGCCAGAAGTGGCGACTGATCCTATGCCACCTAATGTTGCTGATACATTCATCATGTTAAAGCCACGTAAAGAATGGCCTGACCCTAAAAAACCAAAAGCACAACTCGTTGAAGAAATGGAAGAGGCTCTTACAAAAATTCCAGGTAATAACTACGAATTTACTCAACCAATTCAAATGCGCTTTAACGAACTTATTTCAGGGGTGCGTAGTGATTTAGCGGTTAAAATTTATGGTGATGATCTTGATCAACTTTTAAAGTCAGCACAAGATGTTGAAACGATAGTTAAAGGTGTTGAAGGAGCGGCAGATGTTAAAACAGAACAAACTTCTGGCTTACCTGTTTTAAGCATTACTCCTAATCGTAAAAAATTAGATTTATATGGTCTTAATATCGCCGATGTTCAAGATGTTATTGGTACAGCAATGGGTGGCCAAGAAGCAGGTCAGCTTTTCAAAGGCGATCAGCGTTTTGATATTGTTGTGCGGCTTCCTGAAAAGTTGCGCGAAGATGTTAATGTTTTAGAGCAACTTACCTATTCCGCTTCCTTTGGCAGAAATAGAGGGCAAGGAGAACACACCTGATTACGTGCCTTTAAGTGAAGTGGCCGATTTTGATATTGCTTATGGATATGCTCAAATTAGCCGTGAGAATGGAAAAAGACGTATTGTTGTGACTTCAAATGTGCGGGGTCGTGATTTGGCAAGTTTTGTTGAAGATGTGCAGGTAGCAGTAAGAGAAAAAGCAAATTTACCTGCTGGATATTGGCTTGATTATGGCGGCACGTTTGAACAGCTAATATCTGCAAAACAACGCCTTGCTATCGTTGTTCCTGTTGCCCTGATTTTAATATTTGGCTTACTCTTTATGGCGTTTAATTCTGCAAGAGCAGCCTTATTGGTTTTCTCTGGCGTACCTTTGGCTTTAACAGGAGGTATAGCGGCACTCGCTTTACGTGATATTCCGTTGTCTATATCGGCAGGAGTTGGCTTTATTGCTTTATCAGGTGTTGCCGTTTTAAACGGTGTTGTGATGCTTTCTTTTATCCGTGATCTGCAAGAAAAAGGTATGGAATTAGATGACGCAATTCTTGAGGGGGCTATGACACGACTTAGGCCTGTTCTTGATGACTGCTTTGGTGGCCTCCTTAGGTTTCGTACCTATGGCTTTTAACATTGGTGCAGGTTCAGAGGTGCAAAGACCACTGGCAACCGTTGTGATTGGTGGAATTATATCCTCCACCATACTGACTTTACTTGTGCTGCCTGCTTTATATAAATGGTTTCCAAGCCGTATTGGACTTCGCCGAAAATCACAAGGTAAACGGATCAATTGTAATGGGTAATACAATGGGTCATTGCACATCATCATGGCAATCCATCTGAAATAGGTGAAAAACGCTTATGGTGGGCGGTTGGAGCAAATATGCTTCTGACCTTTGCCCAAGTTATAGGTGGTTTAATATCAGGTAGCTTGTCTTTGGTTGCCGATGCGCTTCATAATTTTAGTGATGCGGCTTCACTATTGATTGCTTTGGTTGCTATACGGATTGGACGTAAACCGCCTGATAAATTTAAAACATTTGGATATAAACGTGCCGAAACAATAGCGGCTCTAATTAACCTCGTCACTTTAGTGATTATCGGATTGTATCTTTGTTATGAAGCAATTTTACGCTTTATTACGCCAGAACCCATAGCAGGTTGGATAATTGTGATTGTCGCTGGAATTGCTTTAATAGTTGATGTTTTCACAGCACTTCTGACTTATAGCCAGTCAAAAACAAGCATGAATATCAAGGCGGCATTTCTGCATAATGTTACAGACGCGCTGGCTTCCGTTGGCGTTATAATCGCAGGTACGCTTATTATACTTATACGGGTGGCTATGGGTAGATGCGGCAATGACATTGCTTATAGCTGGGTATGTTCTTTATCAAGGCTTTACTGAATTGCCAAAAGTCATTCATTTGCTAATGGAAGGAACGCCAGAGCATATAGATATACAAGAAGTCATAAAAGCGATTGAAGATCAGGACGGTGTTAAAAATGCACATCATGTTCATGTATGGCAGTTGGATGAACAGCGTAATGCTTTAGAGGCTCATGTAGTCTTGTCTGATGTGGCAGATATGGATGCAGTTAAAGTGGCTATTAAACCAATGCTACATGATAAATTTCATATCGATCACTCAACTTTGGAATTTGAAAATATTAGCTGTTGCGATTGAGGTCTTCTCCAATCCGATAACAATCATCTGTTATAAGTAAACCGATGCTAATGCGGGACTCAAACAGAGGCAGCAAGTATTATTTTTCTAATGATACTCTGAGCAATCGTTAATACTAATGCCTAGATTGTAGAAGAGCTGCTAGTTTTAGTCCGATAAGACCATTCCCCCATTATCGAAACCTGCAAAACCTTGTAGCTTTATGAGCCAAATATGCTATGTGTTAGGTGTGAGAAAATTTTTATTCAGCTTTTTAGTGGTGCTTATGATCACGCCTTCGCTGGCGTGTGCTATGCCTACCTGTGCTGATAGAACTGGCTCTATGACGCAGGTGGATCAGCCTTGTGCTGATCATCATTCCAACAACCAAGATAGTAAAAAAGACACAAATCAGGTTAATTTACTGCTTGATTGTATGAGTGTAGATCTTCAAAAAGCCGATAGCATTAGTGTTGATAAGCCAGATTTAGAAATTGATCAGGTATCTTATGCGCTTTATAGTGAAACACTCGCTAGTTTAACGATTTTGTCCAACATAGACACAATCCGTGGGCCACCCAATAGGGCGAGCCTTCCTCTCAAAGCACTTCCTATCTTCATGACAACACAGAGATTCCGTATTTAGGCTTTCTGCAATTACTACTTTTTGCAGAATTTTTAATACGAGGAATCTAATACATGAAACACAACATTTTGACCCTATTTGGGTTTTTGCTTCTAGCGATGCCGACAGTGGCACAGGCAAGCGAATACAGCCTTGTGATTGACCGTGAAGCCGTCAATATCACTGGAAACACAGTTAATAAAATCACCATCAACGGCACGATACCTGGTCCGACACTTCGCTTTACCGATGGCGAAGATGTAACCATTAATGTCACCAATAAATTGAATGAAGATAGTTCGGTGCATTGGCACGGCCTTCTTTTGCCAGGTGAAATGGATGGTGTTCCTGGCTTTAATGGCTTCCCAGGCATTAAGCCAGGTGAAACATTCACCTATAAATTCAATATCCGTCAAAGCGGGACATACTGGTATCACGCCCACTCTATGGGGCAAGAACAAGATGGTCATTATGGTTCTATCGTTATTACGCCCAAGGGAAGAGACCCTGTTCAAGCAGATCGTGATTACGTGGTTGTGTTGTCTGATTTTCATGATGAAGATTCAGATGAAATTATGGCGAACCTTAAAATGTCGTCTGAATACTATCAGTATGATCGCCGCACGATAGGCGATTTCTTTTCTGATGTGAAAACCAAAGGATTTGGTAAAGCATGGAATTATGCCACAGATTGGGGGCAAATGCGGATGCTTCCCACTGACCTATCAGATGTAACGAATTACACGTTCCTAATAAACGGCAAAACACCAGATCAAAACTGGACGGCTCTTTTCAATAAAGGAGAGCGTGTGCGTTTACGCTTTATCAATGCCTCGGCCATGTCGTTTTATGATGTACGGATACCTGGATTAAAAATGCAGGTTGTATCTTCCGATGGTCAGAATGTTGAACCTGTTGCCGTTGATGAATTTCGTTTTGGGGTAGCTGAAACCTATGACGTGATCGTTACACCGCATGAGGACAAGCCTTATACGATTGTAGCCGAGCCCATTGACCGCACAGGCTTTGCCCTTGGTACATTGGCAACGCGTGACGGTATTCGTGGCCCTATGCCAGAACAACGCCCTCGTAGCCTGCTTACCATGGCAGATATGGGTATGTCACATGATATGGGCGGTATGGATGACATGTCTGGAATGGAAGGCATGGATCACGCCGCCATGGGACATGATATGTCCTCGATGGGCGAGGAAAAAATGACCGCCATGACAAGCGGTTGGAAAAATGCCTCCACGCCGAAAGGTCATAAAGCACTGGATTATTCCGATCTGAAGTATTTCGGAACACAAGGCGATACTCGTCCACCAGAGCGTGAAATTCTTGTTGGCTTAGATGGAAACATGGAGCGTTATATCTGGACGATGAATGGCAAGAAGTATGAAGATTCCGGACCTATCAATTTAAAATTTGGGGAGCGTGTACGCTTGAAATTCGTCAATAATTCAATGATGGCGCATCCGATGCATTTGCATGGCATGTTTGTTCAACTTGAAAACGGCCAACCAGCTGGAAAATTGCCGAATAAGCATACGGTTATCGTAGCACCAGGGGACTCCTATTCGGTTCTCCTTACGGCAGATGAAGCAGGAGAATGGGCATTTCATTGCCATCTGCTCTATCACATGATGGCAGGAATGATGAACAAGGTGGTTGTTGCAAAACTCGATCCTGACGCTGTACCAACGGCCGAACAGGCCGACTCTCACACGGGTCATAAAATGCCAATGAAAGAGCGGCCTATGTTGGAAGTCGATCATTCAACCATGGATCACTCTGAAATGAATAATTCACAACACAATATGAACGCAGGAGGACATCATCATGCGCATAAATTTATAGCAACAGTACTTTTAATTTCTGCATCGCTTATTCAACCAGTTATGGCAGAAGACGGAGAGCACTTTCAACAAATCTTTCATGCTTTCACACTAGAAACGGAGTATGGCGGTAGTGATAACGGCGCAGTAGCCAGTTGGGATTTAGATGGTTGGATTGGCGGCGATTACAATAAACTTGCCGTTAAAAGCGAAGGTGAATCGAGGATGAACTTTGGGTTCAGCCGAATTTTGGGGAATGTATAGCCGAAATGTAGCAACCTTTTGGGATTTTCAAGCGGGCTTTAGGCACGACACACAGCCCGTTTCAACTACCTACGCTGTATTGGGTTTTGAAGGTCTTGCCCCACAATTCTTTGAAACCGAAGCGCACTTATTTTTGAGCGATGAAGGCGATGTCACCGCGCGCGTCCGGCAAGAGAATGATTTTCTCGTTACACAACGTCTTATTCTGCAACCCTATGCGGAAATGAATTTATCCGCGCAAGATGTGGAAGAACAAGAAATTGGTGCAGGGTTTGTGGATGGTGAAATTGGTCTTCAGACTCGTTATGAAATCACCCGAAAATTCGCCCCTTATATTGATGTTCGCTATGAACGAAAATTCGGCGAGACCTCCTCTATTGCCAAAAACAATGGGGAAGATAATGACAACTTTGTTGCAAGCGTCGGCTTGCGGTTAATGTTTTAGGAGAAAGATTATGGACATGATGATGAACATGGAAATCGTACCAAATTGGCATCCATTATTGGTGCATTTTACTGTCGCTTTTTTAAGCATATCGGTTGCCCTATATTTAAGCGGCTACATTCTTAAAAAACCACATTTGCTATTGGTTGGTCGGTGGAATTTATGGATTGGTGCGGTGATTACTATAGGCACAGTTATTGCCGGATTCGATGCCTATAATACGGTTCGCATGATGCTCTTTCTCACGCCGCCATGACCAATCATAAGAAATGGGCGGTACCTACGGGGGGTATATTTATTGTGCTCGCTGTATGGTCCTTGTGGAAACATCGCGGAGCAAAAACCGTTCACCCTGTTTTGTGGGATTATGTTATTGGCTTCATTATCCCTCGCTATCACAGGCTATAAGGGGGCGGAAGTCGTTTATCGTCACGGTACAGGGGTTATGCGTATGCCGATGGTTATGGGCGATGGTGGACATGGAAGTCATGAACATGCTGGTCAGGGTCATGACATGATGAATGAAGAGAAAACACCTGAACTAGAAAAACATGACGACCAACATAAAACATCCCCACATGATCACTCTACTAACTCCCATTAAACTTAACTAAGAAAAGGAACTAAAAAAATGAAAATATTACTATTAACACTGACTTCATGGCTATTGCAGTACCGTCCTATGCCCAATCGGAACATGAAGGACATGATATGGATCACGATAAACAGATGATGGAACATCATGGTGAAGACATGAAAAACATGGATCATGGCGACCACGAAATGTCCTTCAAAAAAGTTGCAAACGAAATGGTGTGTATGGTGAATGATAAAGCGTTTACCTCTCCTCAAATCCCTGTGGAAGTTGAAGGGCAGACTTATTATGGATGCTGTTCTATGTGTGAGGCCAGATTGCAAAAAGATGCGGCAATCCGTAAAGCTGTTGACCCTTTAAGCGGCATTGAAGTTGATAAAGCCACGGCCGTTATTGGGGCAGGTTCAGACGGTGTTGTGAAGTACTTTGAGAACGAAGATAACCTCAATAAATACGCTATGGATCAGATGTAAAAATCTAAATGCCAGAACCTTTGACGGCTTCTGGCATTTTCTAATAAATAAAGAGGAGAAAAGCTTTGAACCGCAAAAGCGACCATATATATGGCTATAAATCAGACGGCTGTCGCGAGGATAAATATGCGCACGTTCTTAGCCACTTAAACTTGGGAGGAACAATATGATAATGCTAATTGCCACCATATTAAGTTTTGCCATGTTGCTTATGACCGTGTGTATTCACTATTCGGGTCTACGTTATATAGCGGGACTGGCAAAACGCTGGGACACGTCCAAACATATTGTACCCATTACCCTTATGTTTGGTATCGCACTTCTGCATTTATTAGAAATTGTGATGTATGCGGGAATTTTTTATTTGCTGAATACCTATACAGACCTTGGAAGCTTTACTGAGAAATTCAAACCCATATTGCATGATTATATATATTTTTCGGGTGCAAATTATACGACACTGGGTATGAGCGACTTTTACCCGCAAGGGCACTTTAAAATTTTTGCGATAACCGAGGCACTGGCTGGATTTATGATGTTGACGTGGTCGGCCACATTCTTTTATGCGACAGCAGGGCAGTTTTTAAACAACGAAGGAGAAAACAAATGAACCACAAGAACGATCATAAACATAACAATAAATCGAGTGGCTGTTGTGACAAAGGCGAAGCCAAAAAGCCTGAAAAAGACAATGTCAAAAAACAAGGAGGTTGCTGCGACGGCAAAAAATAAATGGATCATTCAAAACATGGCCAATCGGCCCAATATAAGAAAAACAGCCTGTCCCTGATAGGAGCCGTCTCCATGGGGACAAGCGTGATGATCGGCGCAGGTATTTTTGCGTTGACCGGACAGGTCGCAGAGTTAGCACGAGAGTGGTTTCCACTCGCCTTTCTAGTCGCCGCAATCGTGTCCGGGTTTAGTGCTTATTCTTACGTGAGAATGTCGAATGCTTACCCATCCGCAGGCGGGATTGCTAAGTTTTTAGAGAAGGTCTACGGCAAAGGCACAATGACCGCCGCCTGTGCACTTCTCATGTATTTCTCTATGGTCATCAATGAGAGCCTTGTCGCCCGCACTTTTGGAACTTATACGCTCCAACTCTTTGACGTAGCCAAGAGCAGTTGGCTGATTCCTGCACTCGGTGTTGGGCTTTTGCTTTTCGCCTTTATCGTCAATATTCTTGGCAATAAATTTATCCAAACGTTTTCGTTTTTTATGGCCTTTATTAAAATCGGCGGATTGGCGTTGCTGGCCGTTGGTGGGTTATGGGCATCTGGCTTTGATTTTGAGAGCATTTCAGTTGCACCGGAAAACACTACAGCTACTGGATTTTTAGGAGCGGTGGCACTTGGAATATTGGCGTATAAAGGCTTCACCACGATTACCAATAGCGGTGGCGAAATCAAGGAACCACATAAAAATGTTGGGCGCGCGATCATCATATCGCTGGCGATTTGCGTGGTAGTATATTTGCTGGTGTCATTAGCTGTCGGCGGTAATCTGACCATAGATGAAATCGTCAAGGCCAAGGATTATGCGCTGGCCGAGGCCGCGCGTCCGGCTTTCGGGCAAGGTGGTCTTTGGCTTACGGTCGGCTTTGCGATTATTGCTACTGTATCCGGCGTGATTGCAAGTGTATTTGCCGTCTCGCGCATGCTGGCGATGCTCACCGATATGAAACTGGTGCCACATAGTCATTTCGGGATGCCGGGAGATATTCAAAAACACACGCTGGTCTATACGATAGTCGTTGCTATTTTACTGACCGTGTTCTTTGATTTAGGTCGGATCGCTTCACTTGGCGCGATTTTCTACCTCATTATGGATATCGCCATTCAGTGGGGGGTATTTCGTTATCTGCGTAAAGAGATTAACGCTAATGGGGTGATCTTAATTACTGCAATCATTCTTGATGTAGTTGTGCTAGGCGCATTCTTGTGGATCAAAGCGCAGAGCGATATGCTGGTCATCTGGGCGTCGATTGTTGGCTTGATTTTTGTATTTACCGGAGAGCGTATCTTCCTCAAACATTATAAAGAAAAATTAAACTGATTAACTATAATTTTAAAAAAGTAGAAAGGAAAAATTTAATGTCAAAATATACAAAATTCTTAGCAATGATAGCCACATCAACAATAGCGATGCTTGGCTTGATGTACCTTAACACCTATGCACTTGACCATGTGTTTTTCAGTGAAACCAGAACCTACATGGCTATTTATATGGGGGCGGCAATGGCTGTAATAATGCTAACCTTTATGCTTGGTATGTATGAGAATAAGAGAAAGAACATTCTTGTTTACCTGGGTAGTATTATTATATTTTTAGGCGCATTGTTTCTCGTACGTTCGCAAACCACTGTCGAAGATTTATCATGGATGAGTGCAATGATTCCGCACCATTCTATCGCTATTCTAACTAGTGAACGCGCAAACATTGATGATGTGAGAGTTAAAGAACTTGCAAACTCGATTATTAAAGCGCAACGCCGTGAGATTGAAGAAATGAAATGGCTTCTTGATGATATTAATCAAAACGGTGAAGCCAAAACAGAAGCAGAGGCTAATCAACGCCCTGTTCCAAAATTTGAGGAGTCATTATAATGAGTGAAGGTAAAAGTTGTTGTCCAACTGAAAACACAACCAATTCTAAAAAGGCTATTCTGTATCGCATGGTGACAGATGAGCATATATGCCCTTATGGGATAAAATCCAAAGACCTATTGGAGCGTCAAGGATATGAGGTAGAAGACCATCACCTTAAAACCCGCGAGGAAACAGACGCATTTAAAGCAAAGCATAATGTTGAAACGACACCGCAAACTTTTATAGGTGATAAGCGCATAGGCGGCCATGACGATCTATTAAAACACTTTGGCGTAAAGACTATGAAGCAGGAAGGCACAACCTATCAGCCTATAATTGCTATTTTTGCGACAACTTTTCTAATGGCACTTACAACAAATTGGGCTATTGCAGGCGATCTATCCTTCATTAGAGTAATAGAATTGTTCATTGCTATCAGCATGTGCGTTTTGGCTATTCAGAACTTCGTGATTTATATTCATTTTTATGATTTATAACCAACGATCTGCTTGCTATGCGCTGGGTAGATCGATGCGTATATCTATCCATTCGGTAGAGATGCTGCAGGCGTTGTTATGATTTCAGGCTTGTTTCACCATTGCCGCAACCGCTGCTTTATTCATTGGGACTGTTGGAGCAATATCTGTTGTAAAAGCTGTTTACATTGACATAGAGTG
Organism: uncultured Alphaproteobacteria bacterium; assembly: GCA_963740205.1. Classification (GTDB taxonomy): domain Bacteria; phylum Pseudomonadota; class Alphaproteobacteria; order Micavibrionales; family Micavibrionaceae; genus UBA2137. The sequence continues at coordinate 23,732 of CAVUDD010000001.1, forward strand.
AGTTGAAATGTGCCTGTGTTGGGGTGTGTGATAGCAATGTCCCCTGCTTGGTTTTATATCTTTAACCTATGAGAACATTATGATGATTGCTATGGCCATTCTGTATGTTGGCTAACGTAACCTGTGGTTCTTCTTAATGGGGAACGCTGGGGCAACCAATTAAATCGATTACCAGTGAAACCAAACGAAACTTAAAAAGCTTGGCAAACACTTGTAATGGTTTGTTACTATTTAATTATAAGGACTTCATGAGCTCTTACATGTCTAAATAAAACTCCCTGAACAGCTTCTCCAAAACCGTAGGTCGAGGGTTCAAGTCCTTCTGCCCCTGCCATTTTCTTTGATTTAAAGAGAGCATTAGACTTAGTAAAGCTCATCGCTTTATGATTTAGACCAACATTTATAGGGGAGAGTGGGTTATGACTGCAGGCGAATTCTTATGTCGATAAAATTGATTATAATGACCCAGATTTGGGATCTAAATTTTGTAAATCCCTAAAGGAAACAGGCTTTGCCATTTTACGGAATACACCGCTTGGCTCGGCGCGTGTGAAGCCCGTTTTGAAAAACTGGCAGCATTTTTTTAGAGACACACCTTTGCCTGAGAAACGCAAATATCTCTATGACCCAGACCGTCAGTCAGGATATTTTCCTTACAAGGTTGAAAATGCAAAGGATCAAAAATCAGCTGATTTAAAAGAATTTTATCACATATTTAATTTCGGAGATATTCCCGAGAGCCGTCTGGAAAACCCGCTTATTACAGCCGAGCTTATTCACGATATGAAGAATTTGGGCTATACTTTGTTAGGCTACATTGCGCGTGATATTGATAATCCGTCTGTGCTTGATACAGCCTTGAAAAGCACAAAAACGCTTTTCCGCACAATCTATTATCCTGCCCTTGATAAGGACACAGAGGTCACGGGCGTACGCGCAGCCGCGCATGAGGATATTAATCTGATAACACTTCTTCCTGCGGCTTCGGATTCTGGTTTGGAGGTTCTCGATGCAAAAGAACAATGGCATCTGGTCGATTATGCCGAAGGCGATATGGTTGTAAATGTCGGAGACATGCTGCAGATGCTGACAGAAGGCGCTTATAAATCAACAACACACCGTGTGCAAAATCCCAAAGATTTAACAGAAGATCGCGTTTCCATGCCGCTCTTTATACACCCAACGTCTGATTACAATCTTGGCCCTATGACAGCAGGCCAATATCTGGATAACAGACTTAAGGAAATCGGCTTGAAAAAGACGGCCTAGGCAACATCATTATTGTCATAGTCGATAGGCACCTGCCCTGAAGATACCAGCATCTCGTCCATGTGCCACATGGCGCCCCTGGTCATCGTAGAAGCGAACCGCGCGTTGTTCTAGTTTTGCATTTTCGGCTATGACCTTGAGCAAATCGGCCTTGCTTTTTCCTGCTGTAAAGTGGGCTACACCATCTATATCCATGCCCCAATGATGGAATGTTTCAATGCATCTGATTGCGGCTGTGTAACCACGCGCAGTGACCACTGAAAATACATGAGGTTTTTTTGTACCGCCATAATAATCGTTTTGTTCCTGCAATTGTTTAAGAAACCGGGAAGGCGGGTCCTTGCGTAATAGGTGTTTTTTGTAATGCCTTTTCATGTTCGAAATAGGCAGTTAATCCGTGCGTTCTAAAAAACTGTTCAGATTCAGGGCTAAACACAACACCGTCTAAATCTAAAACATGCTCTGTGACACGCCCTCCGTCAAAGGCAGGCTTGAGCTTTAGTTTACCTTTACCTGTTTTAATCGGGGTCACGTTACTTGTTTCTGTCACTTTTGATGCTTTGGCTTCTTCTGTAGGTTTACTGCCTTCTGAATCTCCAAGCTCATGGTAGGTTGCAAAAATACCTAGCTTCAAGGCCTCTTGTGCATCTAATTTATCGGTTGTCATATAGCGTGTAATGCCATGAGCCTGCATGTAAGGCACAGGGGATTTCCCATTTGTAAAATACATGCGCTCTGGTGTGATACCTGCCTTTACTAGGCTAAGAAGTGCCCGGCGGGCTGTAAGCGGGCTGTTTCTTGAGCAAATGACTATTTCATTATGTTTGCTGTCCTTGAAATCATCTTTGATTGTTTCAAAATAGGGGCCAAGTGGCAAAGGATCGTCACTATTTTCAAGCATATATCTTTCATAAGCGTCTTTACCTTCATTCTCGTATATGGCGTTAGCTTCGCGCATGTCAAACAAAACGCTGGTTGATATGCCAAAAGTAATTTTTGGGAATGCATCGGTCATGGGAAGGAGTCCTTTCTGTTTATGCAACTCTTAAATCGGGTTCAATATCATTACTTTTTAATGTGACTTTTCTGCGCGTTACTGCGCGCCATGGGCGGATAAAGTTCTTTGTTTTTTCATCCAGTACTGCAAAATCGGAATGTTTTCGAAGCGTTTTTTTTAAATGCGCTCCAAAAGAGCAGCTTTGCCCTTATCCTCTCCTACAAATTTTGTGAACGTATCAACATCATCCAGTAGCTCTAAATCTCTCTGGGCTTCATGGAAATTAATGAAGGCTTGTTTAGCCCTCATGGCCATCACACTTTCTTTGTCGTTGTTACACATATCTTCTGGGAAGAGATCGTAATGTATATTATTGAGCGTGTTTACAACTCGCCCAAGACGCTGTGGCGCCTTCATCAAGTCGCGATAAATACCACGCGCTTCATCATAATTTTCAGTAGCAAGCGCCTTTCTGTAGCTACGCAACTGTGCAGAAACATCTCTATAAACAGGGTTAAACCCGCTTTTGGCTCGCATCCTGAGAAGCTCGACTGCACCGCTTTCTGGCGTTGGGCTGGCTTCACCATATTTTTCCATTTGCCGTTCGAGGTCTGGGTAGGCTGCAACAACCCTGTTTTTAAAGATGGCATCTTTTCCCTGTGTCCAGGCCGCATCAAGTTTTTGCGAGATTGACTGCCAATTATCCTTGGGATCAACAAAATTTAGATGTCTTTGAACTGTGCAGGCGCGTAAATCCAATGTTTCTTTTGGAATATTGCCGTTGGCATTAGCACGCAAGCCATAGCGCGCGGGCACAACAATTGGCTGCTTTCTTAAATCCAGAACCTCCAAAACATCGCTGTCTTTATCCTGCAACAATGCAATGATGTCTTTGACGGGCAGGTAAAGGTAATCATTAGGATCGTATTTCAGATTAAAAACAATGGCATAACGTTCAGAATCTGTCGTTCCAATAAGACATCCCATCTGTGGCTTGGGGCGCGAAGCAAGTGGAGAGACATATGAGAATATAGGGTGCGGTCCTCCCCGTATCGACACCCAGCATATCATTTAGCAAGTGACTGGTTGTACTGTCTGCATTGATAATCATCTGTTCGACCAAGTCAGGAGCGACCTCATGTTGTTTCCTGAACAGCGCCATACAAGGGCGTGTATCATAAAGTGCGCCATGTGATTGCACGCTGTCATAGGCTACCTTATTTGCGGCACACAAACTTTCTAGCCTGTGGTCGAAAAAGCCAGTTTCGGGGTTTGTGTCAACCTCATAACCTTTGACCTTATAGGCAAGAAGGGCACGTGTAAATCGAGCGTGTATCAATTGCAATTAGGCCATGTGTTTGTTGTGGGCGCGTATTAGAGCTTAAGTTACGTGCCATTTCCTTGGCAATAAAGCGCGCATCAAAGGGCATGTTATGCGCAACCACAAGGCCTTTGATATCATGGCGTGTATAGGCGCTTTCACCGTCTTGAGCGATACCTTGAAGATAGGATTGCTCTTTCACATCCTTAATGGCGTCCTTCATCTGTGCTGTAAACAGATGCGGTGGGAGACCTGCCTCATCATCAGAAGGGTCGGAGTTTGTCACGAGCCGTGCCATCACTGAAGGAAGCCTGTAATCTGGAATTTGTTGGAACAATTGTGTTTCTTTAATTAGGTCTCCACCGCGCGTTTCCATCCGCAGGGCAAATTCACGCATTAGATAATTATCAGCGTCAAGGCCTCCTGTTTCTGTATCAATAGCGGCAACCGCAAAGATATTTTTATCTTCAAATACGGTACCTTTATATTTATCTATGCCAAAGGGCATTTCGTTATCCAAATAACCGTTATCGACCTGTGCATTAAAGTAACGTGACAGGGAAATGGGCAAGGAATTTGCCATTTCATATTCGGAATGAACACCCGCCTTCTTGCGCAGTGTTTGCTCAAAATCCTCAACCAAGTCATGTGCGCTGTTTGCAAAGGCAGGTTTGATTGGAAGAACAGATGCGGAAAAACGCCCTTTAAGATAAAATTTTTCTTTTGAAGGTGTATGCAGGCGAATTCCAATAAATTCGGAAGGCAAAATATGGTACGGTGTTACTTGTTTTCTGTTCTCAATGCGCAGTGACATTGACCCCGTTGAAAGCAAAGAATCCGCACCGGCTTTTCTGGCTATTTCCCGGTGCGCCTCAAGCTGTTCTGGCCCGCCATGCACAGGTATCATGAAAGGTGAACCAGATTGTAAAATGACATCTGCCATGTCAGCGGCATTATTGTGACCAGAGCTGTGTAAGAACATATCCGTTTCTGCCTCAATAATTTCAGGCAGAATAACCTTGGCACCATGAAAGTTTTCTGTGCCTTCTTTTAAGGCTAGGCGTTTATATGTGTTGTTTCCGACAGGAATTACGCCCTGTAAAAATGTAATACAATCATTTTCGGTAATGTCGTATCTATCAGAGGAGAGCCAATTGCGTGTTGCCCTGTTAATACTGGACAAAAATTCGTCCTGTGTTCCAGAAACGAGTAACGCATATTCGCTGTCACGTGCGGGGTCGCTTAAATAGTCTTGAACACCGATTTGCGTTCTGATGAGAATGTCTAGACCATAGGCTCGTTTTGCCCATTCCCTAAGCCCATGCACCTTATCTGCATCTCTGACCAAGTCCTCAACGGCTTTCCCATCAACGATTAGAACCTGACGCCCTTGACGCCCAAGGGCATCAACCAATGTTGTTAAGCGCGCCAGATTTGAACCAAGCATTGGAAAGATAAAACGGCGCTCAGAATGTTCTTCCATAAGTGACATAATGGCTTTGCCAACATCTTCTTCCTTGGGGTTCCGTCCCTCGCGTGTTGCGCCTGTTGAATTTGCGCTCATGGAGTCAGGTGCATGTCCGGCCAGCCAGATGTCCAGTGGGGGAAGGCCCAGTTTGATTGTGTCATCAATTTTATAATCGCCTGTATGGCGATGGCTTCCCGCTGGTGTAATTACATCAAACATCAAACCGGGGTCAGAATGGGGCATTGGCCCGATGCGAATGTCAAAGGAGCCAATCCTGAGGCGAGGATAGTAGTGATATTGTCCAAGGTTTTTGCCGTTAAGAACCTCTGTCCAGTGTTCGATTTCTGTACCATTTATAATCGTCTTTTTAACCTCTGTAGGGGCAAGTGGGTTAATATCAGTTAGTAGATTGATTGCATAACAGCTTTCAAGGATGGCATCCCGCACAGGCTTTTCAATATCAAGCTCACCCATTTCGCGCTTTAGCTGAAGAAGCGTCATTTCATTCATAATAAGTGGCGGCAATGCAAAGCCCCGCTTGATAAGGTAAGCCAGTTGGCCAAGATGATCTTTATGCTTATGTGTAAATAGAATGGCATCCACAGGTTGTGTGGGCATGTGGTTTTTATTGTGCTTATGGTGCAGGAACCGTCCAGCGTTGAAGAAGGCAACGTCAAAGATATCGTGAAAGAGCACACCTGCATCAATCATGAGCCCTTCGCTTTTTTCTGAGCCGTCAGTGCCACGGCTTTTATAACCAATCACGTATTGATTAGCGCCAATATTTGTATCTACATCAGAAACATACTTTTGCAGATTCATTCCCGCCCCTACGGGAACAAAGGTCATTAATCCTTTCTTCGGTACATTTGCTTCTTTGTTTAGATAGGAATATAGGCCCGTGTGAAGCATAAGCTCAGTTGGAAGGGCATAGCGCCTTTCAAATGGCTCTTTCTTCAAATCTTCAATAAGAGCGCGGTCGCCCGCACGGATTGTACGGTTAATGCTACGGATTGTTTTGAGCGCAATAGACACAGCCTCTGGGTTGGAAAGGTCTATTTTCTCCCCTAAGATTTCCATGCGCGTAATCTGAGCATGTTTTTTCTTGCCAGCGACTTTACGTGTTTTGACCTGATAAAAGGTCTCTGTTTTTGCTCCATCATCATTGCGGTAATGAATTGTTCCTGTGACTGTAAGTGAAAGCGGTGCCGTTTTTGCACGCGCTGTATTATATTTAACTACGAAACTTTTTTGTGGAGCATCCTCTCCGTGAAGGGCGAGCGAGTGCGAACTGGAAAGGGCATCCTCATATTTATCTGGGACAATTCCAAGTACGGGATATAAAAAAAGAGCCGGATAAACCGGCTCTTTTTTAGACTCGTCAATAAGGGCATTCTCGTTTCTGATTTCGCCAGTCACATACAGCCCTGGCCAAGCCTTCCTCCCTATCGGAGAATTTAAAAGCCCACTTTCTTCTACCAGCTTTACAGGGTTTACCCATTCATTATTGTGGACAACGTGTTCTGAGAATTTTTTAATGGTCTTTGCAATACGTGGGAGTGATTTCGAATCTTGGATGTCAATCTTGTGGTCCAGCAAATCAACACTATCAATTTGAATGTCACCATCAACTTCACGACATTTGAGCGTAAGAAAGTCGACAACGGAGCCATCTTGTGCGCCTTGATCATAGAAATATTTAAGTTTGATGGCGACCTGGCCATGCTTATTTTTTTTTGCACGTAAAAGGAGTACGCGAAGATGTCCAGAATTTAGGTGAGTAGACACCGTTGCATGGTCAGTTGACTTTGAATTTTTGAGGTGTATCCATACTTTTTGCAGCCCGAAAAGTGATAAAAATTCACTTTTATCAAGTAAGTTAAACACAAACTTACCCCTTCTTTTTTGTCCCTGTTGTTTAACAAAAAAACAGTTTTTTCTAATTTATGCAAGGGCAAAAAATATAAAATTTTTTTAACAAGAAAAGAGCTAAAAAATCATAAGTTTAGATATTTTATACGTAAAATCAAAACAAAAGAAACTCAAAAAGACCTCTTGTTTGTAGAAGTGATTCGAAGAATTTCTATTGATGCGAGAATTTTTAGCGACAGACTACAAGCGCTGCCATTCTTGATGATTAGGCAAATCTAGGAACAGATTAAACGGCGAACACATTGTAAACACTAGGTTTTCATCCTTAATTTGTAAGTTCCAACAGAGTAAATTCAACAACTTCCGTTTTTGTTCGATATTCGCCTTTTTGAATAGTCCTGATGCGTTCTGTACCAGTTCCAACATAAGTTTCATGCTGATATAGAAACCATCATCTGCTTTCTGATGGGTAGCAAGTTGCTTACGGATATTGCTTTGCTCTTGCTTTAGTTCGGACATTTTTTTGTCCATTTCATTCATTGTAATCCATAATTCTGTGCCTGCTAGCTTACCTTAAAGTCTTTTGGGCTGATCATCACATCTGTACCTTCGGCACTCATCTCTTTTGCTTGCCTTACAACATCATATACGGTTTCAACGCTTCTTGAGCGTTCATAATACATCTTTCGTCAAATATATAATAAATTCCTGCTGTATAGAATTTTAATTGTTTTTTAAGTGTGTCTGTAAACGTCTGATAAATAACAACAATTTTTTAATTAACTAGTTGTTTACTAAAATAAACTATCATATATGATGTGAAATTATTATTTAACCTATCATATATGATATGGTTATAAGGAAAGGACATAGATATGAAAACAGAACACACCTTTGAAAAAGTTATAACTGAACTCAATCTACAGAAGGATCGCTTAGGTATAAGTTATCGTGCAATATCTAAACGAACAGATATTTCTGAAGCCACCCTGCAAAGAATTTTTAGTGGTAACCATAAAACTACACACTTTGCACACATGTTACTTATTGCTGATGTTTTAGGCGTAGATATTATGGCGCGTATAGCAAGGAGTGCCGAAGATATAAGGAAAGAACAAGCTGAAAAGAAAGCTGATTATCTAATAAGGCTTATTAAAGGCAACTCGGCATTAGAAGGACAAGGTAGCAGCCCAAAAGCATATAGACGCATGAAAGATAAAACGGTGAACGAACTTTTATCAGGATCTAAGCGATTATTATGGGCGGCGTAAAAGATTGGAAAATAAGAGAAGGCGAAACCCCTCCTGATTTAGAGGGGTTTCTGCTAATAAAAAAATACCCTGCACCAAGCCGAGAGATTGTTGATGAATTAGAAGAAGAGAATATCCGCAAAGCAACAGTGAAATACTTGGCACAAAAGCCTTCTAAGAGAGTAGCGCCGTTTGACTACTATTGGTTTTTAAAACTACATCAAGAAATGCTTGGAGATGTTTATGATTGGGCTGGTAGTACAAGAACCCTAGGCACATCAGTTGGAGTTGATAAACATCTAATTGGAGAATCTTTAAGGATGCTAGCCAATAATTTAATAGATTGGCCAAATCACTTTAAAGATCCGATTGAAATAGCAACTCGCTTGCATCATGAGGCAGTTAAAATTCACCCATTTAGAAATGGTAATGGTCGTTGGTCAAGACTACTGGCAAATATATGGCTTAAGCAAAATGATGCTAACCTTACGGAATGGCCGAGTATAACGCCTGAAAGCCCCATAAGAGATGAATATCTTGCAGCAGTTAGAGAAGCCGATAATTTAAATTATGAGCTTCTTATAGAAATGCATAAAAAATATACGTTACCTTCATAATGTAAAACGCCCGCTTGCTACGCTTGCTGTTTGGGCTACTACGCGGCGCGGGCTTCTAATGATTGTCGAAATCGTTATATGGAGTTTCTAAAACAATTGATGCATACATTTCAAGTAACGCCTGACGGTTAGGATCAGCTTCTTCTACTACACGAATGTCCATATCACTGATACGGCTTTTCTGGTCAGTGAAGCATTGTAAAAATTCAGGTTCTTTAACTAAGGCTGCCCGTGAACCAATGCCACTTTTGTATGTTGCTTTTAGATTACCTGTTATTTCTCTAGTAACCTTAAATGCAAAAGTGGCTTGGTTGTGCTGTGATGAGGGGCGGCAATGTAATTTGATGCGGCGGCGTATATTATTACTACGTCCTACGTATAAATTGTGACCATCTTCGGAAAATAGGTATATGCCAGCCGAGGGTAAGTCTTTATGTAATGCCTTTAAGGTAAAAGGATCGCTATTAATAAGGGCTTCAAATTTGGGATGCAACTTATCAACGAAGTGTCTAAATTTTGGATGCATTGCAATTCCTTCTAAATTAAGCGGCAATTAGATCTTTATGAACGCTTTCCAAAATAGGCCGCATTTGCGAAATCTCAAGGTAATGTTTAGTTCCAAGAACATCTATTAAGCCCTGCCACTTCCATGGGCTACCAACATCTCCAAAAATGAATTGTACTATAGCTATTTTAAACAGTTATAATTTGGCCATTGCCGAACAACGTAGCTTCATCAAGGCCAGTTAAGCCGTTTAGTTGGCCTACAGTAGAAAAAGATAGGCCGCCAGAAGCTCCATTAGCATCGATTTGTATGAGAGTGTTCCCGCCAGAATCTACAAAATTTAGATAATTAGTAATATCCCCTCGTGTTGGATGACCTGTGACCCAGTTAGTCAACAAATCACTAATATCTAGAATATCGTTATCGAGATTAGTAAAATCCATAATTTCATCAATATTATTATAGGCGCTTGCTGCTTCGAATATAAAAGTATCGGATCCTCCACCTCCATAGAGAATATCTAGGCCATCACCACCTGCAATTGTATCATCACCACCACTAGAAACAATAGGAGTAACTGGACTAACTGCACTGTAATTTCCAAGGCTGGTAAAAGTTCCGCCCGTATCAGGGCCACTCATTAAAACATCCATGGTATTGCCACCAGTCCGCTCGAAGTATGTCGCCTCAAGAGTATAGGTTCCTGCAGAGAGAGCCTGTTCCAGCACTTGTTATTGTTACTGTACCGTGAAGCCCATCATTATTAATAATTTGAACACCATCAAGATAAAGAGCACTCCCATCATCGGATGCGGTACGGAAACTATAAGTCCCAGCGGTAGCGATAGTTAAAATCGCCTCGTACTTAACTGAATAATAATCACCATTATCAATTAACCCTGGGTTTAGATCATTGGTTATTCCTGAGCCAGTAAGGGTGAAGCTGTTATCACGGCCTCCATTTAATGTGAAACCAGCACCAGCAAGATTGGAGGGGTTTTTCCCACTTTCATAATCAAAATATTCATAGTTCCAACCAGAAATTTGCTGGGATGCTTCACTGTCACCATAAATTAAATCGTTACCGTCCCCACCATTAATTATATCGCTACCTTCTGCTCCGTATATCTCATCATTACCAGCATCACCATTCAATATGTCATTTCCATCCTGGCCATATAGAGCATCATTTCCAGTGCCACCATTTAGAGTGTCGTTTCCATCTTGCCCGTATAAAATATCATTATCAGCATCGCCATTTAGAATATCATTGCCAGCTCCGCCGTATAAATGATCGTTTCCAGCTCCGCCGTTTAGAATGTCTATATTATTGTCGGCCATAATTTCATCGGCGTTCCATTCTATGACTGAACGTCTTGAACCACTTTGTTGATCGTTCCATACGTCATTATTTCTGTACTCCGCATAATCTTCACCAGCACCATAGTTATTTGGTTCATTTGTATTCCAATTTTCATAGTGAGAACTCACTGGGTTACCACTAACGGCGCCTCTATAAAAAACACTTCCACCTTCGACACCACCCATCCATTGCCATTCACCTTCAATTTTTGAATCTGTGGCTCCTAACCAAACTGTGTTTCCACCAATCATTTGATTGATAAAGGCGTTTTCAGCAGCACTGGTAACATTTACAAGATGTCCGCCCACACCATTTAGAAGATCGTTAGAGGCGTTGGTTATGGATGCTCCTACACTTGCGGTACCTGTTTCAAACCTATAGAAACTCTGTGTTTGCTCATTAAAGAATAATCCCGATCTTCCCCAGGCAGAATTTTCTCTTATTACGTATTGATCGTAGGAGGATATGCCACCTCCATAGAGAATATCATCTCCTGTTCCACCATAGAGTGTGTCGGCACCTTGACCACCGATAATATAGTCGTTGCCAGCATCACCATAGAGTGTGTCGGCACCTTGTTCTCCATCTATAGTATCGCTTCCGTCACCACCATGTATTTCATCATTACCAAGTTGGCCATCTATATTATCATCACCGTTGTCACCATACAGAAAATCATCACCATTATTCCCAAGGATACGATCATTGCCGTCGCCGCCACGGAGTGTGTCATTACCGTCGCCACCAAAAAGTTGGTCTGCTCCTAAACCTCCCTCAATTGTGTCATTGCCTGTTTCACCACTCAAGCGATCGTCACCGTCATCACCATAAATGAAATCGTCACCGTCACCGCCCCAAATAAAGTCGTTGTTTTCATTGCCATGAAGGGTGTCTACACCGTCATTCCCATAAAGGCGGTCAGAACCAGTTCCACCATTTATAATATCATTGCCTTCATTTCCATAGATTGTATCGTCACCTGTGTTGCCGTTTAGAGTATCTTCACCTAAGCCGCCGCTGATAACATCATTGCCGTCGCCGCCATTAACTATATCATTTCCATCCCTAGCTATAATTTTGTCGTTACCACCAAGGCCATCAATGACATCAGCAACATCTGTTCCATAAATTTTGTTATTTCCATTGTCACCTGTAATAGTTGCTAAAGGTGCAGCATCGAGAGGGGGGATTTCTGGAATATCACTTTGTGCATTGTAATCAGAGTAACTTCCTTGAGTTAAGGATAGAGATGAAGAGTTCCCCGAAGAGCCTTTATTATGAGTGAAAGAACTCATATCGATAGCTGAGCCATCAATTTTTACATTAGAAATGTTGATTGTATCCGCAGGCGATCCATAATTTTTTACTGAATAAAAACGGAGTTGAGAGTGATCAAAAGGGCCATCAGTATCAATTTGGTATGAAAGAGTGGATGAACCTGAGCCCACGTAAGTCGTATCCAGCTTAACGCCACCAAGCTTAATTTGTAGCTTAGGCATACCAGCTGAAAAAACTGCAGAAACATCAAATGTTAAAGTATATATTGCCATCTAAATTGTATTACCCCATTCAATTTATTATATAATAGAAAGGGTTAACGAAAAGTTTCGTTTAATTAGATAGCAAATTAAAATATTTTCAAGAAAAGTTAGCGATAGACTACAATCCCGGCCATTTATCTTATCTATTTGATTAGAAGCTTTGTGAGAAATTAAAGTAGAAGCGTGGGTCTTTATCGTTCTGTGTTTGTGGAACTTGGTTCAAAGGAAATGCAACCATTGCACCAGCACTCATTCCACTCGCAAAATCACTTCTCACGCCTACACCAGTGGATGTGAGCGTTTCTGTCTCAAGGGACTGAATGGCTGTATCTCTGTCAAAGACACGTCCAGCATCAAAGAAACCATAAAGTTGATAGTCAACATTTTCGTCAACATATACAGGGTTATTCCATTGTAGTTCTATTGTACCTGCATAACCGCTATCACCGATCACCTCGGATGAGTCATACCCACGGCCAAAGTTTGCTCCACCAAGTCCGTACTCCTCGGAGCTGAAAAGTGGGCCATCGGACAATTGCCCATTTACGCCAAGCAAAAGATTAAAGCTTCCTGTTAGACGCTGGAGTCTTTGAGCAGTGATGTTAAATTTGTTGAAGTCGGATTCTGCGCCAGGGCGTGATACATCGGCATCATTTCCATCTGTTGCATTGAAAATATCAAGGCCGCGTGAATATTGAAGGTCAAGCGAGTTGAACGCAACGCCCATAAGATCATCAAGGAAATCGATGTTAACACCTGTGCGGAATGCACGGATACGATCATCCAGTGTGGGGACACCAATCAAATTATTTTTGGTGGTGACGTCATTATAATCAAACATCCCACGTCCAGTGAGGTTAAATTCGCGTGAGCGAATAAAAGGATGAGCGAGTTGAAGGTAGGTTCTGCGCGCATAACCTTTAACGTCAAACTGATCTAGGCGGAAACCAGGCTCTGTATTTGTGTAACTTCCAAACGCGCTGAAAATTGTACCGTTATCCAGAACTGGTTGATCGTATAAAAGCGATAAATAAGCGAGCTCTTTTAACTGGTCTGATGTATCAATACCCCAAACTGCTTGCCCAGTAATGCGTTCGTTCATCCCAAGAAGGGAATTCGCGGACGCAGCGCCACTTAATTGAACGGGACCCAAGAAACGTGTTCCATAGTTATCAATACCAACTTCGCCTTCAAAGCGATCGCGCTCAACTATAACATCCAAATTAGCGGCGCCTGTTTGTGAAGGTGATGGACTAAGAATAGCACGTGCTGAAACGCCAGGTAAGTCATTAATTAAGAGAAGTGAGCGCTCAAGATCGCCAGAATTTAAGGCGGAATCTGATCTTACGCGGCTAGCATATGTGCGAACTAAGCCTAGAGAGCTGTCGCCCTCTGATGCTCCACGTACATTTATGTTGTCAATGAAACCCTCGACGACTTGAATCTGAATGGAGCCGTCCTCAATGGTTTGAGGGGGAACTATTACTTGTGTCAGGATATAACCGTCATTACGATAGCGGCGCGTTAGGTCTGCCGCCATTCCATAAACATCGGCCAAAGTAATTTGTGTGCCCACGCGATTATTGTAGATACCACTTACGTCTGAAGAACTATAGACACTCATGCCTGTGATGTTGACGCCTGTTAATTGAAAAACAACATTTTCTGCGCCTGCAGGAGCCTCCGCGATTTGAGTTTCACGAATTTCGATTTGCGGTGAAATACGAGGTGAAAATTCAGGTTCAAGAATTTGTCCCTCAACACGTCCAGGGCTAGCGATACCTGTTTGGGCATTGGGAGCAGTTTGAGCCAGAACTGGAGAATTTAGGCATATAACTGCCAGCAGACTTCCTGTGGCAATAAGTTTCTTCATAGTAATGCTCGTCATTTCTGGACTTCCCCCGAGTCAAAATTCAATAATTAATGTAGGTTGTGTATCGTATTTCAGGTGAAAATAAAACTTTAAATAGCATATCGCATTTCTTTACTAAAATATAGCCTTACAGAAAATGCTCTCTAGCGTACAGAAAAAGCGGTACATGAATTTTTACTAATAAATTCAGATGCTTCGAGGGGCATATTATACTTGCAATTTCCATACTATCGGGCGTATAAGATGGCATTCGTTAATAAAAGGTTAACAAAATGTGATGTGCTTTGGCACGCCACAATACAACTTTTGAGGGAAATAAAATGGCTGTCGTATCTCGTAAATCTGTGAAAACAACTTCTGGGCTTATCAGCCATCGAGCGACACTGAAATCCCTCGCTACCACAACGGCACTTACCGTTTTGGGAGTGGCACTTATTGGTGCATCTCCTGCAAATGCCAATGATACAGGATTACCAACGGGGACAAAACTATCTTGCGGGCCAAGGCAGTTTTGAAATCAAAGACCCTACCCACATTCATTTCAAACAAACAACCAAGCAAGCGGCATTCAATCATAATAGATTTGATATTGCAGCAGGCAATCAGGCAACTCATGATGTTCCTGACACAAACTCTACAACAGTTCACCGCGTTACAGGCAAAAATCAAGACCCTTCAAAAATCTATGGAACGATCACTTCTCCAGGTAATGTTTTTATTCTTGACAGAAACGGTGTGTTTGTCGGTGATGGGGCAGTCATTAACACAAATTCCATAGTTATATCCTCAGGAGACATAAGTAATGAAGACCTAATGAGTGGGAATTCAAAATTGTTGATTGAAAACTTTGGTGAAGGATCAGTTATCAACGAAGGCACAATCACAGCCGCGGATGCCGGTCTGGTTGCGCTTGTTGGTAAGCATGTCTCTAACCGTGGAACAATTAATGCAAATATGGGTCGCGTAGCTTTGGCTTCTGGTGGAGAAAAAGTCACAGTTGATCTTTATGGCGATAATTTGGTTGAGATTGCATTGGATGATGCAAAGGGTCGCGCCCTTGTTGAGAATTCAGGAACAATCAATGCGCAAGGCGGTACTGTAGAACTCACAGCGCGTGCAGCAAAAGATGTTGTTGATGAAGTCATTAACATGGACGGCGTTATTCAGGCGTCATCATTTACGCAAAAAGGTGGAAAAATTATTCTCTCAGGCGGGAACAGCGGAACAGTTAAAGTTTCAGGTACAGCCAAAGCCTCTGGTAAAACAGGTGGCGGAACAGTCGAAGTTACTGGTGCAAAAGTTGAAGTTACCGAAACAGCAAATGTTAGTGCAGATGCTCTGGTTGATGGTGATGGCGGTTCAATTTACTTCATTGGTCGCGATATGGCGATTTTAAATGGGCGCGCCTCTGCCAGGGGCGGTGAGAACAGCGGCAACGGTGGATTTGTTGAACTTTCAAGTGATGAAGATTTTAGTATTACAGGTGTTGTAGATACAACAGCGGCAAATGGCACCACAGGAACATTCCTGATTGATCCGCGTGACATTGAACTGCGCCTTGGAACACGTACAAGCATATTTGACTCAAATCTATATGAGTCAGACATTGAGGCTTTAAGTCTACTTACAGATATTGATCTTGAAGCACGCCGTAATTTCAGTGTTCACCAAGATATTTTTGGAGCGGGTAGCGATGGAGTTGTTACACTTGCTAATAATCGTAATCTGACAATTCAAACAGATAACGACCCTTATAACTTGAGTATTACTATTCCATTCTTTGGAACTATTACTCTTATTGATGAGCCGAACAATGCTGGTTCAATCGATTTGACTGGTAATACAATATATGGTTCTGATCTTGAATTCAGAACTGCTGGTACTGGTACAATCAGTATTCTTGGTGCAACAGCAAATGACCAATCAAGTGATATCGTTCTGTCAAAACTGACAACAGGGGGCGGTGACATCACAATTAATACCAACAACGGTAGAATAAACTGGAAAGGTGATGTGAATTCCAACGGAGGAAATATCTCTGGTACCTCAACTAAACGCCAACGCGTTGAGGCCGACATTAACTCTGATGGTGGTGATATTACCCTTGCAAGTACTGCTCGTCTTGATGTCCGCTCAAATGGCTCTCTTATTTCCAATGGTGGAAATATTGGTCTAAATGTCAGCACAAATGACTTTATATATGTTGATGGGCTGATTGACTCTACTGGCGCAACAAACGGTGATGTAACATTGGACTCTGGTTCAAATGTTGTCATGCGGAACAGTAGTGAAATTAAAGCAGGACTCCTTACAACAAATTCAGGAAACCTTGTGCAGCAAGACTCTGGCTCTACAATTACAGCGGATAAGCTTGAAGGTAATGTTGATAAGACAGCGACTTTTGCAGGGCTAACAAATCAGATTGATGCAATAGGGGATTTTTTAACAGGCCTGTCACCATTTAATGATGGCGGCTTTACACTTCACGATATTGACGGTTTTAGCGTGATGGGAAATGTTTCCACTGAAGGTGGCGAGATTAGTTTCACAACAAATTCTAATTCTTTTGATGACATCATTGAAATAGCTTCAACTGGTTCTCTGACCTCACAGGGCGGTGATATTAATGTTGATAATAACGGCGGATCAGGTGGTTTCATTACTGTTCTTGGCGATGTTGATGCAGGAACTGGGGATGTCCTTTTGAATGGACGTCAGAACAAACTTAATGGCACTAGTACAATTACAGCGGACATGCTGACTCTAAATGGTGGCCTTGCAATTCAGCAGGCGGGTTCAACAATAATAGCAGATAGTTTAACTGGATCACTTTCCGCAACAGCTAGCTTGCTAGGTGCAAATAACCAAATCAATACTCTAAAATCTTTTGCAACAGGCACCGCAGGTTTCAGTACTGGTGGATTTACTTTCCATGAAGTTGACGGTTACGATGTTACAGGAAACATTTCTACAACTGGTGGGGACATTTCCCTAACAACCAACAGCAACTCTTTTGATGATATTATAGACATCAAATCTACAGGTGCTTTCCTCTCTGAGGGCGGTGATATTAATGTTGATAACAACGGCGGATCAGGTGGTTTTATTACTGTTCTTGGCGATATTGATGCAGGAACTGGGGATGTCCTTTTGAATGGCCGTCAAAACAAACTTAATGGCACTAGTACAATTACAGCGGACATGCTGACTTTAAATGGTGGCCTTGCGATTCAGCAGGCGGGTTCAACAATAATAGCAGATAGTTTAACTGGATCACTTTCCGCAACAGCTAGCTTACTAGGTGCAAATAACCAGATTAATACTTTAAAAGACTTCGCAACTGGTACAGCGGCATTCAGTGACGGTGGTTTTGCATTCCATGAGACTGATGGTTATGATGTTATCGGAGCTGTCTCAACAACTGGTGGCGATATTGCTCTAACAACTAATGCTAATTCCTTTGATGATATTATAGATATCAATTCAACAGGTGCGCTCATCTCAAATGGTGGGGACATCAATATTGATAATAATGGGGCATCTGGTGGATTTGTCATCTCAACAGGTAATATTGATGCACGGGGTGTGTCAGATGGTAATGTTGCAATCAACGCTCGTCAATTGAAACTCAATGGCACAAGCACGGTTTTTGCCGACATGTTAACAACGACAGGTGGTCGTGTTGACCAACAAGCGGGAAGCACAATTACTGCTAATGGTTTAACAGGATCACTGACGTCCGTTGCCAACTTCTTGGGTACGAATAACAGTGTTCTAACAATTAAAGATTTTGATACTGGTACGGCTGCGTTTAGTGACGGTGGGTTTGTCTTCAATAATGGTGGCGGAAACCTGCTTGATATTATCGGCTCAGTGACAACAACTGGCGGTGATGTAAACATTTTCAATAATGGCTCAATCTGGTCAGAGGGAACTCGCCTTGCAGGTTCTATCCTTTCGCAAGGCGGAGCCGTGACTTTAGGAAATAACAAAGGAAATGTTATTGTCAGTAACAGTGGTGTTCTAAATGCCGATATGGGTGATGTGAACTTTGCTTCCAACGGCTCCGACATTCAACTTCAGGGTAACGCAGCAGTCACTGGAGGTAATGTTGACTTCCAAGGTGGGCAAGTCACACAATCTTCAAATAGTGTTCTAACAGCCAAAAAACTGACTGGTAGTGTTCAGAAATTTGCTCACTTCGACGGCACTAATAACGCAATTGAAGCAGTTGGTGACTTTGCGGTTGGAACAGTTGCCTGGTATCCAGATACAAATGGCCTTCGTATTCGTGATACTGGTGGCATCGATCTGATGGGTAATGTGACATCAACAGGTGGTTCAATAGATGTATACAGCAATGGTGCTGTCTGGTCAGAGGCTACAAAAGTCTCAGGTTCAGTGATATCTCAAGGTGGAGCAACCACTATGGCAAATGAAAAAGGAAACTTGATTGTTACCAATAGTGGTGATGTTGACGCCGTTATGGGTGATGTGAATTTCTTATCAAATGGTTCTGACATTCAACTTCAGGGTAACGCCCAGGTCACAGGTGGAGACGTTGATTTCCAAGGTGGTCAGGTTACACAATCTTTTGGCAGTACTCTTACAGCAAAATATCTTACAGGTACTGTTCAGAAATTTGCTGAATTCCTTGGACTAAAAAATGAAGTTGAAGAGGTCGGTGATTTCGCAGTTGGAACCGTTGGATGGTATCCAGATACAGAGGGTTTCACGCTTATTGACAATAACGGCATTCTTTTGAGCGGAGACATCACATCAACAGGTGGTCCGATAACAGTTTTTAGTAATGGTGATGTGCGTTCTGAAAGAACAGTTGTTACAGGTGATATTTCTTCCCAAGGCGGAGACATCACACTTTTGAATAATCAAGGTAACATCGTTCTTAGAAATAATTCATCAGTGGACTCTGGATCTGGCGCCTCAACACTTGCCACATTTGGTAGAGTTCGTCTGCGAGGAAATTCCGAGCTCACTGGTAACACAGTAAATCTTGCAGGTGACAGCATTGTTCAATCATCAAATTCTGTTATTAAAGCGGGTACCCTCAACGGTATCACAGCCAAATTTGCGTATCTTGATGGAACAGGTAATAAAATACGCCGCATAGGCACGTTTCTTGCGGGCTTACTCCCATCATATAATGATAATAATGGTATCCGTGTGGTCAATGACCGTAACTTGAGAATTACTGGTCCTGTGGCAACAACAGGTGGCGACATTGGTATTAATAACGATGGAAACTTCCGTATTGCAAATGGTGGTTCTATTGATGCAGATGGCGGGAATATCGATATCTTCCAAACGGGTACTTTCAGAAGCAATAATCAGAACACTGTTCGTACATCTGGTGCGGGTACAATTGACCTTGTCCAGAATAATGGCGGGTCAATAAACTCTGCAGTTGGTTCTATTGAAAATACAGGAACAGGATTAAATACAGTTGTTGCAAATGCTGGGTTCTATAATGAAACAGTCAATGTGACGGATGACAACTTCCTTCTAATAGGTGCCAACGCGGGTGTTTCGCCGAGTGATCCAGCGCGTGGACCAGAAACAACTATCGGTGTCATCGGCTCAGGTATGGTAATTAGCGGGACTAATGTTGACGTTGATGGCTTTAATTTCGATGGAAGTCTTAACGGTGTTGAGGTGAATGGCGGGGATAACGTCAACCTTGTAAACAACATCTTCAGTAATAATATTTCAGGATTGAGTGTAACTGGCCCTACAAACGGTAATGTTGCTTTCTCAAACAATCTGTTTACGGATAATATTATTGGCGCTTCATTCCAGAGCGGGAACATTAACCTTACTGGTGATACCAATAGCTTTATTGGTGGTGTGGTTGGTCTTCAATTTTCACCATTCGTACCAGGAACAGATCTAAGTTTGGTTGACAACACAATTGGAACATCTTTCTTCTCTGGTCAGTCATCCTTCTTTGTTCAATTGGCAAATGGAGCATTTTTTGCTCCTGGAAGTCCAACCATCCTTAATGGTCTGGACGCTACATATGATTCACCATTTGGTTTAATTAATCCTCGTACAAGCCTTCCTTTGACTGCGGATGAATTGAATTTCCTTGAGGCGCGTTTTTTCCACAATACAGATGATGGAACTCTTGGGTTATTCTTCTACGGTCAGCCTGACTTGAACGAAGAAGATTTTTTGAAAATTTTCAGCGAGTTTGATGCTCCTAACGGTGCCTTAAATCTAACTATTTTGGGTATGCCTTTCGTTAGTCAATCTCAAGCTCTTGCTAATCTTTCTCCTGCGGCAGGTACAGGTTCTACTGGAACGTCAGCTAGCGAACTTGCTAACTTGGCGCCAGCGGCAGGCGGAGACGGTTCAGCAGATGAATTTGCCAACCTTGAACCGGCTACAGGCGGAGAAGACGTGTCTTGTTGGAGTGACGCGATGGCAGGCGTAAGTTCAGGTACATCCGTAAGCTTCAACTTTGGTGGTGGTTTTGAAGATGCAGTGAATGGTGCCGCCAGTTGTAGCTCAGGTACATTCTAAGTTAGTTAAAAGAGAAAAGTTAGCGACAGACTGCAAGCACTGCCATTCAGTCTTCCAGGTCTTGTCAGATTAAAATCGGTATTTGAATAATTTGTGATAAATTTGGTAAATGAAACCTATAAATCACTTCCGATATTTCAAGACCAGTCCAGAAATCATCAAATTAGCAGTCATGTATTACGTGCGTTATCCGCTTAGTTTACGCCAAGTTGAAGATATTCTCTATGAACGCGGTATCGACGTTACGTATTATATATAAAGCCATCAGCTATTGATGGAATAAGTTTGGTATTTCTTGAGAGCACTTATCTTTAACCTGACAGCACTTATGTGAGGCCTAAGTTTTAGACACGACTAGAGTTTTAGTGTTCAAGAATTCACGGATGCCAAAGCCACCATGTTCACGGCCATAACCACTGTTTTTGATGCCTCCGAAAGGCAGGTTGGGTTTAGCAAGAGCATAACCGTTAATGTTAACCATGCCAGTTTCGATCTTTAACGCGACCTTTTTCGCTCGATCTTCATCTGCGCTAAAAACACCGCCACCAAGCCCATATTTATGATCGTTGGCAATTTTAATGGCACCTTCTTCATCTTTAACTTTAAATAACGTTGCGACAGGGCCGAATAATTCATCATCATAAGCTGGCATACCTGGAGTCACGTTCTCCAAGACTGTTGGAGGATAAAAGAAACCCTTTTGGTCTGGAATTTCTCCTCCTAGTAAACATATCGCTCCTTTTTTGACCGATTCCTGAACCTGTTCATGTAAGTCATCGCGTAAATCCTTGCGCGCCATGGGGCCCATATCGCTTTCCGGGTCAGTCGGATTTCCGTAGGAAACGGCCTTCATTGCGGCAGTGAATTTTTCTTTGAATTCGTCATATATTTGTTCAACGATAATAAAACGTTTCGCCGCTACACAGGTCTGACCAGAGTTGTTGACACGCCCTTGAACACAAATTTCAACGGCACTATTGAGGTCGGCGTCTTCTAAAATAATATAAGGGTCACTGCCGCCGAGCTCGAGCAGGGTTCTTTTCAAATTCGCGCCGGCTGTCTTGGCGACAGCCTTTCCAGCTCCTTCACTGCCTGTCAAAGTCACACCTTGAATTTTTTCGTGTGCAATAATGTCTTCCATATCTTCATTGTCGAGAAAGAGCAGACCGAAAGCACCTTCTGGAATTCCAGCATCAAGATAAACCTGTTGGATGAGCTTGGCGCTGCCCCACACATTTTTGGCGTGCTTTAGGACGGTCGTATTGCCAGCCAGCAGATTAGGGACACTATAGCGGACAACTTGATAAAGCGGGAAATTCCACGGTTCAATTCCAAGGATTACACCTAAGGGCTGATATGTGATAATACCTTTGCCGCCGTCGAAATCACGACTTTCATCTTTGAGCATTTCAGGGCCATTTTGAGCTGTATACTGGCATATCGCGATACAATTATCGACTTCCTGTTTGCTCTGTTTTATAGGCTTGCCCATCTCTTTAGTCATAAGCGCCGCAATTTCATCTTTTTTATCTTGCAGGACTTTCGGCGATGTTGTAGATAATCTTCGTGCGTTCACTCAACTCAACATTTTTCCAGTTTTGAAACGCTTTGTCGGCCGCTTCAATAGTGTTTTCGGCTTCGGCAAGAGCTTGGATTTGATGTTGTTGAATGACTTCTTCCGTAAACGGATTAATGGTTTCGGAATAGTTTTTATTATTATTCAAAGCGTGTAATGTAGACATGTTTTTACCCTCTCGTTGTAACACTAACGGCGCAAAGTAAGAATTTGTTCCAATTTTAAATTAGGCGAGGTACAGCTGGAATATCTAAGTTTCAAATATAAAAAATGTGATGAGAAGCTTTTTCAAAAATGATAAGTTTGACCATACTTTAACTTAACCGAGAAAAACAGTTGCATACCCTCTAGTGTCTCGGCCTCTTGTGCAGGTTTGTCCCAACGGATTCGGCTGATGCGTGGAAAGCGCAAGGCAATGCCCGATTTGTGACGTGGGCTTTCATGTGCGCTATCAAAGGCTACCTCAAAAACCAGCTCTTTTTTTACCTCACGAACTGGCCCAAAGCGTTGTATCGTATTTTTGCGTATCCACTTATCAAGTTGTTTCAATTCGTCGTCCGTAAAGCCAAAATACGCTTTGCCAATAGGGACTATCTCGTTACCTTTCCATACACCAAATGTATAGTCAGAATAGAAAGATGAGCGTTTGCCGTGGCCTCGTTGAGCATACATGAGAATAGCATCGACCAACCTTGCATCACGTTTCCATTTGTACCAAGGCCCTTTTGGACGACCAGGTTGGTAAGTCGATGTCTTTCGCTTAAGCATCACGCCTTCGTGACCCTGATCTTCCGCACCTTTATCACGTATTTTGCCTAGATCTTCCCAAGACGCGTATTCAATAACATCTGATAGATCAATGCGAAGGTTAGGATTGGCTTTTAGCCAATTCTTCAAACGCTCTCGACGCTCGCTCCACGGTAAAGTGCGCAAGTCCTGTTCGCCTTCGAATAAAATATCATAAACGCGGACAAATGCGGGATAATCAATGAGATGCTTTTTGATAACGGTTTTGCGGTTCAGACGTTGTTGCAAAAAATTAAATTCCAATGGCTCAAAATTTTTACCGACAAGAAGTTCTCCATCTAATACAGCCTCTCCGCTAAGGCTCTCAGTAACATCAGGGAAGGTGTGAGAGATATCATCACCAGTACGCGAGAACATACGCGCAGTTTTTTTATTGAAGACAAGTTGTACGCGAATACCATCCCATTTCCATTCTGCGGCATAATCTTCCACATTTAACCTTTCGAAGTCTTTTTCTTCATCAATAGGATTAGATAACATCAAAGGATGAAAAGTTTCTGTATGTTTGATGACTGGTTTCTTTGAATTGCCGTCTAGCCATTCAAATAAATTTAAATAAGGAATTTGGAGGCCGTGCCAGATTTCCTCAATTTCTTGAAGTTCAACGTCTCCATATTTTGCGAGTGCAGTTTTCGCCAGCCGTGCAGACACACCTACACGCAAACCACCCGTGATAATTTTAATCATTGCCCAACGTTCATTAGGTGTTGCCATATCCATTAAGTCGGCAAACAGCGCGGGTAACTCTTTTGGTGAGGTATTGTTCAAAAAATCTATGAATTCTTTGACGCTGGGCAATTCACCTTGTTTATCATCAGGCCAAATGAGTGCTACGGTTTCTCCTAAATCACCAACATAATCATATGAAAGTTTGAAAAGGACTTCGTCGACCCTTTCTAAAACTGTCTTTTTTACGAAAGAGGACTTCACTTGTTTAAAAGATAAATCGCGAGTAATTGCGGCCAATGCCAAACCTCTATCGGGGTCTGGTGTAGTCTCAAAATAGCGCACGAGATAATCAATTTTCTTATTACGTGAGGGTGTCAAAACGAGATGTTCAAGGAGTTCAGCAAAATGTTTCATGGAGGATTAGTTTTCCTCTTCTTCATCACGGCCTTGTAGATAAAGAGGCTCTGCCTCCAATCCTTGCAAACGGCAATGGTGTACTAGTGCGTCTTCACGCCCGTGCGTCACCCAAACGGTCTTTGCCCCTGTACCTTTAATTGTATCAGTTAACTCGTTCCAATCCGCATGATCTGAAATAACAAGGGGAAGTTCGACCCCACCTTGACGTGCACGTTGTTTAATGTGCATCCAGCCAGAGGCGAAACATATTACAGGGTCGGGAAATCGCCTTGCCCATTGCGCTTTGAGCGCAGAGGGTGGAGCCATAACGATTTCGCCCGCAAACTCTTCTTTCTTCATATGTGCAGGTGAAACGAGCTCTCCCAAATCTATTCCTTCATCTTGATAAAATTGGCAAAGTTTTTTATAGGAGCCGTGCGTGTAAATAGGCTTGTTATAGCCCGCTTCTCTGAGGAGCTTAATTATGCGTTGCGCTTTTCCCAAAGCGTAAGCACCTATAAGATGACTGCGCTGTGGTTGATCTTTTACAGACTGTAAAAGTTTAGCTATTTCGTCTTTAGGATCAGGATGTTGGAAAACAGGAAGGCCAAAGGTGGCTTCTGTCACAAACAGGTCACAAGGCACGAGTTCAAATGGCGCACAAGTAGAGTCAGGAGTGGTCTTGAAATCTCCTGTCATCACTGCGCGCTGACCTTTCCATTGTAGAAGAACCTGCGCACTTCCTAAAACGTGACCAGCAGGATGGAGAGAAACAGTGACATCATTGATTTTTAATTCTTCACCATAATCAAGCGTCTGAAATGTTCCTGCACAGTCATCACCGTATCTACGTTTCATAATCTCTATGGTTTGGCGGGTTGCAATAACATGTTTATGTCCCCCACGTGCATGGTCGGCATGCCCGTGGGTAACGATCGCCAAATCTTTGGGTTGCATGGGGTCGATATATCCATCAATCGGCTCTATATAAAGGTCATGGCGAAGCAACTGCATAATGTGTCAAATAGTTCGAAGGTGTCCTTAGTTCCAGAAAATCTGGCGAGACACCCTTTGACAGCTTGGCTAGAAAAGAGAAAATGGCATTGGCATCAACACCAAATTGATGTTCTCAAATCCTCACAAAATAATAATGATACGCTTCTTATTGCACCAACAGGCGGCGGAAAAACGCTAGCAGGCTTTCTCCCTTCCTTTGTTGATCTTCACGAGAACCCACTTCCTGAAAATACGCTGCATACGCTTTATGTTTCGCCTTTGAAGGCTTTAACCGTTGATGTACATCGAAATGTGGGACGTCCTATTGAAGAGTTGGGCTTGCCGATAACCTTTGAAACGCGCACAGGAGATACTCCTGCATCGAAACGTCAGAGACAGAAAACAAAGCCACCAGCAATGTTAATGACTACGCCTGAAAGCTTGGCATTACTGCTCTCCTATGAAGAATCTGATAAATATTTCGCTAACTTGAAATATATTATTCTTGATGAAGTTCACGCGCTCATGAACTCGAAACGCGGCGATTTACTTTCGCTCAATTTGGCACGATTGAGTACACTCGCACCTAAAGCTAACCGTATTGGTTTATCTGCGACAGTTGCTAACCCTAAACTTGCAGAAGATTGGCTTGCGAGAAAAGGAAAGGGGGCAACTGTTGAGGTTCCTCATACGGTCAAACCACAGGTTGATATTCTTCTAGGTAAAAATAGAATGCCTTGGTCGGGTCATATGGCTACATATGCTAGCCCTGAAATTTATGATGCAGTCAAGAATGCTAAAATGAGTGTTGTTTTCGTGAATACTCGAGCTCAAGCAGAACTTATGTTTCAAGAGCTTTGGAAACTTAATGACGATAATTTGCGTATCGCTATGCACCATGGTTCGCTCGACCGGCAATTGCGCAGAAAAGTTGAAGATAAGATGGCTCAGGGCGAACTAGATTGCGTAGTTGCAACGTCTTCACTTGATTTGGGACTGGATTGGGCAGATGTAGACCTCGTCGTCCAAATCGGAGCGCCAAAAGGTATTTCTCGTCTATTACAAAGAATAGGTCGCTCTAATCATAGGATGGATGAGCCATCTCGTGCACTGCTTGTTCCTGCAAGTCGTTTTGAATATTTAGAATGTTTAGCTGCAAAGACAGCTATTCATAACAATCATTATGACGGTGGAGAGCCAAAAGAGGGTGGTCTAGATGTCTTGGCACAACACATATTTGCGCGCGCTTGTGCAGGGCCCTTTGAGTCTAATCAGTTTTACAAAGAAGTTGTAAAGAGCTGGTCGTATAGAAAGCTGACAAAGAATGATTTTGATAAAACGTTAGAGTTTGTAACCAATGGCGGCTATGCGCTTAAGAATTACGAACGTTTTGCGCGCCTTATTCAAAATGAAGACGGCCTATATGAGCTTTCTCATAAAAGATTTCGTCAACAATATCGTATGAATATAGGTACGATTGTTGAGGCACCTGCTCTCAAAGTAAAATTAAGACATCGCACGCTTGGCACTATTGAGGAATGGTTTGTGAATAAGCTTTCACCTGGCGATACATTCTATTTCGGAGGGCAAGTTTTACGTTTCGAAGGTTTAAGAGATATGCAGGTCATGGTATCGAAAACAACCAAGGGAACGCCGTCTATTCCTTCTTATGCAGGCGGCCGAATGCCGCTATCCACGCACTTGGCGCAGCAAGTACGTGAAATTTTAAACGATAAGAAACGTTGGTCAGATCTT
Source organism: uncultured Alphaproteobacteria bacterium (assembly GCA_963740205.1). GTDB lineage: Bacteria > Pseudomonadota > Alphaproteobacteria > Micavibrionales > Micavibrionaceae > UBA2137. The sequence goes on from CAVUDD010000001.1 coordinate 50,550, forward strand.
CCCTCCTCGGTGAAGGACTGGTTGGTCACACAAGATACACGTTCTGTGTTACCAAATAGAAGCAATCTTATTGTCGAAACGTTCGCGCGTCAGGGTAAGTTTTACACTGTAGCCTATCCTTTCGAGGGATGGAACGCACACCAAACGCTAGGCTTTTTGCTTATGAGGCGTATGCAAAAACGCATATTAAAACCTTTAGGATTTGTTGCTAGTGATTACGCCATTGCAGTATGGTCACTCGTGAAACCAAAAAACATAGAAGACTTGTTTTCGGAAGATATGCTCTTTGATGACCTACACGAATGGCTATCCGAAACACCGCTCATGAAACGTAATTTTAGAACAGCTGCGGTTATTGCAGGGCTGATAGAGCGACGTCATCCAGGGCAACATAAAACAGGACGTCAAATGACTTTCAGTTCCGATCTTATTTATGATGTTCTTAAAAAATACGAACCAGATCATATTATTTTAAAAGCGGCTTATGATGACGCTTACAGTGGGCTTATTGATATTGATCGCATCGAGAATATGTTGAAAAGGATAAAAGGAAACATTGTCCACAATGATTTGGAAAAAATTTCACCTTTGGCAGTTCCGCTTGTAATGGAAATGTTCGGGGAAAGCATTAGCAAGCAAGATTTAAATGAATACCTGCTTGAAGACATGGAGAACGAGTTGCTTACAGAGGCTGGTTTGAAGAGTGCCTGAGTTTAAAGAAATTCAATTTGCAGGGCAGCATTTACATCTTGATGCATCAGGATGTCTCTATTGGCCAAAAGAAAAGGCACTTATCGTATCCGATCTGCATTTGGAAAAAGGATCTAGTTTTTTGAAAATGGGACGTTTTGCGCCTCCTTACGACAGTTGCGAAACTTTGGAGCGTCTTAAAAAAATTATTAAAAGCTATAACGTTGAAATACTTATATTATTAGGAGACACCTTGCATGACCCAAATGGATTTGAAAGGTTGAATGAAGACTGCCGTCAAATATTTGATGAGCTATGTGAAACTTATAAAGTGATCTGGATAATTGGAAATCATGAAAAAGGTTTTGTGCCACCAAAAGTCGTTCCGTTTATAGAATATAAGAAAGAAACTCTTATTTTTAGACACGAGGCAGAACACGACTCTGATGCCGGTGAAATAAGCGGACATTTTCACCCATGCGCAACCTTGAACCATAAAGGTAAGAAAATTAGGCAGAGATGTTTTATTGAAGATGGAAAAAGAATGATGCTGCCTGCGTTTGGCTCTTACACAGGAAGCCTAGATGTTAGTGATAAAGCTATTCGTGATTTTTTTAATGAACCTCTAAAAATATACATGTTATCAAAAACAAAGGTATATGAAGTTAATTCAGATAATTGCTAGAGGCAGAGTGCAAGCATTGTTAGCCCCCGTAATTATAGCTCTATAGTAAACCTCTTTTGTATAGTAGCGCCGGACATTCCGAATGGCAGGTCTTGTTGCGAAAAACATTTATTACCAAGAAAATGTTGGTCAGTTGTATAGTTAACTGAATGCTCACCAGTTGATAAAGTGCCTCGGTAATGGTTTGGGTAAACCTCTTTAACATCCACGGTCTCTGTATTATCTTGAGACATATTGTCCCCAGAAAGATCATTCAAAGTTATGGTGCTATTCGCTCTATCAAAAGAACATATAGTGTCGTTAACGTGCCAAATATGTGTCGGGAGAAAACGCGCTGAATAGAAGAAATCAGCAGTCAGATCTCTTGTTTCTGCATCAGAAGCTCCCACTAAAACACCTGCCAATATTGGAAGACCAATCGCATGTCTTTTACGCATATAATTACCCTTTTTTTAATTTTTTTAACTAGCAATTTATTATCGAAGTTATGGCAATAAAGCAAGTAAATAGTACTAAAAAGGTACTATATTTTTAAATAGAGGTATCATTTTCAAAAAATAGAAGATTGCAAAAGTTTTGGTCATCTTTCCATTGTTTTGTTTCTTTGATTTACAGTTTGAAATTTCATGATTATAGAAGTGCTATGGATCCTCTAACACAAGGTGCTTTCGGAGCACTCTTTTCTCAAACAAACGGTAAATCAAAAGATTTGGCCAAGGCTGCTGTTATAGGTGCAATAGCGGGTATGTCACCCGACCTTGATGTGCTTATAAATTCGTCGGATGATTCATTGCTGGCGCTCGAATATCATCGGCATTTTACCCATTCTCTACTTTTTATTCCGTTTGGTGGGCTTTTGTGCGCCATGGCATTACATCCATTGCTAGGACGTCGCTTTGGGGTTAGTTTTTTACAAACTTTATTATGGTGCGTTTTGGGTTTTGCTTCACATGGCTTGTTGGATAGTTGTACCAGTTACGGCACACAACTTCTCTGGCCATTTACTGACAAGCGCGTTGCTTGGGATGTTATTTCTATAATCGATCCCTTAGTAACAATACCTTTACTTGTTTTGATAGGTCTCTCGGCAATTACGAAAACACGCAGTTTTACATTAATTGGAATAGCTTGGATTTTGTTATATTTTTCTTTTTCTTTTTATCAGCAAGGGCGCGCCATTGATGAGGGTCAAAAGTTAGCTGAACAACGAGGATTGAGCGTGCTTCATATTGAAGCCAAACCAAGTTTCGCCAATATTTTTATCTGGAAAATCATCACTACGACTAAAAATTCTTATTACATAGACGCAGTGAAGGTTGCGTGGGGTAAGCCTATTATATGGGAAGGTGATAGTATTAAAAAATTAAACGTTGAAAGAGACTTTCCTTGGCTTGATAGTGAATCCCAGCAACGTAGGGATATCGAACGCTTTCGTTGGTTTTCAAGTGGCTATATAGCGATGGATAGAAATAGTCCTTATCGTGTGGTCGATGTTCGTTATTCATTACTACCACAAGAGATAAAGCCATTATGGGGTATTGAGTTAGCAAGAGAAGCTGACCAACTCCAACATGTTCAATTTTATAATGAGCGAAACGATAGTGCTAAGGCAGCAAGAATTTTGTGGGGAATGTTGCTCGAGTAAAATTTGTTAAGCTTAAATATATGAAAGTGAGTGTAAGATGAAAACATCTTCATTTTATATTAATTTAAATTTTGTGGCTTCTACACTGGTATTGCCCTCCTGAAAGTTTATATTGCCTACTGCGTACAAAGAAAATTTAAAGTGGGGAGATAACATCATGCGCTTAAACCTGTCATTATACCTTGTTTCTCTCTTCTTGGTGTCATTCCAAGTTGTTCCTAGTTTTGCCCAAGGCAAAGGTTCTGGGCAGGTACTTCAAGTTATCTCTGCACCAGTCATAAAGACCAACTTTGCCGATCATATTGAAGCATTGGGAACGGCACTCGCCAATGAGACGGTGGTGATTACTGCCGATACAACCGAAAAGGTTAATGCAATTCATTTTGAAGACGGTCAAGTCGTCGAAAAAGGCCAACTCCTCATTACTTTGGAAAAAAGTGAAGAGGATGCACAGCTTAGCGCTGCTAAGGCACGTTTAAGTGAAGCACAATCTTCTTATAACCGAGCTCTAGGTTTGCAAAAGACCAACGCTCTATCCAAGGCCACGTTGCAACAGCGTTTGGCTAGTTTAAAAGAGGCACAATCGGAAATAGAGGGCATTCAGTCACGCATAGATGAGTTGACGATTACTGCGCCTTTTGCAGGCATTTTAGGTCTGCGTGAGGTTAGTGTTGGAGCGCTGGTTCGACCAGGAGATAAAATTACGACCATAGATGATTTAAGCCAGATCAAGATTGATTTCGAAGTACCGTCCGTATTTCTATCTTCTTTAAAGCCGGGTCTACCCATTATAGGAAAGGTGGACGCTTACAAAGACAAAGAATTTAGTGGTGAAGTTCAAACTGTAAATGCACGAGTTGATCCAGTCACCAGAACAGTGAGGGTGAGAGCAATTATCCCAAACTCTGAAATACTTTTAAAGCCAGGTCTTTTGATGACAATTACTTTGCTCAAAGATCAGCGCGATGCACTGCTCATTCCTGAGGAATCTTTATTGAAAAGAGAGGAAAAGAATTTTGTCTTTGTGATTTCCGAGGAAGATGGAAAAATGTTGGCGCATGAGCGCGAGATAATTATTGGGGCAAGGCAGCCTGGCCAAATTGAGATTCTCAAAGGCTTAAGTGCCGGTGAGAGAGTTGTGGCGCACGGGACATCAAAAGTTCGCGATGGTATGGAAATTGAAATTCTTGCGAGTGAAGAAAACGATGAAACGCTTGATGAGTTATTAAAAAAATCAGAACAAGAAAATAAAGATTCAGGGGGGTAGTAATGATTTTATCGGATACTTCCGTTACACGTCCCGTCTTTGCATCTGTTTTATCACTTCTATTAATTGTAGTTGGAATAGTCTCATTTTCGCGCCTTTCTTTGCGTGAGTATCCCGATATCGACCCTCCAGTTGTTTCCGTTGATACAGCTTATCAAGGGGCATCTGCCAATATTGTAGAAACAAGAATTACCGAGGTTATTGAAGACAGAATTTCAGGTGTCGAGGGAATTAAATTTATATCATCCACCTCGGAAGATGGGCGTTCACGCATCAATATAGAATTCGATGTTTCCAGAGATATTGAGGCAGCCGCCAATGATGTCAGGGATAGAGTTTCTGGTATTGCCGATGACTTGCCAGAAGAAGCTGATCCCCCAGATATTCAAAAAGCTGACTCCAGTGATGATGTTATTTTGTGGCTGAACCTTGTCAGTGACCGAATGAATACTCTGGATTTGACTGACTATGCAAATCGGTATCTCGAGGACCGTTTTTCCGTTCTTCCTGGTGTGGCTCGTGTCCGCATAGGTGGGGGACTTGAATACAGTATGCGTGTCTGGTTAGACCGAAATCAAATGGCAGCAAGAAATTTGACGGTCTCTGACATTGAAGAGGCCTTAAGACGTGAAAATGTGGAATTGCCTGCGGGAAGTCTTGAGTTTGAAGAAACACAATTTACGGCTAGAATTGCGCGTATTTATCAAAGCCCCGAAGACTTTAATAGACTCATAATTGCACGCGAAGGCGATTATTTGGTTCGCCTTGGTGATATAGCCCGCATTGAAAAAGCGGCTGTTGAAAATCGTACATTCTTTCGGGGAAACGGCGTGCCTATGATTGGGATAGGCATTATTAAGCAATCCAAGGCAAATACAATCGACGTTGCTCAAGGCGCGATTGATATGGCTCAACGTTTACAGGAAAATTTGCCCGAGGGAATGGAAATTATTAATTCCTATGATACTTCTGTATTTATTCGCAACGCGATTAAGGAAGTTTATAAAACATTGGGAATTGCCATCCTTCTTGTGATTGGCGTTATCTACGTTTTTCTTGGAAGTTTTAGAGCTATGCTTATTCCGGCGGTAACTGTCCCCGTATCACTTATCGCAACATTCAGTGTTATTTACATGTTAGGGTTTTCAATCAATTTACTTACGCTACTTGCACTTGTTTTGGCAATTGGTCTTGTAGTTGATGACGCAATTGTTGTGCTTGAAAATATATACAGACGTATTGAGGAAGGCGAACCCCCATTACACGCGGCTTATCATGGGACGAGGCAGGTTGGATTTGCAGTTATTGCAACAACTGTTGTTTTGGTTGCTGTGTTTCTGCCTATTACTTTTTTAGAGGGGGATTTGGGGCGGCTATTTTCCGAGTTTGCTGTGACTATGGCAGCGGCGGTAGTGTTCTCGACTTTTGTGGCAGTTACGCTTTGTCCTATGTTGGCCTCAAAGCTTTTGAAAAAATCCGAAAAGAATAAATTTAATCAGAGGGTTGATTCTGCCTTTGAGAAATTTCGTAATGTGTATGACAAGATGTTAACAAAAGCACTTGGTATGCGTCTGATTATTTTGGGTATCTTCGCTTTGCTTGCAATCTTGAGTGCTGTTTTATTTACTCTTATTCCTTCTGAATATGCTCCTAAAGAAGACAGAGGAGCTTTCTTCCTTATGGTAACCGCACCAGAAGGCGCTTCTTATCAATTTACAAAAGAATATATGGAGGAAATTGAAACACGCCTGATGCCATATGTCGACAGTGGTGAAATCACTAGGCTACTCGTGCGAGCGCCACGTGGTTTCGGCAACCTCGCAAGTTTCAATGATGGTATTGTTATTGCCGTTTTAGATGACTGGTCAAAGCGTCGCTCGGGTTTCACGATAATGGATGAGATAACAGCAAAAATGTCTGATCTTCCAGGTGTTCGTGCTTTCCCAGTCATGCGCCAAGGCTTTGGCGGTGGTTTAGGCAAGCCTGTCCAGTTTGTAATTGGTGGTGGAACGTATGAAGAATTGGCCAATTGGCGAGATATTCTAATTGATAAGATTAATGAGAATAACCCAGGTTTAACTGACATAGACAGCGATTACAAAGAAACAAAACCACAACTCAGACTTGTTATAGACAGGGATAGAGCGGGAGATTTAGGTGTAAGTGTTCAAGCGGTTGGTCGCACATTAGAAACTATGATGGGGTCACGTCGTGTAACTACTTATATAGATGACGGTGAGGAATATGATGTCATTTTGGAAGGTGAGAGAAGTGAGCAGAGTACACCTACAGACATGCAAAATATTTATGTGCGCTCTGAAACAAGTGATCGCCTTATACCCTTAGGGAGTCTTGTAAATATAGAAGAATACGCAGATTCTGGAACACTCAACCGCTATAACCGTGTTCGCTCTGTTACAATTGAGGCAAACTTGGCTGAAGATTATAATCTGGGTGAAGCATTAGAATATATGCGAGAACTTGTTCGTGAGAACCTGCCTGAAACTGTGCAGATTGATTACAAGGGCGAGTCACTAGATTACCAAAGTTCAACATCTTCCCTTTTGTTCATATTTGGTTTGGGGCTTATTATGGTGTTTTTGGTTCTTGCAGCGCAATTTGAAAGTTACATCCATCCTTTCGTTATTATTCTGACAGTTCCATTGGCAATCGCAGGTGCATTGCTGGGGCTTTATCTCACTGGAAATACACTAAATGTCTATACGCAAATTGGTTTGATAATGCTCATCGGCTTAGCAGCTAAGAACGGTATTCTCATTGTTGAATTTGTTAATCAATTGCGTGATGAAGGTCGAGAATTTAGTGAGGCGCTACGAGAAGCCGCACATACAAGGCTACGCCCAATTATTATGACAGGTATTACAACCGTTGCAGGCTCCGTCCCTTTAATATTATCTTTTGGCGCGGGGGCGGAAACAAGAATTGCGATAGGTGTTGTTATTCTTTTCGGTGTTACAGCAGCAACATTTTTTACATTATTTGTTGTGCCTGTTGCTTACGATTTGTTTGCTAGAAACACAGGATCTCCTGGTGACGTAAGAAGAAAACTTGAAAAGCAAAATGAAGAGGAGGCTGCAAGAACATCATGAGGCAGCAACTCTATCTTTTTACAGCCATCTTATTTCTATCATCTTGTACGGTAGGCCCAGATTACCAAAGGCCGCAACAAAATATATTTGATAAATGGTTTTCCTCTGATCAGGAGTTAACTATTTCCGATCCAATAAAGCTGGATTGGTGGACGATGTTTGATGATCCTTTACTTTCCGAATATGTTCGCATGGCAGCTAAGAATAATAAGGATATAGAAATAGCAAATGCTAACCTTTTGGCAGCAAGAGCTGTAAGATCAGAGGCAGGCTCATCCTTCTTACCTTCTGTCGGGGGATCGAGTGACGCTAGTCGTTCAAAACAGGGAAGTGGCTCCTTTAATAACGGCGCTGGTTCAATTCGCAATCTGTATGATGCAGGCTTTGATGCATCATGGGAGCTGGATCTATTTGGTGGCAATCGTAGATCTTACGAAGCAGCAGATGCAAGATTAGGTAGCGCACAAGCCAATTATCACGATGTATTGCTATCTACTTTGTCAGAGGTAACGCGTAACTATTATGAGGCAAGAGGATTGCAAAAGCGTATAGCTATTACTGAACAAAATGCTGATTTACAAAAACAAACATTTGGACTGATAGAAGATAGATTGGAAGTTGGTGAAGCAAGCGAGTTTGATTTGTCGCGGGCAAAAGGAGAGTACCAATTGACCTTGGCGCGTATACCTAACTTTAGAGCCGATCTTGATACATCCATATACATGCTTTCTGTTCTTCTTGGGCAGCCTCCTGAATACCTTCTGGATGAAATGATGCAGGTAAAACCTCTTCCTGCACCACCTGACTTAGTCCCTGTGGGGCTGCGTTCTGAATTGTTAAGAAGGCGTCCAGATATAAGAATGGCAGAGCGGGAACTAGCGGCTTCTATTGCGGACATAGGCGCGCAGACTGCAGAACTTTTTCCAAAGTTTTTTCTTACAGGAGACCTAGGGACACAAGCCAGAACGTTTGGAGATTTATTTACGAGTATGGCAGAATTTTGGTCTGTTGCAGGACTTGTTGATTGGTCTGTTTTTGAAGGGGGAGCTATACGATCCCGCATAGATGTTGAGAAAGCGGAGAGCCAGGCAGCCTTGGCAGGGTATGAAAAGGCAGTTCTTGAGGCATTAGCAGATGCAGAGAGTTCTCTCACGCAGTATGGACAAGAGTTGGAAACACGCAGGCGTTTGGGAGATGCCGTTAAATAGCCGTCGCAAATCGGTTAATTTAGCTCGCGAATTATTAGATGCTGGTGAAACTGATTATCTGTCTGTTTTGGATGCAGAACGCGAATTGATTTCTGCCGAAGATGAACTGGTATTATCGGAAACACGCTCTCTCACAAAACTGATTGCGCTATATACATCTCTTGGAGGTGGTTGGGAATTTTTTGTAGATGAATAAAGGAATAGGGTATTCTTTTTTAGTCAAATCTTTCTCGTATAGACTCAAGGGCCATACCTAATTGTCCCAAATAGACATCAAAATTGCCTTGTCCAGGGAGAGGGATGTGGCGAACTTTATCAAAGTCTGTATGTGTCTTTTTCCAGTCATTTTTGATTGAGCGGGCAATTAAAGCGGAGAGGCTATGGGTTAAATTAACACCATGTCCAGAGTAGCCGCCCATGTAATAAATTTTCCCATCTTGTGAACCAACATAGGGTAGATAGTTTGATGTTACGCCAATATAGCCACCCCATACGTGGGATATAGGTTTTTCAGCAATTTGTGGAAATATGTCTCTTATGGAGGTTTGGCAAAGGGCTATAATTTTTTCTTCGGTGTTTATTAGGTCGTTATTTGGGCGAATATTATCGCCACCACCAATAATAAGACGATTATCGATTGTCTTGCGATAAAATAATAACTTTCCTGAATATTCGCTGACACACACATCGGAAGGTATAATATCTTCTGACCCGGTGAGAGGCTCTGTGGCAACCATCGCATTGCGAATTAAAACGTATTTTCTTCGTAATTGTGGCATCAACGTTCCAAGATATGAATCACCACACATGACCATTTTATTGGTTTTTATTTTTGCTTTTGGCGTAACGACATTTATGTGTGCGCCGTCTTTATCAAAATGAACGCAAGGAGTTTCTTCAAAAATCGAGACGCCTCTTTTGATGAGATATGCTTTAAGGGCATATAAATACTTTAAAGGGTGAAAGTGATAAGCATTTTCATCAAAAGTACCACCTACATAGTAATCCTTATTACTGCCTAGCAACTCACAGACGTCATTTTGTGATTTATAACTAACGGGGTATCCAATACTTTCCCTCAAGGACATTTTTTTATCTATTGATTTTTGAGAGAAGCCTTCTGGTTCAATAGTAGAAAGATAGCCCGATTTTAAATCACAATCTATCTCAAGGTCCTTGATTGTTTTTGTGATAAAATGAATGCCTTCCATAGATATGTCGTAGAGATTTTTTGTAATCTCATAACCATATTTTCTGTTCATTCTAGAAAGTGTGGCCATGAGACCAGGTAAAATCTCACCACCGTTGCGACCGGAGGCTCCCCATCCTATGTGATGTCTCTCAATGATGGTTATTTTGAGTGATGTTGTTTGAATAAGATGCAATGCAGTTGCCAGACCAGATAGTCCGCCACCAACAATAAGAACATCACATTCGTGAGGGCTTTCCAATCTCTTACCGATAGTATTCTTTGCTGTTGCGCGATAATAATTTCTATCAGAGGTGAAGACATCATCGTAAATAAGCTGAGGTATAATTTTAGACATTATAAAGTTATATTATATTTAAAAATAAGTGTCACCTTGTCTTATAGCGTTTGAAGCCTTTATTTATCTATTAACTGATTAGGCTTTAACTTTATTACAGATGAAAAAAACATAACCAAAAAATAGCATAAAGAGAAAATCATTAGGACCATAAATTGTATAAAAGATACCTGATAAAATATCTTTCTCGTATATGTCTGTTAAGGGTTTCGATGAGATGAAATTCAGCCAAGCAATTACGTAGACCAGTTTTTCAATAGCAAACACACCTATTAACCAACGAACTTTTGCATGCGTTTTATAAACTGCGATGTATGCCAACCCCCACAAAACTATAGATATTAATCCAAAGAAGTTCATGACGGATGGTTGTGTTTCCATCATGATATGATTCGTGAAAAATATGGAGCATATCAGCACACCTAGAATATTACTCAGTCCTGCAAATATAAATCCTTTTTCAATAATATTTTTAGGCATGATATTTCCTATGTAATGAAAGTAATATGTACGCTATTAACTAGTGACTTAAGGCAAATTAAAGTCAATAAGAAAAGAAAAAACATATTTTCATAACTTAAGGTAATCTAATTGCTTATATCCTGAGGTATAACCTTTTTATATCTTGACTTATTGACATGAGTAAGAGAAAAGAAGGCGTAGTTTTAATAGGGAAAAACTGTAGGCCATGCAAGCTCTACAAGCTTTGACAGATTTATATTTGAGTACCGGTTCACCAATGTGCGTTGAATCACTTCAGCCTGTATTTAATCAGGCAGTAGATGACTTGTATTATCAAGCACAAGATGATGATGGATATAATCCTACATATTATAGGTTGAAGAAGGGTAGCAAAAGTGGATGGGGCGGGGCCTCATGTAAACATCCATTAAATAAGCGTCCGTACACCATCTAGTAAGATGGTTTTTTTATGTCTTCTTGATGCTATTGTTGATCTATTATCAATTCCCCTTATCTCTGTATTAGATTTTAAATTCACTTAAGAAAGAAAAGTAGAAGATGAAAACCAAAGCTGCAATCGCCTATAAAGCTGGAAGTCCACTTGTAATTGAAGAAGTTGATCTAGAAGGCCCCCAGCATGGTGAGGTTTTGATTGAAAATATGGCAACCGGTGTTTGTCATACGGATGCCTTTACATTATCAGGAGATGATCCAGAGGGTGCCTTCCCAGCTATTTTAGGACATGAAGGTGCTGGTATTGTTCGCGAGGTCGGTGCGGGTGTAACGTCTGTGAAAGTTGGAGATCATGTTATTCCCCTCTATACCCCCGAATGCAGAAGCTGTGATTTCTGCCTTAATCCCAAAACCAATCTTTGTCAGTCTATTCGTTCAACGCAGGGGCAGGGACTTATGCCTGATGGGACAAGTCGTTTTTCAATTAATGGCGAAAAGATATTACATTATATGGGAACATCTACTTTTTCCAATTTCACTGTTTTACCAGAAATAGCGGTTGCTAAAGTTCGACAAGATGCACCCTTTGACAAGATTTGTTATATCGGTTGTGGCGTAACAACTGGAATAGGAGCGGTTGTTTTTGATGCAAAGGTCGAACCTGGATCAACGGTTGCTGTTTTTGGCTTGGGAGGAATTGGTCTTAATGTTTTGCAAGGCGCAAGAATGGTTGGTGCCAGTAGAATTATTGGTATCGACATTAACGAAGATAAAGTTGAACTGGCCAAAAAATTTGGAATGACGGATTTTATAAATCCTAAGAAAACACCCAATGTTGTTGAGGCGATTTGCGATCTTACCAATGGTGGAGTTGATTACAGTTTCGAGTGTATTGGTAATGTTGATGTTATGCGCCAAGCCCTAGAATGCTGTCATAAAGGATGGGGTGAGAGCATTATTATTGGTGTTGCCGGCGCTGGTAAGGAAATTGCTACGCGCCCGTTTCAACTTGTAACGGGTCGTGTTTGGCGTGGTTCTGCTTTTGGCGGAGCAAGGGGACGTACTGATGTTCCCAAGATTGTTGATTGGTATATGGATGGTAAAATCAAAATTGACGATATGATAACGCATACTATGCCTTTAGAAGAAATCAACACAGCCTTTGATTTAATGCATGAAGGTAAAAGCATAAGAAGTGTGGTGATTTATTAATGGAGAAAATCGAATCTCATAAATGTTTCGGCGGTGTTCTTAGTGTTTATGAACATGAAAGTGATTGTCTGAAATCCACTATGAAATTCTCTGTCTTTTTGCCTGAAAATGCAGAAAGGCAAAACGTGCCTTTTATAACCTTCTTATCAGGTCTGACCTGCACACATGAGAATTTTACACACAAAGCGGGCGCCTATCAAAAAGCAGCCGAAATGAGCCTAGCAATTATCGCCCCTGATACTTCCCCGCGCGGAGAAGATGTTCCAGATGAACCCAATTCTTATGATTTCGGTAAGGGTGCTAGTTTTTATATAAATGCTACTGAAAACCCATGGGCAGAGCATTACCAGATGGAAACTTACATTACTGAAGAATTACAGAGTTTAGTCTGCAATCAATTGCCTTTAAATAAAGAATCTCAGGGCATATGCGGACATTCTATGGGTGGTCACGGCGCTTTAACACTGTTCCTGAAACATTCTAAGTTATACAAATCAGTATCTGCTTTTTCTCCTATAGTGGCACCCGCACAGGTTCCTTGGGGACGAAAGGCATTTGCGCGCTATCTTGGTCAAAATGAAGAGGCGTGGAAAAAACATGATGCCACAGAACTGGTTTCACAAGTCCAGGATGCATCTAACCAACCTGAAATTCTTATTGATCAGGGATTAAGTGATCAATTTCTATTAGAGCAATTAAGACCTGAAATTTTTAAGGAAGCCTGTCATAGGGTGGGTCAAAAATTAAATCTTCGCCTTCATGAAGGATACGATCATAGCTATTACTTTATTCAAAGTTTTATTGATGACCATATTACGCATCACGCCAAGATTTTAAACAGGATCAGCGATAACTAGTCTGCGAACATTTTTGCGTCTGCGATTTGAGAAGGCAAGAATAATTCCTGAAAATGTCACTATGATTGCACCAATTGTCATGTAGTAATCTGGCAAATTACCAAATATCATATAGCCAAATATCAATCCCCATAATAACTGAGAGTAGTGGGTTGCACTTACCATCGCAACCGGTGCCTTGGCATAGGCAAACACGGAAAATACAACGCCAAAAATGACGGTAACCGCTGCAATAGTAAGGTTAAATATATCTAAGAAACCAACACTCATAACGTTATCGGAAATAAAAAATAATGAGATCACTAAACTTATTATAGTAGGAAAAAGTACAAATGAGAGTTTGCTCTCCATTGGAGGGAAAAGCCTGTAGATGTTGGCGGTGACCGCAATACAAAGAACTGTCAAAAGGCACATGAAGAAAGGCATGTTGAGTGAGTCTAACCCTGGTCTGTAGGCGATAATAACGCCCATAAATCCCAGCCCAATCGCAAGCATAGTAACGAGTGTAATTTTGTCCTTAAAGAAAATACTGGCAAGTAAGCATGTCACCATAGGTGTCGTGAAAATGATGGTATAAAAATCAACCAAAGGCATTGTTTCCAAAACATATGTAACAAGAAACATGACTGGTACAACACAGGCACAGCGTGCCAAATGGAGATAAGGATGTTTAGTGTATAGAAGGGCTCTCAATCGTCTTCTATATAATGCGTAACCAGCAACACCTATTATTGTGATAAGGCAAATCCAAAACTGGATATCAAAGACCGAAAAATCCATGACAAGAAATTTACGGGCTGCATCCGAAACGGCATAGAGAAAGAACGCCAGAAAGGCGTAAGTCAGCCCAATATTTGTTGATTTAGAGTTATCCATTCTCTCCGCCAAATCTTTCAATCCATTCCTCGATTTGGGTATCTTCAATCTTTCTAAACAAAATATCAGGCATTGAAATTTTCTCACCCGCTTTAGTTTGACCCAATGCGCCCTCAATAGATTTTGGCCATACAAATTCAACGTCTTCGCCTAAAAGCCCTAGTATTTCTTTGGAGGCATTCGGAATGAATGGTGAGGAAAGAGACGCAAAAATCTTGATAAGATCTATGGCGTATTTAATACTCATTTCTGCCTTTGACACGTCTTCCTTAATTGATGACCAAGGCGCCGCTTGTTGAAGATATTCATTGGCAGTTACCCACATGGAACGAAGCTCGGCAGTTGCTTTTCTGAACTCCATATCAGCCATAAATTGAGTGTAACGCGTTAGTTTTTCTTCAAGTGCGGCAGTTGTTTCATTTTCGAGATCACCATACTCGGTGATGTCAGGAATTGTAGCATCCATCTTTGAGCCGCAGAATTTGAGAACACGACTAATCAGGTTGCCCAAAACATCGGCCAAGTCTTTGTTCACGGTTGATTGGAATTGTTCCCATGTAAAGCTTGTGTCTTGTGACTCAGGAGCATTCGCCATCAAATACCAACGCCAGTAATCACTTGGCAGTAATTCAATTGCCTGATCCATAAAAATACCGCGACGGCTGGAGGTCGAGAATTTTCCACCATAATAATTAAGCCAGTTTAGACCCTTGATGTAATCGGTTTTTTTCCAAGGCTCGCCAGAACCAAATAGCGTGACAGGAAAACCAACGGTATGGAATGGGACGTTATCTTTCCCCATAAATTGGACATACTTAACATCGTCTGCGCCTTTGTCTTCACGCCACCAGCTCTCCCAATCTTTGCCAGTCGCATCACTCCATTCGGCCGTTGCCGCAATATATTCAATTGGTGCATCGAACCAGACATAGAAAACTTTTTCTTCAAAACCTTCGCGCATTTTGCCGTCATAGGCAACAGGAATACCCCAGCTTAAATCCCTCGTGATACTGCGGTCGCGTAGGCCTTCATCTAGCCATTTATAGGCAATAGAGGTTACAAGTGTTGGCCAATTATCTTGTGAGCCTATCCAATTACGCAAAGTATCGACCATAGTTGATTGTTTTAAAAATAAGTGTTTAGAGGGGCGAATTTCGATATCTTCAGATCCAGAAATAGCAGAGCGTGGGTTTATCAAATCAACGGGGTCAAGAACCTTTGTACAGCTTTCACACTGGTCCCCGCGCGCGCGTTCGTAACCGCAATGCGGGCAAGTCCCCTCTACGTATCTGTCGGGAAGAAAACGGTTTTCTGCGTTTGAGTAAACTTGCTTGGTTTCGACTTCTTCCAATAAACCATTTTTATCAAGTTGATTGTAAAAATGCTGGGTAAGTTTGTGATTGTGCTCTGAGCTTGAGCGACCGAACCAGTCAAAAGAAATATCGTAATTTTTGTAAATATCCTTTTGAACATCGTGCATTTTCGTACAATATTCAGAGATATCTGTACCCTCTGCTTGGGCACCTAATTCGGCGGGTGTACCATGTTCGTCAGTGGCACAGATATAAAGTACGTCGTTACCTGCTGATCTTAAATAACGCGCGTAAACGTCCGCTGGTAACATGGATCCCACAAGGTTACCTAAATGCTTTACGCCGTTGATATAGGGAAGTGCAGATGTAACGAGATATTTGGTCATGTTTATTCTTTGCTAAAGTCTTGTTCTGATTTTGATTATTCCTAAACCAAAATTGATGTGAATACAATGTGATGTACTAAGTTTAAAAGCCTGTGTGGCCTATTAATAAGTCAGCATTATTGCGCTTTTACTTAATAATGTAATTAGAAATCCTGAGCAGAGCGTAATAGAAAGATTATCATTCACGTTAATTTTATTTGCTGTTAGCTCTACTAAGGTAACGACAATCACAATCAAAAAAATATGAATTTGGGAGAGTTCAAATTGTGAGACAAGCAAGATAACATAAGTGGTTACAAAAAACGCAACTGAGCCTTCCAATGTCTTGTCAAATATTTTTACTTTACCAATGCTCTTGCCAACCAAAGCCGCTACTGTGTCTGAAATAACCATAATTAAGACTGCGACCATTGCAATCTCTCTAGTAAATAGAAGCACACTTAAAAAAACAGCTAGAATAAAGTAAAAAGATCCTGTTAAGGCTTGGAAGCTAAATTTTTGAGTATTTTCACGGGGGCGCATAATCTTGTGAAAAAATCGAGAAGTAAGTTTGCTGATTATTTCATTTGTCATTCTTAGATACTCTAAAATTAAAAAGATAATGAAAAGACAACCAAATAAAATTAACGCATGTTTTTTATCAAAAAAATAAATAGCATAAACCATCCATAGAGAGCTTAAATGAATAAGTTTGCGTTCAAGTTCTTGACGTATATTCACTGCTCACTCTTATGTTCGCAGTGTTCCCACATATCTTTCTTAGAATCGGAGGCGTTTGTTTTTACATCCATCACTTCTAGAAGAGTGTGCGATAAGTTATCGTGCGAAAACACACCGCTTTGGGCTGTATCCTTCATACATTTCATATCCATTTTTTCGTGCTCAATCATAGTGTCAGAAAGCCAGACTATAAAAGGAATGTGGGTTTGCTCTTCCGGCGCAAAGCCATAGGGCATGCCATGCAAGTAAAGCCCGTTTTCACCAAGAGATTCTCCGTGATCGGACATATAGATTACGCCCGTCTTGTAAGTATCTTTATATTGGTCCAATCCATTGATGACTTTTGACATGACATAGTCTGTAAAAAGAATAGTGTTGTCGTAGGCGTTCACAATTTCTTCTTTTGTACAGTTTTGCAGATCACTTGTGCGGCAATCAGGTTTGAATTTGGCAAATTCGGGCGGGTAGCGTTTAAAATATGTGGGTCCATGACTGCCTAGAAGGTGCAAATAAATTATTCCGTCTTGACCATTTAAAGATTTGATTTGTTCGTCAATGACATCTAGGAAAACACTGTCCGTACATTCTTCACCTTTGCAATCCAGCGCTGGCATTTTGACTGTTTCATAATTTTCAATGTTTTTACACACACCTTTGCAGCCCGTATTATTATCAAGCCATATTTGTTTGTAGCCTGCACGCTTCATTATATCGATGACATTATCCTGACTATCAAAATGTGCCCTTGAATAATCAGATCTTCCCATCATGGAAAACATACAGGGTAAGGAAACCGCAGTTGCAGTCCCGCAGGAACTTACGTTTTTAAAGGAAATGACGTTGTTTATTTTACTTGTATAGGCATTTGTTTCGCGCGCGTAGCCATTAAGTTGATAGTTCTGGGCACGAGCCGTTTCTCCTACAAGAACAACAAAAAGATATTTTTCATCGTCTTCTTCGGTGACACGCTCGGCGTCGATTCCAATTTCCTGATATTTAAGGGGGGCAACGAAGAACCTATTCTTTATGTATTTATACGTGCTTGAAAGATAATAGGTTGGCACAATATCTTTTTGTAATTTTGGATTGTTACGCATAATCGATGCGTAATCTTTGTAGAAAAAAGTTGCAATTAAAAGAATGATAGCTCCACTGACAATAATCAAAACTGCTTTGTTCAATAGTTCTTTTAAAAATGGCTTGTATTCAATCTTGGTAAAGATAACCAATAGACTTGGAATTATTCCAGAAAGAAAAATCCAGATGACAAGTTTGAAATTAAGATAAGAAGCGGCTTCCTTCGGTGCAGTTTCAAAGATATTTACCATCATATCCTGATTAAAAATAACCCCGAAGCTATATGCGGCGTAATTGATAATGGCACTGGTTATTAAAAGGAAAACCAGAAAGGGCTTTGCAACATATTTTGAAATAAAGGGGGTAAAAATTATCGTGAGAGCGGCCACGAAAAACAGAGGAATGGTGACAGTAAAAATAATACTTAGACCATCTGACGTTTCTAGAATATTTCTTATTTTATCAAAGAGGACAAAGTTGAGACCAAAGGTGAAATAGACAGCGGTAAGGATGGTTAACACAATCGAGCTTATTTTAAGCATCTTTTTCGAGGGCCTTCCAAAAGAATTTTCGTGATGAGCCTATACTTAGACCAAAGTGTAATTGATTTCAATGTGGGATATAAGTTATTGGAAATATTAAATAATTTTTAGCAACATGTATCCAGCCATTAAGCCCATGCCTAAATCTTCGGTGAGGGTTACTGTGGATAACGGAACGTTTAGAATAGAGCCCATACAAGGACAATTAATATCAAGTCCTTTTCTTAGGGCATTAATTACACCAAGAGCGCCGAATGCCATAACAGCAATAGTTGCTGTGTATATGAATTGAGGCGCTATAAATGATAGAAACCCTAGACCCAAGCCCAATTCTATAAAGGGGTAAATGTAGGCATAGGCACGTGTTTGTTTTCCTAGTAAATCATACATTTGAAAACCGTCTGCAAAAGCAGGAAGATTGAAAATCTTGAGCATGGCAAAGCAACATAGGAAAAAGCCCATGAAGTAATGCATCCAATCCATGAAGGTACCACTTAATATGAAATGTAATCGCTAAACCTGCGAGACCGGTAATAAGAATTAGGGAGAATAAAGGCCAGTAATCAGAGAGTTCTCCGCCTCTGTTTTCTTCACGTTTTTTATAAGATGGTTTTTTTGCCATAACTAATGGTAAACGTAGGTAAGCCACTTAAGTTCCTGTTCACAAGAAATTTTCTTTTTAGGGAAAAAATGCTATACTTATAGGTATGAAGTTCATTACACGATTTTTGGTTGTTTTTGCTTTTGCAGTTAATGCTTTTGTCATTCAGGCATCCGCTGCGCCGTGCCCGCACATGAAACGTGACATGGTTCAGGCTGAGAAAACTATGCCATGCCATGACATAAATGAAGCTAAAGATAAAAAGGCTCAAAATACATATGATACACAGCATTGCGATGGATTATGTCTTTGCTCTTTCGTATCAGCCTCTGCACTGACCTTGCCAGATATTTATGCTGCGCAGGATGTTTTTGTTTCTTCACAGAGAATTCTAAAAACCGCAAATGACATTCTGTTGTCTTTTGCTACCGCACCTCCCTTACAGCCTCCGAAATCACTCTCTTAAAATTTAAGTTTTGGCGTTGATTTTTTCGATGCTGATTATTTCAATTTTTATTTTAGGAGAACGTCTCATGAAAAAGACATTCCTTACGGCATTTATACTTTTTGCAAGTATAGCTACGGCAAATGCCAGACCTGTTTCTTATCCGGGAGGCATTACATCTATGGTGATGAATAACGGTGACAGAAATTCATGGCATGTGCATTATTCACCAACGGCGAAATATTCTTTGGGACTTTTGAACGAGTATCAACGTAACGAAGATTATTTGCTTAGTGCATTACAGGGCAATTACCTCGTAAAGCGCTGGAATGAGAAAGACTCGCAAGCTAACATCTACCTCAAAACTGGGATAGGGGCTGCGCATGCTTTCTCTGGTGATCAGGATGGTGACACTAATCCTGCTGCTTTTGCAGGGGTTGCTGCCGATTGGGAAAACCGCCGTTTCTTTACATCATATGAAAACCGTTATGTGGAGGCAGGTGATATTGATAACTTCTATACCCAGTCTGCGCGTGTAGGGGTTGCCCCATATGTTGCTGATTACGGCTCTCTCCATACTTGGTTCATGCTTGAGGTCGATCATAAACCCAACAATGACGATAAATTTACAGTGACGCCTCTCGTTCGCTTTTTCAAGGGCGACAACCTTGTTGAGGCAGGCGTCAGTGATCAGGGCGATATTCTCTTTAACTGGGTCTATCGCTATTAACTTTAAAAGCCATGATGAAAGGAAAAAATCATGAAATATTTTACTTTAGTACTTACTTTATTTGTTGTTGCAATCGCATCACCTGCGTTTGCGGATAAAACGAGCCATGTTGGCGTCAACGGATTGGTGTGTGATTTCTGCGCACGAGCGCTTGAAAAGACCTTCAATAAACAAGACGGTGTTCTTGGTATTGAAGTCAGTCTTGAGGACAAGCTCATTACGCTTATCTTTGAAGATGATAAAGTGATGAGTGATGAGATGATTACTAAACTCGTTGAAGATGCGGGCTACAATGTAGAAAGTGTTCATCATGTCGAGTAGTAACTCACAAGACAGCTTGTACAGGCAGACTATTCTGCCTGTACTTTCGCTTTTCACCAGTGCGGGGACGCTCATTTGTTGTGCTCTACCAGCGTTACTCGTGACATTAGGTATGGGCGCAGCACTTGCTGGTTTTGTCTCTGCCGTTCCGTGGATAACAGCAATATCTGAATATAAAGAAATCGTCTTTGGGTTTGCAGGCGTAATGCTTGCGCTATCTGCCTACTTACAATGGCGGGGACGCTACGCACCGTGCCCTGTTGACCCTAAAAAGGCTAAGGCGTGTATGAGACTTAGAAAATTTAGTTGGGGGATTTTAATCTTCTCAATAGCAATTTACTTAATAGGCTTTTTCTTTGCATTTCTAGCGGCTGATATCTTCTTTGGCTAAATAAATTATGGAACTGACATTCGTCTCTCACGTTATCCTTTTGTAATATTTGAAAATTCGAAGGGGAAAATAATGGAAATGGATGTCAGTTTTTTAGAGCCACTCAAAGAGCAGTTGGGTGAAATGTGGGTTGGCTTTGTAAAGCTTATTCCTCTGCTTGGCATATCCATTGCTGTCCTAATTATTACCTCGATAGCCAGTAAGATTGTGAAACTGGTTTTAAGTAAAGTTCTCGAAAAATCTCACCTGCGCCCTTCGTTGCAGAGTCTGGTTCTTACTCTGGCAGGAATAGGTGTGTGGGTTCTTGGCTCTCTAATAGCCCTAACGATAGTAATGCCAAGTTTAACGCCAGCCAAAATTCTGGCAGGTTTAGGCTTGGGTTCAATCGCCATTGGTTTTGCGTTCCAAGATATTTTTGAGAATTTCCTTGCAGGTATAATGATTATGCTTCGCAGAACAATGCGTATTGGTGATTTTATCGAGTGCGAAGGGTTGTTGGGAAAAATTGAAAAAATCAATATTCGTGATACTCAAATAAGACAGACCGACAATCAACTTATTATGGTGCCCAATAGCCTACTATTTAAAAACCCAGTTTATATATTGACCGAGCAAAAGGCTCGCCGTTTTCAGGTGGTGTGTGGTGTGTCTTACGATACAGACTTGGATAAGGCAGAAAAAATTATAAAGGCGGCAGTCGAAAAAGTTGATCTTGTTAAAAAATCTAAAGGCATAGATGTTTTTGCTAGCGAATTTAATTCATCAAGCGTTGATTTCACCATTCGCTGGTGGGCGGAATCCAAGCCAAGAGACATGCATGAGAGTCGTGCCATGGTCATAAAATCTGTTAAGGGCGCTCTTGATAAAGCTGGTATTGAAATTCCTTTCCCATACATCACCCATACTTTTAAAGAAAAAGTACCCATGGAAAAGATTGAGCTTAAAGAGGCTAATGCTAAAAAGACAACTAAGAAAAAAACTAGCTAGATTTTATTGTTCCTGCGACACCTCTCGGAACAATAAACAACTTCATCCCAATTCTTTTCCCATTTCTTGCGCCAGATGAAAGGGCGTTGGCAAATAGGGCAAGTTTTTTCCGGCAGATTTTGTTTATGGTGCAATTTCTTCACCGTCCCATGCAAAGACCTTACCTGTATCGCTTGGAGTTAGACCCTCGATAACGGACATCAATTTTTGTACTGAATAATCCGCATCAAAAAGCTTACCCTCAGGGACATTGGCTTTGAATGGTTTTGATAGATCCGTATCCACTGTTCCTGGGTGCAATCCTACAACAACAGCATTCTTATTTTTACGAGCGACCTCGATTGATGCAGTTTTTAAAATCATATTAAGAGCTGTTTTTGAGGCACGGTAAGAATACCACCCACCTAATCCGTTATCAGAGATACTTCCAACACGCGCCGAAATTGCTGCAAAAAGTGAAGCTTCACTGTCAACTAATTTGGGTAAAAAGTATCTCGCAATCAATGCTGGACCGAACGTGTTTATTTCAAAAACCGTTTTCATGTTTTCCAGAGAAAGTGAGTTTATTGTTTTTTCAGGTGAAAGGCTCTCGTTGTGCAAAATACCTGTCGCGACAATAACTCTTTTGAGTGGTTCGGTGATTGAAGCGGCTGCTGTCTCAATACTACTCTCGTCTGTAATATCGATTCTGCCGTTTATGACTTGCGAATAATCAAAATCCGTTCCCGAGCGTGAAAAGGCGTAGATTTTTTCTTGCGGGTAATTTTTGAGGAGACTTTTAACAAAAGCTCTTCCAATTCCTCCAGATGCACCGATTATTACGTTTGTCATTATTTCTCCTTTATATAGACACAAGATAGTCTAATTTAATCCCATGTAAAAAAATAAGGCATGAAAAAATGAAAAATTTTAAAAATAAAGTCGTGTGGATTATCGGTGCAAGCTCAGGTATCGGTGAGGCCTTGGCGCGTGAGATATCGCCGCAAGGCGCAAAAGTAATCTTATCAGCGCGCTCTGAAGATAAACTGACTGCAATCGCAAAAGATTTACCCAGTGAATCGCTGGTAGCTCCTTGTGATGTAAATGATATAGCCTCGCTTAAGAGTGCATTAAAAAAAGGCAAAGAGAAATTTGTAACAATTGACAGCGTTGTTTTCTTAGCGGCGATTTATGATCCTATGGAATTTAAAAATCTGGATATTGAGAAAACTCTCAAGATTATAGACATCAATCTTGGTGGCGCGTTTAATGTTGTAAATACGGTTTTACCTTATATGAGAGACAAAAAATCTGGTCAAATTGCATTATGTGGAAGTGTTGCTGGGTATTGTGGCTTGCCAAAGGGGCAGCCTTACAGCGCAACAAAGGCTGCCATTATAAATATGGCAGAGAGCCTTCGTGCCGAAGAACAAGATTTGGATATAAAAGTTATATGCCCAGGCTTTGTTGATACGCCTATGACATCAAAGAATGATTTTGACATGCCGATGATGATAACGCCTGATGAGGCTGCAAAAGCGCTGGCCAAGGGATTGCTGAAATCAAAATTTGAAATTCGTTTTCCCAGTCTTTTTACTTTCTTTGTAAAATTCTTATCGATATTGCCCTATTGGCTATATTTCCAAATTGCGAAACGTATCGAGAAGTAAATGGGGGTATTGCGACTTATACTTGGCGACCAGCTATCCAAATCTATTTCGAGCCTGTCTGACTGTAAGAAGGACGAAGATACAATTCTGATGTGTGAGGTTTGGGATGAGGCGACCTATGTCAAGCACCATAAGAAAAAAATAGCCTTTTTGTTTTCTGCCATGCGCCATTTTGCACAAGAGTTAGAGGGTGATGGCTATAAAGTTCGATACACTAAGCTTGATGACAATGAGAATGTGGGCTCTTTCTCTGGAGAAATTAAACGCGCGGTAAAGGAGATTTCACCTGATAAAATTGTAGTTACCTTTCCAGGTGAGTGGCGAGTTCTCAAAGATATAGAGAAATGGGAAGGTGATTTTGGTGTCGATGTTGAGATTAGAGACAACGACCAATTCTTGAGTACGATAGAAGAGTTTGAAACATGGGCAGAGGGTCGCAAAGCTTTGCGTATGGAATATTTCTATCGAGAGATGCGTAAAAAACACGGCATCCTTATGAATGGTGATAAGCCTGAGGGCGGTCAGTGGAACTACGATTCCGAGAATCGTAAGCCACCTAAAGAAGGCTTGAACGTCCCTAAAACCTACATGGCTCAAACAGATGAAATCACTGATGAGGTCATGGAGCTAGTAGCCGAAAAATTTGGTGATCATTTTGGTGATCTTAAACCTTTCTATTTTGCTGTTACACGTGATCAGGCACTTTATGCTCTCAATAAATTTATTGATGAACGTCTAAAAACTTTTGGTGATTATCAGGATGCCATGGTCGAGAATGAACCTTGGATGTATCATTCGCATCTATCATTTTATATAAATTGCGGCCTACTTGCTCCCTTAGAGGTTATCGAGAAAGCAGAGATGGCATATCACAACGGTGACGCCCCTTTGAACGCAACGGAAGGTTTTATTCGTCAGATACTGGGTTGGCGTGAATATATGCGGGGCATGTACTGGAAATTCATGCCCGAATTTGCAGAAGAAAACGCCTTAAAGGCCGAACGCAATCTTCCCAAATTTTATTGGGACGGGAATACAAAGATGAACTGTGTGCGTCAATGTGTTCTTGAGACAAAAGAGAATGCTTATGCGCATCACATTCAACGCCTTATGGTACTTGGGAATTTTGCATTGCTTGCCGGCATTGATCCCAAATACGTCAATGAATGGTTTTTAATTGTGTATGCCGATGCTTATGAATGGGTAGAGTTGCCTAATGTCTCAGGCATGTCACTTTATGCGGATGATGGTCGCATTGCGAGCAAGCCTTACTGTTCAAGTGGATCTTATATCAATAAAATGTCAGACTATTGCCAAAACTGTTCTTACAGCGTGACAAAGAAAAATGGCGATAAGGCTTGCCCATTTAATTACCTTTATTGGGATTTTCTCTCGAGAAACCGACAGAAGCTTGAGGGTAATGGGCGTCTCAACATACCCTACAGTACACTATCAAAAATGGATGATACAAAACGTCGCGCTATCCGCGAGGACAGCAAAAGATTTTTAGATAATATAGATTATGATTAAGTGAAAAAACCTCTGGAAATTGCTTTTGTTTTGATTTAAGACATGAAACATCTTCATTGATACTTCCCTTACTTTAAGAGCTGACCACCCAAATGGGTTACGGGGCTTGTGGGGAAAAGAGAAAAATGATTAAGGATTTAAAATGACTAAAACGACACCTGTTCAGTATTCTAAGGAAGTTAAATCCGAATTGAAAAAGGTCACGTGGCCATCAAAGGATGAAACTATCAAGTCAACGATTGCTGTTTTTATCATGGTGGTTGTTATTGCTACGTTTCTGTTTTTTGCAGATCAGGTGATGTCGTTTTTTATCAGACTGCTTCTGGACTTATAAAAATTAAAAAGGCTTGAGATAAGGAAATAAAATTATGGCACAACGTTGGTACGTACTTCACGTCTATTCTGGGTTTGAAAATAAAGTGGCAGAGGCCATCAAGGATAAAGCAGCCAAAAAAGGTCTTTCCGATGCTATTGGCGAGATTATGGTTCCGACCGAAGAGGTTGTTGAAATGCGCCGTGGTCAGAAGGTCAATGCAGAACGTAAATTCTATCCAGGTTATGTTCTCGCGAAACTGGATATGAGTGACGAAGTTTGGCACCTTGTAAAGGACACGCCTAAGGTTACAGGATTCTTGGGTGCAGGTAATAAGCCTTCGCCGATTAGTGAGAAAGAGGCAGCAGCAATCGTTCAGCAAGTCCAAGAAGGTGTTGATCGTCCACGTCCAAGCGTTACTTTTGACATTGGTGAAGAGGTCAAGGTTGTTGATGGGCCATTTGCCTCCTTTAACGGTAGCGTAGAGGAAATTGACGAAGAGAAACAAAAACTGAAAGTTTCCGTATCAATCTTTGGTCGTGCAACACCGGTTGAGCTTGAATACACACAGGTTGAAAAAGCCTAAATTTAATCTTCTTTAAAAAACTTGCATTATGCGGTTATCACTACTATGGTGACGCCGTTTTGTGGAAGGTTGTCTGGAGAATTTTCGAGCCATCCAGAGCCGTACCACGAAAAACAAACGTTGAAACTTTAAGCCAACGGAGGAAACCATGGCAAAAAAAGCAAAGAAAATTGCTGGTTTAATTAACCTGCAAGTTCCTGCTGGTGCTGCTAATCCATCTCCACCCCTAGGGCCCGCTTTGGGTCAACAAGGTGTGAATATTATGGAATTCTGCACAGCATTTAATAATGACACTAAGGATTTAGAAAAAGGGATGCCTGTACCAGTGAAGATCACTGTGTATGAGGATCGTTCTTTCTCATTCGTTACAAAATCAGCTCCTGCAAGCTATTATATTAAGAAGGCTCTTAACCTTCCCAAAGGTGCCGATAACCCTTCACGCGAGACTGTTGGTACAATTACAGTGCGTCAGTTGAAGCAAATCGCAGAAGCAAAACAAAAAGATTTAAGCGCTAATGATGTCGATGCGGCTGTCAAAATTTTGTCAGGTACATGTCGCTCAATGGGCGTAGAAGTTGCGGAGGGTTAGACAATGGCATTTAAATCAAAAGCAATGAAGAAAGCCTATGAAGGCGTTGATCGCGAAAAGCATTATGCTCTTAATGATGCTATAGCCATTCTTAAGGCCTCTGCCAAAACACGTAAATTCGATGAATCAATTGAATTGGCAATGAATTTGGGCGTTGATCCCAAGCACGCCGATCAAAATGTCCGTGGAATGGTTGTCCTTCCAAATGGAACGGGGCAAACAGTTCGTGTTGCTGTGATGGCAAGAGATGCAAAAGCGGATGAAGCTAAAAAAGCTGGTGCTGATATTGTTGGTGCAGAAGATCTGGCCGATAAAATTAAAGCTGGTGAAATGGACTTTGATCGTTTGATCGCCACACCAGACATGATGCCACTAGTTGGGCAGCTTGGTCAGATTTTGGGACCCAAAGGCCTTATGCCGAACCCAAAACTAGGTACAGTAACAGTTGATGTTGCTAAGGCAGTTGAAAATGCTAAAGGCGGAGCAATTGAGTACCGTGCTGAGAAGGCTGGTATTATTCATGCGGGCGTAGGTAAAGTTAGTTTTGACGATAAGAAATTGTCTGAAAATATTCATGCCTTTATCGATGCTATTGCAAAAGCAAGACCAGCTGGTGCAAAAGGAACTTACATGCGTAAGATCACTCTAACATCAAGCATGGGGCCTGGATTAAAGCTAGACCTTGGTAATCTTGGTATTGGTAAGACTGCAAAAGCTGCTTAAGAGCACCATAAAACATACAAAATTTAAAAAACCCGGATTTATTCCGGGTTTTTTTATAAATAACTCACTATTTAGTTGACATTATTATCGCAAATAAAATAAAGAGAGGGCGTGTAACTCAATATTCTACAGGGAGAATGAAATGTCCACATATAGGCCTTACGAAGATACAGTAAATTTAGAAGATCCAATCGTGAAAATGAGACCACCAAAATTTGGTGATGACTTATGTTTAAAGCACTTTGGTATTTCCTCAATGAAGGGAATGGGGGTAACAGCTAGCGGTAAAGATGTACTTATTGGTAGTGATGGTGTCGCAATTCTAATAAGTCCTATTCCTTTGGTAGGAGAGAGGCCATGCAAAACCTCCGATGCTTATGCTTTGGCGGCTTTGGGTGTAGATAAAGCTATAAATGCAGTGGGCTACGTCAAAGGTGGTGGTAAGGTACTTATTTCTGATGGCTGTGATGCCATTACTAACAGACCTTGTCGTATGCTTGGCTAATAAAAGATAATTATTTTTTTAAAAGGGTTGACAGATGACTGTTGACCCTTTTATATGCGCCCTGAACTTTGTCCAAGACTGCAGGTTATTTGAAACCCTGCATAGATAAAGAGAGACTTGAAAACAGAGCCTGAATTGGCTTTATATTTGAATTTCTTTTTGTTGAGAGTGTTTGGATGAGGCTTTAATATTTAAAGCCTCTTTTTTATTTTGTTTTATAAAGGAGAAATGCCATGGGTATGACCCGTGCAGAAAAACAGGATCAGATCGAATGGTTGAACGATAAGTTCACCAATAGCGGTATTGTTGTTGTCACACAGAATAAAGGTTTGACAGTTACACAGATGACAGCTTTGAGAGACAACCTCAGAAATGAGGGCGCTGGCTTTAAAGTTGTTAAGAACACACTTGCGAAACTGGGTGCCAAGGGAACAGATTACGAGAATATCGTTGATTTGTTTAATGGGCCTGTCGCGATTGCTTTTTCACAAGACCCTATTGCTGCTGCAAAGGTTACCCAAGAGTTTGTTAAAGATAACGAGCGTCTGGTTGTTCTTGGTGGTGCTATGGGCGCAAAGGCTTTGGATGCCGCTGGCGTGGAGGCGTTGTCAAAGCTTCCATCTCTAGATCAGTTGCGTGGAAAACTTGTTGGTTTGCTTATGGCGCCAGCTACGAAAATTGCTGGAGTGGCTCAAGCACCTGCTGGTCAACTTGCAAGGCTTATTGCTGCGAAAGCTGCAAAAGGCGAATAACTTTAACTTGGTATTATTTAGAATTCACATTTAGAAGCTTAAAAGGAGAAATGATATGGCTGCTAACTTGGAAAAAATCGTTGATGATCTATCAGCGTTGACAGTAATGGAAGCTGCAGAGCTTGCAACACTACTTGAGGAAAAATGGGGCGTTTCTGCCGCTGCTCCTGTAGCTGCTGCCGCTGCTGCCGGTCCTGCGGAAGCTGCTGAAGAAAAAGACGAGTTCGATGTTGTTTTGACCGAAGCTGGTGCAAACAAAATCGCCGTTATTAAAGAAGTCCGTTCTATTACAGGTCTTGGCTTGAAAGAAGCTAAAGATTTGGTCGAAGGCGCACCTAAGTCTCTTAAAGAGGGCGTTAAGAAAGAAGAAGCGGAAGAACTTAAGCAGAAAATTGAAGCTGCTGGCGGTAAAGTCGAACTTAAATAATTAACCTTAATTGAAGGGAATTCAAAAAAGGTTAGATTATAAGTGGACAAACTAAATCGTTTCCGTTAAGTACATGCCAAGTAGGCGAAGGGCTATTCAGCCCCTCGCCACTTTGCGTTGAAATCATGTTTTAATCAAAAGCATCGATTTCAAACCAAATTTAAGAGATTTATTTAAAGTCGTGTGACTTTAAAAGACGAAAAGCTTTCGCCGTTTCTGCCAATGCGGAAACACAGATGATTAAGGGAAGAGCAATGACCGCAAAAAAAGACACAACATATAATCCATCAGATATCGTAGATAGCTTCACAGGCAGAAAAAGAATTCGCCGTTCTTTCGGTAAGATCCGCGAAGTAACGCAAATGCCTAATCTTATTGAGATTCAAAAGAACTCATATGCTACATTTCTTCAGTCTGCGACATCTGATGAAGATCGTAACATGCAAGGTTTGCAAGAGGTTCTAACATCTGTATTTCCTATCAGTGACTTTAACGGTAATGCTGAAATTGATTTTGTAGCCTACGAGCTTGAAGAGCCTAAATATGACACAGACGAATGTCGTCAACGTGGCATGACATATGCGGCACCATTGCGCGTGACATTACGTCTATCTGTATTTGATGTTGATGAAGAAACTGGTCTGAAGTCAATTCGCGATATTAAAGAGCAAGATGTTTACCTTGTTGACATGCCTTTGATGACTGATAACGGTACTTTTATCGTTAATGGTACAGAGCGCGTTATCGTCTCTCAAATGCACAGATCACCTGGTGTTTTCTTTGATCATGATGGTGGTAAAACACACGTATCAGGTAAGTATCTTTTCTCATCACGTGTAATTCCATACCGTGGTTCATGGCTTGATTTTGAATTTGACGCAAAAGATATTCTTAACGTGCGTATTGACCGTCGCAGAAAATTGCCTGTAACGACTTTCTTACGTGCTTTGGATTCTGAAGACACAAGAGCTTACCGTGCGGAAATGGAAGAAAAGGGCGAGCCTCTTGATCCATTGATGATACAGGGAATGACTAACGAGGAAATTCTATCAACTTTCTATGAAATTGATGATTACAAAAAAGGTAAAAAAGGTTGGACTTCAGCATTTGATCCTGACAAGTACCGTGGCGTTAAGCTCGCTTCTGATTTGATTGATGCTAAAACAGGTAAGGTTGTTGTTGAGGCAGGTCAAAAAATTACTCCTCGCAAGGCGAAAAGTCTGCAAGAAGAAGGTTTGAAGGAAATTCTCGTTCAGCCTGAAGATATCGAAGGTTCATACCTTGGTCGCGATATCATTAATGAAAAAACTGGCGAAGTTGTCTATGAGGCAGGTCACGAGTTCACAGAAGATGATATTGCGAAATTGGATGATTTGGACATTACAGATATTCCTTTGCTTGCGATTGATCACATCAATACAGGTGCACACCTTAGGAACACGCTTGCTGCAGATAAGACAGATACACGCGAAGAAGCGTTGATTGACATTTATCGTGTTATGCGTCCTGGTGAGCCACCTACCGTTGATAGTGCTGAGGCACTTTTCAATTCATTGTTCTTCGATGCGGAGCGCTATGATTTGTCTGCAGTTGGTCGTGTAAAAATGAATGCACGTCTTAACTTGGATGCTCCTGATACACTTCGTATTTTGCGCAAAGAAGACATTCTTTCAATTCTGAGATACATGAATGATTTGAAAGACGGTAAAGGCGAGGTTGATGATATTGATAACCTTGGTAACCGTCGTGTTCGCTCAGTTGGTGAATTGATGGAAAACCAAATCCGTATTGGTTTGCTTCGTATGGAGCGTTCAATTCGTGAGCGTATGTCATCTGTTGAGATTGACACATATATGCCGCATGATTTGATTAACTCGAAACCAGCACAGGCAGCTGTCCGTGAGTTTTTCTCTGGTTCGCAATTGTCACAATTTATGGACCAAACAAATCCATTGTCTGAAATCACGCATAAGCGTCGTTTATCAGCCTTGGGTCCTGGTGGTTTGACACGTGAGCGTGCAGGTTTTGAAGTTCGTGACGTGCACCCAACTCACTATGGTCGTATGTGTCCGATTGAAACACCTGAAGGTCCAAACATTGGTTTGATTAATTCATTGGCTACTTTTGCTCGTGTAAATCCTTATGGCTTTATTGAAAGCCCATACAGAAAAGTTGAAAACGGTCAGGTCACCGATGAAGTTTTCTACATGTCCGCTATGGAAGAGGCGCGCTACACTATTGCGCAGGCTAATGCCGAGTTGGATGCTAAGGGTAAGTTCACAAGTGATCTTATTTCTTGTCGTCAAGGCGGTGAGAACATCATGGCTACTCCTGATATGATTGAATATGCTGACGTTTCTCCAAAACAAATTGTTTCTGTAGCTGCGTCTCTTATTCCTTTCTTGGAAAACGATGATGCGAACCGTGCTTTGATGGGATCAAACATGATGCGTCAGGCTGTGCCTTTACTACGTACAGATGCTCCTCTTGTTGGCACAGGTATGGAGGCAACTGTTGCGCGTGACTCTGGTGCCGCTGTGACTGCGCGTCGTACAGGTGAAGTTCTGCAGATTGATGCTGAGCGTATTGTTATTCGTGCAACAGGTCAGTTAAGCGCTGATGAGCCTGTGGTTGATATCTATAAGCTTGCGAAGTTCCAACGCTCTAACCAGTCAACTTGTATCAATCAACGTCCATTGGTGACTGTTGGTGACAAGATTAAAGCTGGCGATATTATTGCTGATGGTCCTTCTACACAGTTTGGTGAGTTGGCTCTTGGTCGTAACGTCCTTGTGGCATTCATGCCTTGGAATGGTTACAACTTTGAAGACTCCATCCTAATTTCTGAGCGTATTGTTCGTGATGATGTTTACACATCTATTCACCTTGAGGAATTCGAGGTAATGGCTCGTGATACGAAATTAGGACCTGAGGAAATCACACGTGATATTCCAAACGTTGGTGAAGAAGCTCTTAAACACCTTGATGAGGCGGGTATCGTCCATATTGGTGCAGAGGTTTCTCCTGGTGATATTCTCGTTGGTAAGGTCACACCTAAGGGTGAAACACCAATGACACCTGAGGAAAAACTTCTCCGTGCAATTTTTGGAGAGAAAGCGGCTGACGTAAAAGACAGCTCACTTCGTCTTCCACCAGGCACAACAGGTACAATCGTTGAGGTGCGTGTCTTTAACCGTCGCGGCGTTGATAAAGATGCACGTGCCTTGGTTATAGAGCGTGAAGAAATTGAACGTCTTGCAAAAGATAGGGATGACGAGCGTAAGATTCTTGAAGATGGTTATTACTCGCGTCTTGAAGAGTTGTTCATTGGTAAGGAAATCGTAAGTGTCCCTAAAGGCGTTAAGCTGAAAAAAGGTGACAAGATTAAAGCTGCTGATCTCGAAGCTATTGAGAAGCGTGGACAGTGGAGACAAATCAATATCACTGATGAAAAAACTATGGCTGAAATCGAAGCTATGGGTAAGACATTTGATGATGCGGTCGATAACCTTAAGAAGCGTTTTGAATTCAAAGGTTGAAAAGCTACAGCGTGGTGACGAGTTGCCACCTGGTGTTATGAAGATGGTTAAGGTCTTTGTTGCGATTAAGCGTAAAATGCAGCCTGGTGATAAAATGGCTGGACGTCACGGTAACAAAGGGGTGGTTTCAAAATCATGCCAGCCGAAGACATGCCCTATCTTGAAGACGGTCAACCAGTTGATATCGTGTTGAACCCACTTGGTGTTCCTTCACGTATGAACGTTGGACAAATTCTTGAAACTCACTTGGGTTGGGCATCTGCCTCTCTTGGGAAGCAAATTGGTGAGATGATTAATCAGTTTGATAACCCCAAAGAGCCAAAAGCCGCCGAAATGAAGGATCTTAAGGCTAAGTTGACATGAGGCTTACGGCGAAGACGAATACACGAAGAAAGTGACACAGTTGGATGATACTCAAGTTCTTGAAATGTCAAACAACCTTCGTGGTGGTGTTCCAATGGCAACACCAGTATTCGACGGAGCACATGAGGAGAACATCACTGAGTTGCTTGAAAAAGCAGGCCTGAGTGGTTCTGGTCAGGTGACATTGATTGATGGTCGTACTGGGGAAGCATTCCACAGACCTGTGACTGTTGGCTATATGTACATGTTGAAACTTCACCACTTGGTTGATGACAAGATTCACGCCCGTTCAATCGGACCGTACTCTCTTGTTACGCAACAACCTCTTGGTGGTAAGGCCCAGTTTGGTGGTCAACGATTTGGTGAGATGGAAGTGTGGGCATTGCAGGCATATGGTGCGGCATACACACTTCAGGAACTTCTTACTATTAAATCTGATGACGTTGCTGGTCGTTCGAAAGTTTACGAATCCATCGTTCGTGGTGAAGATAACTTCGAGGTCGGTATACCTGAATCCTTCAACGTTCTTGTGAAAGAATTGAAGGCATTGGGTCTAAACGTTGAGATGACTGACGAGGACTAAGAAATAAAGCAGACCTTACCTTAGGTCTGCTTATTTTAAGAATAAAATTTGATTTTAAAGGCCTTTAAGATAAGGCGACAAGCAGGAGCGAAAAATGAATGAATTGATGAACTTATTCGGGCAACCACAAGGCCCACAGAGCTTTGAAGCAATCCGTATTGCAATAGCCAGCCCTGAGCAAATCCGCTCGTGGTCATTTGGTGAGGTTAAAAAGCCTGAAACCATCAATTACAGAACTTTTAAACCAGAGCGTGACGGTCTTTTCTGTGCGCGTATCTTTGGTCCAGTAAAGGATTATGAATGTTTGTGCGGTAAGTACAAGCGCATGAAATACAAGGGTATTATTTGTGAGAAATGTGGTGTTGAAGTCACATTGACTAAAGTGCGTCGTGAGCGCATGGGTCACATTGATCTTGCCTCTCCTGTTGCCCATATCTGGTTCACAAAATCATTGCCTTCACGTGTTGGGCTGATGCTGGACATTACTCTGAAAAATCTTGAGCGCGTTCTTTACTTTGAAAACTTCATTGTTATCGAGCCAGGCATGACTCCATTGAAACCTCTTCAAATGTTGACAGAAGAAGAGTACATGGATGCACAAGACGAGTATGGCGATAATTTTGAAGCTGGTATCGGTGCCGAAGCTTTGAAGAAGATATTGTCTACTATTGACCTTGAAGGCGAACGTGCAAACGCAGAAATAGCACTAAGTGAAACAAAATCAGAAGCTAAGCGTAAGAAACTTGTTAAGCGTTTAAAGCTTTTGGAGGCTTTCATTGAATCTGGTACACGTCCTGAATGGATGGTTCTTGATGTTCTTCCTGTTCTTCCGCCTGAGCTTCGTCCGCTTGTTCCTTTGGATGGTGGTCGCTTTGCAACATCAGATTTGAACGATCTTTACCGTCGTGTGATTAACAGAAATAACCGTTTGAAGCGTTTGATGGAGTTGAAAGCTCCTGACATTATCGTTCGTAACGAAAAGAGAATGCTACAGGAATCTGTTGATGCTCTGTTCGACAATGGTCGTCGTGGTCGCGTAATTACAGGTACAAACAAGCGTCCTTTGAAATCACTTTCAGATATGTTGAAGGGGAAGCAGGGTCGTTTCCGTCAGAACTTGCTTGGTAAGCGTGTTGATTATTCTGGTCGTTCCGTGATTGTGGTTGGTCCTGAATTGAAACTTCACCAATGTGGTCTGCCTAAGAAAATGGCTCTTGAGCTATTCAAGCCGTTTATTTATCACAAGCTTGAACTCTACGGCATGGCGTCTACAGTGAAGGCTGCCAAGAAAATGGTTGAAAAAGAGCGCCCAGAAGTTTGGGATATCTTGGAAGAGGTTATCCGCGAACACCCTGTTCTTTTGAACCGTGCGCCAACTTTGCACAGACTTGGTATTCAGGCGTTTGAACCAACATTGATTGAAGGTAAGGCAATTCAGCTTCACCCTCTTGTTTGTACAGCTTTTAACGCTGACTTTGATGGTGACCAAATGGCGGTTCACGTTCCTCTATCTATTGAGGCACAACTTGAATCACGTTGCTTGATGATGTCTACAAACAACATCTTATCTCCTGCGAACGGAAAACCGATTATTGTTCCAACACAGGATATCGTTTTGGGTCTGTACTACCTTTCTATTGCTCGTGAGGGTGAAGTTGGTGAAGGTATGACATTCCGTGGTGCTGGTGAAATTTCACACGCATTGACATCTCGTCACGTGTCTATGCACGCAAAAATTAAATGTCGTTACCACTCAGTTGATGAGAACGGTGAGCCTAAAACAGAAATCGTTGAATCAACACCTGGTCGTATTCTGATTTCAGAGCTTCTTCCAAGACACCCACAGGTCCCATTTGACTTGTTGAACCGTGTTTTGACTAAGAAAGATGTCTCTAATCTAATCGATGTTGTTTACCGTTTCTGCGGTCAGAAAGAGACAGTAATTTTCTGTGACCGTCTGATGAAACTTGGTTTCAGACATGCGTGTATCGCTGGTATTTCTTTTGGTAAGGATGACATGGTTATTCCTGCGGCCAAAGAAACGCTTGTGAACAGTGCAAAAGACAAGGTTAAAGAATTTGAACAACAATATATGGACGGTTTGATTACACGTGGTGAGAAATACAACAAGGTTGTTGATATTTGGTCACAATGTACAGATGACGTTGCCGATGCGATGATGAAAGAAATTTCAAATATCGAGAGTGGTGATTTGAATTCTGTTTACATGATGGCTCACTCAGGTGCTCGTGGTTCTGCTGCTCAGATCCGCCAGTTGGCTGGTATGCGTGGTTTGATGGCGAAACCTTCTGGTGAAATTATCGAGAACCCGATTATCTCTAACTTTAAAGAGGGTCTAACAGTTCTTGAATACTTTAACTCGACACACGGAGCACGTAAGGGTCTTGCTGATACAGCTTTGAAAACTGCGAACTCTGGTTACCTGACACGTCGTCTTGTCGATGTGTCTCAGGACGTGGTTATCATTGAAGAAAACTGTGGCACCAAGGTCGGTATCGAAGTTATCCCTGTGATGAACGGTCCTGACGTCGTTGTTGGTCTTGCCGAGCGTATCCTTGGTCGTTGTGCCATGGAAGATGTAAAGCACCCATTGACTGGTGATCTTATTATTAAGAAAGACACTATCATTGACGAAGCACATTTCTGAGGAAATCGAAACAGCTGGAATTGATAAAATTCAAGTGCGTTCACCTCTGACATGTGAAACTCGTGGTGGTATTTGTGGGACTTGTTATGGTCGTGACCTTGCCCGTGGTACACCTGTGAATATGGGTGAGGCTGTTGGTGTTATGGCTGCACAATCTATTGGTGAGCCAGGTACACAGCTAACTATGAGAACGTTCCACATTGGTGGTGCCGCGCAGCGTGGTGTTGAGCAAAACTCTGTTGAGGCGTCTTCTGAAGGTAAAATTGAGATACGTAACGAAAACATAGTGAAAAACTCTAGTGGCGAAGTCATTGTGATGGGACGTAACTCTGAGATTGCTGTTCTGGACGCAAAGGACAAAGAAAAGGCTGTTTACCGTATTCCTTATGGTTCTCGTCTTCTTGTTAAAGACGGTCAGAAAATCAAGCCAGGCGAGAAAATGGCTGATTGGGATCCGTTTACAATTCCTGTGATTACAGAAAAAGACGGTGTGGCTCATTACTTCGATCTTGTTGAAGGTGTGTCTATCTCTGAGAAAACTGACGAAGCAACAGGTATTGCCTCTAAGGTTGTTATTGACTGGAGAGCTCAGCCTAAAGGGCAGGACTTGAAACCTCGTATCTCTCTTCTTGATAAGAAAGATAAAGTTATCAATCTTCCTAGTGGATTGCCTGCTAACTACTATCTGTCTGCTCAGGCTGTTCTATCTGTTGAGAATGGACAAGAAGTTAAAGCTGGTGACGTTATTGCGCGTGTTCCTCGTGAAACTTCCAAAACACGTGATATTACAGGTGGTCTGCCTCGTGTGGCCGAGTTGTTTGAAGCTCGTCGCCCGAAGGATGCTGCTATTATCGCAGAAGTTGATGGTTACATCGAGTTCGGTAAAGACTACAAAACCAAGCGTCGTATTATCTTGAATCCTTCTGATAAATCTCGTGAGCCTGTTGAATATATGGTGCCAAAAGGACGTCACTTGGCTGTTGCCGAGGGTGACTTCATCCGCAAGGGTGAATCCATTATTGATGGCGCTATCGTTCCTCACGATATCTTGGATGTTATGGGTGTTGAGGCTTTGGCTGATTACATCGTTAACGAAATTCAGGATGTTTATCGTCTGCAAGGTGTGAAAATCAATGACAAGCACATTGAAGTTATCGCACGTCAGATGATGCAGAAGGTTGAAATTCAGGAGGTCGGTGACACAACTTATCTTATTGGTGAAACAATCGATAAGGAAGAGTTTGAAGCTGAGAACCAGAAATACATTGATGCTGGGAAACGTCCTGCAGAAGCCAAACCTATCCTGCAAGGGATTACAAAGGCCTCTCTACAGACACGCTCCTTTATCTCTGCTGCATCCTTCCAGGAGACAACGCGTGTCCTGACAGAGGCTGCTACGCAAGGTAAGCAAGATGTTCTGACTGGACTGAAAGAAAACGTTATCGTTGGTCGTTTGATACCAGCAGGTACAGGCTCTATCGTTAAAGGCATCAAGCGTGTTGCCAATAACCGTGACAAGTTGGCCATCTCTGCACAACAAGAGGCAGAAGACGCCATCACAGCCGAAAGAGAGGCTCAAGCAGCCGCCGCGGCTGCAGAGGCAGAGGCTGACAGCGCCGATACATCGGATGACACAAAGGAAGCCGCTAACGGTTAGGACTTTTGTTTCTTAAAGAATAATGAGAGCCCGCTATTATAGCGGGCTTTTTATTGAGAGCTAAAGTTTTTCATTCTTTTCAGTGGTTTGTTATAATTGCAAAATACAAAAAGACCATTAAATTTAGTTGATAAATCTCAACCATTAGCTACCTTACTCAAAAAATTAAAAAAAACTTAATTTCGTGCTTGACGTTTACCCTGCTTTTCCGCTAATGTCCGCTCGAATTTAAGGAATCGGATGAGCTGGTCGTAGACTATAATTTTGACTAAACGCAGTTCGGACGTAAGTTTTAAGCTAATAACAAAGATGCAGGAGCAAGCTAAAATGCTTGACAAATTCTTTGCTATGGCTTTAACAGTGTTCGACCAAACCATCCACTAAACGAATTGATAACTAAAGAGGACGGCACGTATGCCTACAATACAGCAACTTATCCGCAATCCCCGCGCCAAAGGCGGTAAGAAAGCGATGAAGACCAAAAAGAACCGTGCGTTGAAATCCAGCCCTCAGGTTCGTGGCGTTTGTACACGTGTGTATACAACGACACCAAAGAAACCAAACTCTGCTTTGCGTAAGGTTGCAAAGGTGCGTTTGACAACAGGTTTTGAAGTTATTTGTTACATTCCTGGTGAGGGTCACAACCTTCAGGAGCACTCAGTTGTTCTTGTGCAGGGTGGTCGTACAAAGGATTTACCTGGTGTGCGTTACAGAATTATTCGTGGTGCCTTGGATACTCAAGGTGTGAAAGATAGAAAACAGTCTCGCTCCTCATATGGTGCGAAGAGACCTAAGTAATTAGTAAGCGGAGAGAAATAGATGTCACGTCGTCATAGAGCTGAAAAAAGAGAAATCCTACCTGATCCAGTATTTGGAGATATGGTTTTGAACAAATTCATGAACAACATCATGATTGGTGGGAAAAAGTCTATCGCAGAACGCATTGTTTACGGTGCGCTTGAGAGCCTTTCTGATAATAAGGCTGCTAACGACATTGAACTTGATGCCGATTTGGCAAAGAAAAATCTTGGTCTTGCGGTATTTCACAAGGCTCTGAGTAACGTGAAGCCAAAGGTTGAGGTTAAGTCTCGCCGTGTTGGTGGTTCAACATACCAAGTTCCTGTTGAGGTAAACGGGTCACGTGGTCAAGCTGTTGCTATTCGTTGGATTATTAACGCTGCACGTAAGCGTTCTGAAAGAACAATGACTGAGCGTCTTCACGGTGAGCTACTTGACGCTGCAAACGACCGCGGTAACGCAGTGAAAAAGCGTGACGATACACACAAAATGGCCGAAGCAAACCGTGCTTTTGCTCATTACAGATGGTAATTGAAGTACAAAAGAAATTTAAACTGGATATTTAAGAGATAATTATGGCTGAAGAATACGACATTGCTAATTACCGGAACTTTGGGATTATGGCGCATATTGATGCGGGTAAAACCACAACAACAGAACGTGTTCTGTTTTATTCTGGTAAATCTCACAAAATTGGTGAGGTGCATGACGGTGCTGCGACTATGGACTGGATGGAGCAGGAGCAGGAGCGTGGTATTACAATCACATCTGCTGCGACGACTACGTTCTGGAAAGGTCTTGAAGGCGGTCAGTTCTCTAATGAGGGTATGCGTCTAAATATTATTGATACTCCAGGTCACGTTGACTTTACAATTGAAGTTGAGCGTTCACTACGTGTGCTTGATGGTGCAATTTGTGTGCTTGATGGTAATGCTGGTGTTGAGCCTCAAACTGAAACAGTTTGGAGACAGGGCGATAAATATAATGTGCCTCGCGTTATCTTCATTAACAAAATGGATAAAATCGGTGCTGATTTCTATGCATCTGTAGAATCAATTATTGACCGCTTGGGCGCTACACCTGTTTGTTTACAGTTGCCAATAGGCGCTGAGAATGACTTTGCTGGTGTTATTGACCTTGTTAAAATGAAGGCTCTTGTATGGGATTCAGAAAACTTGGGAGCGACATATCAGGAGACAGACATTCCTGCTGATCTTCAGGCTAAGGCTGAAGAATACCGTGAGAAGATGATTGAGGTTGTGGTTGAGCAAGATGATCAAGCAATGGAAGATTACCTAGAAGGTAAGCCAATTGATGAAGTTACAATTCGTAAATGTATCCGTAAGGGAACAGTAAATAACGTATTTTATCCTGTAATTTGTGGATCAGCTTTCAAAAACAAAGGTGTTCAGCCTATGTTGGACTGCGTTGTTGAATACTTGCCTTCACCATTGGATATCGGCTCTGTTAAGGGTAAAGAAGTTGATGGCGATAAGGAGATGGGTCGCAGACCACACAAGTCTGAGCCATTCTCAGCTCTTGCTTTTAAAATCATGAACGACCCATTTGTTGGTTCTCTAACATTTATCCGTATCTACTCAGGGACATTAGAGTCCGGGTCATATGCGCAAAATACTGTGAAAGATAACCGTGAGCGTATTGGTCGTATGTTGTTGATGCACTCAAACAACCGTGAAGAGATAAAAGTGGCAGAAGCTGGTGATATCGTTGCGCTTGTTGGTTTGAAAAATACAACAACTGGTGACACATTATGTGATGCGGCGCATCCAATCGTTCTTGAGCGTATGGAGTTCCCTGAGCCAGTTATCGAAATCGCTGTTGAGCCTAAGACAAAGGCTGACCAAGAGAAAATGTCTACTGCCTTGCAAAGACTTGCTGCAGAAGATCCATCTTTCCGTGTCGCTGTTGACCATGAATCTGGTCAGACAATCATTAAAGGTATGGGTGAACTTCACCTTGATATTTTGGTTGACCGTATGAAGCGTGAATTTAAGGTTGAAGCCAACATTGGTGCGCCTCAGGTTGCATACCGTGAAACATTCACTAAGGAAGTTGAAGTTGACTACACGCACAAAAAACAAACTGGTGGTTCTGGTCAATTTGCGCGCGTTATCATTGACATTCAAACCAAGCTGAAGTGGGTGACAGGCTTTACATTCGAAGATACAGTTACTGGTGGTAATATTCCTAAAGAATACATCCCTGGTGTCAAAAAAGGTATCGAGATGCAGAAGGAAAGCGGAATTATTGCAGGTTTCCCTGTTGTTGATTTTAGCGCAACTCTGACTGACGGTTCTTACCATGATGTTGACTCATCTGTTATGGCCTTTGAAACAGCAGGTCGTGCAGCATTCCGTGAGGCAATGCAAAAGGCGGGTCCTCAACTGCTTGAGCCAATGATGAAGGTTGAAGTTGTTACACCTGAAGAATACATGGGTGATATCATTGGTGACTTGAATTCACGTCGCGGTATTGTTCAAGGTATGACTGATCGTGGAAATGCGAAGGTTGTAACTGCAATGGTACCATTGTCGAATATGTTTGGTTATATCAACAACTTGCGCTCTATGTCACAAGGTCGTGCGCAGTACACAATGTTGTTTGATCACTATTCGCCTGCTCCATCAAGTGTCACTGAAGAAGTGAAAACAAAGATGGCTGGTTAATAGTAAAAGTTAATTTAAAAAAAGAATTTGATTTTAATAGGAGAACGAGATGTCTAAGGAAAAGTTTGAGCGTAATAAACCACATGTAAACATGGGAACGATTGGTCACGTTGACCATGGTAAGACGACATTGACTGCGGCGATTACGATGCAGTTTGGTAATGGTGAAGTCAGTTGACAAGATTGACAAAGCGCCTGAAGAAAAAGCACGTGGTATCACGATTTCAACTGCACACGTTGAATATGAAACAGATGCACGTCACTATGCTCACGTTGACTGCCCAGGTCACGCTGACTACGTGAAG
The DNA here is from genome assembly GCA_963740205.1 of uncultured Alphaproteobacteria bacterium. Taxonomy (GTDB): domain Bacteria; phylum Pseudomonadota; class Alphaproteobacteria; order Micavibrionales; family Micavibrionaceae; genus UBA2137. The sequence goes on from CAVUDD010000001.1 coordinate 91,749, forward strand.
AACATGATTACTGGTGCGGCACAGATGGACGGCGCTATCTTGGTTGTTAATGCTGCTGATGGTCCAATGCCACAAACAAGAGAACACATCCTTCTTGCTCGTCAAGTTGGTGTTCCATCACTTGTTGTTTTCTTGAACAAAGTTGATCAGGTTGATGATGAAGAGCTTTTCGAGCTTGTTGAAATGGAAATCCGTGAACTTTTGACATCATATGACTTCCCTGGTGATGATATTCCAATCATTAAAGGTTCAGCTTTGGCAGCTGTTGAAGGTCGTGATGACGCTATTGGTAAAGATGCTATTACAGCACTTCTTAAGGCAGTTGATGATTATATCCCAACACCTGACCGTCCAATCGACAAGCCATTCCTGATGCCGGTTGAGGACGTATTCTCAATCTCTGGTCGTGGTACAGTATGTACTGGTCGTATCGAGCAAGGTATCGTTAAAGTTGGTGACGAGGTTGAGGTTGTTGGTATCCGTGATACACAAAAAACAACAATCACTGGTGTTGAGATGTTCAGAAAGCTATTGGACTCAGGACAAGCTGGAGATAACGTTGGTGCGTTGCTACGTGGATTGAAGCGTGAAGATGTTGAGCGTGGTCAGGTTCTTATGTAAGCCTGGTTCCATCACACCACACACGAAGTTCACAGCAGAAGCTTACATCTTGACTAAAGATGAAGGTGGACGTCACACACCATTCTTCAACAACTATCGTCCACAGTTCTACTTCAGAACGACTGATGTTACTGGTGATGTATCTCTTCCAAGAGGAACTGAGATGGTGATGCCTGGAGATAACGCTAATTTGGATGTAACACTTGATTGCGCCTATCGCGATGACTGAAGGACTTCGCTTTGCTATCCGTGAAGGCGGACGCACAGTCGGTGCCGGTGTTGTTGCTAAAATCTTGGCTTAAGACGAATTATAAAGAAGAAAGCTTAGGAGAGCTTAAAATATGGACGCACAATCAATACGTATTCGCTTGAGAGCCTTTGACCACCGTGTTTTAGATCGTGGCAACAAAGGAGATTCTTAATACAGCGGTAAGAACGGGCGCGCAAGTCAGAGGACCTATTCCTCTGCCGACACGCAACGAGCGTTTCACGGTTTTGCGCTCTCCTCACGTGAACAAAAATTCACAGGAGCATTTCGAGATGAGAACTCACAAGCGTCTTTTGGACATTGTGGATCCTACACCTCAAACAATTGATGCTTTGATGAAATTGGATTTGGCAGCTGGTGTTGATGTTGAAATTAAAATCGGACAGTCACAAGCCGCATAAGAGATTTAAGTTAACCCATGTTGGGTCGGTGAAATAAACGGCTTCAACCTCTAGGAAAAGGAAAAGAAAATGAGAACCGGATTAATTGCTAAGAAAGAAGGAATGACTCGCATCTTTGATGAAGATGGGAAGCAAGTTCCTGTGACTATTCTTAAAATTGATGGCTGCCAGGTAACTGCAGTACGCACAGAAGAAAAAGATGGCTATGTTGCTGTTCAACTTGGTGCTGGTAAGCGCAAGACAAACCGTACGAACAAGGCACAACGTGGCCAGTTTGCACAGGCTAAAGTCGAGCCTAAGCAAAAAGTTGCTGAGTTTCGTGTGTCCCAAGATAATGTTCTTGAAGTTGGTGCGGAATTATCACCTACACATTTCGTAACAGGCCAATTTGTTGACGTATGCTCAACATCAAAAGGTAAAGGTTTTCAAGGTGCGATGAAGCGTCACAATTTTGGTGGTATGCGCGCCTCTCATGGTGTATCTGTATCTCACCGTGCTCACGGTTCTACAGGTCAGTGTCAAGAGCCTGGTAAAGTTTTTAAGAATAAGAAGATGGCTGGTCAGATGGGTAACGTTCGCGTTACTACTCAAAACCTTAAAGTCGTCGCAATTGATATTGAAGATGGTTTGGTTTTAGTACGTGGTGCAGTTCCTGGTGCAAACAAAGCATGGGTATACATTACAGATGCTGTAAAGCGTGCTCTTCCTGAAGATGCTCCTAAGCCTGCTGGTCTTAAGTCAGATGAGAAGCCTGTTGAAGAGCAAAACATCGAGGAAACTCAAGCCGAAGTAACAGAAGTTACAGAGGCGCCAGTTGAGGCCCCACAAGAAGAAGCTGCTGCTCCTGCTGAGGCACCAGCCGAAGAAACAGTAGCGGAAGCTCCTCAAGAAGAAAAAGCAGAAAGTGCTGCTGAGGACAACGCTGAGACAACAGAAGAAGACAAAGCTTAATAAGCTTAAAGAAAGTTATAGAAGAGGCTAGAGAAAATGAAAGTCGCTGTAAAAACATTAGATAACAAGGATGCAGGTCAGATTGACCTTGATGCCGAGATTTTTGGCGTTGAAGTCCGTAGTGATATCTTGCACCGCATGGTGAAGTACCAGTTGAACAAGCGTCAACAGGGTACGCACAAAACAAAAACGCGCGGTGAAATCACTGGCACAGGTAAAAAGCCTTGGGCGCAAAAAGGTACAGGGCGCGCACGTGCTGGTGATCTTAAGCGCCCACAGGATCGTGGTGGTGGAACTGCATTTGGACCTGTTGTGCGTTCACATGCAACAGAGCTACCTAAAAAGATTAAAAAGCTCGCTCTAAGGACTGCTCTTAGCGCAAAGGCTAAAGATGGTAAGCTTGTTATTCTTGATACTGTTGCCGCTAAGGATCACAAAACAAAAGCCATGGCAGATTCTTTGAAGAAGCTTGGTTTGGCTAATGCTTTGATTGTTGGTGGAGCAGAGGTCGATATGAACTTCCGTCGCGCAACTAGTAACATTCCTTTGATTGATGTTCTTCCATCACAGGGCGCAAACGTATATGACATTCTACGTCGTGACACACTTGTTCTTACTAAGGACGCCGTGAACGATTTGACTGAAAGATTGAAAGGTTAAGATAATGGCTAAAGTTAAAGCAAAAGATGCACAACCTATTGAGCGTGATTACAACGTTTTGGTTTCACCTGTTGTTACAGAGAAATCAACGTTGGGTTCACAGCATGGTCAAGTGACATTCAAAGTTGTGCCTGACGCAACTAAGCCTGAAATCAAACGTGCAGTTGAAGCACTTTGGAATGTTAAGGTAGAGAAAGTTAATACCTTGATTACTAAGGGTAAGGAAAAGCGTTTTAAGGGCAGAGTTGGTAAACGCTCTGATATGAAAAAAGCGATTGTAACTTTGGCTAAAGGTCAAACGATTGATTTGGGAACAGGAATTTAAGTTTAAGTAATTATGGTGCTCCGCCGATAAAGGAAAAGGAATAGAACTATGGCATTAAAGACATTTAAACCGCGCTCACCAGGACGTCGTCAGCTTGTACAAGTTGACCGCAAGGACCTATGGAAGGGTGCGCCTGAGAAGAAATTGACTGAGGGTCTTAAGAAGACTGGTGGTCGTAACAATACTGGACGCATTACAACTCGCCACATTGGTGGTGGTCACAAGCGTCGTTACCGTCTTATCGATTTTAAGCGCCGCAAGTTTGATGCTGTTGGTACAGTTGAGCGTCTTGAGTACGATCCGAACAGAACAGCGTTTATTGCCTTAATTTCATATGAAGATGGCGAAAAGGCCTACATCATTGCACCACAAAGATTGGCAGCTGGTGATAAGGTTGTTGCAGCTGAGAAGGCTGATATCAAGCCAGGTAATGCGATGCCTTTGAAATCAATGCCGGTTGGTACAATTATTCACAACATTGAGTTGAAACCTGGTAAGGGTGCGCAGATTGCGCGTTCTGCCGGAACATATGCTCAGTTGGTTGGTCGTGACCAAGGTTATGCTCAGGTTAAATTGTCATCAGGCGAATTGCGCTTAGTACCAGGTCTTTGCATGGCAACGGTTGGCGCTGTGTCTAACCCTGACAACATGAACACAAATGATGGTAAGGCTGGTCGCTCACGTTGGAAGGGTCGCAGACCTACAGTACGTGGTGTGGTTATGAACCCAGTTGATCACCCACATGGTGGTGGTGAAGGTCGTACATCTGGTGGACGTCACCCTGTATCACCAACTGGTAAGTCTGCCAAAGGTGGAAGAACACGTTCGAATAAGGCGACAGACAGATTTATTCTGCGCTCAAGACACAAGAAGAAGAAAAGGTAAGGACTAGATCATGACACGTAGTGTATGGAAAGGCCCGTTTGTAGACGGTTATTTATTAAAGAAGGTTGAAGGCATTCGTGCTTCTGGTAAGAACACACCTATTAAGACGTGGTCTCGCCGCTCAACTATTCTACCAAACATGATTGGCATCACTTTTGCCGTTCACAATGGTAACAAGTTCGTGCCTGTATTGGTGACTGACCAAATGATTGGTCACAAGCTAGGTGAGTTTGCACCAACACGCACATATTATGGTCACGGCTCTGATAAGAAGTCGCGCAAGTAAGTTAATTTAGGAAACGTATTTTTACGAGGTCATTATGGGACAACAAGCAAATGCAAAACGCGTAGGGGATAAAGAAGCGAGAACGTTCGTGAAATATATCCGTACGAGTCCGCAAAAACTCAATCTGGTTGCGCAGACTATTCGTGGTAAAAAGGCTGAGACAGCTTTGATAGATCTTGAGTTCTCTCCAAAGAGAATAGCACAAGATGTTCGCAAGGCTCTGCAATCTGCCGTAGCTAATGCCGAAAATAATCACGGACTTGATATTGACCGTTTGGTGATCTCGGAGGCAACAGTAGGTAAGTCAATCGTTATGCGTCGTTTCCGCGCTCGTGCAAGAGGTCGTGTCGGACGTATCGAAAAGAAATTCAGTAACTTGACACTGGTTGTTAAGGAACAGGACGCTTAAGTAGCGGGAAAGATTAAGGAAGAGGATTTTTTAATGGGACAAAAAGTTAATCCAATAGGCATGCGCCTCGGTATCAACAAGACTTGGGACTCACGTTGGTTCTCAGGTAAGGATTATGGTACTAAGCTGGTTCAGGATTTGAAATTACGTAAGTATATTCAGACGAAGTTAAAAGCAGCTGGTATATCCAAGGTTATCATCGAGCGTGCAGCTAAGACGATTAAAGTGACAGTATACACTGCACGTCCTGGCGTTATTATCGGTAAAAAGGGCGCTGACATTGAGAAGTTGCGTCGTGAATTGTCCGAACTTGCTGGCGGTGATGTTTCTTTGAACATCGTTGAAATCCGTAAGCCAGAAACGGATGCGCAACTGGTTGCAGAAGGTGTTTGCCAGCAGCTTGAGCGTCGTGTTTCTTTCCGTCGTGCTATGAAGCGTGCGACACAGGGTGCGATGCGCCTTGGGGCAGAAGGTATTAGAATTAACGTAGCAGGCCGTTTGGGTGGAGCAGATATCGCTCGTATGGAATGGTACCGTGAAGGTCAAGTGCCTTTGCACACACTACGTGCTGATGTTGATTACGGTTTCTCTGAAGCTTTGACAACATACGGAATTATCGGTGTAAAAGTTTGGATCTATAAAGGTGATATTCTTGAACATGATCCTAATGCAGCTGATAAGCGTCTGTCTGACTCAGGTGCTGCAGTTAAAAGAGACTAGAAATTTTGGTAACAGTTTAAATTGAACGAGAAGAACAATGTTAAGTCCAAAGAGAACAAAATATAGAAAAGCCCACAAGGGCCGCATCCACGGTAACGCTAAAGGCGGTACGGATCTGAATTTCGGTGCATTCGGATTGAAGGCACTAGAGCCCGAGCGTATTACAGCTCGCCAGATTGAAGCAGCGCGTCGTGCGGTTATGCGTCACTTGAGACGTCAAGGTAAGTTATGGATACGTATTTTTCCTGACGTGCCTGTGTCCAAGAAGCCTCTCGAGGTTAGACAAGGTAAAGGTAAGGGTTCTGTTGAATTCTGGGCAGCTCGTGTAAAACCGGGTCGTATCATGTTCGAATTGGACGGTACTACAGAGAAGTTGGCACGTGAGGCGTTTGACCGCGCAGCAATGAAATTGCCAATTAAAACGAAATTTGTAAAAAGACTTGGCGAATAAGCGTTAGGTGTGATAAACAACTCCGCTTCGACAAATTATGGTGAGAATGATGAAAGCTGAAGATTTAAAAGGAAAGTCGCAAGACGAATTGCAGAAAATGTTGCTTGATCTACGTAAGCAGCAACTAAATCTGCGTTTTGAGAAGAATGGTGGGCAATTGGGTAATACCTCTCAAGTCCGTAAGGTTCGTCGTGATATTGCGCGCATTAAGACATTTATGAACATGTCTGAAACATCAGCTGTTCAGGGTAAAACAAAGACAAAAACAGTAGCTAAAAAAGAAACAAAAGCTGCGTAAGATATAAAGGTTAATTAGGAGAAAACATATGCCACGTCGTATTCTTGAAGGACGCGTAGTCAGCGACAAAATGGACAAGACAATTACTGTTCTTGTTGAAAGACGTTACATCCACCCGATGTACAAAAAATACGTCAAACGCACTGATAAATACGCAGCGCATGATGAAAATAATGCGTTTAAAGAGGGCGACTTCGTTGCGATACAAGAATGCCGTCCAATTTCCAAAAGAAAAACGTGGACAGTTGTTGGCGATAAGAAAAAAGCTGTAAAAGCTGCAAGCAAGAAAACTGATGCATCTATGGAGGCATCTGAAGAAAAGAAGTCTGCTGCTAAAAAAGAGACAGCTAAAAAAGAAACAAAGAAGTAATTAGACTTTAGATAATAAGGAAAAGGCAGGAACGCCATGATACAAATGCAGTCAAATATGGATGTAGCCGACAACAGCGGTGCAAAGCGCGTGCAATGCATTAAAGTTCTTGGTGGGTCAAAGCGTCGTTATGCAGGCGTTGGTGACGTTGTTGTAGTGTCTGTTAAAGATGCTCAGCCTCGTGGTCGTGTTAAAAAGGGTGATGTTCGTCGTGCTGTTGTTGTGCGCACGAAAAAAGAAATGTCTCGCCCGTCTGGTGAGAGAATCAAATTTGATTCAAACGCATGCGTTTTGATTAGCCCTAACGGCGAACCAATCGGAACTCGTATTTTTGGACCCGTACCTCGTGAATTGCGTGGTAAGAATTACATGAAAATTATTTCACTAGCGGCAGAGGTGCTCTAATGACACAAGCAAAAATGAAAATCAAAAAGGGCGATGAGGTTATCGTTCTAACTGGTAAGGACAAGGGTAAGACTGGTGAAGTTTTACAAGTTATTCGTGATACGTCTCGCGTAGTTGTAACTGGCATCAATCAAGCCAAGAAACACCGTAAGACGACACAAGCCGCACCTGGTGGAATTGACACAGTTGATATGCCGATTCACATTTCAAATGTTGCTCTTGTTGACCCTAAGGGTGGTAAGGCAACACGTGTTGGTTTCAAAACACTTAAAGATGGAAAGAAAGTTCGCGTCGCTAAGAAATCTGGCGAAACGATCGGTTAACGGAGACAAAAATGGCTCAGGCACAAAAGAAAACACAAGAGAAGACGCTGACTCGTTTTGAGGCGCTTTACCAAAGCCAAGTAAGAAAGGCTTTGAAGGAAAAGTTCGGCTATAAAAACGATATGGAGATCCCTGCTCTTGAGAAAATCGTAATTAACATGGGTGTTGGTGAAGCTACGCTAAACCGCGCGCATATTGATAATGCAGCTAATGATTTGGCTCTTATCTGTGGCCAGAAGCCTCTTATTACACTGGCTAAAAAGTCAAATGCCTCTTTCAAGGTGCGTGATGGAATGGCTATTGGTTGTAAGGTGACATTGCGTCGCGAGCGTATGTATGAATTTTTAGATCGTCTTATCACAATTGCGATGCCTCGTATTCGTGACTTCCGTGGAGTGAATCCAAAAAGTTTCGATGGTCGCGGAAATTATGCAATGGGCTTGAAAGAGCACATTATATTCCCTGAAATCAATTACGACAAAGTTGATAAGGTTCGCGGAATGGACATCATTATTTGCACAACTGCAAAGACTGATGATGAAGCAAGAGAATTACTACGTGGCTTTGATGTGCCATTTAAGAAATAAGGTTATATAGGTAAAGGAATATATTATGGCTAAAGTAAGTGCTGTTCAGAGAGATTTAAAGCGTCGCAAACTTGTTAAAAAGTATGCTGATAAACGCGCTGCCTTGAAAGCAACAATCATGGACAAAACTGCAAACCCTGAAGATCGTTTTCAGGCTGCTCTTGCAATGGCTGAGCTGCCTAAGAACAGCGCTAAAATCCGTATTCGTAACCGTTGTGCTGTGACTGGTCGTCCACGCGGTTATCACAGGAAATTTAAACTTTGCCGGAATATGGTTCGCGAGCTTGGCTCTAACGGTCAGCTTCCTGGTTTAACGAAGTCAAGTTGGTAAGAAAGACAAAAGAGGATTTAGAAAATGACAATGAGTGATCCCCTCGGTGATATGTTGGCCCGTATTCGTAACGGTCAAATGGCTCACAAATCAGAAATTGCTTGCCCATGGTCAAAGCATAAAGAGGCTGTATGTGCAGTTCTTAAGGATGAAGGTTACATCAAAGACTTTAGTGTTGATGCTTCAGATGAAAAGAAGAAGTCACTTACAATTTCTTTGAAATATGACGAAGTTGGTCAAGGCGCTATCCGTGAAATGCACCGTGTGTCAAAACCTGGCCGTCGCGTATATAGCAATGTTGGCGAAATGCCACGTTACTATAATGGTTTGGGCGTAACAGTTGTTTCAACACCACATGGTGTGATGTCAGATAATAAGGCGCGCTCCGAAAACGTTGGTGGCGAGGTTCTGTGCAAGATATTCTAAGAATATCTTTATAAAGAATTTTTGAAAGTAATATGGTGAAGAACGATGTCTAGAATTGGAAAAAACCCTGTAGCGATACCTGATGGTGTTACACCAGAAATCAGTGGTCAGCTCGTTAAAGTTAAAGGACCTAAAGGCGAATTGTCTTTTAAGGTGCATGACGACGTGTCTGTGAAGATGGAAGATGGACAAATTGTTCTTGCTCCAAAGTCACAAAGTCAGACTGCTCGTCAGATTTGGCCAACTTGTCGCACTCGCGTTAACAACCTTGTTATAGGTGTTACAGAAGGCTACAAAAAAGACTTGGAAATTAAGGGTGTTGGTTACCGTGCTAATCTTCAGGGCAAGACACTTGTATTGTCTCTTGGATACTCACACGAAGTTAAGTACGAAGTGCCTGAAGGTATCGAAGTAACAGTTGAAAAGCAGACTGAATTGTCAGTGATTGGAATTGATAAACAACGCGTTGGACAAGTTGCTGCAGAGATACGCCAATTCCGTAAGCCTGAGCCATACAAAGGTAAGGGTATACGTTACAAAGACGAATACATTATGATGAAAGAAGGAAAGAAGAAGTAATCAAAATACTTCATGCTTTTAAAGGGATAAAACGATGGCTAAAAACGAAACAAATGCTCAAAGACGTGCTCGCCGTGTGCGCGCAAAGTTGTCCAAGATTAACAAGGCTGGTTTGCCACGCTTAAGCGTCAACCGCTCTGCGCGTCAGATATCTGCGCAGATTATTGATGATGTGAAAGGCGTAACACTTGTTGCTGCGTCTTCGTTGGACACAAGTCTCAAAGGTAAAGCTAAAACGGGTTCAAATGTAGATGCTGCTATGCAGGTCGGTAAACTAGTAGCAGAGCGCGCAAAAAAAGCAGGCGTTGAAAACGTAATGTTTGATCGTGGTTCATATCTATTTCATGGTCGTGTGAAAGCATTGGCCGATGCAGCCCGCGAAGGTGGATTAAAGTTTTAATAAATCGGAAGCCCAGAAAACTATTAGGAAATTAAAATGGCACGTAACGAACAAAGACAAACAGAAGAACAGAGCGACATCACAGAACGCCTCGTCGGCATTAACCGTGTTGCAAAGGTTGTGAAAGGTGGACGTCGTTTCGGTTTTGCAGCCTTGATGATTGTTGGAGATCAAAAAGGTCGTATCGGTACTGGCCACAGTAAAGCTAAAGAAGTGCCTGATGCTATCAAAAAGGCTGCGCAACAAGCGCGTAACAGCATGATACGTATTCCTCTTCGTGAAGGTCGTACATTACATCATGATGTTGCGGGTCGTTCAGGTGCTGGTCGTGTGTATTTACGCTCAGCCCCTCCAGGTACAGGTATTATCGCAGGTGGTCCTTTGCGTGCAATTTTTGAAGCGCTTGGCATTCAGGACGTAGTTGCGAAATCTATTGGTTCGTCCAATCCATACAACATGGTTAACGCTACATTTGATGCATTAAGCAAAATCCAGAGCCCTCGTCACATTGCTAGCCGTCGTGGCAAAAAAGTGGGTGACATTGTTTCTAACCGCAGTGATGCGTCGACTATGGTTGAAGATACGGAGTAAGAATTATGGCTGAAGAAAAGAAAAAACCAGCAGCAGCGAAAAAGGCTCCAGCTAAAAAAGCTGAAAGCAAGCCTGCGGCAAAGAAAACAACAACTGAGAAGAAAAAGCCGTCAGGTAAAACAGTGACTGTCCGTCAGACTGGAAGCCCTATTGGTCGTAAAGCTTATCAGAAGAATACTCTAATCGGTTTGGGTTTGAACCGTATCGGTAGAGTATCAACACTTGAGGACACACCTTCAGTGCGTGGAATGATTGCTACTGTTGCTCATCTTGTAAAAGTAGAAGACGAAGCAGCGTAGAAAAGATTTAAGAGAGTTTTAGGAGAAATCTCATGAAATTGAACGAATTACAGCCTAAAGAAGGATCACAAAAGGACCGCATGCGTGTTGGTCGTGGTATCGGTTCTGGTAAAGGTAAAACAGCTGGTCGTGGTGTTAAAGGTCAAAAGTCACGCTCAGGTGTATCCATTAACGGTTTCGAGGGTGGTCAAATGCCCTTGTACCAACGTATGCCTAAGCGTGGATTTAACAATCCTTTTGCGAAAGACTACACAACATTGACACTTCGTCGTCTGCAAGAAGCATTGGACACTAAGAGAATAGATGGCAAAAAGGCTATTGACGAAAAGGCTCTTGTAGAGGCTCGCGTTGTACGTCGTGCAGGTAAAGATGGTATCCGTCTTCTTGCCACAGGTACATTGAAAGACAAAGTTACTTTGACACTTGCTAGCGCTACAAAGTCTGCTGTTGAAGCTGTCGAGAAAGCTGGCGGAAAAGTTACACTTACTCAGGAAGATAGAAAGCCTCTTGAGAAAGGCGTTAAGAAGGACGGCAAGGAAGAGACATCACGTCTTGAAAAGAAAGCCAAGACCAAAAAAGACGCTAAGTAGTTTTTTTAAAATTTAAGAATTTAAAAAAGCGGCCTTTGGGTCGTTTTTTTATTGACTAAAATCAAGTATTTCCATATTGTCTGGCCATGTTTTCAAGAAAGAATAATCAAGACGAAGGTGTTAAGACTTTTTGGAGTGGTCGCTTGCCTGAAGCTTCTCAAAAAAGCGCAACGCCGCGCCAATTTAGACATGCTTTAAGGGGCGGGTCTAAATTAGGTCGGCATTTTAGCGAAGCCAGCAGTATCTTGGCGTCCTTATCAAAAGAACAAATCGAAAATGAATTGTTTACAAAAGTCTTTGCTGATTTTTATAGGAGGCAGGATACACCGGCTTTATCGAATGTTGAGGCGCATCGTCTGATTTCTATGATAATTAAAAATGATAGTTTTTTGAGTGTCCTTAATGAGCAAGGTTTGGAAATAGAGCTTGTTAAAGATGATGAATCAAGCGCGCGAGACGGCTTCATTCTAGTAAAAGATAAACATACTGGGCGCGTAAGAGAAATTAATGTTGAATATATAGGTTCTCCAGGTACTTACCTTTTTCGTACAGAATGCCTTCCACGTTTTCCAGGCAAAATACCAGAACAGCTTGATCCTTGTGAGAAAATAATTCCACCACAAGACGGTTCTGTATTTTCATACTATTTGAATCGTTTTTAAAGGATAACTTATCCTAAAGAGTCTTGAAACTCTGTCCAAACTCGTCTATCCAAGTAGCTTGTTACATTTATAAGTTAAAGAGATAGGTTTTCATGTCCTCAGCAGTTGAACAACTTGCAAAGAACGCTAACTTTGGCGCCTTTTCAAAAGCCACAGAACTTAAAAGACGTATTCTTTTCGTTCTCGGTGCACTTCTTGTCTATCGTTTAGGGACGTATATTCCTGTTCCTGGTATCGACCCACATGTTTGGAATGACATTTTCGACCAAAAAAGTGGCGGAATTCTAGATATGTTCAACCTGTTTTCAGGTGGGGCGTTGGAGAGGATGACAATCTTTGCCTTAAACATCATGCCTTATATCTCTGCCTCTATTATTATGCAGTTAGCATCGGCTATGGTTCCTAAGATTGAAGCCATGAAAAAAGAGGGTGAATCTGGGCGTACAAAGATTAATCAGTATACTCGTTATCTGACCGTTTTATTGGCGACTGTTCAGGCGTATGGATTGGCTGTGGGGCTTGAAAATCTACAGGGATCTACTGGCTCGGCAGTTATTGACCCAGGTATGTTCTTCCGCTTATCTACTGTCATAACCATTGTTGGGGGAACCGTGTTCCTTATGTGGTTAGGTGAGCAAATCACAGCGCGCGGTATTGGAAACGGTATCTCTTTGATTATCTTTGCTGGTATTGTTGCTGAATTGCCAAGAGCTTTTGTTTCAACATTGGAGCTTGGTCGTGAAGGTCAATTTAATGTGTTAGAACTTGGCCTTATCTTTGCTCTTATCCTTGGAATTATTGCTTTTATCGTCTTTATGGAGCGTGCTCACAGACGCGTAGTGGTTCAGTATCCAAAACGACAAATGGGTAATCAGATGTCTATGGGGGATACTAACTTCATCCCACTTAAGCTAAACACAGCGGGCGTTATTCCTCCAATCTTTGCCTCATCACTTCTATTGCTACCTTTAACAATAGTTGGATTTGCCGGTGCTGAAGGTGGTGATTTTACAGCTGCTATTGCCAGATACCTCGCTCATGGAGCGCCTTTGTACATGATCTTGTATGGTGGTTTAATCGCGTTCTTCTGTTTCTTTTATACAGCGATTGTATTTAACCCAGAAGAAAATGCGGAAATGCTCCGTAAGAACGGTGGTTTCATTCCAGGTATTCGTCCGGGCAAACAAACAAGTGATCACCTCGACCATGTGATGACGCGTGTTACGACTATTGGTGCAGCCTATCTGGTGTTTATCTGTATATTGCCAGAATTGTTGATTTCAAAATATGCTCTGCCATTTTACTTTGGTGGTACATCCTTGCTGATTGTTGTGTCGGTTACATTGGATACTGTTGGCCAGATCCACTCGCATTTAATCGCTCATCAATATGAAGGGTTAATTAAGAAAACCAATCTAAAGGGTAAAAAGAGAAGGACTCGTCGCAGATGAATATTATTCTTTTTGGACCTCCAGGTGCAGGTAAAGGTACGCAAGCTAAAAAACTGGAAAGTCTTTACGGTTATAAACATCTCTCTACTGGCGATATGTTGCGCGCTCAAATCGCGCAAGGCACACCTCTTGGCCTTAAAGCCAAAGAAGTTATGGATAGAGGAGAGCTAGTCTCGGACGATATCGTAATTGGTATGATTAAATCATACATTGACGCTGGCGAATGCTTAAGGGGTGCGGTATTTGATGGTTTTCCTAGAACCGAGGCACAAGCAGTCGCCTTGGACAATATGCTTGATCAGTGTGAACAGGGCATTGATATCGTTGTAGAGATAGATGTTAATGATGAAATTCTCATTGGACGCATTCTTAAGCGTGCTGAAGAAGAAGGTCGCGGCGATGATAATGTTGAGGCATTTAAAACAAGACTTGCAGCTTACCGAGCTTATTCAGGTGAGGTTTTGCCTTATTATAAGGAAAGAAACCTGCACACACGCATAGATGGAATGGGTTCGATTGAAGAGGTTAAAGAGGCACTTCAAAATACCCTTGATAAATCCCAAGTAGCCTAATGGTTGCTTAGGTTTTCAGCCCTTTAAAAACATTGCTTTTTTCTATTGACAGGTTTGCATGAATGCCTATACTGCGCCAGACTTCGCGTGAAAGCTTGATTTCATGCGTGTTATTGGCTTACAAACCGGAGATTTCCAGCCTTGCAGGCGAAATTAATACGGTTTGGTTTGAAATTTTTAACACTAAGGAGAAGCATATGGCTCGTATTGCGGGTGTAAATGTTCCTGATAATAAACGCATTACTATTGCTCTGACCTATATACATGGGATCGGACGCACAATGGCTCGTCAAATCTGTGCGGCTACAGGCCTCGACTTCACACGTCGTATGAAGGATTTGACCGAGGATGAACTCAACTCAATTCGTAAAGAAATTGAAACAGATAAATACCTTATAGAAGGTGAGCGTCGTCGTGAAGTTTCAATGAATATCAAACGTTTGATGGATATGGGTTGCTACCGTGGACTGCGTCACCGTAAGGGGATTACTGTTCGTGGTCAAAACACTCGTACAAATGCCAGAACTCGTAAGGGTCCTGCCAAACCAATCGCTGGTAAGAAGAAATAGGGGAGGCTGAACAATGGCAAGAGCACCACAAAAGAAAAAAGTTAAAAAGAATATTGTTGAAGGTACGGCTTATATCGTGGCTACTTTTAACAACACTCTTATCACAATCACAGACAAGCAAGGAAACACAGTTTCATGGTCGTCTGCTGGAACTATGGGCTTTAAAGGCTCACGTAAATCCACACCGTTTGCTGCCCAAATGGCTGCAGAAGATGCTGGTCGTAAGGCACAAGAACATGGACTTAAGGAACTTGATGTAAACGTGAAGGGACCTGGTAATGGTCGTGAATCAGCATTACGTGCCTTGGGTGCAGCAGGATTTACAATCAAATCAATCGTGGATACTACACCAATTCCACATAATGGAGTGAGACCCTCCAAGCGCCGTCGCGTTTAGTATTAGGTCGCGAATTTAAGGATAGTTGAAAGGAAAAAAGAGATATGTTGAACATTAACAAAAACTGGCTAGAGCCAATCAAACCAAACAGCATCGATATTACAAACGAGAAGAATAACCAGTTCAGTGCGAAACTTATTCTTCAGCCGTTCGAGCGTGGGTTTGGTCTGACACTTGGTAATGCTCTAAGACGTATTCTTCTTTCCTCTATCCAAGGTGCCGCCGTTACTGCGGTTCAAATTGATGGTGTTATGCATGAATTCTCCTCTATCGAAGGTGTTCGTGAAGACGTAACAGACATTATCTTGAACATTAAAGCACTATCAGTGCGTATGCATGCTGATGGTCCTAAGAAAATGCGTTTGAAGGTTGATGGTCCATGTGAAGTGACTGCAGCCCAGATCGAAGCTGGTGCAGATATCGAAATCATGAACCCTGACTTGGTTCTATGCACATTGGATAAAGGCGCTAGCCTAAATATGGAATTGACTGTGAATACTGGTAAAGGTTACATGCCTGCATCACAAAACAGACCAGAAGAAGCTCCGGTCGGACTTATTCCTGTTGACTCTGTTTTTTCACCAGTTCGCAAAGTAACATATGAAGTTGAAGATACTCGCGTTGGTCAGGTAACTGATTACGATAAATTGACACTTCACGTTGAAACAAATGGTGTTGTAACTCCTGAAGATGCGGTCGCATTTGCTGCACGTATCCTTCAAGAGCAACTTCAAGTTTTCATCAACTTTGAAGAGCCTAAAGAAGCTCAAAAAGAAGAAGAGGAAGAAGTTCTTCCATTCAACCGTAATCTTCTTCGTAAAGTTGAAGAGCTTGAATTGTCAGTTCGTTCAGCTAACTGCTTGAAGAATGATAACATTGTTTACATAGGTGATTTGGTCCAAAAATCAGAAGCAGATATGCTTCGCACACCAAACTTTGGTCGTAAATCATTGAATGAAATCAAAGAAGTTTTAACTCAGATGGGTCTTCACCTAGGTATGGAAGCCGAAGGCTGGCCACCTGAGAATATTGATGAGCTTATTAGCAAAGTGGAAGACCCATTCAGCGCATAAGTTTAATCTATTAATCAAGGACGCTGTTGTCCGACCAGCTTTCTAACTCATACATTCGGGTGGTTGCGCTGGCTAAGTAAAATGGTTTCACCCGATTGAGGCCGCAGTTTAAGAAGAAAAGGATGAGTTATGAAACACCGTATTAAACAACGTAAATTGGGTCGTACTACGTCTCATAGAAAAGCAATGTTTGCCAATATGTCTGCAGCGCTTGTAAAGCATGAGCAAATTGTTACTACTTTGCCAAAAGCAAAAGAACTTCGTCCTTTTGTTGAAAAACTGATTACACTCGGTAAAAAAGGCGGTCTTGCCAATTATCGTCGTGCAATTTCAATCATGCGTGATGAAACGCAAGCCAAGAAAATATTTGATGTTCTTGCTGCACGTTACAAAGATAGACAAGGTGGTTACATCCGTGTGTTAAAGGCTGGTTACCGTTATGGTGATGCTGCGCCTATGGCTGTTATTGAGTTTGTTGATCGTGACGAGAGTGCTAAGGGTGCAGATAGTGGTCCTGCGGCATCTCAGTTCGAGCAAGAGCAAGAAGCAAACACGCAAGCAGCTAAAGAAAGTGCCAAAGAAAAAAGCGAAAAGGCTAAAAAAGACGATTCTGCTAAGCCTGCTGCTAAAAAGGCACCGGCTAAGAAAGCACCAGCTAAGAAATCAGAAGGCACAAAGGCTAAATCTCAGGCTACACCTAGCAAACCTGCCGCTAGAAAAGCACCTTCCAAAAAAGGCTAAGTTCTTTTATTTAGAAATTTTAAGAAAGCGCTCTTTTGGGCGCTTTTTTTATAACGTGAGTAACGCTAATCTGTTGTTACCTTCATGAAGGAGAGAGGTAGGGGAGCGGTGATACAAATCGCGTCCCATAATTATTAAAGCGTTCTCAGGAATAAGTCTGATACGATTTTCAAGATCAGGTCTTGAAGCCATATACTCATATGATTCAACATGACTATCTAATTCAAACAGCTCTTTAGCGTCTTCGGGTTTTGTATCGCCTATCATAATCTCAAGCAAGGCATCCCCAAAAGTAATATGAGTAGCCCCCGCATTATGTGTGTGCATTTCAGGAGCAGTAGTAACCACTCTTTTGCCACCAAAATTAGTTAGTATTTGGAAATAACTATCAGACATTACACCCCTAGAGCTTGATACTTTTTCCAGAATGTTAGAATAACTGCTTATTATATTTTTTAAAGCTAAGGAGAATTTGTTGCTAAGGCTATTTTCTGAATTCATGTCTCCAAATATTTGATCATTTATATAATAGTATTCTCCAAGGGAGTCTGCTGCTTCCTTTATCTCCTCAGCAAGTCTTATATGCCCATCACCGATTTGTTGTGAAAGTGCTACAAAGTCAGTAAGTATAATAGCCCTTAGTTCGCCATCGCTAAGCATTTGCAAGTCTACTTTAAGTGTATCTGGATTAAATACAATTTTGGGGTCTTCACCATCTTTTAATAATGGGTAAAGCCTTGTTGCCGCACGCATGCGGTTAAAACTTTCGTCGTCATATTTTACCATACGTATTAATTAACATAATATACATGAAAAGTCAAAAGTGCTGTTTATTTTTAATTAAAAGCAGGTGAATTCGTAGGGATTTGAGGGAATATGCTTAAATTTATTTCGGCTTTATCATCAATAAGATCTGGTAAAGTTTGAGGAGATTTTAACAGCTCTAGAACTTTTTCGTGAGAAATACCTAAATGAGGTACAAAGCTTTCTAATGCCTTAGATAGCCTTTCTATTGAGGCATCATAACGTATTGCAAATTTAGCTGCTTTTTCAGGGTCTCTTGCTGCGAGAAGTCTGTTTCTTCCAGCATGTCTATTGTCCATATTGTCTGCTAATTTGACTAGTATAGACCTCCAGTCGCCCATGCCTATGATAAGAGCAATTCTTTCTTTATAGGGGCGATCAACGGTTTCATTTTTTGTAATGTTTTGAATGATTTGAACTGTTGATTGTGAATAGCCAAGTTGAAGCAAATAGTCGGCTGTGATTCCATCTTTTTTGCATTTCTCTATAACATCATGGAATAGAGCTGCAATAAGAGTTTCCTCGTCAGCCTGTGGCCATAGCCTAAGTACATTATCCATGACCCGCAATGGGTGATAAAAATAAGGGTAATCGCCGTCTGAATGGCTTTTATGGAATTCACACATCAGCTCGACGGAGTCTTTTAAAGAAGGACTTTGAGAAGTTATGTTTGATGCAAAGTTCATAATGAGCGCAAATTAACATACATAACCATTGAATCAACAAGTTTTTACATATTATAAAAAACGAATATAAAAGTGAACTCGTAAGATAAGGGCGTCCGCGCTATGTTCTGAGATATGACCTCTACACTTTTTGATACGACAACAGAACTTATAAAAGCGGATGATAACACTCGCCCGTTACCAGATATCTTACGACCCAAAACTTTGGATGATGTCATAGGTCAAGACCATATAATTGGCGAAGGCGCGCCTTTGCGAAAAATGCTTGAAGGGGGCAAACTTGCGTCTTTAATTTTGTGGGGCCCTCCCGGATGCGGGAAGACAACTTTAGCAAGAATACTCGCTGATTACACTGATCTGCATTTTGAACAGATTTCAGCCATATTTTCTGGTGTTGCTGACTTAAAAAAGGTGTTCGAGAGTGCTAAAATTAGAAAACAGAATGGGCAAGGAACTCTTCTTTTTGTGGATGAGATTCATCGTTTCAATAAATCACAACAAGATGCTTTTTTACCCGTTGTTGAAAACGGAACAATTACCCTTATCGGCGCAACGACTGAAAATCCTTCATTCGAACTAAACTCCGCTGTTCTATCACGTTGTCAGGTTATGGTCTTAAAACGTCTTGATGATGCTGCCCTGGGCAGTCTGCTGGAGCGTGCAGAAAAATATTATGAGAAATCTCTGCCTCTTTTGAGTGATGCGAGAGAGTCCTTGAAGGCATTGGCCGATGGAGATGGACGATATATTTTAACACTTGCTGATCAGGTTTTTGCTCAGGCCGATAGTAATGAACGTTGGGATCAGGAGGCACTTTTTAAATCCGTTCAAAAGCGCGCCCCCCTTTACGACAAAAAAGACGATAGTCATTATAATCTGATTTCAGCTCTTCATAAATCTATGAGAGGGTCTGACGTAGATGCTTCGCTATATTGGTTTTCACGAATGCTAGATGGTGGTGAAGATCCACGCTACGTTGCACGCCGTATGGTACGAATGGCTGTAGAAGATATAGGTATGGCTGATCCTCAGGCTTTGCAAGTTTGTTTAAATGCTTGGGATACATATGAGCGTTTGGGGTCGCCAGAAGGTGAGTTGGCACTTGCGCAGGCTATGATTTATCTCGCTACTGCTCCTAAATCTAACGCATCTTATTCTGCATCTAAGGCTGCGATGGCAAGTGCAAAGGCAACAGGGTCATTGATGCCTCCCAAGCATATTTTACCTGCCCCTACAACATTGATGAAAGATGAGGGGTACGGAAAAGACTATAACTATGATCACAACACAGTGGATGGTTTTTCAGGGCAAAATTATTTTCCCGATGAAATGCAAAGAGAGATTTTCTATGATCCGCCAGAGCGTGGATTCGAAAGAGACATTAGAAAACGTCTCGATTATTGGAGGAAATTAAGAGAGAAAAAGAACAATGAATGAAATAACTTTTGATGATTTTATGAAGGTTGATATTCGTGCGGGCACCGTCGTGGATGTACAAGACTTTCCTGAGGCTAAAAAGCCAGCTTTAAAACTGTTCATAGATTTTGGTGAAGATCTGGGTGTGAAAAAAACCTCTGCGCAAATTACACAACATCACTCGAAAGATAATCTCATAGGGAAGCAGGTTATGGCTGTTGTGAACTTCCCACCCCGCCAAATCGGACCTTTTATGTCCGAAGTTCTGGCTCTTGGGTTTCATGACGAAAACGGGTTTGTAAAACTGGCTTTTCCAAGTGGAGATGTTCCTAATGGCGAGCGCCTTTGTTAAATAGCGCATATGAAGAATTTTGACCTATATGTTGGAATTGATTGGTCCGGTGCCAAACAAATTCAAACTTCTGCTATTCAGGTTGCTGCCTGCAAAAAAGGAAATTCAGCGCCATCATTGATGTTGCCGCCTCAGGGTGGAAATTGGTCAAGAAAGGCTGTTTCTAATTGGATAGAAGCGACTTGTGAATCTGATGTCCGCACCTTCATAGGTATTGATTGTAACTTTGGCTATAACGCGGATGTTTTGGAGAAGCAGTTGAGTGCAACGGCTATAGCTCATGATTTATGGATTAAGGTTGATGCTGTATGTCATGATATTCCAAATTACTACGCAGAGTCTTTCTGGCTAAAGTACAAAAAATATTTTTGGTTGGAAGGTAAGCAACCCTCTTGGTTTGAAGGGAAAGAGCTTAGACGAAAAACCGAATGGGCGTGTGGCGAGCAAGGACTTGGCTGGCCTGAAAGCCCATTTAAGCTCTGTTATACAAAGCAAGTTGGTAAAGGAGGATTGGCTGCAATGAGAATGGTAAATGATTTACGCAAAAGATGCGGACAAAAAATAGCTGTTTGGCCGTTTGATGAAGTAAATAAATACGATAAAGCCAAAATTGTTATATCAGAAATATACCCGAGGCAGTTTTTAAAGCGCGCAGGATGGGGAAACAATAAAGTCCGTAATATAGATGACTTGAATGACTGCCTTATGAAATTAGAAAGCCTGAAAATGACAGCAGAGTCTGTCTCGGATCATGCGGCAGATGCGCTTGTGTCGGCTGCTGGAATTCGTGTGCTTTGTGGAAATGGTGACGACTTACCCGAAAATATAACCTCTCCTAAGTCAATGGATGAACGAAGTGCACAAAAGGAGGGCTGGATATTCGGCGTTGCGTAATCACTTCTCTTAAAAGCCCCTTTGCTTTATATAGTAAGAGCAACAATAATAGGGTTATCAATGCAGACAGTTATAGCAATCGCAGCAGGTGGAGCAATGGGCGCAGTTCTTCGTCATTTCACCAATAATGGTATTGTCGCAACGGCAGGGATGTCTTTTCCGTTGGGTATTCTTGCGATTAATATTGTTGGCTCGTTTTTAATGGGGTGTACGGTATCTGCCTTTGCACATGGAATTGATTTATCCCAGCAGATGAGAGCTTTTTTGATGGTTGGATTACTGGGTGGGTTCACAACATTTTCAGCCTTTTCTCTGGATGTAATAAATTTGATAGAGAAACACGCTTATGTATCGGCGGGGCTATATGTCTGTGCGTCTGTTTTTGTTTCTATAATTGCCTTAATTGGCGGAATGTTAATAGTAAGGCAGGTGATGGCATGAGTGATGTAAAAATTATCAAGGTTAAGCAAGATGACGATGGTCAAAGGCTTGATCGTTGGATGAAAAAGCATATCGGTCGTACTCCTTTTGCTTTAACTCAGAAAATGATTCGTACGGGACAAGTGCGCGTTGATGGCAAGCGTGCAAAGCCTGATACAAAGCTTGTGGCTGGCCAAGAGGTGCGATTGCCACCAATGGAAGACAAACACGGCCCTACGACCTTTAGACCGCAAACAGGTGACAGGGATTTGCTTAAAAGTATTACTGTATACGATGATGGTGACATGTTGGTTTTGAACAAACCTTATGGTTTACCTTCACAAGGTGGCTCTAAAATCACACGCCATGTAGATGGTATCTTGGAGTTGCTAACAGATAGAAAAGGCCTGCGTCCAAAACTAGCACACAGGTTAGATAGGGATACATCAGGACTTTTGATATGTGCGCGCAAGCGCGGAACTCTGCAAAAGCTAGGAAAGATCTTCCAACAAAAAGATATTCGTAAATATTACTGGGCAATTACTATTGGTGTGCCTGAAATGACAGAGGGTAGTGTTATTGCCCCATTAGGTAAGGGCGATGGTTATCAAAAAGATATGATGATTATTGATGAAGAGTTCGGTAAATACGCCAGGACTGAGTATTCGGTTGTTGAGACTGCTGGACAGGATGCTGCGTTGGTTGCGTTTTGGCCAAGGACAGGGCGCACACACCAGATACGGGCTCATGCGACATATGCTCTCGAATGTCCTTTACTAGGTGATGATAAATATGGTGGACAGACAGACGCTTTTGACTCGATTGGAGCATCAACTAGATTACATTTGCATGCCTACCGCATTATTTTCCCTCACCCAAATGAAAAGAAAATGATGGATATCAATGCACCACTACCAACTGATTTAAAGAAAAGCTGGCAGGCATTTGGATTTTCCGCCAATGTAGGTGATGATCCGTTTGAACTTATCAAAACCTAGAAAGACAAGGTAAAGTCCCATGGTATTATTCAATGATATGGAAGGTTATAAAAAACCGACTGTTTTCGGTAGAATTATGAAATGGGCGTTTCGCATTCTGATTGTTATTGTCTGCCTAATATTGTTCTTTATTGGCTCTCTTAATCTTTTACAAGGTACAGGAGAGGCACAAAGAAATGGGCTAGCATCTGCTATTGGGGATTTAAGTGGCACAAATGTTGATATAGGCATTTTGCAGACCTTTAAATTATTTCCTCAACTTATTCTTGATGCTCAAAATATTAGATTTGAGGACCGTGTTACAGGGGAGCCAAAAGTTTTTCTAGATGACTTTCATTTCGAAGGGCCGGGTTCGGTTGTATTTACAAAAAGCAGTATTTTTAATGATATTCGCCTACTTAATATGCGTTTCTTACAAAACGGCCTGAGCGCACTCACTGTTGACCGTGCCGATGTTAAACAGATTGATGAAGAACAATATCATTTGAGTGTCGTTGGTATATATGGTGATGAAACTTATGAATTAATGATGCCTCTAGAGAGCTGGGTCTCAAGGCGCGATGATAATCGCTACTTCAAGTTTCAAGAGGGTTTTCCATTCGTTTTTAAAATGGGTGATACCGATGTTCAAGGTGCCTTGGTCGCAAATGACGATGGACAAATGATAGTCTTTGCCAAGGGTGTTTTGGTAGGAGAGGGTGCACCATGTATTCTTGCAAAGCCTGAAACCTTATGGATGGGCTTAAATCTCAATGACTTTTATATGGTTGGAAATGATAAAGTTATTACGACAGGCCAAACACAAATAAGACCTGATGCCGGTATCGTTATTCTAGGTGACGAAGTGGCTGATCCTGAAAAGATAACATATGATTTTTCTGCAATAGATGAAGTCTGCAAGCCATAGGTATTTTTTATGAAAAGATTTTATAAAGAGGTTTCGCTTGGCTTTGATGAAAATAATAACTTCACCATTTTGCTGGACGAACGCCCTGTAAAAACACCATCTGGAAAACTTCTCTCGACTCCTAATAAGGTTATAGCAGAGGCGATGCATCATGAATGGTCAATCCAGAAGGATATAATTAATCCTCAAATTATGCCCGTTACGCAAATTACAACAACACATATGGATCATGTTTCCGTTTACCGCTCTGACATCGAAAAGCAAATTTTGAATTATCTTGATACCGATATGCTTTGTTATCATGCAGAAGATGCGGGTTTGACTTCGGCAATGGCAAAACGGCAAGCCAGCAAATGGAATAAATGGATTGAGTGGTATAACAGAAAAAGCGGTACAATTTTAAAAACGACAACAGAATTGAATGCTATTGAGCAAGATGCCGTTGCCAATGAATACGCCAAAAAACGTGTAGAAGGAATGGATGATTTCCAATTTACCTTGCTACAAATTCTAACGTCAGAAACAGGATCTTTTATTTTAGCTCTGGCCTTTATGGATGAGGATATTAGCCCTAAAGATATCCTTGAGACGGCTAATGTAGAAGATTTTCTTAAAAGTGAAATCTACAATACGGACTTTTATGGACAAGACCCACATTTAGAAAAACAGTGGGTCGAGGCCGAAAGGTTGTTTGCCGCAAGTCGTCTTTGTGTAGATGCTATCAAGTCAGCATGAGTGAAGGTTTAATCACAGGCGAAGATGGTAAAGTGCGTTGCTGGTGGTGTGGCAATGATCCTCTTTACATGCATTACCACGATACAGAATGGGGGCGAGAAACAAAAAGTGATATAGCTCTTTACGAAAAAATCTGTCTTGAAGGTTTTCAGGCAGGTTTGAGCTGGATAACAATTCTTAAAAAACGTGAAAATTTTAGAGAGGCGTTTGCTGGTTTTAATTTTCAAGAGGTTTCAAAATTTAACAATAACGATGTAGAGAGACTTTTGAGAAATGAAGGCATTATTAGGCATCGCGGTAAAATCGAAGCGACTATTCATAATGCAAAACTGACGATTCAACTCATCGAAGAATTTGGCTCTTTATGGGAATATTTTTCTAACTACAGGCCTTTACCTGAGAATAGGCCCACTAAGATAACTTATGAGGCAGTAGGCAAGCTAGGTTTTACAGCTGAATCAGAGGCTTTGGCAAAAGACTTGAAAAAAAGAGGCTTTAAGTTTTTGGGACCTACGACCATGTATGCACACATGCAGGCCATGGGGTTGGTTAATGATCACCTTGAGGGGTGTCACTATCGTTGATTATTTCTCTGCGAACGTAAAAACTGACTTCTTGTTCATTATCTGAAGGAAGAAATGCGTTTACTGCATTTAGCCCATCACTATCGATATCTTGGGAAGTGAACGTTCCTGCCACAACAGGCACTGCCGCTGAGAATAATACAATTACAAATAATGCGATTAAGTATTTCATAGCCTACAAACGGCTATAAAATATATAAGTTCCCGAGGCTACTGATAATAATGAAAATTATATCCAACTGGTAGGATTGTCTATGCGATAGCCTTTAATGCCTCGCCTTGCGCCCTTTATTAGACGATAACCAAGATAGATAAGCGAGGGTCCAATTGTAATGAGGCTTGCCCATATAATAACATTAAAATTGACCTCTACCATTGCAGTGTAAGCATCTGTTAAGTCATGCGGTGGTGCAGATTCTGCAGCCTTCATAACCTCATTTGCAAATGTCTGTAGGGATTCTTGATCGGCAACCGAGTAGAGCCATACCCCGCATAATATAAACCCTGCGGTCATTACCAGAGAAAAAATCCATATTGTACGAATAATGTAAGTTGTGTGATTTTCAACGAGTGTTGCGTGGCCATATTGTTTGCGTGCTATGTAACACCAGATAAGAACACCAAGAAAAAGAAACATAGCAAAAAGCTGAATGCTTGCATTGGGCATAAATTGTAAGACAACGCTTACAATAAAGGCCGCATATATATTTGTAACTGTCTTTTTGTTTTTAGTAATTTCATCTGTCATGGAATGTATTTTATCACTTAATGTCGTCCGAACAAGCTTTCGATTTCATCAAGAGATAATTCGATGTATGTGGGTCGTCCATGATTACACTGTCCAGAAAGTGGAGTGTTTTCCATCTGTCGCAAAAGCGAATTCATTTCCTCAACTGTTAAGCGTCGTCCGGATCTCACCGAACCATGACACGCCATAGTTGAGAGAATGTGGTTGATACGCTCTTCAAGTCCTGTAATTTCTCCGTTTTCAATAATTTCATCTGCCAAGTCACGCACAAGTTTCGCGGGATCAGCCTTTCCTAGTAAAAGGACAGGCATGCTTTGTACAGCAACGGCACCTTTTCCAAAGGGAACAATTTCGAAGCCTAGTTTTGATAAAGAGTCCGCTTGTTCTAAAAGCAAATTCATTGCGGTATCTTCTAGCTCGACTATCTCAGGCGTTAAAAGTCCTTGCGATTCAATACCATTTTCTTCGACCTGCTGTTTGAAACGTTCGTAGACTAGCCGCTCATGAGCGGCATGTTGGTCAACAACGACCATACCTTTTTGCGTTTGTGCAACTATATAACACTCGTGTAATTGCGCGCGCGCTGCACCTAGAGGATAAGATTGCGCAGCAATTTCGGTCTCTAGCTCTGCGCGTGCAGACGGCGCGGGAGGGGCGTAATAATTATAGGCCAAATTGCCACCGCCTGAGCCAGGGTATGAAAAACCCGGCTGATTGGGAATATCGGACAAGCCGTCTTTATCATAGGGTTGTGATGGCGAAGAAGGAAAACTACCGCCCGTGTTCCATGGTAATGTAGGGGATTGGAAGCCTTGCTCACGATTTTGTTGTAGGCGACCTAAAGCTGACTGAGAAACAGAGGTTGCAGTTCTGTGTCCGCCTTCGTGCAAAGTGTGACGAATTGCACTAACTATTAATCCACGGACAATACCGGGATCTTTGAAACGAACTTCTGTTTTTGCTGGATGCACATTAACATCTACGTTGGCCTGCGAAAGCTCTATGAAAAGAACTGCTGAAGGGTAGCGGTCACGCGCTAGCACATCCATGTAGGCTGCCCTTAGTGCGCCGCCAAGAAGCTTATCTTTGACGGGGCGTCCATTCACAAACAGATATTGATGTTGGGCTGTTCCTCTATGCAGTGTTGGTAAGCCTGCAAAGCCTGTTAACTTTATATTTTCACGTTCTGCATTTATCTGTAGCGCATTTTCTGGAAAATCCTGTCCTATGAGTTGACCGATACGCTCCAAACGTCTCTCGAATAATTCGCCTTGCGCTGAAGTTGTCGAAATAACCGTATTACCATTATTGGCAAGTCGGAAAGCGATTTCAGGATTAGCAAGTGCAAGACGTATCACAACATCTTTAACCGCCGCATATTCCGCTTGATCAGATTTAAGGAATTTTAATCTGGCGGGTGTCGCATAAAATAAATCCTTAACACTTACGGTCGTACCTTCAGGGTGTGCTGCAGGTTGGAAACGTGTTTGTTTCCCTCCTTCGACACAAATTTCCCATGCCTCATCCCCGTCATGTGGACGACTGGTAATTGCAAGTCGAGAAACGGCTGCAATCGAAGGAAGGGCCTCACCACGAAAACCAAGGTAATCCAAATGTAGTAAATCGTTGCTGGGGAGTTTAGAGGTGGCATGTCTTTTAAGGCAGCTTTGGATGTCAGCCTTATTCATGCCAGTGCCGTTATCACGCACAGAAATTAGTGCCTTGCCGCCTTGACGAATATCAACATCAATACGGGTTGCGCCCGCATCAATAGCGTTTTCGACTAGTTCTTTGACGGCAGCAGCAGGCCGTTCGATGACTTCACCGGCGGCAATTTGATTGACCAATGTCTCTGGCAATTCACGAATAGGCATAAATCTATGCTAGTCGCCATAACCAAGCCATGCAATGAATGAGGTGAAAAGCACCTCACTATCTCGTTGATAAAAATTTTTAAGAGAGTTTTTAAGAGCTAACAATTTCAGTTTTATCGAAAACTGTACCGTCTGTATTGGCGCCCTTGAGATTTATATTGCGGATATTCGCCCCTGTAAGATCGGCTTTTCTAAGGTCAACACCTGAAAGGTCGGCATTTTCAAGGTTACTACCCATAAGCACAGCATGGGCAAGATTGGCATCACGTAAATTTACAAAGCGTAAATCCGCACCACTTAAATTCACACGTTCGACGCGTTGTGTTCCATCAGGACGTTTAAAGATTAGGGGGGAAAGATTTGCGCCTCTAAGATTGGCTCTGTTCATTTTGACATTTATAAAGCGAGAGCCACGTAAATCAGCCTCCGTTAAAAAACAATCCCTAAAATCAGAATTATCAAACTGACAGAACTGCATTTGCGCATCATTTAAATCAAGACCAATGAAGCTGACATTTATCGCTTTTAATGCAGTCACAGGATAATCTTTTAGGTTTACGATAGAGCGCATATCTGTATTTGAGATATCCATTTGTTCACCTTCACGACCGCTGGACTTAATCCATTGTGCGTGTTTCTCAATCATTTCCTGAAGTGTTACACCCTTTTCTTTGAGAAGTTCTCCAATTTTCTTATGACTTCCTATGGCGCCATTAAGAGCACCATGGTCATGTTCGGCATTATCAAGAATAACACCTTCGGTAATTGTGTCAGCAAGATTGGCAGAGCGGAGATCGCATCCACTAAGGTCGGCATGTGTTAGGTTAGCGCCAGAGAAGTTTACGCCACGTAAATCAGCATCTTTGATAATAATCCCTGTAAGATCTGCTTCTGAAAAATCAGCATCAGTAGCACGTGACCCTGATAAATTAGTTTCTTGCATGCGCGCACCAGCAAAGCTTGCTTTACCTGCACGTTCTTTGCCGAGATCCATTTGACTTATGCGTCCCTCGGCATCATTTTTCATGATCTTGCCTTCGCGCAGATCAGTTAACCCAAGATCGGCTCCTGTCAGGTTAGCACCAGCAACATAAGCTCCTCGGAAATCAGCGCGTTTAAAATTGGCCTTTTCAAGATTGGCATTTCTAAGATCGCAAGCGTAAAAACTTGCGTTTACGTAGTTGCCGTAGGAGAGGTCTGCTCCTGTGAGTATGGAGCCAGTAAAGTCGGCACCTTCCATATTGGCGCCTTTAAATTTCAAACCAGTCATATCCTTGAATTTGAGATTTGCACGAAGTCCTCCACGAACACCACGTTTAAACTTGGCATGTTTATCAATCGCCTTATCAAGGTCAGATTGAGTCATCTTTTCGTATTTAGGTTTGTCCATGCTCTTTAAAGGTATCCTCAGAAGCTTAATAAAGTGTTGTTATTATCAGTATATATTAAAAAAATACGAGTTTCGAGAGACTTAACTTATTTTTTAAAGAGGAACGCGTATGCCCCAGCACAATTTGAGTCTTCTAAGATGCCTTTAGCCAGTTTTTTACCTAGTTCAACCCCTGGTTGATCAAAGCTATTCAGATTCCATAGCACACCTTGCACGAATATTTTATGCTCATAAGCAGCAATAAGCATGCCTAAAAAATATGGATTTAATTCATCTAGCATGATGAGTGATAATGGTTTGTTACCCTTGAAATCACTACCGTTCCCAAAGGCAAGGGCTTCTATCTGCGCAATAGCATTAGCGAGAAGCTTGTTTTGATGGTCATTTATTTGACTAGGCATATTCTTAATAATAATAAAGTCGGATGGAATAGTATCACTACCTTGGTGGAGAGCTTGATAAAAAGCATGCTGTCCATTTGTCCCCGCCTGACCAAAAATGACAGGGGCTGTTTTGTAATCAATATCATTGCCTTCACGGTCTTTTGATTTGCCGTTGGACTCCATATCCAGTTGTTGCAAATAAGCGGGAAGTAGAGATAATTTTTCTGTGTAAGGAAGAACGGCTAATGAATGACTGCCCATAAAATTTCTTTCCCATACACCCAGCAATGCCATAAGAACGGGAATATTCTTATCAAAGGAAGTGGCATAAAAATGCCTGTCCATCTCATGGGCACCATCTAGTAATTTTTGAAAGTTATCACTCCCTATTGAGAGCATGATAGATAAACCAATCGAGGCCCAGAGAGAGAAACGTCCTCCCACCCATTCCTCGAAGGGAAAGACCATATCATTTGAAATGCCAAAGCTTTGTGTTGCATCTAAATTAGTGGATAGCGCAACAAAGTGTTTGGCTATATCTTTTTCTTGCCCCTTTTCTAAAAACCAAGATTTTGCCGTTTGAGCATTGGTGAGGGTTTCTTGAGTCGTAAAAGTTTTGGAGGCAATAAGGAAAAGAGTAGTTTCAGGATTAAGATTATCAAGTGTCTGCTGGATGTCCATCGCATCAACATTTGAAACAAAATGACATTTTACTTTATCTGATAAGTGAGCAAGCGATTGAACAATCATTCTTGGTCCAAGATCCGAGCCACCAATACCAATATTTACAACATCGGTTATAACCTTTCCTGAAAACCCTTTGTGT
This sequence comes from uncultured Alphaproteobacteria bacterium, assembly GCA_963740205.1. Lineage (GTDB taxonomy): Bacteria > Pseudomonadota > Alphaproteobacteria > Micavibrionales > Micavibrionaceae > UBA2137. Next base: position 121,407 of record CAVUDD010000001.1, read on the forward strand.
TGGCCATCACGTACAGATTTCGAAAAATTTTTCATGCGCTTTAAAACGCTTTTGCTAAAATCAACGGCTTTTTGGGCTATCTCTGTTTCTATGATTGGATTTTCTGCACGACAGGCTGTGTGCAAAACTGCGCGGTTTTCACTCGCGTTTATTTTATCACCAGCAAAAAATTTTTCGCGCATTTCTTCAAGATTTTGTTCTTTTGCTAAAGCAATCAAATCATCAAGTATTTTGTCTGTAATTCGGTGTTTTGAGAAATCAAGCTGGAAGCCATTAAGAGAAATTATTCTAGAAGAATTAGCATTAATTTGAGGTGCTGCAGTCTTGGAGCTTTGAAGAAGACGTTTCCAGCTTAGAGTTTGTGTCGGGTTTCCCATGAGTATCCTTAATTTACATTAGGTAGTTCTGTGATAAGGGACATTTCTCCTAATCCTGCTTCAGGATTTCCAGCAATAATTGTTAAAATATCATCGCTATTTAAGATTTTGTTGGCAACGTTTTTAATATCATCTGCAGTGATATCCTCAATGTGATTACGTACTGTATCGAGATAATCAATGGGTAAATTCTCGCTTTGTAAAGCTACAAGTGTTTTTGCTATAGAAGAGGTACTTGTTAAGCCTAAAGGAAGCGAGCCAATAATATAGTCTTTTGCATCCTTCAACTCTTTTGAATCAACAAGCGTACCACGTAACTTAATAATTTCTTCTTTAACGCCTGCTCTTAGCTCATCTATAGTTTCGTTTTTTGTAGAGCTTGTAATGTAGTAGAGTTGGGCCTTGTCTAGGCGTTGAAGGTAACTATATATGCCGTAGGCAAGGCCTTTTTCCTCACGAATGTTTTTGGTTAAACGAGAGCCAAATCCGCCTGAACCAAATATCTGGTCCATAACCTGAAAAGGATAGTAATCGGGATTGTCACGCTTTATTCCAGGAAGAACCATTTGAACCGTGGCTTGGGGAATTTTAAGACGATAGAAAAATGTTTTACCTTTATTTTGTAATGAAATATCGGGAGTTGATGCGTTAGGCGCAGTCTTGGGAAGTTCTCCAAAAATATCATCAAGAGACTTCGACAGGTCTTCGGCTGTAATATCACCAGAAACTCCAATAAGAAGTCTGTCTTGAGATAATTCCTTTGAGACAAAACTCCTCAAATCCTGTGCGGTTAAGTTTTTTAAAGTTGTTAATGTTCCGCCACTATTTTGCGCGTAGGGGTGACCGTCGAAGGCACGGTCATTGGTAACGCGTGATGCTATCCAATTAGGGTCGGATAAATCGGATCGTATACGACTGAGATTTGCCTGTTTCATGCGTTCAATAGGTTCTTTGTCAAAGCGCGGATATTTAAGGGCAAGCTCAAGCAAATCAAATGCTTTTTGTTTTTCATCTGTAAGCGTGTTCATAAAGCCTGAAAAACTATCGCGACCACCAGAAAAGTTAAGAGTAATTGAATTATCGAGTAATGTTTTTTGAAAAGCTTGAGAATCCAAATTACCGGCACCTTCATCTAAGGTATTAGATAATAACTGCACAAGTCCTTGTTTGTCCGCTGGCTCAAGAATTGCGCCCGCTCCATCAAAGGCAAAGCTTACGGATATGACAGGCACAGAATGATCCTCGACTAACCAAGCCGAAACACCGCCCTCGGAGGTAACTTTTTGAATGTCGAGTATCTTTTCTTCGGCGGCAACAGGGGTAGTCCAAATGGCAAAAAGAGCGAGAATAAAAATAAATTTATGCATTACTGTACCTCATTTTCAGGAATGAGGTAGCCAGTAACTGAGCGTTTTTCAGAACCTTCACCGAAGGCAATTTGTAGTGCATTTTTTATATCCTGCTGGCTTACGCCTTCAATACTCTCTGGCCAGTTTTCCACCTCTTCAAGTGTTAATCCCGTTGTCAAGGATTGCCCAATAATATTGGCAGGTGTAGCAAGGGAATCGCGGGCAAAAACAGCAGCGTTTTTAAGGCGTTTTTTAGCATCTTGAATTTGTTGTTCACTAATGCCTGTCTCAAGAATGCTCATCATAAAATCATTAATTGCCTTTTCCAGATCCTCAAGCGAAGTTCCTTGTGCAGGTGTAGCTCCTACCCAAAGTGCCGCGACATCCAAAGCTTCGGCATTATAAGATAGTGAAACGTTAATTGCCTTTTTCTGATTTACAACCAATTCCTTGTATAGAGGTGTTGTGGGGCCACCACCTAATGCCTCGACTATAATTTGTAATGCAAGGGCTGTTTGCCTATCGCCTGTAAATGAGGGCGTGCGCGTTCCTTTTGCAAATAAAGGTTCCTTTACCTGCTCACTTTTGAAAACGATACGCGTCTCGCCGTTAAATTCTGGGAGTGTAGGAAAGTTACGTTCAGGCAAATATTTTGAAGGTTTGATTTTGCCATAGGTTTTTTTCGCTATAGGCAAAACATCGCCAAGCGTAACATCCCCAGAAATGACCAGAATGGCATTATTGGGGTAATACCATTTGTTATAAAATTCTAAAGCGTTTTCGCGTTGCAGCCCCTGGACTTCATTCATCCAGCCAATGGTGGGAACACCATAAGGATGGTTTGGGTAAATTGCAGATTGTAATTGTTCGTAAAACTGTGCTTGCGGATTATTATCTGTGCGCTGACGACGCTCTTCTAAAACAACATCGCGCTCAGTTTTGACTGCTGTTTCTGACGGATCAATATTACGCATACGATCGGCCTCCATTTTCATTACCATTGCAAGGTGGTCTTTAGAGATGGTCTGGTAATAGGCTGTATAATCTTTTGAGGTAAAGGCATTGTCTTCACCGCCAAGTGCGCGCACACGCTTCGAAAATTCACCTTCAGCTATTTTGTCTGTTCCTTTAAATAAAAGATGCTCAAGAAAATGTGCGGCCCCGGAATAACCAGCTGTTTCTTGTGCCGAACCTACTTTGTACCAAAGCATGTGGTGAACAAGTGGAGCGCGGTGGTTAGGGACAACTACAATCTGAAGGCCATTCTTGAGTGTTGCTGTTTCAGCATTGAAGACTTTTGCATGCGCAGAAGGTATAAAAGAAAATAGGATAAGCAAGATGGCGAGAATACGGTTCATGCTTATTTATTTAGCCTTTCCGTATTCTTTTCAATGGCAAAATAGATTTATTCAGCCTTCGATACAGTTCCTGGTGCGATAATTCGGCTATCAGGTAATTGTTGTTTCAAACGAGTAGCTTCTTCATTAGGGTCGAGAACACTGCCTGATGCTTCAATCTTACGATCAAAAATCTTATCAATAACAGCTTGTTCTTCGTAGGCAGTATCTTCGTTTTCTTCGTTTACAACCTGACGAATATTGTCCTGAGTTTGATTAGCGCCTGCTGCCTCAATGATGGCGCGTTCAGCAGCCGTGGCATTTGCAGAACCAGTATTTGATATATCAGCCTCAACAGATTGTGGAATTTCAGAGCCAAATATAGCCTCTGCTGCCATTTCTTCGGCAGTCGGTTCCTGTGGGCGTTGGGCACCTGGCGTAGGGACAGGAAGTGATGCCAGATGTGGAGGTATTTCAAGAGGGGCACGTCTTATGACTGCAAACTCATCTGGAGCCTCTTTGACTAAGCCAAGTTTTTCTTTAGCACTGCCACATGCAGATAAAAGAAAGCCAGTGGAAACTGACAAACATAGAAATGAAAGTGTCGTTTTACGCATGATGGCCATTTTAGTCCTCTTTAGAGTCTAGGAAAAGCGATTTAACAAGAAATAGCATGACGCCGATGACTATACAAGAATCCGCAATATTAAACGCAGGGTAATGCCAGCCCGCAACATGGAAATCGAGGAAATCAATTACAGCGCCAAAGCGTATTCTGTCCCACACGTTTCCTATTGCTCCTGCAATAACAAGTAGACTGGCAACTTGTATAAGTTTTGAGTCTGTACGGATATACCAGATTAAAAAACCTGACACGATAAGCAATGCAAACAGGGATAGGATATAGGCACCCATTGCACTATCACTTCCAAGCAAACCAAAGCTTATGCCATCATTCCACACCATAACTAAATTGAAAAACGGTAATATAGGATGAGAAACGAATTCCAAACGTTCCTGTGAAATATGACCTAGCCAGCGAAAAAATGGTTCTGTCTTTTCTTGAAATAATCCCTCAACGATTGCCCACTTGGAAAGCTGGTCAGCCATGAATAAGAAAATAACTACGAAGATTCCACCCAAATATTTAAACATTTATAATCCTCTATGCAGCTTTTCTGTGTTGAGCGTACCATCTTACGGCATCTGCATCGCGTGCTGATAGGTCAGGGTACTCTTTATCACTGCCCACATCAGGCAGTATTTTCCAGCATCTTTGACATTTTTTACCATCTGCTTTTCCAAATTTTACGCCCAAACCTTTGTACTCGGCAATGGTAAAGGCATCTGTTGGGACGTCGTCTTGCTCAATATTAATTTGTGAGGTAATACAAATTTCCGCCATGTCTTGCCCCTCTATAGCCTTGGCATAATCTTCATTGACGTAAATTGTCGGGCAGGCCTCAAGTGATGAACCAATATCCTTAGAAGCGCGATGTGGCTCAAGTGCGCCCATAACGGCCTCGCGGACATGACGAATGGCAAACCATTTTCCAGCAAGCCCTGCATCATTCCAGCTTTCTGGCAATTTTGGAAATTCCAGCAAATGCACACTCTCGGAATTCTCGTAAATGTCTTGTGGGCGGTTGCTCCATGCCTCTTCACATGTGAAGGACAAAACAGGTGCAAGCCATGTCACCAGACATTTGAATATCTGCGCAAGAACCGTTCTATGTGCTCTACGCTCGAACATATCAGGGCGGTCACAGTAAAGACGGTCTTTACGGATATCAAAATAGAAGGCCGATAATTCGCTGTTACAAAAATCATGCAATGAATGCATTAGGCGACCAAATTGGAAATTATCAGAATAATTTATGACCTTTTCGTTCATTTCGGTAAGTTGATGTAAGACCAGCTTTTCAAGCTCAGGCATGTTCTGGTATTCGGACTCATCGAGCATTTCATCTTTTGTGAAACCATCCAATGCGCCAAGTAAGAAGCGAAGTGTGTTGCGTAAACGACGATAAATATCGCTGGTTGTTTTTAGGCTATTTTTAGACATACGGATGTCTTCTTGGTAATCGGAAAGCAATGTCCAAAGACGCAAAATATCTGCTCCGCTTTCTGCCATAACATCCTTGGGGTCGACAACATTTCCAAGGGATTTTGACATCTTATAGCCGTTTTCATCCAGTACGAAACCATGTGTCAGAACAGCCTTGTAAGGCGCAACACCTCGCGTGCCACAAGATTCCAACAAAGATGAGTGGAACCACCCTCTATGTTGGTCTGAGCCTTCAAGGTAAAGGTCGGCCTGTTGGTTCAGCTCTTCACGATCCTCTACAACAAAGGCGTGTGTGCAGCCAGATTCAAACCAAACATCGACGATGTCAAAGACTTGTTCGTAATCATCTGCCTTGTAATCACTTCCAAGGAAATCTTGGGCGTCACGTTTGAACCAAGCGTCTGAGCCTTCCTTTTCAAAATGGTCGATAATGCGATCAAATACGGCTTGGTCTTTTAAAGGCTCGTTTGTTTCTTTGTGAACGAATAATGCAATAGGAACCCCCCAGGCGCGCTGGCGTGAGATACACCAATCTGGACGATTTTCGATCATTGCGTTAATGCGGGCTTCGCCTTTGGCGGGGACCCATTTTGTGTCCTTAATAGCCTGCAGGGCTTTTTTTCTTAAGTCCAGCTCATTTTCCATGGCAATAAACCATTGCGGAGTGGTGCGGAAAATAAGCGGAGCCTTTGAGCGCCATGAATGAGGATATTCGTGACGCATTGAACCTTTGGCAATCAATGCACCGACTTCATTTAATTCTTTAAGAACAGCAAAATTACCACCGCCAAGTTCACCTTCTTGCGTGTAAACTTCAAGTCCTGCGAATAAAGGAACATGCTCACGGTACTTACCATCATCACTAACATTGTCTGTGACTTCAACACCGTGTTTTTGACCAAGGTTAAAGTCATCCGCACCATGTCCAGGGGCAATATGAACAAAGCCAGTTCCCGCATCATCGGTTACGAAGTCCCCCTCAAGTAAAGGCACATCAAAATCATACCCTTGGCCTCGAAGAGGGTGGGCACAAAGTGTTCCGGCAACGTCTTTGCCTGCAAGCGTATCCGAGACATCCCAATCTTCAATTTTAGCCTGAGCCTTCACATCTTCTGCAAGTGTTGTTGCAAGAACAAGTTTTTCACCGACTTCAACGCGTGCACCATCACCTACTGATTTGACAGTATAAACGGCATATTCAATACCTTCGCCATAGGCAATGGCGCGGTTTGACGGCATTGTCCATGGTGTTGTTGTCCAAATAACAACTTTGGCTCCTTTGATGGCATCGCATTTGGTCTCTACCACAGGGAAGCTTACCCAAATTGTGATGGATTTGTGTTCTTTATATTCAATTTCGGCCTCGGCCAAGGCGGTCTTTTCAACCACTGACCACATGATAGGTTTTACACCCTTATAAAGCCCGCCATTATTAATGAATTTATGAATTTCTTTTGTGATAAGGCTTTCTGCACGGTTGGTCATTGTCAGGTAAGGTTCTTTCCAGTTCCCTATTACGCCCAAGCGTTCGAATTCCTCTGATTGGATATCAACCCATTTTTGAGCAAAGTCGCGACATTCGGCGCGAAAAGTAAGGGGATCTACTTCATCTTTATCTTTACCTTCTGCACGATATTTTTCCTCGATCTTCCATTCAATCGGCAGACCGTGGCAATCCCATCCGGGAACATAAGGCGCATCAAACCCACGCATCTGCATGGTCTTAACAACAACATCCTTTAGAATTTTGTTCATAGCGTGGCCGATATGGATATGACCATTGGCATAGGGAGGACCATCATGCAGGATGAATTTTTCTTTGCCTTTACTGGCTTCACGGAGTTGTTTGTACAAATCCATTTTTTGCCATTTTTCTAAAATGGTAGGCTCTTTCACAGGCAATTCACCACGCATGGAGAATTCTGTATTGGGAAGAAATACGGTTTCTTTATAAAAATCAGCGTTTGTCTTATCGTCTTTGCTCATAGCAAATCTCTTCAATCTCTTATCGTTTATATATGATGGGAAATGTTTAAGCCCGACCTTTGCTCAACTCAAGCAAAAACCGGGGTCATAATTCGTGAAATTTGTATATCTCGTATTCTCATAGAAATGACTATGGCAATTTATATTCTATACCGCAAGTAAATCGCGTGTTTTTTGAGTGTCTTTATCCATTTGCTCAATCAATTCCTCAATGGATTCAAACTTGGCCTCACCTCGCAAATGTTGAACAGGCTTTACGCGCAGAATTTTCCCGTATAAATCTCCATCAAAATCCAGTAAATGCGCCTCAAGTAAAGGCGCTTTGGTTTCAAACATAGGGCGAATGCCGATATTCGTTGCGGCCTTATGCCACTTATCAGAGTCTTCGATTTGAACCAAGGTGGCATAAATTCCAAATGCAGGATGAATAACGTCTTCAAGTGTCATATTGGCTGTAGGATAACCCAGCTCTCGTCCACGCTTATTGCCGTGTATAACCTCTTGACAGATTTCCCATTCCCATCCCAACATGTCATTTGCCTCTGAAATAAGACCACGCCTCAAGAGGGTGCGAATACGACTAGCGGAGTATTTCTGGTTTTGCTTATTGTTAATATCTTCAAGGGGAGAAACCTTAATGCCAGCTTTTTTGAGGGTTTCAATACTTCCTTCTCTATTTTGCCCGAAATGAAAATCTTGCCCAACGATAATTTCTTTAACACCAAGCCCAGTTTTAAGAATTTGATCAATGAATTGTTGTGCAGAGAGTTGTGCAAAATTGCGCGTAAAAGGTATTTCAGCCAGAAAATCGGCACCATTTTCTTCTAGCTTTTCACGTTTAAGCGAAATAGGCGTGATGCGAAAAGGCTCTGTAGGAGCCTGAAAGAGCGTACGTGGGTGCGGCTCGAACGTAAGTATTCCGAAAGGTACATCTTCCTTTTGCGCGCGTTTTTTTGTCTCGGCCAGAAGAGCTTGGTGACCTTTATGAACGCCATCAAAATTGCCGACGGCAACTATGCCATTGCGCCATTTATCAGCAAACTGGCCGAGATTAGTAAAGATATCCATGGAAAAAGGTTTTATTCTATACAGGCAGAGTAATCTGCTGGGTTAACACGACTCCATGTTTGTGTCTTACCAAATAGTGGCACGCCAACGTAACCGCGCAAAGCAAGAGTATTTTCGTCCTTCACAGTGATTGTGGCGTTATAGATATCGCCATCATCTGCTTTATAGATTTTACCATCTTCCCAATTATCTCCGTCTTTATTAAAGCCCCAGAGAATAACCAGATTACAGAGAGGTTGCCCGTTAAATTCAGGATCAGGATTTTTCTCGTCAATCTTCATGCCGCCGTCAATAATCCAGTGAATAGAGCCACAAAGACCACGTTGGCATTCGTAAGTGTTAATAACCGCACGTCCATTTTCAGTTAGCCAAAAGCCTTCAGCAGGAGTGGCAGCATTCGCCAAAGAAATATTTGTGGTTATTAAAAATAGGGTAAGTGCAGATAAGATAATGCGTGACATAATGTTTTCTCCTTTGTTTATTCGAAGGCCATTTAAGCGCGCTAACCTACTCAGGTCAACTCCTCCTTTACAGAATCCAACCCTCATGACAAAATGTAAATGTCATTATGAGGTCGATTCGACCTTTCTTTAATATCTATTTATGGATTTCAAGTGCGCAAGCTTTTTGCTTTATTCGCTGTACCTTTCTTTTTACTAGGCTGTTCCCAACAGGCCGAACCCCTAAGCGTGGATGAACAAGTTGAAATTCTAGATGAGGATTTACGTACTGTTTTTGCAGATCAAGAGGCATTAGATCATCCTTTAAGCCTCCATGAGGCTATGGCTCGCGGTATTCTATACAATCTTGATCACCGTGTTGCGATGATGGAATCAATGATTGCCAAGGGTGAAGTGGATTTGGCTTTACTTGAGGTTTTGCCATCACTAGACGCCAAAGCGCAATACACCTCCCGTGATGATGAACAGGTGGTAAGGGGGGAAAGCCCAACAACAGGTAATCAGACACTTGCGCCAACAGTTTTCGAAGATGAAAACAGAACCACAACATCCTTAACCGCTGGTTGGAATATACTTGATGCAGGGCTTGCAATTGCGGAGTCCAAAAGTGCTTCTGATCAGGTTTTAGTAGCAGAAGAACGTCGCCGAAAAGTGATTCACAATATTATTCAGGATGTGCGTTCCGCCTATTGGAGAGCTGCAAGTGCACAAATTCTATCCGATCACATAGACACTCTTTTGGTAGATGGTCGTAAAACGGTAACCAATCTAGAGAATTATTATAAAACAAGCGGCGATAACTTGGTTATGGCACAGCAGCAAATGCGTTTGCTGGAAAACATGAATAATTTGAATGGACTAAAATCTCAGCTTGCTACAGCAAAGATAGAGCTTGCTAGCCTTATAAATCTACCTCCTCGCGCCGATTATGTACTGGCAGTAAATGAGAGCGATATATTCAACGAAGCAACAGTGCCTCATTTGGATCTGAACCCAGAAGACCTTGAGCTTGTCGCCCTTATGATACGTCCCGAGGTACGTGAAGATATCTTGATGCAACGCGTTGCTGCACGGGACATTCACAAGGTAACATTATCAGCATTGCCTGGAATTGGCGGCGTATTTGGGCATTATTCTGACAGTAACGACTTCTTGCAGGATACGGATTGGACGCAACTTTCATTATCTGTAACAAGCAACCTAACAAGGCTTTTTACATTACCGGTTCGCTTGGAGCAGGCTAGAAATAAAGAAAAGCTTGTTGAGATGCGTAGACGAGCAATTGCGGTTGCAGTGTTGTCTCAAGTTAATCTTGCCCGTCAAAGATTGAAAGTGGCAGAGGATAGGTTTGGCTTAGTAAAACAACTGGCTTCAGTAAGTAGTAAGATGCGCGGGGTGGTAAGTAAGAAAACTAAGTTATCCGAGGCAGATACGTTAGAAATGGAAATACAGGCAGCTTTAAATCGTGCGCGATTACATATGGCCTATGCTGAATATCAAAATGCTTATGGCCGTTTATTGAATTCCGTTGGTATGGATCCCTTACCCCCAACACTTCCAGAAACAGATATCGCCGAAATGTCGCGTATTATTGCTGAGCGCACAGACAAAATATCACCCATTATTTTTGATAAATTATTGGTGCGTATTAAAGAAAAAGGTATGAGCACTTCTCCCGAGCATTTACAAGGCAAGCAACTTACACAACAAACAGTTAATACCGTCACTCACACACAACAAAAGGTTGTGACACACAGTTTTGAAAAGCTTGTTGGAGGTAATATTCGCTCTAATTATAATGAATAGTAAAGTTTAAATAGGATAAAAGTCATCCAATTTAATTACTGATACGAATAACTATGTATCACGACTGTTTATTAGGAGAAAAAATAGATGACAGGTCATGCTTTTTACCCGATTATCTGCACCAATAAGTTAAAGCAGACGATTAATTTTTACGAAGACCACTTTGGCTTTCGTGCGTATTATGAAATGGAACATTATGCTTATTTAAAGCACGAGGAGCATGAAACTATGCACATCGGCATTGTTGATTTGCGACACCCTGACCTTCCTCCACATTATAAAACTCAGGTTTCTGGCATGATGTTGAGCTTGTTTACTGAAAACATAGAAGAAGTTTATGACGAGTTGTACATGGAGGGCGTAGATCTAGCCAGTGAAGTTAAGCAAGAAACATGCGGACGCAAGCATTTTACAGTGGTTGATCCGAACGGCGTCATTATTAGCGTTTCACAAGCTGGTGTGAAGCCTATTGGTAACCTTATCGATGATTTACAAAGCGACTATAACGCCACTTTAGATAAGGTTATGGGTAGTGCAGTCAGCGCTTAATTCTATTAATTGAAACTAACATAAGGTATTTGTGCTGTTAACGCTAACTGATCATCGTTTGCGCTATCGTTACGCTCAAATCTAATGCCCTCGAAGGTCTCAATTATATAGCCATGTTTGCCTGTTACAGGGACATGCGTTACAGCGTCTCTGTCTATGACTGCAGTATGGCTTTCACCAGATATAGGTTGATTGGGGATGTTCAGATCTAAAGTTGAAGGATCTACACGCTCTGCACGCTCGAAATTACGTAATCCCTGCATTTCACGATCATCAAAGCCCCATGATTGTAACCTGTCATAGAATTGTTTCAGTGTAAGCTCAACTTTAACTGTTCGTGTTCCACCGTTTCCATTGGGTACCTCTACGTCTCGAGTAAAGAAATAGGCATTTCTGTTATAGACGCCTCTTGAAACAACGTCACGGACACGCTGATTTGGATTTTCTGCGTAGGCGTCAAAGAATTCTATCGCGCCATTTTTACCGAAAAAATGATAGGCGTAACCCATTCTACCTGTAACATGTTCAAGGTCTTGAGGGTGTTGAATTTCACCGTTATCTAGCAAAGTTTGTAATTCTATAAGACCATGATGGCTGTACATGATGCCCATGATGGCAGAATGATGTGAATCCATGGTCCACAAGCGATGAAGACGTTTGATCTCAGGGTCTTTAGCAAGCTTAGCATAGTCCAGATTTCCCCCCAGACGTTGCGCTACTGCCATGATTTGGTCTCTAACGTGATTGTATCCAGTAATGTCACCATATCTGTGAACGGTCTCTACCCAAGTCCCAACCACAAATTGATTCATTCCACGTGCGGAACTGAACGGCGATTGCATAAGGTTGCCATGTCTGGATTCAAGGAACCATTTTGCTAGAAGGAATGATAATGGAACAGGTGTGCCGGCCTCACCACCTGTCATTTGCCATGCTTCAAGAATTGCATGGTAATTATCAGCAGTGATTTCATTTGTTCCGCGCCCGTCGACAGCGAAAAGAATATTGCCGTTTTCAAGGCCTTGAATTGACATGCGCTCATTTAGATTAACAGTTTGACCTATTTCGGGAATGGCTTGTTCAATAAGGCGTCGGCACGTTGCCGGATTGGTATGCTCAAAAGCAAATTTCTCTCCGATAAAGTAGACGGGACTCTCGGCACTACAATCTGACGCCGTTTTTGTCTCAAGTGGAATTCTAATAAGAGCGCCACTTTCGTTAAATGATATTGCGGAACTAGTAGCACTTGATGCAAGGTTTTGTGGAGCGTTCACAGGGGCAAGAACTAGAGATAGTGCAGCAGCCCCGTTCATAATCGCGGAAATCTTTTGTTTTTCTGTTAGTTGCTGGAGTTTGTCTCGTACAGTGTTATCTACGACGAGAATGGGCTTGGCGGCTGAAGGTGTTTGTCTATCTTCTTGTTTATTATTGGTTTCCACATCCTTATAGGCAAGTAAAGGCTGGTCACCAAGGGCTTCCCAATCAATTTCCTTGGCTGCAAGTCTTGAGGTTTCTAATTGCGCTTTTTGTTCAACTTTGCGATCTTCTGCGTCACGTTCTTCTCCAAATTTTTCAGCACCTTTCCAGAAGGCATCTTGACCCTTTTTAGTGGCTTCGTCTGCCAAAGCTTTGTCAACTGCAATGCGAATGGCTTCACGCTCTCTGTAGAACATCACAGCTTCGATGATGGCATCCTCAAGCCCATCAATAGCATCCAGTTTACCAGAACGTGCCTGAGCAAGTGTATCGGCGTTAAAGCTAAGCCCCATATCTCTCAAAAGATCAGCATAAAGCTTACCAAAGAAGGGGCGTTGAATATCGAGGGACTCAGATATGTAGCCAATAGTCTTTATTGCGATTGCTTTATCAGCATCTTGTGCGTCACGCAAAGCTTTGTCGATGTTCTTTTGATCTATATAGCTCATACCAAAACCTATTTATGTAAATATTAGAGAATAGTTATACCTCAAAAGTTTACATAATGCAAATTTGTTTTTATACAAATGGTATTTTTCATGCTAGAATCAGGAACTTAAGGTCATTTCCGACCGCATTCCATATATTTAACAAAGGAGTTTGTTATGGGCACAGAAAGTTTACTGGTATTTTTGCTAATAGGTATTATTTCGGGGTTTCTCGCTGGAAAAATCATGAAAGGTGCTGGGTTTGGCCTTATTGGTGATTTGGTTATTGGGGTTTTGGGTGCCTTTGTAGGGGGCTGGTTGTTTACAGCGCTAGGTATCGCAGTAGGGGGCATTCTTGGCTCTATCGTGATGGCGACCGTAGGTGCCCTATTGCTTCTTTTTATCGCAAGAGCTGTCAAACGATAAAGTTACTAAATGAATTAAAAAAGGCTCTGTATAAACAGAGCCTTTTTTCTATGTTTTAGGGTAATTTTTACTAAGCCGCTTTTGACTGAGCATCCTGTGATGGAATACGTAAGGTTTGACCTGGGTAAATTTCATCAGGGCTCTTCAGCATAGGTTTATTGGCCTCGAATATTTTCATATACTGGCTTGAATCACCGTAAACTTCTTTTGAGATCCTAGATAGCGTATCGCCAGATTCAACAGTGTAGAAATTTGAAGAGTGATGATCTGAATTGCTCTCAACATTTAATTTAGATTCAACCTTTGATACGCCCTTAATATTACCTGCAATCAGAATGGCTTTTTCGGCATCTTCTTGTGAAGTAGCGGTGCCTGTAAGAACGACAGTTTCACCGTCCTTTTTAGCGTTAAGGTTTTCAATTTTTAAGTTATTTTTACGAATAACATCTTCGAAGGTTGTTTTATTTTCTGAGGCATTGGCTTCGTTAATGTCAAAGACATCGGCAATTTTCTCGCCAGCATCCTTTATAAAATCAAATATTTTCATTGGAATCTCCTGATTCATTTTAATTGTGTATGCCTAGCCAACCAATGAAACGCCTTAAAGTTCTATTTAAATTTAATTTTAGCGGTAAAAACCTTTATTTACTTCGCACACCTTCGAGAAGTTTTTTGTCGAGTTTCTGTGATCCATGAAGAACAGAAACATCTCCGGTTGCTTCAAATACCACAGCCTGAACCTCGCTGAACTGCAGAACATTTGCCTCGCGCAATTTGGCGATAAGATCCTGTTGTGTGATTTGCGCCGATATCAGATTTTCGGTCAGGATTTTACCATTTTTCATTAATAACAAAGGCTCGTTTTCAAGCAGGGGTTTGCTGCGTTTTAATCTCCAGAATGAATACATGGCTTGTAAGAGAATGAAGATACCAATGGCAAGTACACCTTGTCCAATGCTGGGCTCTTTCTGGACAACTGTTGCCGCTAATAGCGAACCTATAGCGATGGTCACGGCAAAATCATGTGCAGACATTTTTGCAAGAGACCGTAGCCCATTGATTTTAATAAAAACCATAAGAAGAACATAAACGACAAGAGCCGAAAGTGTGATTCCGTAAATTTGTTCTGTTGATATTGTAAGCCAGTCACTCATGTTACTTCCCATCATAATTCGTTTTGCCAGTTATAAAAAAACCCTAGAGTTTATGCGTCCAGGGTTTTTAAAATCAGGTTGCTGTAAAACCAATTAGAGTTTTTTTGCGCCGATCAGGTACCAAAGTATAAGACCGATGACAGGTAGGGCAAGAATAAGAAGTACCCAAAGTAGTTTAGCCGCTGCGGACATCCCGCTTTGAATAACGTTTAAGATGGCGATAATATCCAGAATGAGGATAATAAGACCTAAAATTCCATATGACATGATTTTTTTTCCTTTATTTAATTTATTTCTAAGCTAATGAAACAAAACGTATTTTAGTTCCCAAACTATTTATTATGCATGAAGAGGTTTCTCGACTTGTGATACGTGTGATCTGAACTATCTTGATGGTCTAATGATTAAAGGAAATGTAATGAAGGTTGTCTCTCTATGTCTTATGATGTTTACGCTCGCGGGGTGTTCCGTGTTTGGTAATAGCGGTGTTGAAACCGCCCCATATACTGTAATCGAAAAGGCTGAAAACCAGAAAATAGAGCTCAGAAATTATGAAAGTCTCATTCTTGCCTCAACACCAATGATCGAAGGTATGGAAGAGGGACGTAATCCAGCATTCAGACGCCTATTTAATTATATTACTGGTGAGAATACATCGTCTCAGAAGGTCAGCATGACTGCACCAGTCATAATGAATGAGGAGCAAGAAGATAATTCCAAGGGTGAAGAAATCTCAATGACAGCGCCTGTCTTTATGGATGATAAGGATGAAGGGGCAATGATGTCTTTTGTCCTTCCCAAGGAATACACAATGCAGAGTGCGCCTATTCCGACAAATGATCAGGTAAAGTTACAAGAAATCAAGGATTATACCGTTGCCGCAATTACCTTCAGCGGTCGTTTGACCCAAGGCAATATTGATGAAAACAAGGTAAGGCTTGAGCAATGGATACAAGAAAAAGGTTATGCTCAAACAGGTAATTATAAAGCCGCAGGTTATAATGCACCCTGGACATTACCCTTCCTTCGCCGTAACGAGGTTCTTATACCCATTAAAATGCAATAAAATAACTCAAAATAATATTGACATATTGCTTTAGCTGTGTTGTTTGTTTACTCTAACTTTTAATGGAGAAGTAACATGGGAGATGGTGGAAAAAATCACCCTTTTAAAGGGGAAGAGGATTATAGGGAAAGTGCCCCATTGGATCAGAGAGATTTTGATAAGAGATATCATGTAAGGAGACCCATAGAAAAACCCGCCCCTCAGCTAAAACCATAGAATTTAATAATTTATAGTCTGCAAAAAAACGAGTAAGTGAAATTGCAGAAAATAAAGGCAGGCTTGAAAAATGGCTATTAGAAAAGGGTCGTATTTAGGCAGGAAATGTCAGATCTGCTGGTTATAATCCACTATGAACGCTTGTTATTTTTCGCAGTTACTAGGTTCCTATACTAGTTGAAAGGTAAAAAGCACTTTGAATATATTAGGTCAGCCAAAGAAAAATGCCGTGAATAACCCCTATGGGTGGCATGAATAGTCCGATAAGCGCCAACGCCCATTCTCCTACTGTATCCATTTGTTCATTCATCATAAGTTTAATCCACCATATGACATGCGTCAGCCATGCGGC
>CAVUDD010000002.1:0-711108 GCA_963740205.1 uncultured Alphaproteobacteria bacterium
TGGAACGGCATCTATCTCTCAAGATATTTTTAGAAAGTATAAGATTCATACATTTTTCTTAAGTTAACAACTTTATGCGTGACTCTTATCGCATTAGGGATTGCAGTTTTTGGATCTAAAGACGTATTCTCACTTGTGTTGCTGGCTGTTTCAATTATGGGGTCTGCGTTTGCGCCTCTTGTTTTACTCCGCGCATATAAAATGCCGTATACTTCAGCACAAGCATTGATAATGATGTTTGTTCGTTGTTGTTGTGGTACTATGGCGACACTACGCATGGAATACTGTCGTTTACGAAGCTATGCCTGGATTTATGAGCGCTATGCTCGTATATGGTATTTACCACCTTGGGCAGAAAACCTTTTTTAAAATTAACAAACGGAATTACTCTAATTATGAGCGAAAAACCCACCTTTAGAGATTTAGGACTTTCTCCTGAAACATTGAAAGCTATAGATGAAAAAGGCTATACGCATCCAACGCCTATACAAGAGCAGGCAATCCCGCAGATATTGATGATGCGCGACCTTATCGGTCTTGCACAAACAGGTACAGGTAAAACAGCGGGTTTTACTTTGCCTATGATAAGGTTTTGTCATCTGGTAATGCAAAAAGCCGCATGCCACGTTCACTTGTCTTGGCACCAACGCGAGAATTGGCTGCGCAAGTAGGGGAGAGCTTTGATGATTACGGTAAATATCATGATTTATCCAAGGCTCTTTTGGTGGGCGGTAAATATATGAATGAACAAATTAAAAAGCTTGAGCGCGGCGTTGATGTTCTTATTGCTACACCTGGGCGCTTAATTGATTTATTCGAGCGTGGACAAATCTTGCTTAATGATATCAAAATATTCGTAATAGATGAGGCGGATAGAATGCTTGATATGGGTTTCATACCTGATATTGAGAAAATTGCCTCAAAACTGCCTTTCACAGCCTAACTTATTGTTCTCGGCGACCATGCCTAAAGAAATCAAGAAATTAGCCGAGCAGTTTTTGAGCAATCCTAAGCAGGTTTCTGTTGCGCCGGCCGCGTCGCCCGCGGAAAAAGTAGATCAAAAACTTATTTGGACAGACGGAAACTCTAAAGAAGGTGTGTTGTGCAAGCTTTTGGATAAAAAGGATGTTAAAGACAGCCTTTATTTTTTGTAACAGAAAAAAAGATGTCGATACTCTTTGTAGAAACCTTAAAAAGAAGGGCTACAACGCGGGTTCAATGCATGGTGATATGGCTCAAAACGTCAGGAACCAAACACTGGAGGCATTCAAAGACGGTGGTATAACGCTCTTGGTGTGTTCCGATGTTGCTGCGCGTGGAATTGATGTTAGTGCTGTATCACATGTTTTTAATTATGATGTTCCCTATCATCCCGATGATTATGTTCACAGAATTGGTCGCACAGGTCGTGCGGGGAAATCTGGTGAGGCGTGGATGTTAGCTACTTCGGATGATGAAAAATACGTAGTAAGTATTGAAGAAATTATTAAGCGTAAAATCCCTGTTGAAAAGTCTGTGGAAAATAAGAGCTCTGTTGCTCTGCAAAACAAGCAAAAGCCTCAAAAAAAGACAGCTCAAAAATCTAAGCAAGACAATATAAAATCAGATAACTCTGATGCCCAAGGCTTTGGCGAGGATATGCCAGCTTTTTTCTCACGCTAAGTCCTGTGGATAACTTGACTTTGAGCGGTTTTTAACCAAAAATGGGTAAGCGTTTTTTAACCCGCCTTTTTCTTATGCCCGCATCATTTAAAAAATCATTGAGGTTTTATAGCTGTCACTTTGTCATCATGGTGGTTATCGGTGGTTGTATGGTTGTGTCTAGTTCTCTTGCGCAAGAAAACTCTATCGAGGAAGAGTTGCCAGTAAATCTGACTTCGAAAACGTTGATTTATGATGATAACACTGAGGTCGTTACAGCCAAAGGCGATGTCGAGTTTACGCAAGGGGAGCGCATAGTCCGGGCTCAAGAAGTTTCTTATAATATGCAAACAGAAATTGTAAAAGGCGTTGGTGAGGTTGCGATATTGGAGCCTAATGGAGATGTTCATTTTGCTGATAACGTTGAATTGAGCAGAGATTTAGCAGATGGTTTTGTTGACGGACTTAGGTCAGTTTTAGCTGATGGTTCTCGTATTTGGGCTGAGAAGGGACGTCGTGTTGGTGGTAACGAGACGATCATGGAGAAGGCGACTTATACTCCCTGCGAGCCATGTAAGAAGAACCCAGAACGTGATCCTGTTTGGCAAATGAAAGCGCGTAAAGTTATTCATAACAAAGAAGAGCAAACAATTACTTACGACGATGCTACATTTGAAGTTTTTGGAGTTCCTGTTGCCTATACACCTTACTTTTCGCACCCAGACGGAACAGTTGAACGTAAAAGTGGAATACTAGCTCCGTCATTTTCTTTGACGTCAGCGCAAGGTTTCGGTGTTGAAAATTCTTACTACATTGATATTGCGCCTGACCTTGATGCTACAGTTGGAGCGCGTGTGTTTGCAAAACAAATACCACTTTTTTTGGGTGAGGTGCGCAAGAGATTTAAAGATGCTTACGTTCAATTAAATGCAGGTGGAACATACGCAGATAGAATAGATAGAACTGGTGGTAAACAAATTGAAGTAGGAGAGAAATTCAGAGGACATCTGTTTGGTGAAGGAGTATGGAATCTGGATGAAAAATGGCGTGTTGGTTCTGATTTGGCGGTCACTACAGATGACCAATATGTGAGAGAGTATGATATTACCAGTGACGATGTCTTGGAGACCCAAGTATATGCAGAACGATTTTCTGAAAGAGACTACACTTCAGTGCGCTCTTTATATTTTCAAGATGTGCGCGTTTCTGAGAGGCAACGTGATCAGCCAATTATATTACCCGAAATTGAATCTGAGTTTTTAGGTGATCCTAATGGCCTCTTAGGAGGGCGATGGAAGGCTGGGTTCTCTGGATTGGGTCTTAATAGAACTGATAGTGGTGAAGAAACCTATAGGCTTACTAGTGATATTGGTTGGCAAGGGAGGTATGTGTTGCCGATAGGCTTGATTAATACATTTGATTTGTCTGGTCGTGGAGATGTTTATTATTTTGAAGGCAGGGACAATCTTGAAACAGGTACAGAGGAACGATTTTACACGTATGCAAATTGGGAAACACGCATGCCCTTTGCAAAACAATTCTCTAATGTGCAGGCTGTGATTGAACCTAAGGTTTCTCTCACGCTTACCCCAAATTTAAATGATAACGAGACTGATATTCCTAACGAAGACTCACAAGATGTTCAGATTGATACTGCTAACTTGTATAACCCAAACCGCTTTCCTGGTTATGACCGAATAGAAGATAATTCGCGCGTGACTTATGGTGTTCGTACGGGCCTATACGATGATAATTCAAATGAATTTGAAATATTCCTTGGACAAAGTTACAGGTTTGAAGACGAAGACGATTTGTTTTTAAACGGATCTGGACTTGAGGATCAGAAAAGTGATTACGTTGGGGAAATTAAGGCAAATTATGGATCTAACATCAATCTAAACTATCGTTTTCAGTTAGATGAGGATGATTTCAGTCCCAATAGACATGAAGTTGATTCTTCCTTAAGGGCTGGACCTATGACAGTTAATACACGCTATTTGTTTGCTCAATCTCTTGCTGGGACGGATATTAGCGAAGTTCGTGAGCAGGTAAATTCGAATGTTGCGCTCAGGTTAAATGATGAGTGGACAGCTAAGATTGGCGGAGTCTATGATTTTGCTGAAGAAAATGAAGGTTTTCGAAGAACCAATGTTGGATTGGACTATCTAGGCCAATGTGTTACGGTTTCAACAACTCTACAAAAAAACTTTACTCGAGACACTACAGGCGAAAATTCAACTGAATTTTTTGTTAGAGTAGGTTTGAAAAATTTGGGCGAAATTGGTCAATAAACTGACAAAAATCATATGATAGAATTATTTATTCCGACTTCAATTCAGATGTATATTGTTTTTGCCTTCACGGCCTTAACAGTCATTGCGTTTGTGCGCGAAAAATACCCAATTGAAATGATATGTTTCTTTCTCTTGTGCGCGCTTTTGCTCTTTGGTCAATTTTTTCCTGTTTATGATGTAAACGGCAATAATATGCTCAACTCGGGCGAGTTATTGTCTGGATTTGCAAACCCTTCACTTATTGCTGTTTTGGCACTTTTAGTGATGGGGCAAGGAATATTACAAACTGATGCCCTGCAGCCGTTTACGAGATTGCTTGGCTTTTCGGGTAAGAAAATGGCGATTGTATCCATTATAGTTATCCTTTTGCTCGTTGCTGTTATGAGTGCGTTTATGAACAATACGCCTTTGGTTATTCTTGCCATTCCAGTTATGCAGAGTCTCATTCAAAAAATGGGAAGGTCAGAAAGCCGCGTAATGATGCCACTTAGTTTTGTGGCTATTCTTGGAGGTATGACAACTTTGGTGGGGTCGTCTACTAACCTGCTCGTATCTTCAACTTTACAGGAAACTGGCTATGAGCCCCTTACGTTTTTCCAGTTTTTTGTACCAGGGTGTATGTTAGCTGCTGGCGGTCTCGTTTATGTTTTATTCGTTATGCCGTTTATTATGCCCAAAAGGGCATCAATGACCGATAATATTGTTGAAGACAAAAAGGAATTTGTAGCAGAAATTGATATTAACGAGGGGAGTCCTCTTATAGGTGAGGAATGTATTGATGGTGCTTTTCCGTCGCTACCCGATATCAATGTACGAATAATTCAACGAAGAGGTCACATAATTCTCCCGCCTTTTGAAGGTTACCAGCTAGCAGTCGGTGATATTATGATTATTGCTGCTACTCGCGCAAAGCTTATGGGATTACTTGCTCGCTTCCCTGGATTTTTGTTGTCCCAAGATAAGGCTGCTCTTATATCCTCGGATGGAGAAGATGAGGGCGCAGAGGCTAGTATGGAGGAAGCAGAGCGTACAAGGGTTTTGGCAGAGGTTTCCATTCCTCCTAACTCTCGTTTCATTGATATGAGTGTAGAGCAAATTGGATTTGCCAGACAATTTGGTGCTGTTGTTCTTGGAATTCAAAGAAGAGCAAGAATTGTGCGCCGTCGTTTTGGACGCATTCGTCTTGAGGCAGGTGATGTTATGCTGATTGCTGGTCCTCATCATGCAGTTAATAGCCTACGCGGAAATAAGGATGTTATCGTTCTTTCTGGATCAAAAGCTGAGGTTCCATTGGCGCATATGGCGCCTAGAGCCCTTATGATTTTTGCAGGTGTAATTGGTATGGCTGCTGTGGGAATTTTAACCATACCAGTTGCTGCTGTTACAGGTGCTGTTGCGATGATTGCAACAGGGTGTTTGAATATTCGCCAAGCTACGCGCGCAATTGATAGGAAAATATTCTTGCTTGTGGGGAGTATGCTTGCGCTTGGTGTGGCTCTTGAGGCTACAGAAGGAGCAAATTATATTGCGGAATCTCTGCTTGAATTACCTTTCGCCAATAGTCCATTGACAATGGTATCGATGCTATTTTTAATCGTGGCGATATGTACAAATATTTTAACGAATAATGCGTGTGCAATTCTCTTCACGCCTATTGCGGTCAATATGGGATTGAACCTGAATATAGATCCAATTATTTGTGCTATTACAGTTGTCTTTGCGGCTAACTGTTCGTTTGCATCTCCTATAGGTTATCAGACTAACCTGCTTGTTATGGGACCTGGGCATTATACCTTTAGAGACTTTATAGTTGCAGGGCTGCCTTTAATAGGAATTATCTTCTGCTTATTTGTCGCAGTAGCATACTATTATTACGGTATACCTTTGACTTTGAAATAGGGTTGGTGTTAGTACAGAAATATGCACAAGAACGTATATAATACTCGCAAAAGATACAGACAGCGCGCGCGCGAAAGATTCTCGTTTTTTATTAAAGCATGTCTCGTTGTTCTTATTATTAGCCTCATAGCAATATGGGTTGGTAAAAATTATGGTTCTGGTCAAACGGGCGCTCTAAAACAAAAACTGTCTCTTCAAGATAAAGATATTGAGGCACTTCAAGAGGAGTTACTTTCTGCGAGGGCAAACTCTCAAACTGCGATGAGCCGATATGTGCAACTTCGCGAAGAAATATCTAAAGAGCTACCAAATGAAGGGCCTTTACGTGAACTTGTATCCCTTATTCGTACGCGGCTTGACGAAGGTATGGATCCTGAGCGTCTGCGTTTCATCCTTAAGTCAGCGCGACCACCAAGAAATTGTGTGGATGCGGCAACTAAGAGATTTGTTGTTATCACCCCAAATTATAAAGGGCCCGAAAGCGGTATATCTCTTGGCGAGAGTGATGTTATTTCTGTTGCAGGTAAAGGGCAAGCAGCGAAGAATAATGAAGGCCAGGACGAAGCATGGTTTGATCCGGCTAAACCAGTCAGTATAACCTTTTCGACAAATAGCGGGCTTACAGAAACAAAAGAGGGTGTTTTTCCTATTTATCACTCACTTGTTGTCGGTGATAAGGAATACCGCTTTACAATAGACGAAGGCACACAATCATTTGCGAAAGTGACCTTCGATCATTGCGATTATCCATGATAGGAAACCTTATTTCTTAAAAGACTTTTTTACGCTCCCAACTACCACCAGTATATATAAATTGCCCTGGAGGGGTTTTTTCACGTAAATTTTTACCAGCCAATGCTTTTACAGTAATGATTGATACGCCTTGGCGCTTTGCAGCCTCATCATATACAGCCATACGCCCAGCATTAGTTGTTGCAACAAGCTGTTGAATGTCAGGTGATCCTGGAGGATTAACAATTCCCACATAACCATCAGCCATCTCACCAACAAAGCCTTTATCTTTAGCTTGTGCTAATGACATACTTGACTGTGCATTTGCCTCGGAGGGGAGGAAAGTTGTTGTTATACCTAGCGTGCCAGTCATGAGTATGGCGATAGAAAGTAATCTTAAAATATTCATTTTAGTGCTCCTTTAAAGTCCGAAGAGTTCAGGGTTTTGGCTCATTTCTTTTTCAAGATCTTTCTCAACACGAACGCGTACTTCTTGTTCGACTTTGATGTTCATATTGATTTCAATTGGCTTGTCTGGTGCTTGTAATTGAACCGTTGGGGTACAAGCTGAAATCAGGACTGTTCCTGCCAAAAGTATGGGTAAATAAGCGAGTTTATAAAATGTTTTCATAGTCATTGGCTCTTTTCATTATCATTTAAAGTAGGCTTGACCGATAGAGGTTTCAAGAAAGATTTTAAAAGAGGTGATAAAGCACCTTCAATAGTAAGGTTTAAGTGAATAGGTCTTTCCTCTGACAAAGCTTTATTTTTTCCCTTTGCGCTCAGGACAACAGTTAAATCACCGTCTAGTGGTCCTGAAATTTGAGTGTTTAGTTCATCAAAAGTGAAATTTGTTAAAGCATTTCGCACTGTTTGCATCCGCGTATCATCGCCTTGCAAGGCGCGAGGGTAACTTTCTGGAGAGTATCTAATATAGCCCTTTTCTTCATTATTAAGCTGACCTTCCGATATCATAAGGCCTTTTTCGGACTGTGCCAGAGTGACGTAACCAGATAAAATACCTTTGGCGTTTAATCCGGAGACTTTCAGAAGATCTAGTAACTTACCAAGTTCAAAGTTATTGAACTGTAATTTTACAGGCGAATTAATTTGTCCTTTAGGTGATAAGCTAATTTTTTTGGCATTGAGATTGCCTTCCCACATATGTGTACTCACATCACTTAAAGTGATTTGTGGGGCAGATGATTTTCCTGTCAAAGCTATTTTGAAATCCGTATCAGTCAATTTAGTTTCATCCTTCTCTATAGACTTAATACGCATGTTGGATGAATACCCTTCGAGAGAAGGAAAAAGCTTTTTTAAACTTACATCTCCATTAAGGTCACTGAAATCATAGCTACCTAATTTACCAGATAATTTGCTTAGGTTCGTTTTAAGATTGCTTGTAATACTTAAATTCTCATCACTAGGAATAAATATAACGCTTCCATTAGGTGTTATCGTACCAGCCGTAATATTGGATAGAGCTGGTATGTTGCAGAAATTTTTCAAGCTGTTTATAGCGTAAGTATTTTTGTCCGTGGTGACATTAATCTTACCCTCGCCAATTTCACCATATCCTGAGAAGGGCAGATTGAGGTTTGAATTCTTTATTTCGTAAGAAAAGTTCGGCGTTTCACTATTAAGAGGCATGGTAACCTTTAAATTAACAGGTTTGCATGTTTGCAACCAATCAGGGATGTTTGCACCTTCGATTATATTTGAAAGTTGAGAAAAACTGATTTGATTACTCTGTACGATAAAGCCCCTAGAGTTTCCCGAGATCGAAATTTTGATATCAGGAGAGTTAGGTGGTGACAATTCACCCTTCAACAAGTTTTCTACGTCATTGCTATCAAAATAAAGCTCAACGTCTTGCGCTTTATAAGCTTTATACTGAGCCTTTTCAGATAAGATATTTCCTTTAAAGGTTAAGTCATCGTCAGTAATATCAAATTCAAAATTCCCACTGGAATTAAGTAATTCTATATCACTAATGCTTACGTTCATGTCCATTATATTGGATAGAAATTTAAGGTCATTCTTAACTGGATTAAGAGTAATATCAGTGCTTGTTGTAAAATTTAATTGAGGGCTGTCACTAGCAAGCTTAACATTGCCAAAATAAATATCATTCTGTTTGCGCTCTAAATTACCTTCTGCCTGAAAAGTCAAATTGCCATAGGGCGTTGTCAGGTCAATGATGGCATCTCTAATTTTGAGAGTTGCGAATGGCAAAACAGGGAGTGATATTTTTAGTGATTGATCCTGGGGTTGGTTTTTCCACTCAAAGATTTTTCCATATCCATTAATGGAGAGAATTTTATCCTTGGTGTAAGTTCCCTGTAAATGGACGCCTGCCATGGTTATGTTTTCAACTTCGCGACTTCCGCGAAGAATGGACATTAAAGAATACTGACCAGTTATCTCATCAATTTTTGATAACCCAACGTTATCCAGCTGAATATTCTTTAATGAAAATCCAGAAAAGCCATAGTCGAATGAGCCAATTTTAGCATTTTCAAAACCACTATTTTTAAGTGCAGAGGTAATGTAGTGGGGGGCTCTCTTATCTACAAAAAGATAGAGAGCAAAAAGCCCTAAAATTACCGATAGAATTACAACACCAAGTATTTGAAAAAATCTCATAATACTTGATGTAACATTTTAATGTGGGATGTAAATGAGAAGTTTTATCTAGTTATAAGTACAATAGGGACTTAGACCTTCAGGCTTCACGTAGGTTCCACCAAAATTTTCACAGTCTCTTTGTACTTGGCTCTTTCCATCAGAAAGTGTGACGCGCCCATTTGTGTTCAACTCAGGAGTTAAATCAATCGGATTTTCTCTTTGTGTTCGGATTTCTGCACTACCATTTACAATACCACCGCGTGCCACCACGCCAACACTAGGTTCGTTTGCGCCATCTTCAGCTTTACGGGCAATAGCTCTAACTGGTGCTAAAACAGGTGTTGCATTCCATCGAGCCTCAACAGGGCCATAACCTGCGCATCCACTTAGGCTGCTGCAAGCACCAAATAAGCCGGCTATTGTTAATGTAGATTTTGCTAAAATATTCATCGAACACCTCTCCTATTAGAATTCTGAGATAGTCTTACAGAAAAAATATGGAAAAAGCAATATTTTTGGGTTTAGATGTCAACTTCACTGACATACTCGGCGTTGTCCTGAATAAATTGAAAGCGTGCATCGGCGTTCTTGCCCATCAATCTGTCAATTAGGGAATCAACGTCAGCTTTGCGTTCTGCTCTTGGTTCATCTTCTGCTCCAAAATTATCACTTGTTGCATCTACAATCTGAAATGTATTTTCAGCTTGTGGAACAGTAATACGAAGCAGTGTTCTGTTTTCAGGAGCCATAGTGGTTTCTTTTAGCTGCTTGGCAGGCATTTCTCCCAAGCCTTTAAAGCGAGAAATATCAACCTTAGTTTTTCCTTTGAACAAGGTATTCATCAATTCATCTTTTTGCGCGTCATCTTGTGCATATGCAGAAACACCACCAGCGGCCAAGCGATAAAGGGGCGGCTGTGCCAAATACACATGACCCAATTCAATAAGCTCACGCATTTGCGTGTAGAAGAACGTTATAAGAAGCGCAGCAATATGAGCTCCATCCACATCCGCATCAGTCATAATAATAATACGTTCGTATCTTAAGTCGTCAGGATTGAAGTCTTTACCAGCACCACAACCCAAAGCTAAGATTAAATCCTGAATTTCCAAATTAGCTTTTATTTTATCTTTGGTCGCGCTCACTACGTTAAGAATTTTCCCGCGC
Organism: uncultured Alphaproteobacteria bacterium; assembly: GCA_963740205.1. GTDB lineage: Bacteria > Pseudomonadota > Alphaproteobacteria > Micavibrionales > Micavibrionaceae > UBA2137. The sequence continues at coordinate 10,365 of CAVUDD010000002.1, forward strand.
AAAGGTAGAATAGCCTGTGTTTCGCGGTTACGTGCTTGCTTGGCTGATCCGCCCGCACTATCGCCCTCAACGATGAATATTTCTGTGCCTTCCGAGGAAGTGCTACTGCAGTCGGCAAGCTTGCCAGGTAGGCGAAGTTTGCGCGTTGCGCTCTTACGTGAAGTATTTTTTGCGTCACGCAAACGGCGGCGCTCTTCTGCGCGCTGAATAAATGAATTAATAAGAACGTTACTTGTATTTGGGTCGCTTGTAAGCCAATGGTCAAAGCGATCTTTAATAACCTGATCAACCTCACGAGAAACATGTGTGCTTACCAGTCTCTCCTTGGTTTGACCCTGAAATTGAGGGTCGCGAACAAACACCGATAAAATGACAGCTGCTCCTGCCATAATATCATCGGGTGTTACAATGGAAACGCGTTTTAAATCAGCATATTCTGAATAGGTTTTTATTCCTTTTGATAGGGCTGTGCGCAACCCTGAAACATGCGTGCCACCAAGAGGTGTGGGTACAGTATTACAATAAGAATTAAGGAAATTAATTTCACGGTCAGGCCACGCAATTGCGTACTCAACTTTACCTTGCCCGTTTGGTAAATCTACACTTCCATGAAAAATACCATCAACGACAAGAGGTTTTCCTTCCATTTCCTGTTTTAGGAAATCAAGAAGGCCGTTGGGAAAATGAAATGTATCTTCTTCAGGTATGTTTTTTGTATCTTTGAGAAGTTCAGGTGCGCATTTCCATCTAATTTCAACGCCCTTATAAAGATAGGCTTTTGAGCGAACAGCTTTAAATAGTAGAGAAGGGCGAAGCTGACTTCCAGATTCAAATATTTCAGGATCAGCATGAAAATGTACAGTTGTTCCACGCCTATTAGAAACTGTTCCCATATTCTCAAGTTTGGAAGTAGCGTGTCCTTGGGAAAAGCTTTGTTTGTAGAGTGTTTTATCGCGGGCAACCTCAACCCACATTTTATCTGATAGGGCGTTTACGACTGAAATACCCACACCATGCAGTCCACCAGAGGTTTGATAGGCATCACCACCAAATTTACCACCTGAGTGAAGTGTGGTAAGAATAACCTCAAGCGCTGATTTGTCAGGAAACTTAGGGTGAGGGTCAACAGGAATTCCACGGCCATTATCTGAGATTGTTACCGAGTTGTCGGCATGCAACTCCATTTCTATTCGTGAAGCATGCCCCGCAACTGCCTCATCCATAGAGTTATCAAGAACCTCGTGGACAAGATGATGGAGTGCCTTCTCATCTGTCCCGCCAATATACATACCAGGACGCTTTCGAACAGGTTCGAGACCTTCTAGGACTTCAATATCTGCTGCGCTATATGTTTTGGCTGTATCGTCTGGTGCGTTGGAAAAAAGATCACTCATATTTAATTTTACGGACTTTAAGGCGTTGTATTCTGAATTTAGGACTATAGATTAACAATAGAGACTTCTAAAGGATAAAGTAAATGTCAGATGAAAAAGAAGCCCTATCTACCTGTGCACAACATCTTGTTCGTACAGTAACGGCAACAGAAAATGCGCGAAACCGACTTGGGAATATATTTGGGGGGTGGTTGCTCTCTCAAATGGATATTGCAAGTGGAGGGTATGCTGCGGACGTTGCAAATGGAGCTGTTGTAACCATTGCTGTAGACCGCATGGTTTTTGATAAGCCTGTTTTTGTTGAAGATGAAGTTTTGATTTATGCCGGTATAGAAAGAATGGGAAAAACCTCAGTGGCAATCTGTGTGAATGTTGACGTCTTTAGAAATGGTGATAAGCAAAAACTAGAAAAAGGTGTCGCTCGCGGTATATTTACTTTTGTAGCTATTGATGAAAATCACAGACCTCGACGCGTTAAGAAGGATTGATAATGCGCTTTTTGACCTCTTTTCTTATTTTTCTAATGATAAGCCCTCTTGCGCTAGCTCAGAACGTAGTTTCGCAAGATACTTTCCCAGAACTAAAATATGAAAGTAAAATCGCTCAAAAGGAATTTATTGTTAGCACGCAACGTATAGAAGAAACTCCTTATGGCGATAAACTGCTGGCTTACCGTGTTAGGTTGCCTACCAATTGGGATAAGGTTGAAGATGAATTCTCAAGGAAAACTTGACTTAAACAGTTTGCTTCTTGGGGAAGTTGCAAAATATGCTGGTCCTGTAAAGGATGGCATAAGGCCTGTATTCATATTACGTGCGCTTGAAATTGAATACCTCATAAGTACCCGAAACTGGGCAATCGAATACTTACAAGGAAAGGGATTTACCCCAAGAGGCTTTCGTGAGGTAAATTCTGACCGTGTTGAAGTAGAGTACGTTACACAGGAAAGGGGGGTAACCAGTATCGTCCGTTCCGTTATAATACGTAACGGTAACAGAATGGTCATGGCCGAATTCACTCTTCCTACATCTTCCGAACAGATTACACGCGAAATACAGATTTTATCTATGCAGACACTCAGGCTTTTGAATCGCTCGGAAGTTCCACCTGTTGAGCTTGAACAATATAACCTGACAGACAATAGCGGCTTCTTATACCCAAAGGCTTGGCAACTTGTGACAGTGAATAAAAATGAGGGTGAAGATACTATTGTGCAGTTAGCTAAAGGTAGTCCTGAGGAAGACACTAAAAAGGCGGAAAAAAGAGGTTAGGGCAACAAGACGGTGTTATTGATATCTATTATCTTTCTAAAAATAACCTGTCCGATGATGAAGAAATATTGAGTTATCTTGATGAAGTTTTATCTAGCAAAAATCTTAAGCGCTTTGGTGAGGCCAAAATTACCGAGGGTGATATCAAAAGAAATAGGCCTAATGTAAATCTTTACAGCTTGAGGCGCATAACCGGTAAGGGTCTTGATTATGATTTTTTATATGCTGTTAAGGAAACGACAGATAAAGTTTTTATTATTAGTATGATTACCCCAGATAAGACAGTCGATTTCTCAAACTGGGCAAGAAATAATGCCACCTTTGAATTGGTGGCATCATCGTCTCGTCTCAATCAACTGGTAAAAACCCCAAATTAACTTGAATAATACATATCGTATTCAACGGGGTGAGGTGTCATCTCGTAACGCTCAACCTCTTCCATTTTTAAATCGATATAAGCTTCAATCATATCTTTGGTAAAGACATCGCCTTTGAGCAAGAACTCATTATCTTTCTGAAGGCTTTCCAATGCTTCGCGAAGCGAGCGGCAGACATGCGGCATTTTAAGAAGACGTTCTTTTGGAAGGTCGTATAAATTCTCATCTGATGGCTCACCTGGATGAATTTTGTTTTGAATACCGTCCAGTCCAGCCATAAGCATCGCAGAAAATGCTAGGTAAGGATTTGCTGTTGGATCAGGGAAGCGTATTTCTATACGTTTGGATTTTTCACCAAATGACATTGGGATACGGCATGACGCTGAACGGTTTCTTGCAGAATAAGCCAAAAGAACAGGAGCCTCGTAACCAGGAACCAAACGTTTGTAGCTGTTTGTACAAGGATTGGTAAAGGCGTTGATAGCTCGCGCATGCTTAATAATTCCACCAATGTAGAATAGGCACATTTCGGATAGGCCGGCATATTGGTCTCCCGCGAAGAGAGGCTTGCCATTTTTCCAAAGTGATTGGTGAACATGCATACCAGAGCCATTATCACCAAACATGGGCTTTGGCATAAATGTGGCTGTTTTACCGTAGGCCGCAGCAACGTTATGAACAACAAACTTGTATATCTGAAGGTCATCCGCCATAGCAGTTAAATCACCAAATTTTATGCCTAGTTCATGCTGTGCAGGGGCAACCTCGTGGTGATGTTTTTCAACTTCAACGCCAACTTCGGCCATCACAGAAAGCATCTCTGCACGCAGATCGGCAAGAGTATCAATAGGGGCATCGGGCATGTAGCCGCCTTTAGGCCCAGGACGGTGTCCCATATTACCCGTGGGATATTCACGGTTTGAATTGTAGGGGGCCTCTGGGCTATCTACAAGGAACGATACATTATGTTGTGCAGTTGAAACGCGAACATCATCAAAAACGAAGAATTCTGCCTCGGGTCCAAAAGAGCAAGAATCTGCAATTCCCGTGGATTTTAAATAATTCTCTGCTTTTTTTGCAATTGTCCTAGGATCTCTTTCATAAGGCTTGTTAGTTGTTGGATCATAAACATCACAGAAAACTTTGAGCGTAGGTTGCACTGTAAACGGATCAAGCAAGATACGATTTAGGTCAGGGACAATATTCATGTCGGACTCATTAATAGCCTTCCACCCAGGAATAGATGAGCCATCAAAGAAAATACCGTTTTCAATCATATCCTTATCAACAGTAGATTTGTGTTGGGCTATGTGATGTTTTTTACCGCGAGGATCCGTAAACCAAAAGTCTAAAAAATCAATATCATTGGCATCCATGATTTTAATTAATTCTGACGCATTTTTAACTTTAGTAGGTAGGGATTCCATGATTTTAACCTTTGGTTTTAATGTCTGTAATTAAATAGATATGTATTTTACGCTTATATATCATGCAAAAAATGCATGAATATAGTTTTATTATCACAGCATTATTTTGAAGTCGATAGGATAAACAGGTAATTTTTTCATTTTTTCAGTGGACAAGATGGGGGGATTTCCTGCATATACTATTCGCTGAAGTTTTGCTTCACATGTGGCGACTGTAGCTCAGTTGGTAGAGCCCACGGTTGTGGTCCGTGTGGTCGCGGGTTCGAGCCCCGTCAGTCGCCCCATTTTCTCTTATTATCTAGCCTTATGTTTTTTCTTGAGAAAAACTCTTGGACTTTACAAAACTTTCATGTAAAACGTCGCTTAACCTAGTCGTGCGGGTGTGGCGGAATTGGTAGACGCACCAGATTTAGGTTCTGGCGCCGCGAGGCGTGGGGGTTCAAGTCCCTTCACCCGCACCATTTATTACAACAATCCAAAACGGTAGCGAGAGTATGCAAGTTAAAGAAGTTAAAAAAGAAGGCCTTCGTCATGACTTTGAGGTCCTTATTCCAGCAAATGATATTCAGAAGATGGTTGATGAGGAGCTTGTAACTCTTGGTAAAACTGTAAAGCTTCCTGGTTTTCGTCCAGGTAAAGTGCCTCTTGATGTTCTTAAACAAAAATACAGTCGTCATGTATTGGCTGATGTTTTGGAGAAGGCTGTTCAGTCTTCGTCTTCAAAGGTCGTTCAAAATAACAAGCTAAAGCCTGCCATGCAGCCTAAAATTGAAGTTAAGGAATTTGATGAGGGCAAAGATCTTATCTATAGTATGAGCATTGAAGTTCTTCCTGAATTTAAAGTGATGGATTTAAAGGGAATCAAAATTGAAAAGCCTGTCGCAAAGGTCGAAGACAAATCAATTAACGAGGTTCTTGAAAATGTAGCATCGCAAAATCGTGACCTTCAACCGGTAAAGCCTAAACGTCCAGCTAAGATGGGTGATGTTTTGACTATAGATTTCCACGGTCAACGTGCCGATGGATTTGAGGTACCTGGCATGCAAGGGCATGACCATAACCTTGAATTGGGTAAAGGTCAGTTTATTCCTGGCTTTGAAGAACAACTTGTTGGGGCCAAAGATGGTGATCACGTTCACGTGAACGTAACTTTCCCCGAGCAATACCACTCAGAAGATTTAGCAGGGCAGGATGCTGTTTTCCATGTAGATGTTAAGGCGATACAAGAGCCCAAGACATCTAAAATCGATGATGAATTAGCCAAAAAACTTGGTCTCGAAGACTTAAAAGCTCTGAAAACTGCTGTGAAAGAACAAATTGAAGCAGATTACGGTAATTACACACGTATGAAGTTAAAGAAAAACCTTCTTGATGTGATTGACTCCGGGCATGACTTTAAATTACCTCAGGCTATGATTGATCAAGAGCATGAGCATATTGTTCAGCAACTTGAGAAAGAGGCCGAAAGTAATGGCGAAAAATTAACTGATGCAGACAAGAAAGAATTGAAAGTTCTTGCTGAGCGACGTGTGCGCTTGGGTATCGTTCTGGCTGAAATTGGTAATCAGCGTAAAATCGAAGTGACACAACAAGAGCTTCAACAAGCTGTTATTAAAGAGGCGCAGAAATATCCTGGTCAGGAAAAGGTTGTCTTTGATTACTACTCCAAGAACCCGCAAGTGCTTGAGTCTTTGAAAGCACCTGTTTTTGAAGACAAGGTTATCGATAGCATTCTTGAGGATGCGAAAGTGACTGAAAAAACAGTATCAGTTGATGACTTGATGGCAGATGACGATGAATTGCCTGTGAAGGGCAAGACAAAGAAGGAGCCAGCTCCAAAGTCTAAGCCTGCTACTGAGAAAAAAGCTCCAGCCAAGAAAACTGCTAAGAAAAAGAGCTAACACCTCTTGATATCTTGGCATGTGCGCTATAGCTTTGTCCTATAAGTAACTTTTATGATTCTTAAGGACAAATTTTATGACAGACGTAGTTGATCAAGCTGTAAATTATCTCGTACCAACCGTTATCGAGCAAACGAACCGTGGAGAGCGCGCGTTTGATATTTTCTCGCGTCTTTTGAAAGAGCGCATTATTTTTCTTACAGGTGGTGTGAATGATGAAGTGTCTTCATTGATTTGTGCTCAGCTTCTTTTTCTTGAGTCAGAAAATCCTAAGAAAGACATCTCTTTCTACATTAATTCTCCAGGTGGTGTTGTAACGTCGGGTATGGCGATGTACGACACAATGCAATATATCCAGTGCGATGTAGCAACTGTGTGTATTGGTCAGGCCGCAAGTATGGGTTCTCTATTATTGACTGCTGGGCATCCTGGAAAAAGATATATTCTTCCTAATGCACGCGTAATGGTTCACCAGCCGTCTGGTGGAGCACAAGGTATGGCTTCTGATATTGAAATTCAGGCAAGAGAGATTCTAAATCTTCGTAAACGTCTTAATGATATTTATGTTGAACATACAGGTCGTAAACTTGCCGAAATTGAAAAGGCAATGGACAGAGATACATTCATGTCAGCAGAAGAGGCCAAAAAGTTTGGTCTTGTTGATCATGTAGTTTCTACACGACAGGAAGTTGTTAAGGATCTTGATAAGAAGTCATAGGCATTAGCCTTTTCTTTTAGGTCTAAAAACCTATTTATTCATTATACAGAATTTTTATGAGGCACGTTAAACCTTGAGTAAGGAACGTGTCTCATACTATATTGTCAATTCAACAATACAGACATAGGTCACTTATGATTACGCTAAGCGCATCCGATGAAAAAAAATCTAAACTTCCTGTTCTTCCTCTTCGTGACATAGTCGTCTTTCCACATATGATTGTCCCTCTTTTTGTGGGACGTGAAAAGTCGGTTAATGCGCTTGAAAAAGTGATGAAGGACGAAAAGAAAATTCTTCTTTTGACGCAAAAATCACCGTCTGTTGATGATCCGGCTGGTGATGACTTATTCGAGATAGGGGTGGAGGGCACAATTCTTCAGCTTCTTAAGTTACCTGATGGGACTGTGAAGGTTCTTGTAGAAGGGATTGATCGTATTAAAGCCGAGAATATTGTCGAGGTCAAAGACGGTTATCTTGAAGGTGATTACGTTGGTGTGAAGGACGAAACGCCTTGGAATGATGAGTTGCAAGCCTTGGCGCGCGCAGCGCTTGCCCAGTTTGAGCAATATGTGAAACTTAACAAGAAGATACCTCCAGAGGTTATGGTTTCACTTCAACAGGTGAATGAACCAGCAAAGCTTGCTGATACAATTGCGTCGCATTTGGTTCTTAAGATTGAAGACAAGCAAAAGATTTTAGAAGCTGGCAATACAGCTGAGCGTCTTGAGTTGATTTACTCTTTTATGGAGGGTGAAATTGGTGTTCTTCAGGTCGAGAAGAAAATTCGTAGTCGCGTAAAGCGCCAAATGGAAAAAACCCAACGCGAGTATTATCTGAACGAGCAAATGAAGGCTATTCAGAAGGAGTTAGGTGAGGGCGAAGCCGATGAGATGGCCGAGCTTGAAAAGCGTATTGAGGAAACAAAACTTTCCAAGGATGCTAAAGAAAAGGCAACTGCCGAAATCAAGAAATTAAAACAAATGAGCCCGATGTCTGCAGAGGCAACGGTTATTCGTAACTACCTTGATTGGCTATTGGCCGTGCCGTGGAAGAAATATTCCAAAGTAAAGGCGGACATCAAAGAGGCCAAGAAGGTTCTCGATGAGGAGCATTTTGGCCTAGAGAAGGTCAAAGAGCGCATCCTTGAGTATCTTGCAGTACAAAGCAGGACGCCACAGGTTCAGGGCCCTATATTGTGCCTAGTAGGTCCTCCAGGTGTTGGTAAGACATCACTTGGGCGCTCAATTGCAAATGCTACAAACCGTAATTTTGTCCGTATGTCTTTAGGTGGTGTGCGTGACGAAAGTGAAATTCGCGGACATAGACGAACGTATATTGGCGCAATGCCTGGTAAGGTTATCCAGAGCATGAAAAAGGCTAAAACGTCCAATCCTCTTTTCTTGTTGGATGAAGTAGACAAGTTGGGTTCTGATTGGCGTGGAGACCCAAGCTCTGCGTTGCTAGAGGTTCTTGATCCTGAGCAAAATAGTACATTTAACGACCACTACCTTGAGCTTGATTACGATTTGTCCAAGACAATGTTTGTATGTACGGCCAACTCATTGGACATGCCACGCCCTTTATTGGATAGAATGGAGATTATTCGCATCTCTGGGTATATGGAGGAAGAAAAGCTTGAGATAGTTAAGCGTCATTTGTTGAATAAGCAAATGGAGGCAGCAGGTCTTAAGAAATCAGAGTTCTCTATTAATGACCAAGCTGTGCGCCATCTCATTCGTTATTACACGCGTGAGGCAGGTGTGCGTAATCTTGAACGCGAAATTGCAAATCTGTGCCGTAAGGCGATTAAGGAAATTCTTCTCAGTAAGAAGAAAAAGAAAATCGTTATAACACTCCGCAACGTTGAAAAATATGCAGGTGTGCGTCGTCATCGCTTTGGTGCCGCTGATGAGGTTGACAAAATTGGTGTTGTGAATGGTTTGGCTTACACAGAATCTGGCGGAGACCTTCTTTCTATTGAAGCTGTAACTATGCAGGGTAAGGATGCTAAGGTCACAACAACAGGTAACCTTAAAGAGGTTATGAAAGAATCTATTACGGTTGCTGAAATGTTGATTAAATCTCGTTCTCATCAATTTGGTTTGCACTATGACGAATTAAAGATGAAACAGATTCACGTCCACGTTCCTGAGGGTGCTATACCTAAGGACGGACCTTCGGCTGGTGCTGCTATGGTAACAGCAATTATTTCTGCGCTCACTGATATTCCGGTTCATAAAACTGTTGCGATGACTGGTGAGGTGAATTTGCGTGGACACGTAACCGCAATTGGTGGTCTCAAGGAGAAGCTTTTAGGTGCGCTTAGGGGAGGAATTAAAACTGTTCTTATTCCAAAAGAGAATGAGAAAGACCTCGCAGATGTACCTGATAAGGTCAAAAAGGGCTTAAGAATCATTCCTGTCAGTACTATAGAAGAGGTTCTGGCACAGGCTCTTTTACACCTTCCTGAGGCGATTGACCCTGATTCTGTAAAAGAAATAGAGGAAATTGCATCAAAAACGGCGGAAAACAAGGGCGAAGAGCTAATTAGGCATTGAGTTAGCGTATTTTTAGGCGTACAAATGATTCTTAGAAATGGTCGTTAAGCCTATATTAGAAAACACTTACAGGCTTTTTTATCATTTCAATCTGTTGCTCAGGTTGGGTACAGATTTATGTTTAAACTTTAAAAGCTAGGAGCACTCCTATGAATAAATCAGAACTTATCAACTCAGTTGCTAAAAAAGCTGATCTTCCAAAAACAAAAGCACAAGACGCCCTTGAAGCTGTTATCGACAGCATCAAAGCATCACTTAAAAGTGGTAAAGAAGTACGTCTAGTTGGCTTTGGTACATTTAGCGTATCTAACCGTGCAGCGACAACTGGTCGTAACCCACGCACAGGCGAAGCAATCAAAATTCCTGCTTCAAAACGCGCTACATTCAAAGCAGGTAAAGACCTTAAGGATGCTGTAAACAAAAAATAATTTTGTTTATTTCTAAGTTTTTAAAGGCGGTCAGCGTAAGCTGGCCGTTTTTATTTTTTAAAACCACTTGATTTTTATTTTAAAGACGCGTATTTCAAACACTTCCGGGCGGTTAGCTCAGTTGGTAGAGCATCTCGTTTACACCGAGAGGGTCAGCGGTTCGAGCCCGTTACCGCCCACCATCCTTCGCAGTAAATTTGCGAAAGTTAAAGATGAAAAATATTTCAGCCATTATTGTTGCAGCAGGCCAATCTTCCCGCATGGGGAGTGAGGTTCCAAAACCTTATTTGGGTTTGGGTGATAAAACAGTCTTGCGCTATTCTGTAGAGGCCTTTCTTTCTCATCCGCTTATTAGCGAAGTTCAGGTAATAATTCATACGGATCATGAGAATTTATATGAGAAAGCAATTGAAGGCTTAAGCCTCAATAAACCTGTTGTTGGCGGTACATCTAGAGGGCAGAGCGTACTTAATGGTCTTAAGGCTATATCAGGTGAGTATGTGCTTATACATGATGGAGCAAGGCCATTTATTTTCCACGAAGTTATAAGCAGAGCAATCCAATCTATGGAACAAAACCCTAAAGCCGGATGTGTCCCTGTTTTGCCAGTGCAAGATACCCTCCGCAGTCAAGTTGGAAGGCACCCTGATCGCTCTGAACTAGTCAGAGTGCAAACACCTCAGGGATTTTCCTTAAAAGTGCTCCTAGAGGCTTATAACGCTAATCAATCTGATTTTACGGATGACGCAGGTGTGTTTGAAAGTTATGGGGGTGATATCGTTCATTACAATGGATCCGAAAGGCTTTTTAAAATTACAACAACCGAAGATTACGAGCGAGCAAGGGCAATGAGTGAAGGTAATAGGCTATTTAAAACTGGGCAAGGGTTTGATGTTCATAAATTTGCCGATGATGGTGACGCAGTTATACTGGGAGGCATATCAATTCCACATGAAAAAGGTCTTGAAGGTCATTCCGATGCAGATGTGGTTCTACATGCTTTGACCGATGCCATACTTGGGACAATTGGCGCAGGCGATATTGGTGATCATTTTCCGCCATCTGATGATAAATGGAGAGGGGCGCAATCATCACTTTTTGTGGGTGAGGCTTTGCGTCTTTTAAAGGAGAAGGGCGGGGAAGCGGTTAATGCAGATATAACGGTTATTTGTGAAGCTCCAAAATTGATGAATTATAAAGCTAAGATGAAAACTAGAATTGCCGAATTGCTTAGTGTGGGCGAAGAATGCGTTAACATTAAGGCGACGACCACTGAAGGCTTAGGGTTTACTGGGCGTGGTGAAGGAATAGCTGCGCAGGCAATCGTAACGGTTAAGATATAAGCTCTATGCACATTTTCGCACCAGCAAAAATTAATCTTACATTCAAGGTAAAGGGTAAGCTTAATAACGGATTTCATGACCTTGAGAGTGTGGTCGCTTTTGCTGATATTTCAGATGAAATCATTCTTTCTCCGTCACCTCAATTCATTTATGAAGTCGATGGACCTTTTGCCCATCATGTTCCTAAGGATATTGAGAGTGATTTAGCTGTAAGGGCAGTGCGATTATTTGAAAAACATGCGCAGGTTACGGTTAAACAGCATATAAAACTTACCAAGAATATTCCTGTAGGGGCGGGGCTTGGAGGAGGCTCTAGCGATGCTGCAAGTATGCTGAAAGCCCTTGATGAACTATACGAAACAAATCTTTCTGAAGATGCTCTATGTCAGATAGGAAAGAGTTCTAGGTAGCGATGTTCCTGTCTGTATAAGGGGGCGTCCAACGCTTGTTGAGGGGGAAGGGGATAAACTTTCAGAAACCCAACTTCCTTATGAAGGAGTTCTGTTGCTGGTGTGGCCAAATGCCCATTGCTCAACACAGGCGGTTTTTCGAGCCTTTGAATCAAATCCACCCCAAGAAAATCATCCAAATGATCTTATCCCTGCAGCTCTTTCTTTATGTCCTATAATTGGTGAATGTCTGAATGCAATTACGCAATGTAGGGATGCTAAACATATATCTATGAGTGGCAGTGGAAGTACCTGTTTTGCTGTTTTTGATTCGTCAGAATTGGCTCAAAAGTATGCTTTAGACCTTAAGAAAAGCTATCCTGAATGGTGGATCCAAACGGCCGAAATTCTGTCTTAATAATTATTTAAGATTCTCCTTATATGTTGGGGTCATAAGAAGTGATCAGGGAGAAAAAAATGGCACGTAAATTTACAATCAATAACAAAAGACTTGAGAGCGGACGTTTCGAGATGATTGTCTCACATTTCCGCGTAAACAGCGATAGTATGACCGACATTGGTCAAGGGCTTCCAATTCCTGTGGGACATTAAGAGTTTTTTAAGACTAATTTCTTATACTTAATGAAGAATAAAAGGAAAGTCGGCGAGGAGAACAGAAAATGGGAAGAACATTTAAGCCAATGAGAGATGGAGCGATGCAGGTTACGGGAATTAGTTTTTCTAATTCAGGTTTACCAGCTCCAAGTTTTAACTTCAGCAATTCAGGCCCTCAAACACCGGGTTTTTAACATATAGAATTCTACGCAAAGCAATGGTATAAACCCTCATAAACTTAATTTTATGAGGGTTTTTGTTATGCGAATAGGTGTTCCAAGAGAAATCAAAAAACAGGAAAACCGTGTGGGGCTTGTTCCTGCATCGGTTAAAGAGCTAGCCAATCACGGTCATAGTATTCTGGTTGAAACAAATGCGGGTGCCGCAATTGGTTTTGATGATTCTGCATACATAGATGCAGGAGCAACAATCGCCTCATCTGCAAAAGAGGTTTTCGATAGCAGTGATATGATTGTGAAGGTGAAAGAGCCTCAGCCTCAAGAATGTGAAATGCTTTCTGAAGGGCAAATCCTTTTCACTTATCTTCACCTTGCCCCAGACCCAGATCAGGCTAAAGCTCTTATAAAGTCAAAATGTGTGGCTATTGCCTATGAAACAGTGACAGGTTCAAACGGTAGGGGCCTACCTCTACTTGCGCCAATGAGTGAGGTTGCAGGAAGGTTGGCAACGCAAGAGGGCGCGCATTATCTCCAAAAGCATTTGGGTGGATTAGGTAAGTTAACAGGCGGTGTTCCTGGTGTTGAACCATGTAATGTTTTGGTTCTTGGTGGTGGTATTGCAGGATTTAACGCGGCAAGAATGGCTGTCGGTCTTGAGGCAAATGTGACTATTCTCGAGCGCTCAGCCGATCGGATGCGCGAGTTAGATGATTATTTTAAGGGGCGCGCACAAATTGTGTATTCAACAGAGGACGCAATTGAGCGTTATGCCTATGAAGCGGATATGGTCATTGGTGCGGTTCTGATTCCAGGTGCGTCTGCACCAAAGCTTATTACAAAAGAAATGTTACCAGGTATGAAAGATGGTTGTGTCATAGTTGATATTGCTATCGATCAGGGCGGATGTTTCGAGACAAGTAAGCCAACGACTCATGCCGATCCTATTTATGAAGTCGATGGTGTGATTCATTATTGTGTTGCCAATATGCCTGGAGCAGTGCCTTTGACATCTGCGTTGGCATTGAATAACGCGGTTTTGCCATATGCTATAAGGCTCGCTAACAAGGGCTGGAAGCAGGCTTTGCTTGAAGATCCTAACTTTATGAACGGTCTGAATGTCTGTATGGGAAAAATTACCCATAAAGATGTTGCAGAGTCTCTGAAAATGGACTACATAAAGAACCCGCTGGAGTTAGCAGCGTAAACATTCCCTTATGCGGGTGTAGTTCAGTTGGTTAGAACGCCTGCCTGTCACGCAGGAGGTCGCGGGTTCGAGTCCCGTCACTCGCGCCACTTTTTTAAAAAGTGATTTAAGAAGCGGCTTTAAGCCGCTTTTTTTATTTCTCTCATTCGGTAACACAGAAAATGCATTTTTTTGTGCATCACCTTGTATTTATATTAGGTTTTCTATAGATATGTGCGGGTAAACCCTTAAAATCAAATCTGCCATGGCATCTTCTGAATTTTTAGCAAATTATTTTCCTATCCTCGTATTCCTGATTATCGCATCGGGTATGTCGCTTGTGATGTTGATTGCATCTCTTGTTGTTGCCAAACAAAAACCTGACCCCGAGAAATTAACGGCTTATGAGTGTGGCTTTGATGCCTTTGATGATGCGCGTTCTAAATTTGATGTGCGTTTTTATCTTGTGGCTATTTTGTTCATTATTTTTGATCTGGAAATTGCCTTTCTTTTTCCTTGGGCGATAAGCCTTGGTGACATTGGCCTATTTGGATTTTGGTCAATGATGATATTTTTAGGGGTTCTAACAATTGGCTTCATTTATGAGTGGAGCAAGGGGGCCCTTGATTGGGAATAAGATAATGAGTCACGAACGTAAAGTCATAGATGCACCAGATGCGTTATTAAGAACAGACGTAAAGCTTCCGCCTGCAAAACAACAAGATGTTGTGGCAGCGGCTTTATCCAAATCCGTTCAAGACAAGGGGTATGTTCTGACATCTGCTGATAAGCTGTTTGACTGGGCAAGAACTGGTTCTCTGTGGCCTATGACATTTGGTTTGGCGTGTTGTGCAGTTGAAATGATACATTCCTACATGAGTCGCTATGACCTTGACCGCTTTGGTATATTTCCACGTCCAAGTCCGCGTCAATCCGATGTGATGATTGTTGCGGGAACGCTAACGAACAAAATGGCACCTGCGCTTCGCCGTGTGTATGACCAAATGCCCGAGCCACGTTGGGTGATATCAATGGGGTCATGTGCAAATGGTGGCGGCTATTACCATTATTCTTATTCTGTTGTGCGTGGCTGTGATCGTATTGTCCCTGTTGATATTTATGTGCCAGGATGTCCACCAACTGCTGAGGCTCTTGTGTATGGGCTTGTTACAACTTCAAAAGAAAATTCAACGCGAAGATACGCGTATAGTCAGGTAATCAAATTAAATGACATTCACTACGAAAGATATTTTTGTCGAATTGGCTGAGCACGTTCAGGAAGAAACTGATGGTGCGGTAACGTCGTTCGACTTTATCAATGGTGAGTTGATTTTAAATGCGCGTAAGGAAAATTTAAAAAAGCTTCTCGTTTTTTTGCGTGATGATCCTGAGTGCCAGTTCGAGCAATTGGTGGATGTGTGTGGTGTGGATTACCCTAATGAGGTTGAACGCTTTACGCTTGTTTATAATTTGCTCTCTATGCGTCAAAACCAACGCATACGTGTAAAAATCACCACCGATGAGGATACACCTGTACCAAGTGTTGCAACATTATTCGCCTGTGCAAATTGGGCGGAGCGTGAAATTTGGGATTTATACGGTGTTATGTTTGAAGGGCATCCTGATCACCGACGTTTATTAACAGATTATGGATTTGAGGGTCATCCTTTGCGTAAAGACTTTCCGTTAACTGGATTTGTAGAGCTTCGTTATGACGAAGAGCAAAAGCGTGTTGTGTACGAACCTGTAAAATTGACACAAGATTTCCGTATGTTTGATAACCTAAGCCCATGGGAAGGATTGACGACTATGCAACTTCCTGGGGATGAAAAGGCTGTCGTTCCTGAGCATGGTTATATGCCCACTAACAAAAACGTTAGAGAGGGCGGTAAGTAAATGGCACTAGCAGATAAAAATATGCGCGATATCGCAAATGAAACACAAATAAAGCCATACACTATGAATTTTGGTCCACAACACCCTGCTGCGCACGGTGTTTTGCGCCTCGTGCTTGAGATGGACGGCGAGGTTGTGGAGCGCGCAGACCCACATATTGGCCTGCTTCACCGAGGCACTGAAAAACTAATTGAATATAAAACCTATCTTCAGGCTATCCCTTATTTTGATCGCCTTGATTATGTTGCGCCTATGAACCAAGAGCATGCCTTTGCCTTGGCAGTAGAGAAGTCTACTTGGCATTGAGGCACCTGAGCGCGCTCAATATATCCGTGTTCTATTTTCGGAGCTTGGCCGCATCCTTAATCATATCTTGAACATTACGACCTTTGCGCTTGATGTTGGAGCAATCACTCCAGCACTTTGGGCATTTGAAGAGCGTGAATTTGGAATGGAATTCTATGAACGTGTTTGCGGAGCGCGTTTACATGCCAATTATTTCCGTCCTGGAGGTGTTCATCAAGACCTTCCTGCGGGTCTTGCCGATGACATGATGGCATGGACAGAGAATTTTCCTAAAATGATTGCTGATCTTGAGGGATTGCTAACAGACAATAGAATTTTCAAGCAACGTACTGTGGATATCGGAGTAGCAAGTTCAGAAGAGGCAATTAATTGGGGCTTCACAGGTCCAATGTTGCGCGGATCTGGTGTGGCATGGGACTTGCGTAAGTCTCAGCCTTATGATGTCTATGAACATATGGACTTTGATGTACCTGTGGGTAAAACTGGGGATTGTTATGCGAGATACCTCATTCGTATGGAGGAAATGCGTCAATCTTTGAGGATTATGCAGCAATGTTTGCGTGAAATGCCAGAAGGTCCAATTAAGGTAAATGATTACAAGGTTGCTCCACCACCACGCGCAGAAATGAAGCGTTCAATGGAGGCGATGATTCATCACTTTAAGCTTTATACAGAGGGCTATCATGTTCCTGCTGGTGAAACTTATACTGCTGTTGAGGCTCCCAAGGGTGAATTTGCTGTTTATCTGGTGTCCGATGGAACAAATAGACCTTATAGATGTCGTTTGCGCGCACCTGGTTTTTACCACCTGCAGGCACTGGATTTTATGTCGAAAGGACATATGCTTGCCGATACTGTCTCTATTATAGGTTCTATGGATATTGTGTTTGGGGAGATTGATCGATGAGCGGAACAGATATTCTTATCACATTTAAAAAAGCTGCTGTTGATGGAGATCCCATGCATATCCGTAGTCTCTGTAAATCAAGGCTTCAAGATAAGTTATATCGAGCGGATAATTATTTGGGAGACCAGTTTAATTACCTTTGCTCTTCTTCCTACGCTCCACATAAAGTTCTTATAACCGATGCAGGTGAAGAAGTAAGAAAGGCAGTGCAAGAAATACCATCTGTTAAATCTGTTAGTAATTACGACACAAGTTTGACGCGAATGATTGATATTGCTCGAATGACTTTAAACCAAAATTCTATAAGTGAATTTTTACTGAGATAATTATGAAACCAAAGTTTGAACCCAACGCGAAATATCAGCCAGAAAGCTTTACCTTTAAAGATAAAAAGAAGGTGAAGGAAATTTTGGCGCGTTATCCTTCTAATCAGGCGCGAAGTGGCATAATGCCATTGCTTGATTTGGCTCAACGTCAAGTTGCCGCAGAGGGAGCAAAGGCAAAGAAACCTTATGGTGGGTGGATACCGCGTGCTGCAATGGATGAAATCGCATCTATCGTTGGGCAACCAAATATCAAGGTATACGAGGTGGCAACTTTCTACTCAATGTATAATCTTGCGCCAGTTGGAAAATACCTCGTGCAATGTTGCACGACAACGCCGTGCTGGTTACGTGGTTCTGCAGATATTGTCTCTGCCTGCGAAAAAGCATCTGGAATTCATACTGGTGAAACATCCGAAGATGGAAAATTTACCGTTGTTGAGGTGGAGTGCCTAGGGGCGTGTGTGAACGCGCCGATGGTACAAATCAATGATGATTATTACGAAGATTTAACGCCTGAGATTATGACGAATATTATGAAGGCACTCAAAGATGGTAAAGATGTACCGATTGGATCGCAATCTGGGCGTAAAACATCTATGGCTCAAAATGGCCCTACGACACTAGAGGAAATCGCCAAGAAAGAAGGGGTGATTTAATCATGTTGCAGGATAAAGATCGCATATTCACAAACCTTTATGGCTGGCAATCACCAGACCTTAAGGCTGCGCAAAAACGTGGTGATTGGGATGGAACAGCCAAATTCATTAAAAACGGGCGTAGCTGGGTTATCGAGGAGATGAAAAAATCCGGTCTTCGCGGGCGCGGGGGAGCTGGTTTTCCAACTGGTGTGAAGTGGTCGTTTATGCCCGATCCTGAAAAAACAGGAAAGCCT
This sequence comes from uncultured Alphaproteobacteria bacterium, assembly GCA_963740205.1. Lineage (GTDB taxonomy): Bacteria > Pseudomonadota > Alphaproteobacteria > Micavibrionales > Micavibrionaceae > UBA2137. The sequence continues at coordinate 28,475 of CAVUDD010000002.1, forward strand.
CATTATCTGGTTATTAACGCAGATGAGTCCGAGCCGGGCACATGTAAAGATCGCGATATTATGCGCCATGATCCTCATAAATTGCTTGAGGGTGCGTTGATTGCAGGTTTTGCGATTGGTGCACATACTGCCTATATCTACATTCGTGGCGAGTTTCAAAATGAAGGTTCAGCCCTTAATAAGGCAATTGAAGAGGCCTATGATGCTGGTCTTTTAGGTAAAAATGCTGCTAAATCAGGTTGGGATTTTGACGTTATTTTACACCGCGGTGCAGGAGCATATATCTGTGGTGAGGAGACGGCCCTCATTGAATCTCTTGAAGGTAAAAAAGGGCAGCCTCGTAACAAACCACCATTTCCTGCTATGGCTGGATTATATTCGTGTCCTACTACCGTTAACAATGTTGAGACTATTGCTGTTGCACCTACAATATTAAGACGCGGTGGTGAATGGTTCTCTGGCTTTGGGCGTGACGAGAAAAACACAGGCACAAAATTGTTTTGTATTTCTGGTCATGTAAACCAGCCTTGTAACGTTGAAGAGGAGATGGGTATTCCTCTTAAAGATTTGATAGAACGTCATGCTGGCGGCGTGCGTGGTGGCTGGGATAATCTTCTGGCCATTATTCCGGGTGGTTCATCAACACCGTTATTGCCTAAAGATATTTGTTCAACTGTACGTATGGATTTCGACTCTTTGCGTGAGGTGCAAAGCGGTCTTGGGACTGCTGGTGTTATCGTGATGGATAAATCAACAGACATTGTTTATGCCATTGCTAGATTATCCTTTTTCTATATGCATGAAAGCTGTGGTCAGTGCACACCTTGTCGTGAGGGAACAGGATGGTTGTGGCGTACCATGCAACGTATGGTTACTGGTAATGCAACGATCGACGAAATTGATATGCTTTATGATTTAACTAAGGAAATAGAAGGTCATACCATCTGTGCGCATGGCGATGCGTCGGCTTGGCCTATCCAAGGGCTTATTCGTCATTTTAGACCAGAGATGGAAAAACGTATTCTTGATTACAGAAAACAAGCGAGGGCTGCATAATGCCAAAGCTAAAAATTAACGGAACATTGGTAGAGGTTGAACAAGGTACATCCATTCTGCAGGCAGCGGAAATGGTAGGTTTTGAAATTCCACGCTTTTGTTATCACGACCGCCTGAGTGTTCCTGCAAACTGTCGTATGTGTCTTGTCGAGGTCAAGGGGGCGCCTAAGCCTGTTGCGTCATGTGCTATGGCTGCTGGTGAAGGTATGGAGGTTGAAACCGAGTCAGCGGTCGTTAAAAAGGCACGCAAAGGTGTGATGGAGATGCTTTTGATTAACCATCCTCTTGATTGTCCTATCTGTGATCAGGGCGGTGAATGTGATCTTCAAGATCAGGCTATGGGATATGGCTTTGATCGCTCACGTTATAGGGAAGCCAAGCGCGCCGTAAAAAATAAAGATATTGGGCCTCTTATAAAAACAGTTATGACGCGCTGTATTCAGTGTACGCGATGTGTGCGTTTTGGCGAGGAAGTGGCAGGAACTGCAGAGTTGGGGTTGCTCAACCGTGGTGAGGATGTTGAGATTGGCACTTTCGTTGAAAAAGCTGTGGCGACTGAGTTGTCAGGTAATATGATTGATATTTGTCCTGTTGGCGCTTTGACCTCCAAGCCTTATGCCTATAAAGCGCGCCCTTGGGAATTAAAGAAAACAGAAACTATAGATGTGCATGACGCTGTTGGGTGTAATATACGCGTAGATTCTCGTGGAAATGAAGTCATGCGTATTTTGCCTCGTCTGAATGAGGAGATTAATGAGGAATGGATTAACGACCGTACACGCTTTGCCTATGATGGCTTAAAAAAGCGACGTCTTGATCGTCCCTACATTCGTAATGAAAAGACTAAAAAGCTTGAGGAGGCATCTTGGGAGCAAGCCCTTGAATTGGCAGCCCAAAAGTTAACTGAAACCCCCAAATCCAAAATCTCGGCACTTGTTGGTTCTTTATGTGCCGTCGAAGAAATGGTTGCATTAAAAGATTTGATGGAAGGTCTGCAAGTTAAGTCAGTGTCTGGAATGCAGAATGGATTGTCGCTTTCAACGCAATCTCGTGCACACTATTTGATGAATACGCCTATTGTGGAAATTGAGAATGCAGATGCAATCTTGCTAATAGGAACAAATCCTCGATATGAAGCAACTTTGGTAAATACACGCATACACAAGGCAGTGACCGAAAGACGTGCAAAGGTGGCTGTGATAGGTGAGGCAGAGGATTTGAGCTATTCATATGAGCATTTAGGCAAAAATCCTTCAGATATTGAAAGTTTGATGAAGTCTAAATCAGGTTTTGCCAAATTATTCAAAGAGGCTGAGCGTCCTGTAATAATCATTGGAGCGGGGGCTTTGCAACGCAAAGATGGAGAGGCAGTCCACGCCAGTGTTCTTGAATTGGCAGAAAAATTAGGTGTTATCAAAGATGGTTGGAATGGATTTAATGTTCTTCATCAGGACGTTTCACAGGTCGCCGCTCTTGATTTAGGACTCACAAATGTAAACGACACCAGCAAATTAGAATTAATCTATCTTCTTAATAATAACTCAGAAGAGATTGATAATATTTCTAAAAAGGCATTTGTAATTTATCAGGGGCATCATGGAGATAGGGGAGCGCACCGCGCTGATATTATATTCCCTGGCTCTACATACACTGAAAAAGACGCGCTTTACGTCAACACAGAAGGGCGTGTTCAGCTTGGTAAGCGGGCAGTATTCCCGGTAGGTGAAGCCAAGGAAGATTGGCGTGTCCTAAGGGCTTTGGCCGAAAAATGTGGTGTGAATTTGTCTTATAATTCTATGTTGGAGCTTAGAAATCATATTTTCAAGTTGGTTCCTGCATATCAAAATATTGACTTTTTACCTGAAGAAAAGTGGTCAAAATACTCTAATAAAAAGAAAAATAAAGTTTTAAAGTCTGGGTTTAAATCTACATATCCTGACTTTTATTTGGCAAATGCTATTTGCCGTGCATCGGACATCATGAATGAGTGCCACCACTCGTTTTGGGGTAAACATAAATATCAGGAGGCAGCAGAATGACAAAAACTACACTTGAGCGCGTACAGGAATTTCATGAGGCGTACGGACTGCCTGTTGAGAGCGTCCCGAATATTACAGATGAACAAACGAAACAACTGCGTATTAATCTTCTTGCCGAGGAACTTGATGAATTGAAAGAGGCGCTTGAGCAAAATGATGTGGTCGAGGTTTTGGACGCTTTGACGGATATTCAATATGTTCTTGATGGAGCCTACCTTTCATTTGGCTTGCAGGGATTTAAAGAGTCTGCATTCAACGAGGTACATACATCCAACATGAGTAAGCTCGGAGCTGATGGTAAGCCTATCCGCCGTGAAGGGGATGGTAAAGTTCTTAAGGGGCCAAATTACATGCCTCCAAATTTAAAAAACATTCTTGATGAGGCTGCTTAATTTCCGATGATTGAATTCTGGAACACACACGGAATAGCTTTTGCGATGCTCCTGCTTCATATTGGGATCACAGTAGGCGTGCTATTGTTTGCTGTTGCCTATCTTACATATGCAGAACGGAAAGTTTTAGGTGCTATGCAGAAACGCCAAGGACCTATGATGGTTGGTCCTTTTGGACTTCTGCAACCTATTGCTGATGGTTTAAAGCTTCTTTCAAAGGAAACAATACTTCCTGCACAAGCCAACAAACCCGTATTTCTTCTTGCGCCACTTTTGACATTTACGCTCGCTCTTGTTGCTTGGGCCGTTATCCCTGTTGATGCCGGATTGGCATTGGCAGAGATCAATGTTGGGATACTCTACCTTTTTGCTATATCTTCCATGGGCGTTTACGGCGTTATTATGGCGGGTTGGGCATCTAACTCTCGCTATGCTTTCCTTGGGGGAATGCGCTCGGCCTCACAAATGGTGTCTTATGAAGTTTCCATGGGCCTTGTGATTGTCTGTGTGTTGCTTGCTGTGGGTTCTTTAAACCTTACAGACATTGTTGAAACACCGCGCCCTGTTTGGCTTCAGGTTCTTTTGTTCCCAATGTTGATAGTGTTTCTTGTTTCTATATTGGCAGAAACAAATCGAGCACCTTTTGACCTACCAGAAGGGGAGTCAGAGCTTTCGGGTGGCTTTATGGTTGAATATTCATCCTTTGCTTTTGCTCTGTTTTTCCTCGGTGAATACGCCAACATGATTTTGATGAGCGCAATGACTACTATTCTGTTTTTAGGTGGATGGCATGCGCCTTTTGGCATTGAGTTTCTTGAGATCATTCCAGGTTATATCTGGTTTGCTTTGAAGACATCATTGGTACTTTTCTTTTTTTTATGGACGCGAGCGACATTCCCTCGCTATCGCTATGACCAGTTGATGCGATTAGGTTGGAAAGTATTTTTACCGTTAACTCTGGTATGGGTTGTTGTTATATCTGGTGCGCTTTTATTAACAGACAGTTTGCCGAAATAGGGATTTATAATGAGCCGTTTTTTAAATGCATTATTACTGACCGAGATTGTAAAGGGCATGCTCTCAACACTGAGACACATGTTCTTTGTCCCTCGTGTGACAATTAATTATCCTTTTGAGAAAGGTCCTATTTCTCCTCGTTTTCGTGGTGAGCATGCTCTGCGCCGCTATCCTAATGGCGAGGAGCGTTGCATTGCCTGTAAATTGTGTGAAGCCATATGTCCTGCACTTGCTATTACCATTGAAGCAGAGCCTCGTGAGGATGGTTCCCGCCGAACTACGCGTTACGACATTGATATGACAAAATGTATTTATTGTGGTTTGTGCCAAGAGGCTTGCCCAGTAGATGCCATTGTTGAGGGACCAAACTTTGAATTTTCTACTGAGACGCGAGAAGAGCTCTACTATGATAAAGAGAAACTTCTTGAAAATGGTGATAAATGGGAGGCGCAACTGGCCTCAAATCTTCTTGCTGATGCACCCTATAGATAAATAAGGAATAACATTTGATGTGCCCTTGTGTGCATCAATTCGAGAGTATAAAAACAAGCCCATGATATTTTCAGCCCTAGCATTTTATCTTTTTGCCATCGTGCTTTTTCTGAGCGCGGTTGCTGTGATTACATGCAAAAACCCAGTTCATTCGGTTTTGTTTCTAATTTTTGCTTTCTTTAATGCTGCGGGTTTGTTTGTTTTGTTAGGTGCTGAATTCGTTGCGATGATTTTGGTTATTGTCTATGTCGGTGCAGTTGCCGTTCTTTTCCTTTTCGTTGTTATGATGCTGGACATTGATTTTGCCAAGCTTAGGGATGGGGCAATGAAATATATCCCCTTAGGATTATTGCTTGGTGGCGTGTTATTAGCCGAATTGGTCATTCTTTTCAAAAGCGTTTTTGGAGCAAGCCCAATGCCCATTGCCGTTCAATCAGAGCTTACAAATACAGAACAATTGGGTGCTGTTCTCTACACGGATTATATTTTTGTGTTCCAAACAGCGGGTATGATTTTATTCGTGGCCATGATTGGCGCAATCGTTTTAACATTAAGACATCGCCCTAGTGTGCGTCGTCAAAATATTGCGGATCAGGTAGCCCGCAAAAAAGAAGACGTAATGACAATTGAAAAAATAACACCAAAGACAGGGGTGTAGGAAATGTTAGATATTGGATTGATACATTATCTGATTTTGGCCTCCAGTCTCTTTACATTAGGTATTCTAGGCATTTTTCTGAACCGTAAGAATGTCATTGTTATTCTGATGTCCATTGAATTGATGCTCCTTGCGGTGAATATTAACTTCATCTCTTTTGGGGCTTACCTGAATGACATATCTGGACAAGTCTTTTCATTGTTTATTTTGACAGTGGCAGCAGCAGAAGCCGCGATTGGATTGGCAATATTGGTCGTCTTTTTCCGTGCTCGTGGGTCAATTGCGGTTGAAGATATTTCGAGTTTGAGGGGGTGATGATATGGAATTATTAGCCGTCTTTTTACCTCTTATTGCTTTTGTCCTGATTGGCCTGTTTGGCCGTCAAATGGGGGACAAGGCTGCGCAATTTATTTCTTGTGCATGTGTTACTGTTGCGGCAGTTGTTTCTATATATCTTCTTTATGATGTTGCGTTGCTTCAGGCACCACGTATTTTACCACTGTCTGACTGGATATCCGCGGGAAGTTTTGCCGTTGATTGGTCGTTGCGTGTAGATACGTTGACCGTCGTTATGATGTGCGTGATTAATATCGTGTCTGCGTGTGTTCATGTATATTCAGTTGGCTACATGAGCCATGACGCAAATCGTGCACGCTTTATGGCGTATCTCTCATTATTCACATTTGCCATGTTGATGTTGGTAACAGCAGATAATCTTCTTCAGCTTTTCTTTGGTTGGGAAGGGGTGGGGCTCGCTTCATATTTACTCATTGGTTTTTGGAATAAGAAATCTTCTGCTAATAAAGCAGCAATTAAAGCGTTCGTAGTAAATCGTATAGGTGACTTTGGTCTTACACTGGGTATCATGGCAACCTTTGTTGTGTTTGGAAGTGTATCTTTTGATGTCATATTTGAAAATGCACCGTTACAAGCAGACACTTATTTTAACTTTCTAGGTTATGATATTCACGCGCTAACGTTGATTGGTCTTTTGCTCTTTATTGGTGCGATGGGTAAATCGGCACAGCTTGGTCTGCATACGTGGCTGCCTGATGCGATGGAAGGGCCAACACCTGTATCAGCTCTTATTCACGCGGCAACAATGGTGACAGCAGGTGTGTTTCTTGTGGCCCGCTTTTCGCCACTTTATGAATATGCGCCCGACGCATTAATGGTTGTTTGTGTTGTGGGCGCATCAACGGCGTTTATTGCAGCAACAATTGGTATGACACAATTTGATATTAAGCGTGTCATTGCCTATTCAACAATGAGTCAACTGGGGTACATGTTTTTTGCTTTGGGTGTTTCGGCCTATGGTGCAGCAGTGTTTCATTTAATGACACATGCTTTCTTTAAGGCATTACTTTTCCTTGGAGCGGGCTCTGTTATTCACGCCATGTCAAACGAGCAGGATATGCGTAATATGGGCGGCATCTGGAAGAAAATTCCCTACACCTATGCGATGATGTGGATTGGTGGATTAGCGCTTGCCGGCATACCAATTTTTGCAGGGTTTTATTCTAAAGATATGATTTTAGAAGCTGCCTATGCAGACCATACATGGTTTGGTGAATTTGCCTTCTGGATGGGAATTGCTGCGGCTTTTATGACGGCATTTTATACCTGGCGTCTTATTATAATGACTTTCCACGGCAAGCCACGCGCCTCTAAAGAGGTGATGGACCATGTACATGAGTCACCTGCTGTTATTCTTGTGCCTCTTACTATTCTGGCGGTAGGAGCAATCTTTGCAGGTGTTGTTTTCTACTCACCTTTCGTTGGTGGTGATGGCTCACACGTCAAGGAAGAGGTTGTTATTGAGCAGTCTGTTACCGAAGAGGTAGAAGTAGGGCATCATTCATTATTGCCTTCGTGGAATAGAGAGGACTTTTGGGGAGAGGCACTTATGGTTTTACCCGAAAACGATACTGTTGCCGCAGCTCATCATGTTCCTGAATGGGTGAAGTTGATGCCATTAATTGTAGGTGGTGTTGGGATTGCCTTGGCGTATATGTTTTATCTTTTGCTTCCAGTATTAGCTACAATTTTTAAAACCATATTTAAGCCATTACACGTCCTGTTTTTCAACAAATGGTATTTTGATGAAATTTACCATGCGGTTTTTACAAAAAATGCTTTTAGGCTAGGTAACCTTTTTTGGAAAACAGGCGATGGCAAAATTATTGATGGTATGGGTCCCGATGGTGTTTCTTCGTTGTCCAGAAGATCGGGGCGTTTGTTAGGTAAATTCCAAACAGGTTACATATTCAATTATGCATTTGTAATGATGGTTGGTGTTGTAGGGCTTGTAACATGGTTGTTCATTCGCAGGGGAGAGTTCTGAAATGATTGATTTTCCAATCCTCTCTTTGATGATTTTACTGCCGCTCGTGGGTGTATTCTTTATATCTATGATTCAAGGTGATGAAGTTGTTAAGGCGCGTAACGCGCGTTACGCAGCACTTTATACTTCGCTTTTTGTGTTCATCTTGTCAGTAATTATGATGGTTGGATTTGTTCCTGACCAAGAGGGGTTTCAATTTGTTGAGCGAAAAGAATGGTTGCCAGATCTCGGTATTGCCTATCACCTTGGGGTTGATGGTATATCACTGTTCTTTATTGTGTTGTCTGCGCTTCTAACGCCTATTTGTATTCTTGCAAGTTGGGGGTCCATAAAAACACGCGTTAAAGAATACATGATTGCGTTTCTTATTCTCGAAACCTTTATGATCGGAACATTCGCGGCTTTAGATAGTATTCTGTTCTATATCTTCTTTGAAGGTGTTCTTATTCCGATGTTTATAATTATCGGTGTGTGGGGAGGCCCAAAGCGTGTTTATTCCGCTTTTAAATTCTTTCTTTATACGTTGCTGGGTTCGGTTTTAATGTTAATCGCTTTGTTGACCTTGTTTGCACAAACAGGAACAACAGATATTCCAACATTGATGAACGAGCCTGTGGCAAGAGACATGCAAATGTGGCTATGGTTAGCATTCTTTGCGTCATTCGCTGTTAAAATGCCAATGTGGCCAGTTCATACTTGGTTGCCTGATGCACACGTTGAGGCACCGACTGCCGGCTCTGTTATTCTTGCTGGTGTTCTTTTGAAGATGGGTGGATATGGTTTCTTGAGGTTTTCAATTCCAATGTTCCCGGAGGCTACCGAATACTTTATGCCGTTTGTATTCTGGCTCAGTGTTATTGCTATAGTATACACTTCTCTGGTTGCGCTTGTCCAAGAAGACATGAAGAAACTAATAGCCTATTCCTCTGTTGCACATATGGGGTTTGTAACACTTGGTTTATTTACACTGACAGTTGAGGGAATGCAGGGCGGTATTTTCCAGATGATTAGTCATGGACTTATTTCTGCGGCGTTGTTCCTGTGTGTTGGTGTTCTTTATGACAGATTACATACGCGTGAAATTGGCAAATATGGCGGAATTGTTAAGAACATGCCGCGTTTTGCTACGATATTTATGATCTTTATGCTTGGCTCGGTTGGCCTTCCTGGAACATCTGGTTTTGTAGGAGAATTTTTATCATTACTGGGCGCCTTTCAGATGAATACCCTTATTGCATTAATTGCGACAACAGGTGTTGTTTTAGGCGCGGCATATATGCTTATTCTCTATAAACGCTTGGTCTTTGGCAAGGTTACGAATAACGATGCGGGATCAATGCCCGATGTCGTTTTACGCGAGAGCACGATTTTCTTGCCGCTGATTATTCTTGTTTTATGGCTAGGTGTTCAACCTAATTATGTTTTAAGTCGAACTGAGCCAGCTGTTCAGAGGCTTGTTAATAATTATAATGCTCAAATCGAAAAATCGGCTATGGCTGTTGAGCCTGTACAAGCGAATGCAGGAGAGCTTTAGATGACTGATTTAACATTTACATCCCTTTATCCCATTTGGCCTGAGTTGCTTCTTGCTATTAGTGCTTTTGCATTTTTAATGGTGGGTGTTGTACGTGGAAACATTGTGACGCCATTGCTTTTTAAGTCTCTTGGTTTCTTAATGATAGTTATGGTTATCGTTTTGCTAGGTCTTCCTGTTGAGAAGGTCTCTGTATTAAATGATATGTTTACCCTCGATAGGTTTGCCTTATTTGCAAAGATTGCCATGGCAGTGGGAATGTTTTTGGTGTGCTTGCTATCAGCGCGTTATGTACGTGACGAGCATATACAGAAATTTGAATATCCAGTTCTATTGATCTTGGCAACTTTAGGTATGTTCATGATGGTCTCTGCAAGCCATATGATGTCCTTTTATATTGGCTTGGAACTTCAATCACTTAGTCTTTATGTACTTGCGTCATTCCGCAGTAATTGTATTCGCTCTACAGAGGCTGGATTAAAATATTTCATTCTAGGTGCTATTTCCTCGGGCTTTATTTTGTTTGGAATTTCACTCATCTATGGATTTACAGGTGGGTTATCATACACAGATATTGCTGCAAATATTTCACAACTAGAAGGTGATGCTTTAACTGCATGCTTATTTGGTGTTGTGTTCTTGGTGTCAGGAATTGCCTTCAAAATTTCCGCTGTGCCATTCCATATGTGGACACCAGATGTTTACGAAGGTGCGCCTTCTTCTGTAACAGCATTATTTGCTATGGTGCCTAAGATCGCAGCTCTTGCAGCTTTAATAAGGATGCTTGCAGGTCCATTTGAGGTTGTGTTTGACCAAATACAACTCATACTAATTTTCCTATCGGTCATGTCTATGTTCTGGGGTGCATTTGCTGGTCTTGCGCAAACTAACCTCAAACGTTTGATGGCCTATAGCTCTATTGGTAATATTGGTTACGCGCTTATTGGTGTCATCATTGGTACGCCTGAGGGGTATGCCGCAACACTGTATTACATGATTTTGTATATGATTATGTCTGCAGGTGTGTTTGCCGTTATTATGTTTATGCGTCGCGATGGGCGTCCGTTGAACCAGTTGCAAGATTTGGCAGGACTGTCAAAGACACACCCTATCATAGCTTATGCTATGGCTTTGTTGATGTTCTCCTTAAGTGGGATTCCACCTTTGGCTGGATTTTTTGGAAAGCTATTCGTCTTTCAATCTGCAGTCATAGAAGGGTTCTATATTTTGGCTATTGTGGGTGTTGTTGCTTCGGTTATATCGGCTGCTTACTACATACGCATTATCAAGATCATGTTCTTTGATGAGGAAAGCGAGTCATTTGACGAGTTTGATTCAAGTGGCCGCCGATTTGTACTCGTTTTGAGCGCTGCCTTTACGCTTCTTCTTATTCTTTTCCCATATCAGTTGCTTAATATGGCGCAGCAAGCTACGCAAACTTTGCCTCTGTTGAGTGAACCTGTGGAGCCTGATGCTACGCTCGATATTAAGGAAATAAAAGATGAGCCAAACATCCTGGACAATTAAACATTTTGACAGGCTGTCTTCTACACAAGATAAAATCAAAGAACTTGTAGCTAGTGGTGAAGATAGTGGCAATCTCGCAATTTTTGCAGACGTGCAGGATTTAGGGCGAGGTCGCCATGGTAATCAATGGGTGTCTACAGTGGGTAATCTGTACACAACGCTTCACTTTAAGATGCACGAAACAACCGCAGAACAGGCAGGTCATTATTCTTTTATCGCGGCAGTTTCCCTGATTAAGACGATGTCCAGATTTTGTGATGTGGATATATGCGCAAAGTGGCCTAACGATATTTTAATAGATGGCAAAAAAGTAGCGGGTATTCTTCTTGAAACCGAGTTATCGGCAAATCTAGTTGAAAATCTGTATATAGGAATTGGGGTAAATATCGCAAATTCGCCTGAATATGCAACTCAACTTGATATCTATTCAGAGCAAGAGTTGTCACCTGAAGTTTTGTTGAGAAATATTATCAAAGAAATGGATCAATGTATTGATTTATATAAAAATAAAGGGTTTGTTGGTATAAGGAACGAATGGATTTCTCATGCTTATGGCCTAGGTCAAAAAATAAGCGCAAGATACTCTAACAAAACATTGTACGGCGTTTTTTCAAATATTGATGATGATGGCGCATTGCTTTTAGAGTTGGAGTGTGGGGATATACAGCGTATAAGAGCAGGTGAAGTTCACTTTGAGTAAAGGTTTGTAAGAGATGTTGCTTGCAATAGATGCGGGAAATACAAATTGCGTTTTTGCCGTTCATAATGGTCAAAAATTTGTACAAATGTGGCGTTGTAAAACGGATGCAGTAAAAACTGCGGACGAATATGCCTCATGGCTATTTCAACTTTTCCAAATGCACGATTTATCTTTCGAAGATATTGATGAAACAATTCTGAGCTCTGTTGTTCCTGACGCGGATTTCAACCTTGTTCGTTTGTGTGAAAAGCATTTTGGTGCAAAACCATTGATGATTGGTCACACAAGTCTAAAGCCAGATATAAAGATATTAGTCGATAGACCCGAAGAGGTTGGCGCAGACCGTTTAGTAAATTCTGTTGCGGCAATTGTGGAACATGGCTCACCCTGTATTATTATTGACTTTGGTACGGCAACTACTTTTGATGTCATCACAAGTGAGGGTCATTATGCAGGTGGTATTATTGCACCTGGCGTAAATCTTTCTATGGAGGCTTTGTATCAAGCAGCGGCTAAGCTACCCAAAGTGGATGTTGCTAAGCCAAAAAGCGTTTTAGGAAAAACAACAACGGATGCGATGCAGGCGGGAATATATTGGGGATATATCTCGATGATACAGGGTCTTCTTGAGAGACTTAAAGAGGAAACGAAAGAAGATGCAGCTGTTATTGCAACAGGTGGTTTGGCTGAGACATTTGCCAAGGACTTACCTGAAATATCAAAGGTTGATGATGATTTGACACTAAAGGGATTGTATTATCTTAGTCAGCAAGCAAAATCCAAAAAACACAATCAAGCTGCGTAAATATTAGCTCGTGACTTTAGAACTTAATCCAGAAAAACTTTATTTTATTCCTCTTGGCGGCAGTGAGGAGTTTGGCTGTAACTTCAATCTTTATGGTTACAGAGGCAAATGGCTTATCATGGATTGTGGCATGGGCTTTGCCGATCAGCGTATGCCGTTGGTTGATATCCTCTTGCCAAAACCAGATTTTATTGAACAGTTCAAGAAAGATATTGTTGGATTAGTTATTACACACGCGCATGAGGATCATATTGGCGCAGCGCCACATTTATGGCCACGCCTCAAATGTCCTGTCTATTGCACACCATTCACGGCAGAAGTCATGAGACGCAAGCTGCGTGATTTTCCGCAAAGCAAGGGCATGAAGATTACAGAAATTGGACCTAATAAACCTCTAAATCTAGAGCCTTTCCGTTTAGAATTTTTAGGTATAACGCATTCAATTCCAGAGAACGTTTCTACTGCAATTCATACTGATGCAGGCATTGTTTTACATACAGGAGATTGGAATCTTGACCCAAGTCCACAGCTTGGTAAGGCAACCGAAAAATCAGGTTTTGAGGCTATAGGTAAAAAAGGTGTTCTTGCCTATATAGGAGATTCAACAAACGCTCAGGTGCCTGGGCGTACTCCGTCTGAGCAAGAGGTAGAGCTTGGGCTCGCAGAGGTTTTTAAAGAACAGAAAAAGCTTGTTTGCGTTACAACATTTTCTTCGAATATTGGACGCATAATCAGTATTGCAAAAGCGGCTGAGAAAGTGGGCCGTAGTGTTGGGATTATCGGGAGATCGCTTCATAACATGGTGGGTGCTGCAAGAGATTGTGGTTTTTTAAATGATGTACCTGATTTTGTTAATGAAGCTGATTTTGATCTGGTTCCGAGGGAGAATATGGTTCTTGTTGTGACAGGTTCACAAGGGGAGGCGCGTGCTGCACTCTCAAGAATTGCGCGAGGAGATTTTCGCGGTGTGAGCCTTGAGAGAGGTGATACAGTTATCTATTCTTCTCGTGATATTCCAGGAAATGAAAAAGATATTAACGCCGTAAAAAACGCGCTTACTGGTGCGGGTATCAAGGTTTTGACGGAAAAGAGTGCTGGTCATCGTATTCATGTCTCAGGCCATCCTTGTCGGGAGGAACTGAAGGATATGATGTCATGGGCAAAGCCACGCATAGCAGTTCCTGTCCATGGTGAACGTATGATGACAGAGGCTCATGGGGCATTGGCAAAAGAATGTGGTGTACCTCATGTGATTATTCCGAATAATGGCTCGGTTATTGAGCTTGACCCCGACAATCCTAAGATCATTGATCATGTAGAAACAGGTTACCTTGGTGTTGAGCCACAGAGGCTAGTTGATAGTGATGCGCAATCCTTGGCAGCAAGGCGTAAGCTTCAATATACAGGTGTAGTTTTTGTGACTGTGCCAATGGATAGCGATGGGAATGTGAGTGGTGATGCCATTCAGATTTCATCTCTTGGTGTTGAGGACAAAGATAGTAAATCAGAAACAAAACTTTTTGATGACATTGCAGATGAAATCATTGATATGCTGGATGATGTCGATCAAAACGATATGGATGATGAGCATATTATCTCCGAAGAAATGCGCATAGTTGTGAGACGTATGTTGACACATCGTTATGGCTTTAAACCTAATGTCGTTGTTCATCTTGTGAGGGTATAATGAATATATTTACCAGTGTTATTGTATTCCTGATGATTTTTTGGACAGTGCTTTTTTGTGTTTTACCTTGGGGAAACGCTAGATCGCAAACTCCAGATAAAGGTCATGCAACAAGTGCTCCGGCAAACCCTCGCATCTTGAAAAAATTTATTATAACGGGGGTGGTCTCCATCGTTATGTGGATTATTGTCTATATCATGATTGAGGTAAAAGTTATTGATTTTCATGAAATAGCGCGCGTAATGCAAGAGCAGGAGGGCTCGTGAGATATTTTTTAGGTGTATTTGCGTTGCTGATACTTACGGTTCATCCATCGTATGCGCAAATAGACATTGCCTCCTTGTGTACAAAGCTCACGCAACATCAACCTGACGAGGATGTTACCTACCGAGCTGGTGTTGATGTAAATGGTAATGCAGTTGTCCCTGCGGATATCAATGCAGGTTTTCAACCTAACACAAGCTTTGAAATTCCTGTTACCATCGATCTCGCTGAGCGTTTGAACATTGATGTTGATGGTCTCGAGCTGGAACCATCATTTGGCACATTGGTCTACACAGGCGATAACCGTGTGACATATGGGGGTAACGATATTACCGATCGCGCTTTGTATCTATGTAACGAAAATGGTGATACCTATAGTACTTCACCAGAAATTGTTGAAAAACCAAGCGTAGTCACAGAACCGACAGTTAAAACAGACATTCATACATCCATACCAAGTGTGTCAGTCGTGGATTCAGTAGTTATCGTGCCTGAAAATAATTCTTCCGAAATTATAGAAGGGGACTATGGTCAGGACACAATAAATGGTATTTATAACGACTAAATTTTAACCAGAGGAATTTTTCTCGCTATGCGCCTATCACAATATTACCTTCCGACCTTAAAAGAAGATCCTAAAGAGGCAGAAATTGTCTCTCACCGGCTTATGCTACGTGCGGGCATGATTAAGCAAACAAGTGCAGGTATTTATGCTTGGCTGCCACTTGGTCTCAAGGTGTTGAGAAAGATAGAAAAAATTGTACGTGATGAGCAGAATGCTTCTGGAGCCCACGAGATTTTAATGCCAACAATTCAATCTGCAGAATTGTGGAAAGAGAGTGGGCGTTACGATGCTTATGGTAAGGAGATGTTGCGTATTTCCGACCGCCAAGATCGTGAAATGCTTTTTGGTCCTACTAACGAAGAAATGATTACGGATATTTTCCGTTCGCACATTAAGTCATATAAAGATCTTCCTCAAAATCTTTATCATATTCAGTGGAAATTCCGTGATGAAATTCGTCCACGTTTTGGAGTAATGCGTGGTCGTGAATTTTTGATGAAGGATAATTATTCCTTTGATCTTACATATCAGGACGCCTTGTATTCCTATCAAAAAATGTACCTTGCGTATTTGCGAACATTTACAAAAATGGGTCTGCGCGCAATTCCTATGCAGGCGGATACTGGGCCAATTGGTGGTGACTTAAGCCATGAATTTATTGTGCTTGCGGATACTGGCGAGAGTGAGGTCTTTGTTGATAAATCATGGATGACTGCCGATTTAACGGGTGAGGGGATTGATTACAATAACCGTGTGAAACTGAATAACTATTTCCAGACATTGTCATCTATTTATGCGGCAACAGATGAAAAGCATGATGCTGATAATGCGCCTGATAATTTAACAACAGCTCGCGGTATTGAGGTTGGTCATATTTTCTATTTTGGAACGAAATATTCAGCAGCTATGAATGCCACAGTCCAAGATGCTAATGGAAAAGTTGTACCTGTTGAAATGGGTTCATATGGCATTGGTGTGTCACGTTTGATTGGTGCAATAATCGAGGCAAACCACGATGATGATGGCATTATTTGGCCAGAAGCAGTGGCACCTTATAGTATTGGCTTGATATGTATGAAGCCAAGCGACCGTGCCTGCTCGGAGGCTGCAAACGAATTATATGCGAAACTCACAAATGCAGGATTAGAGGTTCTTTATGATGATACCGAAAATGGTGCTGGTGCAAAATTTGCAAATATGGATTTAATTGGAGTGCCATGGCAGGTTGTTATCGGCCCGAAGGGGCTTGAAAAAGGCATGGTAGAGCTTAAGAAACGAGCTACGGGTGACAAAAAAGAAGTCTCTATTGATAGCATTTTTGATCAGCTTAACCCTGTAAAACAAAAAAAGTCAGCATAGATGTTTTCACCTTTTGAAAGATTAGTAGCATTACGTTATTTGCGTGCGAGAAAAGCAGAGGGGTTTGTCTCTGTGATTGCTGCATTCTCCTTCTTGGGGATTATGCTTGGTGTTGCAACTCTCATCATTGTTATGTCAGTGATGAATGGCTTTCGTGCAGAATTATTTGATCGTATCATCGGGCTTAATGGCCATATGAATGTTTTTGTGGCAGGGCGCCCGCTAGACTCCTATGAGGGTATGCAAAATAGGGTGTTAAAGGTCGATGGTGTTGAGTCTGCGATTCCTGTTGTAGAAGGACAGGCGCTGTTGACTACAATTGGTAATGCAAGCGGCGTGATTGTTCGTGGTTTTAATCCGCAAGACTTTAAAACCAAGCCAGTTTTAAGGGATTCCATTGTTCAAGGTGAAATCGAAAATTTCCAAGGATACTCTGTCGCTATCGGTAAGAATTTGGCAGAAAAGCTTAGCCTAAACATTGGTGATGAATTAAACCTCACTTCACCAAAGGGAAAGGCTTCTCCATTTGGTACTGTTCCGCGTTCGAGACGTTTTCTTGTAAGTCAAATATTTGATGTTGGAATGTACGAATATAATGCAGGCTTTGTTTTTATGCCCTTGGAAGCTGCCCAGAGGTTCTTTGGCTATTCACCAAACAGCGTAACATTCTTGGAAGTCCTTACGCAGGATATTAATAAATTGAATATTATAAAAAATCAGGCTTTGAAAACGCTTGAAGGTCAAGCCGATATTTATGATTGGCGTGATGCGAACAGCTCGTTTGTGAACGCATTAGAAATTGAGCGTAATGTGATGTTTCTGATTTTAACGCTCATTATTGTAGTGGCTGCATTCAACATTATTTCCTCAATGATTATGCTGGTGAAGGATAAGTCCAGCGATATCGCAATCATGCGTACGATGGGCGCTACACGCAATTCAATGCTCAAGATTTTCATTCTTACAGGCGCTAGTATTGGAATTGCAGGAACGGTTGTCGGCGCAGCAATAGGTATTTTATTTGCGGTGAATATCGAGACTATCCGACAGTGGTTGCAAGACGCGCTTGATACGCAACTCTTTCCTGATGAGGTTTATTTCCTTACGCAACTTCCTGCGATTATCAGGTGGGAGGACGTGATTGTAGTCATTGGTATGGCGGTTGTGTTGTCTATTCTTGCAACACTTTATCCAGCTTGGCGTGCGGCGCGCCTTAACCCAGTTGAGGCATTGCGTTATGGTTGAGAAAAAAATACTTTTAAAGGCTGATAATGTTACGAAAACCTACTATCAGGGCGGTGAGGGTTTAACTGTTCTTGATAAAGCTTCGCTTGATATAAAGCAGGGCGAGATGATTGCGCTTGTGGGCCCTAGTGGTTCAGGGAAATCAACATTGCTCCATATTATGGGGCTACTTGACACACCAACCGAGGGGCAGGTCATCGTTGCCAAGCGGGATACTAAAGAATTAAGTGATAATGAACGCACAAGTTTGCGTCGTCATGCTATGGGTTTTGTCTATCAATTCCATTATCTGCAACCGGAATTCTCGGCGCTTGAAAATGTTGTTATGCCTCAGATGATATTAGGCACAAAACGAGGTGAAGCGGAGAAAAAAGCAGAGGCAATTCTTAAGAGCTTTGGACTAGGCCACAGACTTGACCATCGTCCTGCAAGATTATCAGGTGGTGAACAACAGCGTGTCGCCATTGCGCGCGCATTGGCAAATGATCCAAAACTTCTTATTGCTGATGAGCCAACAGGTAACCTCGATCCCGAAACGTCCAATACTGTTTTCGATATGTTGCTTAAACGCACTCGAGAGGCGGGAGCAGGTGCTTTGATAGCTACGCATAATATGGAGCTTGCCAAGCGTATGGATCGTGTCCTCGTTATCGAAAAGGGTAAGCTACGAGCTTTCAAATAATAAGGTTTTCGGGGGATAGAGCCTTATTTCTCATTGAATAATATAGGTCTGATTTTGTAAGGTGGCCTATGTCCCAATCACCTTTTATACATCTGCGCGTACATTCTGCCTTTTCATTGGCAGAGGGGGCATTGAAGGTCAAAAAGCTGGTCAAGCTTTGCAAAGATAACAAAATGCCTGCTGTTGCTGTAACCGACACAAATAATCTTTTTGGTGCAATGGAGTTTGCGGTTGAGGCCGTCAAGAACGGTGTGCAGCCTATCATTGGTACGCAAATCAATATTGATACTGCTGAGAGCCAAATTGTTTTGTTGGCAATGAATGAGCAGGGATATCGTAATTTATGTCGCATGGTCAGTGATGCATTTATGGAGACTGATGGCGCGGTTGACCCTGCGGTTACTTTGAAAGCATTAGAGCAATATAATGAAGGTTTGATTTGCTTGTCAGGAGCGCACAAGGGGCCTGTAGAGCAGCGAGTCTTGCATAATCAAATAGAAGAGGCAGAAAACTATCTTCATAAACTTAAAAGCCTATTCGGTGATCGTCTGTATATTGAATTACAACGTCATGGTTTGCCCGAGCAAGAAACGGTTGAGACGCAAATGCTTGAATGGGCCTATAAACATTCAATTCCATTGGTTGCTACAAATAATTGTTTCTTTGAGGATCGCCAAATGCATGAGGCGCATGATGCGCTTTTGTGTATAGCCGGAGGTCGTTATATAACCGAAAGTGATAGGCGCACAGAAACTCAGGAGCACTATTTTAAATCTCAAAATGAAATGAGAGATCGCTTTAAAGATATTCCAGAAGCTATTGATAATTCATATTTTATCTCAAAACGGTGTTCTTATCTTTTGAAGCCTATTGATCCCATTTTGCCGAAATTCACAACTGAACAAGGACGTGACGAAGAAGAGGAGTTAGAAGCACAATCCAAAGAAGGATTACAGTGGCGATTGCAGAACTTTGTTTATACCGAAACAATGGATGAGGCTAAGCGCGCGGAAATTGCAAAGCCATATCAAGAACGCCTTGAATTTGAGTTGAATGTTATTAAACAGATGGGTTTTCCTGGTTATTTCCTTATTGTTGCCGACTTCATTAATTGGGCTAAAGATCATGATATTCCCGTAGGGCCAGGGCGTGGTTCTGGGGCGGGATCTGTTATCGCGTGGGCGTTGAAAATCACTGACCTTGATCCTTTGCGTTTCAACCTTCTTTTTGAACGTTTTTTAAATCCAGAACGTGTTTCTATGCCTGACTTTGACGTTGATTTTTGTCAGGACAGACGTGACGAGGTTATTCGTTATGTTCAGGAAAAATACGGGTTTGACCGTGTTGCTCAAATTATCACTTTCGGTAAGTTGCAAGCGCGTGCGGTTGTGCGTGATGTTGGCCGTGTTTTGCAAATTCCGTACCCTGTAGTTGATCGTATTGCCAAGATGATACCAAATAATCCTGCGCATCCTATGACTTTAGAAGAGGCCTTGGAGCAAGATCAGGATTTGCGAAATGAGCGATACAAGGATGATACTACGGATAAGCTGATTACGATTGCCCTTCAGCTTGAAGGTCTTTATCGCCACGCTTCAACACATGCGGCTGGCCTTGTTATTGGTGATAGACCGTTACACGAATTGCTCCCACTTTACCGTGACCCGCGTTCAACTATGCCTGTAACCCAATTCAATATGAAATATGTTGAATCTTCAGGATTGGTAAAATTTGATTTCTTGGGGCTAAAAACATTAACCGTTATCAAGCGTACTGTTGAATTAATCGAGGAAAAAGAAGGAAAAGAACGCATAGATATGCTTCAAATCCCTCTTGAGGATGAGAATACTTTTGAACTTCTCTCAACAGGGCATGCGATTGGCGTCTTCCAGTTAGAGAGTTCTGGTATGCGTGATGTGCTTCGCAAAATGAAGCCTAATCGTTTCGAGGATATTATTGCCCTGGTGGCGTTATACCGCCCAGGCCCAATGGATAACATACCGAGGTTTATTTCGACCAAAGCTGGTAAAGACGAGCCGGATTATATGCATCCTTTGCTTCAGCCTATGCTGGAGGAAACTTATGGAATTATGGTCTACCAAGAGCAGGTTATGCAGGCTGCGCAAATTCTTGCGGGATACACTCTTGGAAGTGCGGATTTACTTCGGCGTGCTATGGGTAAAAAAATTCAAGCTGAGATGGACGCACAAAAAGAGATTTTTGTGAAAGGCGCTAACGAAAAAAATCAAGTTCCTGAAGGACAAGCGCAGGATATTTTCTTTCAAATTGAGAAATTTGCGGGCTATGGTTTTAACAAATCACATGCCGCGGCCT
Organism: uncultured Alphaproteobacteria bacterium; assembly: GCA_963740205.1. Lineage (GTDB taxonomy): Bacteria > Pseudomonadota > Alphaproteobacteria > Micavibrionales > Micavibrionaceae > UBA2137. The sequence goes on from CAVUDD010000002.1 coordinate 49,175, forward strand.
ATGCTCTGATTTCCTATCAAACGGCGTGGTTAAAAGCCAATTACCCTGTTGAGTTTATGGCGGCCTCTATGACCTTGGATAAAGGTAATACGGAGAAACTTGCTATATTCAAGCAAGAGTTGGACAGAATGGAGGTTGAATTGCTGCTGCCGGATGTAACTCGCTCGCGTGTTAATTTTTCCGTTGAAGGAGAATCTATTCGCTATGCACTTGCAGCACTCAAGGGAGTAGGTGAAGGCGCGATGCGCTTACTCATAGATGAGCGTGAAAAAAGCGGTAATTACAAAAGCCTCGAAGATTTTATAAACCGTATGGACATTAAATCGCTTAACCGCAGATCTTTTGAAAGATTGGTTTCGGCAGGGGCGTTTGAAACCTTTAATCCATCACGTGCATCTTTGTTTGCCTCGTCAGACATATTGCTTGCCTATGCAAATTCTTTGGCCGAGGAGCGTGAAAGTGGTCAAAATAGTTTGTTTGGAGATGGTGCAGATAGCGCACTTGGTTTGCCAGAATTGGCTCAGGTTCCTGAGTGGGATCCGCTTGAAAAATTAAAATATGAGTTTGATGCAGTGGGTTTTTATCTATCCGCACATCCTTTAGATACAAAAGCCCAACAATTCAAACGTTTGCGTATTCGTAATATGGCGGATGTTTTGGATATTTTACGCACTCGTTCGTCTACGCGTGAGAAGATGGCGGGTGTTCTACTCAAAAAGCAAGTTCGTGTTTCCCCTAAAACAGGTAACAAATATGCATTTCTCCAAATGTCAGATTCATCAGGGGTATATGAAGGAATGTGTTTTTCTGAAACACTTGCAAGCGCCAATAGCATTCTCGAGGTTGGCCAGCAATTACTTCTGACTGTTGATATTGAGCAACGCGAAGATGAGCCAAGATTTACAATCCATTCGATTGAAAAATTAGAAGATAATTTAGAAGACAAACAGTCCCAAATTAGACTTTACCTCGATAATATCGAGGCAGTGAAAAGCCTTCAAAATGTATTTATGGCCGATAACGATAATAGTGGGCAGGCTCTATACCTAATTGATTTTATCCTTAATGATGGGCAAAGCATAACGATGAAGCTTCCAGGGAAATATCCTTTTTCTGCCGAAACCCGCACCGCTCTTTATCACGCTGAGGGGATTTCCGATATTCAGGAATTATAGGAGCTCAATCTAAAACCACCGTTGATTTCCACCTGTATCATGCTACAACGAATACAGTCTTAAAGGAGTTGTAATGGTTAAAAATCTAAAGATGGATGCCTGGTCGGTTTCGAAACACGATTTCCCTAATAATGGGAGTGATTCTGAAAAACTAGCCTTTTGTGTACGTTATGCCATTCTTGCGCCATCCCTCTATAATTCTCAACCATGGTTTTTCAGCATAAAAGGTAAAACGGTTTCCGTTTTTGCGGATAGACGTTATGGACTTCCTGTAACTGACCCTGACGATAGGGGGCTCGTTATTGCAACCGCAGCCGCTCTTTATAATTTACGTTTGGCAATACGCTATTTCGGTTATGAGGAAAAAACAGATTACCTACCTGATCCTGAACGAGAGAGCCTCATAGCACGCGTTACCCTTGGCGGGCATAAGGGTGAAAATGCAATTACCAAGAATGATAAAAAGAGATTTGAAAAAATAACGCAGTTTGAATTTAATCATTCTTATTTTCCCGAAAAAACGATTTCTGATGAGGGGATTGAGGCCTTAAAAGATGCCGCAGATAGCGAGCATGCATGGCTGTATATCTGTAATGATGCAGATAAAAAGAATATATTACGCATGACTGCAGAAGCTGATCATGTGCAATTTGCCAATAAGAATTTCCGTCGTGAATATTCCATGTGGACGGATAGGCGTCGCGTAAGTTCAGGTGATGGATTGCCACAATATGCACAAAGCTTCTCGGAATCGATGAACAGATTTACTGCATCAGCAGCGAGGCGTTTTAAGAATCAGGATGGTGATGTCATTAGTGACACGGATATGCTTAAGGCTGTTCCTTTGCTCACGATTCTTGGTTCTGTTAGGGGTGGAGCAACAGAACGCATTATGACAGGACAAGCTCTTATGCGCTTATGTTTAACAGCGGCATGTCATGATCTATCGGTTTCGATGTTGAATCAGGTCTGTGAAGTGCCTGAGTTACGCCTGATGTTACATGATGAGATTAACCAACAGGGGCGTGCTCACGTCTTGTTACGTATTGGTTATGGAGGTAAGCCACAACTAAACGCCCGTCGCGATTTGTCCAGTGTTTTGGATGTTGATGGCAAACCTTATGACGCGTCGCTTTATTTAACAAAGTTAGAGAATGTTCCGCCTACTAATATTTTTCAAAAAATTGGTAAAGTTTTCCTTGCCAAGCGCGCCTAACTCCTGCTATATCCTGCCTCAACTACACATACAGGATATGGCTAGACGTACCACATAGTATGATTTCGCCGTCCGGTGTCGTTTCACATGAAATGATGCACGTCCTGTAGAGGAAACAACCGGAAAAGGAGAAAACTAATGGCTGCACCTCAATTTACTATGCGCGAGCTTCTGGAAGCTGGCGTTCACTTCGGACATCATGCCCGTCGTTGGAATCCTAAAATGCGCGAATACATCTTTGGTGTTCGTAATGGAATCCACATTCTTGATTTACAACAAACTGTTCCTGCTTTGAATGAGGGTTTGAAATTCCTTCGTGAAACAGCTGCTCGTGGTGGTCGTGTACTTTTCGTAGGTACGAAGCGTCAGGCACAAGAGCAAGTTGCAGAAGCAGCACGCCGTTCTGGTCAATTCTATGTCAACCATAGATGGTTGGGTGGGATGTTGACGAACTGGCAGACAGTTTCAAAATCTATCAAACGTTTGAAAGAGCTTGAAGATATTTTAGAAGGCGATACTTCCGTTCGTACGAAAAAAGAACTTCTTATGCTTGAAAGAGAACGCGACCGTCTTATGAAGGTTATTGGCGGTATTCGTGATATGGGTGGAAAACCTGACGCGATTGTTATTCTTGATACAAACAAAGAAGACATTGCTGTTAAAGAAGCGAACACACTTCAGATTCCTATCGTTGGTATTCTTGATAGTAACAGTGATCCTGCAGGTATTGATTACCCAGTTCCTGGCAATGACGATGCTATTCGCGCTATCACGCTTTACTGTGACTTGGCTGTAAAGGCTATTCTTGATGGTGTTCAGGCGCAATTGACTTCAAGAGGCACTGATTTAGGTGCTGCTCAAGATGTTAAAGTAGAACTTCCTGAAGCTAAAAAAGAAGACAAAGAAAAAGTTGCTACTCCTGATGCAGAACCAAAAGCTGAAAAGGCCGAGGAAGATGCTTCTGAGAAGCCAGTAAAAAAAGCGGCGTCTGCCTAATCAATCAATTCTAGATATTAAGAGGAAAGATATGACACAAATTACCGCCTCAATGGTTAAAGAACTTCGTGAACAAACTGGTGCTGGCATGATGGATGCCAAAAACGCACTTACCGAAAATGGTGGCGATATGGAAGCCGCAGTTGACTGGTTGCGTTCAAAAGGTTTGGCAAAAGCTGCTAAAAAATCAGGACGTACTGCTGCTGAAGGTTTAGTTGCTGTTGCTGTTTCTTCTGATGGTAAAAAGGCATCTGTTGTTGAAATTAATTCTGAAACTGATTTTGTTGCAAGAAACGAACAGTTCCAATCATTTGTTACGAAAGTTGCGCAAGCATCTTTGGAGACAGATGGCTCAATTGAGTCTTTGGCTTCTGCCGATATGGATGGAAAATCCATTAAAGACACATTGACAGATATGATTGCTAAAATTGGTGAAAATATGGGTCTACGTCGTTGCGAACAGCTTTCTGTAGAAAACGGTGTAATCTCAACATATGTTCACAATTCGGTAGGCGATAACCTTGGAAAAATTGGTGTTTTGGTTGCGTTGGAGTTTAATGCTGACCAAGATCAGTTGCAAACTCTTGGTAAGCAAATTGCTATGCATATCGCTGCAGCAAAGCCTGAGTTCCTAAATTCAGACAGCGTTGATGCGGAAGCGCTTGAGCGTGAGAAAAACGTTCTTATGGAGCAAGCTAAGGAAGCTGGAAAGCCTCAAGACATCGCAGAAAAAATGGTCGAAGGCCGTATCCGTAAATACTATGAAGAAGTATGTCTTATGGATCAAATTTTTGTCATGGATGGCGAGACTAAGATTTCAAAGGTTGTTGAGAATGCCGCTAAAGACAGTGGCTCTGAAATTACTTTGAAAAACTATGTTCGCTTTACACTTGGTGAAGGCATCGAAAAAGAAGAAGAGGATTTTGCCGCTGAAGTTGCTAAAACAGCAAAAAGCGCTTAATCCATCCCTTCGGATTGTATAATTTTAAACAGCCACGTTGCACTTTAGCGTGGCTGTTTGTACATTAGGGCGTAAGTTTTAATTGTGTAACTCAAAGCAAGGTTCTAACAATGGCGAATGCTCCTACTCAGCTTAAGGATAAACCTATGTCATCTCCATCAAGTTTCCCCTATAAACGCGTTCTATTAAAAATATCTGGCGAAGTTCTAATGGGTAAAAAGGAATTTGGTATTGATCCAGAAACGGTGGAACGCGTTGCTCGCGATATAAAGGATGTTGTCGATTTAGGTATTCAAGTTTGTGTAGTTGTGGGAGCAGGAAACATCTTTAGAGGTGTTTCTGGCGCATCATCGGGAATGGACAGAACAACAGCGGACCATATGGGAATGCTGGGGATTGTAATTAATGCTCTTTGTTTACAGAATGCTCTTGAAAAATCTGGCGTAGATACGCGTGTGCAGTCGGGTATTCGTATGGACGAAATATGTGAGCCCTATATTCGTCGTCGCGCAATCAGGCATATGGACAAAGGACGTGTTGTTATATTTGCGGCGGGTACTGGTAATCCATATTTTACTTCTGACACTGCAGCGGCACTCAGAGCCTCTGAAATGAATTGTGATCTTATTGCAAAGGGTACAAAAGTGGATGGTGTTTATACCTCTGACCCTATGATTAACCCCGATGCAGAAAAATATGAAACCGTTAGCTATCTTGATGTTCTTACAAAAGACTTGCGTGTGATGGATGCGACTGCGGTGTCGTTGGCACGTGAGAATACTATTCCAATTATGGTTTTCTCAATTCGTGAAGATGGTAATTTCAAAAATGTTATGACTGGTAAGGGCGAATATACCCTTGTGCAAGATAAAGCTTAGGAGGATTAAAGAATGGCTTATAATAAAGCAGATTTAACAAAGCGTATGGATAGTAGCTATGACAACTTCATAAAAGAAGTGTCAGGGTTAAGAACTGGTCGCGCAAGTACGGCTATGATGGATCCAATTACTGTTGATGTATACGGTAGCAGAATGCCTTTGAATCAAGTTGCCACAGTATCGACTCCAGAGGCTAGATTGTTGACTGTACAGGTTTGGGATGCAGAACAAACAAAAGCTGTTGAGAAGGCCATCCGTGATAGTGGCTTGGGCTTGAACCCACAAGCAGAGGGCTCTCTTATTCGAATTCCAATTCCCGAGTTGAATGAAGAAAGACGTACTGAATTGGTAAAAGTTGCACGTAATTATGCCGAGCAGGGTAGAATTGCCATTCGGAGCATTCGTCGTGACGGTATGGATGAGATTAAGAAAATGCAAAAAGATGGCGATATTTCTGAGGATGAGCAGAAGCGTTTTGAAGGTGAAGTCCAGAAGTTAACAGATGATGCAATCGAAAAGGTTGATAGTAAGTTGGCCGAAAAAGAAAAAGATATAATGACGGTATAAAATGACCGCAATTGAATTTCAAAAGCCATTTCATGTGGCAATTATAATGGACGGTAATGGACGTTGGGCGCAATCGAGAGGTTTGCCGCGTACTGCCGGTCACAGACAAGGTATTGAGGCGGCAAAGCGTGCTGTTCAGGCTGCTGTTGAGTTAAATGTTTCCCATCTTACACTTTTTGGTTTTTCTGCTGAAAATTGGAGCAGGCCTGAGGATGAAGTTAAAGATCTTATGGGGCTACTACGCTTTTACCTTAAGTCAGAAACAGCAGATCTTCACAAAAATGGTATAAGGCTTAACGTGATTGGACTTCGCGAACATCTTGATAAGGATATTGTCGAGATGATTGAGAATGCAGAGGAGCTTACCAAGGAGAACGAAAAGCTATTTCTGACGATTGCTCTGAATTATGGTGGACGTCAGGAAATCATAAAGGCTGTCGAAAGTTACACTTCTAAATGTATTGAAGAGGGACGTAGCCCTGATTTTGATACAGTTAGAGATGAGTTTCCTTCACACCTCATGACATCAAAACTACCTGATCCTGATATTCTTGTTCGCACAAGTGGTGAGCTTCGTATAAGTAATTTTCTTTTGTGGCAATGCGCTTATACAGAATTTGAATTTCTGGATGTTTTATGGCCTGACTTTGGTAAAGAACATTTTGAGAAAGTTTTAACAAACTATCACAAAAGAGAGCGACGTTTTGGCGGTGTAGGGATTTCTTCCAAAAAAGGTTCGAAAAGCAGATAGGGCAAAATATGGATTTTATACGTTCTGATTTAGCCAAGCGTATTGTCACTGCCGTGATACTTATTCCTATAGTGATAGCTCTTCTAAGAGTTAACGGTATGCCTTTGTTGGCTGGTCTTATGTTCATGGCTGGATACAGCTTTTATGAATTAATAAAGCTTTGGCGTGATTCAACTCCTCTTAGCATGATTATGTTGCTAATTGTTATCTCAGGACTTATTTGCATAACTTTTATTTGTTACGGTAAGGGTGGCTTCCATCAAGGGTTGGTAATGTTTTTTGCGATCTGGGCAACGGATACCTTGGCATATATTTTTGGACGATTAATAGGCGGGCCTAAAATTCTACCTTCTGTAAGCCCAAAAAAGACTTGGGCTGGTTTAGTTGGTGCATTAATTGGCCCAACACTCGTATTCCTCTATTTTTATCCCTCCCATATTTTGGGTGCGATCATATTCGGTGTTTTATTTGGCGTTTTAGCGCAAACAGGTGATTTCGTTCAATCGGCTTTAAAAAGAAAAGCTAATGTGAAGGACTCTGGAAGTTTACTGCCAGGCCACGGTGGCTTGCTAGATAGAATAGATGGACTTCTTCTTGCTTCGCCCGTACTCATCATATTTTTTCAATTAATGAAAACAGGCATTTTGTAAATGTCTAAAAAAGTCGTAAATGTTTTGGGCTCTACTGGTTCTGTGGGAGATAATACTGCAAGCCTTTTGGCGTTTCATGCCGAGAAGTTTGATGTTGGTATTTTGACGGCACAATCAAATGTAAAAAAACTTGCTGAACAAGCGATTTCTTTAAAGGCTAAGCATGCAGTCATAGGTGATGAAAGTCTTTATGAAGAATTAAAGGAAAGGCTTTTAGGGCAAGACATTGAGGTTTCAGGGGGGCGAAATGCTTTGATTGAAGCTTCTTCAAAACCCGCCGATATTACTGTTTGTGCAATTGCTGGATTTGCAGGTCTTGAGCCTGTCATGAAGGCTACGGAGCAGGGTGGTAATATCGCTATTGCTAATAAGGAGCCTCTTGTTGCGGCGGGCTCTCTCGTTAAAGACCTAGCACAAAAAAGTGGCGCAATACTTTTGCCTGTTGATAGTGAGCATAACGCGGTTTTTCAGGTTTTTGAGCAAGAGAATAAATCAGGAATAGATTCAATAACACTCACTGCATCTGGTGGACCTTTTTTGAAATGGTCATTGTCCGATATTAAAAAGGCAACACCTGAGCAAGCTGTTGCTCATCCAAACTGGTCAATGGGGCGAAAAATATCAGTCGACAGCGCAACTTTAATGAACAAAGGGCTTGAGGTTATAGAGGCGCATGTTCTGTTTGATTTGCCCGATAATAAAATTAAGGTAGTTGTTCACCCACAATCCACTATTCACGCGTTTGTCAATTATTGCGATGGCTCAGTTTTAGCGCATTTGGGTGCACCTGATATGCGTATTCCAATTCTGCATACGTTAAGTTGGCCAAACAGACTTGAAACGAACGCACCAAGGCTCGATCCTGTAACTTTATCCAGACTGGACTTTGAAGAAGTTGATTTAAAAAAATTTCCTGCACTTTCACTCGCAAGAACTGCTCTTAAAGAGGGCGTTGCCTCGCGTATAGCTTTGAACGCGGCAAATGAAATTGCCGTCGATATGTTTTTGAAAAAGAAAATTGATTTTATGGATATTGTTAACGTCTGTGCAATTCAGATGGATACTGATACTTCTGATAGGCATGTTAGCACTCTTGAAGATGTTATAGCATTTGATGATTTTGTACGGGAAAAAACAACGAATTATATATTGGAAAAACATGGCTAAGCCTCTATATATCTTTAAAGGAAACAATTTAAGGTAGATTCTCTCATGGAAGAAATTTTTGCATCCGTATCAAGTATTGCGGGTAATGTTTGGTTGTACGGGATTTCGTTTTTACTTGTTTTGTCTCTACTGGTGTTCATTCACGAGTGGGGTCACTACATAGTGGCGCGTTTGTGCGGAGTAAAAGTGGAAACTTTCTCCATTGGGTTTGGTAAGGAATTGTTTGGACGTACAGATAAAAACGGAACACGTTGGAAATTCTCCCTCATTCCACTTGGCGGATATGTCAAAATGTTTGGTGATACTGACCCCGCAAGTGCTGGTCACGATGATAAAGTAAAAGGCAAGGATGGTAAGGCAAGAAAACTGACGGCCGCTGAGCGCAAAGTTGCGTTTTATACCCAACCTGTCTTGCAACGATCATTAATCGTTTTTGCTGGTCCGGCTATTAATTTCTTGTTTGCTATATTGGTATTGTCAGTTTTGTATGTTTCTTACGGTAAGCCTGAAACCCCACCTGTAGTAACAGCCGTTGAAATAGGTAGTGCTGCTGATAAGGCGGGTATTAAGCCTCATGATGAAATTCTTGAAATTAATGGGCGTAAGATGAATAGGTTTGGCGACATTCAGCGCATAGTGACTATTTCTCTTGATGAACAAATGGAATTTCTCGTTAATCGTGAAGGTGAAACACTTACTGTTTCTGGAATGCCGGAGAGGAAAGAACTTACAGATCGGTTTGGTTTTAAGCATGAGCGCGGGTTTTTAGGTATTCTAGGTCCTGGAAATGGCATTAGTCTTGAGTCTATAAAATTGCTTAATGGTAAGCCTCTTCCAGAGGATGAACAGTCAAAACTTAACGCCGTTCAGAAGCGCTTAGGTAGTGATTTCAATATTACGTTGGAAGGTTATGAAGAAGATAGTCAGTTCGTTATTTCGCCTTCCAGAGAGCGTAATGCAGAAATGTCTGATGCAGAAAGTACTTTTTACAATGCTTTGATCTTAAGTAATACCCCAACAAAAGAATATATAGCTATGGGGCCAATAACTGCCGTTGGACAGGCTACTTTAAAAACATATGAAATTACCTCTGACAGCTTACGCGCACTTTGGCAGATAGTTACTGGAACAAGAAGCGCAACTGAGCTTGGCGGCATTATCCGCATTGGCGCTATAGCAGGCGATATGGCACAGCAAGGCTTTATAGCATTGGTGACATTTGCAGCGTTGTTATCCATCAATCTTGGCTTGATTAATCTATTTCCAATACCATTGCTTGATGGCGGACACCTTCTTTTTTACGGAATTGAAGCTGCAAAAGGGTCGCCTGTTTCTGATCGTACTCAAGAATACGCCTTCCGATTTGGATTAGTGTTTTTGGTGGCGCTTATGGCATTTACCAATATAAACGACATATTTCAGTTACTGCTTTAGTTTAGTTATATCTTGAGTTATTCTTAATCCCTGTTTACAGCATGCCGTTCTGGCTTGCTTTGCCCTGTTCATTCATATAAAAATGCTGGGCATTGTATTAACAATTACAAACGGTATTTTTGATGATTCGCATTCTCTTTACACTTTTTATTCTTACGCTTATCTCCACGCCTGTGTTAGCGGCTCAGGTTCGAGGAATTCAAATAAACGGCACTGAGCGTATAGAGCCTGAAACTATTAAAACATACTTACCTATTCGCGAAGGTGATGAGCTTACTGACGACTCGCTTGATAAATCGTTGAAGGCATTGTTCGCTACAGGTTTTTTTGCAGATGTGTCTATATCTGAGGCAAATGGTGTAGTCAGTGTGAACGTCGTTGAAAATCCAGTTATCAATATTCTTGCTTTCGAAGGTAATGAGGAGATAGATGATGACGAGTTGGGACGTGAAGTTTCACTTCGTCCAAGAACAGTGTTTACGCGCACAAAGTTGCAAGATGATGTGGCTCGTCTTTATCAGGTTTACCGCTCCAATGGGCGTTTTTCCGCAATAATTGACCCTAAAATTATCAAGCTTGATCAAAATCGTGTAAATCTTGTTTTTGAAATTGTAGAGGGTCCTGTAACTGAGATTGAAAGTATCCGTTTTGTAGGAAACCGCGCTTTTGACGATAGTGATTTGCGTAAAGCTTTAGCATCTAAAGAAAGCGCATGGTTTCGTTTTCTAACTAATAACGATCGTTATGATCCAGATAGACTTGCATTCGATGAAGAGCAACTTCGTCGTTACTATCTTAGTGAGGGCTATGCGGACTTTAGAGTTTTATCATCTGTTGCAGAGCTTTCCGAGGATAAGGAAGATTTCTATTTGACTATCACAGTAGATGAGGGGCCTCGCTATAAGGTAGGCAAAACATTTGTTCACTCCACATTGCAAAATTTTGATAGCAGTATTCTGAAGCAAGACATCACATTTGATACAGGTGACTGGTATAATGCTGATGAGGTTCAGGAAAGTGTAGATAAAATCACCGAAAGTCTTGAGGAAATGGGGCGTTCTTTCGTTTCAGTAAAGCCTGACGTTAAAAGAAACCGTGAGCAAAAAACAGTGGATGTCATATTTGCTGTTGGTGATACTCCGCCTGTTTTTGTAGAGCAAATTAATATCTCTGGTAACTTGCGCACACAGGACAAGGTCATACGTCGTGAATTTGAAGTTGTTGAGGGTGACCCTTTAACTCGCGCCGAGTTTGCTGATTCAGAGCGTAATGTAAGAGACCTTAATTTCTTTGAGAATGTTGAGATTAAGACGAGTCCAGGAAGTACACCTGACCGTAAGGTTATAGATGTTAAGGTTGAAGAGAAGTCTACTGGTGAACTATCGGTTGGTGCTGGTTTTTCTACTAATGATGGTCCTTTGGCGGATCTCCGTCTAAGGGAGCGTAATTTCCTCGGTAAGGGACAGGAAGTGGTTCTTGCTGGTACGTTAGCTGGTGAAAGAACAGAAGTAGATTTATCTATTACAGAGCCTTATTTTCTAAACCGTGACATTTCTGCGACGGCCGATATATTTCATATAACACGTGATCTTCAGGATGAAAGTTCATTTGATCAACGCAGAACAGGTGGTGGGTTCGCATTTGGTTTCCCTTTGTCTGAGAATGTTAGACAAAGCTTTGGTTATCGTATTGAGCAGAATGAAATAACGGATGTTCGTAGCGATGCATCAAGATTTATCCGTGACCAAGAAGGGGAGCGTTTAACATCTGCTTTGACTCATGGATTAACGTACACTGATCTTGATAGTCTTGTTTTCCCCACTGAAGGCCTTAGAGGTTGGTTTAATACCGAGCTTGCGGGTCTGGGTGGAGATGCAAAATATCTTTCAGGGCGACTAGGTAGTCAGTATTACACGCCTTTAACGGATAGTATTGTTTTGAGCTTCTTGGGTGAGGTTGGTGCAATTGGGAGTTATGCTGATGAAGATGTTCAGATCAACGAACGTTTCTATCTGGGTGGCACAACATTGCGTGGTTTTGAGCAGGCGGGTGTTGGTCCCCGCGATACAACAACTGATGATTCTCTTGGAGGCAATTACTTTTACCGCGGAAGTGTTGAGGCATCTTTGCCTGTTGGGCTTCCAGAGGAGTTAGGCGTTAAGGGGCACATTTTCACAGATTTCGGTAGCTTGTTTGAGCCAGGTGACGAGACTGGTACGGAAATCGCTGATTCAGGCTCTATTAGAGCTGCGGCAGGAGTTGGTCTATCTTGGCGTTCTCCATTCGGTCCTATTCGCTTTGATTTGGCACAGCCATACGTTAGTGAAGATGAAGACCAAGAAGAGATTTTCCGATTTAGCTTTGGTACACAATTTTAAAAGATATTTGGAGTAAGAGAGATGTTTAAACAGAAAATTTTAGCAGGACTTTTCGTCTGCGCGATTATTATTACAAGTTCTGCAATTGCCGCTGATAAGAAGGAAGAGGCATCGAAGAAAATTTCTAAAGGTATTAATGGTATCGTAGTTGTTGATATTCAACAGCTTGAAACAGAGTCAAACGCAGCAAAAAAACTTAAGGAAAAGCTCAAGGCAAAAAGAGAAAAATTTCAAAAAGAGGTTATTGCGGAGGAGAAAAAACTTCGTGATGAGCAGCAGAAAATTATTGATTCAAAAGACAAGTTAAAGCCTGAAGAATTTAAAGAAAAAGCACAAGCTTTCGAAAAAGAACTTATCACTTCACAGCAAGAAATTCAGAAAAAGAAAGTCGACTTTGATAAAAATATTGGTGAGGCTCTTGGTAAACTTCGTACAGAAGTTGTCCGTGTGGTGGGTAACCTTGCAACTGAAAACAACTACAAATTAGTTCTAACACGTCAAAATGTTGTGATTGTTGAAAAGGATGCGGATATTACTTCCGAGGCTTTGGCTAGTATGAATAAAAATGTCAAAGACATTCCTTTAAACTAAAATCTAAATCTAAAAAGAGATGCTGTATGGCCGATACAAGGTTCTTTAATAATACAGGGGCTTTGTCCTTAAAGATATTGTGTGATTTAACAGGAGCGTCAACTGAGAATGTTTCTTTGAATAAGGAAATCACCGATGTTGCGCCATTACAGACGGCTAATGAAAATCAAATAAGCTTCTTTGATAATGCTAAATATAAAGATTCATTGAAAAAGACTAAGGCGGGAGCTGTTTTAATGTCAAAAGAGGCATTAAAATACGTACCTGATAACGTTCAACCTATTTTGGTGGAAGCCCCTTACAAGGCTTATGCGCTCGTGGCTCAAGCATTTTATCCATTAAAACGCAAGCTTACGCCTTATAAAGCATCTAGTGCTATCATTTCATCAAAAGCAAAAGTGCATGAAGATACTGAAATTCATGACAATGTTGTTGTTGGTGATGGTGCTGAAATAGGCGAAGGAACAATAATAGAAGCAAACACTATTATCGGTAAGGGCGTTGTTATAGGCCAAAATTGTCGAGTAGAGAGTAATGTTACTCTTTCTCATTGCATTATAGGCGATTCAACACGTATTTACCCTGGTTGCCGTATCGGACAGGATGGGTTTGGCTTTGCGATTGATCCAGCTGGTTTTGTTAAGGTGCCTCAATTAGGGCGTGTTGTTATCGGATCACACTGTGAAATTGGAGCTAATACATGTATTGATCGTGGTGCTGGTCCAGATACAGAGATAGGTAGCGGGACGTGGATTGATAATCTTGTTCAAATTGGTCATAACGTCAAAATAGGCAAGGGTTGTGTGATTGTTTCGCAAGTTGGAATTGCAGGTAGTACAGAGCTTGGAAATTATGTGGTTTTGGGCGGACAAGTTGGAATTGCGGGTCATCTAAAAATTGGTGATGGTGCGCAAGTAGGTGCAAAAGCTGGTGTGATGGGTGACGTACCTGCGGGAGAAACTTATTTGGGCGCGCCCGCAATGCCACGTTTGGAATTTATGAAGCAGGTTGCTTATTTAAGAAAAATGCTTAAAAAGAAGGACTAAACTTTTCAAGAGACTGTTATGAGTGAAGAAAAAAAGAATTTGAGCCAATAGATATTCAGCGTATTTTAAAAATGATCCCGCATCGTTATCCTATTCTTCTGGTTGACAGAATATTGGATTTTGTATCTGGGACGTCTATTCGCGGGCTCAAAAATGTCACAATGAATGAACCACATTTTCAAGGGCATTTTCCTGATGTTCCTGTTATGCCTGGCGTTCTTATTGTTGAGGCTCTTGCACAATGCGCGGCTCTTCTGGTTGTTCAGACATTGGGAGAAACAGCAGAAGGTAAGCTTGTTTATTTCATGACTATTGATGAGGCGCGCTTTAGAAAACCTGTTACGCCTGGTGATAGTCTATTTCTTGATGTTGAAGTTATACGTAATCGTGGCGCCGTTTGGAAATTTAAAGGTTATGCCAAGATTGGTGATCAGCTATGCTCTGAGGCCACTTTTAGTGCTATGATTGTTGATAACAAAAAAGACTAACTGTCACACTGTGTAAGACATTGTGAGTGGTCTTAATACTCTTAATTTCCTATGTTCTAAGCATGAATGATTCTCAAATACACTCAACTGCCATAGTCGATATTTCTGTCCAAATTGGACAAAATGTAACAGTAGGACCCTATTGTGTCATAGGTAAAGGTGCAATCTTACATGATAATGTAGTTCTTAAGTCACATGTGTGTATAGAGGGCAATGTTGAGGTTGGCTCTGACACGGTTGTTTATCCATTTGCCTCATTTGGCCCTCCACAGGATCTAAAATATGCAGGAGAAGAGTCAAAACTCATCATCGGTGAAAAATGTGTTATTCGGGAACACGTGACTATGCATACGGGTACTGCATCTGGTGGCATGGAAACGAAAGTGGGTTCAAATGGCTTGTTTATGGTGGGCGTTCACATAGCCCATGACTGTCACGTTGGTAATAATGTTATAATGGCGAATAACGCCACTTTGGGCGGTCATGTCGTTGTTGGTAATAATGTCCTTATTGGTGGCTTAGCTGCCGTTCATCAGTTTATACGCATAGGTGATTTTGCCGTAGTTGGGGGGATGTCAGGCGTTGAAAGTGATGTCATTCCTTATGGTCGCGTCAAAGGTGAAAGAGCCTCACTTGCAGGTTTGAATCTCGTTGGATTAGAGCGTCAGGGCTTTGATAGGAATCAGGTAAGAGAAATGCAGAAGGCCTATAAGGATTTATTTGTGGGCAATGACACTTTTGATAATCGATTGGATAGCGTTTCCAAAGCCTATGCAAAAAGTGATACAGTGCAGTCCATTGTACGATTTTCAAAAGAGAAAAGCCGCTTTCCAATATGCCAGCCGAAATCAAAAACAGCATAGAAAAAATAGAGACTCTGGGCATTATTGCTGGAGGCGGGGAATTGCCCCGCTTGCTTATCGATGCTTGTAAAAAACAAGGTATAAGACCGTATGTTCTAGCATTTGAAAATGATACAGATGTAGAAACAGTGGTGGGTGTTGATCACGATTGGTCTCGCCTAGGGGCGGGCGGTCAGAATATTAAATACCTTCGAAGCAAAAATATAAAAAACCTTGTCTTTTGTGGTTCTATCCAACGCCCAAGCTTTAAATCCCTCCGGCCCGATTGGTACGCCATCAAGTTTATGATGAAGGTTGGTGGGAAGGCGCTTGGTGATAATGACCTTTTAACCGCATTAAAGACGCAGCTTGAAAAAGAAGGGTTTGTTTTTCACGGTGTACACGATTTTATGAGCAGTCTTGTAACTGAAGCAGGTGTTCTTGGCACCATAAAGCCAAACGATCAGGATTGGAGTGATATTCGCTACGGATTTTCTTTATCACAGGCCATAGGACAATTAGATGTCGGTCAGTCAGTTGTCGTTCAGGACGGTTTGGTTCTTGGTGTCGAAGCTATTGAAGGCACAGATGAGCTTTTGCTTAGAATTAAACCTCTCAAGAGGGGATCGGAAAGTGGAGGTGTTTTAGTTAAAACATGTAAGCCGCAACAAGATGAGGATATGGATTTACCTACTATTGGTTTTCAAACAATACAAAATGCGGTACAGGCAGGGCTTTCGGGGATTGCTATTCATGCAGGACAAAGCTTGTTTCTTAATCAACCTGATGCAATTGCTCTCGCTGATAAGTCAAACTTGTTTATTATTGGTATCGAAGCACAGGATTTTTCCTAGATGCTTGCCAAGCCACTCAAAATTTTCATATGTGCCGCCGAGGAATCCGGAGATAAACTGGGTGCCCCTATCCTAAAATCACTAATGAAACGTTATCCTCACGCTCAGATAAGGGGTATTGGTGGCGAGGCTATGAGAGAGGCTGGACTAAAAGAGCAGCTTTTTTCAATGGAAGAACTATCCCTAATGGGGGTTTTTGAAATTCTCCCAAAAGTGCCATCGCTCGTGAAGCGAATAAATCAAACCACGCAAGCCATTCTTGATTTTCAACCTGATATCTTTCTAACCATTGATGGCCCTGATTTTAATTTTCGTGTTCATAAGAAAGTAAAGAAAAAGGGTTTTATTAAGGGTGTTCAAATGCATTGTGTTGCACCAAGTGTTTGGGCTTGGCGCGAGGGACGAGCAGAGAAAATAGCTAATTTCTTGGATGGTCTGCTTTGTCTTTTTCCATTCGAGCCTGAATATTTTGAAGAAGTAGGATTAAGTGCGATGTATATGGGACATCCTTATATGCAAAAGAAAAGTAATTTGCCCGTTAAAGAAGAAATTAAAAAAGAGTGGGGTGTATCCTCTCGCCAGAAAACTATTGGACTATTTCTGGGTAGTCGAAAACAGGAAATTGAAAACCATAGTGAGATATTTTCCCAAAGTTTGAAAAGTTTTATTGGTACACAAGGAGATGATTTCAAAATTATTGTTCCTACTTTTCTTAAATTTAAAAACCACATTGAAAAAACTCTCTCTGATGTAGGGTTGTTAAAAAAAGCTATAATCATAACGGAAGAAAAGGAAAGGCAAGAGGCCCTTGGTGGGTTGGATATGGCTTTGGCTGTTTCTGGAACAATTGGTTTTGAGCTTGCTTTGGCAGGAGTCCCTCATTGTATAGGCTATAAAACTTCTGTTTTGACACATCAGGTCATTAAGCGTCTCGTTAAGGTGAAGTTTGCTCATTTGGCAAATATAATATTGGATGAAGCTGCCATACCTGAGTTCCTTCAATATGATTGTACGACGCTTAATCTGTCTCAATCTTTGCGTGCGATTGCAGAAGATAATAAACAAAGGGAGGCATTTAAAAGATTGAATATAATTATGAGCACAAAAAAGCCGCCATCGGAAATAGCGGCTGATTTTATAGAAGAATGCATTGTTAAAAAAAGTTAGCGTTTATCCATCGGAACATAATCACGCTCTGTTTCTCCCGTGTAAAGTTGACGAGGGCGACCTATCTTTAACATAGGTTCTTCCATCATTTCTTTCCATTGCGAGACCCAACCAACTGTTCTTGCAACTGCAAACAAAACTGTAAACATACTAGTTGGAAAACCCATGGCTTTTAAAATGATACCTGAATAGAAATCTACGTTCGGGAAAAGTTTACGCTCAACAAAATAGGGGTCTTCAAGTGCTATACGTTCAAGTTCACGCGCAATTTCAAGGAGTGGTTCATTCTCCACACCTAATTCATCAAGAACCTCATCACAATTTTTCTTAAGGACTGCTGCGCGTGGGTCGTAATTTTTATAAACGCGGTGACCAAAGCCCATAAGGCGGAATGGATCTTCTTTATCTTTTGCGCGCTCAATAAATTCAGGGATTTTGTCAACCGATCCAATTTCGGCAAGCATTTCAAGAACTGCCTGATTTGCACCACCATGTGCAGGGCCCCATAGTGATGTAATACCAGAGGCGATACATGCAAATGGGTTGGCCTGTGATGAGCCAGCAATACGCACAGTAGAAGTTGATGCGTTTTGTTCGTGGTCAGCGTGTAGGATAAGAATTTTATCCATAGCATCCGCCATCACGGGGCTAACCTTATATTCTTCGGCAGGAACAGAAAAACACATATGCAAAAAGTTTTCTGCAAAATTTAAATCGTTGCGAGGGTATACAAATGGTTGTCCAAGTTCATATTTCATTGTCATGGCAGCAAGGGTAGGAATTTTAGCTATTAGGCGATGTGCCGATATTTCTCTTTGTTTTTCATCCCAGATGTCAAGGGAGTCATGATAGAACGCTGATAATGCACCAACAATACCGCACATAATCGCCATGGGATGGGCGTCACGTCTAAAGCCCGTAAAAAATTTATGGACCTGTTCATGAACCATAGTGTGATAAGTTATGTTGTGACTAAATTCTTTGGCTTCTTTCTCATTGGGAAGATTGCCGTACATAAGGAGGTAACAAACCTCGAGATAGTTACTCTTTTCAGCCAATTCCTTTATGTTATAACCCCGATGTAGGAGAATACCTTCCTCACCATCAATGTATGTAATTTTAGATTTACAGCTACCCGTAGCAGTAAAGGCAGGGTCTAGTGTAAATACACCAGCTTGGGCATAAAGCTTGCGGATATCAATGCAACCAGGCCCCATTGTTCCCTCAACCAATGGAAGTGTGTAGCTTTCACCTGTTTGATCATTTGTTAAGGTAAATGTTTTTTCGGCTATGTCATCAAGTGCCATTAAAGTATCCTTTTGAATTAAAAATCGAATTTTTATCGTGTAATGAGTTTAGTGGAATATCATTGAATATCAATGCTCAAGCCTTGAAAACTTCAGCAGCCCTATCAATACGACTTAAAACTGCTTCCTTACCTAATACCTCGGCACACAAAAATACAGAAGGTGATTGGGTTGACCCAGTAATAGCAGCGCGTAATGGCATACCGACTTTTCCCATTTTACCGTCTAAATATTCCTTGGCAAATTCCTTGCAGGTATTTTGAATATTCTCAGATGTAAAATCACTTAACGCCTCTATGGCACTCTTAAACTGTACAAGAGTTTTTGCCCCGTCTTCTGATAGAATGCGTTTTGCATCGTCGTCATATTCGAGCGAAGCATTTGCCAAAAGAAAAGATGATTCATTTGCGGCCTGAACCATAGTTTTTGCGCGGTTCTTTAACTCATCGGCAAGCGCATTCAATGATTGCAATATATTAGCGTCCTGCGTATCTCTATTCCAGTATTGACGTACTAAGTTACAAAATGATTTGTTGTCCATTTCCTTGATATAATGAGCATTTAGATTTTCAATTTTGTCGTAATCAAACTTTGCAGGAGATTTATTAACACCATCTAGGTCAAACCATTCTATGGCTTGTTTTCGCGAAATAATTTCATCATCGCCATGCGACCAACCAAGGCGCATAAGATAATTAAATACAGTTTCGGGTAGATAGCCCAAAGCCTTGAAGTCCTCAAGGCTTACTGCACCGTGGCGTTTAGATAACTTTGAACCATCTTGTCCAAGTATCATTGGCAAGTGTCCATAGACAGGAGTTTTCCACCCCATGGCATCAATTATTACCTTTTGGCGGAAAGCGTTATTCATATGGTCATCGCCACGCAAAACATGCGTTACGCCCATATCGTTATCATCGACAACGACGGCAAGCATATAGGTTGGAGAGCCATCGGAGCGTAGAATAATAAAATCGTCAAGCTGTTCGTTTTGCACGGTTATAGAGCCTTGAACCTCGTCGTCTATAGTTGTTGCCCCATCTAAAGGTGCTTTGATACGAATTACAGGTTTAATATCAGCAGGTGCATCCGCCTCGTTTTTATCACGCCAGCGTCTATCATAAACAGTTGCGCGGCCTTCTTTTTGAGCATCATCACGCATTTTCTCTAGTTCTTCAGGTGAGCAATAGCATTTATAGGCTTTACCACTTTCTAAAAGTTGGTGGGCAACTTCAACATGGCGATCTTGTCTCGAGAATTGTGAAATAATATCCCCATCCCAATCAAGCTTTAACCATTCCATGCCTTTTATAATGGCCTCAACAGCCTCTTCTGAATGGCGAGCCCGATCCGTATCTTCAATGCGCATAAGCATTTTGCCGTTTGTATGTTTGGCATATAACCAATTAAACAAGGCTGTACGTGCATTTCCGATATGCATAAAGCCAGTTGGGGAAGGGGGGAAGCGTGTAACAACACTCATAAATTTAAACCAATCTTTTCTAACACATTTACAACTGCTCGGGATTATATAGGATTTAGTGCCACAAGAAAGGAAAGAGACGTGAATTTTTTGCAAAAAATGCAAATATATAAAGAACAGCTACAGGCTAATCTCTTTTTATGTTCACCTATTTTTCTTGGCACGGGTATCGCAATTTATTTTTCGTTGTCATTTGAGCCAAATTTATTTGTGGTAGGACTTGCTGCATTTATAGCATTTCTTGCCTTTTTACTTTCCTATTTACAGCGCCATACATTTTCAAACACCTATCTTTTTTTGTATTTTTTAGCCTTGCTTATAGGCGGTGTTTTCCTTGGAACATTTAGAACAGCGTCTTTAAATACGGTGATGCTAGATCAGGATTATAAATCAGTTCAAATTACAGGACAGATAGTTGAAATTGAGGAAGGGCAGGAAAAGAGAGGTAAGAAAATACTTATAAGCCCTAGCGAGATTGATGGTTTAGAAGAGAAACAAATACCTAAGTTTATACGTCTCACATTATTAAAGGCGGATGCGTTATCTTTGGGTGATGTAATATCAGTGCGCACTAGTTTAAATGCGCCGTCATTACCAGTATTGCCAGGAGGGTATTCTTTTCGACGTAAAAGCTATTTTGATAATATTGGTGCTATCGGATTTTCATTTAGTCAGCCAGAAATAATCGAAAAAAATGTTCAAAGAAATTTTCTGTCTTACCTTCAGGAAAAGCGTACGTTTTTATCAAAAACTGTGCGTAAATACTTGGATGAGAAAACAGCGCCTGTCGCATCGGCTTTACTTACAGGGCAAAGAAAAAGTATTTCCGAAGACGATTGGGATAATTTAAGGCAATCAGGTCTTGCTCATATGTTGGCTATTTCTGGCCTTCATGTCGGCTTGTTTGCGGGAACGGTTTTCTTTTTTTTAAGATTGTTAATGGCTTTGTATCCGCCATTAGTTCTTAACTTTCCTATTAAGAAAATAGCTGCTGTTTTTGCCATTGCCGCGGCAGGTTTCTATACAATATTTGTGGGTGCAAGTGTACCAGCTGTTCGTGCGCTTATTATGGCTGGACTAGTATTTACAGCAATCATATTTGATAGATCACCGCTTTCCTTGAGGTTGGTGTCTGTTGCCGCTTTACTCGTTTTGATATTTAAACCTGAAAGTTTGGTCAGCATAAGTTTTCAAATGTCTTTTGCTGCCGTGACTGCTCTTGTTTTATTTTACGATAGTTTAAGGCCCCGTATGAGGCAGTGGTACTCACATGCATCTTTTATAAGGAAGTTTGGATTATACGTTGCTGGTGTGTGTGCTACTACTGTTGTGGCAACAATAGCAACGGCACCATTTGGCCTCTATCATTTTCAAACGCTCCCTGTGTATGGATTAATTGCGAATGTGGTTGCTGTGCCCGTCTTAAGTTTTATCGTCATGCCAGCCGCTGTTCTTACTTTTGCATTTTCTATAATAAATCTTGAGTTTATCCCTTTAAATATAATGAGTAAGGGGGTTGAGTTTATTCTCTGGGTTGCGAAAGAAGTTGCTGGATTTCCGAATTCCGTATTTCACATTTCAGCAATGGGAGTGGCATCTTTATTTGGACTGATTTTTGCTGTCGTCATCGTTTTTGCAGTTAAGAATATTTATAAATTGTGGTCTTTGGCATTTATGGCAGGAGCTATTTTTCTAGCTTTTTTATATCCCAAGCCCGACATTCTTTTATCCTCAAATGGTAAATTATTAGGGGTTTATAATGAGGGGAGTTTTGTGGTTTCAGATAAAAGAAGTGAACGATTTACAAGAGAACTATGGTCGCAGGCTTTAAATATTAGGGGGGATGATATCGCCAAATTTCCAAAAACTGGATGTTATAAAAACATATGCTGTGACAGTGATGCTTGCAGCATTGACGATAAAATCGTTTATCTTAAAAATCGTTACCCAGTTTCCGAATTTTGTCAGGATGATGGCACGATTATAATTTCGAAAGGATTTTCGTTAGGTTCATATAAAAGCTGCAAAGCAACGATTATTGATAGACATTTACTAAAAGAGCAAGGTGCCTATGCGTTCTATAAAATAAAAGAAGGCTACGGAATGCAATCTGTCAAAGATGTCGAGGGGAACCGTCCCTGGTCAATTAATAGTACTGACGAATAATCGAGGATAGGATGCCCTGAATTTTCACACGGTCTGCTTCATAGGTCTGTATCTTATGAGACTTATTTTCAGGGCGTAAATTAACGGTAGCACCTTTTTTCTCTAATGTCTTAAGCGTAACTTCTTCGCCGTCAACAAGCGCGACTACAATGTCTCCTGTGTTTGCATTTTCGGTACGCTTAATAACGGCAAGATCACCATCATTAATACCTATGTCCATCATGGACTCGCCATCAACATAAAGTGCGTAATACTCACCATTTCCGAGCATGCTTAGAGGGGCGTCTATATATTCTCCCTCATGAGCTATAGCCTCGATTGGAGTTCCAGCCGCAATTTTGCCGTACAAAGGGATGTGCTTCACACCGTCATTCCCACTTTTAAAAACAGACACGTTGTTCTTATTGGGAGTAGAATTGCTGACGTAATCATCTGGTAGCCTGACAACCTCTAGGGCGCGCGCTCTATTAGGTAGGCGCCTTAAATGTCCACGCTCGACAAGTCCAGAAATAAGCCTGTGAATACCTGATTTTGATTTAAGCCCGAGAGCTTCTTTCATTTCATCAAAGGACGGAGCTACGCCTTTGTCTTTCATGGATTCGTGTATGTAGAGCAACAAATCTTTTTGCTTTTGTGTGAGCATCTTTAAAGTCCTTATTTTTATCTATGTCCTCTATATGTTCTACATTAGTTCTAAATTAACGTCAAGTTGTTCTCTATATTTATGTGTATCTTCATGTTGAGAGCTACATATAAATAGCGTACCTTATAATTAGTATGACAAAGCTTTTCTCTAGGTTGCGTTCCCGCAAGCTTATTCTCTTCGCTGTAGCACTTTTTGCTTTTTTGACCATTCAGGCGGTGTTTGTTCACACTATTGGCGGTAATAAAGCTACGTTTCTTAAAGAAGTTCCTAGCCCCACTTCAAAAGCTGAACTACAAACGACATCATTTATAAGTAATGTTGTTGTCGCTGACCAAGAAACGAGTGTTGTTTTTCCAGAACTTGAAATGGCCAAGAAATCTTTACAGATTCAACCTCTCCCTGTAGTAGAAAACAGTGAACAGGCTGCTATCATTATAATTATTGATGATGTGGGAATGAATTTAGAGTATTCGCAAGAAATTTCAGAATTTGATGTGCCGATGACTCTGGCATTCCTTCCTTACGCGCCAAAAGTAAAAGACTTTATTGCTACCGCGTTAAGTCATAATCATGAGGCTATTATCCATATGCCTATGGAGCCAATAGACAGTTCTGTCGATGCAGGAGAAGGTGTTCTCAAAACAAAGATGAATGAACAAGAGATTGTTAATATACTTAATAATCAACTCTCTGGTTTAAACGGTATTTCAGGATTGAATAACCATATGGGAAGTAAGTTTACTCAAGATAGAAAAGGCCTGAGCGTCGTCATGGATTTTCTAAAGTCCAAGAATTTGTATTTTGTTGATTCTCGTACAATCGGTAATTCTTTAGGAGGAAGTGTTGCTCAGGAAAAAGGGGTGGCTAATTTGGATAGGGATGTATTTCTTGATCACGAGGAAAACCCAGAATTTGTTAAAAATGCACTTGCACAGTTAGAGCTTAAAGCAAAAGAAAAAGGATATGCTGTTGCGATAGGTCATCCTAAAAAAGTTACCATAGACGCACTTCGCCAATGGATACCAAGCGCACAAAGTCGCGGATTTAGAATCATGAAGGCGGGGGATTATTTGAAAAGCGTTTCAAACAAAGAGCATGCTCGACTTGAATAGCTAGTCTATGAAGTTGGCTCTGTTTCACCGTAAAGCTGTGTTAGCAGGTCGTTATTTACCGACACATCATATTTACGTCTCAAATGCTCCAGATAGCTACTAAACAAACTTTGCTTAAAGCTTGCGCTTAATGCTTTGTTAGCGTCAGTCACTTCATTTTCTGGAAGTAGGTCAGATGAAGGAAACTGTATTGTAGAGACTTGTGCAATCATCAAGCCATCCTCGTAAGGAACGAATTGTAAATCACCTTTTTTGGCAATAAAGAATTGTGAGAAATTCTCGCGAGCCATTCCAAAGGGAGGGGTATCTTCATTCTTAACGGTTTCTTTTCTGAGGGGAATGCGTCGATCCTTGGAAATGGCATCTAAAGATATATCTTCATCGTCCTTAATCTCGCTAAATAATGTTTCGGCTTCCTTGAAATTCACCCTCATTTTCTCAGTATCAACCCACTCTTTTCTGACCTTGGCTTCAACGCTTTCAAAAGAGGGCGGCGCCTGAACATTGATTTTTTGCAAAACTAACGTGAAGTATCGACCGTCAGACAATTCTTCTACGGGTGTGCTATCACCTTCATATAATGTAAAAGCATCATTGATAATTTTGGATGAGTTTTCTGTTGAAAAACCAGATAGTTCATCGGGAACATCGCGCGTTAAATCATTAAGAGTAATTTCTTTTACGGGAAACTCTTTTACAAGATTTGCAACAGGCTCACCACCAGCAAGTCTGTCGTCTAAATCATTTGCCAAGGCAAATAATTCATCTTCCATTAGGCTTCGTTTTAAAATTTTCACAATGTCGTCTTTGACTTCATCTAAAGGCTGTAAACGCTCGGGTGTAATAGATTCAATATAGAAGACGTGCCAACCAAGAGGGGTCTTAACCGGTCCCACAGTCGATAATTTATCAGCCTCAAAAACACCCTTTGCAATATCTTCAATCAAGCCGTTTTCTTCAAAAGACTCTTTTCCAATGTAGGATTTTGACGCACCAGTTACCTTAGTAACAGCAGCCTTCATATTTTTATTGGATTTGAAAAGATTCGAGAACTTCTAAAGCTTTTGCTTCATCTTTTAAAATAGCTTGCTCGACTTCACGTTTTTCAGGCGCTGTAAATTGCGCAATATTTTCCTCATAAAAAGATTGAACTTGAGTATCTTCAACGGCGATTTGTTGTTCAAGCTGTTCAGGGTCAATTATAAGAATTGTGGCGTTCCGTGTCTCAGGAGCTGTGTAGCGAAGCTTCGCATTCTCATAAAATTCCTTGAGTGTATCTTCATCAGGATTTTCAACTTTAGTGTTCTCATGTGGGAATAAGAGAATGTCTAAGGAGCGTGTTTGTTTTCTAATTTGCAAAATATCGCGAGCAAAGAATGAGGGAACTTTGACACCTACTTTCTCGAGGCTAGAGGCCAAAAGCTCGACAGTCATATCCTGACGAACTGTTTCGGCTAGGCCACGTTCATTCATTCCTGTTGATTGTAAAAGTCTATTAAGTGCATCTTCCCGAGATAAGCCTTGGCTAACGAGTGGTTGAATACTTATTGTAATTCTATCTGCCACTGCTTGATCGCTAACTGATATACCCATATCGCGACCTTCTTTAAATAAAAGAATACGGTTAATTTCATTACCTAATACACGGTCGACAAGCCCAAGTTGGTAAGCTTCCTGTGTAGAAAGATTTTGCGCGCGCAAATTCATACGAAGCAATCTGTCAAAGTTAACGCTTTTCAAAGTCGTGTCTCCGATTTTGGCAACATCAGTCGGTGAAACACCTCCGCGGAACATCCCTTGCCAGTCTGTTAGGACAAGTCCAAACGTTCCTAAGGCTAGAATGACTAGGAAAACACCTGATAAAGCGCCGTGACGCATTGAGCGAAGCATGTTTGCGTATCTCCGTTTGTTAGAGAATGAATTAAAATATGTGTCAGACTATAGAAAAGTGGGGTTAAGAGAGCAAGAAAGGATTGCATTATTATTCAATAAAAGTTATTCCAGAGTTCCATGAAGAGATTTCTCGTGGCAGGTAACTGGAAAATGAATGGAACTGTGCAAAGCAGTCGTAATTTGGCCTCCGAAATTTGCCATAAACTCCACCAAACTCCTGAAATTTTAAATACTTGTGAATTCCTATGTTGTCCCCCTTCTTTGTATTTAGGGTCCGTAAGGGATGTCTGTGCAGGAAGTCCTGTATCACTAGGGGCACAAGATTGCTCAGCGGAAGAGCGGGGTGCTCATACAGGTGATATTGCTGCTGATATGCTTGCAGATTCTGGGGCTGCTTATGTTATTGTGGGCCATTCGGAACGTCGCTCTGATCACAATGAGACATCAGAAATGGTTTCGAGTAAATCGAAGACAGCGCGTGATAATAATTTGATACCCATTATATGTATTGGTGAAACTTTAGATCAAAGACAAACCGGTAAGGCCCAGAGCATTGTTCGTGAACAGCTTGAGAGTTCTATCAGCAAGGCTTTGACAGCAGAAGATTTTTGTATTGCCTATGAACCTGTATGGGCAATTGGCAGTGGTCAAGCAGCTTCTGAAGACGATGTAAAAGATATGCATGAATTTATTCGTAAGGTTTTGTCGGAAATGGTGGACAATGCCGACACAATCCGTATTTTGTATGGCGGATCGGTTAAGCCCGAGAATGCATCATCTCTTGCGAGCGTTGCGAACGTCAACGGATTTCTAATTGGTGGAGCGAGTTTAAAAGCAGACTCTTTTGTCGGTATCGGCAAAGCGGTAGCAAAACATTAAGGATATTTAGGCATGGAAAGCGTCTTACTTGTAATACATTTTATTGTAACATTTGCTCTTATTGGGCTTGTGTTGCTGCAAAAGTCAGAAGGTGGTGGCCTTGGTATTGGAGGCGGTGGTGGAATGGGCTCACTTGCTGGAGCTCATACAACAGCCAATGTCCTTACAAAAGCAACAACATTGTTTGCTGTCATGTTTTTCGTAACAAATCTGACACTTGCCTATATTGCCAAAACAAAAAGCGCGCCATCAACGGTTTTTCAAACTTTGGTCGAGGGTGAGGAAGTTCCTCTAAATAATGGTCAGGCAGAAGAAGATGTGATTGATGGTACAGCATCAGAAGTGCCGACTGCAGATAAAAAAGCTGAAGATAAAGCTGCACCTGCAGTACCAAGCGCACCTATTGCAGAATAAGAGTTTATGACAACACGATATATTTTTATTACAGGCGGCGTAGTTTCCTCATTGGGGAAAGGTTTGGGCTCCGCGGCTCTTGGCGCTTTGTTGCAGGCTCGCGGTTACTCAGTAAGGCTTTGTAAATTAGATCCTTATCTGAATGTTGATCCAGGTACTATGTCACCATTTCAACATGGTGAAGTTTTTGTGACTGATGATGGGGCTGAAACCGACCTCGATTTAGGTCACTACGAGCGCTTTACGGGTCGCCCAGCTACTCAAAGTGATAATATAACAACGGGTCGTATCTATCTGAATGTATTAAATAAAGAGCGCAGAGGTGAATATCTTGGCGCGACAATTCAAGTAATTCCCCACATCACAAATGAAATTAAAGATTTCATCGAGGAAAAAGAAGGTACAGCCGACTTTGTGTTGTGTGAGATTGGTGGAACAGTTGGTGATATCGAAAGTTTGCCATTTTTGGAAGCTATTCGCCAATTTGGTAATGAGAAGGGTTTAAAGAAAACTCTCTTCTTACACGTTACATTACTTCCTTACATTCCAGCAGCAGGTGAATTGAAAACAAAGCCTACTCAGCACTCGGTCAAGGAGTTGATGAGCGCAGGTATTCGTCCAAAAGTTCTTCTTTGTCGTGCAGACAGAGCAATTGATGAGGACGAACTTCGAAAAATTAGTCTGTTTTGTAATATTGATGAGAATAAGGTTATTCCAGCTCTTGATGCTAAATCCATTTATGATGTGCCTTTAACCTATCATGCAGAGGGGCTTGATACACAGGTCTTGGATTATTTTGATATTGAAGCCTCTAAAGAGGTCGACCTTTCAACATGGGAGGAAATTTCCAAACGTACGCATGAGCCAGAGGGTGAGGTTACGATTGCAGTTGTAGGTAAATATACAAACCTTGCTGATAGCTATAAATCTTTAAATGAAGCGTTGGCGCATGGTGGTATTGCCAATAAATCAAAGGTCAAAATCAAGTTTGTTGAGGCAAGTATTTTTGATAGCGATAACGATGACATAGTTCAAGAGCTTCAAGGCGTTCATGGTATTCTTGTGCCAGGTGGTTTTGGCGAGCGTGGTTCAGAGGGTAAAATCAAAGCAGCAAAGTTTGCGCGTGAAAAGAAAATTCCATATTTCGGAATATGTTTTGGGCTTCAAATGGCAATACTTGAAGCAGCGCGTAATTTGGCTGGTATCGAGGACGCAAACTCTACAGAGTTCTCAGAAGGTGGAACTCATCTTGTGGGTTTAATGACCGAATGGGTTCAGGGTAATGAAAAACAAGAACGCTCATCCGACGGTGATTTGGGTGGGACTATGCGTTTGGGCGCCTACCCATCTGTACTTGAAAAGGGTTCTAAGGTTGCTGAGATTTACGGCACAAATGAGATATCCGAGCGTCATCGCCATCGTTACGAGGTAAATGTGAATTACAAAGACCAGCTTGAGGAGGCCGGGTTCTTCTTTTCAGGATTGTCACCAGATGGAAAGCTGCCTGAAATTTGTGAGCGTCGCGATCATCCTTGGTTTATAGGCGTGCAATATCATCCAGAATTGAAATCAAAGCCATTTGATCCACATCCTTTATTTGTGTCTTTCATTGAGGCGGCGATTAATCAAAGCAGATTGGTTTAATTATGCAATCAGTAAAAATAGCTAACTTTGAATGTGCCAATGATAAGCCTTTTGTGTTGTTTGGTGGTTTGAATGTTCTTGAAGATTTGGACATTACCTTAAAGGCTGTCGAGGTTTATAAGACAATCACAGATAAGCTTGGCATCCCTTATATTTTCAAGGCTTCTTACGATAAGGCTAACGAACATCAATTCATTCTTTCCGTGGAGTTGGAATGGAGAAGGGGTTGGAAATTTTCCGTAAGGTTAAAGAGGAATTTGGTGTTCCCATTATTACAGATGTACATGAAATCGATCAGTGTCAGCCAGTTGCTGATGTTGTTGATGTTATCCAAATACCTGCCTTCCTTGCGCGTCAAACTGATTTGGTTAAGGCAATGGCAGATACTGGCGCGGTAATTAATATTAAGAAGCCACAATACATGTCGCCTTATCAGGTTGGAAATATTGTCGATAAATTCCGTGAATGCGGTAATGACAAACTCATCTTGTGTGAGCGCGGCCACTCACTTGGGTATGATAATCTTGTGGTTGATCCGATGGGCTTTGGCGTGATGAAGCAAATGACCAATGACACGCCAATTATTTGCGATACTGTTCATGCCTCACAAATGCGCTTGCCGGGTAGTGAGGCTTCTGGTGGACGTCGTGGACTTGTGCCTGACCTCTCACGTGCGGTAATGGCTATTGGTATTGCTGGATTGTTTATCGAGGCTTACGAAGATCCTGATAAAGCTAAGTGCGATGGACCGTCGGCTTTGCCATTCAATAAGCTTGAGCAGTTTTTGGGCGAGATGAAAGCAATTGACGATTTGGTTAAATCAATGAATTTGGTTCAGATTGATTAAACTATAATTTGGTTTTCATTGAGATGCTTTTTAAGTAAGGCTACATTTTTGACGTTTGCCTTATACCCTACGTCAAATATATCACCTAAAAATGGAATAAGACCAATTAACCAGTCTATAAAAATATTCCAAATCATTTTAATTTGAACTGACTTTGGTGCTCCATAGTGGCGAGCTCGTTTGAGGACATACCCAGAAATTGCCAAGCCTATTGTGTCACCTATGCCGGGAATAAGACCCAGTATCGAATCAATTCCAAATTTAATTTGAGTGCCAGGGACGCGGAACTTGTTGTCCATCCATTCAGCCAAGAGATCTAGAACCTCCAGATCTCCACTTACGCTCGTACGATTATAATTTTTTTTAACTTTACTCATTTCAAAGAGATTTTCAGTTTTTCGTTCTCTTAGCTATACGGTATAGTCAGCTTTGTCTTGTCAGGGATAACGTCTTAGCAAAAGAAAAGTTCCTCTACAAGCGTTGAAAAATATAATTACATTAGAATATTAATAATATTCATACATAAAAAATATAGGAATGAAAAAAATGACTGCAATAATAGATATTTATGCCCGACAGATCCTTGATAGTAGAGGAAATCCAACCGTTGAGGTTGATGTTCTTCTCGAAAGTGGCGCTTTTGGTCGTGCAGCAGTCCCATCAGGTGCTTCGACAGGAGCATATGAGGCGGTTGAGCTTCGTGATGGTGATAAAAAGAGATACGGGGGAAGGGTGTTCTTAAGGCTATTGAAAACGTGAATACGCACATTGCGGATGCGTTAATGGGAATAGATGCTGAACAACAAGTCTTCATTGATACGTTGATGTGCCAATTGGATGGTACAGAAAATAAGAAAAAATTAGGGGCAAATGCCATTCTTGGTGTGTCTCTCGCTGTTGCAAAGGCAATGGCATATGAACTGGATGTCCCTCTGTACAGATATATAGGCGGTATTAATGCCAACCTGCTTCCTACGCCAATGATGAATATTATTAATGGCGGAGCGCACGCCGACAATCCTGTGGATATTCAGGAATTTATGATTATGCCTGTAGGTGCGCCTAATTTTGCCGATGCTGTCAGAATGGGGAGCGAAGTATTCCATTCTCTCAAAAGCGAAATATCAAAGGCAGGTATGAATACAAATGTGGGAGATGAGGGAGGTTTTGCGCCCGAGGTTAAATCATCTACCGCTGCATTGGATCTAATTATGAAGGCAATTGATGTTGCTGGTTACAAGGCTGGAACTGATATTGTTCTTGCGCTTGATGCGGCTTCTACCGAATTTTATACTAAGAATGCTTATGAGCTAAAGGGAGAAGGTAGAACCTTATCTTCCGAAGATATGGTGCGTTATTACGAGGAACTGGTAAAAGCTTATCCTATCGTATCTATTGAAGATGGGATGGCAGAGGATGATTGGAAAGGCTGGGCTTTGCTAACAAAGAAACTTGGCGATAAATGCCAACTTGTTGGTGATGATTTGTTTGTTACAAATTCAAAACGTCTATCACGGGGAATTGATGAAAAATCTGCAAATGCCATTCTTGTGAAAGTTAATCAGATTGGATCTTTGACCGAAACTCTAGAAACAGTCGAGATGGCCAGCAAGGCTAGCTTTGGTGTTGTTATGTCGCACCGCTCGGGAGAAACAGAGGATGCTACGATTGCTGATCTTGCTGTGGCTACAAACTGTGGACAGATTAAAACAGGTTCTCTCTCTCGTTCCGATAGAACTGCCAAGTACAACCAACTTATTCGTATTGAAGAAGAATTAGGTCCTGTTGCAAGATATGCAGGAAACCTTTTTAAAAAATAATGGAAAATAATTAATTTAGGCAGTTTATGAATCATTTGAATGGGTTAAGAGGCATGATTCTTGTTTTGTTCTCTTTAAGTCATTGACTTTATTGCATTTTCTTCTTGCAGGGGTGATTTGTTTCTGATTCAATAAACATATGAAACGTCTCTGGGAACAACGCAGAAAATCACGCTTTAATGTCTTTATGATATTAGGTTTATGTTTGGCGTGTTACTTTTCCTATCACCTTGTTTTTAGTGAGAGAAGCTTGATATCTCTTGTTAGTCTTGAAAGCAAAGAGGCCGTTTTAGAGCAAGAATACGCAATGGCTTTGGAAGAAAAAGACGCTCTTGAGAAAAAAGTTGTAAAGCTTCGTCCGTCATCTGTTGATGGAGATCTTCTCGAAGAACGCATGGCGCATATGCTCGGTTTCTATAATAATGATGCGATGGTTGTTATAGAGCATCCTAATCATCTTTAAAATTCTTGGATATTACTCACATGTCTACGGTGCAAAAACCATCCTTTTCGCTGGAAAGGGTTGTGAAAATGTTGTAGCAAAAGGCTGGTAATATTTAAGGAGACATACTTTGCCTGATAAAAAAACCAGCAAGTCATCAGACTCGTCACAATTAACTAAAAATAAGAACACCCAGAAAATGCCAAGTAAGGATGAGGCTCTTAAGCTTTATCGTGAAATGTTGCTTATACGTCGTTTCGAGGAAAAAGCAGGTCAACTATACGGTATGGGATTAATTGGTGGTTTCTGTCACCTTTATATTGGTCAGGAAGCTGTTGTTACAGGTATTCAATCTAAGCAATTAGAGCAAGACAGCGTTGTAACAACATACCGCGATCATGCCCATATGCTTGCTTGCGACATGGACCCTAAGGGTATCATGGCAGAGCTTACTGGACGCGAGACAGGTTATTCCCGCGGTAAAGGCGGTTCTATGCATATGTTCTCTCAGGAAAAGAATTTCTTTGGTGGTCATGGGATTGTGGGCGCTAGTGGCGCCATAGGTACTGGATTGGCATTTGCTCACAAATACAAAGAAGATGGCGGTGTTGCTGTAACCTATATGGGTGATGGTGCTGCTAACCAAGGTCAAACGGCAGAATGTTATAACATGGCCGCTCTTTGGAAACTGCCTGTTCTATACGTCATCGAAAATAACCAGTACGGAATGGGGACAAGCGTTGCGCGCTCTTCTGCTGGTGACCTCTACAGACGCGGTGAGGGGTATAATATCCCTGGTGAGCGTGTTGATGGTCAGGACGTATTAACTGTTCAGGCAGCAGCAGAACAAGCTCTGTCATTTGTGCGTGAGGGTAACGGCCCATACATATTGGAAATGATGACATATCGCTATCGTGGTCACTCTATGTCCGATCCTGCCAAATACCGCACGAAGGAAGAGGTTTCTTCCTATAAAGATGAGAAAGACCCAATTGCCAAAATTAAGGGTCTGATGGAGCAGGAGTTGAACATTAAGGAAGATGAAATCAAGTCCATTGATAAAGAAATCAAGGAAATTGTTAACGAGGCTGCTCAATTCGCACAAGAAACACCTGAACCAGATGCTTCCGAGCTTTGGACTGATGTTTTAAAGCCAGTTGATGAAGCTGCTTAAAGTAAACACTTAAATAATAAGAATAAATACCGAGGATAAAATGCCAATTAATGTTTTGATGCCCGCTCTGAAGTCCTACAATGGAAGAGGGAACACTTGCCAAATGGCTTGTTTCCGAGGGTGATACTGTTGAGGCTGGTGATGTGCTTGCCGAGATCGAAACGGATAAGGCCACAATGGAGGTTGAGGCCGTTGATGAAGGTAAGTTAGGTAAAATTATCGTTCAGGCTGGAACTGAAAACGTCAGAGTAAATGACGTTATTGCTGTGATTTTGGAAGAAGGCGAAGATGACTCAAGCATTAACCTTGATAATGTGAAAGAGGCTCAAGCCAGCGAACAGAATAATAATAAGGAAGAAAAAGCGGAGGAAGTTGCATCTCCAAAAATTACGACCTCTGCTAATCAGCCAGAAGGTAAAGAAATCAAAGACCGCGATATTTTATATGCGCAAGGTAAAGTATTTGAGCCGCCTGTGTTCGATGAAGCAAAGTTCTTTGAGAATACTAAAGAGCAAACAGTTCGGGAAGCGTTGCGTGACGCGATGGCTGAGGAAATGCGCAATGATGAGCGCATTTACCTGATGGGCGAAGAAGTTGCCGAGTATAATGGTGCCTACAAGGTGTCCCAAGGTCTGTTAGACGAGTTTGGAGCCAAGCGTGTAATAGATACGCCAATTACGGAACATGGCTTTGCAGGTATTGCCGTTGGCTCTGCATTTAACGGATTAAAGCCTATTGTAGAATTTATGACGATGAATTTTGCCATGCAAGCCATTGACCATATTATTAATTCTGCTGCTAAAACATTATATATGGCGGGCGGTCAGTTGGGTTGTCCAATTGTATTCCGTGGCCCCAATGGTGCTGCATCTCGTGTGGGCGCTCAGCACTCACAATGTTATGCAAGCTGGTATGCTCACATACCTGGTCTTAAAGTCGTTTCTCCTTGGTCTGCTGCGGATGCAAAAGGCCTTTTAAAGGCAGCCATTCGTGATCCTAACCCTGTAATGGTTTTAGAAAACGAGTTGGTTTATGGGCAAAGCTTTGATGTGCCTGTTGATGAGAATTACGTGATTCCCATTGGTCGAGCAAAAATTGAGCGCGAAGGAACAGACGTTACGATTATCGCCATGTCAATTATGGTTGGGAAAGCCTTGGAGGCCGCAGAAGAATTGGCAAAAGAGGGTATTGAGGCTGAAGTTGTTAATTTGCGTACTATTCGTCCAATTGACAGATGGACAATCATAGAAAGTGTTAAAAAGACCAACCGCGTTGTCGTTGCGGAAGAGGGCTGGCCTTTTGCTGGAATAGGATCAGAGATTGCAGCTCTTATCGGGGAGCATGCATTTGACCACATTGACGCGCCTGTGGCCCGGGTCTGTGCGAAGGACGTTCCTCTGCCATACGCGGCAAATTTGGAGCAACTCGCCCTTCCACAGCGTCAAGATATTCTGGCGGCAGTTCGCAAGGTGTGTTATCGGGATCAGACATGACGCCCTCTGCGTATCCTCGAACAAATCTCACCATTTCACGCATATCACTAGGTTTCGGAGCTTTTGAACCGCCAAAGAAATTGTTTTCTTCTTTTGCTGAAAGCTTGAATTCTCTGGATAAAGCGCGCATCAAACGTTCATCGTTTTCAGCGACATGCTGGAATATTTCATGGAACTTTGCTTTGCTGCTATCAAAACTTTCAGTAAGAGTAATAACTTTATGTGCTTCGGCAATTATAGATTTTCTCTCGTCAAAAGAGAGAAAGCCATCATCATTGGCTGGTTTACGCATATATAATTTCCCTGTTTGGAATGTTTACTTTTTACTTTTCATATCAAGCGTTAAAGGTGACGTCAATATATCTTTGTCATAAAAGGAAGAACTATGCCCATTAATATTACAATGCCTGCCCTAAGCCCGACTATGGAAGAGGGAATACTGGCCAAATGGATGGTGTCGGTTGGCGATACTGTTGAGGCGGGCGACGTTATTGCCGAAATTGAAACAGATAAGGCGACCATGGAGGTGGAAGCTGTTGATGAGGGCATAATTGGTAAAATTTTAGTGGAGGCGGGCACTGAAAATGTTAAGGTCAATTCCGTTATTGCTGTTTTATTGGAGGAGGGTGAGGATAAAGCCGATATAAAAGAAAGTCATTCGTCGGATACACCCAAAGCTCCAAAGCAAGAAGAGCAACCAGAAGTAAAAAAAGAGAATAAGCCTATGAATACCCAAACTGCACAACCTAATAGTTCAAACCGTATTTTTGCCTCACCTTTGGCAAAGCGTTTGGCGAACGAGAAAAATATAGATATTGCATCAGTCCAAGGATCTGGTCCGCGTGGTCGCGTTATCAAAGCTGATATCGAAAATTACAAAGGCGGAACCTCGCAAAAACCGGCTAGTAATTCATCTACGCCACCGCTTGCAAAGGGACAGGATGCGCAAATGCTTGCTAATGCTTACGGTATGGAATACGAAGCAATTCCAAATAACAATATCAAGAAAATTACAGCCAAACGTCTTGTTGAATC
This sequence comes from uncultured Alphaproteobacteria bacterium, assembly GCA_963740205.1. Taxonomy (GTDB): domain Bacteria; phylum Pseudomonadota; class Alphaproteobacteria; order Micavibrionales; family Micavibrionaceae; genus UBA2137. The sequence goes on from CAVUDD010000002.1 coordinate 84,691, forward strand.
TAAGCAAACTGTCCCGCACTTCTATCTAACCATTGACTGTCAAATTGATATGTTGATGGATGCGCGCAAGGATATTAATGACAAGGCAAATGGCGAATATAAATTGTCTGTAAATGACTTCGTAATTAAAGCGGTAGCCCAAGCTTTAAAGGCCTATCCAGCCGCAAACGTTTCATGGAGCGATGATGCTATACTTCAATATAAACATGCCGATATTTCAGTTGCTGTTTCAACGCCGAATGGTTTGATTACTCCAATCGTAGTAAAGGCAGAAATCAAGGGTCTACGTGAAATTTCCGAGGAGGTAAAGGATTTGGCTGGACGGGCACGCGAAGGAAAATTGAAGCCTGAAGAATTCCAAGGCGGAACATTTTCTGTTTCAAATTTGGGTATGTTTGGTATTTCCGAATTTGGAGCCATTATTAACCCTCCACAAGCCTGCATTCTTGCGGTTGGTGCGGGCGAACAACGTCCCTTTGTCAAGAACGGCGAAATCAAAATCGGTACTTTTATGAAGTGTACGCTTTCTGTTGATCACCGTGCTGTTGATGGTGCGGTTGGTGCGGAATTTTTATCAGTGTTCAAGCGTTATATTGAAAACCCGGTTTCTATGATCATATAAACCACAAAACCCCAAGGAGTATTTTATGAAATTATTTGCAATTCTTAGCCTTATGATTGTTGCGACAGCAACATTATCTGCTTGTAAAACAACAGCAGATACAAAAAGAGATGTCTATTCGGTTGATTTAGATGGAAGTGATCAGTACCGAGGTAACGGAAATTTCTGTCCGCCAGGGCATGCTAAAAAAGGCTGGTGCTAATTTAGCATTAGAAATATTCAATCATCAAAGGCGTCTCGTATTTTTGCGAGGCGCTTTTGTGTCTTTATAGATAAATGTGATAGATCACTTTTAAGAAGTATGGGGGCGTCTTTTGGGGCTGTTCTCTTAAGATAATTGGCAAACTCCAGTGATAATCTATTCTCAACCTCTTCGTAATTGAAGCTTGGCTCTATTTGCTCGAATGTTGTGTTATCAAAATGTGACAGATCGATATCTTGTCCCGTAAATTGCTTTAACGTGCGCTCTATATCTGCTGTGTAAGCAGCACTCTCAAGTCTATCTGTATCAATTATAAGGTTAGCGTGATAAAGCGCCTCATATATAGATTTAAGCCAAAGACCGTACAAAAGACCATAGGCTTCAGCTCTGCTCATGTGCTCAAGAACATTTTTATAAAATGAGACCTCGTTCACTAAATACTGATCCATGCCTCTACGTAACTTAAGAGACTTCCCCAAATGCCCCAGCCACATTTCTTTATTTTTTTCCAATATACGGAACCAGTTTAAGAGGGTGGAGTCATGATTTTTGATATATCCACCCATGCATTTTTGCCAGATATCTTTAGGGTCGCTGTTTACGTGTATAATATGTCCATCGAAATTATGCGCTAACCAACCGAGCCTGTAAGGCATTCTGTGAAAGCCAATAATAGGTGTTTTCCCCTCTGCGCTCGCAAATTTAAGGAGGGAGGCAATGTAGTCTTTGAGTTCAGGAAAGGATTCCGAGCCCTTAAGAATGAAATTTGTATCCGGTAATTTGCGTGAAAATTTTGGAATACCTTTGTTTTTGATATGATACAGATATTCCGCATAAAGAGATTTATCACCAACATTACGAGGGGAGGCATCCATAGATATAAGCGCGCTTGTATCAGAGCCTATCCAAAGCCGTGTAATCGTGCTCATGCCTTGTTGGAGGGGTGCGTATAGGCAGGTAAATTCCTCATGTTCACGGAATGCCATCCATAGGCTCGTCATTCTACTGTGCCAAAGCCCAGAGAGAAAGACGGGTTTATTTTTCAAATCATCCTTCATATTTCTTACCAAACCGTGTAGAAAAGTCTCACCTATTCTATGTGAGTAGGGATGAAATACAAGTCAGAGAGTTTAAAGCGTATGAGTGATAAAGATAAGTCATTTGATGTTGTTGTGATTGGTGGTGGTCCAGGGGGCTATGTAGCTGCTATTCGTGCGGCTCAATTGGGGCTGAAAACAGCCGTTGTCGAGGCCAATCATTTGGGCGGGATATGCTTAAATTGGGGTTGTATTCCAACCAAGGCACTACTCCGCTCTTCCGAAGTTTTTCATTTAGCGCAGAATGCGGATGCTTTTGGTTTGAAAATCAAAGGTTTGGAATTTGATCTTAAGAAAATAGTTGAGCGTTCGCGTGGTGTGGCCAAACAGCTTTCTGGCGGAATTGGGCATCTTCTAAAGAAAAATAAGGTTACGGTTTTTGATGCATTCGGAAAGCTAGGCGGCAAGGGCACAGTTGAGCTGTATAAGGATGATAAAAAGACAGATAGCATTTCGGGCAAGCATATTATTATTGCAACCGGCGCGCGCGCGCGAGTACTACCTGGTCTTGAGCCTGATGGTAAGCAAATATGGTCATACAGAGAGGCTATGGTGCCTTCAGAAATGCCAAAGAAGCTTTTGGTTATTGGATCTGGGGCTATTGGTATTGAATTCGCAAGTTTTTACAAAACCTTGGGCGCGGACGTTACCGTTGTTGAATTACTGGACAGAATTTTGCCCGTTGAAGATGAGGAAATTTCAAAACTTGCTCAAAAATCCTTTGAAAAACAGGGTATGAAAATTATTACTAGTGCAAAAGTTGTTAAGGTTGAGAAGACTAAGGACAAGGTCATTGCACACATAGAGGCCAAAGGCGGCAAGGTTGAAAAACATGACTTTACCCATGTGATTTCTGCCGTGGGTATTGTTCCGAATTCCGAGGATATTGGTTTGGATAAAACCAAAATTAAAACCGATAGAGGCTTTATTGACGTTGATGATTATCTGCGCACGGCAGAGCCAAATGTCTATGCTATTGGTGATGTTGTTCCGGGTCCTTGGTTGGCACATAAGGCCTCACATGAGGGCATTATCTGTATTGAAAAGATTGCTGGTCTTAAGGATGTTCATCCAATGAATAAATCGAATATTCCGGGGTGCACCTATTGCCATCCACAAATTGCCAGCGTTGGATTAACGGAAAAGGCAGCACTTGAGGCCGGGCATAAAATCAAGGTTGGACGTTTTCCATTCATGGGTAATGGGAAGGCTATTGCCTTGGGAGAGCCTGAAGGGCTAGTTAAAACTATCTTTGATGAGAAAACTGGGGAATTGCTTGGCGCACATATGATTGGCGCAGAAGTTACCGAGCTTATTCAGGGTTATGTTCTGGGTAAAACTTTGGAGGCAACAGAGGCCGAGTTTATGCATACCATCTTCCCACACCCAACATTGTCGGAAATGATGCATGAGAGCGTTCTTGATGCCTATGGGAAGGCTATTCATTTTTAGTATGATTGATTTAAATGAATATGTACCTGAAGGTTGCGGTGAAGTTGTAAGGGGTGGTATCTACGAACAATTCTCGGCTAATTCTTCTGTATCTGTTCAAGCGCATGACAATGATAACCAAGATGATGGACGTGAACAATTTTGTTATATTGCGACCTTCAATATTGCTACTAAGCTTTGGGATTTTGGCATGGCTTTTGTAAGCCAAAATTCTAGAGAATACGGCTTTGAGGCTTTTGAAGAAAACCTGGCTGAAAAATTTGATGCTATAGATTTATTAAGAGAGTGGGATTCTGCTCAATTTTTTAAGGTCGCCAACAATAGAAAAATACACTCTGCACAGTATGTTGAGAATGGATTAGTTGGTGGTACAATGATAATAGTGCCTCCTGAGCAAGTAAATGGAAGTTACTTAAATGACTTACAACGTTGATTTATTAGACCGTACAAAACGGCATCCTGAGAAGCAAAAAAATCCCGATCGTCCGATGGGGCGTAAACCTGATTGGATTCGTGCCAAGGCGCCGACTGGCAAGGTCTATAAAGAAACCAAGGAAATGGTACAGGGTTTAAAACTCACGACAGTTTGTGAGGAGGCGGGTTGTCCTAATATCGGAGAATGCTGGGAAAAGAAACATGCCACCTTTATGGTAATGGGCGAAATTTGTACACGTGCCTGTTCATTTTGCAATGTTGCCACTGGTAAGCCAGAAGAGCTTGATAAATACGAGCCCTTACGCGTGGGTGTTGCCGTTGAGAAAATGGGTCTTGAGCATGTCGTTATTACCTCTGTTGACCGTGATGATCTTAAGGACGGAGGAGCACGTCACTGGGTAAAAACCATTGAGGCCATTCGCTTTAAGGCACCAAATACAACAATCGAAATTTTACCTGGTGATTTCAAGGGTGACATGCAAGCCATTGATACGGTAGCCAATGCTAAACCAGATGTCTTTAATCACAATCTTGAGACTGTTCCACGTTTATATCCTACTATTCGCCCAGGAGCGCGTTATTTCCGCTCTCTGCGCCTGCTGGAGCGTGTCAAAGACCTTGATCCATTGATGTTTACCAAATCAGGGCTCATGGTTGGTCTGGGTGAAACAAGAGAAGAGGTTGCGCAAGTCATGGATGATATGCGTGCTGCCAAGATTGATTTCATTACAATTGGACAATATCTACAACCTTCGCCAAAGCATGCGCCGGTTGATCGTTTCTGGACACCTGAGGAATTTGAAGGATTAGAGAGATTGGCAAAGTCCAAAGGATTTCTGATGGTTTCTGCAACACCTCTTACGCGTTCGTCCTATCACGCAGGAGATGACTTTGCGCGCCTCAAGGCTGCGCGTGAGGCAAAGCTGGCTGTTTCCAAGTAAATGCTTAAGCACATTGAACAAAAAACTGTTCCTTACACACAGCAACAGATGTTTGATCTTGTGGCCAGCGTTGATAAATATAAAGAATTTGCACCATGGTGTACGGCTTCGCGTATAACAAAATGGGAAACACCTGATATCTTTTATGCTGATTTGGTTGTGGGGTATAGACTTTTTAGGGAAAGATTTACCTCTAAAGTTATTCTGGAGAGACCGGATTGTATTTTTATTGAGTATCAAAAGGGACCTTTAAAAAATTTACAGAATAAGTGGCAGTTTATTGATAACGAGGACGGAAGCTGTACAATCGACTTTGCCGTTGAATTTGAATTTGGGAATTTCTTTTTGCAAAAATTGGCTACCACTTTCTTTAACGAAGTTGTAAAACGCATGGTTGCTTCATTCGAAAACCGTGCAAAAGAAATCTACGGAAAACCAGCTTAGGAAAAGATGACCCTCATGGATCCATTACGCATATTTTATCTGGGGAATACTCAAGGGTTTGTAAATGGTGCTAAATATTATTTTACACCACAAAAGCTTATCAACGGTTTCACAAGATTAGGACACAATGTCTATAACTTTTGTGACAGAGATTATGCGCGTTACACAAACATTTTCCACTCACAAAAATTAGGTATGAAAAAGATGAACCGTAAGGTCATCGAAATGTGCGCTGAATACAAACCTGATTTGATTGTTTTGGGGCACTGTAAAAATGTTTCTAATGATACGCTTCAAGCATGTCGGGATATTCTACCCAATGTAAAGATACTCTACAGAAATGTTGACCCATTGCATTCCCAACAAAATTTAGGCGACATAAGGCAACGTATTGGCCATGTCGATTCTATGTTCATTACAACTGCAGGTGATGTCCTTAAGCAATTTTCACATCCTAAGACTAAGGTGGCATTTATGCCCAATCCTGTTGACCGTGCAGTGGAATATAAGCGTGCATTTGAAAATAAGGATGCAGACATAGATTTTCTTTTTCTCGCTAGCTATTTACGTGACCAGCATGATCATCGTCACATCCTTGCCAAAAAACTTATTGTTCAGCTGGGCGATAAAATAAACTTACATATCGGTGGAGCGGGAATTAACGACAACAAAATTTTTGGAGCTGAATACTACGATACATTAGGCCGATCCAAAATGGGTCTCTGTATGAATAAAACAGAGGAATTTTATCTCTATGCCTCTGGTCGTATGAGCCAATATATGGCTTCAGGTGTTCTTGCCTTTATACCCGAGGGTCCACAATTTGAGGATGTTCTGGGGACTGATAGCTTTATATCGTTTAGTGAGGATGATGAGTTAACAGAAAAGATACTCTATTACCTTGAGCATGACGAAGAGCGTAAAAGAATTGCTCAAACAGGCTGGCAAAAAGTTCATGATTATTTCAACGTCGATAAGGTTTGTCAGTTTATGATTGAAACAACTTATGACCTTAATTTCTCTCAGGATTACAAATGGCCGACAACGCGCTATTAAAACCCCTCAAAATTCTGATAAGAGATTGCACAAGTCACAATTATAATGGCAAAACAATTGATCAAAAGCCTGTGGGAGGCATTCCCATTGTAACTACGCGCTTAGCCGAAGCTCTTGCAGAGTTTGGGTGTGACGTGACAGTACAAAATAACACTAATACCGAAATCTGGGAAAAGAACGTTCGTTGGATAAACCGTTCTGATAAAACTGCTTTTAAGAGCAGACCGGATATTATTATTGTAAATAATGACGTGAATATTTTTAATGAATACAAGCATTTTATCGAGCAAGGTTCAGTACCAGTGATATGGCTGCATAATCTATTTACATGGAAGCGTTTATTAAAAAAACGCCGTGTCGGTTCTCTTTTAAAATGGCGTCCGCATGCTGTTTTTTTGAGTGATTACCAGCTTAAAGCTTGCTCGAAATTAATGCCTTTTAGATCTAGAACAATTATACCGCATGGGGTAGATGATAGGTTTTTTGAATATCAGAAAAATGTCGCCCTTAATAAAAAAAGACCACAAGTTCTCTTTCTTTCCAAAGCCTTCAGGGGGTTAGGTGATGTCATAGATATTTGGAAAGACTTTGTGCTCCCTCATAATCAAGAGGCAGTTCTTAAGGCATTTGTCGGCAAAGAAAATATCAAGAAACTAGGTTTTAATGAAAAAGACTTGAAAGCCCTTAACATCATTATTTATGACAGGGTTTCACAAGAAGTACTGATGCAAGAATCTGTTCGCTCAATGGGACTAATATATCCAGGCCATAAAGATGAAACATTCTGTAATGTTGCAGCAGAGGCAAGTGTTTTGGGGGTACCTATTATTACGCAAGGTGTTGGGTCGCTTAGTGAGAGAGTTTCGCACGGAGAAAATGGTTATATTGCTAAAGAAAAAATAGATCTGGGTAATTATATTCTTGAGGTTTTAAGCGATTTAGAAAACCAAAAGAACTTTACCAAAAAATCAATGGACTTTTCTCAAAACTATCAATGGAAAAAAGTTATTCCAAAATGGCTAGCTCTATTTAAGAGCATCTAATTGGTGAGTATTTCTATAAATGAGAAAAGCTATAGGGAACCAAAATACAATCCAAGTTGTTCCGAGATTAGTATAATAGCCTCCAAAGTCTGTTAACCCTAAAATTGTACCGCTCATAAGAAAAATAAAGCAATCTGCAGATATAGATCGCAGCCTTAGTGTGGCGTAATAGAGCGCGGTTCCCATAGCGCAGAAAAGGATAAGTAGGCCTATAACGCCCGTATGCACCAAAGCGCTTAAATACAAATTATGAGCATGCCCAATAAAATGTGTGCTTTCATTATAAGTAAATGGATAGCTGAATTTGGTTGCAAGCCCATATCCAAAAATAGGTTTTTGCTGAATAAGCTCAACAGCCCTTTCCCAGATATCAATTCTTCCTGAAAAGCCTCTGTAAAAACCCGCTGCATTACTAAAGATACCAAAGGCGATTGCGCATAAAAGTATGGCAGCAAAAAGGATAAATATACCCTTTATGTTCATTACTTTTTTAATGTCGAGCTTCAATAAAAATATGAATCCTGCTGTAACTATGAAGGCTAAAAATGGGCCCCGTGACATTGTAAGAAACACTACTAATCCAAGAAAAACAGCCAAAATAATTATTATGGGATTATTCATATTTTTATATAAAGGCAGTTGTTTTTTGCAAAACACAAGAAGCATAAAGGTGAGACCATAAAGAAGAGAACACTGTACTGGATTAGTTGCTTTTCCTATCCCTTCAAAACGCTCAAAACTTCCGCTGCTAGCTATAAAATTAATGTAAAAAACTATGGGTAGGCTCACGATAGCTAGACTGATAAAACTAGTCAGGCAGTAGTTCCATATTTTAGGTTTGTAGGCGATTGCCATAATGAATGGCGTAAGTATCAAAGGAAAAAGGACTATCATTTTTCCCCTTTGAATGAGTTTTTCTGTGTCGTGAGGGTCAGACCAAAATATAGAGGCGAAGTTAAAAGCAATCAGCAATATAATGGAATAGAGAAGAGGTTTTGCAACCATATTCCAGTCAAGAATGGTTCTGTTTTTATATGAAAAAAATAAAAGCGCAGGGACACCTACATACATAAGATTTCTTTGCAAGTTAGTATCTAGGACAAAGAAGCTACCAAAAATAAGACTAAAGTAAATTACGAGCCCATAGTAAATTTTTTCTTTAAATAAGTCAGAGGGGAGGGTGATGCTCATAAGCTTTTCTTTGGATGGGTCTAAAAATATTAATATATAAAATAAGAAAAACCTTGTGTAGGCCACAAGTATAAAATTACTGCGGCGTACAATGCGGCAATAGTGTCATCAATCATAACACCCCACTCGCCCGGAACCTTTTTATCTAAAAATGATATAGGCCAAGGCTTAACAACATCAAAAATACGAAAGAGTATAAATGCACTTAAGACACCAATCGGTGTTATTGGAATAAAGGCGAGGGGTATTAAAACTGCCGTGGCTTCATCTATGACAATGATTGAACTGTCATGAGTACCTAAGATATTCTCGGTGTGCCGAGAGACATAAAGTCCTATAATAAACAGAATGAGAGAGGTAACCAAAAGCCATATAGGTCCACCAAAGACCAGAAGAGAAATTCCAAGTGGCATGGCACCTAATGTGCCCCAAAAACCTGGGCCAGGAAAAATGGTTCCACAGCCAAACCATGTTGCTAGCAAAACTTTAGGGTCTTTTAATGACAATTTTGTAACGGATATACGGTGTTCTTCCCATTTTTGCTTGTATTTAAATCTTAGTTTTTTCATTGTTTTATAAGGGGTAATGGGCTATCGATAAGGTGAAATGAATACTTTCAAAAGGTTAAACAAAAAGTCGTTTTTCAACGAGGATCGCATACTGGCATTTCTTGCCTTATCAGCGTTCCTTGTTCTTTTAATATCTTTTTTCTCATTTAGCCAGTCCTCAGGTACAAATTCCATGGATTTTTGGCTCACCTTGAATGGAGCATTACTGACAGCTTTAGTGATTTTACTTGGCCGTCGCATCTTTTTCTTTCTGCGCTCACAAAAGAAAAATGTGACATCGTCAAGGCTACATCTAAAATTATCTGCACTATTTCTTTTGATAAGTTTGACCCCAGCAATTTTTATTGCGGTGTTCTCTTTGTTGTTTTTTCATTATGGCGTGCAAACTTGGTTCAGTGACCAAATAAAGACGGCTGTTACAGAATCTCAAGAGATCGCACAATCCTATTTGAAAGAGCACCAGAACGCTATTAGAGCGGATTTACTTGCTATGGCAAGTGATATCGATATTCAGGCAGATAGTTTGACATTTGATACAGAGCGACTGGATAAAATTGTTAATACGCAAGCATTTATCAGAAATCTTTCAGAAGCTTTGATTTTCGATCAACAAGGGCGCACACTTGCACGATCAAGTCTCGCGTTTACTCTTGATCCCCAAACTGTTCCTGATTATGCACGAACGCGGGCAGAGCAGGGTGACGTAGTACTCTTCGACAGTTTTGAAGACGACCGGGTAAGGGCGCTAATTAAGTTGAAAAGCTTTAGTAACTCTTATTTAGCCGTTGGACGTTTGGTCGACCCAACTGTTTTGGCGCGTGTTAATAGAACACGCGATGCAGCAGAAAAATATAAAACACTTGAATCCCAGTATTCAGGATTAAGACAGACACTGACATTAACATATGTTGCGCTTGCTATTTTTCTTACTGGAGTTGCTGTTTGGCTTGGTTTGAATTTAGCTCGTTACCTTATTATACCCATTGAAAATATGGTTGAGGCTTCCGAGAAAATAAGGGCAGGGGATTTTTCAACGCATGTTAAGGAAAAAACTAGATTGGAAGAATTTAATATTCTGGCCAAGTCCTTTAACCGTATGGTAGGGCAAATTCAAAAGCAACAAACAGAATTGATGGTTGCCAACCGTGAAATGGATGAAAGAAGACGTTTTACCGAGGCGGTTCTAGCTGATGTTTCCTCTGGTGTGTTTAGTGTAGATAATAAAGGTATTATAACATTATCGAATAAAGCTGCCTGTGACCTTTTGCAAATGGAATCTGAGGTCCTCACAGGGGCTGTGTTAAACGATATTATGCCAAGCCTAAGGGTGTCGATTGAAGATAAAAGCCTTTGGAACAAAAACACTCTTGATGTTGATATCCCATATACTGGTCAAAAAGGTAAGAAACTTGATTTGATTGTTAAGGTTGTTGCCGAAAAAGAGAAAGCCTTATCAGGAAGCATGATTGTTACTTTTGATGATATTTCAGCTCTTAAGTCTGCTCAAAAGAAAGCTGCTTGGTCTGACGTTGCACGCCGTATTGCTCATGAGATAAAAAATCCACTTACACCGATTCAGTTGTCAGCGGAGAGGATACATAAGCGTTTTGCTAAATATGTCCCTGATGAAGAAAAAGATGTGTTTGAAAAATGCATATCTACAATTGGTAAGCACGTTGAAGATATTGGGCACATGGTAACTGAATTTTCAGATTTTGCGCGTATGCCGCAACCAATTTTGAAGAGAAGTAATATAAAAACTCTTATTAATGAAGTGGCGATTATGCAGGGTGAAGCCTACCCTAATATTGTTTTTAAGAGATTAGGCTTATTAAAAGAAAATAATGTGCTTCGTGTTGTATTCGATACACAACAGGTTCGACAGGCTGTTCTTAACCTTGTTCAAAATGCAGTCGACTCCCTTGTAGAGAGTAAGGTTAAAAACCCTGAAATATATCTATGTCTTACATTAAGGGAGCCAAATCAAGTTGTTTTGGTTGTTGGTGATAACGGTCTTGGTTTTCCAGAAGATACTGCTATGGATAACTTAACAGACCCCTATGTCACAAGAAAAGCAAAGGGTACAGGCCTAGGATTAGCGATAGTAAAAAAGATAATGGAAGATCATGGAGGCGAGTTAATTTTGGGTAAAAAGAAATGGATGTCTGAAAATCGTGATATTCCTGAGGCTGGTGATGCTGGAGCAATAGTTGCACTTCACTTCCCTTTGCAAGATAATACATTAAGTAATAACAATGATTCTGAGGCTGCATGACACCCCACATTCTAATAGTTGATGATGAAGATGATATTCGTTTCCTTCTTCAAGGCATTCTTGATGATGAGGGTTATAAAACGAGTATTGCTGCTTCATCCAAAGAGGCTCTCAAGTTATTTTCGGAGAACTCCTTTGATGCCATTATTCTTGATGTTTGGCTTCAAGAAGGTTCCAGCGATGGCTTGAATATCTTGAATAAAATCATAGAAGACAAACCAGGAACACCTGTGATTATGATTAGTGGGCATAGCACCATCGAAATTGCTGTTTCTGCTATTAAAAGTGGAGCTTATGATTTTATTGAGAAGCCTTTCAAAACCGAACGATTGCTTGTGATGGTAAAAAGGGCAATAGAATTCGCGAAGCTACAATCAGAGAATAAAACACTTAAGAAAAGTTCGGTTAATCCTAGTAAGCTTACGGGTAAGGGCAGTGCCATTGTCGCATTAAGGCAGGCCGCAGAAAAAGCTGCGCTAGGCAACAGTCGTATTCTTATTTCAGGGGAGGATGGTACGGGTAAAAAGACGCTCGCGCGCTTCATTCATGCGCAGTCACCTTTAAAGGATAGGCCCATTAATGTACTGATTTGTCAGGGGCATGATGAGCCTGCGATGCAGGAAGAGTTGGAAAAATCCCTTAAGGAGTTAGACGGAGCCACGCTTATTCTGGATCATGTAGAAAAATTATCGCCCATGGCACAAGAAAAATTACTTTATTTTCTTCAGTCAGGAAAACTTAACAATAGCTCACATTCGGTAAGAATTATTAGTTTAACTTCCGCTAATTTAGAAAATGAAGTTAAAGCTAAAAACTTTAAATCAGATCTTTTTTATAGGCTGAGTGTCGTTCCCTTACGAATTCCAAGCCTCAATGAGAGGTTAGAGGATATAGAGAGCATTATTGATTCTTTATACAGGCAAGTTACTGGTCAAGATAAAAGCTTGGTTGAAAGGCTCTCGCCATCTGCTCTTGTTCAGATCAAAGCTTATTCGTGGCCGGGTAACATACGCCAGCTTAAAAACTTTATTGAATGGCTTGTTATTTCAGTTCTAGGAAAAACGGAAAAAGTATCGGCCAATGAATTGCCTCAATATTTAATAGATGAGGAGAGTGCATCCTATTCTGATAAAGAAGATTTTTTACAAACAGCCTTAGATTTGCCTTTGCGTGAGGCTCGTGAAATTTTTGAAACACTGTATATTAAGTCACAGATCACACGTTTTGATGGTAATATCTCCAAGACATCTGACTTCATTGGTATGGAGAGGTCGGCTCTTCATAGAAAAATTAGATCACTTAATATCAACAATTCTAAAGCCGATGAAAATGAAAACGCAGACGATGATTTGCCCGAAAATGTAAAAAGGTTACGTACATGAGAGTTGTAATTTGTGGGGCAGGCAAGGTTGGCTATAATATTGCCGAGTATTTATCACGTGAATCTAACGACATAACTATTATCGATAAGGATGAAAATCTTATCAATACTATCACGAGCGATTTGGACGTGAACGGTATAGTTGGACATGCCTCTAGTCCTGATATTTTATCTAAAGCTGGCCTATCTGAGGCCGATATGCTTCTGGCGGTAACTTATTCTGACGAAGTAAATATGATTGCCTGCCAAGTTGCTCACTCACTTTTCAATGTGCCTAAAAAAATAGCTCGCGTAAGAAATCAAGACTATCTTAATCAAGCATGGATTAACATGTTTAGTAGAGATCACCTGCCCATCGACGTCATTATTTCTCCAGAGCTAGAGGTTGCAAAGGCAATTTATGAACGTCTTACAGTTACAGGAGCAACAGAGGTCATACCTATACATGATCAAAAGGCCTATCTTGTAGGGGTAATGTGCGGTAATGATTGCCCAATTCTAGACACACCTCTTGGCCAATTACGTAATCTTTTTCCCGATGTTGAGGCAAAAATCGTTGGGATTATTAGAGGGGGTAAAGCCTTCATACCTAGTCTAGCAACGCAAATTCAAACAAATGATGAAGTCTACTTTGTTTCAAAGGCGGAAGACCTTGATCGCGCAATGGGAGTGTTTGGGCTTTCTACTAAAAAGAAGCAAAAAACAGTTATAGTTGGCGGTGGTAATATTGGATATGAATTGGCACGACTTCTTGTTGAAAAGGATGAAGCAAGTAATCTCACCATGATTGAGCATAATAAGGCCCGCGCTCAGTTCTTAAGCGAAAATCTTGAGGATGTTTTAATACTTCATGGTGATGGTTTGGATCCTGAAGTTCTCAAGGAAGCCAATGTATCTAATGTTGATACGTTCATTGCGGTTAGTAATGATGATGAAACCAATGCTTTGTCGGCTCTTGAGGCGAAACAGTTTGGATGTAAGAGGGCGATGTCATTAGTCACGCGTAAAAACTATGCAAATCTTTTACTTTCTATCAACATTGATGCCATTATTTCTCCTCAAGATATTACGGTTTCAAGAATTTTGAGGCACGTGCGTCGTGGACGTATAAAGGCTGCTTACAATCTCAGAAATGGGTTTGCGGAATTTATCGAAGCGCAGGCATCGGAAAATTGTCGTATTGTGAATACCCCTTTATCAGAACTCGATATTCCAAAAGAAATGCAGGTTGCTGCTGTGATACGAGATGATGTCTTCTCTTTGCCAAATGGAGACACAATCATTAGGGCAGGGGATCACGTTATTATGTTTGCGCTTGAGGGTCATGCACAAGATGTAGAAGATTACTTCTGTGTAAATGTGGATCTGTTTTAATATGATATCTTCAATTTATAATCCATCACTAGTGATATTTGATTGGGATGGTACTCTCGTTTCAACTTTGCCTCTACTTCACAAGGCGCATAATTACGCACGTGAAGCTTTGGGGTTTCCCAGCTGGAACATGCAAGAATATAAGTCTCATATGCATTATTCTGCTCGCGAGCTCTATCCTAATTTATATGCTGAGCGTGCTGATGAGGCCTATAAGGCTTTGTACAAGTACGTGGACGAACATCACATCAAAGAATTAGAAGTTTTAGATGGGGCTGAGGCTTTATTACAATTATTGTTCGACAGGAATATTCCCACGATATTGGTTTCGAATAAAACGCATAGATATCTTGTTAAGGAAGTAGAGCATCTTGGTTGGCAGGATTATTTTAAAGGAATAATAGGAGCGGGAGTTGCAGAAAAAGACAAGCCTGAAACACATCCAGTAACCATGATCATGCAAAAAAGAAATATCCCGTCGTCATTGTTGGAAAATGCTATTTTTGTAGGTGATACAGGTACAGATGTAAAATGTGCTAAAAATCTTGGTATTCCTTCGATTGTCATTGGGACTGCTTTGAATGAGAGTGAAACAGCGGTATATGAGAATTTAAAGATATTTAAAAAAGCTTTTAATGAGCCTATTGCACTTAAAAAGTCTTTATAAAAAGGTTGCCGTTGTTGGTTTTATCCATTAATCAACAATAAGGTGCACAAGAATAAAAATAAAAGGGGTACTTAGGAAATGTCAGAGAAAAACCAAAACGTACAGGACGTATTCCTGAACGCTATACGCAAGGATAAATCATCAGTAACAGTCTTTCTTGTTAACGGGGTTAAGTTACAAGGTATTGTTACTTGGTTTGATAATTTTTCAATGCTGTTAAAAAGAGATTCACATATCCAGCTTGTTTATAAGCACGCAATATCAACTATTATGCCTTCTGGACCTGTCCAGCTCTATGATGGTGAAGATGTTGCCGATAACGATACAAAAGAGACTTCAGAAGACTAATTTCTGAACTATCTAATTACACATGACTTATCAAAATATTGATCATTCCTCGGGGAGTGCCTACCTAATTCATCCTGTTTTAAAACAAGATGGAAGTAAACGCTCGTTAGAACGGGAATGCGAGGAGCTTGAAGGTTTGGCTAATGCCATCCATTTAAAACCTCTGGGTACAAAAATCATATCTCTTAGCAAGATTGTTCCCTCTACCTATATGGGGAAGGGGGTCTGTGAAGACTTTAAGAACATATTTGAGGATATTGAGCCTGATCTAGTTATTGTGAACACACAATTATCACCAGTCCAACAGCGTAATCTTGAAAAATTATGGTCATGTAAGGTAATTGACAGAACTGGTCTTATTCTAGAAATCTTCGGTGAGCGAGCCCAGACTAAAGAAGGGCGCATTCAAGTCGAGCTTGCCGCTCTAAATTATCAACGCTCACGCCTTGTAAGATCATGGACTTACCTTGAAAGACAGCGCGGTGGTGCCGGCTTTATGGGTGGGCCAGGGGAACGTCAGATTGAGATTGACCGTCGTTTGATTGACGAAAAAATTACAAGCCTAAAGAAAAATCTTGAGAAGATTCGTCAAAACAGAGATCTTCAACGTAAAAATAGAGACAAGGTTCCTTATCCAGTTGTTGCACTAGTCGGTTATACCAATGCGGGTAAATCTACCTTGTTTAATCTGCTAACAAACTCGGATGTCTTTGCGGAAGACCTGCCTTTTGCGACGCTTGATCCAACTATGCGCGCTTTAAAGCTCAAAAGCGGCAGAGAGGTTATTTTATCAGATACTGTAGGATTTATTACAGATTTGCCAACACAGCTTGTTGAGGCTTTTAGGGCTACATTGGAACAGGTTCTCTATGCCGATGTTATCGTGCATGTGCGTGATTATGTGACCGAGGACAGTGAACAACAAAGGGATAATGTGATTTCAATCTTAAAGGATCTTGGTATTACCTATCGTAAAGACGAGCGGGTTATCGAGGTTCTCAATAAAATTGATCTTATAGAGCAGGGGGAGCGTCATCTTCCTGAGAATAGGGAACGAATAGTGCCTGTTTCAGCCGTCACAGGCGAGAATATTGAAAAACTCCTTGTTACTATTGAAAAGACCCTTATGCGCTCGGCAAAAGAAATTGAATTAAATATACCCTTCAAGGATGGTAAGGCATTAGCATGGCTTCATTCGCATGGTGAAGTAAAATCACAAAATGAGAACCATAAGAGTGCTGTAACATCTGTTAAGATACTGATGGATATCGCTGAAATTGAAAAATTTGAAAGCTTATTTGGATATTAGATTTTTTTAAGCTTTTGATCTTGCCACAAATTCATCATCTCATTTAAAGTTAGATTTCTAAATTCTTTATTTCTTAATTTAGAATCTTCAACCATCCCATTGTAACGTTTTATGAATTTGTTGTTTGCTTTGCGAGCACTTTCTTCAGCATCAATTTTTAAATATCTCCCCAGATTGGCTAAGACAAATAAAAGATCTCCAAGTTCTTCTTCGGCTTTTTCTACATTGTTTTGTGTAATTTCGTGCCTGAGTTCACTAAGTTCTTCCTCAACTTTCGAAATGATATCGTTTACGTTTTTCCACTCAAACCCAGATTTAGCCGCCTTTTTTTGAATTTTTTGAGCACGGAGAAGGGAGGGTAAGCCTTTTGTGATGCCTTCTAATCCCTGCTCTTTTTCTTTGTTTTCAAGCTGTTTTTGCTGTTCCCAGATATCAAGTACATTAGCAGGGCCATCTGCCTTCTGAGCGTTTTTATTAAAAACGTGAGGATGTCTGAATATCAGCTTATTAGAGAGATGTTCAACAACATCATCAAATGTGAATAAGCGGGCTTCAGAGGCCATTTGAGCGTGAAAGACAACTTGCAGTAATAAATCTCCAAGCTCGTCCTTTAAATCATGCATATCGTCGCGTTCAATAGCGTCAACAACCTCATAAGCTTCCTCAAGAGTGTGAGGAGCAATTGTTTCAAACGTTTGTTCAATATCCCACGGACATCCATCATCTGGGTCACGTAGTTGAGTCATTATAGATAGGAGTTTATTTATATTAGTCATGTTTGGCTATTATAAGTATGTTATGATTATTGGGAATAGGCCTCTTTGATTTATATACATTAGAGTGATAATGTATATTATGTAAAATAATGTATTAGTATAAAGATATGGGGCTTTAATCATATAAGAATCATGATATTAATAGTCATCATGTTTCATACCTTCATAAAACTATTAGACGACCCCAAAGCCAAGCTTTCACAGGATAAAAAGACTTTAACTTATAAAGGTAGAGAAATTCCTGTTAAAAACGGCATACCAAGATTTACACCAGATGAATCTTATTCGCGTGGTAATTTCGAGAAATTGCGTGAAGAACACGCAACACTTCAATTTGACAGTATAAATGGCACTCAGGATCGCAATGATACGATTAGTGACCGCACAAATTGGCCGCCGTCGTTCTGGAAAGATAAAATTGTTCTTGAATGTGGCTGTGGCGCGGGTCCTGATACCGAAATTCTACGTAACTGGGGCGCAAAAGTCATTGCTGTTGATATTGCCGGCCTTGATATTGCAAAAGAAAATTTAAATGATGAGGTTAATATCCAGCTTGCTCAGGCTTCGATATTAGATTTGCCGTTTAAAGAAAAAAGCTTTGATATTGTATTTTGCCATCGTGTTTTACAGCATACTCCTGATCCTCATGGTGTCTTAAAGCATATTCTTAAGTTCGTGAAGGATGATGGCGCTGTTTTCGTGCATACATACGCACGCACGTGGATACAGATGTGGCGTTGGAAATACGCCTTGTTACCGTTTACACGTAAAATTGAGCCTGAAAAACTCTACAATCACGTTAAGGGCTATGCGCCATTTGCGTTTAAAGTCACATCTTTTTTACGAAAAATTCCGGGTGGCCGTGTCATTACACATTTCTTTATTCCGTTCCTGAATTACAGACACGCAAAGCAGTTTAAGACCTTGAGTGATGAGCGTGTGATGGAAATAGGTGTGCACGATACTTTTGATGCCCTCTCCCCGCCTTACGATCAGCCTATGAGTGCTAAAGATCTCAGGGAGATTGCTTCAAAGCAATTAAAACAACCATTTGAGATAATAGAGCGTCCTATGGTAACTTTACTGCGTACGAAACTCTAATCCATCGCAGGCAAGTTCATAACCATCTGGCAATTCTGCAGAGACTTTATCAAAATCAATATAGATTGGCAGAACGTTCAAAATGACACGTTCGGCATTTACGATTCTATCGTTAAGCTCAAATACCCTGTCAAAAGAAGCGTGTACTGGATTTCTATGATAATTATAGCCACCAGCATCAACTATCCATGTCTTAACGCCCTTAAAAGCCTCATGTGTTTCATCTGTGTTTTCTAAATCATGCATATCAACTGAATAAGCAATATCACCAAAACGGAAACCTGTCGTTTTTTCCTCCCCATGTATTAAGTTATGCGTTGAAAAACTAATGTCACCAATTTTATAGTTATAAAATTCTTTGATTTCATTAGACGCAACCACAACAGGATAAAATTCAGAAACCTGCTCGAAAAGATAAGGATATTTTTGCCTCAGAGTTTCTAGGCATTTTTTGTTGGCATAAATATCTATGGGGTTCTTTTGGCGCATGAAATAGGTACGTAAATCATCCATGCCTCCGACATGATCCCCATGTGCATGCGTATAAAGTACAGCATTGATATCTTTAACTTTGTGCCTGATTGTTTGGTGGCGAAAATCTGAGCCTGTATCAATAATGAGGGTTGTAGATGGCGATTGTATAAGTAACGAACAACGTGTACGTCTGTTCTTTTCGTTATGAGGATTACATTCGCCCCATTCGTCACCTGCGCGCGGAACACCATGGGAATCCCCACAGCCCATAATGGTTAATTTGATTTCCATGTGTCTTTCGCTTTTGGAAATAACTCAAAAAAGTTTTTTTGGGTTTTTGTGGCAATCTCTTCTTGGGAAACACCTCTGAGATCGGCAATAAATTTACCAGTATGAATGACATTGGCAGGCTGGTTTGTTTTTCCACGCAATGGAACAGGCGCAAGGAAGGGCGCATCTGTTTCTATAAGCATGCTTTCTAATGGGATTCTTTTGGCTATCTCTTGAAGTTCTGTTGCTTTTTTAAAAGTAACTATACCAGAGAAAGATATGAGGAGGCCTAACTCAAGTCCCCTCTCCGCTAAATCTCTGCTGCCTGAAAAGCAATGCAGAACACCTTTTGGTACGCCCTCTTCTTTCAATATTTGAATAGTGTCATCTTCTGCATCACGAGTGTGAATAACAAGAGCGGTATCACTTTCAAGTGAGGCGCGTATATGCTTTCTAAATGAATCTTTTTGCTCTTCGCGCGGTGAATTATCATAGTAATAATCAAGGCCCGTTTCGCCTATGGCAACTACCTTTGGGTTGTCATTCACCATATTGATAATATCGTTGGTAGTATATTTTTTCTCTGTTTCTGCTCCGGCATCGTGTGGGTGTGTTCCAACACTACACCAAACATTTTCATTCGCTGTAGCTATAGAATTTAATTGAGAAAATTCCTTATCAATTTCACAGCAAATTGTCATCATGCCACTCACGCCAGCTTGCTTAGCAGAACGAATTATGTCGGAGGGTAGTCCCAACTCCTCAATGCGTTCGTGATTTAGGTGACAATGTGAGTCCAACCACATTTTAAACTCGCTCTCTTATCATTTGAATACCTGCTCCATCTACATCATCAAATATTGCAGGTTTCAGAATTTTCAAATCAACTTTACGCACTTGTTTATAGGAGAAACAGAAATCGATAATTTTTTCAGAAAATGTCTCAAGCAAGTTCAGATGTGATTCCGAGGCAATATCAATAACCCCTGCCCTGATATGGCCATAATTAATAACGTTATCAATATCATCCTGAAAATCCTTATTAAGGTATTCAACATCAACCTTTAGCGTAATAATGATAGGAACGGTTTTCTCTTTGTCTATTTCCTCAATGCCGATAAGCATATCTATGTGAAGGCCTTCTAGGCAAATAGTCAAATTTTTCATTGGAGCTGACCGCCTTTATTTTGCAAAAGAGCAAATGCCTGTAAAACCGCATTATTTTTATCAAGCGATTGGTATTCTGTCATGTTCAAAAGCTTTTCAATTTTATCGTGAATTTGCGTTAGCTTCTGACTTTCATTTTTGTCAAAAAACATTCTTACAGTTGGGTGTTTGGAAAGGATACTTGGATAGTGACGGGAACCATTACTAGCCTTATAGAATATACCCTGCCTTAGAAGCCATAAGAGGTTTTGCTTAAACAAAGAAAACTTTTCATTACCGCTTGTAAACCGTGATAGAGAGTCGGCAAGCCTATGGATTTGCAGCGCGTCGAATTTGGGCCAGTTCTCAAAAGTCTGCAAAATATCGTTTAAGGTTTCTAGGCCCTTAATGTCAATAAGTTCCAATACTTTACCTGGACTGCCATCAGAAATATCAATCAATGCGTTTATATCTTCCTGATCTCCCACCAGAGTGGGTAGCAGTTTTCTCATTTGTGTTTCTGTGAGAGGCATCATCGGGAATTGTTGTACACGTGACTTAATTGTTGGCAACAAATGACCTGTTGTTTTGCTGACCAATATTAATACGGCATGTGCAGGTGGTTCTTCCAATATTTTCAGAAGACTATTCTGGGCAGCATTGGTCATTGTATGTGCCTCATCTACTATTACCACTCGCCAACCATCTGATTTAGAGGGTCGCAAACGCATAAAAGGTGCAATTTTACGAATTGTTTCGGCATCAAGTGAGGTTTTAACAGCTCCCTTTTTTTCATCGAATGCAGGTTTGGCAACATAGATATCTGGGTGTGCGCCGTTGGCAATTTGCCTGGCTGCCTGGCTGCCTTCCTTCACATTTAGACCGTCCAACTTGTCACCATCGTCAGAGAGAAGGTATGTTGCGAGCTTATAAGCAAGCGTTGCCTTTCCTATACCCTTTGGACCAGTCAAGTAAAATGCTATGTGGCAATCTTTTTTCTTCGTAAGCTTTAACTAGCAAATCGCGTACATGGTCGTGTCCCACAAGTTCTTGTTTGACAGCTGTATGTGTAGATGCAAAAGGTGGGAGATCTTTTTGTTCATCATATTCCTCAAATTCCTCATCGTCTTTTTCTTCAACGAGCGGATCTCCAAATAAATCAACCATTATAAAACACCTCTTTTTATAATGATGTCTCGTATATTTTGCTGGAGCGTTTCAATACTATCGCGAGCATCTATAATTTCAAACCTGTCAGGGTTTGCTTTAGCAAGCTCCAAAAAACCTTGGCGTAGTTTCTCATGGAAAGATATATCAAGCCCCTCAAAACGATCCTCTGTTTGCTCACGGCTATCCTTAGAGGAAGATAAATGCACTTTGGATCGCATGAGCCCCTCCTTCACAGGTATATCGAGTAAAAAGGTCAGATCAGGTTCCATGTTGCCTAATACAAAGGCATGTATGTTATTTACAAAATCAAGAGGCAGACCGTGACCATAGCTTTGGTAGGCTCGCGTAGAATCTGCAAATCTGTCGCTAATAACAACTTTGCCAGCTTCAAGTGCAGGTTTAACTAGATCCTGAACATGCATTTGGCGTGCTGTATAAAGAAGAAGAACCTCTGCTTCTGGGCTCCAGTTTCCACCATCGCGCTGCACAAGCAGATCTCTTATTTTTTCTGCCTCTGGTGTTCCTCCAGGCTCTCTTGTGAGGACAACTTCTCGACCTTGTTCTTCAAGCCATTTGCATAGAGATTTTATCTGGGTCGTTTTACCTGACCCCTCTCCTCCTTCAAATGTAATGAATACTCCATCAGGCATTAGAAGTTGGGCTCGCTTTCTGCCAAAGCTTTACAAAAAAATTGGCCTCTTCAACAGAATTCATAGTAACAAGAGGGCTTCTTCTGACCTCTTTACCATTCTTAGAAATAACCAATTCGCCTATCTTTTGACCTTTTTGAAGGGGCGCAGTAACAGGGGAATTAAACTCAAATTGAGTGCTTATGGTTGATTCATCTGCTGTGACAGGAAGTGTCATAACAATATCCTCGCTAGTCCCTACTTGTACGTTTTCGACCTTGCCATACAGAACTGGTGTAACCTCAAGAGGCTTACCAGCATTAACAATTGTTTGCGTTTTAAAGTTTCGAAGCGCCCAAGTCATTAACTTCACAGATTCATCTGATCTTGCCTGTTGGCTCTCAAGGCCATTTACAACCATAACGACACGACGGCCTTCCGGATTAACTGCTGAGGCCATCAACCCATAACCAGCATCTTCGGTATGACCTGTCTTAATCCCATCCGCACCAATATTTTTATAAAGTAGTGGGTTTCTGTTTCCTTGCTTTATGCCATTATAATCATAGTCAATTTGTGAGTAGAGCTTGTAGTAACCTGGGTGATCTTTAATTGTCGCAACAGCAAGTTTTGTTAAATCCTTGGCTGTTGAATAATGCTCAGGATCAGGCCAGCCACTCGCATTTGTAAAGTTGGAGTTTTCCATGCCTAAATCTTTAGCAATCTTGTTAAGCCGAACGGCAAAAGCATCCTCTGAACCAGCTAATCCTTCGGCGAGCACGATACTTGCGTCGTTACCGGATTGAATAATAACGCCTTTAAGCAAATCTATTACTGGGACATCGCCATTGATAGGAACAAACATTTTAGAGCCTTGTTTTTCCCAAGCTTTTTGGGAAACGCGGAATGTTTGATCTTCTTTAATGTCTCCACGCTTTAGTGCCTCTGTAACAGCATAGGTTGTTAGTACCTTGCTCATAGAAGACGTAGGCATCCTCTCATCTTCATTCTTCGCAAATAAGACATCACCAGTTTGATAGTCAATAATGTAGGCTTGTTTTGCGGATGTATCGATTGTCTCTTGAGCCTTTGCATTTGAAGTGTAAAGAAATAATCCAGCAACAATTACTGTCTTAACCGCTTTAGAAACAAGGAAAAGGTAAAAGAAACGTGATGAGAAAAGCGTGCGCATTTTCATTGAATAGCCTTCTATATCTTAATGTTAATATTTTTAGTTCTCGACAAGGACTATAGCATCAGGATAGCCACGTTCAACAAGTCTAGGTAAAATAGTGTTAACTTGTTGTTGATTGGCTAAAGGGCCAACCTTTACGCGGTATATCGGTTGTGCACCTCGTGTTGAGTTTTGAATGGCAACAGGTCCTAAATCACCCAAACCTTGCGAAAAACTTTGTGCATTTGCTTCTGATGTAAATGAGGCCACTTGTACGTAATAATTACCCGTAGGAAAACCAGTAGGAGCATCGAATTGTGTGGTTGTGTTGCTTGCAACTTGAATGGGCACGGGTTGAGTAGGTGGTAGAGGTGCAGCCTCAACGCTAGGCTGTACATAAGCTATTGGGGAGCGTGTTGGAACAGGAAGAGTGTTGGTAGCAATTCTTTGGTGGGCTGGCGTTCCAACATATCGTGCGTCATCACCCTCCTGTCCAGGAGTGCGGTTGCGGTATTTATTGTTCATTGCAACTTCGATGCCGCGAGTATCGCGTCCTGCTTTTGCAGCGTCGGCCACTACACGACTTTCTTCAGGTAAAAGCTCTAGCTTGATTTTTGCAGTGCCCTTATTTTTAAATCCAAGAACAGATGCCGCCTTATCGGAAACATCCAAAACACGGTCATGTGCGAATGGACCTCTATCGTTGACCCTCAAAATTGCAGATCGTCCGTTTTCTAAATTTGTAACTTTTATTATAGATGGCAACTGCAAAGTTCTATGTGCTGCAGTTAAATCATATTGATTGAATTTTTCTCCATTGGCGGTGCTTTTGCCATGAAAACCTGGGCCATACCAAGAGGCTAAACCTGTTTCGACATATTCATACATTTCTGCAGGGTAATATTTTTGTCCTTTGATTTATAGGGGCTTCCTACTTTGAATTTTCCTTGAGATTTGCCTGTATTTTGGGCTGGAACCTGTTTAATGACGTGAGACGCCAATTCAGTTTCGGCGCATCCTGCCAAACCAAAAGTTAATCCACTGGACAGTAAAACAAGTCCAAGAACACGCAAATTTTTCATCGTTTAATCCTTTGTTTATTTAGCTGCTATGGCGTCAGCGAGAAGCCCTACAGAAGTGGCAAAGTATGTTGAATTGTTCCACCGCATGATGGTCTTATAATTATTATACACCATATACGTTGGTCCCGCAGCCCCATCTGGTTGAACAAGCGACGCATTAAAGTTTTCCTGCGGTAACGGATCTCCCCACATATTTGTGACCCCTGATTGTGCCCAGAATGATATAGGCTTGGTTATATCTTTACCTATGAGGGAAGAGTTAATAGGGCGAGATAGCTTGACTTCCCTACCCCATCGTTCCCCAGGATTCCAACCACGTTTAATTAGATAATTCGATGTTGAAGCAAATACATCTGGCAAAGTACCCCAAATATCACGGCGACCGTCACCTGTGTAATCAACGGCATAAGCCTTAAAACTTGAAGGCATAAACTGATTTTGTCCCATCGCACCAGCCCAAGATCCTTTAAAGTTACCCAAAGTTACGTGACCTTCCTGAACAATTCTCAATGCATTGACAAGTTCATCCTCAAAAAACTCTCTTCTACGTCCATCCCAAGCCAAAGTCGCAAGAGCAGGAATAACGTTAAAACCTCCTGTATTATTTCCGTAGCTAGTCTCAATTCCCCATAGAGCGACAACATATTGAGGTGCAACACCGTATTTAGCCTCAACCGCCTTGAGGGTATTCCAGTGCTGACGCATAAGTTCGCGCCCTTGATTGATGCGCCCCTGCGTTATCACATTATTTTTATACTGAGCAAAAGTCAGCTTTCCCTCTGGTTGTTTTTTATCAAGCTCCACAACGCGTTGTATAGGTTGGATACCATTCATCGCAGTATCAAAAGTTTGTGCTGTAATTCCTTGTGACAAAGCCTTACCACGGAATTCCATTTTTCCACGTTTGAAAGTCCATAGCATGCGCCTGACTACCCGAAAAAAACATTAACAAAACAAATATATATAGGTATTTTTTCATTTGAAAAATAAGAACTTTCTGGCGTTGTGTGGCCTGTTAGAATTGACATTAATGTACTTCTTTTACGCAAGCTTTCAATGAGATTTTACCAGTTATCCAATATGCACCTAAGCCAATAACTTCTTTAAAGGCTCTCTCAAACATGGAAATATTGTTACTGGCGTTTAGGTTTGGAAAAACTTTATAGCTGCCGTCCGTCTGAAAATTTACAGAATAGGGATTTATTACCCAGTTTTGAGTGCAAAAGACACGAGAAGCGCGAGGCATATGCGAGGCCGAAGTAATCAATATTATAGGTTTTTCTTTATCTAAAAACTTAAGCTGACTAAGATTTAAGGCATTTTCATGCGTATTTTTTGATGTTTCCTCATAGAAAATGGAGCTCTGGTCTATCTTAAGATTTTCGAATATATATTTTGCTGTCTCTGCCTCAGTGTCTTCTTGGTTAAAAGGGTTGCCGCTCCCTCCACTCAACACTAGGGGTAGATTTAGCTTGTTATGAAGAGCCAACCCTTCGGTTAACCTCTCACAGGCGCCGTTCATGTACGAAAATTGTCTTTTTATGTGTTCCCGCCCTATTGGCTCAAGACAGCCCCCCAATACAACTATTGCTTGATTATTATCTGAAACCTTAGTTTGCCGACTTTCATTCTCAATCAATACGAGGGTATTATAACCCAGAGGAAAGAATGCCATTAAGACAAAAAGTATAGATGCACCTAAAAGTGTTTTTAACCCCCATTTGTTATCAGGCCGTAAAAGCATGAAAGCAAATCCTAGGCAAAATAAAAGTGCCACAAATGTGAGCGGTGAAAAAACTATCCAGAAGAGTTTTGAGAGCCAAAAGAACATTTTTATGCGTTTTCCGTTATTTTCTCTTTACGAAGTCGTTCATTTTTTCTAAAGCTAGAGACCGCAAATCGCAAAGCTTTATTTTACCCTATACGGATGGGTGGCAGAGCGGTTGAATGCACCGGTCTTGAAAACCGGCATAGGTTAACGCCTATCGTGGGTTCGAATCCCACCCCATCCGCCATTTACTTATTTCACAAATATATTAAACTCAATTCATGAGTTCTGGCATTTCCTCTTCAATCCTTGACGCTATTGGTAACACTCCCCTTGTTGATCTTGGGGGTGGTATTATTGCAAAGGCTGAATATCTCAATCCTTCGGGGTCTATTAAGGCACGTATGGCTAAGTACCTGATTGAAAAAGCTGAGGAAGAAGGCCTACTTAAGCCTGGCATGACAATTATCGAAGCAACAAGTGGTAACACTGGCAATGCTCTTTCAATGGTTGCTGCTGCCAAAGGTTACAAGATGGAGGTCCTGATCCCTGATGGTTATACCACAGAGCGCACTTTAATATCCAAAGGTCTGGGTGCAAATGTTCAGCATATAGGTTATTTCCATGTTAATTATGCGCGCGAAATGGCTATTGAGAAGGGCAAAGAAGACGGATATTACTGCCCAGCGCAATTCGACAATGAGTGGAATATAGAAGAAAACCGTGAATGGCTAGGCAGAGAAATTCTAAATCAGATTATTGGTCATGATATTAAGATTGATGCCATAGTACAGGGCGTTGGTACTGGCGGGACATTGATTGGCGTTGCTCAAGCACTTAAAGAACATCACAATTCTGATTTAAAGGTTTATGCGGTTGAGCCTGCTGAGTCCCCTACTTTGACCAATGGCGAGGTTGAAACGCACAGAATAGAAGGCATTAATGATGGCTTTGTACCTACAATTTTCGAACGTAATCGTGATTTAGTAAATGGTATAATTTTAATTAAGGGTGATGATGCAGTCGAGGCATGTAAAAATCTAAGTTCTGGTAAAGGGCTTTTTGTTGGCCCCTCGTCAGGAGCAAACCATCTGGCAGCAAAACAAATCAAAAGGGATAATCCTGAGATTAAAACTGTACTTACCTTTTTATGTGACAAAGGTGAAAAATATCTATCTGCCCTTTATAAATAGAAAAACTTCTTTTTCTTGACATAATTTTGTATTTTTTATACATAAAGGCACACCTTAAAGTTATTGGAAAATAATATGTCTGGCACATTGCGATCACTTATTACCAAGCTCTTACCTCAATCATTACAATCGACTAGGTCTATTGAAAATGAATTCGATGAACTTAAAGAGTCTTTAAAAGAGACGCTTAGGGGGAAATTAAGAGAAGAGTTTGAAAAGGTTAAGTCAGGAAAATCCAATTTAACGCTTTCTAAAAACGATGAAGAACCAAAAATTACCAAAGAAGATTTCGAAAAATTTAATGGTAAGTGGGAAAATCATTTTAAAGAATCTGTTTCTATAAGCCTTAATCCTGCCGTCACTGGCCATGTTCGTGGCAGACCCCATACGGCACCACAAGTCATTGTTAACGTCACAAATGAATTTGCATCAGAATGCGACCATTATGGTGTTAATTTGTCGGTTCTCTTTCAAGAGAAAGGATCAAAGCACTTAATTGGCAAGGGATTTGATGTTAAAAACTTCAATCCTACCGTTTCAACTAAGATACTTTATACTTCTGACTTAAAAGCTGCGTAATAACCATCATGTTAAATTTAAATTCAAATGACATACTTTGTATCGGTGTGGGCGAAAAAGAAAAATATCTTAATGGCGAAACATACTCACATGCTTTTCTTATACTTTATAAAGAATTCGACAATGGAGATGTCGAGGTTCTTCAACAACTACACTATGATCAGAATGTAGATGAAGATAATATTGCCGATCCCTTCGTACTCTCAGGATTAAAAAGCCCTGCGAACTTTCATGATGTTTCTATATCTCCTCTTAAAAACGGAAATGCGCTAGAAATGTTGCCTGTTTGGAATCACATGCTTTCATACGCGCTTGAAATTAAGCATGTTAATGAATCTGGGTTTTGCGCATATACATTTACAAGTGATTTTAGACATAGTGAGCACGCTTATAACTGTCGTAGTTATGCAATTGTTACGTTGCAAAATGCTGGCATTCATCCATGTGAAGAGGATTTCATAGGTATAGCAGGTACAGCTGCAATACATGAAGAATTTGATCTCCCAGATTTTGAGGGAGATTTTTCCAAGGCTTCGACTAATGGATATTTAGGCCTAGATAATCTGAAATACAGAAACAGAGAATTGCTTGAGGGTTTAGCTGGTGAATTTCTTAAGCCTCATTCTGGACATTTTTGTAGAATACCCTGCCCTGCTCATATATAAATGATAAATGGATTTAAGCATTTATATTATTCAGTGGCTAACCCTTGTGACCATTTTTACAATGGCTCTATTGTCTCCTGGCCCCGATTTGGTAATGGCTGTCAAAAACTCCATTAGCTATTCAAGACGCGCAGGAGTATTTACTGCATTAGGTTTTGGCCTTGGGGTGTTAGTACATGTTACATACGTAGCTTTAGGCATTTCAGCCCTAATTTCCCAATCAATTATTTTGTTTAATATAATTAAATGGGTTGGCGCTGCCTATTTGATATGGGTAGGTTTTCAGGCTCTTCGTTCGCAAGGAATGGGTAATAAAGTCGTAGATGATGCACTTAAGAAAGGCGTTGATAAAAAAGAATTTGATGATTTTAAAGCCTTACGCTCAGGATTTTTCACGAATGTCTTAAATCCTAAGGCAACGTTGTTCTTTTTAGCTATCTTTAGTCAAATTATAAGTCCTGAAACACCTTTGTCTTGGTATGTTGTTTATGGAGTAACCTGCGCAATTATGACGGCTTTATGGTTTTCCCTCGTGGCTATTTTCCTTACCCACACCCCTATACGCAAAGTGTTTATGCGCATTACAAAATGGTTTGATCGGATATGTGGTGGATTATTGATTGCACTTGGAATTAAAGTTGCTCTTACGGCGAAGTAACATATTGGCACATTTGCTTGACAGAGTGACTTTTTTTGAGATATAACCTCGCTTTCTATAACTAATAAAAAGACAACCCTAAAAGAGGTTAGTGATATGTACGTAGTCGTAAGAACTGGTGGAAAACAGTATAAAGTCCAACAAAACGATGTCATCCGCGTTGAGAAAATGGATGAGGCCAAAGAAGGCGATAAAATCACACTTGATGATATTCTCCTTTTTTCAGACGGTAAAACTTCAAACATTGGCGAAAAAGCTAAAGCGAAAGTGACTGCAGAGGTCATTTCACAGGAGCGCGACAAGAAGGTTATTATCTTCAAAAAACGCCGTCGTCAGAATTCGCGTCGTAAGAACGGACACCGTCAACATAAAACTGTTTTGAGAATCACAGAAATCAAAGCGGCTTAATCAGAGAATATAGGAGAATTAGATATGGCACATAAAAAAGCAGGTGGTAGTTCCAGAAACGGTCGCGATTCAGCTGGTCGTAGACTCGGTGTTAAAAGATTTGGTGGTGAGATTGTTCTTGCTGGTAACATCCTTGTACGTCAACGTGGAACAAAATATAAGCCGGGTAAAAATGTAGGTGTTGGTAAAGACCACACAATCTTTTCACTCGTTGATGGTGAAGTTTTATTCACACGCACGAAAAATGATCGCGCTGTTGTAAATGTCGTTCCTGCGAATGATGCAACAACTGCACAAGCTGCTGAATAAAGTTTAAAAAAACTTTCTAACGAACAAACGGAACAAGGGGAAAGATTGCTTTCCCCTTTTCTTTATTGAAAAGATATTTTTATGAAATTTCTAGATGAAGCTAAAATTTATGTTTCTAGCGGTAACGGAGGTGCTGGTTGTGCCAGTTTCCGTCGTGAAAAAAATATCGAATATGGCGGTCCTGATGGCGGTAATGGCGGTAAAGGTGGTGACGTTTACTTTTTGGGTGTCGATAATCTGAATACACTCATAGATTTTCGCTATACTCAGCATTTCCGCGCCAAAAATGGCCAAGGTGGTAAGGGGCAGAACAAAACAGGTCTTAGCGCAGATGATATGATTATTAAGGTTCCTGTAGGTACAGAAATTCTTGATGATGATAAAGAAACTGTTCTTTTTGATATCGTGGAAAAAGGTCAGATGGAGCTTTTCCTCAAAGGTGGTGATGGCGGCTTTGGAAATGCACGTTATAAATCATCTACTAATCAAGCTCCTCGTAAATCCACACCTGGTTGGCCAGGTGAAGAACGCGGCGTTTGGTTGAGATTAAAACTAATTGCTGATGTTGGCTTGTTAGGACTACCTAATGCAGGTAAATCAACTTTTTTGTCTATTGTGTCTGCAGCTAAACCAAAAATTGCCGATTATCCCTTTACAACTTTACACCCAAACCTTGGCGTTGTGGCCATTGGTAAGGAGGAGTTTGTAATTGCCGATATCCCAGGTCTAATTGAAGGTGCTTCACAAGGCTTAGGATTAGGCGATCGCTTTCTTGGTCATGTTGAGAGAACAGCCGTTCTTTTACATTTGGTTGATATAACCCAAGATAACCCAGATAAGGCCTATAAAACCATTCAGAATGAATTAAAAAATTATGGCGGTGGATTGCATCAAAAACCTCAGGTCGTTGTTCTCAATAAAATGGATGCTCTTGGTGAGGAACTTTCTCAGGACGTCGCCAAAGATTTTAAGAAAAAAACTGGTGTCACCCCTCTTCTGATGTCTGCTATTTCTGGTGAAAACACAAAAGATATTTTGCATAAATTAAATAGTTATGTTAAAAATTCTGCAATCGAAAACGATTAGATTACAATTATAAAAATTATAGAGCTTTATGCGTAACAACACAAAAAAATTTGTTGTAAAGGTTGGTTCTGCCTTGGTTGTAGATGAGCATAGCGGAATCGTAAATCAAGAATGGTTGAATTCACTCGCCCACAACATCATCGAAATACAACGTAATGGCCATGAAGTCATTCTTGTCTCATCGGGCGCCATTGCTTTGGCCAGAAAAGATTTTACAGACGTAAATGGATCGCTACCACTTAAACAGGCTTTATCAACAATAGGCCAGCCTCTCTTGATGTCCGCCTATACAAAAGCCTTCAACTCGCCTGTATCTCAAGTCCTCTTAACTGCAAATGATTTGAAATCTGAGAGTGGCTTAGAAAACTTTAAACATACAATAACGGCACTCAATACCCTTGGTGTCATACCTATCATTAATGAGAATGATGCAGTCGCAACAGAGGAAATCAAATTCGGGGATAACGATAAATTAGCAGCGCTTGTTGCTGAGTCCGTTGGTGCAGATGAATTGATAATTTTTACAAGAAGCAAAGGGTTGTTTACATCTGACCCAGAGACAAATCCTGATGCCCTTCATATTGCAGAAATTAAAGGTCATATTTCTGAAGAATTTAAAAATTATGCCGAGGGAACACTCAATCATCTCTCAACTGGTGGTATGAAAACCAAACTTGATGCTGCAGAAATTGCAATGAATGCTGGTATTAAAACATACATAGCGTCTGGCACTATGATGTACCCAATTTCAACTTTAAAAGGCGGTAGAGAAAAGTTTACAGTTTGCATCCCTGAATAATAAATCTTTACATTCACGGTCGACAAAATATCTTGGTGTTTGAAACAACTTCAAGAAAGACATTTATGCGCACCGATATACCTCAAACTATTTATCTTAAAGATTACTCACCCTACCCTTTCGAGATTGAACATGTTGCTCTGACTTTTGAGCTATTTGAAGATAAAACTATCGTACACTCGGTAATGAATTTAAGGCGGCAATCGCAAGGTAAAAAAGATTTGCGCTTGAATGGTGAAAAACTCAAGTTGTTGTCTCTTAAAATTGACGGTAAAGATTTTGATTACACCGTCACTGATAAAGAACTTATTATTGCTGATGTTCCAAGTAGCTTTGAGCTATCAACTACGGTTGAAATTGATCCTGAATCTAACACAGAACTTGAAGGGTTATATAAATCGGAAGGAAAATTTTGTACACAATGCGAGGCAGAAGGCTTTCGTAAAATTACTTATTTCCCTGACCGTCCCGATGTTTTAACTACTTTCACCGTTCGCATTGAGGCAGATAAAGAGAAATATCCTGTCCTTTTATCTAATGGTAATCTTACTGATGAAGGCGACTTAGATGATGTTCGCCATTACACGGTGTGGAACGACCCTTTTCCTAAGCCCTGTTATCTATTTGCCCTTGTCGCGGGTAATCTTGTTCATATTTCTGATGAATTTATAACTAAGTCAGGTCGAAAAGTTGATCTGCGCATTTATGTTCATAACGGTGATGAGGGGCAATGTGACCATGCCATGCGCAGCCTTATTAAGTCTATGAAATGGGATGAAGATGTTTATGGGCGAGAATATGAACTTGAACGCTTTAATATTGTAGCTGTTTCTGATTTCAACATGGGTGCAATGGAGAATACATCCCTTAATATTTTCAACACAGCTCTTGTTCTGGCTCATCACGAAACGGCAACCGATTCAGATTTCATGCGTGTAGAAAGTGTAATTGCCCATGAATATTTCCACAACTGGACAGGAAACCGTGTGACGTGTCGTGACTGGTTCCAATTGTCATTGAAAGAAGGACTTACAGTTTTTCGTGATCAAGAATTTTCAGCCGATATGAATTCACGATCTGTTCAACGTATTGATGACGTTAATCATCTGCGAAGATCACAATTTCCAGAGGACGCATCCCCTCTTGCTCACCCTATTCGCCCGGATAACTATATCGAAATAAATAATTTCTACACAATGACGGTCTATGAAAAAGGTGCCGAAGTTATTCGTATGCAACACACGCTGCTGGGTGAAGATAATTATAGGAAAGCCACAGATCTCTATTTTGAACGCTACGATGGCATGGCTGTGACTTGCGAGGACTTTGTCCAATGTATGGCTGATGCCTCGGATTTGGATAAAGAGCTTATTTTTCCGTTGGTACCAGAATGCCGGAACACCCCGCGTTAGTGTCAAAACGAATTACGATGAAGACAACAAGGAATTTACGCTTACTCTTTCACAGGAATTACCTGATACACCAGGGCAAGCTAATAAACCTCCCCTCCTCATTCCTGTAGCTGTTGGCTTGATAAACCCCAATGGCGATGACATTGATTTAGGCGATGGTCAAACGACGCAAGTTCTTAAGCTTTTGAGCAAAGAACAAAGTTTCACCTTTAAAAATATTCCCTCAAAACCTGTACCATCAATTCTCAGAAATTTTTCTGCGCCCGTTATTCTTAAAACAGATTTAAGCGAAGATGATTTCCGTTTCTTACAATTGCACGACAGTGATGGGTTTAACCGTTGGGAAGCTGGACAGACATTAGCGCTTCGCGCCATTGAAGCGGTTATGACCGATAGTGATGCCAATATTGATAACTTCATTAATGATTACGGAATATTATTAGAGCAAGGACTATCGCAAGATACAGACAAGGCCTTGCTTGCTCGATCCTTAACTCTTCCTGCAGTAAGTCTTATTGGGCAGGCACAGGATGTTATTGATCCTGAACTCCATTAGTACTGCGCGCAATTCTATTTTAAAACGTATAAAGCGTGACCATAGAAAGTTACTTGATAGGCTTTATAAAGAATTAGCTCCTATAGGGAAGTTTTCCATTGCAGCAGAAGAAATAGCGCGGCGCTCTCTCAGAAACACTGTGCTGTCTCTTTTGACAACAACCAATGGAACGGGTTGCGCCAAATTGGCGCGCGACCATTATTTTGATGCTGATAACATGACCGACCGTGTGGCTGCTATCTCAGCAATCGTTGATAATAATAACTCTGAACGTGATGAGGTGCTTTCAGACTTCTATAATCGCTTCAAAGACTATCAGCTTGTGATTGATAAATGGTTCGCTCTACAGGCAATGTCTGAGCGCAAGGGCATATTTGATGACTTGGAAGTGCTTCGCTCCCATCAAGATTTTACAATGAAGAACCCAAATCGTGTGCGCTCACTCTATGCCGCTTTTGCAATGAATAATCCTGTAAAGTTTCATGATCCTGACGGTAAAGGATACGAATTTCTTACCAATGCGATAATCGAACTTAATGATATCAACCCTCAGATTGCATCACGCCTAGTAACACCATTGCGTGAATGGAGACGTTATACACAAGGCAGGCAAGAACTGATGAAGGAATGCTTGGAGAGAGTAGCAAAAACACCTAATCTTTCAGATAATGTCTTTGAAATTGTCTCAAAATCTCTCAAAACCTGACTTCTCTGTAGAAAACCAATTTGACGGTTTGGTCTGTGGGCTTGATGAAGTTGGGCGTGGCCCATTGGCGGGACCAGTTGTTGCCGCGTGTGTGATTATTCCAAACAACATTAAACACTTAGATTTTGTTTGTCAGCTTAATGACAGTAAAAAAATAGCACCTAAGAAACGCGAGTGTCTTTTCGATGAAATCACCACGCACTGCATTTATGGTATAGCCCAAGCTAGTGTTAGTGAAATAGATGACATCAATATTTTGCAAGCCTCTTTGCTTGCCATGAAGCGTGCCTATCTTTCTATGGGATGCTCTGTCCAGATGGCACTTGTTGATGGTAATAAGCTTCCCTCCCTTCCTTGTCAGGCGCAAGCTGTCGTCAAGGGGAACTCCATTTCTTCCTCAATTGCCGCGGCCTCTATTTTAGCAAAAGTAACGCGCGATAGAATAATGCGAGAATTAGATGTGCTTCATCCCGGTTATGGTTGGAAGACAAATGCAGGTTACGGTGCAAAAGTTCATATGGAGGCTTTAGACGCTCTAGGAATTACCTCTCACCACAGAACAACATTTGCCCCTATAAGAGAGCGGCTCAAAAATATTGCACTTGAGTCTACGTGACACGTACACCACTATATATAGTGCAAATCATTGACTCCACATAAAAAAATCCATTTTTAGCTTGACGGCGAATCGCCAATGATTCATGATTCGTTGGTAAGACAAAAACTTGGGGGAAGCATGTCGAGTCAAAAAGATAAATTATCCACAGATGCATTAAAGCGTAATGTTATTTTGAAGGGAGATTGCATTGAACAGATGTGTAGTCTGCCCAAAGGTCAGGTTGACCTAATTTTTGCTGACCCTCCTTACAACTTACAGCTTCAAGGTGATCTTCATCGTCCAGATAGCTCAAAGGTTGATGCTGTTGATGACGAATGGGATCAATTCGAAAGCTTTCAGGCTTACGATGAATTTACGCGCAATTGGCTTAAAGAGGCTCGCGACCTTTTAAGTGATGATGGTGCGATTTGGGTTATTGGATCTTATCATAATATCTTTCGTATTGGTGCTATCTTACAAGATTTAGGTTATTGGATTTTAAATGACGTCATTTGGCGCAAATCCAATCCTATGCCTAATTTTAGAGGTCGTCGTTTTACCAATGCTCATGAGACAATGATTTGGGCGGCAAAATCTAAAGATAGCAAGTATCGCTTTAATTACGAGGCCATGAAGGCTCTCAATGAAGATTTACAAATGCGATCTGATTGGTATCTTCCTTTGTGTACAGGACATGAGCGCCTAAAGAATGATGAAGGCGATAAATTGCACCCCACACAAAAACCAGAGTCCCTTCTCTACCGCGTTATTTTATCATCTACTCAAAAAGGTGACGTTGTCCTTGATCCCTTCTTTGGTACAGGAACAACTGGCGCTGTGGCAAAGCAGCTTGGGCGCGATTACATTGGTATTGAGGCCGATAAAACCTATCAGAAGGAAGCCAAAAAGCGTATTGATGCCGTGGTTCCTATTGATGAAGAAGATATCTTGGTTACCCCCTCAAAACGTGAAGCTAAGCGTATTCCATTTGGCTGGCTTATTGAAAATGGGCTGCTTGAGCCAGGCGCAGAACTTACTGATAGTAAAAATAAGTTCTCTGCCAAGATAGGTGTTGATGGTCAGCTTATTGCCTCTGAGGGCAAAAATAAGCATAGAGGTTCAATTCATAAGGTTGGAGCAACATTGCAGAATGCCCCATCATGTAATGGCTGGACATATTGGCACTACAAAGAAAATGGAAGACGCTTTCCTATTGATGTTCTTCGTGAAAAGATGCGCGTTAATCTTGAAAAGGCCGAAATGCAAATCGGGGAAAGCCTCAACTAAGGTAGTGATTTCATCACTTTTTTAAATAAAGTTGGAAATTCTGAGAGATTTATATCTTCTATATCTCTCCAGAAAAAATCCCTTTTGTCTTTTATTGCAAGATCACTTGAAATGGACTTTAGTTTCACCAAAATAGGTTTAAGAGTTAGTGAGAAATGTGTAAAAACATGCCGCACTTCTTTTAAATCCGCACTATCACCAGACAAACTTTCAAAAAGTGGTTCTTTACCAGCTTTGTCCAACAGCCATTCCGAGGTTGGAAAACCTATCATGCCAGCTAACATTCCTGTTTGAGGACGCCTCTCTAATAAAATTTTATTATCAGAGCTTAGAAAAATAGTTACAGATCCATATTTGTGAGGAACTGGTGTTTTCTTTATACGTTTTGGTAAATTACTGGCAATCTGCTTTTTAAATCCATCGCAAAATTTCGAAACAGGACATGAATGACAAAGTGGTGATTTGGGTCTACAAATCGTCGCGCCCAAATCCATGAGTGCTTGAGCATAATCAGAATGTCTTCCCTCATGCTCACCTACAAATAACAAAGCTTTTTCTTTTGCCTCAACTTTCCCATCCGGAAACGGTGTTTGTATGGCATATAAGCGTGCCATGATGCGTTCTACGTTACCATCTACGACATTAGCAGGCTTATTAAATGCAATCGTCTGTATTGCACTTGCTGTGTATGGTCCAATCCCTGGCAAATTCAGGAGGTCTTTTTCCCCTTGTGGAAACACACCACTATAATCATTAGAAACGCTTTGTGCACATTTATGGAGGTTTCTAGCGCGTGAATAGTAACCTAATCCAGCCCACGCATCTGTAACGTCTGATTGCTCTGCTACAGCCAGCTTTTCAATGGATGGCCATAAATCTTTAAATTTAAGGTAATACGGAATAACCGCCTGTACAGTTGTTTGTTGTAGCATGATTTCAGAAAGCCAGACGTTATAAGCTGTTTGTGTATTTTTACCCTTTATGCGCCAAGGCAAATCGCGACCGTACTTGTCATACCATCCAAGCAAATCTTTTCTAAATTTTAAGGCATCTTTTTTCATATGCTGACAAACTACCTGAAAAGTTTTAAGGTGCAAGCCATGGGCGGATTGAAACCTTTATCTCACGGCGTAAAAAGCGTTAGCGGCAAGACTTTTGAAAAAAAGTTTGTGGCAATCGGCCGTGTTCTTGATAATTGGCCTGCCATTGTAGGAGAAGAATTAGCAGGAAAAGCGCAGCCTTCTAAAATTAAAATGAGAAAGAAAAAGGGTGAATATCTTCGGACTCTTGTCATTGACGTCCCCGCCTCTGCTGCAACACTTATTCATTATCAAAAAGGTTTGATTATGGAGCGTATGAGCAGAATATTAGGACCTGAATACATTCATGATATTGATTGTATTTCTACTGGTAAAGGAAATATCAGAGGCGAATTGATTACTCAGAAAAAGAAAGAAGTCATTCTTGATGCCGAAAAAGAAAGCTATCTTGCCGACTCAATTAAAGATATAGAAGACGAAGAATTAAAGTCGCGCTTGAATGACTTCGGAAAATCTGTATTAAAGAAGCCAGAATAATTAAATTCATAAGCCAAGGACGATTGCTCTCATGAAAGTAAATGCAAACACATTAAAGCCAGGAAATATTCTTGAATATGAAGGTAGATTATATCGTTATATTACAGGTGATATTTCGCAACCTGGTAAGGGCGGATCATTTGTAAACGTTGTTATGCGCGATATTGAAACAGGCAGCAAAAATAATGTTCGTTTTCGCACACAAGAGTCGGTTGAAAAAGTCCGCTTGGATCAAGATTCGTATCAATATTTGTTTCAGGATGATGACGCCATTACACTTATGCATCTTGAAACATATGAGCAAATTACAGTTCCCCATGAGACATTTGGTGAGGCTGTAAGATTCCTTCAAGACGGCATGCAGGTTGAAGTTGAAAGTTATGAAGGCAAACCCTTGAGCGGGACATTACCCGATACAGCAACCTTTATGATTACAGAGGCAGACCCAGCCATTAAAGGTCAAACTGCTACAACATCATTTAAGCCAGCAGTTCTGGATAATGGTGTAAAAGTTATGGTTCCACCGCATATAGATTCAGAAACACGTATAGTAATTAAAACAGAGGACGGCTCGTACGTCGAAAAGGCAAAAGACTAATGGCACTTCGCTCTCCAGATCTTAATGTAATGATAAAAGCTGCTGAAAAGGCCTCTAGATCACTTATTCGTGATTTCGGTGAGGTTGAACAGTTACAGGTCTCAAAAAAAGGTCCAGCCGACTTTGTTTCTCTAGCCGATAAAAGAGCAGAAAAGATAATTTTTGAAGAATTAAAATTTGCGCGCCCTGATTATTCATTCCTTATGGAAGAGAGTGGCAGCGTTGAAGGCAAAGATAAGGATAATCTTTTCATTATTGACCCCTTGGATGGAACAACCAATTTCCTAAACGGTATCCCACAATGGTGTATCTCTATTGCTCTTTCCCGTAAGGGTGAGATTGTCTGCGGGCTTGTGTATGACCCAATTAAAGATGAAATGTTTATGGCCGAAAAAGGCCAAGGTGCCTTTATGCGCAACAAGCGCTTGAGAGTTTCAGGGAAATCAAAAACAGATGGTGCTGTTGTTGGCGGTGGATCACCTATCAAATTTCATGACTTCCACAATGATTTCATGAAAGAATTTAATAATCTTCTCGCTCATCAAGTAACCTACAGGCGCATGGGTTCTGCAGCGCTAGATTTAGCCTACGTGGCGGCTGGGCGTTATGATGGTTACTGGGAAAGAGGACTTTCTGCATGGGATGTAGCAGCAGGTGTATTGCTTGTTAAAGAGTCTGGTGGCGTTGTGAAGTCATTTGATAAAACCAATAATGACCCTATATATTCTAAGGCTATATTGGCAACAAACTCAAACCTTCAAACCACACTTGAAAAAATACTTATAAGTGGCTGATTTATATAGAAATAAGATACTATTTTATATGGCAATGTTTTTTTTGTCGTGCACTATTGTCTCTTTTGCTACAGCCCAAGAGTACAGGCCCCCTTCTCTTGATTTTGATGCGCCCGCGGTAGTAGAAACGCCTACCGAGCCTATAGCAGAACCAAAAGAAGAAATTCCCTATAAACCTCTTCCTGTTGAGTCTGTAGAGAAAAAAACAGCGCCTAAGCCTGCAGAAAAGCCTCTTAAGGAACTTCGTAAGATTGTGCCTCGTCCAGAAATTGTTGAAACTGCTCAGCCAAGTCCGGAAATAAAGAAACCTGAGCCAAAGACTGAAGAAAAACCTAGGACTCCTGCAGTTTCTGCACCTGCTATTGAAAAGGCTGCGCCTAAAAAAGTCGTTAAGCCACAGGACGTTGAAGCTATTCCCCTTGATGATATTAAGCCAGTTGATGTGACATCTGCCAAGGATGTATCACTTATAATTACCTATGAGGATGATTCAGCAGGTCTATCGCAGGCTCAAATTGCTCGCCTTAAGGCAAGCCTTAATGATTTTAAATCTAAAGGAAAATTGAATATACACGCTTATGCCAACATTCCAGATGGTGGAAACGTAGGGTATGCACGCAGCCTTTCTTTATCTCGCGCCTTAACGATTAGAGAATGGTATGTGAATAATGGCATAAAGGCCGAGAATATGACTCTCCGTGCATTAGGAGAGGCTCGTTTAGGAAACGACTCTGTTGCAAATTCAGTTGAAATATTTACTGGGAAGAAAAACTAGACGTCCAAGTGTGGATAAATAGCGCGTGACATTTTAAATCTATTGCCTATATCTCTTTGTATAATGCAGAATACAGCCATTCACGGCTACAGAGAACACTAGAAACTTAAAGGAAAGGTCCAAATCATGGCGGACAAGAAAAAAACTTCCTCAATACTTATTCCTCTACTCATCGTTTTACTTGTCGGAGGAGTTATATATTACCTTTACGATAAATCACAAAAGACGGACACGATGGGTGACACAGCCATGATGTCTTCTGAACCCGAAATCGTTAGCGAAGATGATACTATTTCGTCCGAAACCTCTGATACCGAATCTTCGGCTTTAATGGAACAGGATGAAAGTACAGATGGTGATGTAGTTAGAGAAACAGAGGTAATTACATTTAGCGAAGACCCTGCAACTGAACCGGTAACTGATAACCCAATCCGTCTCGACGGCCGTGACAGTATGTCATTACTTAATGCTGACGGCACCCTTGAGGACAGAACAGTGGGTGATGTCGTTGCTCCTATTAAAGTGATTGAGTACAGCTCTTTAACGTGCAGTCATTGTGCGACATTCCACACAGATACATACCCTAAGATTAAAGAGAATTATATTGATACTGGTAAAGTAGAAATGATTTTTCGCGAGTTTCCTTTGAATAAACCAGCTCTTGAGGCAAGCCAAATTTTACGTTGTATGCCCGAAGATAAATACCTTAGTTTTCAAGAGTTACTTTTTGAAACACAGGAGAATTGGGCGTTTGGTGATGATTACATCTCTAATCTTAAGCAAAATGCCAAACTTGCCGGTATGAGCGAGGAGGAATTTAATTCTTGTCTTGAGAACAAAGAATTACAAGAGGCTCTTACAAAACGTGTTCAGGAGGGATCTACAAAGTGGGATATTAAATCCACACCTACATTTGTAATCAACAATGGAGACAAAATTCTTGTAGGTAGCCAACCATACGAAGCTTTTGAAAAAGCATTCGATTCAATACTAGGTGAACAACCAACTGAATAAGCCGAATGGTTCAATTTAACAAACTGCGTTTAAATGGATTTAAGTCTTTTGTTGATCGAACAGAGATTGATATTGGACAAGGTCTAACTGGAATTGTTGGTCCAAACGGCTGTGGAAAATCCAATCTGACTGAGGCTTTACGCTGGGTTATGGGAGAAAATTCTCCTAAGCGTATGCGCGGAGATGGTATGGAGGATGTCATCTTTAATGGTACATCCTCACGAGCCTCACGCAATTTTGCAGAAGTTACTGTAGTTCTTGATAATAATTCAAAAACAGCCCCTACTCCTTATAATCATCTTGATGAAATAGAGGTTGTTCGACGCATTGAACGTGATAAAGGCTCCACCTATCGCATAAATGGCAAGGTCGTACGCGCGCGCGATACACAAATGTTGTTCGCCGATATCGTCGTGGGCGCAAACTCCCCTGCCCTTGTCTCCCAAGGTCGCGTGACAGAAATGATTAATGCGAAACCCTTGGAACGTAGAAAGATATTGGAAGAGTCCGCGGGTGTAACAGGTCTCTATGCTCGAAGACATGAGGCCGAAATTCGCCTAAAGGCGGCAACAGCAAACCTTGTTCGTATTCAAGATTCAATTGGCGGTTTAGAAATTCAGTATAACTCGTTAAAACGTCAGGCTCGTCAAGCCGCACGCTATAAAAGCCTTAATGATGATATTAAGAAATTACAAAAAACTTTATCTGCGATTGAGTGGTTTCAGGCTCAAGAATCCTATGCCAATGCTCAAAATGTATTCCAAAGTGCGGAGAAACTTGTTGCGGAAAAGCTATCGGTAATCACGCAACTAAATAAAACGCTCGACACACAAAGTGATAGCCTTCCTGATTTACGTTCAGAGGCTGCCAAGGCAGCAACAGTCTGGCAAAACCAGAGCATAACTATTCAACGTTTAGAGGAAGAGGAAACTCTTATCCGTAATACTTTGGAAGATTTGAAAAGACAAATTGCAGGACTGGTTGAGGATCAAAAACACGAAAATCAAAATCTTATCGAAAATAGTGCTTTAATAGAAAAACTTGAGAGCGAAGAAAAATCCCTCAGAAAATCATCGGATAATGAGGGCGAACGTATTTCTAAACTTCAAGAAGAATTATTAACACAAAAGAAATTAGTCGATCGTCTTGATGAAACCTATCAAGCAGGCATGCAAACCTACGCACAGACCAAAGCAAAGGTAGAAAATGCAGAAGCCAGTATTGCTAATTTACGTGAAGAGTTAGAGAATTTAGCCACTCAAAAACTTACTACAATTGACGAGCAAAAGGATATCGAAACGCATTCAAAGGATGCCTTGTTTATTGAGAAATTAGAAAAGGCACTAAAGAATTCTCAAGAAACCCTACGTGACACTAAGAGTAAAGATGAAAGCCTGTCTCAGGAACTAGAAAAACAACGTGACCAATTGCAATCGTTACGCGAGGAAAAATCTCAAATTCGTGAAACCATATCATCGCTACAAACCGAGATTACTACGCTTGAAACTGTGCTTTCGTTTTCTGGAAATGATGACACCGCGGAATCTTTATTGGCTGTATTGAAAGCAGACAAAGGTTATGAGTCCGCATTATCGCGCGCACTTGGTGAGGCTCTTATGGCTTCGATTGAAGGTCAAGGATTAAAATATTGGGGACAATCATCTGTTAAGGTTACTGATCTACCATCGTTACCTAAAGGCATCCAGTCGTTAGCGGACAAAGCCAAGGGACCAGACAAGCTCTCTCCTACTCTTCATATGGTTGGTGTCGTTGAAACAAGAGAAAAGGCAAAATCATCTCTTGCTTCATTAAAGCCAGGGCAATCACTTGTAACAGCGCAGGGTGATTACTGGCGTTGGGATGGATATCATATTGCATCCGAGGCTCCAGATGTTCAGTCATCAATTTTAAAGCAAAAAAATCATTATGAAGATCTTTTGAAAGACCTTCCTCGGGAAGAATCTAAAGCTCAAA
This sequence comes from uncultured Alphaproteobacteria bacterium, assembly GCA_963740205.1. GTDB lineage: Bacteria > Pseudomonadota > Alphaproteobacteria > Micavibrionales > Micavibrionaceae > UBA2137. Next base: position 127,675 of record CAVUDD010000002.1, read on the forward strand.
AAATCGAAACAAAATTGAATGATATTCAAAAAAATTATGAATATTCACAATCACAAAAAGAGTCTCATAAAAACAAGATTATGGAACTTGAAAAAGAGATTGATGGCTTACAGCTACAAATTAAGACTGAGCAAGAGGCGCAGAGTAAAACTTTAGAAACGCGAGTGCGCCTGCGTGAGACCTTGTCACAAATTGATAAGAGAACACTTGCGATTAACGAAAAAATCACAGCCGAAGAACAAACTTTAGCAATATCTCTTAAAGCTCTGGAAAAAACAGCGGATACTGAGAGCCTTCAAAATAGTAAAGTTGAGCTTGAAGAGGCACATAGTGAATACCATCGCCTTAAATCGGAGTTAGATAGAATTGAGAATGAAAGCAAGCGCCGCCAGATGCGCCTTCACGCTATAACGGATGAGCGTCTCAACCTTCAAAATCGTGTCATTCGCGCTAAAGATCAGCTTGAGAAATTTAAAATTCGCCAGGGTGAAGCAGAAGATAAACTTTTAACTTTGAAGGCGCGACCTCAAGAAATCAAAGCCGAAAAAGAAAATATACTTGATGGTATTGGTGCCTTGGAAACGCGTAAGGCTGAGCTCGAAGACAAACTTTCTCAAGCGGAAACTGAGGCTACAGAAACAAAACAAGCATTAAAAGAACGCGAAGGTGAGTATCAAGATGCACGCGAAGCTCGTGGGCGCGCAATGGCTACAGTTGAATCAACACAACAAAATGTTAAAAGCATAGCTAGCTCCATTGAAGAAGAGTACGAATTGCCCACCATAGATTTTATTAAGTCATGCTCAACAGATATTGCACCCTATCGCACAGAAGATGACGCAAGAATTAAATCAGGCAGCTTTGATGAAATAAGGGTACGGCGTGACAAATTAATGCGTGACCGAGAGGCCATTGGACCAGTCAATTTGCGTGCAGAAACCGAGGCCGATGAAATAGAAAAACAACTTGGAAATATTTTAGCAGAACAAAACGATCTCGCTCAGGCCATTGACGAACTTAATACTGCTATTCAAAAATTGAACGGCGAAGCAAGAGAACGTCTCAATAAAGCGTTTCATGTGATTGATGGTTATTTTAAGGATCTTTTCAGACGTTTATTTAATGGTGGGCAGGCACAGCTCAAGCTTATTGAGTCTGATGACGTTCTTGAGGCTGGGCTTGAAATTTATGCTCAACCTCCTGGTAAAACTTTGCAGTCCCTTTCTCTTTTGTCTGGTGGAGAGCAAACATTAACATCAATCGCTCTCATATTTGCCATGTTCCTTACAACTCCCTCACCTATTTGTGTGTTAGACGAAATTGATGCGCCTCTTGATGATGCCAATGTAGATAGGGTTTGCACGTTACTTGAAGAAATGTGTAAAAATGGAAATACAAGATTTCTCGTTATTACTCACCACCGCCTCACTATGGCGCGTATGGATCGCCTCTACGGTGTTACTATGGGCGAACATGGTGTTTCTCAGCTAGTATCCGTTGATTTACAACAAAAGCTGGATTTCTTAGACGCAGCAGAATAGATATCTATCATGATACAAGATTCTCCAGATGCCAAAGATCTTCAAGAAAGATTAAATCGCGCCAGAAATGATGGTGTTGGTGACCCTACAGAAGAAGAATTAGCGCGCAAAAAAGAAATCCAAGAAGATAGTAACAATATGCAGCTCGGTATTCGTGCTGGTAGTGAATTACTGGTTGGATTGGTTGCCGGTGGCTTCATCGGCTACTGGCTTGATGTCTATTTTGAAACCAAACCATTTCTGTTTATTTTCTTTCTTTTAGTGGGCGTATGCACAGGTTTTATGAATATTTACAAAATAACGCAAAAAATTGGCACTAGTGTGGGTTATGCGGAGTTGCATAAACGCGAAAAAAAAGGTAAATAGGGCGCGAGATTTAAATAAAGGTATAAAATCCTTTTAAAAGATAAAGAAAATCAGGGTTAATAAGATATGGCAAATCCTCTTCACCAGTTCGAAATTACACCGCTTATCCCTCTTCATATTGGAGGCATGGACGTTTCTTATACCAATTCATCTTTATGGATGACTATTGGTGTGGTGGTATCTCTTGTTTTTCTTGCCATTGCCGTGAGACCAAAGGCATTGGTTCCAGGTCGTATGCAGATGGCCTCGGAAATGCTGTATGAATTTATAGCCTCAATGATTCGTGAAAATGTTGGCCCTAAAGGTCGTAAGTTCTTCCCGCTTATCTTTACGTTATTTATTGTTGTGATGTTGGGAAATTCGCTTGGGCTGATTCCATTCTCTTTCACCTATACATCACATATTATTGTTACAGTTGCGCTTGCACTATTAATTTTCGGTATCGTTCTAATCGTTGGCTTTTATAAACATGGGTTTCATTTCTTTAGCTTATTTATTCCACCAGGCACGCCTATTTGGCTAGCGCCCTTTATTTTCATCTTAGAAATAGTTTCGTTCTTTGTGCGCCCCATTACTCTGTCGGTACGACTATTTGCGAACATGATGGCAGGCCACATCGTCTTAAAAGTTTTTGCAGCTTTTTCTGTTTCCTTTATAGCTCTCGGCGCTGGAGGCTGGTTAGCGGCGATTGTGCCTACGTTATTTAATTCGATTATCATAGCTTTTGAACTACTTATTGCTTATCTACAGGCGTATGTATTTACGATATTGAGCTGTATTTATCTTAAAGATGCTTTGGAAATGGAACATTAAAAATTAGGTGTTTTCTATTGCTTGTGTAAGCAAAATATGTACACTCCGCAACGAATATGAAATTAAAATCAAATCCATAAAAATTTAAGGAAGGAACTTAAAAATGGAATTAGAAGCAGTTAAACTTTTAGCAGGTGCTATCGCTCTATTGCCCCTTATTGGCGTAGGTCTTGGACTAGGTATGATTTTTGCGTCTTACAACGAAGCAGTCGGTCGTAATCCTGGTGCTGTTGATTTGTTAGATAAGAAGTTCTTCTTATCATTTGCTTTGACTGAAGCGCTTGCTATTTTTGCACTCGTTATCTCTCTAGCACTTGTATTTGGCTAATCTTATACTTACCAAAGACAAATTACGGATACTTAAATGAGAACTCCTTTGCTCGCACTTATTGCCACTTTTATGGCTTCGCCTGTAGCTTTTGCTGCTACCGAAACTCATGGTGAGGAAGCAAGCAAAGGTTTACCGCAATTTGATCCAACTTGGTTTCCAAGTCAGATATTTTGGCTTCTCGTAATGTATGTTGTTCTTTACGTTGTTTTCGCGCGTAAAACTCTCCCAGCTCTCTCGGGTGTTATAGATAATCGTAACAATCTTATTGAAAGTGAAATGGAAGAAGCCGAGCGTCTAACGACAGAGGCTACAACCGTACAAGAAGATTATGAAGGAAATCTAGCAACTGCTCGTCAGAAAGCCACTGAAACTACGTTGGATGTTGAACAAGCTATTCGTGATAAGGCGACACAGGTTCAAAATGACTTTAGAGCTCGTGCTGAAAAAGATATGAACAAGCTTGAAAAGACACTGACTAAAGCCAAAGAAGAAACAATGGGTGAATTGGAAACCATTGTGGCTGATTTGACCTCTAAATCTGTTAAAAAGCTTGCTGGTGTGAATATCAAGTCATCTGAAGTTGAAAAAATTATTGGCAGTTTGAACGCAAACAATTCTACGCGTAAGGCGGCATAACGATGGAATTATTTCAAGATACAAATACCTGGGTTTTTATTTCTTTTGTTATTTTTGCTGTTGTCGCCTACAAACTTGGACGCAGCAGTGTTTTAGCCACTCTTGATCAAAAAATTGAGAGAATTAAATATGAAATTGATACAGCAGAAAATCTTCGTGTTGAGGCACAGGAACTTCTTGCTCAATACCGTCGTAAGCAGCGTGAAGCTGACACCGAGGCCACTAAAATTATTAATACAGCCTCAGAGCATGCAAAATTAATACAGAAAAAGGCAGAAGCGCAACTTGATGAGTCTGTTGAGCGCCGTGAAAAATGGTTAGCTCAAAGACTAAAGCGTATGGAAGAAGATGCCATTGCTGAAATGAAGGAAAAAGCCACTGAATTGGCAATTGAAGCTACTAAGGAAATTCTTCTTCAGAAGCTTGATAAAGATACGCATTCTAAATTTGTTGAACAAACAATCAGTAAATTACCCGAAAAGATTAAATCTGCGGCCTAGATGGAATCACCCCTGTAATAAATAGTATTCATAATTTTGCACTGCGGTGCAACATAGTATTACTGTTACCAAAACTATCTAACATATTGATAAAATTGGATATTTTAATAATTATCTAAATTATATTTATTATTCAAATCTAAATGTCGATTAACCTTGCCCTGTTTTGTTGTTCTCATGTAAAATGGAGTCATGGTGCATGAAACGCCGATAAATTTTAATTCTGATTTGTACGTTGCATTTTTATGTATGAAAAATGACCCCCGTCTCGTTTGAGTGGGGGTTTGTTATTTATTAATGAAAGGAATAGTGAAAACTTGGCTAGCAAAACGAAGGGAGACTTAGACCCCGAAAGTCTGAGAGAATTAATTGTAGAAACTCTTGATTCAAATAAGGCCGATGACATTGAAGTCATTGAGCTTGAACAAAATTCATATCTTGCCGATTATATGATTGTAGCAACAGGTACATCCTCTAGACAGGTTGTCGCCCTCGCAAACAAAATACTCGAGCGCCTAACCTTTACCAACATCACAAATATTCGCAAAGAAGGTTTTCAAACAGGTGACTGGGTTGTTCTTGATACAGGCGATATTATTGTTCACATTTTTCGTCCCGAAGTCAGAGGCTTTTATAATATTGAGAAGATGTGGGGTAATTTTGCCGACTTAACAGCAACTACACAATCGGCTTAATTTTTCTCATTGCCTAAATTTGCTGTCATGCGCATAGTTTGTGCATGAAAATCACACTGATTACCTGTAACAAGCTTAAAAATGAGCCTGAGGCTCTTCTTCAAGACAAATACATCAAGCGTATTCCCTACTCCGTTGAGCTCATAGAAATTGAGAGTAAACAACGTGACGAGAGTGTTCAAAACGCTGAAGAGAACCAAAAAATTTTGGACTTCCTAAATAACTTTAAGGGTTATAAAATTCTTATGGATGAGACTGGTAAATCCATGACAAGCCGGCAGTTTGCAAATCATATTGAAAATAAAATTCAACCTATAACCTCGGATATCCTGTTTGCGCTCGGTGGTGCTTCTGGTTTTAATGATGAAGTAAAATCTAAAGCAGATTTACTGCTCTGTATGGGGCAAATGACTTGGCCGCATAAACTTGCAAGGGTCATGTTGTTGGAACAACTCTATAGGGCTGTTTCCATTCTTAATAATCATCCCTATCACAAAGACTAATGTTGAACTCATTCGTGCTTAAGCCATAATAACGGCATGCAAGCGAATCTTATTCTTCTTCTGACTTTCTTATTAATACATACGCCCTTTGCATATGCCCAAAATGACGTGCCTGTTCCGCCATCCAAATCGTTAATCCTGAAAAAAATGGATACGCAGTTATTGCCAGAAGAAGAGCAAGTCAAGGAGCTCAGTAAAAAAGTCCAGTCTATTGAACGGAATGTAGAGAACCTACAAAAGGAACTTCGTGAAAAGAGTCAAAAAGTTGCAAGTACAGAAGATGAAATCGCAGAACTTACTAAAGAAATTATAAGCACTGAAAAGAAATACCAGGATCAGCTTGATAAACTTACCAGTCGTAAATCCAATCTTTCAGATATCATTATGGCATTGTATCGCCTTAAACGAATGCCTGATGAAGCTATATTTCTTGATCCTAGCCAGGCGGAAAAAATTATTACTACATTAGCAGTCACACAAAATTTGTCACCGCAACTGCAACAGAAAATAGATGATGCCAGAAACGAAATAGATAAACTTTTGGAGCTGAAGGAAAAGAAAGAAAAATCCAAGCAAGATAAAGCTGTAAAAACAAAAGATTTGAAAATAGCGCAAAACGAATTGGAGGCTATTGTTAAAGAACGAAACGCCAACTATAAAAAAACTGTCCGCGATTTGGAAATCCGTAAGAAAGAGGCAGAGGAAGCGGCAAAATACGCAAATTCTTTACAGGAACTTGTTACCAATCTTGCGCGCAAGAATAAAGAACAAAGCAACCTCAAAGAGGAGGTTAAGAAAAAGCAAATTGATCGTGTTGCCAGCCTTCCTCGTATAGTTAATTCAGGCAATAACTTGTTACCTGTTCAAGGTGTTGTAACTATAGGATACGGACAAACGAACACAATTGGGGCAAAAAGTGATGGACTTTATATAAAACCTGAATCTGACGGTTTCGTTGTAACACCAGTGGCGGGAAAAATTAGGTACACAGGCGAATTTAAGAATTACGGCAACATGATTATTGTAGAACATAAAAAAAACTACTTCAGCCTTATTGCAGGCTTGGACAAAATTGATACAGTAGTAGGACAAGTTTTATCTGCAGGCGAGCCAATTGGACAAATCAAAGGTAGTAGCTTAGAAAAAATGCTTTATTACGAGTTACGAAGAAACTCAAAACCAGTTAACCCGCTGTCAGAACTAAGGGGTCTTATATAATTAAAATTAATTCCGAAGGGATTTTCATTCAGATGGTCACACATAATAAATTCACTACCTCAGCTTTTTTAACTCTTGTAGCAATTTTCATTGCATCACCTTCGTTGGCACAAGACAAAAGAATGGCTGGAACCAATCCAGATACATTGGGTCGTGATTCAAATTTGACCTATCAACAACTAGATCTATTTGGTGAAGTTTTCGAGCGCGCACGCGCTCAATATGTTGATGAAGTAGATGATGAAACACTCATCAAATATGCCTTGAACGGTATGCTCGAGAACCTTGATCCTCACTCCTCTTATCTGGATGAAGATGATTTTACGGATATGCGTGTTCAAACAAGCGGTGAGTTTGGTGGGCTGGGCATCGAAGTTACACTTGAAAATGGCCTTGTTAAAGTTGTGTCTCCTATTGATGATACTCCAGCTGCAAAAGCGGGCGTTCAGGCGGGTGACCTAATTACACACCTTAATGATGAACCTGTGCTTGGTTTAACTCTGGGTGAAGCTGTAGACCAAATGCGTGGAAAAGTTGGGAGTAAGATAGGGCTTACTATTCGACGTGAAGGTGTGTCAGAGCCTATAGATATTTCAATCATACGTGATGTTATAAAAATAAAATCAGTGCGCTCTCGTATGGAGGGTGATGATATCGGTTACCTTCGCGTTACAACATTCTCACAAGACACAAGCAATGGCCTTAAAAAGGCAATTAAGTCCCTTAAGGCTGAGGCTGGAAATAAGCTTACAGGTTACGTTCTTGATTTAAGAAATAATCCAGGTGGTTTACTTGATCAGGCTATTGATGTTTCAGATATCTTTTTGGATAAAGGCGAGATTGTTTCAACTCGTGGTCGCGATGATGGAGACTCCAAGCGTGATAATGCTGAGGTTGGAGATCTAGCAAATGGACTTCCAATTGTAGTTCTTATTAACGGCGGATCTGCTTCTGCTTCTGAGATTGTGGCTGGCGCCTTACAAGATCATAGACGTGCTATTATTCTTGGCACGCAATCTTTTGGTAAGGGTTCTGTACAAACAGTCATCCCTCTTCCCGGTAATGGTGCTATGCGCCTTACAACTGCTCGATACTACACGCCATCAGGTCGTTCAATTCAGGCAAGTGGTATTACACCAGATATTGTTGTAGCTCCCGCTAAAATCGAAGAACTTACTGAATTTGGTATGCGCAGAGTCTGATCTTCGTGGTGCTTTGAAAAATCCCAACGGATCAAATGAGCCTGTTGGAAACGATAATGTAGCGGGTACAGAGAACAACATAGAAGAAGAGCCCGAACCAGTTGATTACCAGTTGGAACGCGGACTTGATCTATTGCGTGGACTTGCTCTTTACAATCAAGATGATGTTCCTGCTGTAACGGGTGAAATTGCAGGAGATGAGAAAATTGTTGAAGAGAAAATGAAAGAGAAAAACAAAGAATCAAAATAGGTAGGGCTTTTAAAGGCTAATTGAATGATATGGTTACAAAAGCAGAAGCTAATAAGGCTAATATAAATTTACTGACTGTTTTCATCAGTTTTTTAACGTGTCTATTTCTTCTGTTTTTAATACTAGAACTAACCTCTAGGCTATTTTCTTCCAATGTACCTCTTCACAGCGTTACTGCTCCTGTCCAAATATCAGGCGTTGAGCTTGTACCAGATGAGATAGATGGTGCCTTGGAGGATGTCTCTTCATTGCCTGTTTCCAAACCTGCCACATTTTTCTCAAAGAATAAAATCACTCCCCCCGCCATAAGCCAAAAAGTCCGAGCGGTATATTCTTTGGTTATACTAGATTACGGATTATCCAACTCGCAATCCAAAGCAATTGCAGAAAAACTGCCTGAATTTACAACTATTTCCTTATCACCATATACAGTCAATAAAGATGAAGTCTTATCCTATATAGATAATAACGATATGGAATTATGGGGTTTCATAGAAACACCCTCTACGAATGGCTACATTCAGACAACTGGACCTCTTAGTATTTCCCCTGCGCTAACAAATGAAGTCAAAGCGGCACGCCTAGATAGACTTTTAATTGAGGCAAAAAACCTTACAGGATTCATTATGAATAATGATGAATTTGATATAGGAAGCCCTTTTACGAGCAAAGGGTACGGATATTACAATCTTGGTGACAAGGCCATACCGACACTTCTTTATAATCGTTACAATCAGGTTTTAATGGATAAAGCGCGTTTGAAAATATTTTTGAATGAGGTTTTTGATCGTTCAAATGGCATAATTGCCGTTGAACCTAGCCCAGCTCTCATAGAGGCTTTACCTGATCTCTTAGATAGCTTTATGCAAGCTGGATTGCAAATTGTTCCCCTCTCCTACTTTGTTGATCAACAATGAGCCTCGATATCTCAAAATTACCCTACAGATTAAATGTAGGTATTTGCCTTATTAACAAAGATGGCAAGGTTTTTGCGGGCGAACGCTTTGACACATTAGGTGCATGGCAAATGCCTCAAGGTGGAATTGATGAGGGTGAGAATGTAGAAAGCACAGCTTTCCGAGAGTTATATGAGGAAACTGGGATTAAGAACGCTGAAATTATAGAGATAAGTCCCACAAAATTATCCTATGAATTCCCAGAAGAACTTCAAAAGATATTATGGGGCGCACGTTACCGTGGTCAAATCCAGACTTGGATAGCAATGAAGTTCACAGGAAAAGATTCTGAAATTGACCTACAAGCTTATGATGAACCAGAATTTAGCCAATGGCAGTGGTTCGAATTCGATGACCTTATTGATAATATCGTTCCTTTTAAAAAAGAAACCTACCGTCAAGTAAGGGAATTATTCGCACCACATTTTAAAAACTCTTAATTTTCATGAATTGGTGACCACGCCGGGTCAGAACCAAATCCAGGAATCTTAAGAAGTCTTTCGTTTTGACCCGTCAAATCAATTGAATATAGCTTAGCTGATCGACCAGTTGCGGTTGGTGTTTCCTTAAAATATGCTAAGTAACGACCGTTTGGTGCCCATGTAGGCCCTTCAACGTGATAGGCAGAGGTAATTAGTCTTTCACCGCTTCCATCAGGGCGTATAACGCCGATATAAAATTTTCCTGACTGAAGTCTTGTGAAAGCAATCAAATCACCACGAGGTGACCAAACAGGGTTAGCATACCGTCCCTGACCAAAGGTAATTCTACGCGCATCCCCGCCGCCTGCACTCATCACATAAAGCTGTTGCGTACCGCCACGGTCAGATTCAAATACGATCTGCCCACCATCAGGTGAATAGCTAGGAGCCGTATCAATACCTGGTGTAGATGTGAGTTGACGTGGACTTCCACCATTTAAACTCATTTCATAAAGGTCTGTATTACCATTTTTTGCCAGTGACATGACAATTTTGCGCCCATCAGGTGAGAAACGAGGAGCAAATGTCATGCCTGGAAAATCACCCAATACACTTTGACTGCCTGTATTCAAATCATAGATGTAAACACGAGGTTTGTTATTCTTATATGAAAGGTAAGTAATCATTTGCTCGTTTGGTGAGAAACGTGGTGTAAGCGTCAAATCACGACCATCTGTAAGATATTTATGGTTAGCACCGTCCTGATCCATAATAGCCAGACGTTTGGTTCTTGCCGCACCATTACCCTGTTCTGCAATATATACTATCCGCGAGTCAAAATATCCTGCCTCACCAGTTAGGCGCTTGTAAATGTCATCCGCAATAATATGCGCAATTCTGCGCACATTCTGTTGGGTTACGTTATAGGCCATGCCATTAAGTTGTTGTTGCGAAAAAACATCATAAAGACGGTACTCAACACGTTGGCCACCACCTGTATTCACAATCTGTCCTGCAACCAGAACCTGCGCGGCTATTGCCCTCCACTCAGGAAAACGTGGTGCTGTCTGCATTGAGCCCGTATCTTGAATATAGCTACTTGGAGGAAGTATGCGAAACAGCCCAGAACTTTCAAGATCAGATCTAATAATGCCAGGAATTAAGGTTGCAAGTTGTGCATCACCACCCGCTCCTACATGAAAATCTGGTATGGCCGTAGGTACAGGCTCGGAAACCCCCTTATTAACATCCACACGTAGCTCTGCCTGCGCAGTATTTATGGACGCTAGCATGAGCACTGAAAGTAAAGCTAGGACTGGAATATTTAGAAGGCGCATATTTATAATTTCCTTGGTTGTTAAAACATTTCTTTTGGATCAAAGACTATAACTGTCGTCTTCCATTGATCATATTTATCTTCTGGCAATTTCAAAGGACTACATTGCGGACTCAAGACAGCGCGTCTTGCCGAATCCGCTCCGGCCCTAAAGAAACTATCACGTGCATAACGTCCTTGGTCAACAATTTCTGCGTTCTGGACTGTCCGGTCTGGATTAACTTTGATGCGTACTTCAATCCGTAAATCTTCAGCGCCCTGTGCGCCTGCTGGCAAATTCCAGCATTGCGACAGTTGGTATCTTAAAGCATCTAATTCGGTCATAGTAACCTGCTCCCCCACAGGAACGTCAGAACTTGGTTGAGGCAAAGCATCCTCATTAACCTCTGCGTCTTCATCTACCTCAGCTTGCTGATCGACATCCGCAAGATTTTTGAGAATAGAATCAAAAGCCTCACTACTGTCTTCTTCTTTTGGAGGTTCAGGTTTAGGTTCTTCTTTTGGCTTCTCAACTTCTTTTGGAGGCTCAGGTTTGACTTCAGGTTTGACTTCAGGTTCTTCCACAACCTTTGGCTCGGGCTCGGGCTTAGGCTTAGGTTTAGGTTCTTCTTTTGGCTTCTCAACCTCTTTTGGAGGCTCAGGTTTGACTTCAGGTTCTTTCTTAGGTTCAGATTTTGGAGGTTCCTTTTTAGGCTCTTCCTTTTTAGGGGGAGGTAGCTCTTCTTTTGGTTCCTCAACAGGAGGAGCTTTTACAGGAGCTTTATCCGTCATAGCCATATCAGCAATAGGTGCCAATTCAACCATAATAGGTTGAGGATCGTCAAAATCACGAGTGTTAATATGAGGCATACCGACAATCAGGAACAAAATCACCAAAGCATGAATAACCAGTGAGATAATTAGTGGTTTTTTCAGATTTGTTTCTGAAAGACTTTCCTCTGGTTTATGTGATCTATTGGCATTCATTTTAATAGCCTAAAAAAGATAAAGCGACTGATGGAATAAATATTTAGTTTTGATTAGGCATAGAAACAAGTGCAATCTGCGTAAAGCCTGCCTCTGAGATAAGACCTATAACGTTCATAATATCACCGTAAGCGACACCTTTGTCACCACGAACAAATATACGTTGTTCAGCAATATTTTCCTTCGCAGAAGTTTGCAAAACAGCCACGAGTTTCTCCGAACTGACCTCTGTTTCACCTATATAGATTTCACCTGTTTTACTTATTGATACTTCCAAAGGCGTACTGTCTTGCGAAGTAATAGGAGCAGCCTGATTATCGGGTAGATTAACTTGAACACCTGCAGTCATTAAAGGTGCGGTCACCATGAATACAATCAAGAGTACAAGCATAACATCAACAAAAGGTGTGACATTGATATCGGACATCTGTGAGAAGCCACCGCGACGACCACTTCTTGCTCCACCTCGCTTTTGAAGATTAGCCCCCATAATTACGCGGCCTTATTTGGCTTGGAGCCTGTATCAAGATGCCTAGATAATATTGCTAAAAACTCAGCAGTGAAACCGTCCAGTCTTTCAGCATAACCATTAATTGCTGTTGAGAAAACGTTATACGCAATAACCGCAGGAATCGCAGCAACCAGACCCAACGCTGTTGCGAATAAAGCCTCGGCAATACCGGGAGCCACAACTGCAAGCGATGTGTTATTAGAGCCAGCAATGGCCGTAAAACTGTTCATAATTCCCCATACAGTTCCAAATAGACCGATAAAAGGAGCAGTAGAACCAACTGACGCTAGAAATGTCATACCACGTTCAAGTGCGTTCATTTCGCGTGAAATATTCAAATTCATCGCGCGCTCAACGCGCTGTTTAATGCCTGCTTGCATTGTAGCGGACGCAGGTAGTCCAGAAGATGTGGCGCCTTGCCACTCATCCATGCCGGCAATGAATGTCTTTAAAAGAGGATCTTGCTGGCTTTTCTTGACACGCAAATAAAGTTTATCCAACGGCTCTCCTGACCAGAAGGCCTCTTCGAATTTATCAGCGCGACGATTAAGACTTTTTAAGTTTCTGCGCTTTGAAATGATAATTGACCAACACCATACAGAAGCCAATAACAACATGATCATCACAAGCTTAACGACTATATCAGCCATCAGGAAAAGGCCCCACATGCTTAAATCATGAGGCATACTTCCGGCAAGTGCCGCGTTTTCTATTACCGATAGAGAAGTGTCAGGCGCCATATTTTTTTTCCTTTGTAAAACGTCACAGGCATTTGAGCATTGTCTGATTAACCCTGCAAGACCTTGCGAAGATTATCAGGAATTTTATCAGGTTTACCATTATTGTTGATACACGCAATAACAACTTTCATTTCAAATATTTCTTTTTCATCATTTTCAAGGATATGATGCATAATAAATGATGTATTCTTCATCGAAAGCACACTTGTTTTGAGTGTTAAAAGATCATCAAGCACTGCCGGCGCTCTATAATCTGCTTCTAAATGCCTTACTACAAAAAGGATTCCATGATCCTTATAAATATCGCTGTTCTGAAATCCTATAGAGCGGAGATATTCCGTACGACCACGCTCACAAAAACGAATATAACTTGCATGATACGTCACGCCACCTGCGTCTGTATCTTCATAATATATACGAACAGGAAGAGAGTGCTGACGCATTAACTAAAGACCCTCAAGAAGATCACCATCTTGTAAAGGTGATTTAAATTCTTTTCCTAAGTATTTGAAACCACTTTGAGAAACAGTTCTCCCCCTTGGTGTTCTTTGTATATACCCTTTTTGTAAAAGATAAGGCTCTACAACTTCTTCAAGAACATCACGTTGCTCAGAAAGATAAGCCGCAAGGGTCTCAATTCCCACTGGACCACCCGCGTAATGCTCAACTATGCAATTCAAATAACGTCTATCCATGCTGTCCAACCCTTCTCCATCAACTTCAAGACGAATAAGGGCATCATCTGCAACCTTGGAAGTAATTACCCCGTGACCACCACTTTGTGCAAAATCTCGCACACGCCGTGTTAGACGACCCGCAATTCTTGGAGTTCCGCGAGAACGCTTGGCAATTTCCATTGCCCCATCCTCATCAATGGTCATCTTCATAATCATTGCCGATCTTTTAACGATTTGAGCAAGGTTTTCAAAATTATAGAATTCAAGCCTAAGCGGTATACCAAAACGATCACGCAAAGGATTGGTAAGTAATCCGCTTCGTGTTGTAGCACCTACAAGTGTGAATTGGGGTAAATCAATTTGAACGGATCGCGCGGCTGGCCCCTCACCTATAATCAAATCAAGCTTACCGTCCTCCATTGCAGGATAAAGTATCTCTTCAACTGCAGGATTAAGACGGTGTATTTCATCAATGAAAAGAACATCATTTTCTTCCAAATTCGTAAGGATAGCCGCCAAATCACCCGACTTAGCTATCACTGGTCCAGAGGTTGCCCTGAAACCTACACCCAATTCCTTTGAGATAATTTGAGCCAATGTTGTTTTACCAAGACCAGGAGGTCCAAACAAAAGGACGTGATCCATCGCTTCTTTACGTGCGCGCGCACTGTCAATAAAGACCTTAAGATTAGAGCGAAGCCCCTCCTGACCAATGAATTCTTCAAGCCTTTGAGGGCGTAAACTAGGCTCGTCAACCGAGTCTTGCTCTTGTTTTTCTCTGTCTAGTTCTGGTGAGGATTTAGCAAATTGTTCCATGGCCTCAAGCACTCAATTCTTTTAAGGCCAACTTAATGATTTTTTGCAGATCATCAGTACCATTATCATTGGCACGAACGCGCATTACAGCTGAAAAAGCATCAGCTCGTCCGTACCCCAAGTTAATAAGTGCAGATACCGCATCTTGATCAACGCTCGCATTATTATTGTCGGCAGTATTAGCTGTTGATTTACCACTAGCCTTCATCTGGATAACACCTGTATCCAAAGCTCCAACCTTATCTTTAAGCTCGTTAACAATGCGTGTTCCAAGTTTAGGTCCCACGCCATCGGCCTGTGTAACGATTGCCTTATCTTGTGCAGCAATTGCTATCTGCAGCTTATCTGGAGGACATACGCCAAGAATAGAAAGCGCCACTTTGGCTCCTACACCTTGAACAGTTGTCAAAAGACGAAACCATTGTTGTTCTGCTTTATCAATAAAACCATAAAGGTGAAAGTGATCCTCGCGTACATGCGTATCAATAAGAAGTGAACATGGCTCGCCATGACCGCTCAAGGCGCCTAATGTTCGAGGGGAAGCAAATACAATATACCCAACACCCTGAACATCAAGAAGTACAGAGCCATCCTCTATTGTATCAATTATACCTGAGAGCTTACCAATCATGTGAGACTTAAACCGTTACAGTTAGTTTTTGAACTACGCCCCCATGATGGGCATGTGTGATGGCAATTGCAAGGGCGTCTGCCTCATCGGCATCACATTTTCCTGCCTTGGGAAGAAGAACGCCTATCATCATCTGGATTTGCTTTTTATCAGCATGACCTGCACCAACTATAGATTTTTTAATCTTATTAGCCGCATATTCACCAACAGGAAGCCCCATGCGCGCTGGAACCATTAAAGCTATACCTCTTGCTTGACCGAGTTTTAGCGCGGAAAGAGGGTTTGCGTTCACAAATGTTTCTTCAACGCCTGCTGTTTCGGGTTGATATTTTTTTATGATTTCTGCGAGTTCTTTATCTATGAAAGCTAAACGCACAGGATCTCCCGCGCCCTTAGGCGTAGAAATGGTGCCCGATGCAACATAGGTAAGAGTGCTTCCAATACTGTCGATGACACCCCAGCCAGTTTTTTGAAGACCAGGGTCAATTCCTAGAATACGCATAAAATGAGTATAGCGTGATTAACCGTTTGCGAGAAGTTTTTCCATGATTTCGTCAGAGACTTCAAAATTAGTCGTCACAGTCTGAACGTCGTCATTATCTTCCAAAGCATCAATCAGCTTGAGAATTGTAGCGGCTTGGTCTTCGTCGACCTCAGCATTTACATTAGGGCGCCATACAAGACCGCTTTGCTCTGGCTCACCAAACTTTTCAACCATTCCGTCTCTTACAGCGGCAAAGTCATTGGGATCGCATATAATTGTATGCACATCTGAGTCACTCTCACAATCTCCTGCGCCGGCCTCAACCGCAGCTTCGAACATAGCCTCAGAGGAAGCTGTAGTCGATTTGTAAACAATCTCGCCGATACGGTCGAACATGAAAGAAACTGAATTGCTTTCCCCCAGATTACCGCCATTTTTTGTGAATATTGCGCGCACATCACCTGCAGTTCTGTTCTTGTTATCTGTTAATGCATCAACAATAACGGCAACCCCTCCTGGCCCATAACCTTCATATCGCATTTCAACGAAATCTGCATCGTCGGCGCCAGCGCCCGTCCCTTTTGCAATAGCGCTCTCTATACGGTCTTTAGGTAGAGACAGCCCACGTGCAGTTGCAATCGCTAAGCGTAGCCTTGGGTTCGCATCGGGGTCACCACCACCTAATTTTGCAGCAACTTGAATCTCTTTACCTAATTTTGCAAAAACCTTGGCACGCTTTTTATCCTGCGCGCCTTTACGGTGTTGAATATTTGCCCATTTGGAATGACCTGCCATAACGTAAGCTCTCTTTTAATTTCAATTAGAATTCGTTTTTAATCTAGCTTATGAGTATTTTCAAGCCGTGGCCCTACACGAACAGGAATAATTGATGTCGCCAAACCTGTTGTGTCATCTGTTTTAACAAGTGTGCCACATAAAGTTCCCTCACCCTCGGCTGGGAACATACGTGATTTTCCCGGGGTTTTTTTCACGAATTTATGAATCGGTATTTCCTTATCAACACCAATAACGGAATCATAGTTGCCACACATTCCTGCATCGGTTTGATAAGCTGTGCCTTTTGGAAATATTTGGCAATCTGCTGTTGGTATATGCGTGTGTGTTCCAACAACGGCACTCACACGACCATCAAGATAATGCCCCATAGCCATTTTCTCGCTCGTTGCCTCACCGTGAAAATCTACAAATATAGCGTTTACACTGGCCCCAAGTTTATATTTCTGAAGCCACTTATCCGCTGCCTTGAACGGGCAGTCCATGTCCTCCATAAACAAACGTGCCATAAGATGTAGAACAAGAACTTTTTGTCCCTTTTCTGTTGTTATAATACAGGCACCTTGCCCAGGTGCACCTTCAGGGAAATTATCTGCGCGAATAATGTACTTATTGTTGTTAATTGCACTCAACATCTCACGTTGATCCCACACATGATTACCTGTGGTAATACAATCAGCGCCAATCTCGAATAACTCTTTATTAATTTTGTCTGTTGTTCCAAAGCCGTGCGCAGCATTATCTGCATTTATAATTGTAACATCGGGATCAAGTTGTTCTTTTAACTTTGGTAAATATTTATCAATAGCGTCACGCCCGGGCTTTCCGGATATGTCTCCCAAGAACAGAATTCTCATGGAATTTTACTTTCTAAACAAACTTATAAGTTTGCGTTGGTGTTATTATCATGTCAGCCCTTTGATCGTGATCTTCCTTTGGTAAGGGAAACAGACAAAGCTGTATATCAAGAGCCAGACCTACACATATAACCGATGGATGTATCTTACGCAAATGTGCAATTGTTGCATCATAATATCCCCCGCCTCTCCCAAGGCGTGTACCATATCTATCAAAGGCAACAACAGGGTGAACAACTATATCAGGTGTCACAGGACAATCACCTTCCCCCCGTGCAGGCTCTTTTGTTTTATGCGCCCCCTCAATAATTTTACTATCGCCGTCCCAAATGTAAAAAGATAAAATCCTCGTTCCATCTTTAATGACAGGCAAGCAGGTTTTAATATTTTCGGATATAAATTTTTCAATTAAATAAGAACAATCAAATTCGTGTCCTATAGGCCAATAAAGGGCAATAGTCTTATCTTTTAGCAATTCAATCGGAAACTCTTCAAAAAAACGAGCAAATAATAAAGCCTCTAGATCAGGATTATCTTCCTGACGTGCACGAAGCTCTAAAGCTTTTTCTCTTATTTCAGATTTATCCATAAAGTCATAGTAACTAAAGAAAAGACTACCGCAAATGCCGTGTACTTATCTATCCGCAAGAGGCCCTGTTTAACAGGGGGGTGCCGTATGAAACAAGGATGCGGCAAAACACTTCCTCACATCAGGGACAGCTCCCAAAGCGAATAGCTATCGGCCACTCGGATTAGAATGTATCACGCACATCGCAGTAGCTATGAATAGTATATAGTGTGAAACTTAATAAATGTTAAGCAAAGTTATGCAGCAAGACGCATTTCCTTGGTCAACTTCTCAACACGCTGTCGCAGATGATCTACGGCCTGAGTAATCAACTCTGTTTCCTCAGCATTCAGACTTGTGCCTTGTTGTTGAGGTTGCTGAGAACCAGATTGCTGTAGAGTGTCTTGCAATTCGAAAATTTCATCAGTTAGAATGAGAGACGTTAAAACAAGCAGATGAGAGTCAGTAGAAACACTACCTGCATTGGAACCCGCAATTCTATTTAGTCTTTCGTTTATATAGCCAGCCAATTGATAAACACGCTCTTCCTGACCGTCATCACAGGCAATATTATATTTCTTATTATTAATTTCTATTGCAACTTGTGCCATTTTTATTCCTTTAATACCGTATTTTTAATTCTTGAAAAAACTTAGGCGTATAATATCTGTTCAGCCTTTTGAATAGCCTTGTCCAATTGATCCGCAATTTTCTTCTTTAGTTCGTCGTTCTGGTTACCAGCAGAATAGGCACCTTCTTGGAACATATCCAATTGCGCCTGCGTTGTACTAACGTGCTCGGCATAAACATGATATCCCTCTTCCAAAGCGCTTAGGGCTTCATCCAATTGAACTAAAGAGGACTTTATTTCTGTAATACTCATATTATGAAACTCTTATATTATTTAATATCAATTACTTAAATTAAGTTCTTAATATTTTGTATGAATGATATTTACTACAAATATCAAAAGCACAACCTTAAGGTCAAGGCGTGAGGCAATGTTATCAACTTAATTTATTAAAAATATCTTTTGAAAATACCTCCCTGTTCTTGACGTGGGCGGGCTGTCATGCAAATTTGGGTCGCTCTCAAATAACAACTGTGACTTACAGGACACCTAAAGCTCATGACCCAGCTAGCCCAAAATCAAAATCAGGATAACATACCTATGAATGAAGCCTCACATAAAGACATGGCGAATGCCATTCGCGCACTTGCAATGGATGCCGTACAAAAAGCTAACAGCGGACATCCGGGAATGCCAATGGGTATGGCAGATGTGGCAACGGTACTTTACTCAAAATTTCTTAAATTCAATCCCGCCAAACCAGAATGGGCCGATAGAGACCGTTTTATTCTATCTGCAGGTCACGGATCAATGCTTCTTTATGCCTTGAATTACCTAACTGGCTATAAAGAAATGACATTGGAGCAAATCAAAAATTTTCGACAACTTGGCGCAATTACTGCTGGTCACCCTGAATATGAGGTTGAGGCTGGTATCGAAATGACAACAGGTCCACTTGGGCAGGGGATTTCAACAGCTCCTGGTTTCGCCCTTGCAGAACGCATTATGAACGCTCGCTTTGGTGATGACCTTGTGGATCACTGGACTTATGTGATCGCAAGTGATGGCGACCTTATGGAGGGCGTTTCTCACGAGGCATCTTCTCTTGCTGGTCACATGAAACTCTCAAAACTAATTGTTCTTTATGATGATAATGGAATTTCTATTGACGGTAAGACTGAACTGTCTTTCTCAGAAGAAGTTTGCAAACGTTATGAGTCCTATGGCTGGGACACACAAAAGATTAATGGCCATGATGCAAATGCAATCGAGGCCGCTATTGAAAAGGCACGCAATACAAACACACCTTCACTTATTGCCTGCAGAACCAAGATTGGCTTTGGCGCACCGACTAAAGAAGATTCAAGCTCTGCTCACGGATCACCACTTGGTGAAGAAGAAATTAAAGGTACGCGTGAGAATTTGGGCTGGGATTATCCTGCGTTTGAAATTCCCGAGAATGTCCTTGATGCATGGCGTTCTGTTGGAAAGAAAAATCAGAATGCTTTTAAGGAATGGGAAAGCCGTCTTAACGCCTCAAGTCAGAAGCAAGACTTTGAAAAATCTCTCAAAAGAGATCACTCAACTGATGTTGCAAAGGCAGTTAAGGAAGCCAAAGACTTTTTTGATTCTGAAAAACCAAAAATGGCCACACGTCAAACATCGGGTACAACATTGGAATATCTTGTGCCCCAAGTAACGGAAATGATCGGTGGCTCTGCTGATCTGACTGGATCAAACAATACCCGCGTTAAGGGATACGAAGAAGGTATTTCTGCTGATAACAATTATAATGGTCGTTATATCTATTACGGTGTTCGTGAACACGGTATGGCTGCCATGATGAACGGTATGGCGTTACATGGGGGTGTAATTCCCTACTCTGGCACATTTCTACAGTTTGCAGATTATTGTCGCCCGTCAATTCGACTTGCAGCGTTAATGGGGACACAGGCCATACATGTGATGACACATGACTCTATAGGTCTTGGTGAAGATGGACCTACCCATCAACCTGTTGAACATTTAGCAGCATTGCGTGCCATCCCAAATTGCTATGTTTACCGCCCTTGTGACGGCATTGAAACTGCAGAATGCTGGGAGTTGGCTTTAAATAAAACCGATGCCCCTGCTGTACTTGCGCTTACACGCCAAGGGCTGCCAACGTTACGTGAAAACAGCAATGATAACCTTTGTTCAAAAGGTGCTTATATTCTGAAAGAAGCTGAAGGTGAGTTGAGGGTTACACTTTTTGCATCAGGTTCAGAGGTTATGCTTGCAATGGAAGCAGCCAAAGAACTTGGTGAAGGAGTGCGCGTTGTTTCCGTTCCCTGTATGGATTTATTTTTTGAACAGGACGGAAGCTACATTGAAAATATTACCTGTAACAATAGTATTAAAGTAGGCTGTGAGGCAGCAATAAGACAAGGCTGGGATGCCCTTATTGGAGCGCATGGCACATTCGTTGGTATGAAGGGTTTTGGAGCCTCAGCACCAGCAGACGAGCTTTATCACCACTTTGGCATTACATCCGAGATGATTGTTCATCACGTGAGGAAAAAACTTTAGAATTTAGGGAGTAGATTAACATGACAATAAGAGTAGCTATAAATGGTTTTGGGCGTATTGGTCGCCTTGTATGCCGTGCAATATTCGAAAGTGCGCGTGATGATATTGAGCTTGTGGCCATTAATGATTTGGCTGACGTCAAAACCAACGCACATCTTTTAAAATATGACTCTGTGCATGGCATTTTCCCCTTTGAAGTGAGAGGTGATGACGAAGACACCTTTGTTGTAGACGGTGTTCACATCGACAGTGTTAAAGAACCTGATCCTGCCAAACTGCCTTGGAAAGAAATGAATATTGACATTGTTTTTGAATGCTCTGGACGCTTTACAGAGCGTGCGGATGCAGCCAAACATTTAGAAGCTGGCGCAAAAAAGGTTTTAATTTCTGCGCCTGCAAAGGATGAAGATATCACTGTCGTTTATGGGGTAAACTCGGACAAAATTGAAAAAGGACACAAAATAATCTCTAATGCGTCATGTACTACAAACTGCCTGTCACCTGTGGCTTATGTTTTAAATGAAGCTATAGGAATTGAAAAAGGTTTCATGACTACAATTCACTCGTACACTGGCGATCAGCGTATTGTCGACACAATGCACAAGGATTTACACCGCGCACGTGCAGCCGCTCTCAATATGATTCCAACATCAACAGGGGCAGCCAAGGCCGTTGGTAAGGTTTTACCTGAATTAAATGGTAAGCTTGATGGCGTTTCCATTCGCGTCCCAACACCAAATGTCTCGGTCGTTGACTTTAAATTCAACACTGTTCGCGACACGACAGTCGAGGAAGTAAATAAGGCTATTCAAAAGGCAGCAGATGGCTCACTTAACGGCGTTCTTGCCACATATGACGAGCCCCTTGTATCAACCGACTTTAATCACGATCCGCATTCATCTATTTTCTCATTAGAAGGCACAAAGGTCGTTGGCGGCAATCTCGTACGCATTATGACGTGGTACGACAATGAATGGGGTTTTTCCAATCGTATGCTTGATACAGCAACAGTCATGCACGAAGTTGGTTACGAATAGAATAATTTATAAAGCACAAAGGAGCTTTCACTATGGGCGAATTATTGCCAGGCGTCATTTATGGCGACGACTACAAAACACTGATACAGGCCTGTAAGGAGGGCAAATACGCCCTTCCCGCAGTTAATGTTGTAGGAACAAATTCTATTAATGCGGCAATGGAAGCGGCAGCCAAAAATAAGTCAGATATTATTATCCAGCTTTCAAATGGTGGCGCAGAGTTTTTTGCAGGGAAGGGTTTTCCTGATAGTTATGACGCCAAGGTTCTTGGTGCTGTTTCTGCGGCGCGCCATGTTCATCTTTTGGCCGAACATTACGGTATATGTGCGGTTCTTCACACTGATCACGCTAACAAAAAACTTTTGCCTTGGGTTGAATCGCTAATAGACTACGGCGAGCGTCATTACGAGGAATTAGGTTATCCCCTTTTCACCTCTCATATGATTGATTTATCCGA
This sequence comes from uncultured Alphaproteobacteria bacterium, assembly GCA_963740205.1. Classification (GTDB taxonomy): domain Bacteria; phylum Pseudomonadota; class Alphaproteobacteria; order Micavibrionales; family Micavibrionaceae; genus UBA2137. The sequence goes on from CAVUDD010000002.1 coordinate 150,122, forward strand.
GGAAGATATTGAATTTAATTTGTCTGAAAGTGCTCGTATTATGAAGCGTGCGGTTTGTCTTGAAATGAGTATCGAGATTGAGCTTGGTGTTACAGGCGGTGAAGAGGATGGCGTAGGTTCAGACGAAATTGATAACGATAAGCTCTACACTCAACCAGAAGACTGCCTCAAGGCTTATAAATTATTAAGTGAAATAGGACATTTTTCATTGGCAGCTTCATTCGGTAATGTCCACGGCGTTTATAAGCCTGGAAATGTAGAGCTTCGTCCTGAAATTCTTAAAAATGCCCAAGCCCTTGTGAAAGAAAAATGCAAAACAGGCAATAATCCGCTGGATCTTGTTTTCCATGGCGGTTCAGGTTCTGAAAAAGCCAAAATCGAAGAAGCAATTGGTTATGGTGTATTCAAAATGAATATTGATACCGATACACAATTCGCCTTCTCTGAGTCTGTTGGTGCCTATGTTGAGACCAACGCCAAGGCATTTAAACACCAGATAGACCCAGATACAGGTGAGCCATACAAAAAAGCCTATGACCCACGTAAATGGCTTCGTGCAGGTGAAGAGAATATGGTGAAACGCCTTGATGAGGCCTTTGCTGATTTGAAATCAGCAGGAAAATCACTCGCCGATATTTAATTTTATAAAAATTATAGCGTTTTCCTTGCTTTTTAGTGAATCAGGGGATATAAAACGCTTCGAATTCGAGTTTTAGGAGATAATTATGAAAGCCGACACACATCCTGATTACCACATGATCAAAGTGACTTTGACCGATGGTACAACATACGAAACACGCTCTACATGGGGCAAAGAAGGCGAAGAAATGCGCTTGGACGTTGATCCTTTGTCACACCCTGCATGGCAAGGTGGTACAGGTCGCGTTATTGAAAAAGGACAATTGTCCAAATTTGAAAAGCGTTTTGGATTCCTTACAGGATCAGAAGACAAAAAATAATCTGTTTAAGATACAGAAATTAGAAAACCCGCCATTGAGCGGGTTTTTTTGTAACTTAGATATCTTAATTACTTATTTTTAGCGTGGCGAATAAGCTTTTCGAGTTCTTTCTCAACCATAACCTCGACAATTTCAGGCATATTCTCGTGTATCCATTGGCGAAGCATAGGGCGAAGCAAATCACGCACAATAGATTCAAGTGTGACGTCTCCACCAGATTTACTCATGGCAACGTTTGATGCCAACCTTGTCAGAGAATCAAGAGTTGCCTCGGCAGCAGAATCAGTAAATATTTCACGGCCTGTTTCTGGTTCGCCGTCTTCATCATCCTCATCCACTTCATGATCAACAAGATCCAGATCAAATGCATCATCGTTAAATTCAGGCATATCGTCTTCATCCTCATCGGAATCAAGATCAAAATCAGAAACCTCATCGATTTCGTCTGTAAGATCAAGAATCTCTTCTTCATCTCTATCTTCTACAACCGGTTTAGGCTTAGGAGGCGGAGGCGTAGAATTCGCTCTCGCCCTCGTCCTCAGAGATAATATCCCTGATAGATGCTAGTATTTCTTCAATGGAAGGATCGTCTTCTTTGGTAGCCATTAGCTATTCCCGTTAAGTCACAATTTTAGCTTCTCAGTTTCGCCTATTGCTAAGCCTATGTCAAAGCTGGATTTATTCTATTCTGGGTAATCCACATCTAAACCGAGCCAATTACCCCCAATAGTATCCATAACACCTTTATTATTAGGCAAACCCGTTGTTTCTATCCCGATATCCTCGGGCAAAAACTCACCTGTTACTGCCGCAAGGTTGATTTGGGCAATAGCTTGATTTCTCTCAGCCCTTACAAAATCAATTTCTGCGTTTAATAATTCCTGTTGAGCATTCAATCTATCTACAAAGGTTCTAAGCCCATAACGTGTTTCTTCTGTAGTACCTTCAAGCGCTACTTTGGCAGCGGCAATCTGTTCATCTCTTGCCTCCAACTCAAAGCTTAAGGCTTGATAATCCTCCCATAGAGAAATTACATCCGAGCGTAATGCCTCTTCTGTTTCCACTATATTGGCTTTATTCTCAGCAACCGCATATTTGGCCTGCCTAGCCCTAGAGCGTGTTGCACCACCCTGATAAAGAGGAATAGTTGCATTTAACTGTAAAGTTTCAGTTGTCTGCCTATCTAGAAACCCAGGTGGCGGATTATACGCTCTCTCCGCTTGCGCAATAAGGTTAATTTGAGGCAACAATTCACCCAACACTCCGTTAACATCATCAATGGCTGCATTGTGAAGAAACCGTGTTGAAATAGCTTGTGGGTTTTGTTGCATCGCCTTATCGAGTGCAATATCTATGGATTCTGGCATATTTACTAAGAGCTCTGGTTTTACATCTATCGTATTAATATTGGTGCGTGTTAATTCACCCAATCTAGATTGTGCCTGCCTCAAAGCCGAGCGCGCAGATGCAATAACGGCCTGACCTTCTGCTAATCTTGCCTTGGACTGGGCAATGTCTGTTCGCGTTAATTCTCCTGCCTCGAAACGTGCCTCGGTTTCTTCAAGCTGCTTTTGCAATAAGTCCCTATTAGCTGTATTCAATTCGAATATTCGTCCTTGTATGTAAATATCCCAATAAGCCTCTGAAACATCAACAAAAACATCCTGATAGGCATTTTTTAAAAGCCAGTATTGCGCATTGATAATATTTTTGGATTGCTTGGTTTCAGCAATAGTTTGGCCACCACGAAAAATAGGCTGTTGGGCTTCAATATTAGCACTTTCCGAGAAATTACCTCCATCTTGTGTAATAAATGCATTACCCTCGCTACTGGAATCAATATTAGTGAGCGAACCATTTGCACTGATGGTTGGTCTATAGCCTGACAAGGCTTGCGCTAAATTTTCCGCTGTACCAAAATAAACTGCCCGAGCCTCTGCAAGGGTTGCATTATTTTGTGCAGCCAATTCCAAAGCCTGTTTTAGAGTAAGATTGTTTGAATTTTCTTGAGCAAAAACACTCCCAGAAAAACCAAGAACACTCATAATAACGATATATTTGAAAAACTGGCGCATCCCTAAGCCTTAAAGGCTAAATTCTTCCACTGGCTCGAAGCCATTCAAATAGGGAACTGCCGCGTCAAAAAGCGTTTTCTCTGAAATATTATCTTCGGTAACGCGTTCATATAACATTGCCTTGCCCTGCCCCATAGAACCCTTCTTAACAACACAAGCACAACGTCCGCCAATACCTAGTTGCTCAAGTAAATCATTTGGTCTTCGAGAAACCGCTCCATTTACAAAAATAATGTCATAAGGTGCGTGTGCAGCACAGCCTTTCTCGACAGCGCTACAAAAAGAGACAATATTTGCAAGTTGAAGCTCTAGAAATTTTGCTTCTGAAAAAGCAAGCATGTCTTTATCACTCTCCACCTGCACAATTGTACTGGCTATTTGTGAAAAAATCGCAGTTGAATAACCAGTTGCCGATCCAATATTAAGAACAATATCCGATGGCCTTATATTTAAAGCCTGTAGGAGACGTGCATGAACGGATGGCTCCATAATAATACGCCCCTGCCCCAACAAAATGTCTTCGTCTTTATACGCAACGGAAAATTTGTCCTCTGACACAAAGCTTTCTCTGGGCGTATACCTAAATGCCTCAAGAATCTTTTCGTTACGAACACCAGATGTTTCCATCTGTGACCAAACCATATATTCACGTGCTCTTGCAAAATCAAATATCATTGAAAGGCTTCCCAGTAGAGTATTTTTATTTGTTTCAAACTGCTTCCACAGTCTTTTTACGTTATTCTTATACATTTGAGAAGGAGTTATTGATTCTCAACTCTTTCAATGTTAAATCCTTTGAACCACTCAACTACAATACCTTGAGGCGCGATGGCAGAGTGGTCATGCAGGGGACTGCAAATCCCCGTACGCCGGTTCGATTCCGGCTCGTGCCTCCACTTCCCTAACCTCAGGCTTTAACCCTTTGTATTCATTCTAAATATTATATTTTTGTTAATTTTATTAGTTTATGTTAAATATGTATAAATTTTTGGAGAAAAATGATGGTACAAGTACGTAATGCCTTTGAAGGTCCACCTTCCGCAGACAGACTTTTTGAAGGAACTGTGCATGTCGGTAAGGGTCTAGCAGAATCAATAAAGCATAGAACTGCTGTGCTTAGTTCTGAGCTAAGATTCATACAAGAAGATAATGAATCTAACGGTATGGTTATTAAGCCAGGCGAAAGAATGAAGGCATACGAAAATACACTACGCCCTATCTTAAAAGCTATGGTGCAACTTGAAAACGCTCATTCAAATGGTGGACACCATCCCACTCTTACTGTTCAGGATCGGACGGGCAAAGAAGAGGTAGAGACTGTAAATATTACAGAAATGCGAAATCTTCTTGTTGGCGCGGTAAATGAATGGATTGATGCTGTTTCAATTGATGATTTTGAGGGAAAACCAGACCCTTCCCTTCCACTTGCAATTAACCACGAAGCCAGGACAGATCCCGAAGAGGGAATTAAGCGCCCTGTTGATGTTTTGGTACAAATTGGTAACGGCTGGCGGGCCAAAGATTTTTTAGCTAACAGCAAGGCTGACGAGATTGTACATCGTGCTGGGGTGGCCGCAGTTGAAACAAATAGCCAACTTACAGTTGATTAAAAAATTATTTTTTAATTTAAGCTAGACAAGTTCCTCTTAAATCAGTAAATAAAACAGCCTAAAGGTATGGTTTTCCTCGGTAGCTCAGTGGTAGAGCAGACGACTGTTAATCGTCCGGTCGCTGGTTCGAATCCGGCCGGGGAGCCACCTTTTTCTTGATATCTCTTTCCTTTTCCTTTATAAGTATCTTATATAAGTAATTGATAATATAAAGAAAAGAGAATATTCGTGCATCTTATAGCTTATGTTAGCACGTGCCTGGTGCAACCAGAGCACGTTGATATTGAAATAGAAAAAATCAGAAAATCAGCTAAAGCAACGAATTCTGAATTGGATATAACAGGTGTACTTTTCTTCCATGATGGGCAATTTTTACAAATTATCGAAGGCGAGGAAGAAAATCTGCATAAGCTAATGGAAAAAATTGAATCTGATCCTAGGCATGTTTCAATTGAATACCTCATTGATAAACCTGTCAAAGAGCGAGGATTTAGTAACTGGCGTATGGATAGCTTTAAGTTAGGCGCAGGACAAAAATTTGACTCAGAAATACTTAAAAATATTACGCGTTGTTACGACAGTAGCCTCCTTCCCGGTGGTGACAAATTAGTTTTTTTCTACAAAGCTTTACTTGAGGAAAAAGACTTAGCCATATAACATCTATTCTCCTGAGGGGGAGTTATGGAGTTTTTTGGTCTTAAAACTGTTGCTTGGTTTGACGTTTGGTCATTAGAGCACTTTGTTACTGGCATATTTTTTGCCTTTCTTCTTCTCAAATTATATCCTCACCTCAAAAATGACAGGCTTCGTTTTTATATTATTTTGCTTCTGATTTCCTATTCATGGGAGTTACTGGAGTTCTATATTGAGGCTGGTTACACAGGCATAGATAGTATTACTTATTGGTTTCAAGGCGTAGAATTTTGGGGTAATAGAATAATAACCGACCCGCTAATGGTGGTTCTTGGCGCTTGGGTATATGAGCAAAGTAAATGCCGAGCGATTTATGCGCGTTGTTTTTCTCTTGTCTGGTTGATATTGCATATTTTCTTGTTTCCACACAGTATGTATCTACACGAAATTCTGTAAAAATTCGTGCCTGTTTATAAGATACTCTTGTGATAGAATTTACTTATGAAATACGCTAAGGCCCAAATAATTCAGCATCAACTTGAATCACTTTGCGTTGGCAGAGTTCTTCGTCCGAAGCCTTACGTAAAGCAACATGGTGATGACTTAAGCTGGAATGAAGCCGCCTTGCCCGACCTTGTTGTTACGGTTCAGTCAAATGAAGAAATTTCGCAAATTCTAAAACTTTGTAACGATAAAGAATCCCTGTTATTGCCTATGGCGTTGGCACATCATTAGAAGGGCATATTCACGCGCCCTATGGCGGTGTGTGTATCGATTTATCGGATATGAATGATATCCTTGAGCTTCACACAGAGGACATGACTGTAACAGTACAAGCAGGCGTCACACGACTTCAGCTTGACGCGTATTTGCGCGACACAGGACTGTTCTTCCCCATTGATCCGGGTGCTGACGCTACATTGGGTGGAATGGCCGCTACGCGTGCCTCTGGAACAAATGCGGTTCGTTATGGAACAATGAAGGAAAACATTCTGAATTTAACTGTTGTGATGGCAGACGGCCACATTATCAAGACAGCAAAGCGAGCCAAGAAAACTTCTGCAGGATATGATTTAACGCATTTAATGATTGGGTCCGAGGGAACGCTTGGCATTATTACAGAGATAACATTAAAACTTCACGGACAACCCGAGGCGATATTAGGTGGCATATGCCCCTTCCCTGATGTCCATTCAGCCTGCGAGGCTACAATGCTGACCATTCAATCTGGTATTCCTGTGGCACGCATAGAATTACTGGATAGCCTGCAGATTAGAGCCAGCAACCAGTATTCACATTTAACTCTGGATGAAACGCCTACCTTGTTTGTTGAATTTCATGGGAGCCCATCATCCGTTCAGGAGCAAGCCGAACTTTTTCAATCCATTGCCCAAGATTTTGGTGGCGGTGAATTTAAATTTTCTCATAAGACAGAAGAGCGGACAGCTTTGTGGAAGGCTCGCCATGACGCATTGTGGGCAGCAAAATCATACGTTCCTAATACGCATATGATTATCACTGATATTTGTGTGCCTATTTCCCGCTTAGCAGACATGATTGATAAAACGCAGGATTTATTAGGAGAACTCAAGCTTGTCGCTCCTTTGGTTGGACATGTAGGAGACGGGAATTTTCATCTTTTTGTCATGGTTAATATGGAGAACAAGCAAGAGGTGCAAAATGCCAAAATCCTACTCTCAAAACTTGTAGAGATGGCCCACGAATTTGATGGAACATGTACAGGGGAACATGGCATTGGTAAGGGTAAGATCCCTTATCTGGAAAAGGAACTTGGCAAAGACGTTGTCGATATTATGAAATCAATCAAGCATACACTCGATCCTAATTGGATATTAAATCCAGGAAATATTTTTGAAGCTTAAGGACAGGTTGCCGCTGGTTTAGGCTGTATTTTAACGCAAGCCGCTCTGTTTATTGAGCCATCTTCGTCATTTAAATTCCAATCGTTATTATGCGCCCTCACAAGCAAAGCTTCATCTGAATTACAATTAGCACTAAATGCTTTCCTGACTTTCAATTCATATTTCCCACTTGGGTCATCAATTCCTAGACACCAAAAAAGCTCATCGGGCCCATTTTCCTCTTCAGGTAAATCATGTCTATGTTTGTAATACTTACTGGTCTTTCCACCGCTTGTATTTCTGTCATAAACTCCAGTATGTACCATCCCAGAGGAACAACCGCCAAGTCGCCATTCAGACTTGATTATAATACTAGAATTAGAAGACTTTAAGCAAAGCTGCATCCTGTCTCCCCCGCCATAGTCATCTTCCGTAATACTATGATCCGAATTTGAATCGTCACCTAATTCAGTAGGAGTATATCCAGGTAAACAGTTATTTTGACGCTTACCTCCAGGTCCAGAAAAAATTACATTACTATTTTTTGTTCCATGCCGTCTCCAAGTAGATGAAATTGTCACCGGAGGGCAAACAGCAGGCGGTGGCTGGAAGAGTTACATTGCCCTGACACAAGTCAACATCTAGCTGATAACAGCCAGCCTCAGAAGTCAAAAACGGAGGGGGATTGTTAGTAAAGCGAATATAATCACTATATAACGCAGGAGGACCAGAGGGTATCATTAAGTCCCTCGTTATATCGCCACCATCACGCTCCATATATGTAAGTCGTCCTTCTGTACCAATAGAGCCAATTGCAGGATATTCTGAATAACCCGATGCACCATGAGTAATAGCGAACATATCATCACCAGTATTAGATCTAATTTTTGCAAGTCCGTCATTCTCGAAATAGGCAAAGCCCTTACTATCTGGCGATGAGCATTGGGATGAAACTGAAATGCTGTGATTTTCAGGAATATCAACGCTTCCATCTAATGGATAGCAAATTTGACTTGGAGTACCGTAAAAATAGCATGCTTCTAATGAGGTCCAGCATTGACCGCCCCAAATAGGGTTTCCCCATCCACCATTAATTGATGTCTCACTGCAATTAAAACGTGCCTCAGCTCGAGAAAAATTGGCATTTATGCAAGTAACATCTGGTTCATTGCACACATCAACTTGATTGACGTTATTTAGATTACGTTCAATAAGAATAGTGCTTTCGTCGCGAGAATATTCGTTAAGTTGGTGTGGCGCCTCTTGTGTGCCCCAATCCTTGTTATCAACCTCAGAGGCTATACTAATGCTGTTAACAAAAATAAGAGGAACAAGTAGCAAACAATTTATGAATTTTAAGCTGTCTATTTTTAGCATACCAAAATATATGAAATTGTTATCACCTTAAGGACACCAACTATCATTACTAGAATAGCTTCCCACAGACACAACTCCTAAGCTTTTAGTAATTGGGGCTTCTGAAGCGTAGCAGGTTTCAACACCGCAATCATCGTTTGTAAAGATTTCCACACACCACCAGTTATTAGAGGCGTCCTGTTGAGGGCCGTACCAATTATATTCAAAGGAACAACTAGAGCCTGAACCTTCTGTTCGCATTTCACAAACAGCCTCGGCTTCTGCTGGGGTAATTGACGTATCTTTGTCAGCAGAACAAGGTACTGTATTTCCCCCACCTGATCCTTGGCAACTCCACGTGTACTTCGTGCTAGATTCACTCGAATTTATGACTGTCCCAGGCGAACATGCCGCTAAACCAGAGGGTGCGGAGCTTACAGTACTACCATTAGCAGAACCACAAACACCATTTACAGGTGTTACAGGTATCGTCTTTGCACACGTACCAGAATTTGATCCACCATTTTGACCATCACAGCGCCATCTGTATTCTGTGCCTGTATCTGCAATAGCACCATCATTTGGTGTACCTGCTGTAGCACGCATTTTGTGTTGCATTATTACAAACACCATTTACAGGTGTTACAGGTATCGTCTTTGCACATGTACCAGAATTTGACCCACCATTTTGACCATCACAGCGCCATCTGTATTCTGTGCCTGTATCTGCAATAGCACCATCATTTGATGAACCTGCCGAGCACGCATTGCGTGTTGCATTATTACAAACACCATTTACAGGTGTTACAGAACAATTTGGTGCAGAACAGTTTTCATTTGCTGCTGAGCCCGATCCTTGACATGTCCATATCCAATTCGTACCAGAAGTAGAGGCTGCTGTTGCAAGACCTCTCTCACACATTTGTGCTTTATTCGTAGGTGCAGTGCCGTATTCTTCACCATCGGCCGCGCCACATTTACCGTCTACTCCGGTTGGTGGAATTGTCTTTGAACACGTTCCTGAATTTGCTCCACCATCTGTACCATCACAGCGCCATTGCCATTGCGTTGCTGTATCGGCTACAGCAGCATCATTCCCTATACCTGCAGTACATGCATTACGAGTAGCATTATTACAAGCACCTGCTACTGGCTTAGATTTTGAACACGTACCAGAATTTCCGCCACCATTGGACCCATCACAACGCCATCTATATTCTGTAGACGTGTCAGCAATCGCTCCGTCATTTGAGGAACCGCTTGTACAGCCGTTTTGGACGGACGTATCACAAACACCATTCGTTGGCTTTGTCTTTGAACACGTACCAGAATTTGAACCACCAGTCTGGCTATCACAGCGCCATCTATATTCCGTAGCTGTATCGGCGATAACGGCGTCATTTGCAGTACCTACAGAACATGAATTTTGTATTGTATTATTGCATGCACCATTAGTTGGCTTTGTCTTTGAACACGTACCGGAATTTCCGCCACCATATTGCCCATCACAGCGCCATCTGTATTCCGTAGACGTGTCAGACACCGCACCGTCATTGGATGTCCCCGCCGTACAACCGTTTTGCGACTTTCGTTACATACACCCGCAACTGGCTTGAGTGTGGAACATGTTGCAGAATTCGTACCACTATTTTGCCCGTCACACCGCCACATATATTGAGTCGATGTATCGGCAACCGCCGCGTCATTTGGCGTACCCACGGTACAACCGTTCCTAGTAGAATTGTCACATGTCCCGTTGACAGGTTTAACTAAAGAACACGTTCCTGAGGACGCCCCGCCATATTGACCATCGCAAAGCCATCTAAAGTGCGTGCTTGTATCGGCAACCGCCGCGTCATTTGGCGCCCCTGCGGTACAGGCATTGCGGGTCGCATTATTACAAGAACCAGTAACAGGCTTAAATCTTGAGCACATACCAGAATCTGTACCTTTTGGTGTCCCTGCGCCATCGCAACGCCACCTGTATTCTGTTCCTGTATCTGGATGTGCGCCATCATTAGGTGTACCAGCACTGCATCCATTTTGAACAGAATTATCACAAGTACCATTGGCTGTAGGCGTACAACTAACCCTTCTTCCATAAGATGCGCAATATTTTGGACCATTTGTGCCCGAACAATTTCCTATGAAATCAATGCGATCAACACAGGCACCACTTTCAACTTGTGTATCAGAGCAGTTTCGAGCAAAACTGGTCATGCCATATCTTTTTCCGACCTGCTGACCTATGTTACAAGGTGCATCAGCACCGTTACATGCATTAGGATTTACAAAACCATCCCATTCCGTAAGAAGTATTTCAGACCCATATACAGTGCAAGATGCCTTGGACTCATTTGAAAACAGGAAAAGACATGCGAATGTCAACACAATACTAAGTGTAATTTTTTTATTCATGTCATTCTCCTTTCCTGCTTAAGTTCAACATTTTTAACATCCACCCCAAGGACTTTGGGCATTACCACAAATTTCGTCATCGTACTTACCTATGGTTCCGTTACAGCAATAATAATGACCAAACGTAAATTCGCCATTTCCACACATAGTGTTATGCGAACGGAATTGTGAACCATGGAGCCTTGTTGTTCCGCTATCATTACATGAACCCGGAGGCGGGCCTCTATCCGCCTGACAAGTTGGTGAATTTCCGCCACCAGCTATACCATCACAACGCCACTGCCATTTGCTTGCAGTGTCCGCTAAATTCGTAAACGTCCCTTCATTACAAGCATTCGCAGTAGTGGTTGCAGGCTCAGATGTATAAGTACCCGAAATAGGCTTACAGACACCTGTGATAGGTATTGTCTTAGAACATGTGCCTGAATTTGACCCTACTGGGGATCCCGTACCGTCACAGCGCCATCTCCACTCAGTCCCCGTATCTGCAACAGCGCCATCGTTTGCACTACCACTTGTACACGCATTTCGTGTAGCGTTATTACACGCACCGTTAACTGTTGTAGGTCTCAGAGACGTACAAGTCGGGGAGTTTGTTCCCGCTGGGGAACCTCCGCCATTACAACGCCATTTCCATTGTGTTCCCGTATCAGCTAAATTCACAAATGTACCCGCGTTACATGCGTTAGCTGATGTTGTGGCAGGCTTAGGATTTTGGTAATTTGCAACTGCCTTACAGGCACCATTAACTGTAGTTATAGGTTTTGCTTTTGAACATGTTCCGGAATTTGTCCCAGTTGGTGTTCCTGTACCGTCACAACGCCATCTCCACTCAGTGGTCGTATCTGCAACAGCGGCGTCATTGGAAGCACCACTTGCACATGCGTTCTGCGTTGCATTGTTACATGAGCCATTAACTGTCGTTGCTCTATCTGCCTGACATGTTGGTGAATTTGCTCCGCCATTTGTACCATCACAACGCCACTGCCATTTGCTTGCAGTGTCCGCTAAATTCGTAAACGTCCCTTCATTACAAGCATTCGCAGTGCTTGTAGCAGGCTCGGTTGAGGAGTATCCAGCAATTGGTTTACAAATACCTGCTATAGGTGTTGAACCTTCACTTTCCGCAGTCCCACAACCTGGCTTTTTGTAAAGACGCTCCAAGTAATAACTAGGGCATGAACCTAAATTATTTGTCTGTGAGCATATACCAGGCGATCCGACACTAGCTGTGTAACCTGGACTTGTGTAATCGCCATCAGTTGCGCAAGCCGCAGTTCGCTGATAACCAACTTGGACGGTATAACCTTTAGCAACACAGCTACCTGTCTCATTTGGTACTGTTGAACAAGCATCGAAATTAGCGTTACAAGCTTGCGCCGTGCCAGTACCTACACCATTACAGGACCAACTGAATGTCGTTCCCGCCAAAGTAGACGCCGTTGGACTTCCTGTTAGGCAACGCTGCGCAGCATTTACCTCTGCCGTTGTCGCATATGTTCCACCATTTGCAGAGCCACATGTTCCATTTTCATCCGAGCCTGTTGGTCCATTTGCACAAGCTGGCGTTCTATCTGCTTGACATGTGGGGGAATTTGCCCCGGGCGGTGTTCCCGTCCCATCACAGCGCCACTGCCACTTTGTGGCTGTATCGCTTAAATCAGTGTATGTACCAGAATTACATGCATTAGCATCGTTTGTTGCAGGCTCTAAGGCATAGCTTCCTGGAATAGCCTTACAAGTACCCGCTTCAGTTGTGGGCTTTAATGCTGAGCAAGTTGGTGAAGGAGCTCCTCCATTTATTCCATTGCAAGTCCATCGATATTGCGTGGTCGTATCAGCAGGAGAATTCGCATATACCCCATAATCACAAGCAGTGGCACTGGTTGAAGGCTCAGTAGCTTGGTAATCCGCAACGACTTTACAAACACCAGCAATAGATTGAGTTGCGCCACATGTTGCGCTTGTTCCACCATATAATCCATCACAACTCCATGCCCAAGGACCGTTACCCGCAACGGAAGACGGATTTGCCTCTCCTGTAGAACATAAACCGGCAGTATTAACTGCGTTTGCATCATTGTAACTATTACCGTTGGCACCGCCACACATTCCGTTAATAGGTGCTGGCGGGGTGGTTGGAAAATCTGCACGGCAAAGATTGTCTATATTACCCACCGAAATTGGGTAACACCCATAATCTGTTTCTATACTAAGTCCACCAGCTGTTGGCGGACTATCTATAAATCTCCTATAATCTGAATAGGCATTGGCACCGCTTAGTGGACCAGAAGGCAACATCAAGTCTTTCGCCAGACCACCTGACCGAGAAATATAAATAAGTCTATTTGGATCGCCTGTTAATGTGGATGATAGTGCAGGATATTCGACATAGCCACTTGCTCCAAGTGATAGGGCAAACATATCATCACCAGTATTTGTTTTAATACCGCTACCTTCATACTGGCATATACCTTTTGCGGCAGGAGGACTACATGATGATGTGGTAGGCACAACATTAACGGCATTACCAGGATGAGAAGGATTATCTCTCCCGTCCGATGTCATATCAATAGGAGTTTGACTGGGGGTTCCATAAAAATAATAGGCTTCTAGTGATTGCCAACACTGACCACTGTAAGACACATCGCCCCACCACCCGTTATTCGAGTTGTTTATGCCTCCACCATGACAAGCGAATGAGGCTTTAGCATCTCCTGCAACAAAATTTATACAGGTTACATTAGGATCATTACAAATTGCGATATCAGTTATTGAGGTTATAGGATTGGTTATTTCAATGCGACTTCCTTCCCTGGAATATTCATTTACATCGATTGTTCCAACGCCTGTATATACTTTATTATCTAGAGTGCTGGCACTTAAATTTACAGATGAAAAAAGAAGTAAAGACAAACAACAACAAAAGGCGAAGATAATCGCCGTCCACTTAAATGACCTTTGTTGTTGTTTGCTCATTGGATAAGCCCCTCAGCATTTCTGCAAATACATGTATACATTTTCTATAATACCGCAGAATACCTTAATAAATATTTAATAAAATTGTATCTAATTTCTCAAACATAATGTCTAAAAAATGCATATTCATTTTGTCTTATGTGGATAAGCCTACTATTATAAGGAACTAATCATAGTAAAATACAGGCGAAATCGCTTGCCCAGTGGCAGTTACGTCAGTGGCAGTAACATCACTAGTTGAATAAACACTATCATCAGCCATTAAATTACCCGATCTGATGTTCATGTCACCACTACTAAAATTATCACCAACTTGAAGTTTCTTATCCGGAACGTTAGTACCTACGCCTATCGCAGCATCCATACGGGGTATTATATCCATTGTACTATTAGTCTCTTCGCCCGGATCTTGAACTGCATTACCATTTCTATCAACCCAATTTACTGAATCAGTTATTTGCCACATCGTGCTTTCTTCACGCGCAAAGGTATAGGCTATTCTATCATCATAATAATTCACATCGTTTAAGTCATTTTGCTTTTGTAAGCCTGTATCAGTAAAAACAGCATCATTATCACAGTTATCCGCATCTAACGCCGTGAAGTTAAACAGCTGAAAGCCATTTGACCCCCCACTTGCGGAATAAGATCCTTTACCATCTCTACCTGGATCAATAACAACAAATTTGAAGGTTTTAGTAGCTATGACAGGCGTCCCACCACCATCATTAATCTGAATAGCTCCTATACCCGCCGCATTACCCGCACCCACCCTTGCCAAAGTGACCGCATACATATATTTCCATCCATAACGATTTACTGTTAGGTGATATGGAAGCCTAAGCGCTCCAGAGGGGAGCGAGCCTTTAATAACGCCCGCGTTAAGTGTAACGTTAGAACCAGCAGTACAAGGTGTCTTTTCTGCCCCAAAATTAGAGTTTCCTACAGCTATCGTTGGTATAGCTGGACATGGATAACCATCATTCTGCTTAACATATGAGGCAATAGCACTGGTGATACGTTCAAGCTTATTTTCTTCCTCAATTTGCGTATGTTTATTTCTTTCCTGAGAAATAAACTTGAAGAGTGGCACAATTACGAGACTTAAAATCGTAATCACGATTGCAGTTTCAATGAGTGTAAAACCTTTAGTGTTTTCTTTTTTTAACATTCTACTGCTCCATAACAAAATGTAGATGCCTCAACACGCCCCGATGCCCTTACATTTGTATCAGCATCTACGTCATTACCTGCGGTCACATCATTTTGCACTTTTACCGCACCATGAACCTGCGCACCCAGGTTTTGGACATCACCCGTCCCCCCTATAATATGTAATTTTTCAGAAGGCTTTGACGTTATGTTTCCAACAGCATCAGAAAATCCAACACCAACCATACCATCGTTACGATTTATAATATCAAGTTTAGTATCTGAACTGCCGCTTTGTTTTACAATCCACATGGCGTTATTTTCACTAGAAAGTGAGTACATGACAGTGTCGTCGTAATAAGACCCATCATTTATATCTGCGACAATGGAGATTGGCGCGTCTACGAATACAGCATCACCATTACAATTTTCACTATCAAGGGCAGTTGCGCCACACAGACCAGGATTTCCTCCAAATATTGTCCTTGTGCCTTTTCCATCATTGCCTGAGTCAACCACAACGTAATGTACATTTGTAGCAAAATTATTACCTGACGCATCCTGGATTGTTATTGCGCCATTCCCCGAGGGTCCTGTGGTTAATGTTCTTGTTACTGTATACCCATATCTGTATCCACGATTATTAGCGGCGAATTCCCAAGGTAGCTCTAAGGCAGCGACTGGTATTGATCCAGAAGAAATTAATCCAGCTCCGCACGCCCCCTCTTGGCCGAAAGTTGCTGCATACACACTAACATTACCAGATGGGCAAGGGTATCGTTTGTTAATTTTAAAATACTGGTCAAGGGCAGCAATAATACGCTCTTTT
The DNA here is from genome assembly GCA_963740205.1 of uncultured Alphaproteobacteria bacterium. Lineage (GTDB taxonomy): Bacteria > Pseudomonadota > Alphaproteobacteria > Micavibrionales > Micavibrionaceae > UBA2137. The sequence goes on from CAVUDD010000002.1 coordinate 165,995, forward strand.
TTCCGCTCAGATTGATATTCCTGCCTTTGTGCTTCCTGTTCATTCATAAAATGAAAAAGAGGTATCAAAACAAAGCTCAATATCATAATGACAATTGCGCTTTCAATAAGAGTAAATCCTCTTTGATTCCGATTGATAAATTTCACAAATCAAGCCTTCCTAAGGATAAAAGAACCCTGCGCCATAAATCTCTTGTTTTCCTCGAACATTGCCACCGGCGGAAACATTGGCCTCTGAACTTACTCCGTCTGACATAATTGCTCCACCATCACCACCTTGTGCCTCAAGGCGAACATTTCCTTTATTTACAACGAGCACATCATTAGGGTCGTAAATCACATTTTCATCATTAGTCAGGATAAGACGACTTTGAGGATTAAAAGTAATATCAACAGCTCCCCCACCTTCTCGCATATTCCAGAAATCATTTTCACGCAGTGATCCAGCCAGTGAGTATTCAACGCGATCGTCAAAAAATTCTGCACCAGCAACATCATTTGGTGGCTGAGAAATAAACACGCGATCAGGGTCACAGTTTTCAAAATCTTTGCTACCTGCTAAACATAATAATTGATTCCCGTCTTCGTTATAGGCTCCATTCCTGTCTTCTCCGGGCGAAACGACAACGAACCATTGATCATTTACGGCCGCATCGCCACCACCGGCATTAAGAATTTCAATTTGCCCAGTATTAAGGTCTTGAGGATTATGACCAGCAAGTGTTGTTACATTTTCGGAGACGGCGTACACAAATTTGCTTCCAAATTCGTCCAGCAAATGATGTCGTGTAATACAGCCATAAACTTCAGCCTGATTGTTCCGATAGGTTGCGTTGACAGCATCACCATTGACCAAGCGATCTTTCCAATCGTACAAACGGTTTCTAAAAACATTAAGTTGCCATGGTAGCGCACCTGTCACCTCTGCAGCATCTACACACCCCATGGCCTCTCTTAATGCTTGTATAGGAACAGCACCTATCAAAACATTTGAGCCGTTTGAACCCGGTGTTGAAATTAAGTCAGCAATCGCAGCCTCATCAGCGAAATCAGCATCACCAGGCGCAGCATCCAAATCTGCAGGAATTGGCAATCGTCCAAAAACACGGTAATGCTCGGCCAACCCTATTCGAATAGTTTCCATACGATCTTCATTGGTACCAAGCCCCAATGTATTGAAAATAATGCTATAGGCTGGGCCAATAATCATGCCCGCAATAAATAAAACCATGACAATTTCAAAGAAAGAGAAGCCTCTTTCTGAATCTCTAAAATGATTTGGTTTTTTTGATAGAAAATTCATATTACCCCAAATGCCTAAAACGCTATAACCCATTAAAATTATAGCTAAAAGCAATTAAAATACTCTTAATGATAAGTACGCAGACTTACGACTAGTACCACTATTTATATAGATTCGTCTTATAGAAATGGTTTTTTGATATTTTTTTAAAGATGCCGAACTTACAACGTTTCGTTATTGTAAATATACAATTATTAATATATATCAATAAATTAAAATATTATCTTAAGATTGAATTGAGGTAATTATTTAGATTTAACTTGATTAGTTATAACATCTATGGCTATATGAATTTAACACACCCTCTATTACCGCTATTTGTCCGGAGAGTTCTCAACCAAGTTCCTCCGGACTTTTTTTGTCTAATGATTTATGAGAAATGGTGATCCCGGTAGGACTTGAACCTACAACCTACTGCTTAGAAGGCAGTTGCTCTATCCAATTGAGCTACGGGACCATAATAAGATTAGAAAATTATTTACCAGCATTTTCCTCGGCAGGAAAGTACTTAAAGTTATCTGCGTAATTCCTTGGGGTTATCTTTCTGCCATGCGGCGGTAGAACGGTAAACACCCAACCTTTTTTATTTGCGTACTCAACGGCGCGCTCCATGCTCTCAAATCTTAATTTAACTTGATTGAGAGTATCTTCTGAAGAAACCCAGCCCATTAAAGGATCAGGCACGCGCGGTGTTTCTGTTTCATACTCCAAAACCCAGCTTTCAGTCTTGGCTCTTCCTGACTGCATAGCGCTTCTTGATGGCTTATAAATTTTTACGTGGAGAGACATATGAATTTCCCTAACTGAATAATTCTCTTTAGGTCTTTAAAGTAGGGGATTTTATAAGCTTTGAAAAGGCTTGATAAAATGGTCGGAGTGGAGGGATTCGAACCCCCGGCCCTCTGCTCCCAAAGCAGATGCGCTACCAGGCTGCGCTACACTCCGAAACCGAAAAGAAGTCTTACATGATAAAAACAGGCACTTCAACCCAATAATTATCATTCTATAGACATCCTTTGTCCCTTTTCTATTCCTTGGGCTTTTGATAATCCCGCATTAATTTCTATAGCGTATTTTGCAGGAACCTTTGATGATAGTAATTTCAAATTATAAGGCTCAGTATTTTCAACTATATGAACAATTCTCTTTTTTGAATTCACATAAATAATATCAAGAGGAATTTTTGTATTCTGCATCCAAAAATAGCGCATATCCTCATTAGGGAACAAAAATAACATTCCCTTATCCTTATCCAAACTATCTCTGTTCATTAACCCCTGCGACCTCGCCTCTTCTGTATTGGCGACCTCCACCTCAAAAGATGAAACTTTTCTATCTGCATCATAAAACGACACATTTACAGTCTCGTAAGAAGCGGTTTTTTTTAAATAAGTACCCGCAAGAACTGGGGTGGCAAGAAGAGCCAAAAAGCCAAAAACAATGAATTTCATAATTTAAGACTTCAATCCTGTTTCATATAATCGCTTATATGTCCCGTCCAACTTCATCAAGCTATCATGCGAACCAAACTCAACAATTTTACCCTTATCAAGAACGATAATTTTGTCTGCTGATTGAATAGTTGATAACCTATGGGCGATGACAAGCGTCGTTTTCCCCTTCTCAAGCTCCGCAAGCGTTTCCTGAATTATTTTCTCTGACTCGTTATCAAGAGCAGAGGTAGCCTCATCCAAAAGTAAAATAGGAGCGTTCCTAAGGATAGCTCGCGCAATTGCAATTCTTTGCTTCTGTCCACCGGAAAGCTTGACACCATTCTCACCAAGCCGCGTCTCGTAACCATCCGATAAATCAGAAATGAACTCTTCAGCTGCCGCTGCTTGCGCAGCCATTTGTATTTCCTCCATAGAGGCATCAATTCGCCCATAGGCAATATTGGCAGCCACAGTATCATCAAAAATTGTAATGTCTTGTGAAACAAGAGCCATGTGATGACGAAGGTCTGCTAATTTAAGATTTTGCAGCTTTTCACCGTTTATTGTGATCTCACCCGACTGAACATCATAAAATCTTGGTATTAGATTAAGGATTGTCGTTTTACCGCTTCCTGATGCACCAACAAGCGCAGTGACTTTATTAGGCTCAATCTTCAAACTGACGCCATTTAATGCGCGATCACTCTTGCCTGCCTCATAAGAAAAAACAACATCCTTGAATTCAATCTTACATTTTTTGGCAGAAAAAGATTTTGCACGTGCCTTATCTTTTATAGAGGGCTTAATATCCATCATCGCCAATATTCTATCAGCGGCACCAAGTCCGACCTGAAGAGAATTATTAAGTTTTGCCAATCTTTTCATAGGCTCATAGGCCAAAGCAAACGCGGCTATAAAAGATATAAGCTGGCCAGGAGTTAAATATCCTTGGGCAATGCGGTAAGCCCCGTAAACAATGACGCTGGAAATAACCATTCCAACCATAATTTCGTTCAGAGGTGTAGAGAGATTGCCAATGCGTACAGATTTAATATTAAGATTTCGAACACTCATTACTGCTTTGCTTGCGCGCGTAACTTCTTTTTCCTCCATACCATAGGCTTGAACCTGCCTTATACCTTGGAAAATACCAATTAATGTTTCCATTAAATTTGCATTTTCCGATTGAATAGAACGTGAAACACGTCTCAATTTACGCCCTATCAAAGTAATGAGAACAGTTGCTGGTGGAAAAATAACCAACGTCATTAACGCAAGTTTCCAATCTTGCCAGAACATCACGCCCACTAAGAAAACCAGTGTTAATAAATTGCGCCCTATTCCCGTTATGCTGTCCGATACAGCACCACGCATAACGTTAACATCGTTAATAATACGCGAAACTAGTTGTCCACTGGGGTAAGCATGAAAGAATGCCAAATCCATAGTCATAAAATGCGCAAATACATCACGCTGAATATCGGCAACGATTGATTGAGAAATCTTATTCATTTTAATGACGTGGATATAGGTTGCCAATCCACTTACACAAAAAACACCAAAAATTGTAAACCCTAGGGGCCAGATTTCCTCAAGCCCTTGTCCTGTTTTCTGTACGGCTATCAGTCCCTCATCCAAGACTGGTTGCAATAACTTAGCAAATCCGGCAGTTGCCGCGGCGGCCAACATCATAAAGAAAAATGTAATGATGAGCTGTCCTGTATACGGCACAAGGTAAGTTTTTACCAAACGCTTAATAAGAGACAAGTTATTGGGGGCTGTAATCTTGGTTTTGGACATTTTTCAAGGTTGCAAACAAGCTTATGGCTTATTTAGTATCCTTTTTATCCTTTAGAGGACGACGACGCAAGCGTCTCTTCACACGCTCACCGGGTTGAAGCCTGCGTCTATGCTTGCGATCAGGTAGAACACGCCCCCATCTTACACTGTTAATCAGATATGTGGGGCGAATATTATACTGAGCTATAAGAATATTAAGCGCCTGATCTACATCGGCTAAATTCTGGACATTTCTAAAGGCTCCTGCATGAATTCCAGAGCGAACAAAACACGAGTCAATCTCAGACATGTGCGCACCCATCATATCATGCGCCATTGTATCGCCAACCATGACGCACTGACCTGGAAAAATTTCTTTTTTCTGAAGAAATTCAATACAAGCTTGAAACATTGGCTTGTACGGCTTACCAACCGAGTAGATAACACCGCCATATTCACGAAGCTTTCTTACCAGAATACCTGGCCCCATAATGTAATTCGGGGAAAGCAAGGCGCGACTGTCAGGTAAAGCGAAAATTGTCTGAATGCCTTTTCTAACCAGCTCCTTAAGCACAGGATCACAATCTATGGCAGAGCCTTCGAGTTTGTCCCAGCCCGTAATAAGAGCAAAGTCAGCATCTTCGATTTTATCTACGTAGTAGATATCAAGATCAGCCATAAAGCTGTGAGGTTCGCCACTATGAAAGCTGTAGCATTTATTGCCCAAATCATTAAAAGGCTTGATGGATTTATTCTCAAAACCCGAAGCTATGAATTCGCCACACGTGTAGATCTTGTCGTAAAGACTTGGACCAATGCCCATTTTTTTGAGCATCTCCTTATTTTCCTTTTCACGAATTTCGTAATTGGACATTAAAATAATTGTCTTTTTACGGCTACGGAGCTCTTTAAGGCAGTCTACAACACCGTCATAAGCCTTTTTCCCATTATGAAGCACGCCCCATTGGTCAAAGATAACAGCCTGATAGCTGTCGGAGATGTCTGATAATCCTTGGCAGAATTTGGTTTTAGCCATTTAGAGAACCCGAAGAAAAAATGTGAAACTGCGTAAACAACACTGATTAATAACTGTTTTTCGTTAATTTTCAGTGAAGTTTAGCATTACGCAATGATTTGTCACGCGCAAAAGAATTTAAATTTGCTCTTTTACTTTATGAACTTCTTTGCGTAAGCCTCCAAGTCCTTCTTAATCTCGGGTGCGAGCATATATAAGCCTATAACGTTTGGAATACCCATGGAAAGTATCATCGCGTCGGTAAAACGTATAACATTTGTTAATTCCGCCGAGGCTCCCAGAACCACGCCACAAAGAAAAACTATTTTTAAACAAGTTTTTACAATCTTTTTCTCACCCATTAAATAAGCAAGGGCTTTTTCACCATAATAGTACCATGTAATCATCGTAGAGAAGGCAAACAATACAACAGTTAAAGCCAAAACATAGGGAAACCAAGAAACAGCACTCGCAAACGCCTCAGAAGTTAGTGCCACACCTTGCATACCATCTACGTTTTTATATGCGCCTGTAACCACAATCACCAACGCCGTTACATTACAAATCACCACCGTATCAATAAAAGGTCCCATCATACCAACAAACCCCTGTCTTACAGGGTAATCTGTCTTAGCAGTTGCATGAACAATTGCAGCAGAGCCCAATCCCGCTTCATTCGAGAAAGAAGCACGCTGAACACCAACAAGCAATCCGCCTATTAAACCACCTAGGCCAGCCGCAGGCGTAAATGCCTCGGTAAATATTGTAGCAATTGCTTCGGGCACAGCAGCATAGTTCATTAGAACAACAATTAGGCCCGCTGAAATATAGATAAGCCCCATAATGGGTACAAGCTTTGAGGCTACATTCGCGATTGAGTGTAATCCACCCATGATAACCATGCCCGTACAAGCTGCCAGGATGAGGCCAAACATCCACCCTCTTTCAAAGAAAATACTGTTTTCACCACCTGAGATGTTCAGAATTTGCACATAAGCCTGATTAGCTTGAAACATGTTTCCTGCGCCTAACGATCCGCCAATAGCACATATAGCAAAGAATGAGGCCACAATGGCGCCAAGCATGGGCAAATTGCGTTGCGTAAATGCCTCTTTCAAGTAATACATAGGTCCACCGGAAATGCTTTTGGGATCATCGGGATCAAGGTGTTTTCTATATTTAACACCAAGGGCAACCTCTAAGAATTTGGTGTTCATTCCCATTAACCCCATAATGGTCATCCAAACCATTGCACCTGGCCCGCCAACTGATATGGCAACAGCAACACCCGCAATATTACCCAGCCCAACAGTGCCTGATAAAGATGATGCAAGAGCCTGAAAATTACTTATTTCGCCATCACTATTTTTTTCTTCAAATTTTCCCATCAAAACTTGAACGGAATGTTTAAAATAGCGAAAATTTGCAAATGTGAAGTAAAGAGTAAAAAGCGTGCTTGCGAGTGCAAGCCATATTAAAATAAGCGGAACACTTTTTATAATGACTGAACCATCGGCATTGGTAACGCCAAAATCCATACTGTAGAGAATAATACCTTCCGAAACATCGGAAACCTTGGCAAAAACACAATTTATAAGGTCATCTACTCCAAGACCAGAACCTAAACATGTTGTGGTAACTACTTCACCCTCTGCCATAACCAACCCCTTCAAATTTAAATGGATACAAAAGCAAATAAAAGCATACGCCCCTGCTAATCCATTTCAATGGATGGCGGTATTTTACACACAGATTGAAATGATATTAACGTCTGGCAGAGCAGAAAGGGTAAGTTACAGGGTGTGCATCAAAAAATGTTCCTGCCCATTTACGTAGCTCTCTGTCATTCATTAAATCAGCCTTATCAATTCGCTGGGCATATTGAGAGCAGAAAATATCAGGACGCATTTTAGCAGCATCATTTGAAATTTTGTTGGCGTAATGTGTTCTAAGGGTATTAATTTCGGTTTCAGGATTTTTCCCTTCTGATCTATAGAAATCTTCCAATGTTCTTTCATATTCAGCAAAGACATAGCCATTTCTAGCGGTAAAAGAACGATATTTTTGATAAAGAGTTTTAGGTTGCTTAGGCCACATATGCTGGCAATTTAAAGAAATAACCATCAATTCACTATGAATACGTATCCCTTGCTCTGCCTCGGCTTGAGGAACCGTGTAGCATCCTTTTCCTGCTAAAGCTTCACCAGAAAATAGTGCCGCCAATAAAAAAACTGAGAGTCTGAAAATGTTTGATTTCATAGAGGATACCCCTGTTATTTTGTTGAACTGTTATGATGAAAAACATTCTCAATGTCTACTAAAACTTGATTTTTAACATTCAACATGTTTAAACGCTTCATCTTAATAAGGACATATATTTAGAAACCATGAAAAAGCTTTTTATCAAAACGTGGGGCTGTCAAATGAACGTCTACGATTCACATCGTATTGCTGACGTTTTAAAGCCTTTGGGGTACGCGTTATCGGACACACCTGAGGATGCCGATATGATGGTTCTTAACACATGTCACATACGTGAAAAGGCCACAGACAAAGTCTTTTCAGAACTTGGTCGACTTAAGGAACATAAATACAAAAAAGAAGAAGAAACTGGACAACGTGTTTACATGGGTGTCGCTGGTTGTGTCGCACAGGCAGAAGGTAAACTGATTACTCAACGCGCCCCTTTTGTTGACTTTGTTGTCGGCTCACAATCATATCACCGTTTGCCTGAAATGATTGCGAAGCTTACCGGTGCCTATGGTAAAAAACGTGTCATCGATACTGATTTTCCTGTAGAGGGTAAATTTGATCACCTTCCAGAAGAAAGCGGGAATCAGGGTCCTGCCGCATTCCTCTCTATACAAGAAGGTTGTGATAAATTCTGTACGTTCTGCGTTGTCCCCTACACACGAGGCGCAGAATATTCCCGCGACATCATGGGAATATATAACGAAGCCCAAAGACTTGTTGATAATGGAGCATTGGAAATTACCGTTCTTGGCCAGAATGTTAATGCCTATCACGGTGTTGGTCCTGATGGAAAAATATGGAGCCTTGCTCAGCTTCTCGAGAAATTATCCGATATTAAAGGTCTTGAGCGCCTAAGATACACAACCTCTCATCCCCGCGATATGGACGACGATCTCATTGAAGCTCATGGCAATCTTCCAAAGCTTATGCCTTTCTTGCACCTTCCTGTACAAAGTGGATCAGATAAAATTCTTGAGGCTATGAACCGTAAACACGGCCGTGACAGATATTTTGAAATTATTAAAGATTTAAGAAAAGCACGCCCAGACATTTCATTTTCTTCCGACTTTATTGTTGGCTTTCCTGGTGAAAGTGATGATGATTTCGAGCAAACAATGGACATGATAAGGCAAGTTGGCTTTTCATCCTGCTATTCATTTAAATATTCTGCACGCCCAGGCACGCCAGCTGCGAACATGAAAAACCTTGTTCGCGAGGACATTAAAAGCGAGCGCTTAACAAGGTTGCAAGCATTACTACAGGAGCAACAAGCGGAGTTTAACGAGACTTTTATAGGAAAAACCATACCTGTGCTCTTTGATCGGAAGGGTCGTACAGACAATCAGCTTCACGGTCGCTCTGAACATTTTCAAGCTGTCCATATAAATGGCCCTGACAGACTATTGAATACTATTGTGGATGTAAAAGTCACTGGCGCTCACCAAAATTCCCTTACGGGTGACGTTGTGACAAAAGAAACAGTTTCTTCAAAAACTAAAGCCGCATAAATAATGCGTATAAACGTAAGCATTTGTGATATACTAATACTCTGATATCCATGACAAAAAAAGAACAGCAAACAGCTAGTCTCGAATTCCCTGACAACCGTCTGGTTCCTCTTCTTTATGGTGAACACAATTCCAATCTTGCTCACCTCGAAAAAGAACTGGGTGTAAAGATTGCCGATCGCGGAAACACTATCAAAATTCAAGGCTCCGAACAAAATGTAATGATGGGCTGTGAAATTTTGGAATATCTGTATTCTACTCTCGAAGAAGGTAAAGACGAAGTTGATAAGCAAGACATTAACTCCGCACTTCGCTTTGCAAAAAAAGAACTCGTTAAGCCAAATCCTAAGCATGAGAAAGGCAAGCCTATGGCATCATCTGATAATGTTATAAAATTGTCCAAGCGCGACATTAAGGCGCGCAGCCCTAATCAGGAAATTTATATCGAAGCGCTTCACAAGTCAGATATGATTTTTGGCATAGGGCCCGCGGGTACTGGTAAAACTTACTTAGCAGTTGCTATGGCTGTTTCTCTCTACGAAAAGGGTGAAGTCGAGCGTATGATTTTCTGTCGCCCTGCCGTTGAGGCCGGTGAAAAACTGGGATTTTTACCAGGTGACCTTAAGGAAAAAATTGATCCTTATCTTATGCCTATTTATGATGCTCTTTATGACTTCCTAGGAGTTGCAAAAACAGACGCCCTGCTTGAAAAAGGTGCGATTGAAATTGCACCTCTTGCCTTTATGCGTGGTCGTACATTGTCGCGCGCAAGCGTTGTTTTAGACGAAGCACAAAATACAACATCTGCACAAATGAAAATGTTCTTAAGCCGCATGGGTGAAGGTGCAAAACTTATTATAACTGGTGATCCCCATCAAATTGATTTGCTTGATAATCAAGTCTCTGGATTAAAGGAAGCTTCTGCAATCCTGCGGGAAATTGAAGAAGTCTCCTTTATAGAATTTGATTATGATGATGTTGTTCGTCACCACCTTGTTTCCAAAATACTGAAGGCCTACGATAAATCTCACCATGGATATTGATATAAGTCGAGACGCCTCGGATAATTGCTGGTTGGAAATTAACGATAGTGAAGTCATTGCTATTATTGAAAGCATTACCAGCAATTTGAGTGATTACTCTTTTAACACAGCCGAACTTTCCATTGTGTTGAGCGATTCAAAAAATGTACATGAATTAAATCTGCAATACAGACAAAAAGACAAACCTACAAATATCCTCTCATTCCCCATAAATGATAACGGTCAGACAGATGGACTTTTGGGTGATCTGATTTTAGCTTATGAGGTTGTAAAACAAGAGGTAGAGAACGAACAAAAAAACTTTAAAGATCACTTTACTCACCTTTTGTTGCACGGGCTTTTACATCTTTTGGGATATGACCATATCGAAGATGCTGAAGCCGAAACTATGGAAGATCTTGAAATTGAAACTCTAAAAAAAATAGGCATAAAAAACCCCTATGCCTAAGCTTTATAAAATGTCATATTTTTACAGAACAGAAGATTTTTAAGAATGATGAACGACGATAACACTCTACCTAAGCCTTACAGACAAAGTTTTTTAAGTCGATTGAGGCTTTTTTCAAAAAGCAAACCTGACAATGTGACACTCAAAGAGGCTGTAGATGCCTATCTTGAGGATGCACAAGACGGTGAATCTGAGATTATTTCCGAACAGGAAAAGCTTCTGATTACCAATGTGGTTTCTCTTAAGGATATGGATGTAACGGATGTTATGATACCGCGCGCTGACATTGTTGCTGTTGATATTAATACAGACCAACCATCACTCATGGCATTATTATCGGAATATCAATATAGCCGTTTCCCTGTATTTCAGGACAATCTTGATAACGTTTTAGGTACAATTCATATCAAAGATATCCTTGCCACTTTGGCACGCAAAGAAGAGATAAATATTAAAGAAATTTTAAGAACGGTTCCAATGGCATCGCCTGCTATGCCTGTCCTTGACCTCATGCATATGATGAAAAACAAACGCCGTCACATGATCTTGGTCGTTGATGAATATGGTGGTATTGATGGCCTTGTAACTATTGGTGATATTATTGAAGCTGTTCTTGGTGAAATTCAGGATGAATACGATCTTGTTGGCGCCGCCAGCATAGTAAAACTTTCTGACACCGAATTTATTGTAGATGCACGAACAGACTTAGAAGACATTGAAGAATCCATTGGCTGTAAATTTGATGATGAAGACCTTGAAGAGATTGATACTATAGGTGGATACATGACATCTTTGGCAGAGAAACTTCCCGTCAGAGGGGAAGTTTTAAAGGATGATTCAAGCGGACTAATTTTTGAAGTCCTTGACGCTGACCCAAGGCGCCTCAAGAAAATTAAGCTCCACCGCGTTGAAATGGCTTCAGAACTTACTGATGTATAAATTTTTATATCAATTAATGAGCGGGTATAAACTTCCGCTCTTTCTTCTTATATCAGGTGCATTAGGTGGGTTTGGTTTTCCGCCCTACTATATTTTCCCTCTTACCCTTCTATCTTACGCAACATTCTTTCTGTTTCTTTATTTACGCTCGGATTTGTTGCCTTCAAGAATATTTTTATGCTCTTGGCTATGGGGAACTGCCTATTTTGTATCGAACTTATGGTGGACAGGAACAGCCCTTCTTATTGATGAAAATCCGTTTTTATGGGCTTTACCCTTGGCAGTTGTCGGATTCCCCTCTCTTCTAGGTTTTTTTCCGGCTTTTGCCTCAATCCTATTTCTTTTTTCTAAAAAACTATGGATCAACAATCCTTTAAATGCGGCATTGATATTCACACTTTGGATGGGCTTTAGTGAATATGGGCGCGGATATTTCTTTACAGGTTTTCCGTGGAATATACCCGCCTATATTTGGAGTGATTTTTTACCTTTATTACAATCACTTTCTCTTATGGGGCCTTTTGCACTTTCACTACTAACAATCTTTTTGGCATCTTTGATTGGTGCAACAATATTTACATTTGAACGTAGAAAAGTGCTCATTTCACTTTCTATATTATGTGTCGCACTTTTATTCCTTTCCGTATGGGGGCACTTCAGAGTTCAAGATAATCCTATTAAATTTCAGAACACCGAAACTGTTGTCAGGCTCATACAACCTAATATTCCTCAAGCCGAAAAATGGAATAAAGATTTTTATGATGAACAGATAGAAAGCATAACAAAACTGCTTACTCGACCTTTGGCAGAGGAGTTTCAAAATATTAAAAACGTCTTGGCAGTCGCACCTGAAACAGCCCTTAATGAAACGATGCTGTCTTCTGTATTCGCATTTGAGATTATAGATACCGGCTTTTTAAAACTACAATCCTACCCACAGGACTTTTATTTCTATACGGGCATGTTGCGTTCCGAGGTTATTGAAAAAGATAATATGATTGAAAAACGCCACTACAACAGCTCTCTTCTCTTTAATGAGCGAGGCGAAGTCATAGATATTTATGACAAATTTCATCTCGTTCCTTTCGGCGAATACATGCCTTACTCCGATATTATCCCAATAGAACCTGTTGTTAAATTTTCAGGATTTGAATTTGGGGAAGGCTTGAGAACACTTAAACATGAGGGTCTACCTACTTTTTCTCCACTTATTTGCTATGAAATTTTATTCCCGACTGAAGTAGCCCTCAAATCTAATCGTCCCGATATGTTAGTCAATATTACAAATGATGCGTGGTATGGCAGTAGCCCCGGCCCCTTTCAGCATGTTTTACAAGCACAATACCGTGCCATTGAGGAAGGGATTCCTGTTTTACGAGCCGCCAATACAGGCATGAGTGTTATTTACGAACTCTTATGGCAGAAAAATATCAGGACTCCCTCTTTTTCAAGAAGGTATAATAGACAGCCACATCCCAGAAAAAATTGAAGCTGGCACACTCTATTCTTCAATAGGAAATATTGCCTATTTCTTCTTTTCTCTCTTGATTATTCTTTTTGTTTTTCTGCCAAGACTTACAAACAGAAATTAACACCCTATTCTTATGGTTAGTTGATATTTAAAATTATTCATGCATAAGTATGTTTTGCAACTTTACCAATTACTAATATAAGAAAATGACAAAGACCAAAAAACAATCTGAGTACCCTGTCTATTCCAACGATTTTGCTGGCCCGGACCCAGTAGACATTTATGTTGGACAAAGACTGCGAGAACAACGTATTCGTGCCGGCATTAGCCAAGAAAAAATTGCCGATTGCACTGGTGTAACATTTCAACAGATACAAAAATACGAAATGGCTAAAAATCGTGTTAGTGCATCACGTCTTTATCAATTCAGCCGTATTCTCAATGTGGATATTGGCTATTTCTTTGATGGTTTTGAAAGCAGTGAAATCCAAAGCATGTCCGAAGGTCTTTCAGACACAAATCAACAGGCTTATGGAATTGAAGATTTCAAGGACAGAGAAAAACAAATTAAAAAAGAAGGTAAGCTTATCAAAAGCTATATGGCGCTGATTAACAAAAATCAGAAACTTGCCGATAATTTTATGAAAACACTCCTAGATAGCCAAACATAAAGGCTTGAATTTTCATGTACTTTCATTAGTCTCTTTCGTGAAGTTAGTATGTTTCTCTTACTAACACTTCAATAATTTAGAATATGAAAGCCCTGTAGACATGAGCAGTTATTATTTCACTAGTGAATCTGTTTCCGAAGGTCACCCTGATAAAGTTTGCGATCGCATATCTGATAGCATTCTTGACCTTTATCTTTCGAAAGACAAGCATTCCCGCGTTGCCGTTGAAACAGCGGTCACGACTGATTTTGTATGCATCATGGGGGAAACACGGGGACCCGATGAAATTACCAATGTCGAAATGGAACAGGCTGCTCGAAACGCCATCAGAGAAATTGGATACAATCAAAAAGGGTTTAGTTGGAAAACTGCTAAATTTGATATTCATGTTCATTCTCAATCCGCTGATATTGCCCAAGGCGTTGATGGCAATGAAGACAGTGATAAGGATGAAGGTGCTGGTGACCAAGGCATTATGTTTGGATATGCATGCAAAGAAACAGACGTTCTTATGCCTGCTCCCATTTATTATGCCCATAAAATATTAAAGGTACTTGCCGATGCACGTCACGCAGGAAAACTTCCTGAGCTTGAACCTGATGCTAAATCACAAGTCACCCTCAAATATGTCGATGGTAAACCTGTTAAGGCCGGCTCTATCGTTTTATCTACGCAACACAAAGAAGGCTTCTCGCAAGGTGATGTTAAAGAACTTGTACGTCCATTTATAGAAGACGTTCTTCCCGAAGGATGGATGTGTGATGAGGATCGCTTTTTTGTTAATCCAACAGGGCGCTTTGTCATAGGTGGGCCAGTTGGTGATGCTGGTTTAACAGGTAGAAAGATTATTGTGGACACCTACGGTGGCGCAGCCCTTCACGGTGGTGGTGCATTCTCTGGAAAAGACCCGACCAAGGTTGACCGCTCTGCTGCTTATGCATCACGCTACCTTGCCAAAAATATTGTTGCCGCAGATTACGCTGATAAATGTACCATTCAGCTCTCCTATGCGATTGGTGTTTCACAACCTATTTCAATATATGTGAACACTCATGGAACAGGACGAGTTGATAAAGAAAAATTATATGATGCGATTGCACAGCTCGTTGACCTAAGCCCTCGTGGTATTCGTAACCATCTCCAGCTTAATAGACCAATCTACACACCTACTTCGTCTTATGGCCATTTTGGAAGGACACCAACTGATGAAGGGCATTTCTCTTGGGAAAAAACAGATTTAGTAGATAAGCTACAATCCTTAATCGGCTAATATGTCTCATCCAGTCAGAAAAGTTCATGGTCGCCGTATAGGTCGCCCTCTAAATACCTCGCGTCAAAAGGCATTAGATAGTTTGTACCCATTTTACGCTTTCAAATCAGAAGAGCTTAAATGTAATGAAGAACTAAACCCCTCTTCTTTATTCCCTAACTGTCAGAAAGTCTGTTTCGAAATAGGCTTTGGCAACGGCGATTTTCTTTTTGAGGAAATGAATAAAAATCCTAACTACGGATACATAGCTGCCGAACCATTCATCAATGGCATGTCTGCACTTCTTGCTAAACTTAATGACCAAAAAGACTATCATCTAAAAGTCTGGATGGATGATGCAATGGACATTGCAAAATCACTAACCTCGGAATCTTTAGATATTATTTATATCCTTAATCCTGATCCATGGCCAAAAACACGGCACCATAAACGTCGCATCGTTTTACAGGATAATCTTAATCATTTTGCACGTATATTAAAGCCAAATGGTCAACTTATCATGACAACAGACGTAGACGAACTTGCCGTGTGGATGGCAACGCAGACAGTTAACCATCCCTCATTTGAATGGACAGCTAATTGTGCAAATGACTGGCAAACGCCTCCTCGGGGTTGGACACGCACACGCTATGAGAAGAAAGGTGAAACTGCAGGTCGAAAGCAATCTTACCTACTTTTTCAAAAAAGGGCTTGATTTCAATACCCCAAATCCAATATAACCAAATCAAGTAATAAAAACTCTTGGTATTGAACGAGGGTGGGCCTGAAAAGGACCCGCCTTTTTTGTTGCTAAAAAGGATAGTTATGGCACGTAGCCAATTAGAATTACAAATTAAAGAGATAATCTCTCCTGCCATAGAAGAGATGGGTTATCGTGTTGTCGCCGTTGAAATGGCAAAGGATGGCAATACGCCTGTTTTGCAGATTATGGCAGAAGATAAGGAAACGGGTCTTATATCACTTGATGCTTGTGCAGATATTAGTCGTGAGGCGTCTGCTCTACTTGATGTTGAGGATCCTATTTCCTATGCTTACCGTCTAGAGGTAAGCTCACCGGGGATTGATCGCCCTCTTTTCACAGTTGAGGACTTTGCCAAGTATATTGGTTTTGATGTGAAATTAGAGTTGGAAACACCTGTCGATACAGGTCAGAAAAAATTTAGAGGTACTATATTAGGTGCCGAAGATAACACGATCGCTTTTAAAGCGGATAACACAGATTACGAATTTGAAATCAGCAATATTGCGAAAGCAAAACTTGTTCTAACGGATGAATTGATAAAGAAAACAAAAAAGTCCGCTTAGAACACATTGGAAATGTTGAAGTTCAACACAATAAGGTTTAAAACACGAACAGAGTTAATTTAAAGGAAGAATAAAATGGAACTCTTACAAGTAGCAGACAGCGTAGCACGCGAAAAAAACATCGATAGAGAAATTGTTATTGAAGCAATCGAAGAAGCTATTCAAAAAGCTGGCCGCTCTAAATATGGATTTGACCACGATATTCGCGCTAATATAGATCGTAAAAGCGGACAATTAGCTCTTAAGCGTGTTCGTACAGTCACAGACCCCGAAGAGATTGAAAATGAATCTGCTCAAATTACCATTGAGCAAGCCAAGCGCGAAAAACCTGATGCTGTTATAGGTGATACTCTTGTTGATGACCTTCCTCCTATGGATTATGGCCGTATTGCTGCACAAACTGCAAAACAGGTTATCTTACAAAAAGTGCGTGATGCTGAACGCGAACGTCAATTTGAAGAATACAAAGACCGCGTTGGTGAAGTTGTCACAGGTATCGTAAAACGTGTCGACTTTGGTAACGTTACTATTGATTTAAGAAGCGCGGAGGCACATCTTCGTCGTGACGAGGGTATTCCTCGTGAAAATCTTAAAAATGGCGATCGTGTAAAAGCCTACATCTATGATGTTCGTCGTGAAATTCGTGGACCTCAGATTTTTGTATCTCGGTCACACCCTCAATTCATGGCAAGTCTTTTCGAACAAGAAGTTCCTGAGATTTATGAAGGCGTAATCGAAATTAAATCTGTTGCGCGTGACCCAGGTAGTCGTGCGAAAATTACAGTTCTGTCCAGAGATAGCGGTATTGATCCTGTGGGTGCGTGTGTTGGTATGCGCGGATCACGTGTCCAAGCCGTTGTGGGAGAACTACAAGGTGAGAAAATCGATATTATTCCTTACACAGATGACCTTGTAACATTGGCAATTAAAGCCTTGGCTCCTGCAGTCGTGGCTCGTGTTGTTGTTGACGAGGATGCAAAGCGTATTGATGTTGCTGTTCCTGAAGATCAACTTAGTCTTGCGATTGGACGTCGTGGTCAGAATGTCCGCTTGGCTTCTATGTTACTTGGCTGGGATATTGATATCCTTACAGAAGCAGAAGAGTCAGAGCGCAGACAAAAAGAATTTGCAACTCGCGCAGCCGTCTTTATGGAAGGCTTGGATGTTGATGAGGTGATTGCCCATCTTCTTGTTGCTGAAGGATTTACGTCGATTGAAGAGATTGTTGAAACACCTCTTGAAGAATTCAATCAGATTGAAGGCTTCTCTGATGAAATTTCTGCAGAGCTTCAAAACCGTGCGTCTAACTTCCTTGCTGAAAAGCAAAAAGAGCTTAAGACAAAGCAAAAAGAGCTTAAAATCACTGATGACCTTATCGAGATGGAAGGCGTTAAAGCAACTTATGCCATCAAGCTAGGTGAAAATGGTGTTAAATCTAAAGAAGATCTGGCTGATTTGGCTGGGGACGAGCTTCTTGAAATTCTTGGTGAAGATATGATTACTCTTCCAGAAGCCAATGCTCTGATTATGAAGGCACGTGAAGACTGGTTTGCCGAAGAGGACAAAGCCAAGGCAGATGCTGAACAAACAACGGAAGAAACAGCTGAAGGTTCTCAAGATGAGCCTTTAGAAGATAAAAAACCTGCTTCAGACAATGAATAGTCTGGGTAAAATCGAAGGAGTACGCGATGCAAGGAGCAGTTCTAACTGCCTCTTATCAGCTAATATCAGCACTTTCTAAAAACTCTGTTTTTAGAAAACAGTTTCGCGTACTCCCTATTTCACTCTTTTCAAATTTTAAACTTTTAGCAAGCTTCACCATGTTTTTTGGTGAAACCCTTGCTTGTAACAGTAAAACAATGCACTCTGTGCCGTTGAAAACCCTAGGATAGTATAAATGAGCGACAAAACAGCAAAAAAAGATGGCGAAGATAATCAAGACAAGCCTGAAGAGAAAAAACCTTTAAGCCTTGGTGGCAAAGGTACGCTTAGTCTCGGGAGCGCCGCTTCTGCAAAAGCCAAACAAACTCTTGGTCAAGGAGCGACTGGTGGTGTCGCGGTAGAAATACGTAGGTCACGCCGTAGCGCAGCCCCTGCCCCCAAGCCTGCGCCACAAAATCAAGGTAAGCCACAAAGTCCAAACGACGGCCTTACATCTGATGAACGTAATGCACGTATCGAAGCCCTTCAAAAAGCTATTGAGGACGAGAAAAACCGTAAGGAAGAAAAGCCTGATACCTCCAATATTGGCAAACCAGTCCGTCCTAATAAGGATGACGCGCGCCAGAAGGAATTAGAAGAGCTTCAAAAAATTGAAGCAGAAGAACTTGAAAAATCACAACGTGATAACAAGCGTCGCGAAGAACAAGCTGATAAATTTAAAAATAGCCGTGATGCTGCACCTGCAGAAGCAGAAAGCTATCGCGACAAAATGAAAAAAGCTGTTAACCCTCGTGCTCGTGTTGCCGATACGGCTCGACGCGGTGGTAAAATGACTGTCACACAGGTTCTCAACGAAGATTACAATCGTGATCGTGGTCAATCTCTAGCTGCCCTTAAGCGTGCCCGCGCGAAGGCTAAGGCTGCATTAGGTCCTCAAGAGGCCGCCGTTAAAGTTAGGCGTGATGTTGTTGTGCCTGAGATGATTACTGTTCAGGAACTTGCCAACCGTATGACTGAGAAGTCAGGGGACGTTATTAAGGCTCTCATGAAAATGGGAACAATGGCAACGATCAACCAGATTATTGATGCGGACACTGCCGAGCTTGTCATCGAGGAATTTGGCCACTCTATTAAACGCGTGACCGAGGCTGATGTTGAAATTGGTCTTGACGGTGACACAGATAATGAAAAGGACATGGTTTCACGTCCACCTGTTGTAACAATCATGGGTCACGTTGACCATGGTAAAACATCCCTACTTGATGTTATGCGCTCTGCTGATGTTGTGTCTGGCGAAGCTGGTGGTATTACGCAGCACATTGGTGCCTATCAAGTAAAAACTAAGGCTGGGAATAAAATTACATTCCTTGATACACCAGGTCACGCGGCCTTTACAGAGATGCGCGCACGCGGTGCAAACGTAACTGATATTGTTGTTATTGTTGTTGCTGCAAATGATTCTATTATGCCTCAAACGATTGAAGCTATTAATCATGCTAAAGCTGCAGAAGTGCCTATTATTGTTGCTATCAACAAAATTGACCTTCCAGATGCCAATCCACAAAAAGTAAAACAAGACCTCCTCCAGCATGAAGTTATTGTAGAAGACATGAGTGGTGATGTTTTATGTGTTGAGGTATCTGCTAAACAGAAACTTAATCTGGATAAACTAGAAGAGGCTATTCTGCTTCAATCTGAAATCCTTGATTTAAAAGCCAATCCGAACAGAGAAGCACAAGGGTCTATTGTCGAGGCAAAACTTGAACAAGGCCGTGGATCGGTCGCGACCGTTCTTATTACGCGCGGAACACTTAATATTGGCGACATCTTTGTGATGGGCTCCGAATGGGGACGTGTTCGCGCTCTTATTAATGATCAAGGAAAACAAATTAAAACAGCAATTCCAGGACAACCCGTTGAGGTTCTTGGTGCTAGTGGTACTCCTGAGTCAGGCGACCCATTCGTTGTTGTTAAAAACGAAGCAAGGGCTCGTGAGGTTGTTTCCTATCGTCAACGTAAGAAGTTGGATCAGAAATCCGCCATGGCTTCTGGAGCAAGCTCACTTGAGTTAATGATGGCTGCCGCTAAAGAACAAGGCAGTAAAACAACTCTTCCAGTGCTTATTAAAGGTGATGTCCATGGCTCGGTTGAGGCACTTGTAGGATCACTTAATAAAATTGTCGAAGAAAACGAAGACGTTGCCATCAAGGTTCTTCACTCTGGTGTTGGTGGTATTACAGAATCTGATGTTACTCTTGCTGGTGCATCTGGAGCATTGATTGTCGGTTTTAATGTCCGTGCAAATGCACAAGCACGCGACCTTGCTAAACGTGACGGCGTTGATTTGCGTTATTACAATATCATTTACAACGTGATTGATGATGTGAAAGCTATTCTTGGTGGTATGCTTGCCCCAGTTCAGCGTGAAGAATATCTTGGTCAGGCTGAAATCCGTGAAGTCTTTAACGTTTCCAAAGTTGGTAAGGTTGCTGGGTGTATGGTAACGGCCGGTAACGTGAAACGTGGCTCACATGTTCGCCTACTTCGTGATGACGTTGTTATTCACGAAGGTAAACTCAAAACATTGAAACGCTTTAAGGATGAAGTCAAAGAAGTCCGTGAAGGTATGGAATGTGGGATGGCCTTTGAAAACTATGATGATGTAAAAGAAAAAGACATTATCGAATGTTTCGATATCAAAGAAGAAACACGCACAGTCGAGTAGAACCTCATGCAACAGCCTTCCCAAAGACAGCTTCGTGTAGCCGAGCAGGTCAGGCACGTTATTTCTGAAACCCTTTTGCGTGGACATTTTCACACAGTAGGCCTTTTAAACGCAGGTCCTACTCTTTCCATTTCGGAAGTGCGCATAAGCCCTGATCTCAAGAATGCAACGGCTTATGTTTCGTCTTTAAAAAATGAAAATATTGATGAGCTTATTGCTATGCTTAATGAAGAACATTATGTATTTCAAAAGGATGTGGCATCACAAGTGCGTATGAAATTTACACCTCGTATACGTTTTAAATATGATGAAAGTCAAGAACGCGTAAACCGCCTTGAGGCCTTGTTTCACAATCTACCTGTCTCACAAAATAACGAAGACGAATAAACCACCTTATGGGCGCCAAACGTAAACATCTCGCACCTGTTAATGGATGGGTTAATTTCTTTAAGCCTGTCGGCATGACATCAACACAAGCTGTTGGAAAAATTCGCCATCATTTAAAGGCCAGAAAAGCGGGGCACGCTGGAACACTAGACCCTCTTGCATCTGGAATCTTGCCCATCGCGCTTGGTGAGGCGACAAAAACAATCCTCTATATTCAGGACTCATTCAAAACTTATGAATTTACGGTTCAATGGGGACAGTCCACAACAACGGACGATCAGGAAGGTGAGATTTGTAATCAATCTGATAAAAAGCCTAAACAAAGCGACATTGAAAATTTACTAGATAACTACACTGGCGAAATCGAACAGACACCCCCTCAATTCTCGGCAATAAAAATAAATGGTCAACGCGCGTACGACCTTGCAAGAGACGGCCAGCAAGTTGATATAAAGTCACGTTTCGTTTTTATCGAGGAGCTAAACCTTCTTCACCACGATGAAGACTTAAACCAAACGCGTTTTGAATGTTATTGTGGCAAAGGTACATATATACGCTCTCTTGCCCGTGATATGGGAGAAGATTTAGGGTGTTTCGGTCATATTATAGCGTTAAAGCGTACAAGCGTTGGTCCTTTCAACGAAAATAACGCAATTTCACTGGACATTATCGAGAAAATCGGCGATAACACGCCAACTGGCGACGTGCTGTTGCCCTTGGAGAGTGCGCTAGACGACATCCCGGCCCTCTCATTAAAACAAGATGAAGCAGCACAGCTTATGCAAGGACGGGCACTTTCTTTTATTGCCAGACCTGATGTAGCAAGACTTGAAGATATAGGATTGCCTCTAGGTCAAAGCGATGAAGAAACAACTGTTTTGACACTTTTGAATGGAATCCCTGTGGGACTTGTTTCAATTAAGAATGTCAGCATTAAGCCCGCTAAAATGTTTAATTTATAAAAAAGGAGTAAACGATGTCGGTAACAGCAGAAAAGAAAAAAGCTCTGATTTCTGATAATCAGACAACAAAAACAGATACAGGTTCACCTGAAGTTCAAGTCGCAATTTTGACAGAGCGCATTACAAATCTGTCCGAACACATGAAAACTCATAAAAAAGATTTAAGCACACGTCGCGGTCTACTGACTATGGTTGCACGTCGTCGTAAGCTTCTTGATTACGTTCGCTCAAAAAGCGTTAAACGCTATGAGGAAATCATCAAAAAACACGGAATTCGTAAGTAATTTTAGACTTTATAAAATTTCAAAAACGGCTCTTTTTAGAGCCGTTTTTCATTTGAAGGTTATGAATTTGTTCCCAAGAAAACTCATTGTTCCCATGATAGCTACGCCCGAAACTTGTGCGTAGGTTTTATATACATCCAAAACCTCAATAGCCGAAGTCACCCAAACAAGTTGAGCAAGGTATGCCGTTCCAAAAACGGCAACAAAATGTAAAAACTGTATTCTGGCATCTCTTTGTGGACGGAGACGAAATGTTATAAATTTATGAAGGGTAAACGCTACACATAATGTAAATCCATGTGCCATCATGTTGACCAACAGATAATGAAAATTTGTAAATTCAGATAAAAGAATAAGTGATGTAGCACTTACACCACTATTGAAAACACCCACACAGCAAAAAGTAATGAATTCTTTAGCGAGCTCTTTAGACATCATTTGGAAGAGCCAATGACTTCGCGAACAATATAAAGGGGGCGCCCTTTGACCTGCATATATATACGCCCAACATATTCCCCGATCAGCCCAATACAAATAAGTTGGAGGGAGCTAAAAAATGTTACAATACATGCAAGTGATGGCCACCCAGGTACAGAGCCTTTAGTAAAATAAATCGTAAAGGCATATATGCCTAACCCCAGAGCCAACAAAGCCCCAAGAAATGCAAATGGAATACACAACCTTAGAGGCTTAATAGAAAAACTTGTAATGGCATCCACTGCAAATGCCGCAAGTCCTGTGAGCGTATATTTCGTTTCGCCAGCAAATCGCGCATCACGGTCATAAAGAATTGGCTCTTGTTTAAAACCAACCCATGAAATCATTCCGCGCACATAACGGTGACGCTCTGGCATATTTAAAAAATGCTCAACTACTCTTCTGGATAAAAGACGAAAGTCACCTACATTTTCAGGAATTGGTACATCTGATAAATAGGACAACACACGATAAAACATTCTGGCTGTCGCTAGCTTTATCCATGACTCCCCTGCTCTTTTACGCCTTTGTCCGTAGACAACATCAACACCTGTTTTTGCTTTCTCAAGCATATCTGTCAAAAGCTCTGGTGGATCTTGGAGGTCAGCATCAAGAATGAGGACATGCTCGCCTTTACTTTGCGCTAAACCGGCGCTTAAAGCCATTTGTTGACCGTAGTTTTTAGCCAAATCAATAACAATTATGGATTTTTCTTTTTTCGATAGTTTTCTCAAAATCGCAAGGCTTTGATCAGTGGACCCATCGTTCACGATAATTATTTCATAGGATTTAACAGGTGCCGTTTCGCACGCTTTTTTGACCCTTAAGCAAAGCTCGGCCAAAGTCTCTTCTTCGTTGTAACAAGGAATAACAATAGATAGGTCCATTTTAAAGAAAACGCCTGTTTGTGAATTCACCATCTTTAACATCAAAAACAAGAGGCTTCCCAGTTGGCATTTCGGCCTCATTTATTGTGTCTGGTGTTTCCGCACCCAGAATTATAAGCATAGCACGCAAGGAGTTGCCATGAGCAGCAATCAACACATTCTTTCCAGCATGTAACTCAGGTTTTATATAAGCCTCATAGTAAGGCCTTACACGCTTTTCAACTACATCCTTTAAACATTCTCCGCCTGGAGGCGGAACATCGTAAGACCGACGCCAAATATGCACTTGTTCATCACCAAATTTTGCGCGTGTTTCGTCTTTGTTTAATCCTGTGAGGTCGCCGTAATCACGTTCGCGCAAATCTTCATGTTTAATCATCTTAAATGTGCCATCCGCATTCTTTACCTTACTTGCAACCTCTCCAGCATTAGCCAAAGCAATTTCGGCAGTATGGTTGGCTCGTTTTAGGGTGCTTGTAAAAACAATATCAATATTGATACCTGCATCACGAATTGCAATTCCTGCCTGTTTTGCCTCCTCACGTCCCTCATCTGTTAATTCAACATCTTTGAAACCAGTAAAGCGGTTTTGTAAATTCCATTCGCTTTGTCCGTGACGTAGTAGAATTAAGGTATTACTCATACGAAAGTGCCTCTCTTTAAAACTCCAAGAATATCCTGATAGTATTTGACTTTAGAGGCTGATAATGCCATGTCTATCACAGCGTTGCAAAGGGCATTTCACACGTTCGGCGCGGCGGTTGACTACAGACAGTAATATAATCAAAAAATTGCTGTCCGCTGTCCACCGGTGCGGGCACGGATACGAGAATATCCCTTTCAATGCATATTTGAAATATGAAGACAATTTGAAAGGAAAATTCATGTTTAACGTTTATCGCAAAGAAATTGACTTTGCAGGAAAAAAACTAGTCCTAGAGACAGGTAAAATTGCCCGTCAGGCAGACTCCGCTGTTATTGCTACTTTGGGTGAAACAACAGTTCTATGTACCGTAGTTGGCGCAAAATCAGTTCGCGAAGGGCAAGACTTCTTTCCACTTACAGTGAACTACCAAGAAAAAACATATGCTGCTGGTAAAATCCCAGGTGGCTTTTTCAAGCGTGAAGGTCGTCCAAGTGAAAAAGAAACTCTAGTTTCTCGTTTGATTGACCGCCCTATCCGTCCCCTTTTCCCTGATGGCTTTAAAAATGAAGTGCAAGTTGTAGCAACAGTGATTGCACATGACATGGAAAACGATCCTGATATGGTTGCTCTTATCGGTTGTTCCGCAGCACTTACACTTTCTGGCCTTCCATTTATGGGCCCTGTTGGTGCTATTCGTGTTGGTTACAAAGACAAAAAATTCATCTTCAACCCAACAGCGACTGAATTCGAAGGCTCTGAACTTGATCTTGTTATTGCAGGAACAAAAGAAGGTGTTCTTATGGTTGAATCAGAAGCCAACGAGCTTTCCGAGAAAGTTCTTTTGGATGCCGTTACTCAAGGTCACAAAGAATTTCAACCTGTTATTAATGGCATTATTGATTTGGCTGAAATGTGCGCCAATGACCCTTGGGATATCCAAGAGGAAGATAAAGCTGTTACAGCATTGAAAAAGGACATTGCCAAGAAATTTGAAGGCAAAATCGCAAAAGCTTACGAAGAGAAAATCAAGCAGGAGCGTCAGGCTAAAATAAAAGCTGTTAAGGACGAGATTGTTGAAACTTTCTTGGATGAAGATAAAGGTTTTACTACAGAACTTATTCTTGCTTTAACTAAAAAGGCAGAAGCTGATGTTGTTCGTGGCCAAATCCTAAAAACAGGAAGCAGAATCGATGGTCGTGACACAAAAACTGTACGCGCGATTGTTGCAGAGACTGGTATTCTTCCTCGCGTTCACGGAAGTGCCCTTTTCACACGCGGTGAGACACAGGCAATTGTTGTAACTACATTAGGTACAGGCCAAGATGAGCAAATCATTGATGCACTAGAAGGTGAGCGCAAAGAAAACTTTATGCTTCATTACAACTTCCCTCCTTATTCAGTTGGTGAGTGCGGTCGCATGGGCTTTACAGGTCGTCGTGAGATTGGTCATGGTAAATTGGCATGGCGTGCCATCCATCCAATGCTGCCAAGCAGAGAGGACTTCCCTTACACAATGCGCGTTGTTTCTGAAATCACAGAATCAAACGGTTCTTCATCAATGGCAACAGTGTGTGGTACATCTCTTGCCCTTATGGATGCTGGTGTGCCTTTGAAAAAGCCTGTTGCTGGTATTGCTATGGGCCTTATCAAAGAAGGTAAGGACTACGCTGTATTGTCAGACATTCTTGGTGATGAGGATCACCTAGGTGATATGGACTTTAAAGTGGCTGGAACAAAAGACGGTATCACATCTCTTCAAATGGACATTAAAATTACATCCATCACAAAAGAGATTATGAAGATTGCCCTTGATCAAGCCAAAGAAGGTCGTGACCACATTTTGGATGAAATGGCAAAAGCTTTGACCGAAGCTCGCTCAGGCGTTCGTGATGGTGCTCCGCAAATTCACCAAATCAACATTCCTGTCGATAAAATTCGTGATGTTATCGGTACTGGCGGTAAAGTTATCCGCGAGATTACTGAGACAACAGGCGTGAAGATGGATGTTGAGGATGACGGTACAATCCGCGTAGCAGCTTCCGAGCAATCTGCGATTGATGCCGCTATCAAATGGATAAAAGGTCTTACTGACGAGCCAGAAAAAGGCAAAGTCTATGATGGTAAAGTTGTAAAAACAGTAGATTTTGGTGCTTTTGTAAACTTCATGGGTGCGAAAGACGGTCTTGTTCATATTTCTGAGCTTCAAGACGCACGCACAGCCAAAACAACAGACGTTGTTAATGAAGGTGATGAAGTAAAAGTCATGGTTATTGGCTTTGACGATCGCGGTAAAATCAAACTATCTATGAAACGCGTTGATCAGGAAACTGGCGAAATCATTTCAAATGATGACGAATCAGAAGATAAAAAAGCTGCCAGTTAAGCTTTTCACCTAAAATAAATTAAAAGCGGGCTATTTTTTATGAAGTAGCCCGTTTTTTATAAGAGGACAAAATATGCTCAAATTACCAAAAGTCATAGGTCACAGAGGTGCTGCCTCTTATGCCCCCGAAAACACACTTGAAAGTATTCGTACGGCCGCAGAGATGGGCGTAGAGTGGGTTGAGTTTGATGTAAAACTCACACGTGATGAAGTTCCCATCCTGTTCCATGACGACAGTGTAGAGCGTACGACAAACGGTTACGGACTTGTACACGAGCTTGATTATGAGGATATTCAGAATCTTGAAGCAGGCAGTTGGTTCTCTGATGGCTTTTCAGGTATTTCAATACCCACACTTGAGGAGGCCCTTGAGGTTCTTATAGAACATAACCTAGGCGCCAACGTTGAGATTAAACCTTCTCCTGGGCGTGAAGAAGATACAACCAAAATTGCATTGGATATCCTTTCACAAGTCTGGACGGATCACGATAAAATCCTTATCTCAAGCTTTCAGACTAATTGTTTGGAAATAGCGCGCGATATTGCAGAGGATTGGGCAAGAGGATTATTACTTGAAGAGGAAATTCCACAAGAGTGGGTTGATCTAGCGGATTATCTTGATGTTAGAACCATAAATGTTAACGGAAACACTCTGTCCAAATCAGATTGCGATTGGCTTTTAGAGGCTGAATTGCCCCTACTCGCCTATACAATTAATGATCCTTTACGTGCTCGCGAACTGCAACGCTGGGGCATTGATTTATTTTTTAGTGATTTACCAGATGTAATTCTTGACAATTTGCTTGTTGCTCATTAGACATATTCCATGACTAATGTTATGGAAAGACCTGTGGTGGCAATCTCCGTGGATGAAGATATTCCAAGCGGCCACGGTGATTATTATGAAACAGAAAAAAATCTACCTCGCATGGTAGATCATTTTGGTGGTACGCCCAGATTATATCCGTATCTTCAAAGCTCTGCTGACGACATTATCAACACTGCGGATGCCCTTATAATTCAAGGCGGAATGACAGGATTCCTAAATGAATGGCATACCCGAGATGAAAAAGCAGTAGAAAGATACTCAGAGCGCCTTGAACACTTACAATATTTATTACCCCGCTTTTTGGAAACACAAAAACCTGTTTTGGGCTTGTGCTTTGGTGCTCAATTTCTAGGGTGTATGAATGGTTGCAAGCTATCTGCCAGCTTACGTGCAGATTTCCCTAATGCACTTCAACATATAGGCCAACCAGTAGATGGTCGACAAACAAGTGCAGATCACGACGTAATCCTCACAGAAGGCTCGGTTTTACGTGAGGCTATAGGACAAGACAGAATTAATGTGAATTCAATTCATAATACCTGCCTAAGCAAACATCATATTTCAGATCTTTTCACCGTTGCCGCACAGGCAGAGGATGGCATTGTAGAAGCTATTGAAATGAAAGGTCATCCTTTTGCCATAGGACTTCAATGGCACCAAGAAAAACTGTTTAAAATAGCTGACCACCCAAGTCACGTTATTCTTGAAAGGTTTATTCAAATTGCAGCAGAACAAAAATTTGGCTGAACATGGATATTATTAAAAACTCTAAACTCATACCTGTTTTGGACCATTATAGAGGCGCAAATACACTCTCAACATCTGGTCTAGAAGTAATTGAAAGTCCTACAAGCCCTAGACTAATTGGTGAAAGTGGAAGCAGTCATGTTCCTATTTTTGCTGTACCAAACAAACCAACAAATCCCAATATAATGGTTTTTCGAGCTTTTTTTCCTGTTAAGAAGCCTAACACGGATATTTTTCTTCCTCCGCACCTGATACCTTATGAACGTTTAATTTTGACAGCTTGCGAAGATCACTACGGAAACAAATCTTATTCCTCAAGTGATTATATCTTCATTGATTTAATGCAAGGCTTACTCAACATAGGGGAAGAACTAAACAAAGATATAGGTTTACACGCTGATATAAGACTAATTGACTCAAAGGGCACTCTTTTAGAAGAAGATATATATTTTGCATCATCCACTTTGGATACAACTTTCTATGATTTACCCGAGAAAAAATTTAAAGACGAAGAGTTGCAAAGGTTGCTATCGCATGCATCTTCGGAATTTAGTGGAACACCACCTAAAAGATTTTTACCTTTTCAGAAATCCATAAGTGCCAATTTCAACGAGCGTGTAAATTCTCTTTGTCTTGAACCTCTCAATTTTGGCCCTCACACCCTAGTAAATCTCTCAGCTTCTACACCTCATAGAGCACAACTTGCCAAAGAAGATGAAACTTTAAGAACTTTTATAGCAATAAGATTTACAAGTAGACCGTATAAAAATGGAATTATTCAAAATCCTGCCTTAATTCAGTTTCTACATCGGCAAGTCAGGAAGTTTTTCGCCAGCACGCTGGGCTCTAACATTATTTTATTCAATAACTTAGTTACTATACTTGTAACATTATGAAAAATATAATATTTTATCTGGGTGATTATTACTAATGTCAGAGATGCACTTCTAGAGGCAAAACCTCTAAATAATTTGGGGAGAATTCCAAACCCTGAGGAATTTTCAAGACAAGTTACAGGCCAAACTTTTACCTTAGATACCTATATTGGCGATCCGCGTTGCCCTGACCTATCCATTGTCCCACAACAATTTCATGCCGTTGCTTTGATGGCCTGTAAATCACATTTAGACAAATTGGGCGAGAATGCAGGACAGCATGGCACAATAGTTATCAGCCAAGCCGAAATTGGTCGTGGGGAAAACTTACGTGTCACAGAGCGCCATATTGACGCAATTGTTCAAGCCTATCCTGAAACACCCTATGAAACGCAAGACGTTTATATCGTCTCAGATACGTTGCCTACGCAGTTTTATACAAAGCCTATTTTACTACCAGAAGAATTACCTGTTCCTTTTGGGAACGATCCTCGCATGTTAAGTGAGCATTATGGATCTGTTCTTAAAAATCACTTTAATCTAAATTTAGAGCAGGAAGACTTTGTGACACCATCGCCATACGAGCTAATGAACTATAATTCATTTGTGGTGCATCAAGCACAGTTAGCAACCGAACCGACCCATCGTACAATGTGTCTTTTAAATATTCGCTAGTTAACCAAGTCACCCCAGTTTTCGGAATCGCACATACCTACAACATTAAAACCACAATCCACATAGTGAATTTCACCTGTGACTGCTGCTGACATATCAGACAATAAATAAAGTCCTGATTGTCCAAGCTCATCAAGCCCTACGGGACGTTTTAATGGCGCTGTAAGTGTGTTGTACTTGAATGTTTTACGCGCACTACCAATCGCAGAGCCCGCTAATGTCCGCATGGGGCCCGCTGAGAGGCCGTTCACACGAATGTTGTCTTCGCCCAAATCTGCCGCAAGATAACGCACAGAGGCCTCTAATGCCGCCTTAGCCACACCCATAACATTGTAATTAGGCATGACTTTTTGCGCACCATAGTAACTTAATGTTACTGCTGAACCTCCATTTTTCATGAGCGGCACTGCTCTACGCATAACTGATGTAAAGGAAAAACATGAAATATGCATGGAATTGAGGAAGTTCTCTAAGCTCGTATCAACATATCGTCCCGTAAGCTCGTCTTTATTAGAATAGGCTAATGAGTGAACAATAAAATCCAACTCACCCCATCGGTTTTCCAGCTCAGAAAATACTTTATCAATATCCTCTTCCTTACTGACATCACAGGGTAATACAATGCCCGAGCCTAGGCCTTCGACAAGAGGTTCAACACGCTTCTTAAAAGCATCACCTTGATAAGTAAACGCCATTTCAGCGCCCTGATCATGCAATGCCTTGGCTATTCCCCAAGCAATGGAGTGGTCATTTGCCACGCCCATAACCAAACCTTTTTTACCCTTCATCATACCCATAAAACTATTCCCCTTTCTTATAGGCGGAGAAAGCAAGAGTACAATTTGTGCCTCCAAAGCCAAAACTATTGGAAACAACAGTTTCATGTTTCACATTATCTATTCGCTTGCGAGCCACAGGAATCTCGCCAATTCCTTCATCTGGCGTCTCAATATTAATGCTTTCACAAACAAAATCATTTTCCATCATCAAAAGCGAATAGATTGCCTCTTGAACACCAGTCGCACCAAGAGAATGCCCTGTCATAGATTTTGTTGAACTGACATGAGGATAACCATTTTCGCTATTTCCGAAAACTTCTCTAATGGCATTTAGCTCAGTGATGTCACCTACTGGAGTACTGGTTCCGTGCGTGTTCACATAGGTAACAGGGGTTTTTGTTGTGGATATTGCCTGTCTCATGCAACGCACAGCACCTTCTCCGCTTGGTGCAACCATATCCGCACCATCAGAAGTAGCCCCATAACCAGTTACTTCGCCATAAATTTTAGCGCCACGTGCCTTGGCATGTTCAAGCTCCTCAAGAACAACAACCCCGCCACCACCAGCAATGACAAATCCGTCACGGTTAGCATCATAAGCGCGAGAAGCTTTCTCTGGAGTGTCATTATACTTAGAAGACATTGCGCCCATTGCGTCAAACAATGCAGAAAGCGTCCAATCCAATTCTTCACCACCACCGGCAAAGATAATATCTTGCTTACCCCATGCAATCATTTCAGCAGCGTTACCAATGCAATGCGCGGATGTTGAGCAAGCGGATGTAATAGAATAGTTAATCCCTTTAATCTGAAAATGTGTCGCAATATTAGCAGAATTCGTTGAGGACATAGCCTTAGGAACTGCGTAGGGTCCTATTCGTTTTACAGCACTTTCTTCTGCCGTTTTGGCAGCAGCAACAACTGTACGAGTAGACGGGCCACCAGAACCCATAACAATACCCGTGCGCTCATTTACAACGTCACTTACCTCTAAACCAGAATCAGCTATCGCATCTTCCATTGCAATATGATTGTAAGCCGCGCTATCTCCCATAAAACGGCGCATTTTGCGGTCTATGCGCTCTTCAAGGTCAATAACAGGCTGCCCATGCACATGAGATCTAAATCCCATTTCTGCGTATTTAGGCGCAAATGTAATTCCTGATTTTCCTTCCTTTAATGAAGCAAGGACATCAGCCTTTGTGTTTCCTATACATGAGACAATACCTAGTCCAGTTACAACAACACGTCGTGTTCCATTGGAAATCGTCATAAGAGATATATTCCTTCTTTTGAAAGAGAGTTTTATTTAAAGAGTGTCTGTATTTTCAAACAAGCCAACTTTTAAGTCTTTGGCTTCATATATGGTTTTACCATCTGCAATTACACGGCCATCACCAATACCAAGAACAAGCTTACGGTTAATCACACGTTTAATATCAACAACATATTTCACAAGTTTAGTTGTGGGAAGAATTTGCCCTGTCATTTTCATCTCACCAAGACCAAGAGCACGGCCAGAACCTTGCGCACCTGTCCAACCAAGATAAAAACCTAACATCTGCCATATAGCATCAAGTCCCAAACAGCCAGGCATCACAGGGTCACCTTTAAAGTGACAATCGAAAAACCAAATATCGGGGTTAATATCAAACTCGGCTTCAATAACACCTTTATCATAGGCTCCGCCTGTTTCGGTTACCAATGTAATACGATCAAACATAAGCATAGGTGGTAAAGGCAATTGTGCATTACCAGGGCCAAAAAGCTTGCCCTCTCCACATTGTATGAGTTCATCTTTTGTATAAGAGGATTGAGGTGTAAAAGACATATCTACTTTGCTGGGTTGTGTGAGTGTCATAGCCCACTGTTATAAGACCTCTTGAGGAGAAAAAAAACCCCTTTTTCAAAAATTAGAGTTCGGTCTTATCTTCCTGAAAATAATTGGCGGCAAGTATAGGCTGTAACGCCTCTAATCCTCGGTAACTTTCTACCAAAGCTGCCATAGCCAAAGGCTTTGCAATTGCATGGGGCATATCAGGTGTATCGCCGCTAGCAACTACCGCAAGCATACGTCCAGCAGCCTTTGCGCAGGCTACAGCTTTTTCACTTTCACGTAAAAGAGATAAAATATCAAAAAATGGAGCACAAAGAGGCTCTATTGATTCGACGAGTTCGATGGGCGGGTCAGCAGGAGAATCGTTGGCCGCCAGCCCAAGGCGCCAATCACTACCCGCAGGAACACCCATACGCGCAGCCTCTTGTGTCATGACATTCACAATGGATTCGCTTTCAAACAAATTAGAGGAACGTTTTTCGGCTATTTTGTCCTTGGCATCACAATATCCCGCATAGGCACTCAAACCACATACCGCATCTGCAAGAGACCACTCGCCTGTACCTATACGTTTCTCAATAACTAAATCACATAGCTCTTGTGCCGCAATTTCAAAAGCCATACAGCGCGTTGATGTCTCTATAAATAAACGTAAGGATTCTTCGCGCGGAACATCTTCGCCTTCCCAGGCACAGATGTAATTTTGTAAAAGCCAGACTACGAACTCTAAATAAGAAAACTCGCACTCTCTCCATTCCTCAAGAACAAATCTAGCAAGCGTGCGTCCTTGTTCAGAACGTGCGTCAACGCGTTGAGGATTTGATTCGGCCCATAAAGGTAATTCACCAGTCATAGGGTTGGAGCG
This sequence comes from uncultured Alphaproteobacteria bacterium, assembly GCA_963740205.1. Lineage (GTDB taxonomy): Bacteria > Pseudomonadota > Alphaproteobacteria > Micavibrionales > Micavibrionaceae > UBA2137. Next base: position 199,452 of record CAVUDD010000002.1, read on the forward strand.
TAGTGTCTTAGAAAGCTTTTTAAACCCCTCACTCATAGAACGATCAGGTTTTTCGAAAAGGAAACATGACTCAACATAAAAGCCAGACAAAACTTCGATAAAATCTACGATTTTCTGTGGTCCGCCTCTATCCTCATGCTCGAATAAACGGCTGATATGCGCATGCACGAATGCCGCAAGGTCTGTCTTGTCCTGAGTAATTTGCATGTGACCGCTTTCCCAAAAACGTGTGGGTGATTCTGTGGATAGTTTGTGAATAGTTCAATAGAAACGGCAGAATTGCCTGATTTGTTAAGCTTAGGCAGATTTCAAAATTTACTCAATCCCCCAAAGGACATTTTTTTCAACGTACCCCTTGTAGCCTGAGATAGATGCCTCGCAGAAACCTTCTTCACACTCGGAGACATTAAGAACATTACCAGCCTCGACACGCAAAATTGCAGGCGACTCGTTATTTGGTTTCTTACGCATTAGAACATAGGGTGCATCTGTTGTAATAAGGGCTGTTTTCTTTGATGTCAGAAGTGCTGCATGAACCCAGCCAGTATCACCTGAAATATCTTCAATTTTACGCCATTGATCGAACTTACGGTTAACTTTGACTGGAAGACTTTTTACACGGTAAATCCATTTAATAGGGTGATCTTGTGATGGACCATACCTTACAAAAACTTCATTTTTACGCAAAGAGGCATATTCCGCCTTTGGGTCCTCAGCTTTTGCCTGAAAACCAGTAAAGACAAGAGCAAATATAATAAAGATTAGAGAGATTGTGCGCATTTTTAGTGACATATTGTTTTAAAGACCTTAATTTCCCTGATTTTTAGGCCAATATCAAGGGCGGTTATGATTATGCGTGAGCATAGCACATTAAACACAAAGATTTCAGTCGCACCAATGATGGATTGGACGGATCGTCATTGTCGCTATTTTCATCGTCTTCTTGCACCTAATGCACTACTCTACACCGAAATGGTGACAACTGGCGCACTCATTCATGGTGACAAACAAATGCACCTGAATTTCAACCAAGAAGAACAGCCTTTGGCTTTGCAACTTGGCGGAAGTGACCCTAAAGATTTAGCCACATCCACAAAATTAGGCGAAGATTGGGGCTATCAGGAAATTAATCTGAATTGTGGCTGTCCGTCCGACCGTGTCCAAAAGGGTCGCTTTGGTGCGTGCCTTATGAAGGAACCCGAACATGTTGCCACATGTGTTAGGTCCATGATTAATTCTACGTCTCTGCCTGTAACAGTAAAATGTAGAATCGGTGTTGATGAGTGCGAAGACAAAGAATTTCTCTATGATTTTGTTAATAAGGTTGCAGATTCGGGATGTAAAACATTTATCATTCACGCACGTAAGGCTTGGCTTAAAGGCTTAAGTCCTAAGGACAACCGTACAAAACCACCACTAAATTATGATTTGGTATTTCAATTGAAACGGGATTTTCCAGAGCTTGAAATTATCCTCAACGGTGAAATTACCTCAATTGCCCAGATTGAAAATTATATGGATAAGGTCGATGGCTTTATGATTGGACGTGAAGCTTACCAAAACCCTTGGATTTTAGCGGAAATAGAGAATCAGTTATTCAAAGTCCCTCTTCCCAACATTGATACCGTTATTAAGAAGATGAGTGATTATTTAGTAAAACATTGCAAAGAGAATGACAAAGCGCGCCCCAGACATGTGACACGCCACATGACAGGACTTTTCAGAGGCTTGTATGGTGGGAAAATCTGGCGTCAAAGCCTTGCCACACTGCCAGAGACAACCGATATGCTCACCCAAGCCTATGACAACTATAGGCAAATTCGTGAAAATAGACTAAAAGAGTTGCAAGATGTGGCGTGAATCGGGCAATCCTGTTTGATTTCCATGCCACTTACTTGCTATAGTTATTCCTACATCGCAAAGCGATATCCACAAACAAGAGGTAAGGCTTTCCATTAAATGCAGTGGCACAGGCTTGATAACGATAAAACAGAAGTGTTTTTGAATGCCATTAAAGGCATGGGTGCAGGCTCTTTGTTTACTATGCAAAGCAGCGAAGCTCATTGTATGCGCCTACCATTCACAGAAAATATTCTTTTCTTTCGCATCAAGAACAATATGAGTATGCCGTCCTTTACAATGGACTTCCTGGGGGATGGTACTAATTTTTACTATATAGATGGCACATCCGTACCACTAGAACGTGCCTTTACTAGTGCTGATTTGGATATAGACAGATTTAATATTGCATCATACTTACAATTTTACTTCTTTGTCGTCATTCAGGAAGACGGTGAAATTTACCCAGTTTTTGAAAGAGCCCCTATTCCTGATATCGACGACCAGAACATTCATGCCACAAGACAATCCATTCCCAACAACGCCTATATATTTGATATTAAAGAAAAAGAAGAAGGTCATTTTGAAGTTGAGTGCACTTTATTCTATGATGGCGGTCTTATGACCGGCACATTGTCGGTCACCCCTACTGGGCGGGTTAGTATAAAAGGTTTAAAACCATTATTTATGGACACACACTCAACATTCTCTGAAGCATCCAAGGATCAAATCACATGACAGGTGATAATGAATCACAAACTGGACAATTAAGCGGTAGCTTTGGCGTTGGAAAGGCTGGAACCAACGATTTTGGGGGTTTAACACATCCCAATTCCGAGCATATTCTTGAAACGTGCTTTGGAATACTTTCAAAGATACCTACTGGAAAAAAGCTTCTTGATATAAAGGAGCGCTACACTATTCCCATATCTGTACTTTCAGGACGTGAAGTCCTTTACACCACCCCTGACGATCTATCACTAATACTCGTCGTTACCCCTGACTTTGATACTGCCCCAGAGATAGTATCAATGATATTAGGAACTGGATTAAGGGATATGGAGCATAGCGTTATGGGGTATCGTCGCCCCAGTCAAGATTCGGATCCCGTAGAATATGCATCAATGACATTCTCAAAAACCCTTGACATAATTACAAATATGTGTATAATTGCAGATGAACTCAAGGAGGAGTTGGGATATTCCAAACCACTTGACATTGTCCATGAATTAGGGCATGGTGATATATATAAGGCTTATAAGGATAAGCTACCACATGAAGAACTTGTAAATGTCTTTATTGAAGGTAACCGAAAAGCTTTAAACGAAGAGGGTAATTAAAGGAGAGTATAATGAGAGTTTCTAATCAACTAAACAGAAGAATGTTAGCTAGCACAATACCTACATACGGTGCGAGCATGCAGCCTTTCAAATACAACGCTAAGTAATACAGCGTTCTTTAGTGTTATTCATTCAAGCCCGCTTTTTAGTGGGCTTTTGTGTATCTGGAGTAAATTTAAAGAAAAGTTCTAAAATTTATTAAAAACCAACAGATTTGCCACATCCGCATTTGGATGTCTCATTCGGATTTTGTATCAAGATACGCTTATTCCCTAGAGAATCGGTTGTATAGTCAACTTCCGTACCAAAGAAACGTAGAGCATCTGTTTTAGGTATGAACAGCTTGAACCGTCCATCAACGTCCAGAACATCATCCTTCTCATCGATATCTTCACTTTTCAAAGGGCGCATATCATATTCATTACCGCTGCAACCTTTCCCCGTAAGAATAGACAAACGGATCCCTACCATATCATCAGATACCTGTTTTTCGAGGTAATCCTTGGCAGAATCGGTCAACTTCAGTTCTTTTGTGGTTAATCCAAACATTCTCTATTATCTCACGTAAACATATTAAGCTGTAATTTGGCTGTTTCGGCCATCATGGACGGGTCCCAGGTTGGATCCCAAACAATATCAACATCCACATGGCGAACACCCTCGAGTGGGAATAAGGCAGATTGAACCATCATAGGCATTTCTTGTGCCACAGGACAGGCTGGTGAAGTCAGGGTCATTTCAACATAAAGGTCGGTTTGACCTTTATCATCACCCTCCTCTACTTTTGTTCCTACGATTTTATATATCAGACCCAACTCATAAATATTGACTGGGATTTCAGGATCATAAACTTCACGCAATGCCGCCAACGCTAAGACTGCTAAATCGGCATCCACTAAAATTTCTGCATTGGGTGGCACTGCCAATTCATCATAATTGTCTTCACCAACAGAGTTCTTAACCATTTCAACGTTTGCTACTTGTTTCATTTCAACATCTTATTACATTTTTCTAAAGCATTACATAAACTATCAATATCTTGGGTATCTGTATAAAGACCAAAAGAGGCCCTTACAGTTCCATCGACACCCAGTTTCTCCATTAAGGGCATACAACAGTGATGTCCTGTTCTTACATATACACCCATCTGATCGAGTAACATACCAACATCGTTGTTTGCACACCCCTCAAGCTTAAATGAAAATATTCCTACGCGATTACCCTCACCGTATAATTTTAAACCTTCTATATTTTGCAACTTTTGCGCGCAGTACTCGGTCAATGCGTTTTCATGGACAATAATATTTTCCATACCAATTGATTCTATATAATCAATGGCTGCGCCCAGACCAATAATCTCTGCAATTGCTGGTGTGCCTGCCTCGAACTTAGCAGGCGAATCTTTGAATGTTGTGTGTTCGAAGGAAACAGTCTCTATCATGTCGCCGCCACCCTGATAGGGAGACATACACTCAAGCAACTCTTTGCGTCCCCACAACACCCCTACACCTGTTGGCCCATAAAGCTTGTGGCCTGTGAAGGTGAAAAAGTCACAATTTAAGGCGCGTATGTTGATAAGTCTGTGGATAACTGATTGTGATCCATCAACCAAGACCTTTATGTCTTTATTGTATTTCTTAGCAATTTCAACGATTTGACCAACAGGATTAATTATCCCAAGCGCATTGGAAATATCCACAACCCCTACTAGTTTTACCCTTGGGGATAATAGATCCTTGTACGCATTTATGTCTAAGGTGCCATCCGCCTGAATCGGGATGGTTTTAATCTCGAATCCTATTTTATCACGTAGCAATTGCCATGGCACTATGTTTGCGTGGTGTTCCATTTCACTCAAGATAACCTCATCACCTTCAGACAGGTTATCACGCCCCCATGAATGCGCGACAAGATTGATGGCTTCGGTCGTATTGCGAGTAAAAACTATCTCGTCAGAATTGCCCTGAATGAAGTTTGCAACCTTTGCACGTACGTCCTCAAATGCTCGTGTTGTTTCCTGCGACCATGAATAGACACCACGATGCACATTTGCGTATCCATTTTCAAAGACATCTCTCATGGCATCAATAACCATTTGAGGTTTTTGGGCGCTCGATGCCGTATCCAGATAAACAGGGTATTTTCCATTTACTGTTTTATTGAGCGCAGGGAAATCTACTTTCCACGGATTTGAATCCTGTTGGTGTTGAATGGCCTGTTTCATGTTTGCATATCCTTCAGGCGATTACTCAACCAGTTGTAAGCCTGATCACGGAACTTCTCGTTTTCAAATTTTTCCAATAATTCCTCTGCAAAGGCTTGCAACAGAAGGGCTTTAGCCTCTTTTTCAGGTATTCCACGACTACGCAAATAGAATAATTGCTGCTTATCCATCTGGCCAGTTGTGGCACCATGTGCACATTCAACATCATCGGCATATATTTCAAGCTCTGGCTTAGTATCCATTTCGGCAAAGCGCGACAGTAAAATGGCTCTGGACATCTGGTTAGCGTTAGTTTGTTGTGCGTCTTTAGCAACATAAACCTTGCCCTGAAATACGCCCCTCGCTTTATCATCTATAATGCTTTTGACGTTTTGATGTGAAACACTCCCACCAGATATGTGGTTCATCGTTACGCTCAAATCGGTAATTTCATTATCTTTTAATAGGTTAAGCGTATTTATATCAACCTTAGACTCATCTCCGTTAACATCGATGGCTAACTCTTGACGATATAACGCTTTTCCTTCGCCACCAGCAAGTCCATTATAGCTGTATTGAGCCTTACTCATAAGCTCCAACGCGCCAACATGAGTAATCACTGCGTCCGCGCTTGGAGCGTGCCTGTAATGGCTTAGAGAGGCATTCTGGCCTATATTGACAATCAAAAGCGCATTAACCCAACAATCCTGAGCATTATAAAAGCTTTCTATCAACTCAACATTACTATTGTCGGCAATGTTTAGAATAACAATAGGCATAAAGGCAGAGCCTGTTTCAGTCTTGTAACTAATCTCAATTGGCTCTTGAATATCAGTGTTTTGAGGAATATCTACGTAAATTATTTCTTCATTTAAATTATTAGAAAAATAATATAGTTTATTGTTATTATTTATTTTTTTGTTGTTCTTAATGTATTTACTTAGGCAATCAGTATATCCAGAACTTTCACCATCAAGTCTTTGAATATATTGACTATCTATACCTTTGATATCCACATTACCATCGTGTCCTGTCAAAGACAGTTGTTTTAATCGTTTTGCAAGGGGCGTGTACTGCCATCCCTCCTCTTTCGAAGTCGGCAAATCATTAAGATCAATGATGACCTTATCTTCATTGGCTGGTTGAATGGCGTTTGCAAGCATACTCAGGCTGCCTCACCCAATAAGTCTTCATAACCTTTGGCTTCCAATTCCTTGGCAAGCTCGGCATCGCCTGATTTCACAATGCGCCCCTTTGCCATGATGTGGACATGGTCAGGCTTAATGTAATCAAGCAGACGTTGATAATGTGTAATCACAAGAAACGAGCGCTCCTCATTACGAAGCGCATTCACACCATTAGAAACAGTCTTGAGCGCATCAATATCCAAACCACTGTCTGTTTCATCCATAACAATGAATTGAGGCTCCAGCATTGCCATTTGTAAGACTTCGTTACGTTTTTTCTCGCCACCGGAAAAGCCCACATTCACAGCACGCTTAATCATGTCGTCAGCAATACCCAATTCTTTTTGCGTAGATTTCATCTTTTTCAAGAAACCCAAAGAATCCAATTCTTCTTCACCGCGACCTTTACGCACAGAATTCACAGCAGTTTTCAGGAAATTGGTCATTTGAACACCTGGAATTTCAACAGGGTATTGGAATGCCAAGAACACACCTTCGGCGGCGCGCTCTTCTGGTTCCATACCCAAGATATCCTTACCATTCATGGTCACAGATCCACTCGTTACCTCATAGCCCTCGCGACCAGACAGAACATAGGACAGAGTAGACTTCCCTGCTCCGTTAGGTCCCATCATGGCATGAACTTCACCCGGCTTAATCTCGAGTGAAAACCCCTTTAAAATCTCTTTGCCGTTTATCTCGGCATGTAAATTATCAATTTTAATCATTTTCTAATTCTATCCTCCCATACCAAAAACTTTATCTGCAGCGATTGTAGCATCGTAATACTTATGTCTTCATCAGTAGCCATTATCATCTCGCTATTTCCGTACATTAAATTTCCTGTCTTATTTTCCTAATATATGTCCACAACGTCCGTCAGTTTAATAGCTTCTGACTTCAAGCCCATTTGCCATTCTTTAGATATACTTCCATCACTGTGTTTTAAGAATTAGCTACTCCCTGTATAAAACCTGCATGAGGCACTTCTTTGATAGCCTTTTCTTAAATGCTTCTAGGTTGTTTTCAGCAATTTCAAAATCTACTATGTGAAACAGAAACACACATAGACTGAATAACTTAAAGATATCCTTATTATCATTCCATAAACTCTTAATATGCCCTCTAACTAAAAATATTAAAAAATTCTCTGCTGTTCACCCAACACTCCCCTCTTATATAATTTGTCATTCCCTGAATTTGCCAAAGCAAATTCTAAGGGAATCCAGAGAAACACAAGTATGGATTGCCTAGAATTCGCTTAACGAATTCGGGCAATGACACGATAGTTTGTTGGCTGTTAAAACAAATCATTATATAAATCTTTCCAATCCTTATTTTCCTTCTCAATCAGGTCTATTTTGGCCTGACGTGTATATTTCTTTAATCGTTTCTCCCTATGTATTGCATTCTCAACATCATCATATTGCTCAAACCAAATCAGATTTTTAACATTGTGCTCAGAGGTAAATCCTTCAGCTAAATTATTCTTATGCTCATATGTTCTTTTCTTTAAATCGGACGTTACACCGATATATAACGTTCCGTTTTTCTGACTTGCTAAAATATATGTGTAGTATTTCTTCATCCTTAATTTATCTGGATTGCCCTAAAATTCGTGTGACGAATTCGGGCAATGACATTTTTGGCTACCCGACACTTCCTTCAAGGCTAATGCCCACTAGCTTCTGCGCCTCTACGGCGAATTCCATCGGTAAATGCTGCATGACTTCACGGCAGAAGCCATTAACGATAAGCGCAAGTGCCTCTTCTTCGTTAATGCCGCGTTGACGGCAATAGAAAAGTTGGTCTTCACTAATTTTCGAAGTGGTCGCCTCATGTTCCAACTGGGCTGTCGGGTTTTTACATTCGATATAGGGCACCGTATGTGCGCCACACGTACTGCCGATTAGCAGTGAATCACATTGTGTGAAATTACGTGCGTCCTCTGCCCCAGGCAAAATTTTAACCTGACCGCGATAGGTACTATCCGAATGACCAGCACTAATCCCCTTGGCAATAATGCGCGAACGCGTGCCCTTACCCATATGGATCATCTTTGTACCTGTATCGGCCTGCTGATAGTTATTGGTAATGGCTACTGAATAAAATTCACCTTGGGAATAATCACCCTTTAAAATACATGATGGATATTTCCAAGTCACCGCAGAACCAGTTTCAACCTGCGTCCAAGAGATTTTAGAACGCGCACCCTCGCAAATTCCGCGTTTGGTTACGAAATTATAGATACCGCCTTTGCCGTTCTCATCGCCTGGGTACCAGTTCTGAACTGTTGAGTATTTAATCTCTGCATCTTCATGTGCGACAAGCTCCACAACAGCGGCGTGGAGTTGACGCTCATCACGCATAGGCGCAGTACAGCCCTCGAGATAGGACACATAGCTTCCCTTCTCTGCCACAATCAACGTACGCTCGAACTGACCTGTATTGAGCTCATTGATACGGAAATACGTGGAAAGCTCCATAGGGCAACGTAGCCCCTCGGGAATATATACAAATGACCCATCGGTAAACACAGCCGCATTAAGGCAGGCATGTTTGTTATCGTGGTAAGGCACAACAGAGCCCATATATTTTTTCACAAGCTCTGGATGTTCTTTAATGGCCTCCGAGATTGAGCAGAAGATAACGCCAGATTCTCTTAATTTTGCTTTAAATGTTGTGGCGACAGATACAGAGTCGAAAACAACATCAACGGCAACCCCAGCCAGCATTTCCTGCTCGCGTAAGGGAATACCAAGCTTTTCGTATGTTTCAAGAAGTTTAGGGTCCACCTCGTCCAGAGATTTAGGCTTATCACCTGATTTAGGCGCAGAGAAATAATAGGCATCCTGATAATCAAGTTCGGGTAATCGACCTTCGACCATTTAGGCTCGGGCATAGTCAACCAATGACGGTATGCCTTAAGGCGATATTCCAACATCCACTCTGGTTCTTCCTTTTTGGCAGAGATAAAGCGGACAATATCTTCGTTTAGACCCTTTGGCGCCTTATCGGACTCAATATCCGTAACAAAGCCCGCCTCATATTTCTTGAGTGACTCTACGCTTTCGATTGTTTGGGCATTAATACGGTTGCTCATGCAAAATCCTTTAGGGTTAAATTTCCAAGGGCATCGCGCACTGCGCCATTAATTTTTTGCCATCTACCGTTTAAGGCACAACTGTTTGCCAATTCACATGCCACCGCGCTTTCCTCTACGCAAGACGTCAAAGCCACAGGCCCATCTATTGCCTCGATGATATGTGCCGCTGATATATCATTGGCGTTGGCTGCAAGTTTGTAACCCCCGTTTGCACCGCGCGTAGAGGTCACTATTCCACCATTTGATAATAGCTTTAAAACCTTGGCAGCGGTTGGTTCGGGAATATGTGTGTTTTCGGCAATTTGTGCAGATGAAAGGCACACGTCATTGTGGCTCATGTAAGAGAGAACCACTATGCCGTAATCCGCCATTTTAGATAGCTTAATCATCTTAAACCTTAATCAGTACTAATTTCGTACGGTTTATATCGTTCATATAGGCATAAAAGCAAGGGAATTCTTGGATTTTTTTGATATGAATTTAATAAAACGCTAATGTTTTTTAGGTAAACTTGAAACATGAAAACAAAATTCGATTTTAAAGGCGCTGCAGAGGCTCGTATTCAGTTATCGGCAGGAATACATGAAATTAATGGTATTTCCTCACTTGAAATGCCCACGATTTCATAATTATATCAATTATTTAAATGTTATATTCGTATTAATTTTATGTATTTGATAAGATTTAAGTATGGCAAATAAAGCAGGGATACCATTTAGAGCGGCGGCAAACGGATTGAACACTTCGGGTGGCAAACCTGTTGCACGACCTTCTGGTCGTAGTGGAATGAGAGTTCCAGGACTGGCTTAGAGCCTTATCTCGTTGCTAAAAACTGAATATCTTTATATTTATCCTTAACATCATCAAGATGCCAAGCATTACGTGCCAAAAAGACTGGATCATCATCATGGTCATTGGCAACTGCCATTCTATTTGAATCAATGAATTCCTTTACCTTTTTGGGATCACCCTCAATCCAACGTGCCGTATGAAGGTTTACCTGCTCGAAATGTGCAGGAATATCATATTCCGTACGTATACGGTCAGCCAGAACATCAAATTGAAGTGGGCCTACCACACCAACTATCCATTGAGAATCTAGTAGAGGCTTGAAAACACGCGCTACACCCTCTTCTGCCAATTGCTGAAGTGCTGCGCCCAAATGTTTTGCCTTCATTGGATCATCAGGTATTACACGTTGCATATATTCAGGTGCAAATGAAGGAATCCCTGTAAAGGTCAAATTTTCACCTTCGGTCAAAACATCACCAATTCGAAGGTTTCCGTGGTTGGGTAATCCAATAATATCGCCCGGATAGGCTTCTTCTGCCATTTCACGGTCTTGCGCGAGGAAAAGCTGTGGTGAATGCATAGTTAACATTTTACCTGAGCGAGAATGTTTTAACTTCATACCACGCTTGAATATTCCACTACAAATCCTTGTAAATGCTATTCTATCTCTGTGCTTAGGATCCATGTTTGCCTGTATTTTAAATACAAAACCAGTGACCTTGTTTTCATCAGGTTTTACCATGCGCTCTTCTGTTTTTTGCGCACGCGGTGAAGGTGCAAATCGTGCCAAACCATCCAATAATTCGCGTACACCAAAATTATTAACCGCACTCCCGAAATAAACAGGCGTCATGTGACCTTCATTGTAACTTTCTTTGTCAAAATCAGGACAGAGTTCACGCACCATTTTGACCTCGTCGCGCAAGGCTTCAACCTGATCAGCGGGTAAATGTTCCTCAATCTTGGGATCATCAATACCCTTACAGGTAATGCCTTGGCTCATTTTACTACCCTGCCCTCTATCAAACAGGATAAGCTCGTCCTTAAACAGGTCATAACAGCCTTTAAAATCACGTCCCATACCTATTGGCCAAGACGCAGGTGTTACATCAAGGGCAAGCTTCTTTTCAATCTCGTCCATAAGAGAGAAAACATCCTGCCCATCTCTATCCATTTTGTTGATAAAGGTAATAATTGGAATATCGCGTAAACGACAAACCTCAAACAGCTTTAAAGTTTGTGTTTCAATACCCTTGGCACAATCAATCACCATGACCGCGCTATCTACAGCAGTCAGCGTTCTGTACGTATCCTCACTGAAATCTTCGTGACCAGGCGTATCCAGAAGGTTGAAAGTAATATCATCATACTCAAACGTCATCACAGAGGACGCAACGGAAATACCACGTTCTTGCTCAACCTTCATCCAGTCAGAACGCGCACGTCTACGGTCACCCTTTGCCTTTACCTCACCCGCAAGCTGGATAGCACCGCCAAACAACAAAAGTTTTTCTGTAAGTGTTGTTTTACCTGCATCAGGATGAGAAATAATCGCAAAAGTTCTGCGTTTTTCCAGTATGTCGTCAATCTTACTCAATGAGCTTACCTTCAAAGGGATTAGTTAGGGTTTTGTCCTCTATCTCGATAACCCATATATCGGGGTCACGCTCCAAGGAACGGCGAATATAGGCATCTATATCAACTTCTTCAACATCTTCTTTGCCAAGTGCGTGCATCCATCCCAAATCACCATTAACATCGCGTACTTGAGTCAGAATGCGAAAACCATTGCCCTGACCATTTAATTTAAGAAGAATTGTTCCACTGTAAGGCGCACCCTTATTGGTAATATAGAAAAAGAGGCCCTTTTGTTCGCAAAGCCTTAAATGCGCGTCAATCCAAAGTGATGTTGCCAGTCTTTCATCATCGGCAGACATTTATTTTTTAACTTTTTTAGATGATTTTTTATTAGTTTCTTCTTGGAAGGCATCTGCCTTGACCTTACTAAGCGGAATAACACGGCGCTGTGGGAATATAACAGTAACAGTTGTTCCCAACCCTTCCCCGGATTTAAGTTTTAGTACGCCGCCATGTAATTCAACCATGGCCTTTGCCAAAGGAAGCCCTAGACCTGTACCTTGTTGCTCTTTTGCGTGTTGGGAATTTGTAATTTGCCCGAATGGCTCAAGTGCCTCTTGAATTTTATCAGCAGGCATGCCAATTCCCTCATCCTTAACAGAAATAAGCATATCTCCATCTTTTTGAATAAGGGCTTTGATATAAATTTTGTCACCCTCTTTGGAAAATTTAATAGCATTAGAAACCAAATTAATCAGTACCTGACGGATAAGACGCGGGTCGGACATGAGTCCTGGCAGATCTTCTTGGATGTCACTAACCATTTCAATTTTGGCCGTAAAGGCACGCGAGGTCATCATACGCGTGACAGAGACAATCAAATCCTTAATTCCATATGGTTGTTCATCAAGATCAACCTTACCTGCTTCAATCTTAGACATATCAAGCACTTCATTAATGATATCCAGTAAGTGACGCGCACTTAAATGAACATCACCCAGATATTCCATGTACTTGTCACTGCCTAATTTCCCAAAGGTCTCATTCATCATAATCTCAGAAAATCCAATAATGGCATTAAGCGGGGTACGTAGCTCATGGCTCATGTTAGCAAGAAAGCTCGATTTCGCATTATTGGCTGCATCAGCGCGCTCTTTTGCCATACGAAGAGAGACCTCCATCTGTTTACGCAAGGTAATGTCCATAATGGTTGCAACTTGGAATCGTCTGCGTTGTGAAAGCTCAAGCGTCGCTGTGGTAAACAGTGCATTGGCAATAGCACCGTCCTTACGCAACATCTTCATTTCACCGGATGATCGCATACCACTTTCCATCATGCGGTCGTGGTTACGAATGGCTACTTCTTGCTCCTCTGGTGCTATAAGAAAAGAAAAGTCCTCTCCTATCACGTCATCGCGTTTCCAACCGAATGAACGAATAAAGCTGTCATTAACACGCACAATGCGCCGATGATGGTCAGTCACAACAATGGAAACCTCGGACACATCAAAGATAGATGTCAGAAGTGAAATCGCATCATCACGCTCACGTTGTAAAATTGAGTCATCGGCAGTATCAGGCTGAGCCATGACATCAATGAGAACAGCTTGCCCTGCAATATCAAGCAATGGGTTTATCCAAAATCCATAAACACGAATTCCACCTGGGAATGATGGGAGCGCCTGAATAGTCACAGGAACTTTTTGTTTTATGCACACCTCAAAGGCTTGCTCAAAGTGGCGCGCATTCTCACTATCCATAAAATCAACAATTGGCACCCCAATAATTTGATCTCTTTTGCGCGAAAAATATTCTAATCCACGTTGGTTACATTCTTTGATTGTATAATGACCGTCTTTTCCAGGCTCCACCAAAAAGCGTGGTACAGGCATAGCATCAAATAATATTTTGTGATCAATGGTACTCAATTTGAACTTGCCTCTTTTAAATGTCGTTCTAATGGCGATAATTCCTGTAGAATAACAATATCACCACTTGCACTGACTTGTAATGCGCTTAAGTCTTTTTGTAAATTAAGCATTACAGAATTTAAAACTTCTCCTAATACAGGTTGCGAAATGACAGCATTGAATTTGGAGTTATTATCAGTAAAAAACTTGTTCTGCACACGCCTCAAGAAACGATTAGCGCCATTTTTGTCGGTTTGTTTAAGTGACAAGGCTATCTTGTTTTCATCCAATTTAAATACACTATCAAAACCACGAAGTTGAGAATTTATTAGAGCACGTAAGATATCGATGGATGCAACTTGATTTCCAACAACAGAGAGCAAACATATACAGAACTCTCTACCATCGCGCCCTAATCGTTCCATTTCCTGCTTATAATCAGCCTTAAGTCCTTCATAACCTTCACCATATGACACCCCCTCGGAATTTTCCTCTACTGGCTCAAGAAATGAAGTTAAAATACGGATGAAATCATTGAAATTATGGGAAAACTCTTTTTGACTTTCCTTTTTCTGTGCTTGCGAACAGAGTTTCTCAAATAACCCTTCCAGTTTCTTAAGATCAGAAAAATTCGATCCATCAAGCCGCTCATAGTAATTATAAAAATTCTGAAACACCGTTTTTGCCGAAGCATTAGATACTAATTCTTCTTTTTGCGTCCATGACGCAAGGACATCCCCCTGCCATCTAACGGAAACTCTTATTAATTCATAACCTGATATTTGAGGAGAAATGTGTTCGCTCACGTGCGCATCCCAAACTAATTGATTGATAACGTGAGAAAGTATAGCAAAAAGCAGGAAACCGTGAAGTCTTTATTACTTACAGGTTAATCGACTAGCCATTCTTTTTGCAATTCATCCAAAGTATCACTTTTGATAGCTTCTCTAATCTTGACCATCAAATGGCTCATAACAGCTATGTTGTGTTGCGCAACAATTTGACCGCCTAAATGTTCGCCCGCTTTAAAGAGGTGATGTAAATAAGCCTTAGAATATTGTGAACAGGCAGGAATACCCAACTCGGGCCATAAGGGATCTGGATCATCAGCATATTTAGCATTTCTAAGATTAAGGCGCTCGCTCGGTGCGCCTTTCATTAAAGCCCAACCATGTCGTGCTATACGCGTAGGTGACACACAATCAAATGTATCAATCCCAAGACGCACACATTCAAAAATATCCTTAAACGTACCTATGCCCAGCAAATGAACAGGTCTGTCCTGTGCTATATGAGGCATACACCATGAAACTATCTCGAAAAACTGGTCAAAATTACCACCAAAAGTTCCACCAATAGCGGTTCCAAAGAATGGACGGCTTGCCGTATAGGCTGCACTTTCTTCACGCAATTCTTGAAATACACCACCCTGAACCACGCTATAGATAGCCTGTGATCCGTCATGTGAACGCTCAAATGCCTTTAAAGAACGATCGCCCCAACGGTGCGACATATGCATTGATTTTTCAGTATAGTCACGGCTGACGTGCATGGCCGTACACTCATCAAGCTGGACAACAAAATCAGGGCCAAGCTTTCTTTGAATATCTATCGCACTTTCAGGGGACAAGAAAAGCTTACTTCCATCCTTGTACGAACGAAAGGCTGCACCCTCTTCTGTAATTTTGTTTAGAGAACGTGCTCGGTTTGACTTATTGTTACGCCCTTTTATCTCGTCAGCGTCAGTGCCATCACCCATAGAATAAATCTGGAAACCGCCACTATCTGTAAGAATTGGTCCATTCCAATTCATAAATTTATGCAAACCACCCATTTTCTGGACGAGGTCAGCACCAGGTTGAATCATTAGGTGATAGGTATTGGCAAGAACGATGTCTGCCCCTGCCTCTTTTACCTGATGAGGCTGAAGACTTTTGATATTGGCCTTAGTACCGCAAAATATAAAATTTGGTGTTTGAATTGTGCCATGCGGTGTTTTGAGATTACCTAGTCGCGCACGACTTTTTGAGTCCTTATGCGTAATATCGAAGGCAAAACCAGAATAATCAATAGATGAAGACGTGCTAAAAAGTGACGTGTCCGGTGCTTCCGTCTCGCGTTTTGGCTCGGTCATGTCAGGAAAATTCCTTTAAAGAAAACTTACTTAGCTGCTGCTTCAGCTTTTTTCTGTGTTTTAAGGAGTTTAGTGCGAAGTTTAACCATTTCAGGCTCAAGCTTTGATGGAGTTGTGCTCATCAAAAACGCATCCAAACCACCCTTATGGTCAATCGTACGAAGACCAGCAGCACTTACCTTAATAGTAATCTTCTGCTTTAAAGTTTCGCTGAAAAGCGCAGTACTTTGAATGTTTGGAAGAAAACGACGACGTGTTTTATTGTGTGCGTGAGAAACATTGTTCCCAGACATTGGTTTTTTTCCTGTGATTACACAACGACGTGCCATGATTTAATCCTCTTAATATCTTCAATTCAAATTCGACTTGGAGTGTTACACGCTCATAGACTATTCTGTCAAGCAGTATATGGCTTAAAAACGTACAAAATTATTCGTAAATTGATACCAGTATTACTAATAGCCCGCAAACAAATATCAACGTAGAGACAAACAGCATAAATTGTAACGGTTTTAGAAGCTCTGGATTTATCTTTGCAGACTGTCCTTTTGGCCCAGTCCATTCTCGTAAAATTGGCTTGTCCTCTGTATCTTTTTTACCACCCCCGAATACAGCATTAAGCGAGTAAGCAGTTACCTGCAGAGCTTTACCACCTGAGAGATAGGATGGCTTTCCTGAGAATTTGAAAAGCCCATTAAATGCACGCCCTATGCTTGCGCCAGGAACAAGAAAAGATGATAGAACCAGAGATAACAAAGCAACGGGCGCCGTAAATATCCCTACAAACCTTTGCAAGGCACATATAAGAGTTTGAAAACCATTACCTTGGCCTTCACGACCATAGAGCCACGCTCCTGCACATATTCCAGAAACAATAAAAAGTCCAAGTAAACCAAAAATAAGATATCCCATTACAGGCGCTATAAGTGCACGCTCCAGATAAATCACGCCAAAAGCAGCTGCTTCGCGTGTTAAGGCATGTTCGTCATAGTAGTTAAGGTTAGTCCGACTTGAAACAGCAAGCGAAAAGAACGTCGTTTTATGTTCTTTTCGTGTAATAGTTTTATGAACACGACCAATTAAATACCAAATACTACCTGTCGCAGTACAAAAAACCAAAGACGCTATATCCAGCAATCGATAAAGAGGGAAATTCTGAGCTAGCCACACAGCAGAACCACCAAATACAGTTGCAAAAATAAGCAGAATAACAGTTATAAATGTGCCGCGAAAAGTTAGAGACGAATGACTTCTACCTACGCGATCAGCTTTATCAGTAAATTTTCCAAAGAACTTAGTAATCAAAATCCAATAAAATGGAACTGAATACCCCTTATAACTTCCATAAAACAGCCCTAGGAAGATTGTTAATATAAGAGCAATCAAAACACTCCCAACCCTATCAGGAAACACCAGAATAAGGTTTTGGAAGAAATGACTTGCAGTGAAGTCAGGTAAGAAGGCTTGATTCATTCGAAAACTTTAACATGTGTTATCCCTTATAACTAGAGCAAGAAAACTAGCTCAATCATTTTATTCACATTATAAATCAACATGTTAGTTTATTTTTGCTGCACTGCTTATAGATTTCACAAAAAAAGTCCTGCTATTCTGTTAAAAAATCAGGGAGTCCTAATATACTTGCGTTACCAATAATAAAACCACTGGAAGGTGATATTGCCATCGTTTGCGAAGGTGGAGGTTCCTATGGGAGCTATAGCTCTGGCGCTTTGCGTGCCCTAATGCAACACCCCGATATTCTCTCTGGGCAAGCTCGCATTACAAATGCTTTGGGCACAAGCGCAGGAGGAATAAATTCTTTGATTCTAGCCAATGCTTTCAACACCTCAGCAAATCCAGATGAGGCTGCCTTGGTTGCAGAATCTTCTCTCAAGGGCTTTTGGCAGGATGTTTCGAATACCGGTTGGGGATTATCGACACTGGTTGCCACACAAAAAACTGCAAAAATGACAACTAATATGTTTCCTCACTTAAGATCCATACTTGGCGGTGATGCAGTTGCATACCCCAATATACCTCCTCTTATGTTTGCCGGCCTAGATGCCTCTGTAAGATCATTGCCTCGAGGAACTTTGAGCGAATTGATAATCAAAAACCTTCAAAAGCATATTGGGGAAAACATACAAACTACGTTAAACGGACCTTTAAAAACTCACTTACATTATTGCGATGGTGATTTTGAAACATACTTAAAACAAGAAAAACAAACTTGGAAAAACAAAATTGTTACGGGGCAAGATACAGATTGGGATTCAGTAAAAAAATCGGTGGCGCTTTTATGCTCCAATGGCTACGCCGACGATGAAGGTCGTATAGGTTTTGACGGTGCCTATCTTCAAAATGGATTGGCAACACCACTTGTAGATATGAGCGATATAAATACTGTTATCTATATTGGATTGCATGGCACACCTCAAAAACCCAGAGAAATGGAACCTGTTGATTCTATAGAACGTCATATGCCCACCGATAAAAATTTGGCTAAAAGCATCCTAAGTGCTCAATTTAATTTTAACTGGGTTGTAAATCAGATTGACGAAGAAAGAAAACCACAAGTCATAAATGTGACACTCCAACCTGAAAAAAGCTGGAACGAAACCTCGCGCATGAACACTCATCCCCTTCTTATTGCGGATCTCACCAAAAGAGGTGACAAAGACATGCGTGTAGCAATGGGTCTTGAGGAGTCACATGTTGGCGGAATGCGCCTAGCATTTGCCTCATAATATAATTAGACTTTAAAAATGTTTGCAGAACTTTCCATTCCTTCGCACGTAAATCCGCGTATTAGCCCAAAGGCAAAAAGATTAGCTCTACGCCTTAATCGAAAGACGTTTTCAATTGATCTGGTTATACCTAAACGAACATCCACACGTAAAATAAATGCTTTTGTAAATTCCAATCAAGACTGGATAGACAAAACTCTTTCGTCACTGCCACAGACAGTTTATTTTTCTAACGGTGCCATTTTCCCATTTTTTGGAGAGATTCTTACTTTAAAAATCACGAAGAGCTCCTCGGTTAAAAGAACAAAAATAGCGATAGAGGGTTCACAGCTATGTATTGATACTTATCTTAATGACATTACACCGCGCCTTAAAAGATGGATAAGGGATGAAACTAAGAAAAGGCTAGAAAAGCTTGCATTTGAGAAGGCTAGTCAACTTGGTAAGCCACTCTCGAAAGTTAGCGTCAGAGATACACATACACGATGGGGCAGTTGCGGTCATAAGGGTGCTATCTCTTTTTCATGGCGACTGGCATTTGCCCCTTACTCGTCTATTGATTATGTTGTTGCACATGAGGTTGCACATTTGAAACACATGGATCACAGCCAAAAATTTTGGAGCACATGTGAAAGCCTTTGCGAAGATTATGCCCAGGGAAAAAGCTGGATGCGAGAAAACGGTCTTGAACTTATGAGATACTGTTTTGACGAAATGCCTCAAGTGCCCGATCAAGAATAATCTTTGCAGCATATTGGTCGGTTATACCTGTTTCTTTAGCTTTTCTTTTATTCACAGAGTTATCCAACATTCCATCCACAGAGTCTGTGGATAAACGTTCATCACAAAGCAAAACAGGCAATGTAATGTAATTTTTCATCTCAATAACGAAATCTCTAATTGATTGACAACGTCGCCCTTCACTACCATCCATATTAATGGGATAACCAACGACAATTCCGTTACTGTCATATTCTTTTATGAGTAACTTCAATACATCCATATCATTTGAAAATTTTTGACGTTTTACGGTCATAAGAGCTGTTGAAGTAAAACTTATGAGATTCCCTGAGGCAACGCCAATTGTCTTACTACCAACATCAAGGGCAAGTAACGAAGCACCCCCGCCCACTTTTTTCAAAAAATCATGTGTTTCAGCGTCACCAAAGCTGGACATTTAAGCTTAATCCTTATATCTCAATGTTATTAAGCGTTTTTCATCTTTTAAAGAAAAGGTCAAGCTTCATGGATAAAAAAACAGTGCAGAAAGTTGCAAATCTTGCTCGTCTCAACTTAAGCGAGGAACAAGAAGATCGCCTTGTTGATCAATTAGGCAATATTCTGGGCTTTGTTGAACAACTCGATGAGGTCAATACAGATAACGTCGAGCCTTTAGCAAGCGTGGTCGAAATCAAACTTCCTTTGCGTCAAGACAAAGTAACAGATGGTGGTTACCCTGATGCCATTCTTGCAAATGCACCCGAGGAATCCGAAGATTATTTTGTAATTAGTAAAGTGGTTGAATAGAAAACATGACAGATTTTACATCCCTAAGTATTCGTGAAGCCCTCGACGGCTTAAAAGCAAAGGACTTCACAGCGACAGAACTGACCGAAGCTCATGTTAATAACATGGAAAGAAACAAAGGACTTAACGCCTTTATCACTGATACGACAGATGAAGCACTTGAACAGGCAAAGAAGTCCGATGACCGCTATGCTTCTGATAGTGCCCTTCCCCTTGATGGTATTCCACTTGGAATTAAGGATTTATTTTGCACAAAAAATGTTCAAACAACTGCCGCCAGTCATATTCTTGAGGGCTTTAAACCTCAATATGAATCAACGGTTACCTCACATCTCTTAAGAGACGGTGCTGTCTTTTTAGGTAAAACCAATCTGGATGAATTTGCCATGGGTTCGGCAAATACAACCAGTTATTTCGGCAATGTCATTAACCCATGGAAACGTAATGATGGTGGAAATACCGAGCTTGTTCCTGGGGGCTCTTCTGGTGGTTCTGCCGCTGCTGTTGCTGCACGTCTTTGCATGGGATCGACTGGTACAGATACAGGCGGATCAATTCGCCAGCCAGCAAGTTTTTGTGGTATTTCTGGAATAAAACCAACTTATGGTCGTTGCTCTCGTTGGGGTGTGGTTGCCTTTGCTTCTTCCCTCGATCAACCTGGCTCTTTTGCAAGAACTGTTGAGGACTCCGCGCTTCTATTAAATTCCATGTCAGGATACGACCCAAAGGATTCTACATCTGCACAAATTGACGTGCCTGACTTTACTGCAAAACTGGAAGACTCTTTGAAGGGTTTGCGTGTCGGTATTCCTAAAGAATATCGCATGGATGGTATGCCCAAGGATATTGAAGATTTATGGGATAAAGGCATTGCTTGGCTTAAGGCTGAAGGTGCAGAAATTGTTGAGGTTTCTCTACCTCACACGAAATACGCACTTCCTACTTATTATATAATTGCACCAGCAGAGGCATCTTCTAATCTCGCACGCTATGACGGCGTAAGGTATGGGCTGCGCGCCCCTGGTGAAGATATTCTTGAAACATATAAAAACACTCGCGCAGATGGTTTTGGTGAAGAAGTTATTCGCCGTATTATGATAGGGACTTATGTTTTGTCCGCAGGTTATTATGACGCCTATTATATTAAGGCCCAAAAAATCCGCCGCTTGATTTCAGAGGATTTCACAAAAGCTTATGAGAAGTGCGATGTCCTTCTTACCCCAACTGCCCCAAGTGCCGCATTCGCCATTGGCGAGAATGAAGACGACCCAATCAAGATGTACTTGAATGATGTGTTTACAGTACCCGCCTCCATTGCAGGGTTGCCAGGAATGTCTGTACCAGCTGGATTTGATAAGCATGGGCTGCCATTAGGCTTACAAATTCTTGGAAAAGCTTGGGATGAAGAAACTGTTCTTCAAGTGGGTCATCGCATTGAAAAGGCAGCTGCGCTTGATCTAAATCCCTATAAAACTTCACCTAAAGCTGCATGAAGATTCTAATTGCTTTTCTTTGTTTAATCTTAGGTATGAGTTTTTTACCTCACACCTCATATGCACAAGATGCCCAGGAAAGCCTTACAGAAGAAGAGCTCTTTGTAGAACAACTTTCCGAGGAACGTGTTTCACCTCGTACCGCAGCAATATATTTGGATAAATGCCTATCAAAAATTCCGCGTAAATTTACCCCCACAGCACATGAAAACTTTTGCACCTGTTCAGCTGCACATATGCGCCTAAAAATGACCAACGGCGATTTAGCTAATTTAAACAAAAAAGGCGCCCGTAATCCTGGTAATGAATCCTTCGAAAAATTCGTTTCACAGGTCGTTATGCCCTGTATGGAAAGCCCCATCATTGATATTACTTATGTTTCTTGTGTTGAGGACAGAAGTAATTCACCATTCATTTATAACATACCCAAATATTGCCAATGTGTTGGCGAACAGCTTGTTCCATTTGTGAAAAATCAAGGTTCTGTTACTTCTTTGCTCAATATGGCAAAATACCCTAAAGATTATAAGGAACCATTAGATGCATTATTAAGTAGTGTTGAATTGAACAGAGCACGCAATGCAGGCTATAAACAATGTGTTCAAACATATTTGCGCCCAGCCCCTAAGGTGAAAGGATTGCCACAATGAAAATTTCCAAGATGAATACTTTAAGTCTCTTACTAGGATTACTCATTTTATCTTTGGGCTATTCTGCTGCGCTAGCACAAACCGCAATTACACAACAAGCAGCAACTGAATACTATAATAGCTGTCTTACCAAAACGGACGAGCGCATCACTTCGCAAACACAGGACATTTTTTGTCGTTGTACGGCAACCTATATGATGAAAAATATGTCAGTCGAAGAAGTGCAATCTATGGCAGGCCAAGATCAAAGAGCGCGAAGCTCTATTAACAAAATGCTGACCACTGTTTATGCGCCTTGTATGGAGTTCCCAGTTCGTGACTGGGTTTACCAGAAATGTACAAATGATGTCTATCAGGCTGGACAAAAAATTTGCAGTTGCATGTCTAACAATATGGCTACATATGTAAGGGAGCGTGCAGCTGCCGATTTACCAGCTATTTTGGCAGCAAATCCTAGTGTAACAGACCCTATGGAAGCAATAGTATCAAGTCCGACTTATGAGCAGACAGAAAAGCGTATTGTGTTAGGGTGTGTTCAAGGCGAATTTAATTAACGGAGCAATTCAATGGGTATGATTATTAAAGGCAAAACTGGTGACTGGGAGATGGTAATTGGACTTGAGGTTCATGCCCAGATTACCGCCAATGCTAAATTGTTTTCAGGCGCGTCAACAGAGTTTGGTGCGGCACCCAATTCCCAAGTTTCATTTGTGGATGCTGGTATGCCCGGCATGTTACCCGTGCTTAATGAATATTGTGTTGAGCAGGCCGTGCGTACTGGCCTTGGTTTGAATGCTGAAATTCACAACACCTCCGTTTTCTCACGTAAAAATTATTTTTATCCTGACCTACCTACAGGTTATCAAATTACTCAGTTTGAACATCCTATTGTTGGTACTGGTGTGATTGAAATCGATTTGCCTGATGGCACTGTTAAAAATATTGGTGTTACGCGCCTTCACCTTGAGCAAGACGCAGGAAAATCCATTCACGATATGCACCCAACTAAATCTTATATTGATTTAAACCGCGCAGGCTGTGCTTTGATGGAAATTGTTTCTGAACCTGATATGCGTGGCCCTGATGAGGCTGTCGCCTATGTTTCCAAGCTTCGAATGATACTGCGTTATTTGGGAACATGCGACGGTAACATGGACGAAGGTTCTATGCGTGCTGATGTGAATTTATCACTACGCCGTGTTGGTGAAACAGAGCTTGGCACACGTTGCGAAATGAAAAATGTGAACTCTCTTAAGGCGGTTCAACAATGCATTGAATACGAAGCACAAAGGCAATTGGAAATTCTTGAAAATGGTGGAACGATAGATCAAGAAACACGACTTTGGGATCCCGCAAAAATGGAAACCAGAACTATGCGCTCTAAAGAAGACGCACATGATTATCGTTACTTCCCCTGCCCTGATTTGCTTCCACTAGAAATTGAGAGCAAATGGGTTAATGAGATTAAGGAAACTCTACCCGAGCTTCCCGATCAAAAGAAACACCGCTTCATGCAAGATTATGGCCTGAGCCTCTATGATGCCTCCGTTTTGATTGCCGAGCGTTCACGTGCCGAATATTACGAGACAGTCGCAAAAGACCGTGATGCAAAATTGGCAGCTAACTGGGTATTAAATGAGCTTTTAGGCGTCCTTAATAAAGACGGCAAATCTTTGGCTGAAAGTCCTGTCTCCGCCGAACAACTTGGTGGATTGATTAGCCTTATTTCCGATAATACGATTTCTGGGAAAATCGCCAAAGACGTTTTCGCGGAAATGATGGAAACAGGAAAAGATGCTTCTTCTATTGT
This sequence comes from uncultured Alphaproteobacteria bacterium, assembly GCA_963740205.1. Lineage (GTDB taxonomy): Bacteria > Pseudomonadota > Alphaproteobacteria > Micavibrionales > Micavibrionaceae > UBA2137. The sequence continues at coordinate 223,768 of CAVUDD010000002.1, forward strand.
TGAAGAGAAAGGATTGAAACAAGTCACTGATACAGGTGCTATTGAAGCTGTTGTTGACGAAGTTTTGGCCGAGAACCCTGACAATGTAGAAAAATATCGTGGCGGTAAAGAACAGCTCTTTGGCTTTTTTGTTGGACAAGTCATGAAAAAATCCCAAGGCAAAGCCAACCCTGCCATTGTAAACGAACTTCTTAAGAAAAAGCTTTAGTCTTCTTAAGGCTTTTCTTATATATAACAGCTATATAGCGTTTATCACTTAAGTTTGCTATTCTATCGACATGTCAAAACCGACTCCAGTAAAAATCGAAGGTGAATTGATTCAAGTAGGCCTAAGTTGGGATCCCAATCAGGTTGTTACTACAATTGATCGCGTTAAAAATCTTATGGGGCAAAACAAGGTAACCTTTGATCTTGATATTGCTTGTTACTCCTATGCTGCTGACAACAGCTTTCTCAACTATATATCTGGCGTTCCTGGTGAGATGGTTGATAAATCTGGCTGTATTAAACACAGCGGTGATAACCGAGATGGTGTTGGTGATGGTGATGACGAATATATTGTTGTTGACCTCAAAGATGCCCCCTCTTATTTGGAAACCCTCTTTTTTGTTGTCGAGGTTGCCAGTGCTCATGCATTTGGCGACATTATCGAACCAACATCACAGGTAACAGATAAAGACAGTGGCAAATTATTTTATCAAACAAAACTCTCCCAGAGCGGTAAGGCCAATAACTCGGCTTGTATAGCCTTTAAAATTAAGCGCGGAATTGTGATGCAAGAATGGGTAATCCACCCAATTGAAGAGTTTCTTGACCATGAACATATCGAAGATTGGGCACAAACATTACGCTCTTATCTAGATTAGTGTTTTCCCTACTTGATAGCCTTCACAACATCTGATAAATCATACGTTCTAAACATGGTACGGTGTCGTGGCCGAGAGGCTTAAGGCAACGGTTTGCTAAATCGTCATACGGGGAAACTCGTATCGTGGGTTCGAATCCCACCGACACCGCCACTGTTTTATATGTTCGGAATTCTAAGATCTGAGCCAACAGCCCCTTTGATCCTTCTAAGCAAATCTCTTACTTGAGAATCTGAATTGTCTATCTCCTGCGCCTTCACAAGCACATCGATGGCTTCAGGAAATCTATTTTGAAAATAAAGTGACTTTCCAAGTTGATATCTGAGAACAACGTCTTCTGGAAAATTATCTACAGCCTCATACAACATCTCAATCGATTCCGCTTCTTGATCATGATCACGCATATTACGTGCAACAGCCATATAAGTTTGGGGTACAACTTGACACCCTAAGAATTTACTATTTTTTAGGCTCTCTCTTTGCGACAAAGGATCAGCTTGTACTCTTGCCCTGTCCAGCAAATCACCTGCTTGTTGATCATTGGGATTTAGATTATGAGCAATCAAAAGGCTTGTGACAGATTTGTCGTATCTTTCTTTGTAAAATAATGATTTACCAAGTCTTAGCCTAAGAAGAAAATTTTCAGGATAAATTTCAACAGCTTCATATAATAAATCAATAGATTCACACTCCCTATCGTCATCACGCATTCGGCCTGCTGCAATTAAATAATCTTTAGGCTCTACGTAATGCCCAATAATTCCACTGTGTGTGTTTTCTTTTTGAAAAGACATTTTTCATCCTCTACATAATATGCAAAATAAAATAGGGCAATTATTTAATTATGTCAATATATATTAGGGCGCTTGACAATATTACAACTAAAAGTTTCAAATCATTAGATAATTCTTCCTGAAACCTTATTTAAGGAGACTCTATATGAATTGCCCCTGCACTGGTGTGAATATCTCACGATTTGTTTTATCCGTTATTGTTGGATTTGTTTTTATCTATGGCTTTGATTATCTCATCCATGTCGAATGGCTAATGAATACATACGAGCAGACACCTGAACTCTGGCGCCCAGAAGACACTATGACACAGTACTTCCCTTGGATGATGCTGTGTCAGTTCCTTACAGTCGTTTTTGTGGGCTTTATTTATACTCGTAAACATGAGGGTAAAGGCTTATCCGAAGGTATCCGCTTTGGTATTATGATTGGCTTACTTATCGGAACATTGATGATGATACCTTATGCCTATTTGCCAATTTCATTATCTCTTGCGTTGTCATGGGGAGCTGCTGGTTTTGGAACAGGTCTTGGTCTGGGAATGATATTCTCACTTATTTATAAAGACTAGGCGTGTCGTAATTACACACAACTTAAGGGCGCTATATGCGCCCTTTTCTTTGACAGTTTTCGTTTTCAAGAATAGCTTTTAATAAACGAATTAGGAAAAGGGATACCATGGGCACTCCATCATTATTTTTATCTTTAACTGAAGGTGGAAGAACCATGGCTGGTGCACTTGTATCAGCTTTTAATATTCCGTGGGCACTTCCGATTACATTGAATGCTACTCCTGATGGTGATGGGCGTCCTGTTTTGCTATTGCCAGGCTTTGGAGCAAAGGAAAATTCTCTAAAGGCTCTTGAGGCGTTCCTCAAACTAAAGGGTTATTCCGTTTACGATTGGCAACAAGGCAGAAATCTAGGACCCAAAAATGTAACACTTGATAATGTCAGTGAACGTGTTCGTGAAATATCTGCATTGCATGATGGAGCCCCTATTGACCTTATAGGGCAAAGTTTAGGTGGCACTTACGCAGCAGCAGCAGTTACAGCACATCTTAAAGGCGAGAATTTGGTAAAAAGTGTTATTACTTTGGGAAGCCCAATGAACTCAAATCTAGTTGAAAATAAAGAAGATGGCGCGAACATGCTGGCCACGTTCTTTTTTGACAAATTAAATCCGCCCGATGATTTAGATGTTATGCAATTCATGAATATTATGCATGAAATTGAAGATAGTGATGTTTCAGATATACCTTTAAGCTGTCTTTACTCGCATTATGACGGTGTAGTCAGTGCCACCGCTGCACAGACCACCACATTCTCAGCACGCCATGAAAATATAGACATATCTTGCGCCAGTCATCTTGGCATGGGATTAAGCCACTGCGTTAATCATATTATTGCAGATCGATTGGCACAGCCTATAGATAATTGGGCTCCCTACAGCCCACGAAAATATGGCCCTCTTGCCGAATTATTTACATCTGCAGGAAAGCCCACGGATAACGCTACAAAATCTCAGCAACTGTGTCTTGCGGCTTAAGGCTTTTCGCGTTACCTGTTAATTCATGAAAACAGTTTCTATTGATCTGGGTGCAAACGGTTATCCCATACATATTTCATCAGGCCTACTGCATGATGCCAAATCTTACATTGATAAGACTTGCTCGGGACAGAAAATCATTATTACGGATGAAAATGTCGCACCTCTATATGCGGAAAAACTGGCAAGAGAATTGAAATGTAAAATCTATACAGTCTTAGCCGGCGAACAGAGTAAATCATTTGAAACATTCCAAAGTCTATCCGAGAAAATTTTGACCCAAGGTATAGATCGTAAAACAACCTTAATAGCCATCGGTGGTGGTGTGGTCGGTGATCTTACAGGTTTTCTAGCAGCAAGTCTTTTAAGAGGACTACCATTTATTCAAGTACCCACAACCCTTCTTTCTCAAACCGACAGCTCAGTTGGTGGAAAAACAGGCATCAATACTTCGGTTGGTAAAAATCTGATTGGCGCATTCCATCAGCCAAAACTGGTTTTGATTGATCCAGACACACTTAAAACTCTTCCTAAAGAAGAGCTTCTCGCAGGTTATGCTGAGGTTGTGAAATACGCCCTTATCAGAGACAGAGGCTTTTTTAATTGGCTCGATGATAATGCAATAAATCTACTTTTGGGGGACACAACGCTTCAAACAGAAGCTATTGCTAGAAGCTGTCAACATAAGGCGGATATTGTTAGTGCGGATGAATTTGAAATAGGGCAACGCGCCCTTCTTAATTTAGGGCACACATTTGGTCATGCCATAGAGTTTGCAAGTAACTATAAAGTATTACATGGATTGGCAGTTGCTGTTGGAACGTGCCTTGCCTATGAACTCAGTGAAAAACTAGGACACTCAAAACCAGAAGAGTTAAAAACAGTCGTAAACCATTTCAAAAAAGTTGGTTTACCTACAAATATCAAAGACTTTAGTCTGGACGTTGGATTTGAAGATTTTATAGATTCAATGCGTAAAGATAAAAAGGCTGAGAACGGCACCCTTACCTTTATTATTCCAAAGGGTGTCGGTGATGCCTTTATTGCAAAAGATGTTCCTGAAAATACAATAAGAGAATTGTTAAACTCTCATCTTACTATCACTTAATAGTTTTGAAACTTCAAAAGCGACTTGCATGGCTTGCTCTGCATTGAGACGTGGATCGCACAGAGTACTATAATTTTCTGGAAGGTTTTTATCACCAACATTAGCTAAACCTCCAATGCATTCGGTGACATTTAAACCTGTCATTTCTAAATGAACACCGCCTGGATAAACGCCTTCATTGTGACAAACCTCAAAAAATTCTCTTATTTCCGCAATGATATTTTCAACTCGGCGCGTTTTGAAACCGCTTTCCGATTTTTCGATATTTCCGTGCATTGGATCACAGCACCATACTACGTTATACCCCTCTTCCTTTACCATTCTGATAAAAGGGGTGAGATTCTTCTTTACGTTACCTGCTCCTTGTCTGGAAATAAGAGTTAGTCTTCCTGCTTCATTATTAGGATTTAATTTAGCTACCAACTTTTTAAAGTCATCAGGTGTGAGGCTAGGCCCACACTTAAAAGCAATGGGATTCTCTACACCACTCAAAAATTCAACATGCGCCCCCTCGGGGTCACGAGTTCTGTCACCAATCCATAGAAAATGAGCGGATAAATCATAAAATTTTCCTGTGATAGTATCTTGGCGCACCATGGGTTCTTCATATTCAAGAAGAAGTGCCTCATGGCTTGTAAAGATTTCTGTTGAGCGTGTTTGCTCTATTTGTGATTTACTGGATATTGAGTTTACGAATTTTATAGATGCGGAAATATCATCAACCAACTTGGCATATTCGTCAGAGACCTTGGCATTCTTCACAAAATCCAGAAGAAGGTGTTCTACATTTTTTAAATCACTGTATCCACCAGCTGCAAGATGACGAATAAAGTTTAATTTAGCTGCCGAGCGGTTATAAGCACGTAACATTCTGTCAGGATCTGGTTTGCGAGCCTCAGGCGTAAACTCTTCCTGATTAATGATATCACCACGATAACTTGGAAGTTCTATTCCATTACGCGTTTCAACATCACTTGAACGCGGCTTGGCATACTGTCCCGCAATGCGCCCTATCTTAGTAATACTTTTATTACCTTTAAACGTAAGAATAACCGCCGTTTGCAAGAACAAGCGAACCAGATCAAGTGTCTCGTTGACATCTGCATCGAAATTCTCAGCACAATCACCGCCTTGAAACAAAAAACCATTTCCCTTGGAAATATTGGCAAGAAGACTTTTCAAATGCCTCACTTCCGATGATCCAACCAATGGAGGATTACGCCTTAATTGTCGTCTTGCATTGGTAAGGACTTCGTCATCCTTGTATTCAGGAACCTGAGAAATCGGAAAATCGCGCCAGCTTGATGAAGACCATATTTTTGTTTCATTCTTTTTAACTGCGTTTGCCATGGTGCTATTTCCTTATCTTTACCGTTTAGGATTTTACGAAAACATGGAAAAGATTTTCATGCAATAAGGAAAGCGGTTGAAAGGTTACAATAGAAGTCTTTTTTCTGAACAAGAAACCTTATACTCTTATTCAAAGCACGGATTAAAAGAAAGTTTGAAAATGACATTATCGCCCTTATCTCCTCTAAAAAGCCCCTATACAAAAACAGGTAAAGCAATCCCTTTGATTGCTGTTACATCCGAACAGTTTAAGAAAATCGATACAGATGATTTAAAGACGTTAAAGGCAAAGGGGTTTGCAGGAAAAAAGGGAGAAGTTTCTCTAATTACTAAGGCAAACGGATCTATTGCTAAAATTTATACAGGAATTGGCGATGATATCGATATTTATGCCCTTAGCCATGTTGCTGGAAAATTAAGTGGATTGGTTTCAGAATCCGAAATTAAAAAATTAACACTATCTCTATCTATTTCAGGCTTTAAAAAAGAAGAAAAAGAGCGTCTATATCTGTCGTGGGCATTGTCTCAATATAAATTCGATATCTATAAAAGCGGCAGTGCCCCAATGACTCCTAAATTATTGCTTCCAAAAGATATTGACGAAAAGCATCTAATGGCGTCATACGAGGCATTGTCCCTACTTCGTAATATGGTGAACATACCTGCCAATGACATGACCCCTGCTACAATCGAAAGCACAGTTAAAAAGGTTGCTACGAAATTTAAAGCAACGGTTAAAACAGTTAAAGGGCAAGCTCTTGAAAAAGGATTCCCTCTTGTTCATATGGTAGGTAAAGCAGCAAGCATTCCACCTCGTCTGGTTGAATTGAATTGGGGTAAAAAGACGCATCCTAAACTTACCCTCGTTGGTAAAGGCGTTTCATTTGATAGTGGCGGACTTAACATGAAACCTGGTCAATATATGGCATTGATGAAAAAGGATATGGCGGGCTCTGCGCACGCACTGGCGATTGCCTATATTGTAATGGCGTTAAAATTACCTGTACAATTAAAGCTTCTCATTCCGACAGTAGAAAACGCAATTGCTGGTAATGCCTTCCGTCCAGGCGATATTACAAAAAGTCGTAAAGGCATCACTGTTGAAAACACTAATACAGATGCAGAGGGTCGGCTAATACTGGCTGATGCTTTAACTTATGCCAGTGAAGATAAGCCTGAGCTTATTATGGATTTTGCAACTTTAACAGGTTCAGCACGTGCGGCACTAGGGCAAGTCATTCCGCCCTTTTTCTCAACAGACGACAAAGAGGCCGAAAAAATCCAAAAACTGTCTTTTGAAGTTCAAGATCCAGTGTGGAGAATGCCACTTTATCAGCCCTATAAAAAGATAATCGAGAGTGATATTGCTGATTTGGTCAATAGCGCATCACCCCCAGGCGATCTGATTTACAGCGCACTCTTCCTTCAACAGTTTGTCGAAGAAAAAATCAACTGGATGCATTTTGATATTTTTGCATGGGAACCATCAGGCAAACCAGGTCGTCCCAAAGGTGGCGCTGAAACTGGGTTATGGACTGTTGTGTCCTACCTTCAACAAAGATTTGGCTAAAGATTACCAAGTACCTCTTTTGCAAAATCAGATAGCGTGTCATCACGCGCGCCCATAATCATAATTTTATCACCTGATTTGGCTTGCTTCGAAATAAAAGGGATGATTTCTGCACGTTTTTCAAACCAATGGGCATTAATGTTCATTGCCTTTGCTTTTTCAATAATATCTTTAGCCGTGACTGATCTATCAACTGTTCCACCCGCGTAATACACCTCGGGCATTATTAAAATATCACCTTCGGTAAAGTGTGTATTAAAAGATTGCAATATTTCCTCACCCATTAAACGTAATGGCGTAAATCCATGTGGCTGGAACATGGCAATAATACGCGCTCCATTTTGTTTCGCCGTTGCAAGTCCTGCTGCAATTTTGTCTGGGTTGTGACCAAAATCATCGATTACAGTTACTCCATTTTTTACACCAACCGTTTCCATACGGCGTTTTATACCGCTAAATTCAGAAAGTGCCTTGCACGCATCGTCAATATTTAAGCCCAAAGCCTTAACAACGCCTAGTGTAGCCAACGCATTGGATATATTATGCTTACCTGGAACATTTAATGTAACTGCCTTACCATTCATGATCAAATGTACAGCCATTTTCGAAAAGCTGTATATTTGAGGCATATAAGTCGGCGTCGTTTATTTCCAGTGAAAAAGTTATGGCGTTTGAAGGACGTTTTAACGAGGCTGTGTTTTCCTCATCCAGATTGAGAACCGCCCTATCCGCACGGTGAACAAAATCACCAAACAGCTTTTTTAACTCGTCCATTGTCATGTGATCTATTGAAATATTATTCAAGATTGCAATGGTTGGAGAAAACAACTCAATCGATTTATCACTCTCGTCCATTTCGGAAACAAAGATATCTCCATCACCAATGAGAAAATTTGCGCCCTTTTCCAAGCTGTGCGTTTTCTAGGTTTTTAACCTGACCGCCATTCATAACAGTGGGGCTGCACCCCAGCTCACTTAACACCGTTGCAATCATGCCTGTAACAGTTGTTTTACCGCTGGTTCCTGCAATGCCTATCGATGTTTTACTGTTATGAAAGAGCTTGCCCCAGAAGTTGGGCGCGCGTGAGTATTTCAATGTCTTTTTCTTTTGCCGCTTTTACATCGGGAATACTGTCTTCAATAGCAGCAGATACAACAAGCACATCAGTTGTTTTTTGAATACCGCTACCATCTTGTGGGAAAAGAGTTATTCCAAGAGAACTCAAGGCTTTAAATTTATCAAGAGAAAGGCTTTGATCATAAGATCGGTCGGAGCCAGACACATTGTGTCCCTTGGCATTAAGAATACAAGCCAATGGCATCATACCACTGCCGCCTACCCCACAGAAAAAGTAAGATTTTTTTATCATCTGAAAAGTATAAATGATTCTTTAGGCAACAGAACGGTCTTTATTGTCCTTATTCTTTTGTACTTCTTCGCCTTTTTTGACGCCAAAGCGCAAACCATCATCGTTGGCCGAAACAAGTACGGTTGAATAATCTGGAATTTCACCGTTCAACATCATTTCAGCCATCTTATTTTGGAGATGGGTTTGTATTGTGCGTTTTAATGGACGAGCACCATAGGCAGGATTATAGCCCTCAAGAGCAAGCCATGCCTTTGCTTTGTCGTCAACTTTCAGTGCAATACCACGATCTTCAAGAAGTTTGTTCAAGCGACGTAATTGAATATCAACTATGCCTTTCATGACATCACGACCCAAACGACGGAAAAGTAGTATTTCATCAAGACGATTAAGAAACTCAGGACGGAAATGTGCGCGTACTGCTGTCATAACATCCTCACGAACATTTTCTATATCTTCACCATCTTTCTGATTAACAAGATGATCTGCCCCTAGATTAGAGGTCATAATCAAAAGTGTATTTGCAAAATCAACAGTGCGACCCTGGCCATCAGTCAAACGGCCATCATCCAAGCACCTGAAGAAGAATATTGAATACGTCTGGATGCGCTTTTTCAACTTCATCAAAAAGAATAACCTGATATGGGCGCCTGCGAACCGCTTCGGTCAATGCACCGCCCTCTTCATAACCAACATATCCTGGAGGTGCGCCAATCAAACGTGCAACGGAATGTTTCTCCATATATTCCGACATATCAAGGCGAACCATTGCCGTATCATCATCAAAAAGAAACTCAGCCAAGGCTTTGGTTAGCTCTGTTTTCCCTACACCAGTTGGCCCCAAGAATAAAAATGATCCCAATGGACGGCGAGGATCTTGTAGACCAGCACGTGAACGCCTAATTGCTTGAGAGACCGCTTTCACGGCTTCGCTCTGTCCTACTACACGACGTTGCAGATTGTCCTCCATTTGAAGCAGTTTTTCACGCTCACCCTCAAGCATCTTGTCCACAGGTATACCTGTCCATTTACTGACAATTCCTGCAATGTCATCGGCCGTGACCTCTTCATTAATGAGATGTTCCTCTGTAACATTTGCCGCCTCAGATAATTTCTCTTCAAGTTGCGGAATTGTTGCGTATTTTAACTCTCCAGCCCTTGCCCAATCACCTTCTCGCTCGGCCTGTTCTAATTCAATGCGCGCACGATCAAGTTCCTCAGTAACCTTTTGTCCTTTATTAAGCTTATCTTTTTCTGCAGACCAACGGATTGTTAGCTTTTCTGATTTGCCTTCCAGATCCTTGAGTTCTTTTTCTAATTCCTCAAGGCGGTCTTTCGAGGCCTTGTCTTTTTCTTTCTTCAAAGCTTCACGCTCGATTTTCAGCTGAACAATGCGCCTATCCAACTCGTCAATTTCCTCTGGTTTGCTGTCTGCTTGCATTCTCAACCTTGACGAGGCCTCGTCAATAAGATCAATAGCCTTATCTGGCAAGAATTTATCGGTGATATAGCGGTTTGAAAAATTAGCCGCCGCAACGATTGCCGAGTTTGTGATGCGTACACCGTGATGAAGTTCGTATTTTTCCTTTAATCCTCGCAAAATCGATATTGTATCCTCAACAGTAGGCTCGCCAACAAAAACAGACTGAAATCGTCGAGCTAGCGCAGCATCTTTTTCAATATATTTACGGTATTCCTCCAATGTAGTAGCACCGACCATGTGCAGGTCACCTCGTGCTAATGCAGGCTTTAACATGTTACTCGCATCTAAGGCACCATCAGTCTTCCCAGCACCTACAAGTGTGTGCAATTCATCCAAGAAAAGGATAATCTGACCTTCGGCCGCCGTAATTTCATCAAGTACAGCCTTCAGCCGTTCCTCGAATTCTCCACGAAACTTCGCACCTGCGAGCAAAGACCCTAAATCCAGAGACATTAATCTTTGGTTTTTCAGGCTTTCAGGCACATCACCATTCACAATACGTTGAGCCAGCCCCTCTATAATAGCCGTTTTACCAACGCCCGGTTCGCCAATTAGGACAGGATTATTCTTTGTACGTCGTGAAAGTACCTGAATAGTTCTACGAATTTCTTCTTCACGTCCTATGACAGGGTCAAGCTTACCTGTGCGGGCAACCTCGGTAAGATCGCGCGCATATTTGTTAAGTGCGTCAAAATTATCATCAGCGTTGGCGGAGTTGGCTGTACGCCCTTTACGAATAGCATTAATAGCCTGATTCAATCCTGCTGGAGTAAGACCACAATCTTGTATATACCCAGCAACCTCAGATGTTTTAGCAAGTGACATAGCCTGCAGAATACGCTCGGCCGTTATAAACTTATCTCCTGCTTTTTCACTTAAATTCAATGCGTTATCAATTATCTTTGATATATCGGTTGAAAGTCGCAGTTGTCCTGCTCCTGGACCACTAACCTCAGGAAGCTTAGTAAGCGCGACTTCTGCACTTTGTTTTAACTTTGAAGTACTGCCGCCAGCGGACTCGATAATGCGTTGTACGTGGCCTGTATCGTCATCTAGCATAACCTTAAGCAGATGCTCTGGCTCAAGAGATTGATGACCAGAGCGCATAGCGAATGTTTGCGCTTGCTGAAGAAAGGACTTTACTTTTTCGGTAAGTTTTTCGAAATCCATTTTTGTACCCTTTTAGACTTAAGCTATTATTTTAGCATAGATTCTTGTCTTATTTCCTTAAAAAAGATAAGGCGCTAGCAACCAAATAACAAGTCGGAGCAAATAAAAAGGCCTGCAATAAGACAGGCCTTTGAAAAATTTTATAAAAAAATTGGCTGATCTAAAAGATTACGCGTCCTCTAAAACCTTTTCGTTGCCTACATTTTCAGCTTGCTGCTGTTGCACGGCAGGCTCACTTTGTTGTTGCTTGTATGTTTGCGCAGCCTCTTCATTATACAATGAAATTATTCTTTGATAATGCTCGGCATGCTGATGATAACTCTCGGCCAATACTATGTCACCCGAGGCAGTAGCGTCCTTGGCAAGGGTTTCGTATTTCTCGGCTATCTGGAACGCAGTACCGCGGATGCGTACCTCCGGACCACTACTATCAAAAACCTTGTTTTTGTTTGGTCCTTGATTTCTATTTCCAGCGCGAGTTCTAGTGCGTCTGTTGGATGATCCGTGTCTCATAATGTTTTTTTCCTGTTTCAATGTACTTGTTGATAACTTTGATTCGGCAAAGCTGTACGTACACCATACATCTACTAATGTACGGCTGTAAACCCTTATTTTACCAAGAGTTCGTACACCTTAAAATTTAAGGTGCCTCAACTGACTCCTTAACAAGGGACGTAAAATGTTGCCCTGAACGATTTCGACCATAAAACGTTTCCAATCTTTTGAGCAAGAACCCTGTCAAAAGTTTTTTCATTTATCCCCATTAGAGATATCCACAACCCGCGGGATACCAGCGATATCAGGGATGATTTTTCTAGATTCGAGGGAACATCTGCAACGAGTTGCTCTATGTCAGGAATTTGGCCTTTTCCTATCTCGAAAAATGCGTGACCTTGCGGCTTAAGAACAAATTTAATTTTTTCCAAAAGTTTTTTATAGGGATATATTCCTGTACTCCCACCATCTAATGCTAGAATCGGGATCGTGATTCCTCACGTCTGGGGCCAATAAAGGAATCTCTTCAGTAGGAATATAGGGTGGATTTGACAAGAAATAATCGAATTGTGCGTTTATTCCATCAATCCAGTTTGTCTGTATTAGAAAAATTCTATTGTCTTAGCTCCAACTTGTTAGCATTTTCCTTAGCCACAGTAAGCGCATTTAAAGATATATCAGTAGCAAATCCAATCGCATTTGGTCTTTCCGCAAGAATACTCAAAGCAATACAGCCAGTTCCCGTACCTATGTCACAGAAAGTAAAAGCATCGTGCTTACCAGTACCCTGCAAAACAGCATCAACAATTAACTCTGTCTCTGGGCGAGGATCTAATGTGTCTTGTGTAACAATGAACTTTCTTCCGTAAAATTCTTTGTAGCCAATAATCTTTGAAATTGGCTTAAAAGCCAAACGTTCCTGCATCGCAAGGACTATTGCCGCATATTTTCCGGATGTAATCTCTAACGTGTCATTCGCTACAAAATCCTCTTTACTGATTTCAGCATAATGACAAATCAGTATTCGCGCATCAACATTAGCTGTCTCAAGCCCTTTCTCACGAAAAGCTGCGCGAACCTCGTTATAAACATTGCGTAGAGTGTAGGACATTAGTTTTCGAGTTCAGCAAGACGCTCAGCTTGGTCTTCAGCACGAAGCGCATCAATCATTTCTATAAGACCAGTACCCCCCAAAATCTCGTCAAGCTTATAGAGGGTCAGATTAATGCGATGGTCTGTAACTCGTCCCTGCGGGTAGTTATAGGTTCTAATACGTTCTGAGCGGTCACCTGAGCCTACCTGAGACTTTCTATCGGCCGATCGTACATCCGCAAGCTTTTGACGCTCTAGATCGTACAGACGGCTCTGCAAGACCTTCATAGCCTTAGCTTTATTCTTATGCTGCGATGATTCATCCTGGATGGCAACAACCACACCACTTGGCATGTGCGTAATACGCACAGCACTCTCGGTTTTGTTGACGTGCTGCCCTCCCGATCCTGATGCACGGTACACATCAATGCGCAAATCCTTATCATCTATGTGCATATCAACGTCTTCTGCCTCTGGTAAAACTGCTACTGTCGCAGCAGAAGTATGTATTCTTCCGCCTGACTCCGTTTCAGGAACACGCTGAACACGATGAACACCCGATTTAAATTTAAGCTCTCCAAAAACATCCTTACCAGCAATAGAGGCCACAACCTCTTTGAACCCGCCTACATCACTTTCGGAATATTCCATCAATTCGATTTTCCATCCTTTTGCAGATGCAAAGCTCTTGTACATTGAAAACAGATTACCTGCGAAAAGAGCAGCCTCGTCGCCACCTGTGCCAGCACGAATTTCAAGAATGGCATTCTTCTTGTCATCCATGTCCTTTGGAATAAGGGAAATTTTCAAATCATTTTCTAATTTAGGAAGTTCGTCTTTGATGCGTTGAATATCATCTTGCGCCAGAGATTTCATCTCGGGATCTTTGAGAAGCTCTTCGAGTTCAATCATTTCCTCTTTGGCTTGTTTGTAACTTTTGGCCGCGCCCACAACATTTTCAAGCTCAGCATACTCCATAGAGTATTTAGTAAACTCCTCACCTGATAAATCGCCACTCGACATCAAAGAAGATAGCTCTTCGTGGCGACTTATAATCGTATTGAGTTTTTCATCGAGGGAGGACATGCAAATACCTTAAAATAAGTGGGCTAACCAGCAGCCTGAAGAGATTTTGTTTCAGAATTAGCCGATTCAATTTCAGCGACCTTATCCTCAACCAAACTCACAACATGGTCAACAATATCCTCGTCACCTGATTGCAGTCTATGGGAAGTTTCACCACCAATATACATCTGGTGCGTTCCCTTGCCTCCTCCAGTCAAACCAATATCGGTCATCAATGCCTCACCCGGGCCATTAACAACACACCCTATAATTGATACTGTAAGTGGTGTTGATATGTGAGATAAACGCTCCTCTAAAACCTGCACAGTTTCAATCACATTGAATTGCTGACGAGCGCATGATGGGCAAGAAATGACGTTCACACCACGGTGACGTAGCCCCAAAGACTTAAGAATTTCAAAACCGACTTTCACTTCCTCTACAGGATCGGCAGAAAGAGACACACGAATAGTATCCCCAATACCTGCCCATAAAAGATTTCCCATACCTATTGCTGATTTTACAGTACCACTTCTCAATCCACCTGCCTCGGTGATACCTACATGCAATGGATAATCACAAGCATCCGCAAGCTGTGTGTAGGCAGCGGTTGCTAAAAACACATCCGATGCCTTGCACGATATTTTGAAGTTAAAGAAATCATTATCCTCTAGTATCTGGATATGCCTGAGTGCGAGACTTAACCATTGCCTCGGGGCAAGGCTCACCAAACTTTTCGAGTAAGTCACGCTCAAGAGAGCCCGCGTTCACACCAATTCGAATAGAACAATTGTTATCCTTGGCCGCCTGAACGACCTCTTTCACACGCGCATCAGATCCAATATTGCCAGGGTTAATACGCAAACATGCTGCACCATTCTCTGCTGCTTCAATGGCGCGCTTATAGTGAAAGTGAATATCCGCAACAATTGGAACCTCAACGGCCTTAACAATGTCCTTAAGAGCAAGACTACTTTCTTCATCAGGACAGGAAATACGTACAATATCAGCACCCGCATCTTCCATTGCACGAACTTGTGCAATAGTTGCCTTGACGTCACGCGTATCTGTATTTGTCATGGTTTGCACAGTAATTGGTGCATCACCACCAACAGGGACATCACCCACCATAATCTGGCGTGATTTTCTGCGCTCTATGTGCCTCCATGGGCGAATATGTGTGTGGTCTTGTCCAGACATTACTCTTTAACCGTTTCCTCTTGCTCTACATAGCTTGAAGGCTCTTCACTGTCCAATGGAATATCGGATTTCTCTTCTATTATGCCAAGAGAAGGTTGCTCTGTGCTGGCTTTAAACTCTTCCAAAGCCCTTTCATTCATTTCAAGCTTTACTTTTAAATCTTTTGATACTTCAGGAATTTCGAATTTCTGCTTGTTACCTGACAAAGTGCTCCAAATAACCAACATAGAAATCAAACAAAGTATGTTAATAATTGCCAGTGTCGGCCATGTGATAAGTACCTGTGAATCGACGTCAGCTGTCATATCAAGCTCTTTTACATCATGTCTACCTACTGTCTTGATTTTGAAAAGCTGAATCATGAATTCAGGTTCAAAACCCATGTAATTCGAATACGTACGTACAAAGCCTATCGCATATACACGCGAAGGCATGCTTTCGTTATCGTTATCTTCGATCGCTTTGATATGCTTAGGCTGGATTTTGGTAGCTTGACCCACATCCTGAATACTCAACCCACGGGCCTCCCTCTCTGCCTTAAGGATTTGCCCGGCGGTTTTACCTTTGCTTGCCTTTAAAATATCTTCTTCGCTATTCATCTCATATTTCCGAACTGCAATTTACAAACATTGCTAAAAACAGTAGTAAGAAGTCATGTCTTCGGTCAATACGCAAGAAATTTCACATTTTCAAAAAGACTCTGCCCATTGGTGGGACGAGAAAGGTCCTTTTGCGCCTCTTCACAAGATGAATCCTACGCGCCTTGCCTTTATAAGAGATAATGTGGTCGATCACTTTAGTAAGAATGAAGACGATCTCAATGTTTATAAAGGGCTAAGCTTTCTTGATATAGGCTGTGGGGGCGGACTTGTATGCGAACCCTTGGCACGTCTTGGCGGAGATATCACAGGTGTTGATGCCGATGAGCAAGCCATAAAAGTGGCACAGGAGCATGCCTCACAACAAAAACTAAACGTTACCTACCTTAATACTACGGCAGAACATCTTGTTTCCGAAAAAAAGGCATTTGATGTTGTGAGCGCATTGGAAATTATAGAGCACGTTGATAATCGTGATGAATTTCTGAAAAATTGCCTAAAACTGGTCAAGCCTAACGGATTGTTAATTATCTCTACACTTAACAAGACGATACCATCGCTCTTATTTGGTAAATTAGCTGCGGAATATGTATTAGGGCTTGTTCCTGCGGGCACGCATGATTGGAATAAATTTGTAAAACCAAGTGAAATACAACGTACACTCACACAAGAAAATGCTGTCATAAAAAACATTAAAGGTATTACTTTCAATCCTTTAAAAGATTCTTTTAAATTAAACTCTAAAGACATTCGAGTTAATTACATACTTTGCGCAAAACGCAAATAGTCCTTAATAATTCTTGAGTTACCACTTGCCCTAGCGGATTTTCGCTGTAACCTATATTGCATGATTTCTATCGTATACATTCTTATGTTTATTGCCATGGTTGCTGTTGTTGTTTCACTCCTTCTCGGGATTGGGGTAATGATTAAAGGTGGCAAAACAAACGAAAAGTATGGGAATAAACTCATGCAAGCGCGTGTTATGCTTCAAGGTGTTGCCCTTGCCCTTTTTGCGCTTGCCTTCCTAATGAGCGAAAAACAATAAAACTTAAAAGAGAAAAAAGATGAAAATTTTGGTCCCTGTAAAACGTGTTGTTGATTATAACGTGAAGGTTCGTGTCAAAAGCGATAATTCGGGAATTGAACTAGCAAACGTTAAAATGTCCATGAACCCATTTGATGAGATCGCCATTGAAGAAGCCACACGCCTTAAAGAGGCCGGCAAAGTGTCAGAAATTATTGCCGTCACAATCGGGCCCGATAAAGCACAAGAGACCCTAAGAACCGCTATGGCTATTGGTGCCGACCGCGGTATTTTGGTCAAAACCGATGATGCCATTGATTTGGGCGGGGTTGAGCCTCTGGCTGTTGCTAAAATTCTTAAAGGAATTGTTGAAAAGGAAAGTCCTAATTTTGTAATTATGGGTAAACAATCCATTGATGATGATTCAAACCAGACTGGTCAAATGCTTGCAGCTCTTCTTGATTGGCCTCAAGCGACCTTTGCCTCCGAAGTTACAATTGATGGCGGTAAGGCCAAAGTTACACGCGAGATTGATGGTGGCCTCGAAACCATATCTGTTGATTTACCTGCCGTTATTACAACTGACCTGAGGTTGAACGAGCCTCGCTATGCCTCTTTGCCCAACATTATGAAGGCCAAGAAAAAAGAGCTGGATGTTATTGATATTGCCGATACAGGTGTATCTGCCACTCCTCGCCTAAAGGTTCTCGAGGTTAAAGAGCCCTCTAAACGCGCTGGCGGTGAAATTGTTGCAGATGTTGATACTTTGATTAACAAGCTTAAAAACGAAGCCAAGGTTATTGGTTAGGACACAAGGAATAACAGACATGACATTACTCGTAATTGCCGAACACGATAACAAAGAACTCAAGCCATCAACTTTGAATACTGTTGCTGCGGCAAAAGCTATTGGTGGGGATATACATATCCTCGTTGCTGGACATTCTTGTGGGTCTGTTGTGGATGCCGCCTCCAAGGTCGAGGGAGTATCGAAGGTGTTAAAGGCTGAAGGCGCACATCTTGAGCATGGACTTGCAGAGGGCCTTGCCTCTCTTGTTCTAGAACATGCTGGTGACTACTCGCATATCCTTGCACCTGGAACGACTTTTGGGAAAAACTTTATGCCTCGTGTAGCTGCTAAGTTGGATGTCCAACAGATATCGGATATTTTAAGCGTCGAAAATGAAAACACGTTCACACGTCCAGTATATGGCGGTCAGGCTATTGCCAAAGTTCAAAGTAGCGATGCCAAGAAAATTATAACTGTACGTACAACTGGATTTGATGCTGTTTCCGCAGACGGCGGAAGTGCCTCTATAGAAGATATTTCTGCTGGAACGCCAAATGGCAAAAGCACTTTTGTATCGCTTGCCGAGTCAAAGTCAGACAGACCAGAACTTACATCTGCTAAAATCGTTGTATCAGGTGGTCGTGGTGTGGGATCAGGAGAAAATTTTGCCATTATTGAAAAACTGGCAGATAAGTTGAACGCCGCCGTTGGCGCCTCGCGCGCCGCCGTTGATGCTGGTTATGTTCCTAATGATTATCAGGTAGGACAAACAGGTAAGGTTGTTGCTCCCGAACTTTATATCGCAGTTGGAATATCTGGTGCTATTCAGCATCTGGCAGGTATGAAGGATTCAAAGGTCATCGTGGCAATTAACAAGGATGAAGAAGCCCCTATATTTCAAGTGGCCGATTATGGACTTGTCGCAGATTTGTTTGAAGCAGTGCCTGAGCTTACCGAAAAACTTTAATCCTCGTCAGACACGTCTTTTTTAAGCTTACTTAAAGAAAACGCACGCCCCTTCTCACTACCCGCAGTTTTTGTGTCCTTCATAATGGCATTTTCCATTTGTGCCATATCCATAACAGCACCACTCAAGTCAGCATTGGTTAGATCTGCCCCCTCGAGATTCGTATAAGAAAGGTCTGCACCAACCAATGATGCGTCACGGAAATTTGCGCCACTTAGGTCACAATAACGAAAACTCACACCATCAAGAATACACGGTGCAAATTTTTGTTTTGAACTTGTGCCAATAAGAAGAGACGAGAAATTGGCTTGCTTTAGATTGGAATGATGGAATCGTGCCTGCTCTAGATTAGAACCCCTGAAGTCAGCCATTTCGGCGTCACACCGCCTAAAATCCGCCTTCTTTAAATGCGTGCTTTGTAATTCCACGCGATAAAGATTCATACCAAAGAATTTTGTATTTTCGCCACTAAGGGCCGTGAGTTTTTCTAACTTCAGGGAGCCTAATTCCCGCATATCAATATCAGTAACGTCGAGTTGAAGACCTTCTACACCCTCTGTTTTTACCCAAAGCCTGTGTTTTTCAATAAGATTCACCAAAGGCTCATCCAGATCATTAACCGCGCGCCCTATATTTTCCGATGTGAGAGAGCGTGTAAGGTCAACACCTTCTTGCCTCAAGAGGTCCGATATGTCGATATCAGCAAATATAGCATGATTGAGTTTGGCATCACGTAATTGGATACCTTTGATGTCAGCACCTGTTAAATCTGCACCCTCTAGAATTGCCCCCCTAAAGTCAGCTTTTTCAATATTAGCATTCGCCAAAATGGCATCAGAGAAATCAGCTTTGTTCGCCAAACATCCAGCCAGCCTTGCCCCTGTTAGGTTCGCACCACTGAAATTCACAGATGTAGCGCCCACACCTGTACCATTGGACATATCAAGAATACCGCCCTCTCTTAAATCGGCCTCTTGTAAATCTGCCTGTTTCATATCCGCACCCTCAATACGCGAACCACGCAAATCCGCACGTATAAAGCGCGAGTTATTTAGTGTTGAAAAACTTAGGTCGCAGGCATAAAGCGTCGCACCCTCAAAATAGGTGTTAGTCAGATCCATACGGCGCATTTTTACGTTGGTAAATTCAGCGCGCGATAAATCCGCATCTTTAAGCGACAAATCACATAAATCAGCATTTTTGAGAATGGCGCGTTTTCCACCTATGCGCCCCTGAAGGTAGCGAGCATGCAGGCTAATAAGCGCATCAAGCCTATCTTGGGTAAATTTCCCTAATGAACTATCTGATTGTTCGGATGCATTTTGCACAATCTGTCACCGTGATGTTTAAATGAATGGAACATATAAAAAACATAGTCTCTTTATAAAGAGTCTGTTTTAATAGTGTGTCACGATAACAGTTAACATTTAAAGAATAAAATAGCCTTATGAGACAAATTTTTTTGATTATTTCCTGTTTATTGGTTGCCACCGCATATTTATCAGCCTGTGGTGTTAAACCTAAGACAATTGATGCTCCTGTTGAAGTTGAAAAAGATACATTCCCAAGAACTTACCCTGCTTATTAGATTTAAATGAACAAGGCTCGTAAGCAACAACAGAAATTTTTACGGCACAAGCGCAGACAGGTGGCCCTTGTGTTATGGGTTGAAAATCTGGCCTCTGCCTTTTTCTCACTTCTCATTGTTTTTGTTTTCTTGTCAGGTCTAATCTTAATTACAGAGCCTGTTTTTGCAGGGTCATCCTTGCAAAAATTTATTGCATTTATAACTTTTGTTTTCCTTATAGGGTGTTTCATTCGTGGATTAAAAGTTTTTCAAAAACCCAATAGGCGCGAAATTGACCATAGGCTTGAACAAGTTAGCGCCCTTCAGAATTCACCTCTCTACACTCTTGATGATGATTTACCCAAGGGTGAACACGATCCCGATAGAATAAGATTGTGGGAGCTACACAAAACAACTTTATTCCAATCAATTGCGGTAAAATTGCGTGCAGGTCCACCCAAATTCAAATTTTCGGTTCAAGATCCTTATGCCTTGGGGATATTTGCAACTCTTCTCTTTATTACTGGGTTATTCATTGCAGGTGAAAGCTGGAACACGCGTCTCAGCAACGGTTTTATACCTTTCACATCTGAACAAGCAGTGGCCAAGTTCACACCAACCGTAAAAATTACAATTATACCGCCTGCTTATACGCGGGAGAATAAATCTCAAATTGAGTTAAAACAAAGGTATAAAAAACCTATCCCCCTTTTGGAGGGCACGAAAATCGAGGCTTTGTATCAAACTAAATACAGAGCACCTAAAATTCGTATGGGCGATATACATATTGATTTTGAAAAAATCGAAGAAAACATCTACCGCGCAGAATTAACGCCTAAATCATCTGAACGTATAAAATTTATACAATATGGATTAACGCGCTATTCTCTTCCTATAGAGATTATTAAGGATGAACCCCCTTCCATAGAAATAGGCGGTGCGCCAGAGATTACACAAGACTCACAAATTCTTATTCCTATGAAATTAAGAGACGACATTGGAATTGACTCTGTAGCGCTCAAAGTAGAGCTTGCCCCCTATGGTAATAAAAAATTACTTGGACACCCCCCTCACATAGAGAGAATTTTGTCATTACTTACAGATGGTAATGCTCTCGATATAACTGAAAAATTCGATTTAACCTCTCACCCATGGGCTGGCGAACCTGTTTTGATGACCCTAAGTGTCAAAGATGGCATAGGACAAACGGCGATCACAAACGCAACGCTGCCGCTTAAATTGCCAGAGAGAAAATTTTACAATCCTACAGCCTATAAAATTATCTCTTATCGTCGCCTCCTTATTACAACACCTTCCCATAAACGTTTTGAAATTGCCGACAAACTTTTGCGCCTTCGCAATAATCTGTATGACTACCAAGGTGATGAACGCGTCTTTCTTGCTCTGACATCAGCTGCGAGACGTTTAGGCTATGACGGTGAAAGTAGAAAAAATCGCTTAAGTGTAGTTGAGTTACTTTGGGATACGGCTCTTAGAATTGAGGATGGTGATTTTGTTATGGCTTTGCGAGATGTACGTAAAGAAAAACAAGATTTTCTCAAGCTTTTTGCCAATCAAAACGCCTCGGCACAAGAAAAAATGGCCGCCCTTCAAGACTTGCAAAATAGTCTTAATGCATTTTGGCAGGAATTGGGGAAAGAACTACAAAAGCGTATGGAAAATGGTGAACAAATTCCTATGAACATGTCCGCATCTGCAAATTCTCTTGATCCTGGGTTGTTAAATGATTTCCTCGAACAAATGATGAATGAGCTTTCACAAGGCAACACTAAAAAAGCCGAAGAAATGCTGGCACAGCTCCAAAATTTTATGGATATGCTTGATCCTGCTAATGCACAAAGCCTTACACCTGAAATGCGCGAGCTTATGGAGGCAATGGCTGGACTTAGCAATATCGCGTCGCAACAGCGTGAACTCATGGAAGAAACTAAATCATGCGAGCCTGCCAAGGAACAAGACGAAAAGGACAGCAATTCTACATGCAGTTCACCGGATGGCTCGGGAGTAAACACTAAGTCTCTTGGCAAAGAACAAACAAAACTCCAAGAGCAATTGAGCAAACTCAATCAAATGATTGAAAAAAGCGGACAGCCTTTGAAAAACAAGCAAAGTCTTAAGGATGCAGAAACCTCCATGAAAATGGCCAAAAACAGCCTAGAGAAAGGTCAATTAGGTGAGGCAAGTACATTTCAGCAGGACGCTATTAACAAACTTGAACAGGCCACGCAGGAGTTACAGCAACAGATCTCTAATCAAATGCAGAAAAATGGAGGATTCCCCTTTAGCTTTGGTGGTCAAAACCGTGACCCCTTTGGTAGAGAGCAAGGCACAGGGCAAGGTTTTGGCGCCGATAAGGACATCTTACCCGTTGAGGCTGAACGCAAACGCGTCAAAGAAATACTTGAGAAATTAAGAGAGCGCGCTTCAGAGCGACAACGTCCACTACAGGAAAGAGATTATTATAATCGTCTTTTACAACAATGGTAATTTTTGAAAAAATTATTGTATAAATTTTAGCGTAATATTTTCCACTACGCCTTCTGCAGATTCTGGAATTGTCATTGACTTACGGAACGGGCGGCTGGCTTCACCCTCTATTTCATTGAACGATAAAGCAAACACCTCAACTCTAGTATTTTTACCACTTTCTTGTGCAATCGAAACTTCAACACGTGGCACCTCCTCGGTGGTCTTCGCCAAATTGATGACAAACCCCATAACCTCAATTTTATTTTCGTGTCCACGAACCTGCACACGGTCAAAAACCAGACTCTGTCCCTTTACAGGTACATTCAGCCCAACAAGCCTGTACAGACCTTCCGACGCTGGCCAATGTTCCATAATATTTGATTTAAAAGGTATGCTCGCCAATAAAAAAACAAGAAGAAGTATAATGCCGACCATTACAGAAAGAATTTTATTTTTCTCTGCTTTAAATTCTTTAAGTTTTGGTTTTTGCTTGGGGGCATTTTGCCCCATCTCTTTCGATAGAGCCGATTGAAAGCTAGTAGGATCGCCATCGTCTTGTGGATTAAGGTCGCCCTGTTCTTCACGGAACTTGTCTAGTGTTGCATCTATGTCAGTTTTTTCAAGAATATCGTCATTATCCTCACCACCACCAACATGCCATGTATTTTTACAAGCTCCACACCTGACCGTGCGCCCCTCTTCTCCGATTTTCGCGGAAGGAACGTTAAATTGTTTCTGACATTCTGGACAAGTGAGAATCATTTCTTCAAAGACAATCTTATCTTGTATATGAGTTAACTATAAGTGATTTTATTAAGAGTATTAATTAGGCGTAAAATTTTTCGAGATACAAGTAGAAAATGATCGAGTTTGAAAATGTGGGTCTGCGATACGGCACACATCCCGAAATTATAAGCGATGCGAATTTTAACCTTCCCCAAGGCTCCTTCCATTATTTAACAGGAGCAAGTGGTGCGGGAAAAACCTCTCTCATCCGTCTTCTTTCTCTTATACAGAAACCTTCCCGTGGACAAATTCGTATGAAGGGACAGGTTATCACACATAATAACAGGGTGTCTCTAATACCTTTTAGACGTAAAATTGGTGTCGTTTATCAAAATGCGCGTTTACTTGACCATATGACAGTGTTTGAGAATGTCGCCCTTCCTTTACGAATTAAAAATAGCCCAAATAAACAAATCAAACAAAACGTACAGGAACTTTTGGAATGGGTTGGACTTGGTAATCGTGTGGATTTTTACCCTGAAACTCTATCTGGTGGCGAAAGACAACGTGTAGCAATTGCAAGGGCAGTTATATCTCAACCACATTTGTTACTCGCCGATGAGCCCACAGGTAATCTCGATGACAAACTTAGCCATAAGATTATGAAGCTATTTGATCAACTCCATAAAATGGGAACAACCATAGCCATTGCGACACATGACGAAGATTTAATTGCAAAATTCCCTCATCCTTTGCTTCGCATTGAAAACGGTCATGTCGGATTGGAAGAGCCCGGTATTCTTAATTTTCAAAAGGTGCGTTCATGAGAAAATTAACCTCATACACCTCGGCAATACCTCTTAAAAATAAACAAGCTGACCGTTTCATGCTTGGCATGATTACTGCGCTTACGGTTTTATTGTTAATTGTTATCTCAAGCGTACTTTATTTCCAGAACTTGACCGCTGGATGGGAAACAAAGATGGATCAATCCCTCACTCTCGAAATTAAATCAGGACAATTTGGGAAGGATTTAGAGAAGAAAATTGGTGATACCTTAGATTCTCAAAATATAGTTGAAGGCTATACAACAGAGAGTGCAGAAAACATTATGCGAATTGTTTCCCCCTGGTTAAATCTCGATAACATACCTAGTGAAGAGATGTCATTGCCTACTGTCATGCACGTTTCCCTTAATACAAACGATGAAATCGAAAAAGATAAATTAATACTTGCAATCAAATCTTTATCACAAAATATTAAAGTTAATTCTTATAATGACTGGTTTGAACAATCCATTAAACAGACGCGTTTTTTGAAAACTATTTCTGTTGTCATTGCATTAGCCCTCTTTACGCTTCTCGTTATGATAATATCGTTAATCGTCAGAGACAGAATTCTTATTCACAGAGAAGTCATATCCCTTCTTCAGACATTAGGTGCAAAAGACAACTATATTAGAGGTGAATTTTATAGACACATTCTAAGCCTTACCTTTCATGCGCTCGTTATTGCTGGGGTCGTATTCGTTTTATTTTATGGAATAACGAATCTAATAATGGGACAAAATGTATCACTGGTAGCCAATGAAGGCTCAACCTTTGGTGAGATGCTATTTACCTTTCTCTTTACAGCGCTATTTATTTTTGCATTGACCTTTATAGTAGTTCGCACCACGGTGACTAATGCCCTACAAAGACTTTTTTAAAATCTGACGTATATGCTCAAGAATCTTTTTTTCATATTGACAACGACACTGGTCATTATCGCTGCCCTGTGGGTATTGGGATTAGCCGTCTTTACGCTTACATCCCTTACAAAAACGGCGTTCACCTATAAAGATATCAAGACCGATGCAATCATAGTTCTGACTGGCGGTAAAAACCGTGTTAATGCGGGGCTCTCTCTATTGCGTGAGGGTCAAGCAGACCGTCTTCTTATTAGTGGTACGCATACGGATGTAACAATTGAAGATATTCTCGAGCTTGAAAACATGCCTGATAAATGGCGCTGCTGTATTGATCTTGATCCCATCGCCACAGATACACTTGGAAATGCGCACGAAAGCGCCAAGTGGATATTAGCAAACAATGTCAATTCAATTATGCTTGTGACATCGGGTTATCACATCAGGCGAGCCCGAAATGAGCTTGAACTTGCACTACGTCCAAAAATCATAGATATCCATGAATACGATTTGCCCTATGATGCCGAAAAACTAAACAATCCAAAAAGCTGGATGTTTCTTGTCGGAGAATATAATAAAACCCTATTAAGTTATATCAGGCGCTATTTTAGTGCTAAGAAAGTCGTCCAGTGAATTTAATACGTACACTTCTTTTCAATGTCCTGTTTTATGGATCCATTGCTCTGGGATCATTTTTATTTATTCCCGTACTCTTCATGCCTAAAAAAATCTGCAATGTGTGTTTAAGAGAGTATTTTAGATTTATTGCCTTTCTTGAAAAAACAGTTCTTGGCTTAAGTTATGAAGTTGTTGGTAGAGAGTTTTTGCCAAAATCTGGCTCATACATTATTGGTGCAAAACACCAATCCGCTTACGAAACACTGAAATTTCATGTGCTTGTCGATAACCCTGCAATCATCCTCAAAAAAGAACTTCTCCTGCTTCCTGTATGGGGCTGGATTGCACAGAAAATGGATAATATTGCCGTAGATAGGAAAAGTCGCAAAAGTGCTATGGAGTCTATTTTAAATGGTGCCAAGGTTGCCAAATCACAAGGTCGCCCTGTAGTTATTTTCCCTCAAGGTACGCGTGTTAAGGTTACAGACACTCCGAAAACCAAACGTTATAAATGGGGTATTGCACGCATGGCAAAGGGCGCTGAACTTGATATTGTTCCTATGGCAATGAATGCAGGGCTTTTCTGGCCTCGTAACGCTTTCATCAAAAAACCTGGTAAAGTGACCTTTGAGTTTCTTCCTCCCATTTCCTACAAACTGTCAGAAGACGATATTATGGAGAAACTTCAGGACGTGCTTGAAACAAAATCAAATGCACTTGCTGCAAAAGCTATTAAAAACCAGAATTTAAAATGAAGATTGCCGCTGGAATACTTATCCTTCTTGTTGTCCTGTATACTGGAACGTGGTTCGAAATTGCTCAGACACTTGATAAGCAAATCCAAACACTCATAAAGAATTCAACCCAAGATATTTCCTATAAAGGAGATATCTCTAAAATTTATGGGTTTCCAGGCTCTTTTAAAATAAACCTCAACGGTGTTTTGACTTTTCCAGATGCTAAGGTTAGTGGCAAAGATATTCATATTGAATTCTCGCCTATTCCTAATATCCCATCCAAAATTACTGCTCCAAATGGCTTTACAGTAACTAGCGAGGGCATTGAAGAAACATTTACCTCAGGCCATGCCGAGGCGTATTTGACGCGTACACTATTTGGAACAACCGAGAAACAATTGCGTAAATTCCAAGCCAAAGACGGTAGGCTTCTTATATATAATATTATCCTTACCCAAAATGAAATCTCTGTGATGGCAGAAGGCGAGTTAAGCCTTGATAATAACCTACAACCTCAAGGAACATTAGCGGCTGAAATCAGAGAATTTGGAGCAATCATCAAAAAACTTCGTGAGTATGATGTTATAAACTCGGATCAAGCCAATATAGCAACACTCGCCTCACTTGCCCTCACACGGCAAGACGATAAAGGCCAACCTTATGTTACTGTTCCTCTCTTCCTCAAGAATCAGGAACTGTATTTAGGGCCGATTTTGATAATTCAATTACAGACTATTTCTTGGTAAATTTATTAGCGCTTGTCGCCATTTTTCTAATTTTAAACGGGCTTACGGGTACTGCTGAACCTTTAATCTTCGTTGGTGCGTAGATTTGCTTTGAAGCGCGCAGAACTCTTACACCGCCAAGAGCTGGACATATTACTTGCCCAAAACGCTCCATGTGCCAGGCCCCCCTTAGAATAAATCGGTTTTGAAACGGTGGAAAAAAGAGCGCGTTCTTTTCTTCCTCGGGAACAAAGAGCGCACCTTGGAGTATTTGTTTAAGTTGAGAGGAAGAAAATGGCTGTCCATGTCCAAAGGGTGTCCATTCGCGTCGTGACCACATGCTCATACGGTTGGGAACAATCAAAATCAAAGACGCATTGCTTTTGAGAACGCGCCATATTTCTTTGAGTGCATATTCGGGATATTCGGAAAATTCTAGAAAATGCACGGCAACAACCAAATCCAGTGAATTACTCTCATAAGGCAGTTCAGTCCCTGACACGACTGCAACCTTATTGTCCCCGTATTTGGGCCAAGAATGTCCTCCTATTCCCGCAGGCATGGCAGCAGAAAAATGCTTGGACTGTTTTTCGAGTATTTCCAAATATGGTGTCGCATAACCAAGCCCCAAGACTTCGTCAAATTTTTCTTCGCCAATAAGTGTTGAGATATGTGTACGGATAATCTTGCGGATAAGCCAGCCGCCTCGGCTATGATAAAAAGATTGAAAATCAGCATTATCTAAAAACATGATTTTTCAGAGTTTAAAGATTATCGAGAATTTGTGCAATCAAAGGAAGGTCTGCTGGTGGCATAGAGTAATCATACAAATCCCTAGGCTTTACCCATTTCAGTGCCTGATGTTCCTTTGCCTTCACCTCGCCTTTCCACACACGGCATGCATACAAAGGCATGAGCAAATGAAAGCTCTCGTAAGTATGTGACGCAAAGCCAAGTGGGCTGTAACAGCACGGGCGCGTCTCTATTCCAAGTTCTTCTTCTATTTCGCGCATCAAGGCGTATTCGGGCGTTTCACCCTCTTCCAGTTTACCCCCTGGGAACTCCCACATTCCTGCAAGTGCTTTACCCTCTGGCCTCTGGGCAATCAGAATACGTCCATCTGAATCGATAAGGGCAGCAGCAGCAACCACTAATAAGGGAAGCCCCGGCTTTTGGGGCCAGGGCTTCTCTAGTGCTTCAAAACAGGATTCCCTGCTATTATTCATCTGCTGTTATTTCGGCTTCTGTAGGAGTTGCAGCCTCAGCCTCAGCCTCAGCCTCAGCCTCAGGCGCTGGTGCTGCAGCAGGCTCAGTTGCCTCTGGAGCCTTTGCCTCTGGTGTACCATCCATATTGTATAATGTTACATCTGCCTCTTCACGCCAGTCTTGCAATAATGTTTCCAGAATTTCACGACGCTTTTGAACCTCGAGGAATGTTTTCACTTCCTCAAAGCTTGGCAGTGGTTGCATACGCTTATCTTCGACCTTAATAACGTGATAACCAAACTGTGACTTAACAGGTTTCTCGGTTACCTCGCCTGTTTCCAAAGAAAATGCTGATTGTGAAAATGCCGGTACCATTTGACCCTTTGTAAAATAGCCAAGATCCCCACCTTTAGCACCAGATGCTGAGTCGCTTGACATTTCCGTTGCTAGTTTCGAGAAATCCGCACCATCTTTAAGTTTGGCAATAATATCATTAGCCTTTTCTTCACTATCAACAAGGATGTGACGTGCTTTAACTTCTTCTTGGCGTGCACCCTCTTGTTGCTTGCTAAAATCAGCATAGGCTTCACGTAGAGCTTCTTCTGTCAACATTGTGTTGACCTTATTCTCCAAGTATACTGTTCTCACGATACCTTCGCGCGCAAGTTTCAAACGCTCCTCAACTTCAGGATCATTTACCGTACCTTCTTTTTCAGCACGAATATCAATGATTTCACCAGTAACCAACTCTTCACGAGCCAATGGAAATACTTGTTCCATAGGTTGTTGTTGAAGCTGAGGGATATTGCTAACGAATTCCGCAACATCTTTTTCTGTAATGTCACGGCCTTCAACCTTGGCTACAATGATTGATTCATCGTTTTCAGCCTCATCTGACATAGCTATTTCAGTATCTGCTTCACCCATAATCGCAGGCTCGTTTGATGTCATTGCAACATCAGAACCTGTATTATCTTTTGTGAAGAAATATGCTGTTGTTCCTGCAATAACCAATAACAGAACAACAAGCCCCCATATCTTACCAGAAGAAGAACAGCAATCTTTGGTTCTTTTCACCTCTTCATTATTGTCTTCCTTGATAGACTCTTTTGTCTCTTTTTTCATAGCAATCACGTCCTATTAATTAAATGTTGTTTTAAAGAATTCTTTTCCTAAGCTTGTCTTTTCATTTAGGTCATTGTGCATAAGAGCAAGCCCTACGCAAGATTTTTTCCACTATAATAAGCCTCAATGAATTGACGTATCCTATAGAGACGCTTATATGAAGTAAATCTAAGAAAGGGCTTTGAGTTTATGATACTTCGTTTGGCTACAAAAATATTGGGTTCTAGTAATGATCGCGAACTGAAACGCATGAATAATGCTGTTCGTCAGATTAATGACCTTGAACCTGAGTTTGAAAAACTTTCTGATGAGCAACTTAAAGCAAAAACAGATGAGTTTAGAGCGCGCCTCAACAATGGTGAAACTGAAGATGATATTCTACACGAGGCATTTGCTACTGTCCGCGAGGCTTCAAAACGCGCCTTAGACATGCGTCCTTTTGATGTCCAGCTTATTGGTGGACTAACCCTTCATAGCGGCAAAATTGCAGAAATGAAAACTGGGGAAGGTAAGACGCTTGTTGCGACAATGCCCGTTTACCTTAATGCCCTTTCTGGCAAGGGTGTCCATGTTGTGACTGTAAACGATTATTTGGCGTCACGTGACTCGGAATGGATGGCGGGAGTCTATAATTATCTTGGCCTGACTGTCGGATGTATCACGGCAGATATCAAGGATACTGAGCGCAAGGCCGCCTATGCAGCAGACATTACATATGGAACAAACAACGAGTTTGGTTTTGATTATTTGCGCGATAATATGAAATATCGTTTATCAGATATGGCTCAACGCCCGTTTAATTTTGCAATCGTTGATGAGGTTGACTCCATTTTGATTGATGAAGCCAGAACACCTCTAATTATTTCTGGGCCATCAGAAAGTGCCGCAGAACTTTATATTCAAGTTGATAAAGTCATACCTAGCTTGAACGAGGACGATTTTGAAATTGATGAAAAAATGAAGACCGTTATCTTCACAGATTCAGGCACAGAGCACTTAGAAGAACTTTTGACAGAACACGGTATTCTTACCGATGGTGGACTGTATGATGCGAATAATATTTCGCTTGTACACCACGCTAACCAAGCTCTTCGCGCACACAAACTTTTCACTAAAGATAAAGATTACATTATTCACGAAGGTAAAGTCGTCATCATTGATGAATTTACGGGTCGAATGATGGATGGCCGACGTTTTTCTGAAGGACTTCACCAAGCCTTAGAAGCCAAAGAAAATGTTACTATACAAAATGAAAATCAGACTTTGGCATCAATCACATTCCAGAATTACTTCCGTATGTATCCTAAATTAGCGGGTATGACTGGTACTGCCCTCACCGAGGCAACTGAGTTCATGGAGATTTACGGCCTTGGTGTGATTGAAATTCCTACGAATGTCCCAGTGTCTCGTATTGACCATGACGACAAAATATACCGCTCTTTTGATGAAAAGGTTGATGCCATTGTCGAGCTTGTGCACGAATGCCAACAAAGAAAACAACCTGTGCTTATTGGTACAGTATCTATCGAACGCTCCGAGCTTCTTTCTAGTAAGCTAAAAAAGAAGAAAATTCCTCATCAGGTTCTTAATGCACGCTATCACGAAAAAGAGGCTGAAATCATTGCTCAGGCTGGTCGTCCAGGAGCTGTAACTATCGCTACTAACATGGCTGGTCGTGGAACCGACATTAAGCTTGGTGGTAATCTTGAAATGCGTATATCTCAGGAAATCGACGAAACATTGGACGCATCCAAGCGCGAAAAAATCTTGGAAAAGATTAAGGCTGAAATCGCTGAAGACAAAAAACTTGTAAAAGAATCTGGTGGTCTTTTCATTATTGGTACAGAAAGACACGAATCCCGCCGTATTGATAACCAGCTCAGAGGCCGTGCAGGACGTCAGGGCGATCAAGGGGCATCTGCATTCTTTTTATCCACTCAAGATGACCTTATGCGTATCTTCTCCCCTGAAGCATTGGAATCGGTTCTCTCGAGCAAAGCTATAGGGCTTAAGGAGGGCGAGGCACTTACTCACCCTTGGCTCTCAAAGGCTTTGGAACGCGCGCAAGCCCGCGTTGAGCAGCAAAACTTTGAAATCCGTAAGAACCTTCTAAAATTTGACAACGTTATGAATGATCAACGTAAGGTTATTTACGAACAGCGTCGTGAAATTATGAGTTCTGATGATGTTTCCGATCTTGTTGATGAAATGCGCGAACAAACTGTTGAGGAAATGATTGCAAATTGCATTCCTGCCAAAGCCTATGCAGAGGAATGGGATACAGAAACACTCGAAAACGAAGTTGAGCGTGTTCTCGATCTTAAACTTCCTATTAAGGACTGGGCAAAAGAAGAAGGCATTGCAGAAGAAGAAATCACAGAGCGAATTTTAAATGCTTCTGACGAACTGATGGACAGAAAAGCAGATCAAGGCGGCACAGTTTTTGCCCAAATTCAAAAATCAATGGTACTACAGGCGCTTGATCAGGCATGGAAAGAGCATTTGCTCAACCTTGACCACTTGCGCCAAGGAATTAATCTGCGTGCCTATGGCCAAAAAGACCCTCTTAACGAATATAAAACAGAGGCGTTTGCTCATTTTGAAGGTATGCTAACCAGCCTAAGGGAAACTCTTGTACATGATTTGTCCCATGTTGAAATTTCTGTAGACGAGGCTGTACTTCAACAAATCATAGAGTCGCAGAAAGAAAGTTTGAAATTGAAAAATCAAAGTCGCTTAGATCCAGCTCTTTCTGGTTCAGGGCAAACGTTGGACAAGGCTATGGATTCGTCAAATATACAGGCCACCCCCCATAGAAATGAATTTGATAAAAATGATTCTTCTACGTGGTCTATGGTAGGAAGAAATGCCCCTTGCCCTTGTGGATCAGGCAAAAAATACAAGCAGTGCCATGGAAAATTTTAAACTGGCTTAACTCTGATTAAAACAATCTGATTGCCTGTTTTCTTGAGAATGCTGAATTTATAGCCATGAAATATAAAGGCTTGACCTGCATCAGGTAACACTTGAGATTCATAGAGAACAAGCCCAGCAACTGTTGCATAGTCCTCGTCACCAGGTAATTCCCACTCAAATTCACGATTGAGATCACGAATAGTAACGTCACCCTGCACGAGAATACTACCATCTGTGTCTATACGCACACCAGGAACAGTAATGTCATGCTCGTCATCAATCTCGCCAACGATTTCCTCAAGAATATCTTCTAGGGTTACGACACCAAGAAAACTTCCATATTCATCAACCACAATGGCAAAATGCTCACGACGCTGTCTGAAGGATTGTAACTGACCATAAAGAGAAGTCGAATCAGGTATAAACCAAGCAGCAGCAGCAACATCTTTTATGTTTATTTGCGAAGCATCGCCTTTTGCTTCTTGTAGGGCGCGCAACAAAGCTTTTGAATGTAATATGCCTACAATATTGTCTTGATCTCCCTCGTAAACAGGATGTCTCGTGTAGGCACTACTCAGTACATCCGATACGATTTTTTCAGGAGTATCTCCAGAATCAATCATCACAACGTTCTTACGGTGCGTCATGATTTCTTCAACCTCAATATCTGCCAAATCAAGGATAGACCGCAACATAGCGCGTTGGGACTGCACCTCTTCTTCATCGCCCTGATGAAGCTCGATTGCCCCTCGTAAAAGCTCTACATGTGACCCACTTACAACCTTTGAGATATCTGCTCCCATAAGCTTAAGTGTGCCGCGAACAATAAAGGTAATCATCTGTGTAATTGGTGAAAGAACAAAAATGAGTACCTTAATAATAGGAGCAATAAAGCGTGTCATGGCGCCCGCATAGTGAAGTGCGAATGTTTTTGGTAGAACCTCTGCAAATATGAGTACTAAAAACGTCATAACTAGGGTCGCATAAACGACCCCTGCCTCACCAAACAACTTGATGAATAGACTTGTAGCCAAAGCAGAAGCGAGAATATTAACCAAATTGTTACCTAACAGAAGAGCGCCAATCATGCGTTCTTTACGTTCCAATATGGACAGAACGCCTGTTGCCTTTTTATCCCCACCCTTTTCTGCCGCTCTCAAGCGTGCTTTAGAGACAGCAGTAAGTGCTGTTTCAGAGCCTGAAAAGAATGCAGATAATAAAAGAAGTCCAAAAATAGAAATAAGTATAAAAATTGTCATATGCGATCAATGAAACTAAATAATTTTTTGCTAAAATTTAAATTTACAATCTACCTCATACCCTTGCCTGACAAGCTTTACCAGATTTTTTTATTTTTACAGAAATTTTTTTTCATAATAAATGCGCGCCCAATTTAATGAAAAACAAAAGAATAAGTTATATAAATATTATGTTAAGATAATATGAGGGCTAAACCGTTCAAAAATATGTGTACAATCCGTGATTATGAAAATGTTTTTTGCTTGACACCCCCCCTTATATTATGTAATGCCTATGAGTGATTTTTAATAATTCGTAAGAATCGCTACGCTTGCGGCGTCTAGCACCAGTAGGGTCTATTAAAACAAAGCAAAGCTAATACTGAGTTTTTATTGGTTATTTATAGAGAGATATTTATTTAAGGAGTTAAAAATGGCTAGACCAGGTCGCCCACCACTAGAGAAACCACAACTATCAAGTCGTGTGGATTCTTTTATTGAAATGTTACTTACGGAACGCGGTGCCGCTTTGAACACACGTCAAGCCTATTGGCGTGATCTTGCGGATTTCAGTGTTTGGGTTCGCAGCAACAAGTCAAAAGAAGTCGAATCTGCTACATCTGCAGACGTTAAGGCTTACTTGAAAGACTTGGCGCAAAAAGACCACGAAAAAGGTGATAAGAAATCACAAATTACAAGCCGTACAGTTGCGAGACGCTTATCAGCTCTTCGTCAATTTTACCGTTACTTGATTTCCGAGAATGTTGTTAAAGAAGACCCGACAACAAACATCGAAAGCCCTAAACAAAAGCGTACATTGCCTAAAACATTGACTGAAGGCGAAGTTGATACTTTGATTACTACTGCGGGTCAAAAAGGATCTGCAGAAGGTACACGTCTTGTTTGCTTACTTGAAATGATCTACGCAACTGGCTTGCGTGTTTCTGAACTTGTTGGCCTTCCTCTATCTGCAATTGGTGAGAACGAACAGTTTCTTATGGTTGAAGGTAAAGGTGGACATGAGCGCATGGTTCCAGTTTCCGACAGTGCACAAAAAGCTATTCAGGCTTACCTAAACGTACGCGGCAAATTCGTTGGTGAAGATAACAAGAGCACAACTTCACAATGGTTGTTCCCTTCAAAAACTTCAAACAGCGGTCACTTGACACGTCAACGCTTTGCACAGCTTTTGAAAGATCTGTCAGCAGCGGCAGGAATGGAAGATGGTAAGGTTAGCCCGCACATTCTTCGTCACGCCTTTGCTACACATCTGTTGAAAAACGGTGCCGATCTTCGCTCAGTTCAAAAAATGCTTGGGCATGCGGATATTGCTACTACGCAAGTCTATACGCATATTATTGATGAGCAAAAGCAAAAGGCAGTCGAAGAAAAACACCCTTTAGCAAAAAAGTCTAAAGCGTCTTAATCAGAGACATCTATTTAAGTTTCATAACAGGCAGGTTTTCTTGATAACAGAGAACCTGCCTGTTTATTTTCTTGAGCCTACGTGCTAAATATTTCTTCTTACATAACAACTAATGGATAGAACATGCTCGATTTCGAAAAACCCATTCTTGAACTCGAAAATAAAATCGTTGAATTGCGTAAGGTTAATAGCAATGAAAACGGAATGAATATTGCGGACGAAATTGACCGCATGCAGAACAAGATTGCGCGCCTTCTTGTCCAGACCTATTCAAAGCTTACGCCAGCACAGCGCGTTAAAGTAGCACGTCATCCAGAACGTCCTCATTTCAAAGACTATATACAGCATATGATTACAGACTTTACCCCTCTTGCAGGTGATCGTGTATTTGGAGAAGACGAAGCCCTAATAGGTGGTCTCGGGCGTTTTGAAGGACAAAGTGTAGTCATTATAGGCCATGAAAAAGGTCAAGATACTGCAGAGCGCGTACGCCATAATTTTGGTATGGCGCGCCCTGAGGGTTACCGTAAGGCTCAACGCCTGATGAAATTGGCAGAACAATTCAAACTTCCTATTATTTCTCTTGTCGATACTGCTGGTGCCTATCCAGGTCTTGGAGCAGAAGAGCGTGGACAGTCCGAGGCAATTGCGCGCTCTATTGAAACATGCCTATCTGTCAAAGTACCTTTCATCTCTGTTATTATTGGTGAAGGTGGATCAGGTGGTGCCATTGCCATTGCCGCGGCCGACAAAGTCTACATGCTAGAGCATTCAATCTATTCCGTTATTTCACCAGAAGGCTGTGCTTCAATCCTCTGGAGAAGTGCTGATTTTGCAAAAGATGCGTCTGCAGCACTAAAGCTTACTGCTGATGATCTTTTAAAACTTGGCCTTATTGATGATATTATCAAGGAACCTTTGGGTGGAGCACAACGCCAGAAAGAAAAAACTGTTAAGCGTGTTCAGGCAAAAATAGTCGAAGGCTTTGCCGATTTAAGTGGCCTATCCCAAGAGAAACTTCTCAAGAAACGTCACGAGAAATTCCTTGCCATGGGAAGAGCCTAAAAACTTACATTAACTTCCTGCTCTTCTTGTATCCTGAAGCTGCTTGATTCGCGCGCGCATGTTGTAAATATTGCCGTGCCCCGCCTTCAAATGCCCCTCTTCTGTACTTGCTGCTTTAAAATAAAGCATCAGAAACACGCGAATGGACGCAGTCAAAGAAGATAGTTCTTTCTTGCATAAACTCACGAGAGTACAGACATCGTTTACAGAGCATTTTTCCCTGCGCGAAATTTCCTTAAGAGATTTCCACATTTCAGGCTCTAGTCTTATGGATGTTCTTTTTCCTGCAACAACAATGTTTTTGCTAATGAGTGAACTTCTTGGACAATTTTCATTTAAAGCCTGAACATATTGGCAATCAACCGTTTTATAACTTAAAGATTTATCACACTCTCTAGTTGTATTTTGCATCGTCACCTCCCACTTACATGTTTTTTATATACAGTTAGGATATATGTATCGTACTGTATTTACAACTTTTAGCAGATTTTTGGGATAGAAACCACAACCTTTGGTTTATTAAGAAATTTTCAATGTAACAGAGTGTAAACCGGCTTTATATAGATCATCCAGCGCTTCATTAACCATACGATGGCATTCAATTCGTCCCTTACCATTGAATGCATCCGCATTCATAATAATTTCGAAATGCGTTTGCCCAGTCCCATCGTCACCTGCATGCCCAAGATGCAGATGGCTCAAATTATTGACCTCCAAAAAGTTAGGAGAAAATTCTTTTCTTAGCCGTGAATCGATAATTTGTTGAATATCTTGCATAAATCCTAATACCGCCTTGAGAAAGTTTCCTGAAGAATTATCTAACTAATCTCACACTCTACTTCACTTTTGACAACAATTTAGAGTAAAATAATAAAGATGCCTACGATAAAACTAAAACCGCAATCTGCTGAATTTGACGATGGAAACACGTCAAGAACGCAATTGCACGAGTGTGATATGCCTGACTGTTATGATACAGGAGAGCATAAAGCCCCAAAACATCGTGGTTTGAACGAATATTATCATTTCTGCCTAGAGCATGTGCGCGAATACAACAAAGCCTGGAATTTCTTTGAAGGCATGAGCGATCAGGAAATGAAAGAAGAGATTTATAAGGGTTGGTATGGCGACAGACCAACCTGGCAACACAGAGATTTTCATAACCTTGAAGAAACACTGTATCGAAAGTCAGAGGCCTTTAGGGCAGGCTACAAGAAAGCCGAAGAGGAAAGTAAAACTCATTACGTTCCCGAACATCTTAAGGGCACACCAGAGATGGAGGCGCTTGCTTATTTAGGTTTAGTGCCACCGATTACGTTTGATGAAGTTAAAAAGCAGTATAAAATATTGGTTAAAAAGTATCATCCCGACCGCAATCCCGACGATAAAGATGCCGATGAGAAAATTAAGAAAATAAACATGTCCTACACCTTGCTCAAGGTGGCGTTTACAAGCTATGAACAAATAGAGAATTTAAAAAAACAGAACTGAGAACTTTCAATATGTCAGAAAAGAACGAGCCTATCGCAGCATCATTTGATGTCACTCAATTACACACAGAAGGTAAGTACAAATCAATTCCCGATACAAAATTCTCGGTCAATAAAACCTTTGGGCTTAATCTAAAAGACGATTTTCAGGTTCCTGGTTTTACCGATGGTGATATTGCTAATATCCCCGCCATAGATGATACCTATCGCTTTGATGAGGAAACCACCCTTGCCATTCTGGCGGGGTTTTCCCACAACCGCCGCGTTATGGTTCAAGGGTATCACGGAACAGGGAAATCAACTCATATTGAGCAGATAGCAGCCCGCTTAAACTGGCCATGCGTGCGTATCAACCTTGACTCTCACGTCTCTCGCTTGGACTTATTAGGCAAGGATATGATTGTCCTCAAAGAAGGAAAACAAATAACTGAATACAAACAAGGACTTCTACCTTGGGCGTTGCAAAACCCTGTTGCGCTTGTCTTTGATGAATATGATGCAGGACGCCCAGATGTCATGTTTGTTATTCAACGTGTTCTTGAGGCAGAGGGTCGCCTCACCCTACTTGATCAAAATGTTGTTATTCGTCCTCACCCTGCTTTTAGATTATTCGCGACTGCCAATACGGTTGGTTTAGGTGACACCACTGGAATGTATCACGGTACACAACAGTTAAACCAAGGCCAGATGGACAGATGGAACATTGTCACTGTTCTTAATTACCTTGAACATGATGCCGAGGTGGACATTATGCTCTCTAAAAACGAGGATTTAGATACACCGCAAGGCAGAGAAGAGATTTCTGCAATGGTGAAACTGGCTGATTTGACCCGCGAAGGATTTAAAAATGGAGATATCTCTGTTGTCATGTCTCCGCGCACAGTCCTAAGTTGGATTGAAAATACGAAGATATTCAAAAATCGCGAATTTGCATTTCGTATGTCTTTTTTTAACAAATGTGATGAATTGGAACACGCTATTGTTGCCGAGTATTACCAAAGATGCTTTGGCGTAGATTTAATGCCTGATAGCGACATCGCTTAGCAACATGAGTGAGAAGTCAGAGCAACATGACCTTGATAACTTTAAAGAGGGTCTGCGTGCATCTGTAAGGGCCCTATCTGGCAAAAAGGATACAGAGCTTCGTTTTCGCTCAACCGAAACACCTTACCCTCCGAAATTAAGTGAGCGAAGATATCGCACCGCCCCCGAGGTTGCCCTTATTAAAACAGCGACATTATCTAGCGAGAATAAAGC
Organism: uncultured Alphaproteobacteria bacterium; assembly: GCA_963740205.1. GTDB lineage: Bacteria > Pseudomonadota > Alphaproteobacteria > Micavibrionales > Micavibrionaceae > UBA2137. The sequence goes on from CAVUDD010000002.1 coordinate 262,529, forward strand.
ATTGGCGCGTGCTCAGGCTGACTCCGAAAGCCTACATCTTCATTATCACAATAAGAAAACCCATTTATCTAATCTTCCAGCCGAAGATACAGCTGCTCGTCTTTTCGATGCCCTTGAACAAGCACGATACGAAGCATTGGGTGCAAAAGAGTATTTGGGTGTAAAACAAAACTTTGCTGACCTCAATAATTTTAGATGCCACAAGCAAGGATTTGAAAATATAAGCACGCGCGAAGATGCAAATGCCGTTGAAGCCATATACACACTTGCTTATCACGCCTTTAGCGGATCAAAACTACCCAAAAATGCACAAAGACTAGAGGCCGAATGGACGCCTTGGCTAAAAGCGCAATTAGGAGAGGATGGATTGAAAAGCCTCTCGGAATTACTTTCTGACCAAAATAATTTTGCCCTAAAAAGTAAAGCAGTCCTAGAAAAACTTGGTTATCTTCAGGCAGGTGACGCTGGCAATGCCGATAACTCTGTTGATGATGGTAATGGGACGGATGACGCCGATGAAGGTGATGCAGATATTGATGAATCTGATACTCAAAAAGATGAAGGAGCACATGAAGGATCAGAATCAGATGAAGGTAATGAAGATAGCCAAGAGGAAGATTACCAGAGCGATCAAAGCGAGTCCGATACAGACGAAGACACATCTGCTCAATCGCAAGATAACGGCAATATAAAACAACATTATCTTGTTCCCGATACAGATAACCAGCTTAAAACCAGCTATCAAATCTATACCACACAGTTTGACGAAATCGTTAAGGCTCAAGATCTGGCAGACCCTTATGAATTGGCCAGATTACGTTCATTGCTCGATAAGCAACTCACCTCAATGCAAAGCGTGGTTGCGAAGCTGGCCAATCGATTACAAAGAAAATTAATGGCTAAGCAACAGCGTAGTTGGGAATTCGATTTAGAAGAAGGTGTTCTTGACCCTGCACGACTTGCACGTATTGTTGCCAACCCTTATGTGCCCCTTACATTTAAACAGGAACGCGAAACGGAATTTAAAGACACAGTTGTAACCATCCTTTTGGATAATTCTGGCTCCATGCGTGGTCGTCCCATTACTATTTCTGCTTTATGTGCCGATATATTGGCACGTACGCTCGAGCGTTGCCAAATTAAGACCGAAATTTTGGGATATACAACACGCGCATGGAAAGGCGGACAATCAAGAGATGTGTGGGTTAAAAACGGCCGCCCCATTAATCCTGGTCGCCTTAATGACATTCGTCATATTATCTATAAGTCAGCCGACCAGCCGTGGAGGCGTTCTCGTAATAATTTGGCATTAATGCTTAAGGAAGGCTTGCTCAAAGAAAATATTGATGGTGAGGCGTTGGTTTGGGCATATAACCGCCTTGCCAAACGTGGTGAGCAACGCAAAATTATGATTGTGATTTCCGATGGTGCGCCAGTTGATGATTCAACACTTTCTGTTAACCCCTCGCATATACTCGAAATTGATCTTAAACAGGTCATTAACTGGATTGAAAAACGCTCTGACATTCAACTAGCCGCTATCGGTATTGGGCATGATGTAACACGTCATTACACAAAAGCTCTTAAAATCAGTGATGCCGATGATCTTGGAAATGCGTTGATTGAACATCTTGAGAGCCTATTCACCATTGATTAAAAAGCCTTTTTCACCTAACTAAAAGATATGAACAAAAAATCAATATACAAACCTAGCGCCATCAGTGGCTTCCCTGAATGGCTTCCCGAATTCCGTATCGTTGAACAGCAATGGATGGATCATATCCGCAAGGTTTTTGAATCTTATGGCTATTGCAATATTGAAACACCTGCCGTTGAAGAAGTGGATGTACTGACCGCCAAAGGCGAAGTTGATAAGGAAATATACGTCCTTAACCGTCTACAGGCAGATCCAGATGACAAGAAAGAGGCACGCCTCGCCCTGCACTTTGACCAGACCGTTCCACTTGCGAGATACGTAGCACTTAACTTTAATGATTTGGTGTTTCCCTTTAAACGCTATCAAATGCAAAAAGTTTGGCGTGGTGAAAGGCCACAACTTGGGCGTATGCGTGAATTCTATCAATGCGATATTGATGTTATTGCCGTTGATAACCTTCCCCTCTCATTTGATGCGGAAATGCCCGCAGTGATTTATGAGGTGCTAGAAGGGTTAAATATTGGACGCGTTCAATTACGCATTTCTAACAGAAAAATTCTTATGGGTTTTCTAGACACCCTTGTTATACCAACAAGAGAAGGTAAAGAAGCTAAGCTCTCAGAAGAATTAAAGACTGAAATTGTAAGAGATATTGATAAATTAGAAAAAATTGGGACAGAATCACTTCTCAGCAGGCTTGAACAGACTGCCAGTAATGACTTTGGCTTTGGAGTTCAGCATTTCATAGCTCCTTTCCTAGATTTGTGTGAAAAGAAGTATTCGTCAAAAGATGAATTGATAGATGCATTTGAAAACCATAAAGATATAGACAGAAGGAACGAGATAATTAGAGAGGGAATCAATGAGCTAGGTTACGTTCTTGATAATCTTTCCCACCTTCCTAAAGATGCAGTTGTTGGTGATTTATCCATTGTACGTGGTTTGGATTATTACACAGGTACTGTATATGAAACCCAACTTCTCGACGTTCCTGAATTCACTGGTTCTGTTTGCTCTGGTGGTCGATATGACGATCTGGCAGGAAGCTATATTAACAAGCACCTGCCTGGGGTGGGTATCTCTATAGGTTTGAGCCGTTTATTTGATGTTTTAAAGCAATCTGGGCGTATTCAAGCTGGCCCAAAAAGCCCAGCTGATGTTCTTGTGGTTATTCCAAGCAAAGAAACTCAAGGGGATGCTGCAGAAACTGCAAGAAGACTGCGTTCACGTGGCAATAAAGTCGAGCTTTATCACGCTGCCCAAAAAATAGGCAAACAACTTTCATACGCAGAAAAGAAAGGTATTCCTTATGTTTGGTTCCCCCCATTTGAAGATGGACAGCCACATGAGGTAAAATCAATGGAGAGCGGTGAACAGAATGAGGCAAACCCAGATGAGTGGACAGCTTAAGTCACTATTTCTTTTTATAGTCTTTTTCTTTGCAAGCCTGCCTGCATTTGCACAGGATAGCGCGTTCACGCCCGTCACTTTTGAAAATCTCTATGAGAGTGATTTTTGTGATTACACTATGGGCTTTCCCGAAAAGCCCCTCGTTTCGACTGCGACCTCGCCTACATTAGTGGAAAAAACAACAGATCAAGACAATATTTCATACACCAAAATCTATGATCTGGATAAATCCACTAAGCGTTGAGGCAACTTGTCGTCCATTACTTAATGACGAAAAAAATATTTTAACACCTGACTTTCTAAAGAAATCTTTGGATGCTATGGCAAAAGAAGACAACGTTATTCGTGCCAATACAATTTCTAAAACTGATGAAGATACAGGTGATACATTTGGAATCATCATCGGATCTCGTCGCGAAAATCCGAGCGAAAGCCTCATTACCTATCAAATTTGGATTGGTGAGAACTCCCTTTTCTTCCTCAAGATGGAATCAAAAGGTCCCGAGTTCACAGAGAAAGAAGACTTGTTCACCAATATCCTTAGAAATTTCACTAGTAAAAAAGCAAGTTAACCTTGCCGTGTAAAGATGATATCATTATACGCCCTGCTGATGAGAAAGACTCACCATCACTTCTCCAGGTTCATTATGATGTCATCCATAAAATTGCTGTCAAAGATTACCCTCCTCATATCATAAAGGAATGGGCACCTAAAATTGATAAAAAACGGCTAGATAGGTTCAGCAGTAATACTGATAATGAACTTCGTTATGCAGTGGAAAAAAATAACCGCATAATCGGTCTTGGAGCTTTAGTTCTTGCTAAAAACGAACTTCGTGCATGTTACATAGCGCCAGACTACAATGGACAGGGTGTTGGAACATCACTCGTTAATTTTTTAGAAAAAATTTCCATTGAAAATGGACTCCAATTTCTTGAATTCCCCTCCTCACTTACGGCAGAAAAATTTTATAACAAGTTAGGATATACCTCTCAACGCGAGGAAGATCATGTAATGAGATCTGGCATACGAATGAAATCAATCATTATGTATAAAAAGCTTATCTAAACACTCGCAGCCTGAGCATAGGCTTTAATTTTTTCTGTCATGGCAAAAAATCCGTTCCTACGATTTGGAGAAAGATTATTTTCCAGGTCCAATTGCTCAAAGATACTGTCTATTGGAAGAATCAAAATCTCTTTAGGTTTTTTCCCATTGTAAGAAGAAAGCAAAATTGCAATTAATCCACGTACTATTAAAGCATCACTGTCGGCTCGAAAAATCAAATTACCATTTTTGTCTGTTTCAGGAACAAGCCAAACTTGTGAAGTGCACCCTCTTACCTTAAAAGCCTCTGTCTTAAAGGCTTCATCAAGGTCTGGAAGCTGTTTGCCAAGATCAATAACGTATTGATAACGCTCTTCCCAATCGCTAAAAAGGGCAAAATTTTCAAGAATTTCGTCTAATGAGTCCATATTTTCTCACCAAGTTTTTTCAATTGGATACTAGCCTTTGTTGACAGTCGTCTTATAGTTATTTAGACAGGGATTCAAGGTGTTGTACAAAAAGGCTTGAACTAGTCTACTTCCCTTGGCAAAGTAACAGAATCTTATTAAGCACGGACGAGGCTAAATTTCCATGAGTAAATCTGAAAACACTGATTCAAAAAATACGCTTTACTGCTCTTTCTGCGGTAAAAGCCAACATGAGGTCAGAAAACTAATTGCAGGCCCTAACGTGTTCATTTGTAATGAATGTGTCGAGCTTTGCATGGACATCATTCAAGAAGAAGATAAATCCGCAATTGTTCGCGCTGATGAGGGCGTTCCTTCACCAAGCGAGATTAAAGGTTTTCTGGACGAATATGTTATTGGTCAATCAGACGCAAAGCGCGTTCTATCCGTTGCTGTTCATAACCACTACAAGCGTCTTGAGCATGGTCAAAAAGGTTCGGACGTTGAGCTACAAAAATCAAACATTTTGATTTTGGGACCAACTGGTTGTGGTAAAACACTTCTTGCCCAAACATTGGCGCGCGTTCTTGATGTTCCTTTTACTATGGCGGATGCCACAACTTTAACCGAGGCTGGTTATGTTGGTGAAGATGTTGAGAACATTATACTGAAATTGTTACAATCTTGTGATTACAATGTTGATCGCGCCCAACGCGGTATCGTCTACATTGATGAAATCGACAAGATCTCTCGTAAATCAGATAACCCTTCCATTACACGCGATGTGTCTGGAGAAGGCGTTCAGCAAGCGTTGTTGAAAATGATGGAAGGAACCGTAGCATCCGTCCCCCCTCAGGGTGGTCGTAAGCATCCACAACAGGAATTCCTGCAAGTTGATACGTCTAATATCTTATTTATTTGTGGTGGTGCCTTTGCTGGTATCGACAAGGTGATTTCACAAAGAACAGCAGCCAAGAGTATTGGTTTTGGTGCCAACGTAATTGGTGGCGAAGACAGAGAAGTTGGTGAGGCTCTAAAAGATCTGGAAACAGAAGATTTGTTAAAATTTGGTCTTATTCCAGAATTTGTTGGGCGTCTGCCGGTGGTTGCAACACTTGAGAATCTTGATATCCCTGCCTTGGTTCAAATCTTGACAGAGCCAAGAAACGCTCTTGTGAAACAATATAAGCGTTTATTCGAGCTTGAAGATACTAAGCTGACATTTACAGATGATGCGCTTACTGCAATTGCGGAAAAAGCCATTGAACGTAAAACAGGTGCACGTGGTCTGCGTTCAATCATAGAGAATATGCTTCTTGATACGATGTATGACTTACCTGATCTTGACGATGTGGAAGAAATTATCGTCAACAAGGATACGGTTAAGAACGAAAGCCAACCTGTTTTTGTACATTCAAAAGATGCAAAGAAAAAATCATCTAAGAAAAAGAAAGATGATGGCAAGTCGGACGAAAAAGCCGAAGCATCCAAGTAAACTGAAAGGGTTGGCATGAATCTCATGGCAACCCGCTCAACCCCCTATCTTATTTATGGTATTACCCTACTGCTTTTGGGCTTTTGGGGGTTCATCACCTACCCGCAGGCTTTGAGCGATAACAATGCCGTTCTGATTATTTATGCCGAGCGTTTTTTAAATGGGGGGCAATTTGGTCTTGATATATTTGATACCAATCCACCATTAAGCATTCTAATTTATTTACCCATTGCTTTAGTGCATAAATATTTGAACATTCCTATTCACGTAGCCAATTTTGTTTATCCAATTTTATTGTTGGCTGTTTCTCTTACTATCGCCAGAAAGATAATTCTCAAGTCTTCACATAGGGACTATTCCGCATTTATTTTATGCTTGTTCACTCTAGGCATCACATTAAGTGCGCCTCAAAGCTGGGGAGAGCGAGACTTACTATCTTTTATAGGCCTCTTCCCCTATGCCTTTCTTATTCTCACCAGAACCGAAAATGACGACGCATTATCTCCAAAATTGACATTGTGGACATGTGTTTTTGCAACGACACTTGTTTTACTCAAACCTCACTATGGTTTGTTACCTTTAGTTTTATTCATGCATAGATGGATAAAGACTAAATCACTGAAATCTATAACCCACTCAACCGAATTTATTGTGCCCGTAATAGGCACAGCGTTTTATGCTTTCAGCACACTTATATTTTTCACTGGTTACGTCACTGACATCCTCCCAGACACACTTACACTTTATGCTGCTGAGGTTATTCACCCTGATACGCTCGTAAAACTCTCGCTTTTCATTGGCGTTTTAACTTTGGTAATTTGGGGAACATCCGAAACATATTTCGAAAAAGACAAGCTTAGAATAATACGTTTCTTTGCGCTTGCGACACTTACAACTCTTGGGGCATTCATCACCCAATCCAAGGGGCTTTTTTACCACGTTGTCCCTACCAAAACATATTTTCTAATCTTTTGCAGTTTGACGCTTCTCTTTTATCTGCAAAATTTTTCACGCATAAAGCCTTATGCACAAATGCTAGCATTCCTTCTTGCTTGTGGTTCATTTTTTCTGTTTTTCTCGCCACTTTACACTTTTAACAGTAAAGAGAGAATCCAAGAGCTTCCCTTCTCTCAAGCATTACAAGAGCATTGTCCCACCGATAAGAAATGCTCAGCCTATGTATTCCACAATGCCGTAAACGGTGTCTTCACAACTTTTATCTATGATGACATTGATTTTACCTCAAGATTTTCAAGTTTATGGTGGCTTCCGAGGCTCTATCTATCTTTTAAAGAAAATAGCCCGTTACAAAATGCTGAAGCTTTAAGGAAAAAGTACACAAATTACATGGCACAAGATATTGAGACGCATAAACCTGATGTCTTAATTATTTTAAAAGATATAAAAATCTATGGAAATGAAGGTGAGTATAATTTTAATTTCCTCAATTTCTTTACCAAGAACTCAAATTTTCAAAAGACCTTTTCGAATTATGAGCTAAAAGAAACCATTCATATTGATATCGGGCAATACTACAGTGGTACAGCAATAGATGATAAGGACGAGCGCGATTACATAGTCTATGTGCGTAGTAATTGATTTAATTGAGAACAAAGTCTCTACTCGTGCGTAAGTACAAGGAATTTTATTTATGAGGGGATTATGACCACAAAGAAAATTATAGTTTGGTTTAGACAAGATTTGAGAAGAGCAGACAATCCTGCCCTTTATGAGGCCTATGAGGAAGGCGCACACATACTTCCTATATATATATGTGATGATGAAAATGCAGGGAAGCGCAAGCGTGGATCAGCCAGCAATTGGTGGTTGCATCATTCCCTTAAAAGTTTAGACGATAGCCTTTCGGAGCATATGGCGTTTTTCAAAGGTAAAGCTGACGAAATTATTCCACAGCTTGTTAAAGAAACTGAAGCAGATGCAGTGTACTGGAATCGCTGCTACGAGCCTTGGCGCACACAACGAGATAAAAAAATAAAAAAACATCTTGAAGATGATGGGATTGTTGCCAAAACCTTTAAAGGCACTTTAATTTGGGAGCCCTGGACCATTCAAACTGGCTCAGGAACGCCTTATAAAGTATTCACCCCCTTTTATAAAAATGGCTGCTTGGAAAGTGGTGAACCAGAAGAACCTCTTCCTGCACCTACTCGTATCACTTATGCTGATAAACCCAAAAATGCTCTTTCTCTTGATAAGTTAGAGTTGCTTCCTACCGATGTGCGTTGGGATAAAAAGATGGCGCAATATTGGGTTATAGGAGAAGACGGCGCAAACGAAGCACTTTCAGATTTTATAGACCAAGGTGCAGAGACATATGGCGAGGACAGAAACCGTCCTGATAAAAACAACACATCCAGATTATCGCCATACCTTCATTTTGGAGAAATATCTCCGCGCACAATTTGGCACGAAGTTAGAAAACGCCAAGAACTAGACTCTTTATCCCGTTCAGACAGCGACACTTTTCTATCGGAAATTGGGTGGAGGGAATTTGGCTATAATCTTCTCTACCATTTTGAAGAGCGCATTACCGACAAACCTTTACAGGAAAAATTTGAAGCTTTCCCTTGGGAAGATAATGAAGAAGGTCTGCCAGAGGTGGAAGGACGGCCAAACAGGTTATCCCATTGTTGATGCTGGCATGAGACAACTTTGGGAAACTGGCTGGATGCATAATCGTGTGCGCATGATTGTTGCCTCTTTCCTTATCAAAGACCTAATGGTTCACTGGAAAGAAGGCGAGAAATGGTTCTGGGATACTTTGGTTGATGCCGACCTTGCAAGCAACACATCGAACTGGCAGTGGGTTGCGGGTTCTGGTGCTGACGCCGCCCCCTATTTCCGTATTTTTAATCCAATTACACAAGGCGAAAAATTCGACCCTAATGGTGATTATATTCGCAAGTGGGTACCAGAGCTTAAAAACATGCCTGATAAATATTTGAACAGACCTTGGGAAGCCGATGCGGATACCCTTGAAAAAGCGGGTGTTACCTTAGGCAAAAATTACCCTAAACCTATAGTGGATCATTCTGCTGCGCGAGATAGAGCGCTAGAGGCTTATAAAAAAGTAAAGAATGCGGCATAAACTATCCTTTCCATGTGACAGCGCACATGTGAATGGATAAGATATATTTATTAAGGGACAAGAAACTATGCCAGTAAAGAAACCAACAGCATTAAAGGAAGGCGATACTATTGGTATTGTTGCAACTGCGCGCTGGCTTAATCCCGAAAGTCTAAATAAGGCCGTCAAATTTCTTGAGGGAAAAGGCTTTAAAGTCAAGACACACCCCAACAATGCCTTACGCTTGCATGAATGGGCCGGTACGCCGCAAGAGCGCGCCGATGCATTTCAGGACTATTGGTGCGATCCTGAGTTAAAATGCTTAATTTCTGCCGCTGGGGGAACGCGCACACTTCATATTCTTGATTATCTTGATTATGAGAGAATGAAAAAGCATTCTAAAATCCACATGGGTTTTAGTGATACGACTGCTTTACTCAATGCGATGTTTACACAAAATAATACAGCAGGATTTCATGGGCCTTCGGCTGCTCGCTTTGCAGGTGAGGATGCTGAAACCTATTTCAAAGATTTTATAGCTTTAGCCTCTAAAGATAGCTCCGCAAAGGAAACTTACCTTTGGGATGATGCAAAAATAATTCATTACGGTTCCGGAGAGGGACAACTCATTGGCGGTAACCTTTGTATTTTTAATTATCTCCTTGGGAGCAAATATGCGCCTTCCTTCAAAAACAAAATTGTTTTTATTGAAGACGAAATGGAAGAACTCCGCAATATTGATCGCATGCTCCTGCAAATGCGCCGTCTGGGCAAGCTGGAAGAGGCAAAAGGACTTATTGTTGGCGGTTTCACCATGAACTTAAATACTGGACGAACAGAGTTCCCCTATACCATTGATGAGCTTGTCGAAGAACACACAGAAGGCTTAAACATACCTGTCATTACCAATGCCCCCTTTGGACACGGAAAACAGTTACAAATTATGCCCATCGGTATAAAAGCGAAGATAGAAACGAAAAACAATAATGTGCATTTTGAAATAATCGAAGATGCCGTCAAAAACTAAAACCACCGCTTTTGAGCGTCACTCCAGAACAACTCTTATCGCTTACGGCCTTCCTGCATTACCTTTGGCTGCAATTTTGTTGCCTGCCTTTATTTATCTACCCACTTTCTATGCAAAGGATTTAGGATTAGGCTTGGCCGTTGTCGGCCTTGTAAGACTTGTGGCAGGACTTTTTGATGTCTTTACAGACCCGCTCATAGGTATGATGAGCGATCGCTCAAAAAGTGCTATTGGACGTCGTAAAATATATATCTTGATGGGTGTTCCTTTTACGATGTTGGGAACGTGGATGCTAATGGTACCTGACGGAAAGGTTGATTACCTTTACATGCTGACTTGGTCATGTGTCATGTATCTTGGGTGGACAATGATGTACCTTCCGCTCACAGCGCTTAGTACCGAGCTCACACTCGGTTATCACGAACGCTCTCGTTTGGCCGCCTATCGCGAAGGTGCTACCGCATTGGGGCTATTAGTTACATTAGCCATAATCTCTTACCTTGGTTACGACGGTTACGTTAACAATGCACAAGCTACAAAAGCTATAGCCATATTCGTATGCACAACGTTACCTTTGGCAACACTATTCTTTATGTGGAAAGTCCCTCCTCCCATTCCAGTTAAGGCAAAAAAGAAAACGAGCTTTTTTAAGGGTGTTAAGATTATGAAGAATAATCGCCCCTTTAGAATTCTGATTTTATGTTATGTTCTAAATGCTTTTGCTAACGGCTTGCCTGCTATTCTTATGATACTTTTTGTTGAGAATGTCATAGGCAAAGGCGAACAAGTTGGTCCCTATCTTTTAGGATATTTTGTGTGCGGCCTGATTGGACTTCCTTTCTGGGTTAAACTTGCCAAACGTATCGGTAAACACAAATCATGGTGCATAGCCATGGGGTGGGCTTGTTTAGTATTCGCATTTATTCCTTTTGTTGGTGAGGGCGACACAGTTCTGTTTATGGCTATTTGTGTTCTGACTGGTGTTGCAGTCGGCGCTGATTTATCTCTGCCATCCTCCATGCAAGCCGATGTTATTGATGTAGATTACGCAGAAACAGGCGAACAACGATCTGGGTTATATTTTGCCATTTGGGGAATGATGACTAAACTCTCTCTATCCATTGGTGCTGGTCTCGCCTTTCCTTTATTGGCCTGGGTCAATTGGCCCAAGGAAAATGATTATATGATCTTTGTACTGTATGCGGGTATTCCTATTTTCATTAAATTATGCCTCATTCTAAAAATGTGGAAATACCCGCTCGACGAAAAAGAGCTCAAAAAAGTTCAGACAAGAATATCAAGATTGTCTAAATAGGGTTGATTTGCACGCCCAAAAAACTGTATGAGTAATGCGCTTGAAAGGCAGGAAGTATACTAATGACTTTTGTTGTGCTCGATATCTGTATCAATTGCAAATACACTGATTGTGTAGAGGTTTGCCCTGTCGATTGCTTTTACGAGGGTGAAAATATGTTAGTCATTCACCCAGACGAATGTATTGATTGTGGAGTGTGTGAGCCTGAATGTCCTATCGAGGCTATTGTTCCTGACTCAGATGAGCGCGCGGACAAATTCCTTGAGATGAATAGGGAATTTTCTGAAAAATGGCCCGTTATTACTCGTGCAAAGCCAGAGATGCCCAATGCGTCTGAAAACGCTGAGAAACCCAATAAATATCCTGCAGACTTCTCAGAAAAACCGGGTGAAGGCGATTAGCCAAGAGTTTTTAGCCCAAAAACCCTTTGTTTTCAAAAAATTAGCTATTTGTTAAGAAAAGTTGAAATTTGGTTAACATTGTGCTATATTACTTCCACTCAGACAAGATAGAAGCTAAGACACAGCTACGGCACATCTAGTACTTTTGTTTAGGATGAATGAGACTTCGTTTCAAGTCTCTTTTTTGTTTGAAGAAGAAAAAATTTAAAAAATAAGGAAAAATAATGGCTCATAACGATAATAAAGAATTTAAAGCAGGCGACTTCGTAGTATATCCAGCACATGGTGTTGGTAAAATTGAAGGTGTACTGACACAAAAAATCGGTGGGATGGATGTGAAGCTATATGATATCAGTTTTGAAAAAGACCGTATGCGTTTGAAAGTGCCTCTCTTTAAAGCAGAATCTGCAGGCCTTCGTAAAGTGACATCAAGCAATGGTATTGAAGATGCAATGACTACTTTAGGTGGTCGTTCACGTGTTCGTCGCGTTATGTGGTCACGTCGTGCACAAGAATATGAAGCAAAAATCAATTCGGGTGAGCCTGTTGCTATTGCCGAAGTTCTTCGTGACTTGAAACGTGTTGATGAAGAATCAGAGCAATCATACTCAGAACGTCAAATTTATGAATCAGCTCTTGAGCGTTTAGCTCGTGAAGTTGCTGCTGTTGAAAAAGTCAGCGAAGCAGACGCAGTTACGCGCATTGAAAAAAGCATGGGTGTTCCAGTAACAGCCGAAGCAGAGAAGAAGCAAGCTGCTTAATCGTAGAACATAAAAAGAACAAACCCCTTTGGTGTACGCTAAAGGGGTTTTTTATTATCTTTTTCATCCGTACGCCCTTTTATCTTACTGATTTTCCTGTACACTTAACTTGATTCTGGTAAATGCTTCTCATCAGGATTTCTTACAAAAACGTACACTTCTTTCTTGAACAGGAACTCTCCGTCAGTGTGTTGTACTCAAAACAAAGATAAATTATTCATGCCTCTTGGACGCTCCAACAATGTTTGGGTCGTCGGCTCCATTCACGCTGATATAGACCGCCTTATCGGTATGCATGACGAGCTCCTTGGTAAATTCATGCCAGGAGATCGTATCGTCTATACAGGTAACTATATTGGGTATGGATTTGCCCCGCGTGAAACGCTAGAGGAACTCCTCACGTTCCGACGTCTTATCATGTCCGTGCCTGGCGTAACGGTTGATGACATCGTCTATTTACGTGGAGCTCAAGAAGAAATTCTGAGCAAAGTTTTACAACTTCCCTTTGCGCCTGATCCTGAGAAAATCTATCTATGGATGCTTGGTAATGGTTTATCCTCTACTCTCGAGGGTTTTGACATGGATCGTCACGATGGACTTTTCGCTGCTCGTGAAGGTGTTATGGGATTATGCCGTTGGACTGGTAAATTACGTAATTCATTGCGCTCGATTAATGGCTATGACCGTTTTATGAATACGTTAAGGCGTGCGGCTTACACCCCTACTCAAGCTAACGATCACCCAATGTTGTTTGTAAATGCAGGTGTTGATTTGAACCAGCCGCTTGAGAAGCAAGGTGATGCCTTGTGGTGGTCAACCAAGAATTTCCGTGAAATACATCAAGCCTACGATCCGTTTAAGCGCGTTATACGTGGCTATGACCCTGACCATGAGGGTGTCTACGTGAACGGTGTTACCGCAACGATTGATGGAGGTTGCGGATTCGGTGGAACGCTTGCTTGTGCAGGCTTTGACCGCGGCTCAGAGTTAGTAGATTTATTTGAAGTCTAATCCCAGCTCTGCTATACCCCTTTCATGACAAATGAAATTCATATTATAGGTGGTGGACTTGCTGGTTCAGAAGCCGCATGGCAAGCAGCAGAAGCTGGTGCAAAAGTTATTCTCCACGAGATGCGCCCAGAAACCAAAACTAACGCACATCAAACTGATGGTTTGGCAGAATTAGTCTGCTCAAACTCTTTTCGATCCGATGATAAGGATTACAATGCGGTGGGGCTTTTGCATGAAGAAATGCGCAAATGTAACTCACTTATTATGCGTGAAGGCGACAATGCTGCCGTTCCTGCCGGCGGAGCTCTTGCCGTTGACCGTGATATATTCTCACAGAATGTAACAGAGGCGCTTGAGAACCATCCAAACATCAAAATAGAGCGTGGCGAAGTCAAAGGGCTTCCTCCACAGGCATGGGAAAATGTTATTATTGCTACTGGCCCCCTCACCTCAGAATCTTTGGCTAAGGATATCCAAAAATTAACTGGTGAAGATGAGCTCGCTTTCTTTGATGCGATTGCGCCTATCATCTACAAAGAATCCATCAACTTCGATATTGCATGGTTTCAATCCCGCTATGATAAGGAAGGTCCTGCAGGAACGGGATCTGATTATATCAATTGCCCCATGAATAAAGAGCAATACGAGAATTTTATTCAAGAACTGATCGATGCACCTAAGACTGAATTTAAAGACTGGGAAAAAGACACTCCCTATTTTGAAGGGTGCATGCCTATAGAAGTTATGGCATCACGCGGTATAGAAACATTGCGTTACGGACCAATGAAGCCAGTGGGATTAACCAATCCTCACATAGATGAAAAATCCTATGCTGTTGTTCAATTACGCCAAGATAATGCCCTTGGAACGCTCTATAATATGGTCGGCTTTCAAACAAAGATGAAATATGCCGATCAAAGCAGAGTATTCCGTATGATACCTGGCCTAGAAAATGCTGATTTTGCTCGCCTTGGAGGCTTACACAGAAATACGTTTATTAATTCTCCTAAGCTTTTGAACCAACAGCTCCAACTTAAAGCTATGCCTCGTCTTCGCTTTGCTGGCCAAATCACAGGATGTGAAGGATATGTCGAGAGCGCTGCCGTTGGTCTAATGGCTGGACGTATGGCTGCCTCAGAGGCACTTGATACTGTATTTGAACTACCTCCACAAACAACGGCATTTGGTGCCCTTCTGTCTCATATCACAGGTGGTGGTAACGCAGACACATTCCAACCCATGAATGTTAATTTTGGGTTATTCCCTGAAATTGACGCACGAGATGAGCGTGGAAAACGTATTAAAGGTCGTGAACGTAAAAAAGCCGTTGCACAGCGCGCTTTAAAGGATCTTGAAAATTGGCTTCAGGCACAGGACTTTAAAAAAGCAGCTTAAATCATACGTAATAACTTAAAGTGCGGTTCAGCTGAATATATCCCCTGAAAAGGGTCATATTCTGCCTTTCTCATCATATTTAGATTCAATAAGACTAACTTAGCTTGTGCGCGTAAAGGATGGGGCAACCTACCTTGCATTGCTATATCAAGATTACGATGTGCTTCATTACACACAGCCTCAATACACTTTCTTAAATTTTCCTGAGGCTTCCCATCGTACAATATAGAAAGCTTGATTTTATTTTCATTAATTATATCAAGAGGAAGGAAACAGCGTCGCTGTTTTGCGTGCACTAGAATTCCACGCATTAACCCTGTTAAGCCATAAGCAATTCCTAAATGCTTATTTCTTCCCTCTTCGAGGCTCAAGTCACATATTTGGCAAGTCATGTTTACAAGTGGTGTATTTGTAAAATCAGTATAATTCACAAGACCTTCAAGAGTTTCAGGCTGTACATCCTCCAAGTCGAATTCGCGCGCATAAAGAAGTGTTTCAAATTCCTCCTTCTTTACATCATAGGAAATTATAACGTTGGAAAGAGGTTGCAAAACCTGATGAGCGCGAACGTCCCTTCCTGCAAATATTTCTTCTATTGCCTCATGCCACCATTGAAGGCGAATAAGTCCCAGTTGTGTCTCGGTTACAATTTCACGAGTTTTGGCAATTTCATGGTTAAAGGCAAATAATGACCAAAGGGCTTCTTGGTTTTTGACGGAAGCATATAAAGAACATGCATAACGGTCTTTATCGTGTCTTTGAACGATATCCTTACAAAATCCACCTTTTATTTCCGTATCTTGCATTGCCATTTAAGCTAAATCCTCTAGGTTATGAGTTGTAACAATGAATTTTGAAGAGAACAACTAAGGAGATTTAAATGCCGTTCACTCTACCAGACCTTCCTTTTGCCTATGATGCAATGGAACCTCAAATGTCCAAAGAAACTTTTGAATATCACCATGATAAACACCATAACGCCTATGTTAACAAAGCAAATGAGCTAACTGGTGATAAATATACAAATGACGACCTCGTTGCTGTTGTTAAGGACTCATTCAAGAACGACAAAAAGCTATTCAATCAGGTTGGGCAACATTATAACCACTCTCTTTTCTGGGAATGCTTATCACCCGATGAAGGCCGTACAGATGTACCAGGCGAATTGGGACAGGCTATTAATTCAACTTTTGGTAGTCTAGATGAATTCAAAGAAAAATTTGTTGCTGCGGGTGCAGGACAATTTGGATCAGGCTGGGTGTGGCTTGTTATGGACTCACAGGAAAAGTTACAAATTACAAGTACAACAGATGCAGAAACACCGTTAACCGAAGACCTTACACCTTTGTTGGTTTGCGATGTATGGGAGCATGCCTATTACATTGATTACCGCAATGATCGCGGTTCGTTTCTTAAAAAGTTTATCAATTCTATGGTGAATTGGGAAACTGCAGTTGAAAAATATAATAAAGGCCCACTTAAACAGGCAGCTTAAGCTCTTGCTTTATTTATACCGGAAGCAAGGCCGCCGCAATTTGGCGGCCTTCTGCTATTAAGACATTATAGGTTCGGCATACTGCCCCTGTGTTCATAATCTCAACGTTAAGATTATGTGCCTTTAATTCTCGTCTAAGATCAGGAGAGAGAAATCTTGCTGTTTCTCCAGTTCCAAGCAGACAAACATCCAGAGTTTTGCCCTTGAAAATCTTCTGGAATGTCTCGAGATTTAAATCTTCAAAAGATGCTACATTTTTCCAGAGAACTGTTTCTTCTGGTGTGACTATAATAGGAGAAGTATAACGCTGGCCGCTAACCTTTATCTGACCTTCACCATAAGATTGTATGACTTGTGTATTAGCCTTTATAAGAGGTGTGACGTCCATGACTTATGCAGTCACTTCCTCATCTGTTTCCTTATCATCGGAACGTACCTTGAATATCATGAGTAATGGTGCTGCGACATAAACAGAGGAATATGTTCCAAGGACGATACCGAAGATAAGTGCTTCTGTGAAACCTTTGATAACCTCACCACCGAATATGAACAGCATTACAAGCACAAGAACAGTGGTTAATGAAGTCATAATGCTTCTTGATAACATCTGATTAACAGATTGGTTTAAAAGTTCATCTAACGGCATCTTTTTATATTTACGCAAATTTTCACGCACACGGTCAAATACAACAACGGTATCATTAATAGAATACCCAGCAACAAGTAAGACTGCCGCTAGTGTGGCCAAGTCGAATGATTCACCCGTAAGAGCAAAGAATCCAAGCACACCAATAGCGTCATGAAATAAAGCAATAACCGCAGCTACACCAAACTGCCATTCAAAACGTATCCAAATATAAGCAAGAATACCAAGCATAGAGAGTAAAAACGCCAATAACCCAGCCTTCTTCAATTCGTCTCCTACTTGAGGGCCTACATATTCAACTCGGCGATAATCAACAGTCTCACCTTCAAAATGAGCATCAATTGCAGATCTAACAGTATCGATAGCAGCTTTTTGAGCCTCTTCATCACCTGCTTGCTGACCAAGTCGAACGAGCAAATCATTTGGCGAACCAAATTCCTGAATAGAAACACCACCAAGACCCAAGCCATTTAGTTCGTTGCGCAAAGACGTTAAATCGGGTTTATCCTTCACTTGAATTTCTAGAAGTGTACCGCCAGTAAAATCAATACCCAGATTTAGCCCCTTGGTTACCAACAAACCGATTGAACCTAAAATAATAGCTAGTGAAATTGCATAGGCAAAATTACGCAATCTAATGAAATTGAAATTCGTTTCTTCAGGAACAAGCTTAAGAAGTTTCATGTGTTTATCCTAAATCTTCAATTCTGATGGGCGTTTATATTTAAGCCATAGAGAAACCA
The DNA here is from genome assembly GCA_963740205.1 of uncultured Alphaproteobacteria bacterium. Taxonomy (GTDB): domain Bacteria; phylum Pseudomonadota; class Alphaproteobacteria; order Micavibrionales; family Micavibrionaceae; genus UBA2137. Next base: position 280,428 of record CAVUDD010000002.1, read on the forward strand.
TAAGCCTTGTCAGCATAATAGCTGAGAACATCGAGGTTATAATTCCGATTGTTAATGTCACAGCAAACCCTCGGACAGGCCCACTACCAAATGAATAAAGGAAAATGGCAGCTATCAAAGTCGTCATGTTAGCATCAACAATTGTTGAGAGAGCATTTTTATAACCACTATCAATTGCAGACAGAAGGGAACGACCCGTGCGAACCTCTTCACGAATACGCTCAAAAATCAAAACATTCGCATCAACCGCCATACCAATGGTCAGGATAATTCCACCAATACCAGGTAAAGTCAGCGTGGCCTGAAGCCATGATAAAATTCCAAAAATCAGAAACATATTAAAGGACAATGCAAGTGCCGCAAAAACACCAAACAGCCCATAGCTTACCATCATAAATATAAGTACGGCACCAAAACCCAGCATTCCCGCAAGCTTTCCTGCCTCCACAGAGTCACGACCTAATGTTGGACCAACCGAGCGTTCCTCTAAAATTGTTAAAGGTGCTGGCAAGGCGCCTGCTCTTAGCAACAAAGAAAGATCGGTTGTTTCCTCAACCGTAAAGCGGCCAGAAATAATCGCCTGCCCACCACAAATCGGTTCATTGATATTAGGTGCAGAAACAATCTCGTTATCCAGCACAATCGCAAAAGGCTTACCTACATTTTCACGTGTGATATCGCAGAAACGCTTAGCGCCCTGGCCATTAAGACGAAAACTAACAACAGGAGATCCATCTTGAAAATTAGGAGAGGCATTCGTCAACATATCTCCAGTAATTACAGCACGACGTTTAAGGGCAATTTCTTGTCCTTGCAGATCACGTGACGGTAAAGAGAATGTGTCAATCCCCCCATCTTGGTCGACAAGGTGGAATGTTAGCTTTGCTGTTTTACCTAGAAGCTCCTTAACGCGTTCTGGACTATCGAGACCAGGAAGCTGAACAACAATACGTTCATCACCTTGACGTTGAATAACGGGTTCGTTAGTGCCCGTTTCATCAATACGGCGACGGACAATTTCAATAGACTGGTTTAATGTTTGAGTGTTGATGTCATCAATACCACTGTCAGTAAATACGACCTCAAAAGTACCTTCTGCAGAACTTGTTAAATCTGTTCTCTCATCAAGTTTTCTCAAAATTTTCTTGGCTTGATCAGCTTGTGTAATATCACGAAGTGAGACACGAAAGCCATTTTGTATGGGTGAAAGTCTAGTATATCCTATGCGCTCACTTCTCAACTCGCCGCGCGCTTGCGCCATTAGATCAGAAGATTGCTCTTTAAGAACATCATCAAGCTCAACCTGCAAAAGCAAGTGTGATCCACCTTGCAAATCCAATCCCAAATTAACCGCTTGGGATGGAACCCAACTAGGCACATTTTCCGCAATAGAGGCACGTGTCTCTGGCGCAATAAAGTTTGGCAGAGTGAACAGGACACCCCACACACATACTGCCACAATAAGGAAAATTTTCCAGTTAGAAAAATGGATCATAAGATTAAACCTAGCCTGTTACTTCTTTTTAGAAGGTGCTTTTTCAGTCTTTTTCTTGTTGTCCGCGGTATCGTTAGCAGGCATCGCATCCTGATACATAGACATGACAGCAGAACGTAAGATTGTAATTTTAACATCACCAACTTGAATGAGCATTTCGTTGTCATTCAAAATCTTATCAACCGTACCTACAAGTCCACCTTGAGTAACAATCTTTGCACCCTTATCAAGCTGGCTCAGCATATTTTGGTGTGTTTTCATGCGCTTTTGTTGCGGGCGTATCATTAAGAAGTAGAACAACGCTACTAAAACACCAATTAGAAGCATGTTCATCATGAATGCCTCTCCTGCACTAGGAGCCTCTGCTACTGCAATTGTCGCATCTGTTAATTCTTCGCTTTGTGCGAAAGCTTGTGAAATCCACATGGGGTTTATCCTTTCCATGTCTAATACTTAAGTTATCAATTCTGTGATGGACTATAGCCTTTCATACTTCAAAAACAAGAGGAAGGTTTTGAAATATGCACATCTGTAATGTGACTTTATTCCAAATAACTTTCAGGATTTAAAGTTTGTGAACCCTTGCGGATTTCAAAATGAAGTTGGGGCATGTCCACGTTACCAGTTGAACCTACCGTTCCTATCGGCTGACCGCGTGTTACAACTGTTCCCTTATTGGCAAGAATTTTGTCCATGTGGGCATAGGCTGTCACATAATTATCAGCGTGCTTTACAAGGATAAGATTACCATATCCTGCCAAATCATCCCCTGAATAAATTACAACACCATTTTCTGCAGAACGCACGGTATTGCCGCGAGGTGCCTTTATATTAATACCATCATTGTGGAGTGAATTTGCCTTTGAACCATAGCTTGAAATGACATTACCACGCACAGGACTAAGAAAACGTGCAGAACTTCTAGGCGCAATACGCTTAATCTCGGAGTCTACTGGTTTAGGTGAAGCAATTTTATCTGGCTTCTCTTGAGATGGCAGTTGTTCTGTTACCGCGCGCGGCAAATCAGGCTGAGGTATCGGTTCAAGCGCTTCACCTGTGACAGGCGCGCGTGAAGCTTGTCTTGATGGAGGAACAAAAGTCTCTTGGCTTTGCATCCTTTGGGTTACTGGTGGTTTAATTTGAGCAATAGTTGATGGTATGCGTACATCTTGCCCTGTTTGAATAACATAGGGTGGTTGGAGGTTATTCAGCTTTGCCAAATCAGTGACCGAAGTATCAAATAATCTAGATATTGAATAAAGCGTGTCTTCGTCTCTGACACGGTAACTTGCCGGTGCTGGCAAAAGAACGCGTGTGCCATTTTTCAAATGATATGGAGGCTTTAATTCATTCAGAACAATCAAATCACGCATGGGCAGATTATATTGCTGAGAAATTGTATAAACCGTATCTCCCGGCTTAACTGCATGCGCGCCCATTGAGCCACCACCAGCGGCCTTGCCATAATGATATACGGTTACATTTTCAGGGTGATGCGTTTCGCAGGCACCAAGACCAGCAAGAAGAAAGACAGCAATGACAGACCCAAAGCGTTTCATATTATCTACGCGCACACCTCTTGAAGTTCATCGTTTGAATATAAATTTAGTGGAACAATATTGGGAAGTAGTGGCACAAATTTTACAGGACAAATATCACGCATAGCCAAGGTATCTTCATTTTCACGCTTATAAGACCTTAAAACTTGATGTCCATCACCAATTTCAACAGGCACAACAAGGATACCACCATCTGCAAGCTGGCTTATAAGGGCGTCTGGTGGTTTTTGATAAGCTGCTGCCGTGACAATAATACGATCAAAAGGGGCTTGATCTGGCCACCCTTTCATACCGTCTCCCGCTATGGACGTAATATTACGTAATCTTAACGCCTCGAAGCGTTGCTCTGCAGTTTCCAATAATGGTCGATGGCGTTCGATTGTGTAGACACGCCTACAAAGATAAGCAAGAACCGCCGCTTGATATCCCGATCCTGTACCCACCTCGAGAACTTTCATACGGTCATCAAGCTGTAAGGCTTGTGTCATAACGGCAACAACATAAGGTTGGCTAATTGTCTGCTCAAGACCAATCGACAATGCTTTGTTCTCATAGGCCTGATGTTGTAAAGCTTGAGGCACAAACATCTCACGAGGCGTTTTTTCAATTGCACTCAAAACATTAGTGTCTTGAATGCCTTCGCTCCGCAACTGCATGACCAGTCGGATTTTCCGAGTATCTAATTGGTTCACTTGAACTGGTTTCCTAATAAGGATTAGAAATGATAAAACACGTGGCGAACACCACGCACCCTCAAGGTAGCATGGGGAGTATGCTTACTTCAACGGAAGAATTTTTGTTTGGCCGCCCATGTATGGTTGAAGAACCTCTGGAATATTTATCCCACCAGTTTCAGCGTCATAGTAATTTTCCATGACAGCAACCAATGTGCGTCCAACGGCAAGACCAGAACCATTAAGTGTATGCAGGAAAGTCGTGCTCTTTTCACCCTCGCGTTTAAACCTTGCATTCATACGACGCGCCTGAAAATCACCACAATTTGAACAGCTGGAAATTTCACGGTACGTATTTTGCGCAGGCAACCAAACCTCTATGTCATAGGTCTTGCGTGCACCAAAACCTGTATCACCAGCGCATAAAACCATTGTGCGGTAGGGTAAATCCAGTTTCTCAAGAATGCTTTCTGCGCATTTTGTCATGCGCTCATGTTCAGCTTCACTGTTTTCTGGTTTTACAATCGACACCATTTCAACCTTATAGAATTGATGTTGGCGTATCATGCCGCGCGTGTCTTTGCCTGCTGATCCTGCCTCGGAACGAAAACAAGGTGTAAAGGCGGTATAGCGCCTTGGAAGCGTTCCCTCGTCCACAATCTCCTCTGCAACAATATTAGTCAGAGACACTTCAGCTGTTGGAATGAGCCATTTTCCATCGTTTGTTTGGTAAAGATCTTCACTAAACTTGGGAAGCTGCCCTGTCCCATAAAGCGCCTCGCTGTTTACTAACAGAGGTGGAGAAATTTGCGTGTAACCATTTTCTTCGGATTGCACATCTAGCATAAAATTTGATAACGCACGCTCCAATTTTGCTAATTGATGACTTAAAATCACAAAGCGAGAGCCTGACATTTTTGCAGCTAACTCAAAGTCCAACATACCTAGCCCCTCACCAATCGCTTGATGGTCAAGGGCTTCACTGTTCAAAAGTTTTGGTTCAGAAAATTTACGAATCTCAACATTCTCAGACTCGCTTTTACCAGCTGGCACAACATCATCTAGGGTATTGGGAAGGCTTGAAAGAATATCATTAAGCTTCTCAGCTATCTTAGCTTCTTGTGTTTCCAATCCAGCTAGAGTTTCCTTGATTTGAGCCACCTCGTCCATAATGACTTGTGCGTCACCACCCTGGGATTTGATTTGCCCAATTTCCTTAGATTTTTCATTTCTCTCTTGAAGCAAATTCTGTAGCTGCGTCTGCAAGGCGCGGCGATCTTCATCAAGCTTGAGAATTTCAGGTGTTTGCGCAGAAAGGCCACGGCGCGCCCAGTTATTGTCATAGCTTTCGGGATTTTCTCTGATGGCTCTTAAATCGTGCATAATCTTTTAAATCTTGTTTTTCTGTTCATTCTCGGGTGAAATAGCTACTAAATGTCTAATATCTTATCCCTAAATCGAGTTTATACACTTTGCAAGCCAGAAGGCGATAGTCACGCGCCTCTTTTTTTCAATTCACCCCATAGTGGTCAAACCTATCCGAATGATTTTGCCCATGCCTGCAAAAAAACACAACTGGACTCCCTCTCCGATCTCTATGTAGACGAGCTTTTCTCGCATGTAACTTCTCAAGGGGCATATTTTTTAAAAGCCGAATTCCCACGATCCTATGTTGATGTGAACAGACACGAGGATGATATAGATACGCAACTTGTTGATGGACTATGGACAAAACCTTTATACCAAAAAGGGCGTGCTAATGCAGGTTATGGTGTCGTGTACAGACTTGCCAAGGGAGAACCTATATACGAACACCACCTTTCTCCAGAAATTATCACACAGCGATTGAAGAATTATTACCAACCTTACCATCAGACAATGCATGATACCCTTCAAAATATTCAAGCACAGTTCGGATGTAGCTATCACATTAATTGCCACTCCATGCCCTCGGCGCATCGTTTTATAGATTTGCCTGATATTGTCCTAAGCGATAGAAATGGATCAAGCTGTTCACTGTCTTTCATTGAATATGTTAGAGGGCTCTTTACAGAGAAGAACTATAGCGTGGCCATTAACCATCCCTATAAAGGCGCAGAGATTTTAAGGAAGTATGGACAACCAACACTTGAAATGCACAGTCTGCAGATTGAAATTAATCGCGCACTTTATATGAACGAAGAAACGTTACAGAAAAATAAAGGCTTTTTAAGATTACAAAAAAACCTGAAGAGTATTACAGGCCTATTATCGGACACACTCAAGAATTCTTGCGAAAAACTTCTGGCAGCTGATTAGTTACGAGAGCAGAGGCACTCTCTTAACTGTTTCCTGCATTACCTTATCCAGATCACTCATAGATATTTTTTGCCCCAAATCGTGGAATGACGTCACACCAAATTGCTTAATACCGCAGGGTACTATTCCAGAAAAATGTGAAAGGTCCGGGTTAACGTTGATAGCAAGGCCGTGATAGGTTACCCAATGGCGAATACGCACACCAATAGCTGCTATTTTTTTCTCACCCGATGGAGTTTCAACCCAAATTCCTATGCGCCCTTCTCGACGTTCACCTTGAATATTGAACGCACCTAACGTTAGAATTATCCATTCCTCTAAAGACCATATATATTTTTTAATATCAGGAACTTGTTGTTTTTTCTTAAGGTTACACATTACATAGGAAACACGTTGTCCAGGCCCATGATAAGTGTATTGCCCACCCCTTCCAGTCTCGTAAACAGGAAAATCTTTACCTATTAAATCTTGCGCATTGGCGCTTGTTCCCCCTGTATAAAGTGAGGGATGTTCAAGGGACCATATCAACTCATCTGCATTGTTCTCACGAATATCGGCTACACGTGCCTCCATACCTTTTACGGCCTCCTCATAAGGGACGAGTTTTTGAGAAAATTTCCACTCCATAATTATGTTGAACCTTTATGTGAACGCCGTTGCACTTTCCTATCAAATTTGATATCTCATGTCACCACATAGAGTTTTCAGAATTATTTAAACTCCATGCACAATATATAGTGTGCGGCCATGGCGGAATTGGTAGACGCGCAGCGTTGAGGTCGCTGTGGGCGTTTTAGCCCGTGGAAGTTCGAGTCTTCTTGGCCGCACCAATATATCTTTATAATACTCTCATAAGGGGACAACCATGAGTGACGTATCAGATACATACACAAACAAGAAAAAAGACCTTACAGAGGCAGCTCTTGAATACCATAAGCGCGAACCTAGAGGTAAGATATCCATGGTTCCCACAAAACCTCTTACAACTCAGCGTGACCTTGCTTTAGCTTATTCACCAGGCGTTGCTATTCCTTGCGAAGAAATAGCAAAAGACCCAAGCAAAGCACTTGATTACACGTCACGGGGAAATTTGGTCGCTGTTATTTCAAACGGAACAGCTGTTCTTGGATTAGGTGACATTGGGGCATTGGCTTCAAAGCCTGTGATGGAAGGGAAATGCTGTCTTTTCAAAAAGTTCGCAGATATTGATTCTATTGATATTGAAGTTGATGAAACAGATGTACAGAAATTTGTTGATACCGTTGCTAGACTTGAACCCTCTTTTGGCGGAATAAACCTTGAAGACATCAAGGCGCCCGAATGTTTTGAAATTGAAAAACAATTACGTGAACGCATGAATATTCCTGTGTTCCATGATGATCAACACGGAACAGCCATCATTGTTTCTGCAGCATTCTTGAATTGGATGCATTTGACTGGACGCGATTTTAAGAAAACCAAACTTGTTGGGTCTGGTGCTGGGGCGTCTGCGATTGCCTGCTTACGTTTACTTGTTGAGGCTGGCCTGCCGCGGGAAAACATCACTATTTGTGACCGTGAAGGTGTCGTTTATAAAGGGCGCAACGTAGGTATGGACCCTGCTAAGGAAGAATTTGCTAATGATACAAAGGCACGCACACTTGAAGATGCAATTGTTGGTGCAAACGTCTTTCTTGGATTGTCAGGACCCGGCGTTCTGAATAAAGAGCTTGTTTCTAAAATGGCTGATGCACCACTTATTATGGCGCTTGCCAACCCTACACCGGAAATCATGCCAGAAGAGGCGCGCGAGGCAAAACCTGATGCTGTAATTTGTACAGGTCGCTCAGATTACCCCAATCAAGTTAACAATGTACTTTGCTTTCCCTTCATCTTCCGCGGTGCTTTGGATGTTGGCGCAACCACAATTAACGAAGAAATGAAGCTTGCCTGTGTTAAGGCGCTTGCCGAATTGACACGCAGAGAAGCCACAGCAGAAGTTGCCACTCTTTACAGTGATGAAAGCCTTGAGTTTGGCCCAGAATATCTTATTCCAAAACCCTTTGATCCACGCCTGATTGTGGAGGTATCGGCCGCTGCTGCTCAGGCTGCAATGGATACTGGCGTTGCCACACGTCCCATTAAGGACATGGCTGCCTATAAGGAAAAACTACAACAGTTCTTTTATCGTACAGATCTTGTCATGCGCCCTGTCTTTACACGTGCAAAATCAAACCCTAAACGTGTAGTTTTTTGTGAGGCTGAAGAAGACCGTGTATTGCGCGCAGTACAGGTCTCTGTTGATGATGGCCTTGCAAGTCCAATTCTTATTGGGCGTAAGCATGTTGTCGAAACACGTATCAAGCGACTTGGTTTAAGGCTTACAACAGGCAAAGACTTTGAGCTTTGTGATCCTGAAAGTGATCCTCGTTATAAGAGCTATTGGACAACCTATCATTCATTAATGGAGCGCAAAGGAATAACACCTTCAGATGCCCGTAATGTTGTGAGAACAAATACAACGGTTATTGGTGCTCTTATGGTTCACAAGGGCGAGGCAGATGCCGTTATTTGTGGAACAGTTGGGCAATACAATAAACACCTTAAACACATTAACGATATTATTGGCTTACAGCAGGATGTGGATACAGCCGCCGCCATGAGCATACTCATCCATGATAAAGGCTCTCTGTTTATTTGTGATACGCACGTAAATCCCAACCCATCTTGCGCACAAATTGTTGAAATGACGCTTCTTGCCATTGAGGAAATAAAAAAATTCGGAATTACGCCTAAAGTGGCTCTCGTGTCTCACTCCAATTTTGGAACACATGACACACCGCGATCAATTGTATTGCGTGAGGCATGCGAAGAATTGAAAAAACGTGCGCCTAATATCGAGATAGAGGGTGAAATGCATGCAGATTCTGCGCTTTCTGCAGAAATAAGACAAAACACTATGCCAAATTCCATTTTAAATGGTGAGGCCAATCTTCTGATTATGCCGGATGTGGATGCAGCAAATATTTCATTCAATCTTATAAAAATGCTTACTGATGGCGTCTCTATAGGCCCTCTTCTTTTGGGTTCAGCAATGCCAGCACATATTTTAACGCCTTCTGTAACACCAAGAGGAATTATTAATGTAACTGCCCTTGCAACTGTTGGCGCACAAGTTTATGAAACAGAAAGCGAAAGACAAATTCTTTCTCAAGGCGCGCTATAATTTTCTAAAATCAAACATCTAATTTAACAGGAAGGGATAAGCTCATGGCTAAAGACAAAACGCCAAAAGAAACGAGTGAAGAAAAAAACATCCCCTCCCTTTCCGTTGATTTTGAAAATCAGGTGGTTGAGGAATCTCGTCTCACAGGACTTCAAGACGAAACAATTTCCGAAATTCGCGAGCGCCTTGAGGAAAATGAAACTTCTGACGTTGAACTTATCTTTGACGAAGAGCTAAGCCCTGCAGATGCTGCGGACTTCTTCTCAAAAATTAGCCCTGAGGATCGCGACCGTTATCTTGAGGCCTATAGCTCGCTCATTCACCCTGAGACATTTTTGTACTTTGAAAACTCCTTGCAGAAAAAACTTCTCGAAGTCCTTCCTCCCAAAGCTATTGCCCAGATACTTACTGAATTGGACAGTGATGACGCACTAGACCTACTCATTCCGCTCGATGGGGAAAAGCAGCAACAAGTTATTAAGCAGCTCTCTGCCAAAACACGTGCAGCAATTCAGGAAGGCCTAAGCTATCCAGAAGAGAGTGCTGGTCGTTTGATGCAGCGCGAGGTTGTCGCAGTTCCTCAAAACTGGACAGTTGGTAAAACAATTGATTATTTAAGAGCTGCCGCCACAGAACTTCCAAGTGACTTCTTTGATATCATTGTGATTACACCCACCTATCATGTGGTTGGTGAAATTCCATTGAATAAGCTTGTCCGGTCTGTGCGCAAAGAAAAGCTTCAAAATCTTATACTTGATACGGTTCACACAATTCCTGCCACAATGGACCAAGAAGATGTCGCGCGTATTTTCCAGCGCGAAAGCCTAGGTTCTGCGCCTGTAGTCGATGAAGATGATCGCCTAATCGGTGTTATTACCATCGATGATATTATTGATGTTATTCGCGAAGAAGCCGAGGAAGATATTCTGAAACTCGGGGGGGTTGATCAAGGGGATCTATCTGGTGCAATTCTTGCCACTACTCGCTCGCGGTTTAATTGGCTCATTGTTAATCTGATGACAGCTATTCTTGCCTCAATTGTTATTTCATTCTTTGATGCCACTATTGAGCAAATTGTCGCCCTAGCGGTTCTCATGCCCATTGTGGCCTCTATGGGTGGTAACGCTGGAACACAAGCTCTGACTGTAGCCGTGCGCGCTTTAGCAACGAAAGAGCTATCTTCAACGAACGCTTACCGCGTTATCTGGAAAGAAACCGTTGTAGGTACATTAAATGGTTTCGCTTTTGCCTTAATTATTTCTGTTGTTACCGCATTATGGTTTCAGAGCATGGGACTTGGCATAGTTATTGGAATTGCAATGGTTGTAAATCTTATCGCTGCTGGGTTCTTTGGCGCAACCATTCCCATTATGATAAGTCGCGCTGGTGCAGACCCTGCGCTTGCCTCGACTGTTTTTCTAACAACAGTTACTGATGTTGTTGGCTTCTTTGCCTTCCTTGGTTTAGCCGCCCTCTTTCTTTTATAGGAAACACGAGCTAGATAAATTTTATGTCCGCATCAAAACTAATACGCCCCGATGTTTCTTACAAAAAAAGCTATATCGAAGCTGCCTATGAATATATTGAAGACGGGCGCTACGAGAAATCTTTCGTTTTAAATATGGAAGCTGATTTTGAAGGTTACGTCAAAAAACTGAAAACAGAAAAACATGTGGCTCATCAGAAATATCAAGAATGGGTAGAGCCTGTTCCCGAAACTGTTTTGTGGCTGGTCAAGGATGATTTATATATTGGCAGTGTTTGTATTAGACACCGTTTAAACTGGCATTTGGAAAAATGGGGTGGGCACATTCATTACACAATTCGTCCTTCGATGCGCGGAAAAGGGTTTGGCAAGAAGATATTACGCAAAGCCATTCCCTACGCAGCTCACTTAGGGGTAGAAAAAGCTCTTATTACAATTATCACTAACAACGACGCTGCCGAACATATATTAAAGTCTTTTGGCGCGACTTATTGGGATACAACCTCAGAGACAGAACGTTTTCCTGCTCGTAAAAGATACTGGCTTGAAACGCAATAATTGATTGCAAGAGAACACTTTATTATTTAAGACACAGCATGGCTAAAAAATCTAAAATTACAGCGTCCAAGAAAAAGACAAAAACTAAGAACAAACAGAGTCTTTCTGCTTTTCTTCTTAAATGGTTTTTTGTATTTGGGGTATTTTTTACGTTGATAATAGGGTCGGTACTTTTATGGTACGGAAGTGATCTTCCACGTATTATGCGTGAGGCGCAATTTGAACGTCGCACTGCCATTACTGTACTTGCCAATGATGGCTCTGTTATTGCACGTTATGGTGATCATAAAGGCCAGAATCTCTCACTTGAGGATTTGCCAAAATATCTACCGCAAGCTGTTATAGCCATTGAAGACAAACGCTTTCATTATCACTTTGGTGTTGACCCTCTTGGTATTCTACGCGCTATGTACGTGAATACTTTTAATAAGGGTGTTGTTCAGGGTGGTTCTACCATTACCCAACAACTGGCCAAGAACCTGTTTTTAACACGCGACCGTAAGCTTGCACGTAAAATTAAGGAAGCTATGCTTGCTGTGTGGCTTGAAATAAAATTAAGCAAGGACGAGATATTAAGTGCATATCTTAACCGAGTTTATTTAGGTGGTGGTGCGTACGGTATTGATGCAGCTTCTCGCGTTTATTACAACAAGCCGGCTTCTGAGCTCACCTTACGCGAATCTGCAACAATAGCTGGATTACTAAAAGCTCCCTCTCGCTATTCTCCTTTAAGTAACCCTGAAATCTCAAAAGAGCGCGCAGATTTGGTTCTGACCGCTATGGAAGATCAGGGCTATATTACAAAAGAAGAGCTTAAAAAAGTTATGGCAGAGAGTGACATGCCAAAACCAAACCGTAAACCTACACCACAAAATGATGAACGTTTTTTTGCAGATTGGGTTGTTGAACAGATTGTTGGTTATATAGGTCAACAACGTGAAGACATGGTTGTGGAGACTACACTCGACCCGCAAGTCCAAAAGGCAAGTTCCGATACGATAATGGAAATAGTTCGCGCTAATGGTAGCGAGAAAAACTTTTCTCAGGGTGCTGCAATGGTTTTACGTCCTGACGGATCCATAGTTGCAATGGTTGGTGGTGTCAACTATGGACAGAGTCAGTTCAACAGAGCTACACAGGCACTACGCTCCCCAGGATCTTCTTTTAAGCCCATAGTATACCTAACTGCCCTGCGCCAAGGCTATGGGATGAATAGTGTCGTCCATGATGCCCCCATCACGCGCGGGAAATATCGTCCTCAAAATTTTGGTGGAAAATATTATGGCGACATTACTCTTTATGGAGCCCTTACGCTTTCGCTTAACACTGTTGCAGTTAATCTTGCTAAAAATGTAGGGATTAACAATGTTATAGAAACCGCAAGATTGATGGGCGTTACAGCTGACTTGATGCCTAATTTAAGTACCGCACTCGGCAGTAACGGTGTTCCTATGATACAGATGGCCAGCGTTTATGCTTCTATTGCCACCAACGGACTGGCGATTGAACCGTTCGGCATTAAAAAAATAAAAACACTCAAAGGCGATGTCCTTTATGAGCATGATAGTAAACAACCACCTCAAGTTATTCCTGGTTACCCAGTTACACAACTTAAGGAAATGATGAATAGCGTTGTACGTCAAGGAACAGGTACAGGTGCAAACCCTGGATTTTACGCAGCGGGTAAGACAGGCACAAGTCAAGAATATCGTGATGCATGGTTTAATGGATTTACAAATTCATACATAGCGACCGTATGGTTTGGAAACGATAACAACTCTTCTACGAAACAGGTTACGGGAGGCAGTTTCCCAGCACGTGCATGGCGTCAAATTATTGTTGCCGCACATAACGACCCCTCGCCTTCCCAATATACAGAAATGATGGGCTCTTCTAATTCAGGGGCAGGCGTTTTAAAAAGAATTTTTTCTTTCGGTAGTGATACCGATCAGGAATATGATGAATACGGCAATCCTATTACAGATAGACGCGTGATTATTCGTAAAGAGCCAAACGTCCGAGATACGGGCGGAAACATTCCTGGCAAAAATTATCGACCTGCATGGGAAGATGCTCCTGCTGACGATGAGGTTGGTTCGCACCGATTTAATGATTAAGCGTCTGTAAGTTCTTTTTCTCCAGATAATGCGTATTGGTATTGAAAGGCATTAAATCTTTCTTCGCCAATCTCTGCCCAATGTTTATCTAAATCTCTTAGATGATTACTAGCAGATCCAAAATCTTGCTCTGAGCGAACTATGGCACTATCCGCATAATCTAGGTAACTTGCAGGTAGTGCAAAGCGTGGTGCACGCAATCCTAAATCAACAAGCACTTTGGTGACATGTGCCTCACTATTGGCTGTCATAGTTGCCACAAATTGAATAGCAGAGAGAATTTTAATTTCTGCGCGACTGTGCGGAATAATGCGGAGGTGACGCATAAAGCGCGTGTAGATGTCCATCTCCATTTGCTGGCTCATTTCTTCCGGAGGGAGTGGATAGACTATCCTGTCGTGAGTATGATTGTCGTTAGCTTTCATGGTACTACTCCTTTTTCTGTAAACCGAAATTGTTTTCATAGGTTTTTTCGGGTCTATCTACAGGATTCCCCTGAGACAGTTAACAGACGATTAACAAAGCAAAAAGTGCCATGAAAACGTACATTTGCTTGTGGATATGTGGATAAGTTCAGTCTTTAAGCTATAACTACGTAGCTTTTAGAGACCATCAGGAGAATCGATTCCCCGCCGTGCCAGCTCGTCGGCGCGCTCGTTTTCAGGATGTCCTGCATGTCCCTTAATCCAGTGAAATTGAACATTTGTATTTGCAAGTATGGCATCCAATTGTTCCCAGAGATCGCGATTTTTTACAGGTTTTTTGCCTGCCGTTTTCCAACCTTTAGCTTTCCAACCTTCAAGCCATTCATGCACACCTTTTTGAACATAGGTGCTATCTGTATACAAATCGATTGGAATATCTTTCTTTACTATTTGCAGCGCCTTGATTGTTGCAAGCAACTCCATGCGATTGTTAGTCGTATCAGGTTCACCACCATAAAGTTCTTTCTCATGGTCTTTCCAGATCATTAAAGCGCCCCACCCGCCTGGACCTGGATTACCACTACAGGCACCATCGGTATATATCTTTATAGTTTCGCTCATGCTCTTTTGCCTTCTGAATGCCTCAAAACAAGGGGGATATTGAAAACCACTTTTTCGTCAGTATGAACAATCTCTTCAACTGTCACATCAAAAAAGGATTTTAACCTTGCAACAACGCCCTGAATAAGAATATCTGGCGCAGAAGCCCCCGCTGTAAGCCCCAAAACCTTAACATCTTTAAACCAAGCCTTATTAAGATCATTGGCATCATTAATTAGAACGGATTTTGGGCAACCATACGATTTTGCAACTTCAACCAATCTGTTGGAATTAGAAGAATTTGGTGCACCGATTACCATTACACCATCACAATTTCCAGCTATGTGTTTTACCGCCTCCTGCCTGTTGGTGGTGGCATAACAAATATCTTCTTTGTGCGGTATCGCAATATCTGGATATTTGGCTTTTAAGGCTTCTATGACTTCTGCTGTGTCATCTATCGAGAGCGTAGTTTGTGTACAGTAAGCAAGGTTTTCTGTTTTGGAAAGCTCAAGTCTTTGGACATCTTCTACTGTTTCGACTAACACAACAGCGCCCTCAGGTAATTGACCCATTGTACCAATTACCTCTGGGTGTCCTTTGTGGCCTATCAGGATAATTTTGCGCCCCTGCTTATGATGACGCTCGGCCTCACGATGCACCTTACTTACAAGCGGGCACGTTGCATCGATATAAAACATCTCGCGCTTTTCTGCTTCGTTAGGAACCGATTTAGGCACACCATGCGCAGAGAATATAACGGGTTGTCCATCGTCAGGAATCTCATCAAGGGTTTCCACAAAGATAGCACCTTTGCTCTTTAAGGTTTCAACGACAAAGGCATTATGAACAATCTCATGCCGTACGTAGACAGGCGCTCCATATTTCTCAAGGGATTTCTCGACAATTTGTATAGCTCTATCAACACCGGCACAAAAACCTCTGGGGGCAGCCAATAATAATTTGAGTTTTTGTTTACTCATCATCTTCATCTTTCATTACTTGAAGAACACCTACCGTTTCGCCTTCAAGAATAACTGCACTTAATATGCCTGATTCATAATAACCTGTATCAATGCCAATTCTGTTTTGCAAAATCTCTGGCTCAAAAGAGATACTGTGTCCGTGGACGACCCTATATTCATGCACTCCTTCATACTTAAGAAATGGATCCCTGATGCACATTAAATCCCTATCCTTTTGTTGAGATAACGGAATTTTTGGAGAAACTCCAGCATGCACTAGCAAATAATCACCACTCACATAATACATATCCAGATTTTTACAAAATTCCCTATGATGATGAGGAAGTTTTTCATTTAACTCTGAGGACAATCTCTCCATTTCACTCGGAAGAATGATTTTGTTATTTACCTCTACACCATAGCTCTGCAGTGTTTGTATTCCACCGTAACGAAGCCAATTGTGCCCACACACAAGCGGTTCTTTAAGAAAGTCCAACATAGTTTGCTCATGGTTACCGCGCAAAAATATACGTGTTATTGCGTCATCTGCGTTTTTCATCCCTGATAAGCGTTCAATTATCTTGGCGCTATCGGGACCACGATCTATATAGTCTCCAAGGTAGACAATCGTTACATTTGTATGTGGATTTTTATGAATGTGTTCATCAATGGCAAAATGCATCTTCGCTAAAGCGTCATAATATCCATGAATATCGCCAATAGCATAAATCCTTGTATTGTCGGGTAAAGTATAGTTCTTTTGGTGGGAAGCAGAGATATCCATGGTCAACAGAATATACACACACCCTTTATTTTTCCAACATGAAATGGAACAAGGACATCCAGAATCACCAGAAAGACTGCGTGTTTTACAAAATTTGTTCAAAAATACGACTGAATACAATTCTCTCCTTATCTCATCGTCTTCTGAGTTTGACGAAAAGATACTCTTAAAAGCACACACATCAAACTATCTCGCACTATTGGAAGAGTCTGTACCTGATGCAGGATTAATGTTTCTGGATGGAGATACCTCAATAAACAAACATTCCTTAAATGCCGCAAAACTAGTCGTCTCCGCTGCAATTGATGCTATTAATTCAGACGCTCAACACTGCTTTATTGCTGGAAGGCCCCCTGGTCACCATGCTGAGCCGCACAAGGCCATGGGCTTCTGCCTTTTAAATACCGTCTACATCGCAGCCCAATGTGCAAAGGCAAAGGGGTTACAACGCATTGCAATTCTAGATTTTGATGTTCATCACGGTAATGGCACGGATGCTATGATGCGTAAAAATACTGATGATGCATTTTTGTTTATTTCCACGCATGAATGGCCACTATATCCGGGAACTGGAGCAGCAGAGACTTCCATAGAAAATCGTATTCTCAATATTCCATTACCTTCCAACTCTGGCTCTAGCGAGATGAGACACGTCTATCAGAATAGAGTATTTCCTGCCTTGCAAGAGTATGACCCCGAAATTGTTATCATTTCAGCAGGTTTTGATGCACATAGCGATGATCCTCTTGCTTCTTTGCATTGGAGCGAAGATGACTATTTATGGTTGGGAGAACAGCTTTCAAAATATAAAACAGTTTCAAATCTGGAGGGTGGGTACAATCTCGATATTCTTCCATCTTGTGTAAATGCCTATTTAAAAGGGCTATTTAAGAATTGAGTCTTGAGAAAATTGTACTTTCGACATACACTCTTGCAGATTTTTAAGGAAGAATATTATGTCTGAGACGCAAAAACTGGATGCGATGTCATTTGAACAAGCCCTTACGGAGCTTGAGAATATTGTCAAATCTCTTAAATCTGGCGATATACAACTTGAAGATTCAATTAAAGCTTATGAGCGTGGAGCTGCCTTAAAAACGCATTGTGAGAGCAAATTGAAAGCTGCGCAGTTAAAAATTGAAAAGATTAGTGTAACGCCAGATGGCAAGGTTGAAACACAACCATTTGACACCGAATAAAACTTAAAACGATAAAAATAATAATAAGGACACTGTAAAAATGGCCCCTTCCCTACGTGACGCTAGTCCCGAACTCCAGAAATTAATGGACAGCACTTCTGAGGCTGTCAATAAGACCATCAAACATATCTTGCCAGTCACAGATTTGCCCGAGGCGCCTTTATTTGAGGCCATACGTTATGGAACTCTTAATGGTGGTAAACGCCTTCGTCCTTTCATGGTTGTTCAATCCGCAAAATTATTTGGTGTTGATGAAATGCGCGCCCGCCGAGTTGGTGCTGCGCTTGAATTTGTTCACTGTTATTCTCTTATGCATGATGACTTACCCGCTATGGATAACTCAAGTACTCGTCGTGGCAAACCTTCAACTCACATTGAGTTTGACGAGGCCACAGCTATTTTAGCTGGCGATGCTCTTCTTACACTCGCCTTTGAGGTGTTGAGCACTCCTGAGACACATGAAGATCCGCGTGTCCGTATTGAGCTTGTCAACATGTTGGCCGTTGCGTCTGGTGGCCACGGCATGGTTGGCGGACAAATGCTGGATTTAATTGGTGAAGGCGAAGAATTCGACCTTGGTACAATCTCACGTATGCAACGTATGAAAACAGGTAAGTTGATGGCGTTTGCTTGCGAGGCTGGAGCAGTACTTGGAAAGGCTAGTGAGCCTCAGAGAAAAGCATTACGTAACTTTGCCTATGACCTTGGGCTTGCATTTCAGGTTACTGATGATGTTCTTGACGTTGAATCTGACCCTTCTGTTCTCGGTAAACCTGCTAATCAAGATGAAGCAGCGGGAAAGGCTACATTCGTATCTACTATGGGTAAAGACCAAGCTAAACAACGCGCCGAGATGCTGATTAATCAGGCTGTTCGTCACCTACATGTATTTGATAAGCGCGCAGACAATCTTCGTGAACTTGCCTATTACGTCCTTGAACGCAGAGCATAGAGGGATAAATTACTCCTATGCCTGTAACTCAAAGTAAATCTAAAACCGAAGATAAGGACAAATCCCTTCTCTCTCAAATCAACACACCCGATGATTTGAAATCTCTTTCTGATGCCCAACTTCACACACTTGCCGACGAAATCAGAACTTATCTTGTCGATACGGTTTCAAAAACAGGTGGTCACTTGGGCGCAAGTTTAGGTGTTGTTGAATTAACAGTTGCTATTCATGCCATTTTTAATACGCCTAAAGATAAGCTCATCTGGGATGTAGGACATCAATGCTATCCACACAAAATACTAACTGGGCGCAAAGATAGACTTCATACTATTCGCCAAGGTGGCGGCCTCTCAGGCTTTACCAAGCGTTCAGAAAGTGAATATGACCCGTTTGGTGCAGCGCACTCCTCAACTTCAATCTCTGCTGGCCTCGGCATGGCAACAGCGCGCGATCTAGCTGATGGTAACAATGATGTGATTGCTGTTATTGGTGATGGTGCCATGTCTGCTGGCATGGCTTATGAGGCGATGAATAATGCAGGTGCACTTGGCAAACGCATGATTGTTATTCTTAACGATAACGATATGTCGATTGCCCCACCTGTAGGCGCACTTAGTAATTATCTCTCACGTATTGTATCGTCAAAGCCATATATAGGTGCACGTGACATTGCCAAACAAATGACAAATTACTTACCTCGTGGACTTCAAAAGGTTGCTCGTCGTGCCGAGGAAACAGCTCGTGTCGCAATGGGCGCAGGAACACTATTTGAAGAGCTTGGGTTTTATTATATCGGTCCAGTCGATGGCCATAATCTTGACCATCTTCTTCCGCTTCTTCGCAATATCAAAAACAGTGACCGTGAGGGCCCTATTCTGCTTCATGCTATTACTAAAAAGGGTAAAGGTTACGCACCAGCAGAGAGTTCTGACGATAAAATGCACGGTGTTGCCAAATTCGATGTTGTCACAGGCACGCAATTTAAATCCAAATCGACATTGCCATCCTATACAAAGGTTTTTGCTCAAAGCCTGATTGAAGAGGCACATAAAGATGAAAAGATTGTTGGAATAACTGGTGCTATGCCCTCAGGTACAGGCATGGATATGTTTGGCGCCGAATTCCCCGAGCGTATGTTTGACGTTGGTATCGCCGAACAACATGCTGTGACCTTCGCAGCAGGAATGGCCAGCGAGGGTTATAAACCATTTTGTGCGATTTACTCAACGTTCCTCCAACGTGCCTATGATCAGGTTGTTCATGATGTTGCACTTCAAAACTTGCCTGTACGCTTTGCGATAGACCGCGCTGGATTAGTTGGTGCTGATGGACAAACGCATGCTGGTGCATTTGATGTGGCCTATCTTACATGCCTGCCAAATATGGTTGTAATGGCTGCAAGTGACGAGGCAGAATTGAAACACATGGTCCATACTGCCGTACATTACAATGATGGCCCTATAGCTTTCCGTTTCCCGCGTGGAACAGGTACAGGCGTTGAAATCCCTCAAAAGGCCCAAAAACTTGAAATCGGTAAAGGTCGTGTTGTCCGTAAAGGCAAAAATGTTGCTATCCTAAGTTTTGGTACGCGTCTTGAAGAGGCTTTAAAGGCCGCAGAAGCTACAAATGCAACGGTTGCGGATGCACGCTTTTCAAAGCCATTGGACACGAAATTGATTGATGATTTGGTAAAATCACATGATGCGTTGATTACCATAGAAGAAGGTGCACAAGGCGGATTTGGAGCTCATGTACTAGCTTATCTCGCCAATTCAGGTGCCTTGGACAAAGGGTTGAAAGTACGTACAATGACACTTCCGGATACATTCCAAGATCAGGATAATCCCGATATACAATATGCCGAGGCAAAGCTTACCTCATCTGACATCGAGAAAATCATTAAAAACTTAAACTAACTTAGTTTAGGCTGTAGCTATCCATAAGCACACGGCGTTCACTGCCCTGTGCCAATCCCATTGAGACTTTTAGATCAGTGAAAACGCTTTCCATTTTACTCATAACTTTTTGCAGTTTTGCTTGCTGTGAGAGGAATTCAACAATTGTTTCAAGTGGATCTTTCGGTTCAGGGTAATCAATCAAGTTGATATCCTTATAGGATGAAAGTTTAAGATCATCTGAAATCACCCTCAATACATCCATTAATGTTCCTGTCTCATCCACCAAATCAATCGTTTTGGCTTGTGCGCCTGTCCAGACACGACCTTTTGCAATCTTTTCAACCTGAAGCGTGTCCATATTACGACCTTCGGCAACACGCTTTATAAAATTCTGATACGTTATATCCAGCATAATATTAAATTGTTCTGCTTGCTGTGCGCTAAACGGTTGGGCAAATGACCACAGACCAGCATTATCGCCATAGCGGACTGACTCCCAGTTGACATCAATATTTTCAAGCATCTGGGCAATGGAAATCTTTCCACCAACAACACCAATAGAGCCTGTGAGCGTTGCAGGAAGTGCGTAAATTCTATCCGCGTCTGTTGCAGCCCAATACCCGCCTGAGGCCGCAGTAGAAGACATAGAGACATAAACCTTTTTACCTTTGGATTGTGCGTAGAGAACACCGCGCCTCAATAATTCTGCAGCAGATGGTGTTCCACCAGGACTGTCCACGCGGACTAAAACTGCACGGATATTTTTATCATCTCCCGCTTTGTAAAGTGCCTCTGCCTCGGGAGAACCAGAGCGCAAAGTTTCGGGATCAGATTTCAGCGGATCAAGGTTGGAGGCCAATGAAATCGTACCTGTAATACGAACATAGGCGACATCAGTTTGACCCTTATAGTGCTTATCTAACTTTTTAGTTGCATAGATGTAATCACGCAAGGTCACGCGCTTAGCATCTTGACCATGTGAGGATTGAAGTTTTCCTATAAGGCTATCACCATAATCCGTAACATCAACAAGCCCTTCTCTCTTTGCAACAGAGGCTGTAAGGAGAGCCTTATCAATCAGCGATTTTACCTTAACAGCTGTAAGATTTCTGTCCTTTGCAATATCGGAGACAATTCTATTACCTACGCTACTGAGCACAGAGAGAAGCATCGCTCTATTCTCAGGGCTCATATCTTCTTTGGTAAAGGATTCAAAGGCTGTTTTAAATTCTTTGCGTTGGAAGAATTGAGGCTCAATTCCTATTTTTTCCAAAAGCGCGCCGACATAAGGACTTTCTGCGGAAAGTCCAGGCATGGATACAACTCCAATAGGATGAAGCCATATTTCATCAAAGGCAGAGGCAAAGTAATATTCACCTAGCCCTCCACCGCCTGTGCCAAAATCAGGGGCAATCACATACGTCTTTTTACCTGCCTTACTTATAGCTTGGATGGCTTGACGCAATTCCTGAACATGAGCTGTTCCAATTTGTAAACCATTGAGCGAGACGACCAGAGCCTGAACACGCCGGTCATCTGCAACCTTATCAAGAGTAAGTAGTAATTCCTTCATATCAGGACGTCTCATTGGAAACGGATCAAAGAGTGTCGGTTTTTCTGGCTCCTCCGTGATAGGGAAATCCATATTAAGATGAACTATCATCTGGTCTGGTAACTTTGTAACGCTTTTATTACCACCAAAACCAACAAGCAAAAGCGAGCCAACGATCAAGAGAAGGAAAAATGCGCCGATTGCAAAACTCAACCTTTTAATAAATCCCCAAAACAGACTGAAAACCACAACAAGAATATTTTTCTTCTTAGTCGGGTTTTGTTTTTGCGATCTTTTAAAAAGCTGTCTGTTTTGATGACGCATCATAACTTCACGCTGCGTATGTGGCGTTTTCAAGTTCCTGAATTTCAACAGTTACCTGACATTTTAAATCTTCCAGCAAGTGACTTCTGATTACTTTTTGTAAGCTAAGGGCAATATCGTGCCTTAGACCCACATCCCTGCCCTCCATCAATTTAACCGTCAAATGCACCATTTGATTTGTGTCTTCATAATCGCCAACAATATATGTATCTATTTTATAAGCGCGCGACTTAATACGGTGCAAATCAATGGTTGGCACATCACTAAGCGTTTCGTGCAAGCGTTGTAAAACAACGGGTACATCCATGTGATCAGAAAGATTTCCAGAATATTCCAAAGTCATATGAGGCATAATATTTCCTTAACGTTTTTCTAAGCTAACTTTTTCTTTTTGTGTTGAGAGTGTCCCTTGATCGATAATAGCAACAGTTAAACGACTGATACATACAAGCTTGCCTGTAGCGTCTTCAGTAATTTCTGTTTGCCAAACCTGCGTGCGCCTCCCCACATGAAATGGCTTGCAGACACCTGTCACAGTTCCTTCTGTCACTGCACGTAGGTGATTAGCATT
Organism: uncultured Alphaproteobacteria bacterium; assembly: GCA_963740205.1. Classification (GTDB taxonomy): domain Bacteria; phylum Pseudomonadota; class Alphaproteobacteria; order Micavibrionales; family Micavibrionaceae; genus UBA2137. The sequence goes on from CAVUDD010000002.1 coordinate 303,090, forward strand.
AATTTCAAGTCCAACGGCACGATATTTATCAGGGTCAATTGTCATCCATGCCGCAACACTGCCTAATGTCTCGGATAAAACACATGATGCACCACCATGTAAAATTCCAAATGGCTGGGTTGTACGGTGGTCAACAGGAAGTATTCCTGAAATAAAGTCATCACCGAGTTCGGCAAATTCAAAACCAATATGGACACCCATATTAGCGTTGCGAAAGCCGCTTAGCATTTCAATAGTATAGGGCTTAAACCAGATACTTTTGCTCATGCGGCATCAAATTCTTTGCCCTTAGGAGCAATACTGTCCAGAAGTTCTGCTGTTTCGCGTGCTGCATCAATAGAAACCATACCTACGGTGTGATAACCACTATCTACGTGCAGAACCTCTCCTGTGACACCTGAACCAAGATCAGACAAAAGATACAAACCAGAACGACCAACATCTTCCAATGTTACGTTACGTTTTAATGGTGAATTATATTCATTCCATTTCAAAATATAACGGAAATCCCCAATTCCGCTTGCCGCTAGTGTTTTAATTGGGCCAGCAGAAATTGCATTTACGCGTATACCTTTACCGCCCAAATCTGTTGCCAAATAACGTACTGACGCCTCAAGTGCGGCCTTTGCTACGCCCATAACATTATAATGGGGCATAACGCGCTCAGCGCCATAATATGTAAGCGTCACCAAAGATCCACCTTCATTCATGAGAGGTGCAGCACGTTGCGCCACCGATGTGAATGAGTAAACCGAAATATCCATTGTTTTTAGGAAGTTATCACGCGTTGTATCAAGATAGGCGCCATCCAGTTCATTTTTGTCAGAAAATGCAATGGCATGAACAAGGAAATCAATACTGCCCCATTCCTTTTTAAGTGTTTCGAATGTTTTATCCAGACTTGCCTCATCTGTAACATCACAAGGAAGAACAATCTTGGAGCCTATTTTATCCGCAAGAGGCCTAACACGCTTTTCTAAGGCCTCACCTTGAAATGTGAAAGCCAATTCCGCTCCATGCTCGGCCAAGGCAAGTGCCATTCCCCAAGCGATAGAGCGCTCATTGGCAACCCCCATAATTAGACCACGTTTTCCTGACATTAATTGAGACATATTTTACTCTTTATTTTTTGACTGTTTTTGTTGATACGCAAGGCATCCTACACAGTCTTTTTCAGAATATCCAGCCTGTTTTCCAAGCTTTTTAAGACGCGCCCAATTCGGTAGTAGACTGTTAACATTCCTATGCTAAGCTACTTGGTGAAATGAACGCCGCATTTGATTATATTCAAGAATACACACAAGGTTTTTCGGACTACGTTGCAAAATGTTATCCTGGACTGACCTTGAAATATATCCTGCACCACCGTGGGCAGCGTAATGATGCCGTTGAGCTTGAACATGCTTTTTTTGATATTCACCCTGCTGGGATGACAGCGCGCCACATTCTAAAAAAATCAAAAAGTACACAGAAATCTGCCTTTCATGGTCTGGCTATTGAAATAAAAACTTCTTTCTTTGGCTTTAAAAAGAAACATGAAGCCATCGCCGCCATAACTATTAATATTGATGACTACGGAACTAGTGAGTCTGCCCTTGCTGATATTTATCATTTAGGTTTTCACGCGATCGAAGCCTTTGAGTCCGTTATGTCCCCACAAAGTAAAATAAAAAATGGTCCTCTTGTGCCCAAACGAAGCCCTCTAAGTATGGCAAAGGTAAATATGGCAGCTGATATTTTTGCCAGTCTTATCCTTGCCAATCAGGGACATGACACTGCCATTAAATCACTTGCGGCAGAACGTGGTCTGGACACTTTGCTTGCAAAATCAAATAGTCGACCATGGCTTTATCCCTATACCCTTGCCTATGAGACAACACAATCAATCTGGAATAACTTTTCTAGCAAAGAGAAATCCGAGCTAGACCCCGTAAAGTCACCCTTAGAGCTTGCACGCACAATTCGTGACAGTTTTGCCCAAGAGTCATTCACACAATGGTGGACTTTTTGTAAACCCTCGCAAGAAATGGCGTGGAATGGAGAATTACCTGAACACATACTATGTGCATCTCTTAATACAGCCGAAAACCCTATGGTTAAGGCGACGGCATATCTATTACAGGATTGTCTAGATATTATACCTCCGTCACCCAATGAAATGTTGGGGCGCTTTAATGCTTTCTTGAAAGAGGAAGACAAGAAGGATGCACACTTTAATAAAATCGAAGAGACGTTCGAGATGGTTCTTGCCGAGGGTCTTATGCGTGAAAGTTCTCGTCCCTTTATGGAAGCTGCAAATATGCAGAACACTAGATTGCCTGAGGGCAAGGTGTTTGGATGGTGTGCCTCAGCTTTGCAAGCAGCAGGCAATGCATTTGATAAAGCTTTAAAGGGTGGTGGAGATCCAAGCCAATACGCAAAACTTGAATTTGAAGGCACACAGAAAAACACAGGCTATGACGCACTTCAGGCAATTAGTCAGGAAGTTATCAAACGTAGACAAGCTGGTGAGGCTCTTACACTAGATGACGTTCGACAAGTCGCTACAGATAGTAAAGGTGGAGAAAACATTGTTCGTGCAGTTACAAAAACTATTGCTGATCCCGCTTACCAGAAAACTTTGGAAAACGCACAAACACCTAAGCCCATTCCTGTTGCTGCCCCTGAACAACCAAAAGCTGCCCCATCAATAGCACCTAATATAGCCCCTATTGCTGCACCGTCTGCACTTCCAGGTGGAATGACTGGTGGGTCACCAGTGACACCTCCAACTCAACCTCCCCAAGAAATCGAATTGGAAGAAGATGAGACAGATGGAAAAAAAGCCGGCTCATAAGAGACCGGCTTTTCTTTTATTTGAGGATATAAATTCAGCTATTAGTTTTGTAGCTGCCAAGTACCATCGGCATTCTGACAAGCTGATCCATAGGCTGTTTCTGTACGACCATCAATCACAACTGTCTGCTTGTATTCACGGCAGTAACGATTTGTTTGGTTAGTGTAGCCTTCGTTAACTGGTGTATATGTACCTGAGTTACCGCTTTCAGGGTTTACCCAAGATACTGTTTCACCAATAGGTGCTGAGTAAGATTGCTGTATAGCTTGGTTTGCATATGTCTGGTCAGCACGGTCAAGCGATTTTCCAACTTCGCTACCTACTAATGCGCCAAGAAGTACTCCAGCACCTGTAGCCCATAGCTGTCCGCTACCTTTACCAACTTGTGAACCTAGTAGTCCACCACCGATAGCACCAGCACCGGCACCAACTGTTTGTTTAGTTCCAGCACCCCAACCTGTTCCGTTTTGGGCACAGCCTGCGAGTGTCATAGAGACAATCATAAGCGTTAATGTAAAAAATGTTTTCATATCTGTTACCTCATAGTAAGTGTTATGCTCGCTTTAAATGCGAATTTAGTAATTGATACATCAAATAAACCAAAACCCTTCGCTGTCGACAAAAAACTTTATGGACCAAAAATTAATCCCAGATATTTATAATCCGCTAACTTTGTTTGGTACATGGTACGCACAAGCAAAAAAAAATGAGATCAATGACCCAGACGCAATGTGTCTCGCTACAGTTAATGCGAGAGGGTATCCATCTTCACGCATGGTTTTATTGAAAGATTTTGATAGCAAAGGTTTTACCTTTTACACCAATTACAAAAGTCGCAAAGGTCAGCAAATCATGGAGACAGGACAGGCTGCCTTATGTTTCCACTGGAAAAGTCTTCGCAAACAAATCCGTATTGAGGGGCAAGTCATCGCAATTTCACCAGATGAGGCCGATAAATATTTTGCCTCTCGCCACCGTGGCAGTCAAATTGGGGCATGGGCTTCGAAACAATCAAGCCCATTGCAAAAACGGGAAGACTTTGAGATGCGCATCGAAAAATATAAAAAGGAATTCGAAGGAAGTGATGTTCCAAGACCACCACATTGGTCAGGATTTCGGGTTGTACCCGATCTTTATGAATTCTGGAAAGAAATGCCTAATCGCTTACATGACAGAATTCAGTTTACAAAAGACGGTAAGCGTTGGAAAAAAACACGACTTTATCCTTAAAACATTCCTTGATAGTGGCGAGAAGTCATTTCTTCGATTTCTTCATCAGAAAAGTCAAAATGAGATGCTATTTCCTCAATCATAACCTCGCGCAAGATATCATTAAATTGAGTCCCCTCTTCACACCAATAATCCAAAATAGGACGACGGAACAAGACAAGCGCATCATCACCATCCGCGCCAGTTTTGGTAACGCCTGGCGATATTTCACCACCTGATTTATAACATGATGTTAGATCATAAGGACTATCTACATCCATATCCTCAAGAAGGTGATCCTCAGGCATATCCTGAACCTCAATAGTAATATCTTCTGCAAGCTCTAAGAGTTCTTCGGGAAGAGTTTCTACAAGAGCCTCGGCAATAGTCTGCACATCATCAATGCTCGGCGCGGAACCGAAATTCATTATAATGTTTCGACGTTCAGACAATGACATTGCCATGACGCTGCTGCCCCTTGCTCTTACCATTAAGAATCATAAATAGATAAGCATAGTTTACGAAAATGAGGATTTTTTGCAATGGCTAGCCTATTAAACGACAATGAAAGACAAAATGCACTGACTGAACTGGCAGATTGGCATTATGATAGTGATAAGAGAACCATCTCTAAGGATTTCAAATTCAAAGACTTTATCGAGGCTTGGGGCTTTATGTGTAAAGTCGCCATAACAGCCGAAAAACTAGACCATCATCCCGATTGGTCAAACGGGTACAACAAGGTTTCAGTCTCACTTACCACACATGATTCCGAAGGAATTACTGAAAAAGATATAAAGCTTGCAAAATTTATGGATGCAACTGCTTAGGCAGCAACTAAATCTTGCCTTGAAAACTCACTGTGGTCTGCAAAAAAGCGTCTTTTCTTCTTTTTACTTAAACTTCCAAGGTGATCCCTAACTTCGTCTGTCATGAGTCCATCTTTTATATCAAGAATAGCTTTCTCTTTTTTTAAGCCCTCCCAAATTTCTTCAAAAGTTGCCCCTTGGGCAGGCTTAACTCCACCATAAGAAATTACGTAGGCTGCTGCCTCTCCACTATAGGCTGCTTTTTTGATATCTGTTGCGTGATCAGTGTAGACGTTTGCAAAATCAGCAGATGAAAACTTTTCACCCCTGCACTGAAAAATAACAGGGGTGTCTGACATATTGATGTCAGTAGGGTCGAATGAAAAACTATCATTAACTAGAGGCCTCAGTCTATTGCGCCATCTATCAACAATAAGGTCTCGCATATCACTATCACGGCTTATAATAATGCGTTTCCTACCGCGTTCTTTACGATACTTTTTTGAGTCCATTTCGTCAATTTTATAGTGATGGCGGTTAAATAAAAATTCATCTGTAAACCCGCCCATATCCATATGGTAAACATGGGTAACGTTTCTAAAAATGCTGGACAGAGGTGTAATGAGACGATTGGAAATATTCTCATCAATTAGGACCGAGACTTTTGAGTGTGGGTTGTTGTTACGGGTAAATTCAGGGCGTTCTGGTAAATGCGTTGCAGCAAAGGCTCGACAAAGCCTAATATCGCTTTGTGAAACGCCCCTTTTTCTTAATTCGCTTCTAGGCCGATTGTCATCAATAGCCTCAAAAATAAAATTAAGGGGGACGCCAGGCTTGCACGAGCCAGACGACGCGAGGAATAATTCGCCTTGATGGTCAACTATTCTAGATAAAGCTCCTGAGCACTCCAATATACGCAATCCCTGTTTATTCTATTTTTTTATTTAGAATGAGATATGCAGGAAAAAGTTACAAGGTCTACGCTTTAAGAACTCACAAGTTTTGCATCAGCAATTTCAGATAAATGCTCGTTAACCTCTTCTATGAAGGGGAATGAACTTTGCGCACCTTCTGCGCGAATAGACAGGCTAGCCGCAACACTGGCATAACGCATCGCCTCTTGAAGTGGGTTCCCGCGGTGCAGGCAAGCCACTAATGTCCCACAATAACAATCCCCAGCACTTAAACTTTCAACGATTTCATCATCAGGCATGCGATAGGCTGGTACTTTCCAGATTTTACCAGTCTCGTTCACACCAACAGAACCATTTTCACCAGAGGTTACAACTACACTCATTTTTCCACCCTTGGATAAGGCGCGTGCAAGCTTCAAATCTTGGTCCTCACCTGAAATTTTAAGACTTGTACAAATTTGCTCTGCCTCTCGGCTATTCAAAATCAACAAATCAATATTTTTCAAAAGCTCACTTGATAGTCCGACAACAGGCGACATGTTGAGAACTGTTTTGCAGCCCCGTGCCTTTGCACGCTCAAGCAGTTTAAGGGTATTTTCCGAGCTTTCAGACATTTGCACCAAAACGTAATTTCCGTTTATGAGAATTTCATCCGGCACCTGATCATGTGAAATCATTTCATTTGCACCAGGGTAACTAATAAATTGCCGTTCGCCCTTTTTATCTTTCATTGTAATAGCCGTACCAGTAGGCAAATCTGTGCGAGTAACACCAGAAGTCATTACACCGTTTTTCTTAAGGTTATCTGTAATCTCGATTGCAAAATCGTCATCGCCTGTTGAGCCTACAACAGCAACTTTTTCACCCATACGCCCAGCAGCGAAGGCCTGATTACCAGCTTTCCCACCAGGAAAATAACGTAGGCGAGATGATTTTATATTTTGACCAGGCTTAGGCAGTTCATTTACATCAACCAGTAATTCCATGAACAAAGAACCAAAAACAATAATCATGAGATAAGCTTCCTTATTGAGAGAAAGTGTAGAGCTTAAGGGTATACTCTTTTCTTATCTTTCACAATGGGATAGGCTCACGCGCATGGATTACGAAAGCTTTTTTGCTACTAAAATTAGTACCCTTCACGATGAAGGGCGTTACCGCGTATTTAAACCAATTGCGCGCCATAGAGGTTATTTTCCACGCGCTCTATACCATCGCCCTGACGGACAGAAAAAAGAAGTTACACTGTGGTGTAGTAATGATTATTTAGGGATGGGACAAAGCCCGATTGTTATTGAAGCTATGCATAATGCCATTGATAAATATGGAACAGGTGCAGGTGGAACACGTAACATTAGTGGGACATCGCCTTTACATGAAAAGCTTGAGGAAAGCGTTGCAAAGCTTCACCAAAAACAGGCTGGACTTGTCTTTTCATCTGGCTACACAGCAAACCAAGGGGCATTGGCTGTTCTTGCGTCCCTACTTCCTGATTGTATCATTTTCTCTGATCAGAAAAATCACGCCTCCATGATACACGGCATGAAAGACAGTCGCGCCAAGATTGAAATCTTTAACCATAATGATGCAAACCACCTTGAAAGCCTTTTAAAACAATACCCCACTACACAAGCCAAAATTATTGCCTTTGAATCCGTTTATTCAATGGATGGTGATATCGCGCCAGTAAGAGAATTTTGTAATTTGGCACAGCGCTATAATGCCCTTACCTATCTGGATGAGGTTCACGCCGTTGGATTATACGGTGAAAAAGGTGGTGGCATTGCCGAACAAGAAAATCTTTTGGATCAAATCGACATCATAGAAGGTACCTTTGGTAAAGCTTATGGTGTTATGGGTGGATTTATAACTGGCAACCACGTTCTGATTGATACAATTCGTTCTTATGCCTCCTCCTTTATATTCACAACTTCCCTTCCACCTGCTGTTCTAGCGGGGGCCTTGGCAAGCGTCGAGCATTTAAAAACATCTGCAATCGAACGTATACGTATGCGCAGTAATGTTATGCGATTTAAAAAGGGGTTAGAAAAATCGGGGCTACCTTACCTACAAGGACCAAGCCATATCGTTCCGCTTATCGTAGGCGAGCCCAATTGTTGTAAACTTTTAACCGATGAATTGCTCGAGCGATATAATATCTATGTGCAACCTATCAACTATCCGACCGTACCAAAAGGGACAGAGAGAATGCGCCTCACAGCAACTGCAACGCATACATACGAAGATATAGATGATTTTGTGAATATTCTTGCTGAGCTTTACACCGAAAATCACATCCAGTTAGCGCAAAGAGCTTAGCCTAAAACCCGAGACGCTCGCCCCAGCTCTCAGCTTGCACCAAACCCTTATCCAAACTTGCCATTGTTTGAGACAAGTCGGCACTTTCTTCCCTCATCCATGACCTTAGAGTTTTTAAATAAACACCTGTAAGTCCAATTATTTTTGCCGTTCCTTTTATACCACTTGTGTTTTCACCAGCGGCCTCCAAAATCCAAGTCATTGACCTGCATAAATGTGGCAAAGAATATAAAATAGTTTTTGGATCAAGTTTCATAGAGTTCAGAATTGACAAAACACCTGCCCTGTTATCCTCAACAATATCAAAGCGCGCCATAATTAGCTCGAACAGTTTATCTTTGACCGACAGGTTTGCATCGAGCCTAGCGGTTTCTTTTAACATTTCCTGATCAATAATCGCACCATAGGCACCCAGAATGTCGGACTTCTCATCAAAATACTCACGCATATGTGATAAAGAGCCCCTTGCCTGTTCCGCAATATCTTCAAGATTTATCATATTCCAAGGCATATCACTGGCTAGAACCAAGGCGGACTCAACATAATCTTTGCGTGAAGGTAGAATTTTTTCACCTATTTTTGTAACTTTTTTGGACATATTACGCCATTTTCCTTGGATTTTGCGTTCATTTTGTCTATGTAAGTGAAACTAAAATAAAATGAATGAACTTCAAAGGATTAAATATGACTTCCGACCAGACCAAATATGATCTTCTCGTCATCGGAAACGCCATCATTGATATACTGGCGCAGGTTGATGAAAAATTTGTTGATGCCCAAGCGTCTCGTGGAATGGAAAAGGGAGCAATGGCTCTTATAGATGGTGACCGCGCCGAGGAATTGTTCCGCGATATTGAAGATAACGCGACAATGGTCTCCGGTGGCTCTGGTGCAAACACATTATCATGCTTTACTACTCTTGGTGGTTCCGGTGCCTATGTTGGTAAGGTTGCAGACGATAATCTTGGAGATGCGTTTACATCTGGCATGAAGAAAACTGGCATTCATTTCGAAACACCTGCCTTGGAAAACGGACCAGCGACCGCACAATGCATTATTCTTGTTACACCCGATGCAGAGCGCACAATGAACACTTATTTGGGAGCTTGCGTTACTCTTGGCCCTGATGACATTGATGAGAATTTGGTTAAAAATTCACAAGTTACGTATCTTGAAGGGTATTTATTCGACCCACCTCACGCAAAAGAGGCATTCTATAAGGCTGCAAAAATTGTTAGAGAGGCAGACAACAAGCTTGCATTGACGCTCTCTGATCCATTCTGTGTCAAACGCCACAGACAAGACTTTAAAGACTTAATCGAAAACAGCGTAGATATTCTTTTTGCCAATGAAGAAGAGATTTGCGCTCTTTACGAATGTGAATTTGAGGATGCGATAGAGGCTATCAAAGGTAAATGTGACATTGTTGCAGTTACGCGTAGCGCTAAAGGCTCCGTTATCCTTTCAGGCGATGAAAAGATTGAAGTGAGTGCCGTAAAGCCCGCATGTCTAATTGATACTACAGGCGCAGGGGATGCCTATGCTGCTGGTTTCCTTTATGGATACACACAAGGCTATGATTTAAAAACATGCGCTACTATGGGTTCTGCCGCTGCTTCGGAAATCATTGCTGCAATCGGCCCTCGCCCTCAAGATAACTTTGTTGAGCGTGTTAAGGGAGTGACCCTCGCTGCATAAGCGAGATCACCTTTTCTGCATAAACGTCATAAGTCGCCGCGTCCTTGCATACGATATGCACATCGTCCAAAGGCGCACTCATATTTTCAGCTATGGCGCACAGGGCAATTCTTGCGGCTCTTGATTGCGGAAAACCTTTCTGTCCCGTTCCCAGAGAAGGTATTGCGAGCGATGTAACGCCTAGTTTTGCAGCCATTGTAATAGCATTTTTATATCCATGCATGAGAAGTTTATCTTCTGCACTAAACCCGCCCTCCCATTTTGGAAGTATAATTATAACAAGTTTATCTACCGGCGCTGCAAAGGCTGGCGTTACAAAGGCATCCCCAACTTTTGGCTTAACTATGTTATCAAGAACATATTCATCGAGTTCTTGCCCAGCTACATCTTCAATAGATTGATTAAGTACGCCTTTCCACTCCATATCTGGAGATAGAAACGTTACCCAAGCATCAACATCAGTAACATCCAGAAAATGACCTTGGGTTAGTTTTATTTTTGACAGGTTTCTTCTCATTCATTTTAGTCTATATCTAAAGATATGAACATTGCTCTAAAATTCCTTTTTATTTTCACTCTTATTTTTCCTGTTTCCGCGTTTGCTGAAATTGATGGACTTGGCGACGGCCTTGCAATGCATGGCACACCCAAATATAGCGCTGACGCCCCGCACTTGGATTACGTCAACTTTGAGGCACCCCAGGGAGGAACATTGAAGCAGGCTGTTATAGGCACGTTTGATTCTCTCAACCCTTTTGCTCTAAAGGGCAAGGCCGCCCAAGGTTTACATTTGACTTATGATCGCCTGATGCAACGTGTATGGGACGAACCGTTTACGCTTTACCCCATGATTGCAAGTGACGCTATTGTGGCAGACGATCGTTCCTCAATTACCTTTGAACTCAACTCCAATGCAAAATTCAATAACGGCGAACCTATTACTGCCGATGATGTTATCTTCTCTTTTGAAACATTAAAAGAAGAGGGTCGCCCCAATATGCGCCGTGTCTATCAGCTTGCAAAAACGGCTGAAAAACTCTCCGATAATCAGATAAAATTCGCTTTTGGCGAAGGGTACGACCAAGAAACAGCAATGATTTTCGCAATGATGCCTGTTCTATCCAAAGACTATTGGAAGGATAGAGATTTTGATAGCTCAACCTTGGACATTCCAGTGACAAGCGGGCCATATAAAATTGAAAACGTAGAACCAGGACGTAAAATCACATATGTCCGCGACAAAAGCTATTGGGCAAACGATAAAGCCATTACAAAAGGGCAGTATAATTTTGAGAAACTCGTTTATGATTATTTCCGTGATGACACGGTCGCACTAGAAGCCTTTCAAAAAGGTGACCTAGATATAAGGCGCGAATACGATATTCCAAAATGGGAAACCGCATATAGAAATTCTAAAGTATATTCAAAACAAGCCTTCGAACATGGGAGACCTGTGCGTATTGATTCGTTAATATTCAACACAAGGCGAAAACCCTTTAATGACATTCGTGTCCGCAAGGCTCTTAACTTTGCGTTTGACGAAAACTGGGTAAATAAAAACCTATATTTTGGTAAGCTCAACCGTATAAATAGCTATTTTGAGAATTCAGAATTAGAAGCTCCTAAGGAAGATAAGCTATGGCAACCACCCTTTGATTTACCGTTAAGAGAACGCCTTAAAAATGCCGATGAATTACTGACAAAAGCAGGCCTGATAGTTAAAGACGGAAAAAGATATTTACCTGATGGAAAACCATTTACCTTTGAAATCCTAAGCGGATCACCAGAAAATGAAAAAATTGCTCTTAATTTTGCGGGAACACTTAAACGTTTAGGTATAACAGCGACAATAAGAACAATGGACACTGCCGCGTTTCGCGACCGCTTAAACGGTTACGAGTATGATATGGTGATCTATTACTGGCAATCATCTCTATCGCCTGGAACAGAGCAATATCTCTATTGGAGCTGTGAAGCAGCAGAATCAGAGGGACGTTGGAATTTCGCAGGTATTTGTGATGAAGAAATAGATGAAACAGCAAAAAGCATTCCTTATGCTGAAAACCGCGAAGATTTGGTAAACGCGACTCAAAAACTAGACCGTCTTTTGCTCAATCACGTCATGGCAATCCCCTTATTTTATCTTGGCGAGGACTTAATCGCCGTTAAGAAAACCATAGGGTATCCCAACACAACTCCACTTTATGGCCCTGTCGTAGAAACATGGTGGGATAGTTCAATAGAGAATTGAGCGTATGCGAACAAACTGTTATGGTATGTGAGATTTAACTTCTTTAAAGGATTCCTTCGTGTCATATCGCCCTCTTGCAATTTTGTTTGGTTCTCTTCTTTTAACGACAACAGCTTGTCAATCTGTTGATTTAGAAGGTAGCCGTTTCTGGCAAAAGGAAAAAACCAGCGAAGGCATCTATCAGCGTGGACCAAAGGCACAACAAATGCTCCAAAGGGACATTGCGCGCTGTACATCCGAAATTCGTGAACTTACAAGACTTGGTGCTATCAAAAGTAGTTTTCCACCTGACCCAAGCCAGAGTGGTACAAGTAATACTCAAGAATCCTATGCCTATCCATCATCACAAGAACGAAATATTTCTAAATGGGACACACCTGAGCGTGAAGGCTACCTCTTGGTTGAGAATGGTGATTATTATGACTTTGAAGGTTGTATGATGGCAAAGGGTTGGGAGCGCACACAGTTCGTTGATTATGATGTTATCCGTCAATCACGTAATGACTATGTAGAGGCAATCGAAGATTCACAATATCGCTCTACACATGGCGGTCGTCCAAAACCTCCACCAAGTGAGCGTTCAGGTTCAACCTATCGCGCAGCCGATGAGCCTTCAGGGTTTAACGATTAATAATGAGTGATCCCTTTTTTGTAAAAGCACCCATGCGCGGTTTGATTGAGATCGAGGGCGCTGATCGCTTTGATTTTTTGCAGCGTCTTATTACCAACGATATAAAAAAACTTGAAAATCAAGTCGCACTCTATGCCTGCCTTCTCACGCCTCAAGGTAAATTTCTACACGACTTCTTTATTTCATCTGGCCCTGATGTGCTTTTGCTTGATTGCGAGGGCCTAGACAGAGCCGAAAATTTATATGAAAGATTAGACAAATATAAAATGAGGGCAAATGTGCGTATTTCTGTTGAACCCCGCTCCCCCATTTTTATATGTTTTGGTACAACTCCACGCCCAGGATACATAGATCCGCGCCATGAAGGACTCGGCTGGCGTTCATTTGTAAAGCCCGAGGATGAAGGCGTTCTTCAAGAGCCCTTCGAAGTTTGGGATAAATTACGCATACAGCTTGGCATTCCCGATGGCTCTCGCGATGCACAGCTTGAAAAATCTACTGTTGCGGAACTTAACATCGATAGGTTCAACGGCGTATCCTATGAGAAAGGTTGCTTCGTGGGTCAGGAGTTGACCGCACGCATGAAACATCGCGGACTGGCAAAGAAACATCTCTATCCTGTCGCAGGAGAAGATCTGCCCGCTGCAAATGATGAAATTAAAAGAGATGGTAAGGTGATTGGCATCATGCGATCAAGCTGTAACAAGACCGGGCTTGCTCTTTTAAAGGACGAAGCAAAGGATCTCCTTGATGACCATCAAATACATCTTTTGGGATAGTGACAACACACTTGTCGATACCAAGGAACATCATTGGCGAAAGCATGTTGAAACCTTAAAAGAGTATCGCATTTCTTTAGATGATTCCTATCGTGAGCGTATTTATACTAACAATGGCTCGCAGAACTGGGGATGGCTTACTGCTGATTTGGGCTTAAATGAAGACCAACAAACCTATCTCGATAAAATTGATAAATGGTATTTTGAACATATAGAACAGATTCAAATTCGCTCGGGCATAATTGAGGCTCTCGAATTTTTTCAATCTCAAGGCTTTAAACAGGCTGTTGTCTCGAATGGACGCAGACGTTCTGTTCACTCTGCCCTTGATGGCAAAGACCTGACGCCTTATTTCGACTTCATTCTTTGTAAAGAGGACTACGAGGGACGTAAGCCTGACCCTGCCCCTTACATAACGGCTCTTAGCAAAATGAAAGCCTTAACAGGACAAGATATCACCCCCACATCATGTCTTGTGGTCGAAGATGACCCTAAAGGTATTGAGTCTGGGAACAACGCAGGCATGACAACCATTCACCGTAGACTAAGCAACGAGCAGACCGTTCATGCCCTTGCTGATTACACGGCATTTTATGATGTTGATTTCCTTGAGATTATTACCAAGGTAATTCCTGCCCTTTAAAATCATAAAAGTGCCCGGTGTCTTTCATAGAGGCTTCTGCTATAACCTTACGAAGACCTGTTACACTTTCTTGAGGCGTTGTTGGCGCATTACTTCCACCCATATCCGTTTGAACCCAACCAGGGTGCAGATTAATCATAATCACGTTGTCGTTTGAAGCATCAGCAGACAGCGAGTTCATCGCCATATTAATTGCTGCCTTGGATGTGCGGTAAATCGCCATTCCGCCCGAGCTATCACCGATTGAGCCCATTTTTGATGAAATGGTTGCCACTTTAGGGTTGGCGGATTTCTTAAGATTAGAGTACAAAGCCGTTGTCATATAAACAGGCCCAAAAACATTGACCTCCATAGTATTGTGCCATTTATCAAAATCTAGATTTCCCAAACTTTGATTATCACCTCCATAAATTCCCGCATTATTAATCAAGATATCAATAGTCTCATCACCAATTTCATCTGCGAAACGTTTGCGGCAGTCTTCACTAGTGACATCTAACTGTCGAATATGGACATCACCAGCTACCGCCTTTAATTCTTCTGCCTCTTCGGGTGAACGGCAAAGCGCATAGACCTTAGCTCCGTCACTAGCATATTGTTTAGTGAATTCCAGACCAATTCCGCGATTGGCACCTGTGATTACAATAGTTGTCATGTTCGTTCCTTTCCAAATTATCTCTGAAAACAGAACTAGAATAATTCGCTTAAATTTAAAGAGGTTAAGCTGCTTTTTTTGATGAATGAGTTTCTGTCTTTGTCTGACGAAGTGTTGCTTGTGCCGCAGCCAGACGCGCAATTGGCACACGGTAAGGCGAGCAAGACACATAATCTAGCCCAACACTCTCACAAAAAGCGATTGATTGCGGATCACCACCATGCTCACCACAGATCCCTAATTTAATGTCTGAGCGTGTTTCACGCCCTTTCTCACACGCAATTTGCACAAGCTGACCAACACCATCAACATCAATAGTGACAAAAGGATCGGATGGCATAAAGCCTTTATCAACATAAAATGGCAGGAACGCCCCTGCGTCATCCCGAGACAATCCCAATGTCGTTTGCGTAAGGTCATTGGTTCCGAATGAGAAAAACTCTGCATGTGTTGCCAATTCATCGGCGGTTAATGCTGCGCGAGGCAATTCAATCATTGTCCCCACCATATACTCAATAGATTGCCCTTTTTCTTCAAAAACCTGTTTTGCAATCTGGTCAATCATTGCCTTTAAACGTTGAAGCTCTGGCTCTACGCATACCAGCGGTATCATAATTTCTGGAATGGCACTTTTGCCGCCATCACCTGCCTCAAGTGCACCTTCTATAATGGCGCGCGCTTGCATGGCATAAATTTCGGGGTAGGTTACACCCAAGCGACAGCCTCGGTGACCCAGCATTGGATTGGATTCATGGAGCTCCGCCAAGCGCCGCCTTACTTTAGTTTCAGGCAACCCAGCCGTTTCGGAGAAGGCAATAATATCCTTTTCTGAATGCGGCAAAAACTCATGTAAAGGTGGGTCAAGTAAGCGCACCGTGACAGGCAAGCCAGACATAATCGAGAAAAGCGATTTAAAGTCTTTACGTTGCTCGGGAAGAAGTGAGGTTAATGCCTTTTCACGTTCATGCGTGTTTTCGGCAAAAATCATCTCACGCACTTTTTGAATACGCTCTGGGTCAAAAAACATATGCTCTGTTCTGCATAGTCCAATACCCTCTGCACCAAAGGCAATGGCCTGCTTTGCATCTTCAGGAGTTTCTGCATTAGTGCGCACCCTCATGCGACGTGTAGCGTCCGCCCATTGCATAACCGTCGTAAAATCGTTTGAGAGTTCAGGTTCAAGTGTTGGAACAGCGCCAAGCATAATCTCGCCAGTTGTTCCATCAATAGTAATTGTTTCACCCTCTTTAATAACCTTACCGCCAGCAGTAAGTGTCTTTTCCTTGTAATCAATTTGAAGTGCTCCCGCACCTGCTACGCATGGACGCCCCATTCCTCGCGCCACAACGGCTGCATGTGATGTCATGCCTCCACGCGTCGTGAGAATACCCTCTGCTGCGTGCATACCATGAATATCCTCTGGTGAGGTTTCTATTCTCGCAAGAATTATAGCCTCACCATTACCTGAGCGTTGTTCTGCATCATCGGCACTAAAAACAATCTTTCCTGATGCGGCACCGGGTGATGCAGGTAAACCTTTACCCAAGACTTCTCTATCTGCCAAAGGGTCAAGTGTCGGGTGTAAAAGCTGGTCAAGTGAAGTTGCCTCAATGCGTAAAACAGCCTCGTTCTGGTCAATCAATTTCTCTCCAACCATATCAACGGCGATCTTAAGGGCAGCAGCAGCCGTGCGCTTTCCAGAGCGCGTTTGAAGCATATAAAGCTTGCCCTGCTGAACGGTAAATTCGATATCCTGCATATCAGTGTAATGTTTTTCCAGATTTTCGCGCACATCACATAATTGTTTGAAAACCTCAGGCATGGTTTCTTCCATAGACGGTAAATCACTACCCTCTTTCTCACGTCCTTTAATGGTCAAAGATTGTGGTGTACGAATACCCGCCACAACGTCTTCACCTTGGGCATTAACAAGATACTCACCATAGAAATAGTTTTCGCCAGTTGAAGGATCGCGTGTGAAAGCAACGCCTGTTGCGCAATCTTGTCCCATGTTACCAAATACCATTGCCTGCACATTCACAGCAGTTCCCCATTCCTCGGGGATTGAATGAATACGGCGATACGTGACCGCCCTTGGCGTTTGCCATGATTTAAACACAGCGCCAATCGCGCCCCAAAGCTGTTCATGCGGGTCATGGGGAAAATCCTGATTAAGCTCGCGTTTCACCAGATCCTTATAATCAGAAACAATTTCCTTCCATTGCTCAGCGGTAATATCCGTATCGTTTTTTAGACCTTCGCGCTCTTTGAAATCTTCCATAATATCTTCGAAATCATGGTGGGAAATACCAAGAACAACATCGGAATACATTTGAACAAAACGGCGGTATGAATCCCAAGCAAAACGCTCATCCCCTGATTTAGCTGCCAATCCTTTGACCGTTTCATCATTCAAACCCAAGATTAAGAACCGTATCCATCATGCCGGGCATGGAGACGCGCGCGCCTGAGCGCACAGAAACAAGCAAAGGATTTGATTTATCGCCAAAAGACATGCCCAAATCATTTTCAACGTCCTTGAGCGCAGAACGAACCTCGCCTCTCAAAGTATCAGGATAATTCTGGTTGTTTTTATAGTAAGACGTGCAAACCTCAGTGGTGATTGTAAATCCGGCTGGTACAGGAAGACCCAAAGAAGACATTTCAGCCAGATTAGCGCCCTTGCCTCCGAGTAAATTTTTCATCGTGGCATTCCCATCCGTTTGAGACCCACCAAAACCATATACCCATTTGTCTGCCATTTTTGTTGCTCCTACGCTGGCTAATCGATGTCCAATAGTCATGCTGTAATTACCTTAGCGACTTTTAAAGATAATCTCAAAAGAGAAAGGTAAAATGTCCACGTAAGTTAGTTTTTAAATGAGTTCCTTTACCATCATCAGGCATAAGTCATCATCGACAGGACGTACTTCCATCGGAATGATCGTTTCACGGTCATAAACTGCGCCCTGCCCGTCGGGTTTGAAACCTTTTTTGATGTAGAGACGCTGTGCATTTCCAAAGTCTTTATGAATCCCCACACCAACACCTAGACGTTCAGCACCATCTTTTCTTGCAAGCTTTTCACAATACTCAATAAGTTTACTGGCTATACCTTGCTGACGATATTGCACGCAGACAAATAAATCCTGAATTTCCGGAATACCAAGCCTTTGAAAAAGAGCATATTTAGGAAAGCGATTGTAAAAGCAAAAACCTGTAATCTCTCCATCGACATCCTCAGCAATGCAGATAGAGTATTTTTCAGTATTAGAGAAATGCACTTCAAAATAATCTTCGGGAATACTCTGATAGTCAAAGCCGTCCAGAGACTTCTAGTTTTTGCTTATCTTCAATCTTTGCCAGACGTATTTTCAAATCCATATATAAAATATCCCACATATCTCATGCATATCCAACATTAAGGGTTCATCCCTGCCATAAAAAACGTTATAGATAAGCATATTAAGGAGAAAAAAATGAGTAACGCCCCTGCCCCCAAGACCAGTGAACTATCTTCGATGGTTGATATGAAAGATATTGTATCTCTATGTAAGCGCCGTGGATTTATTTTTCCAGCTTCTGAGATTTACGGCGGTATTAATGGCTTTTGGGACTATGGCCCTTTGGGAACAGAGCTAAAAAACAACATTCGCGACCTTTGGTGGAAGGCTATGGTTGTTACACCGCCAATTGGACCAGATGGTGAGCCATTACAAATTGTTGGCGTTGATTCCGCAATCATTCAAAACCCAAAGACATGGGTGGCCTCTGGTCATGTTGGTGGATTTTCCGATCCAATGGTTGATTGCCGTGAAACGAAAAAGAGATACCGTGCTGATCACCTCGATGTTCTCATTCCTAAAGATGGTGAAGGTAATTGGATTGCTGTTCCTCAGGATGACGAGGACGGTACAGGTATTAGACGCTTAAAAAAATTTGGTAAGGGTCGAAGTGAGGGTGCGTTTGACCGTAAAGAACTTCCTGATGTGTCAACATCCGATTACTCAAAAATCGTAGGGCCTGATGCCACAGAAGCAGGTTCACTTACCGAACCAAAAGATTTCAACCTGATGTTTGAAACATATGTTGGTGCGACACAAAGCGAAGACAGTAAGGCCTATCTTCGTCCTGAAACAGCGCAAGGTATTTTCCTCAACTATAAAAATGTCCTTGATAGCTCTCGCGTTAAAGTACCTTTTGGAATTGCACAAATCGGCAAGGCCTATCGTAACGAAGTAAACCCAAGGAATTTTATTTTCCGTTCGCGTGAGTTTGAACAGATGGAAATGGAATGGTTCTGCCCACCTGATGAGGCAGCAAAATGGCGCGATTTCTGGGTACAGGAACGTAAAAGCTGGTGGGAGTCCATTGGAGTTAAGGCCGAATCCATGATTCTACGTGAGCATGGCAAGGACGAACTTTCCCATTATGCTAAGGCAGGTGTTGGAACGATGGACATTGAATATCAATTCCCTTTTACCTATCCAGGCTTTGGCGAGTTGGAAGGTATTGCACATAGATGTGATTACGATTTGACACAACATCAGGAGCATTCCGGCACGAAAATGGAATATATTGACCCCAATGATAATTCAAATCGCTATATTCCCCATGTTATTGAACCAGCGGCTGGCCTGACACGCGGTGTTCTAACTGTTTTATGTGAAGCCTATACAGTGGATGAAAGCAGACCTTCTGGTATGTATCTGAATTTTAAGCCATCTGTTGCACCCAAAAAAGCAGCAATTTTGCCTTTGGTTGCCAAGGACGGAATGCCTGAAATGGCAACCAAGC
Source organism: uncultured Alphaproteobacteria bacterium (assembly GCA_963740205.1). Classification (GTDB taxonomy): domain Bacteria; phylum Pseudomonadota; class Alphaproteobacteria; order Micavibrionales; family Micavibrionaceae; genus UBA2137. Next base: position 322,631 of record CAVUDD010000002.1, read on the forward strand.
TCTACATGGATTTACGTGAAGATATGGCTGTTGATTTAGATATTAAGCAAAACATCGGAAAACGTTATGCGCGTCAGGATGAAATTGGGACACCGTTTTGTATTACCATTGACAGTGATAGCCTTGCTGACCAAACAGTCACCATTCGCCATCGCAATACAATGGCACAAGAACGTATTTCAATGGATAAGGTTAAAATCCTACCTGCAGGAAAAACTGAAAGAAATGGCCTAGGGTTCGCGTTGGTTTTTCCTAAAACGCTGCCTTGCTTCCTCAAGCATTAAAAGCGTGGCTGGCTCCATTACACTATTTATTTGAAAAGATGCTTGAGCTTGTCGTTCACTCGATTTCCTTACTTTGCGGTGTTGCCTATCCTCAGAACCCGCATTGTCTGCTGGCGTTGAATTGGACACAGCTGATTCTGAGTTCCAGCATGACTGAAAGTTCGAAAAATATGAGATGGGCCAGTTATACGCATCTTAGCTACTCTTAAGATTATGGTGCCCAGTCAGGACGAGGAGCAGCATTTTCACCTTGTGTATCGTAACGATTATGGTCACCAGTCGTTCTATCGCCTCTGCCACTTACATATGGTGATAGACGAGATAATTCTGCAATACGGTTAAGATCATCCTCTGATGCAACGGCTCTTGCATGCGCACCTTCTGGCACTTAAGTATCTATTGCTTGTCTTCATATGCGGTAAATGATCCATTTTTAACTCCCTGTTTTTATAGCTTTAAAATACAGATTCTTTTTTATTATGCAAATAAATCTTTGGCATTCTTTAGGATTTCGTCGGCCTCCGCTGTATAACTTCCATCTTCCTGATGAAGCACCAAGCCTGATAAAAGACGTAAACCTGTTTTTCTATCTTTAACCGCGCGCACGATAACGCGCTTTGCTTCGCGTCCCTCTTTTGGCCATAAAGGTATAATTTCAATTGCTCCGAAAGGACCCTTAATAACTTTAAGCAAATCATCAAGTTCCTCTGCCATATGGATAATTGTCAAAACGCCTTTGGATTTAAGCAGACGTGTACAATTTTTTATCCAGCGCTCCAAATCCATATCTTCCTCAACATATCCTAATGCCCCCGCACGAATTTCGGATGAGGCAGCAAGATGAGCATTATGTTCAAAGAAAGGTGGGTTTGTAACCACATGATCAAAACCACTCTCCTGCTTAAAATCTGTCAATGATATGCATTCAAAATCAATATTTGGAGACTTGTTCAATTTTAGGTTTTTATCGGCGCAATCAATATAGACTTGTTCTTTATCAATGGCCTTGATTGTCAGGTTTTCGATTCTATGGGCGATACAGAAGCTAATACCTCCCACCCCGCATCCGGCATCCAGAACAGTTTGGCCAGACTTGGCAGGACAGGCTGCTGCGGCCATAACCGTATCGGTTGTAACCTTAAAACCATCATCTGGTTGTTGCAGGGTTATAAGTTTATTGAGTAAATGTGCTGTTGCGGTCATAAATTTTGTGGTTTGCCTTTAAAGGAAAATCTTGCCGTTTTCACTGTGTTAGTCTAATTGATAGAGGATGTCCATGTCCAATGCTTTACGCTCGTCTAACCAAAGCAAGCAGGAGAGTTTATCCTCGTCTGTTGAAGGTTTCTTTGGTCATTTCTCAGAAGACATGAAATTGGTAAATAAAATCATTTTAGATAATATGCAATCTGACGTTGCGATTATACCTCAACTCGCCAGTTATCTCATAGCTGCGGGCGGTAAACGTTTACGTCCTATTCTTACACTAGCTTCTACATCATTATTTACGGATAATATAGAAGGCTCCTATGGGCTTGCCGCCTCGGTTGAATTTATTCATACAGCCACCTTATTACATGATGATGTGGTTGATGGCAGTGAACAACGCCGCGGTCAAAAGGCTGCTAATCTTGTTTTTGGAAACCAAACATCCGTACTGGTTGGCGACTTTTTATTCTCGAAAGCATTCCAGTTAATGGTTGAAAGTAAATCCTTAGATGTGTTGCGCATACTGTCTGATGCCTCTGCCATCATTGCCGAGGGAGAAGTTTTACAGTTACAAGCACAGGGCCAGATTGATACAAGCTGGGATACTTATCTTGATATCATTGGTGCAAAAACAGCCGCCCTTTTCGCGGCAGCTTGTGAAATAGGCCCTTGGATTGCTGAAAAACCTGAATATGCTGAAGGCTGTTACAACTACGGCTATAATTTGGGATTGGCCTTCCAGATTGCCGATGACATTCTTGATTACTCTGGTAATACGGATGAAACAGGTAAAAATACAGGCGATGATTTTTATGACGGCAAAGCAACTGCTCCAGTTTTAATTGCTATTGAACATGCAACGGAAGAGGAAAAAATCTTCTGGAACAGAACTATTGGACAACAGAATTTTGAAGAGGGTGACTTCGAGAAAGCTCTTGAACTCACCTCAAAATATAATGCTTGTGAGATTGCGGAGCAACGCGCACGAGAATATGCGCAAAAAGCCGTAAAATCTTTGCCTCAAAATAATCTGTCAAATCCTGTGTATGAAGGCTTACTTGCACTTCCCGAATATGCAGTCGCGCGCAAAAAATAAATTCTTTATCGCCTGTAACTTTCACAACCTTTTCTACGTATAAATATTTACAAGCGAAGGAAACTTTTTCTCTATTCGTATGTTAATTAGATATCGGGTTCTTTCTAAAAAAACCCATTAAAAACAAAAAATCTTATCGGGGTATTTTATGGCACATAAAGATGACTACGACACACAAAGATTAAATCTCGCTTATATTAAAACAGCAATGAATAAACAACTTCTTGAGAAAGAAGAGGAACTTCAACTTGCTAGGGACTGGAGAGATAATCAGGATGAAAAAGCTCTACATAAACTTATAAATGCTTATGGGCGTCTTGTGATTGCAGCAGCCTCAAAATTCAAGCATTACGGATTGCCCCTTGGCGACTTGATGCAAGAAGGTAACGTAGGGCTCTTGCAGGCGGCGTCACGTTTTGACCCAGACCGCGACCTCCGCTTTTCAACGTATGCATCTTGGTGGATACGTTCTGCAATGCAAGATTACGTTTTAAGAAACTGGTCAATTGTGCGTACAGGTACGACTGCAGCACACAAATCGCTATTCTTCAATTTGCGTCGCCTACGCGCCCAAATTGAGGATGCCTCAACAGAATACGGACTCACAGAGCAAGGCCGTCGTAAAATAGCCAAGGAAATGAAGGTTCGCCTTGTTGACGTAGAGGAAATGGAAAAGCGTCTGTTTGGCGGTGACCAATCTCTAAACGCCACGGTAAAGCATGACGCACAAGAAGAATGGCAAAGTTTTTTACCAGACGACAGACCTGATCCAGAAGATGTCGTCATTGGTATGAAAGACTCTGAAACAAGGTCTGAATGGCTAAACCATGCTTTGAAATCCCTTACTGATAGAGAACAGCATATTATTAAAGAGCGTCATCTTCAGTACGATACGGTTACCTTAGAGGCGTTAGGTAACACTCTTGGTATTAGTAAAGAACGCGTTCGCCAGCTCGAACAACGCGCCATGGAAAAACTTAAAGGTGCAATTGAAAAGCAAGTCAATACTGCTCAAATGTTTTAAATAGAAATTATCCAGTTCCCTTCTCTCCCCCTCATAGAAGGAAAAACCCCTTTCATCTTAGATGAAAGGGGTTTTTATTATTCTCGGCTTAACTAGTGATTTAATTCGTTACTACTTTGTACTCAGTTCCAGCTCTTAGAGTTTCGTTAGCTATTAAACCGTTAAGTGCGCGGAAACGTAACTCTCTCAGATTATCAAAAGGCATAGTTGCTGCCAGTGATGCAACTGTATCACCCGCTCGTGCTGTGCGCGTGACTATACGAAGAGGCTTCAGCGAATTACGCTCACTTTGAGATAATTTACGGAAGCTATAAGTAGCCTTTTTCAAATTCTCAATCGTAGCATTTGAAGCACTTTTAGGATACGCCATCTGCATGCGGTATGTTGTGTTTGAGTCAAACGCAATTGCCACAGTTCTGATTGTAACAGGTTGTTTATTCAGCGTTCCCGCAAATGAGGTTGTTGCCGCAGGCATGCCATTTACAGTAATGCGCTGTGGCGTTGCCACCTTCTCGTTCTTGAGCCAAACATTTTGTGTGTATGTTGCAGGATCAAGAGAATTCTTAACCATGTCGAGGATAATGGCCGAGCCATCCTTACCCACCGCTAACACTTGATTAGGTTGATTGATGATGCGATAACCTGATGGTGCAGTAAACGTAAATCCAAATTGCGGATGATAGAATGTTGTTCCTCTGGCAAAACCTTGCTCTGCTCCATCACCATATACAGTACCGTTAACAAGGGACATATGACGCCCACGATTAACAATCTCATCATTTTTACCGTATTTAGCAGCTATAGCCGAGGCCGATGCTACACGGTCAGCAGTATTAGGGTGAGACGAGAAGAAGCTTGGCGCTTGTTGAGTACCAGCTATTTGTGACTGCAACTGGCTTTCAAGTTGAAGCGTTCTTAGGAAACGGGACAATGCAAAAACGTCATATCCAGCCTTATCAAGATAACGAATACCCAGCTCATCTGACTCGTTTTCTTGACCACGTGAATATGAACTCAAGAACAGATTTGAGCCCACGCCAAGAGCCTGAGAAGCCGCCTGACTTCCCAGTGCAGCAGATGCAACAGCAGCCCCAATCTGAGTTAATGTTCCTGTTGAATAACGCTCGGCAGCATGGCGTCCTGTAATGTGGCCAATTTCGTGCGCCAGAACGCCAGCTAATTCTGCTTCACTATTAGCGTATGATAATAATCCGCGAGTAACATAAATGTATCCACCAGGAGCTGCAAAGGCATTAACGACAGGGGAATTAAGCAGATAAAATCTATATGTTAAGCCTTGTGTTTCAGCATGAGCAGCAAGTCTTTGCCCAATCTCGTTCACATAAGCTTGCATTTGTTTGTTCTCATAAATACCGCCAAAAGCATCCAAAGCTTGTTGGTGCTGGCTAGCTCCAATCTGTTTTTCTTTATCGGGTGAGAGTAATCCAGTGAATTGTCTTTCGCCTGTTGCCTGATTTGTAGAACAGGAAACTAGAAGTGCTGAGGTTGCAGCAAGGCAAAGAAACTTGCCAACCTTATATTTTTTCGTGCAAAGTGCGCCCATGAATAAAATCCTTTTTCTTTTCTTAATTATCTTTGCGATGAATATAGCTCATACGCCTCTATTGGCAAATGAAGCGGAAAAAATAGCTCCCCCCGCTATATCCTGGCCTGTTAGTACGGATTTAAAGCCAGAAACCGTCGTTGTTAAAGTGAGAACAGTCATAGACCCTCTAACTTTTATTGATTCCGATGGTAAAATTTATCGCTTAAGTGGACTGGATAGCCCTACCCTTTCCGATATGAATGCACCCGTGGAGTTCACCGCGCAAGCTTTGGAGGATTTTAAAGGGCTTATGATTGATAAAGAGCTAATTATCTATCTTACAAAAGACAGAGATAGCGGCCGCGTAAACCATATGGGACACACTCTTATTCAGGCAAAAATAAGAGACACGGATGAGTGGGTACAAGCACATTTGCTTGCAAATGGTTTTGCCCGCGTGAGAACGACGCCAGACAACACTGACCTTGCAGAGGAAATGTATGACATAGAGGATAACGCCAGAGGGTTAGAATTCGGGCTTTGGGCTTATCCTCAATACAAGGTTTTATCTGCAAAAGAAATAACGTCCGACATGAATGGCTTTCAAATTGTTGAGGGAGAAATATACTCTGCTTCTCTTATTCGCAACACGGTCTATCTCAATTTTGGTCCAGATTGGAAAACCGATTTTTCCATTGGTGTAGAGTCCGCCGTACGTAAATTTTTATCCAAGGGGAATCAATCACCACAACAATGGACCAAGAAAAAAATACGCATCCGTGGACCTATTCGTTTTTATAACGGTGCGTTTATGGATTTAACACATCGTGAACAAATTGAATTTTTAGATGAGTAACACACCAATAAAACAAAAGGCCAAATACAAAAGGCACACGCTTTTTCCTGCTGTTACGCCTTATGCTAGCGGCTATTTATCTGTTGACGAACCGCATTCGCTCTACTGGGAAATTTGTGGAAATCCAGATGGAGTTCCTGTCATCGTATTGCATGGAGGACCTGGCGCAGGCACAACCCCCCTTCATAGACGTTTTTTTGACCCCGAATTTTATAAAATTATTCTTTTTGACCAGCGTGGCGCGGGACGATCCTCGCCTCTAGGTTCTCTTGAAAACAATACACTTGCCGCCACACTCAAAGATATTGAAGCCCTTAGAAAACACCTTCGTATTAACAAATGGCATCTATTTGGCGGATCATGGGGCGCAACTCTTGCACTGGCCTATGCCATAGAAAATCCAAAGAAATGTATTAGCCTGACGTTGCGCAGTATTTATCTCTCCGAGCAAGATGAAATAGATTGGTTTATGTATGGCATTCGTACTGTGTTCCCTGAAAATTGGGAACGTTTTGAAGAATTTATCCCAGATGAAGATCGCGATGATTTGTTAATTGCCTATTACAATAGACTTACGAGCAAAGATAGCGATTTACAGCAAAAAGCGGGAATTGAATGGTCTTTATACGAAAGTGCCTGTATGTCCTTTTACCCGAGGCGCGAAGTGTTTTCACATCAGGATGATATTGATGCTGCCGTAGCTTTAGCAAGAATTGAGTCACACTACTTTCTTAACGAAGTTATAGACCCACAGAATTCATTACTAAATGACATTAATAAGCTTAAGAAAATACCCTGTACGATTGTGCAAGGTCGCTATGACATGATTTGCCCTGTTGTCACGGCAGAAAAACTTCATAAAGCATGGCCTGAGGCTGATTATATTATTGTTCCTGATGGTGGTCATTCCGCAATGGATCCAAGCATATGCGCCCGATTGATTGAGGCAATGGAACATGCCAAACTTTTGACTTCATAAATAGAGGAATACCATGAGTAATTTTCAAACCCTAAATGATCTTCCACAAAACCTTTCTGGAAAAACGGTTCTATTACGAGCTGACCTTAATGTTCCCGTCCAACAGGGCAAGGTTACCGATACAACACGCATAGACAGATTAAAACCTACTATTGATGAACTGAAACAGAGAGAAGCAAAGATAATAATACTCTCACATTTTGGGCGACCAAAAGGTCAGATCAATCCTGAGTTCTCACTTGCCTTTCTAACAGACATTCTTAGTAAGAGGTGGAATACACAAGTCACGTTCGAGACAGGTAACAATGTGGTTTTACTTGAAAATTTGCGTTTTAATTCTGGTGAAGAAGATAATGACTCTGCTTTTGCCAAGCAACTTGCCGAGCAAGGTGATTATTTTGTGAATGACGCATTTTCGGTTAGCCACCGCGCCCACGCTTCGGTCGAGGCGATTACACGTTACCTTCCCTCTTATGCTGGTCGTCTCATGGAAATGGAACTTAAATCCCTGAGCCTAGCTCTTGAGACACCCGAGCGACCAGTTACCGCAGTTGTTGGCGGCGCCAAGATTTCAACTAAGCTTGAATTGTTAAGCAATCTTATTAAAAAGGTGGACACTCTCATTCTAGGCGGAGGCATGGCAAATACGTTTCTCAAGGCAGATGGTTTGAACATAGGGAAATCCTTGTGCGAGAATGATATGCTTGATACTGCCCGACAGATTATGAAGGATGCAAAACTGCATAAATGTAATCTCGTTTTACCCGTTGATGTCGTTATTGCCGATGAATTCAAATCCAATAGCCCGCATAAAACTGTTAATTCTAAAAATGTTCCCGACGACAAAATGATTCTGGATGCAGGTGAGGAAACCATTAAGCATTGTAAAGAATTGTTGGATTTAACAAAAACACTTGTCTGGAATGGGCCTATGGGCGCATTTGAACTTGAACCTTTTAATATAGGTACTGATGACCTCGCCTCCTATGCAGGAAAACTGACCAAACAAGGAAAGCTTTTAAGTGTAGCTGGTGGTGGGGATACTGTTTCCGCCCTTGAGCAAGCAGGTGCTGCCAAAGATTTCACTTATATCTCAACAGCAGGTGGCGCATTTCTGGAATGGCTAGAAGGCAAAAAGCTGCCTGGTGTGGCAGCTTTAAAAATTTCAGATAAAGCGGCTTAAATAATTAGGACATTAGACTACGCGCAACGGCAATAGTTAAACGCTCGTAATATCCAATTGCGCGGTTCAATACCTTACTGTGTGTGTGCCCTTCCTGACTTCTAAAAGACTCAGTCAAAAGAAACATTTTGATAAACTCGGTTTTTTCGATGTTGTGTGCCTTAGAAACAATCGCCAATCCATGACCATAAGGTTGCTTAAGAATTTTAATGGCTTGATCCGGGTATAAACCAGCAAGTGTTGAGAACTGAGCAACAAACTTTTTCATATCCTTTACGCGAAGCGACTCGATGAGCGTTCTTGCGTTTAAGTTACCCATTTCTCCCAATACAACAGCACTTTCAATAGCCCTCTCATTAGGAAGGAATTGTGTGTAATCAATTTCTTCTTTAGGAAGTTCTGCCTCTGCAAACTCAAGAACACAATCATCGATAACGTCGGAAACAGCCTCAACGACTTGTTTGTCAGTCGTTGCCTCAACAACCTGTTCCTTAATGGCCTCACCAACACGTCTGTATATTTTATCCGCCAGCTCACCACATAATTCCTTACGGTGTGCCAATATTTCAGAAAGCTCCTTGTTATCTTCAGCCTTAGCTGTAAGTTTGTCGGCCGAGTAAGTAGAAAGTTGAATAAATTCATTGGAGGCCAATGTAATAAGAGTCTTTTCATCTTCAACTTCGCTCAACGCATCCATCACGGCAGAAGGCATAGTTTTTCTTTTGGCAATTGCCCTCCAATATGGTGCGTCATGGGATTGAATGATGTACATCAAATCCAGTGTCTCAAGGCACGCACTTCTCTCCAAAACCTTTTCGGCAACAGAAATTTCATCATAAGCAAATTGTAGAACCAACTGATGTGGCACCTTTGGTAAATCGGCAATTCTCTCAGCTAGCGAAAGGCGTAAGATCTAACTCGGCCTGTCTTATAAGCGTCATAAGAACATCACAAACAAGATCTTCTTCGCGAAGGCTTAACTCTGTATCAAGTAATTCGCTAACTGTATCCACCAAAGAAATGCGTGCCTTAGGTGATTTATCCTCGGCAATCTCGTATAACTTGTGGGCGTCATATAGCTCTATAAGTAGTGGAGCTATCGTCTGCGATCTATTGATTGTTCCCCAATCTAACATTACTTCCCCAATAAGATCTTGGAAGGTGATCTTAAACCTGTTTCTTAACCCTTAAAAAGATCAGATTTTGTATATCCGACCATCCCCTAACGAATCTCACTTTCGATACGCTATATTAATAAAATACATGATGATGATTACCAATCCGTTAACGTCGTATTTAAAAAAGTTCCTTATATATAAGAAAAAAATTTTGAAAGGCTTGTCACCTCTTAAGATTTTCTTAATAATGATTGGTGTAACCTATGATTCTAGGGAACATTTCAGGGAGTCGTTTTTCTATGCTGGGACCTCTTACCAGTCTTAATTCGCAAGTTGCCAATCCGAATGCTTTAGCTCCGAAAAATGAGCAGAGCGTACTTGGGCGTGACCAGAATAAACAGCAAGCAGAACGTCTAAACGAAACAAAACCGCAGGGTACAGAATCAGCACAATCTCAAGATTCGGAAACACGTAACCCCTACTCTCCGTTCCAAACAGCTTATTATGCCGACGCAAGCCCAGCACCAGTTTTAGGAACGAGTTCTCGTGGCTCAAACATAGATATTGTTATCTAATTTATTTCCAAGGAAAATTACTGGAACGCCACTTCGTTAAATGAACGAAGCTTACGGCTATGTAATTTTGCAGGCCCTATCTCACGTAGCAATGCCATTGTGCGCAGTCCCACATGTAAATGCTGATCAACACGCTTACGATAGAATGAATCAGCCATTCCAGGCAATTTCAATTGACCATGCAATGGTTTGTCAGACACACATAGCAACGTTCCATAAGGCACGCGAAAGCGAAATCCATTTGCAGCAATTGTTCCAGATTCCATATCTAGTGCAATTGCTCTAGATTGGCTAAGGCGTCTGTTGTGATAGGCAGACGGGCGTAATTCCCAGTTCCTATCGTCAATCGTTGCAACCGTTCCTGTGCGCATAATTTTCTTTAGATCATATCCCTGATAGCCCGTCACTTCGCTCACGGCCTGCTCAAGAGCTAATTGAATTTCAGAGAGGGCTGGAATAGGAATAGCTGGGTTAAGATCTTTGTAAAGGACATTATCTTCACGCACATAGGCATGCGCCAATACGTAATCACCAAGACTTTGCGAGTTTCTTAAACCCGCACAATGCCCAAGCATTAACCAAGCATGAGGGCGTAAAACAGCAATGTGGTCAGTAATAGTTTTAGCATTTGAAGGCCCAACACCAATATTGACGATGGTTATACCCGAGCCGTCCTCACGTTTAAGGTGATAAGCAGGCATTTGCGGCATGCGTCCCAAATCAAACCCATCATCTTTTTTCTGTTTCTTAATGTTTTGATTGAACGTTACCTTATTACCAGGCTCGACAAACGCACAGTATTCTAAACGCTCTTTCTTTAACGCTTTATCATCCGTTGCACTCATCATCTCCTGTGCAATTTTGATAAACTGATCGATGTAGAACTGGTAATTGGTGAAAATCACATAATTCTGGAAATGCTCTGCATTGGTTGCCGTGTAATGGCGAAGGCGCATCAAACTCAAATCTGCACGTGGCGCTGTGAACAACGCGAGAGGTGCTGGTTCATTTGGTCCAACGATATTTGTATTGTTCGCGACCTGATCATCCATGTCATTCAAGTCCGGTTGATCAAATAAAGTGGGCATAGCCGAAATTTGTGCAGCATCTAAATCCTGCTCTAGATGAAAATTTTCGCCCAATGCAAAATGAATTGGAATAGGAGTTCTACTTAAGCCTATTTCGACTGGCACTCCGTGGTTCTCAAGCAATAACCCAATTTGTTTCTCGTAGTAATGCTCGTAAATATCGGGGCGCGTCAGCGTTATTTCGTAAACGCCAGGCTTGGGAACAAATCCGTATGATAAGCGGATATCATTACGTGTTGCATTTTCTGTGGCAATTTTAAGGTAAGGATAGCAAGCACTTACACGTTTCTTAGGTATTTTGCCATTGGCAAAATTATCAAATTCCTGACACAGATAATCAACACTCTGATTATAGAGCTTCTTAATATGTGCTACGGCTTTTTGGGAGTCAGTAAATGTTTTTGTTGTCATTAAAATTAATTCTATCTTGGAAAAGGTTAAAATTTACCCAAGCCAACAAGGCTTTCTGCAAATTCATGCGCCTTGAAGGGCTGTAGATCATCGATTTTTTCACCTACACCCACTGCATAGATGGGAAGTTTAAATTGATCGGCAAGTGAGACCACTACACCACCTTTAGCAGAGCCATCAAGTTTAGTAACAATCAAACCTCTTACGTTCACGGCCTCTTTAAATGTCTCAACTTGGGCATGCGCATTTTGGCCTGTGGTTGCGTCAAGTACCAAAATTGTTGCATGAGGCAATGATTCATTTTGCTTCTTCAACACACGGTCAATTTTTTCAAGCTCCGCCATAAGGTTTGCCTTGTTATGCAATCTTCCAGCCGTATCAATAAGGAGAATATCAACTCCCTCTTCTTTGGCTTGCGTATAGGCCTCAAAGGCAACAGAGGCCGCATCAGAGCCTAATTCTTTTTGACTAGTTCACATCCTACGCGGTCCGCCCAGACTTGCAATTGCTCAAGCGCTGCTGCGCGGAATGTATCACCAGCGGCCAGCATAACTTTTTTACCCATTTTATAATGAAGTTGATAAGCAAGCTTGCCAATTGTAGTTGTTTTGCCAACGCCGTTAACACCACACACAAGAATGACACGTGGGCCATCTTCTGGTGTTTTGATTTCCATGGGGCGTGCGATATCTTTAAGTATCTCTTCAATGCGCGAGGCCAACTCTCTTTGTACGTCCTCGTCGGTGACCTCTTTACCAAAGCGGTCCTTACCAATTTCCTGCGCAAGCCTTGCCGCAGTTTTAGGGCCTAAGTCAGCAGTAATAAGCACCTCCTCAAGCGCCTCCAGAGTATCTTCATCGAGTTTTTTACCCGTAAAAATACCACCCAAACCTTTGGTAATTTTATTCGAGGATTTATTAAGCCCCATATTAAGGCGAGATAGCCAGCCACCTTCATCTTGGTGCTCCTCAATCTCTTTGGCTTTTTCCTCGCTAGGCTTTTCCACTTCTCTTGGGAATAGGAGTTTCCTCTGATTTCCTCAATGATCTCGGTGCCAGTTTCCTCAAGTTCATGCTCGAGGTCTGGTGAGATATCGGCGTCATACTCAACAGGAGGTTCAATCTCAGGCTCGCCTGGATGATGGATAATTTTATCCTCTTCATCCTGCTGATCTTGCTCTTTCTGATTTTTCTTTTTACGCCAGAACATCATGGGGTTAACTCCTTTTGTCTTCTAGAAGTTACTATAAGCCTTTAAAACAAAAAATCGAGGGTGAATGTGAAAAGAATTACTAAGCTGCAATCGAGCCTATAACCATATCTTTTTCAACTGATTTAGGGATAAAATTAACCAACGCTCCCACCTCGGCAATGCCGTCAAAACGCACAGGTGTGAAATTTTCTGTATGACCAAAATTTTCTTTTTCTACAATTATTTGATGTATTTTATTAATCTGATTTCTTAAGAAATTTACATGCTGTTTATCGGCTGTTTCTCGCAATATTGCGGCGCGTTCCTTACGAAGGGCATGTTCAACCTGTGGCATTCTCGCAGCGGGTGTTCCCTCGCGCTCTGAATAAGGGAAGATATGGCAATAAACCAAATCAGCTTCTTCGATAATTCTACGCGTATTTTCAAACATTTCATCGGTTTCCGTTGGGAATCCCGCGATAATATCTGCACCAAAAGCCATATCGGGACGCAAATCACGCGCACGCTTGGCAACATCAATAATGTCTTGGCGCAAATGGCGACGTTTCATGCGTTTGAGTATCATGTCATCACCTGCCTGAGCAGAGAGGTGTAAATGTGGCATAAGGCGCGGCTCCTCGGCTATCAAGCGCCACAAATCTTCATCAATTTCTACAGGATCAAGGGATGACAGACGTAATCGAGGTAATTCAGGTACCAGCGCCAATACACGGCGTATCATTTGTCCAAATGTAGGTTTTCCAGGCAAATCAGGTCCATATGACGTCACATCAACGCCAGTCAGGACAATTTCCTTATAGCCTTGCTCAACGAGCGTCCGCACCTGCTCAACGATAGCGCCAATGGGTACGGAACGCGAATTTCCGCGTCCATAGGGAATAATGCAGAATGTGCAGCGATGATCACATCCGTTTTGAACCTGAATAAACGCGCGCGCCCTACCCTCAAACCCCTCAACAAGGTGTGAGGCTGTCTCGGTAACGCTCATAATATCATTGACCAGAATTTTTTCTCCGCCCAAACTTTTCCATGTTGAGGCTTCCAATTTTACGTCATTGCCAATGACACTGGTTACACCTTCGATTTTGGCATAAATTTCTGGGTTAATCTGGGCAGAACACCCCGTTACAATAATCTTTGCATTTGGGTTTTTCTTGGCGGTACGGCGAATGGTCTGGCGAGCTTGACGCTCGGCTTCCTTGGTCACGGCACATGTGTTCACTATAATGGCATTCTCAAGACCCGCATTTTTGGCATGGTCACGCATAACCTCGCTCTCATAGGTATTGAGGCGACATCCAAATGTAATCAGTTCAGGTTCTTTATTATGTTGCGTCATTGCGCGCGAGATATAGCATTCTAGGGATTATTTTACAAGCTTTCCTTCGAAAACATAGGCAACAGGGCCCGTCATTAAGACATGATTATCGCTTTCACGCCATTCAATCTCTAGGTTACCTCCATCAAGTTCTATTGTGACTTGACGCTCACATAGATTACGACGCATAGACGCCACTGCCGCCGCGCAGGCTCCAGAACCACAAGCCTCAGTAACACCAGCACCCCTCTCCCACACACGCATACGAAGATTATGGCGATCTTTTAGGCTCACAAACTCAACATTTGTATGCTCAGGAAAGAGCTTATGTTTTTCCAACTTTGCACCAATACAAGCAACATCGACTATGTCAGCATCATCAACAAATAAAACGCAATGCGGGTTGCCCATGCCAACCGCCGTACAATCGTAAGGTAATGGCAAATTAAGCGTGTCGATATCTTTGGCTAGGGGAATGTTTCGCCATTCCAAAACAGGTTCGCCCATATCTACAGTTACCAAATCATCATCATGTACTCGGCATTCAAGTAATCCCGCGATGGTTTCTATAGTCACTTCAGACTTGGCTGTTTCTTTAGCCAAAATATGAGCCACACAGCGCGTTGCATTCCCGCAAGCGCCTGCTTCACCTCCGTTGGCATTATAAATTCGCATGAATATTTCTACATTAGGGTTTTGAGTAGGCTCTATAACAATAAGCTGATCACAACCTACCCCGCGGTTACGAGAAGAAATTTTTTGTACAAAATCAGGCTTGAGAGACAACAAATCAAAGTTACTTCTACTATCTAAAATAACAAAGTCATTGCCTAATCCATGCATTTTTCTAAATTTTATCATTGAGAATCAAATAATCATACCTGAACAAGAAATCAATCTATACCATTGAAAAAAATAGTTTTTTTTAATATATTTTACTCTTTTCCAAGAATTATGTTAATTTTGGTAAATTTTTTGAGAGGGAAAAATTATGTCACTACGAGATTTGCTTGGAAAAGCTGCAACCGAAGACACTGTTTTGGAACAAGAAGTGCATCGCTATAATCATGATTTTCTAAAGCCTTTCATGGAAAACCTCGCACATATTGGTTTGGCTTTACGCATGACATATGAACAACAACTCGCTGATGGCAACAAACACGCAGAGGATTTCGAATTTATATTCGTACTCGCCCCCTTACCAGAGAGAGACATGCTTGATCGTATGGATGGATTTTCAAAATATGAAAGTGGTGATGTAAGACTACATATCTCCTCTAAAGGACTTCCCATATCTAGAGCGTTGAATATTGGGTCTAAGCTCATGGGATATTCACCTTCTAGTCAAAGCTTTGAAACTGTAACCTGGCACAGAGGTTGTAAACCCCATTCGCCCTAAAATAAAATATGCACATGAGGGCTGAGAACCCAGGACATGCTGATCAACATCGCTCGTCAGACCATCCTGAGTTGCGCGAGCGCGACATGGAACTTATTCAAAGCTATCTCAAACCTGAGGAGTGGAAAGCTTTTCGAAGAAATTATTAGAAATTGAAGTCGCAATCCAATGCTTCGTGCAAGAAGTAGCAACTCTTTCGGAAATTTCAGATTTCATAGGGACATCACTCAGATGATGTTAGCATGTCCGAAAAATCCTCTCTATCATCAAACATTAGATTATAGAAGCTAAATAAAGCCTTGCCTTGCCTCATTTCTTAATGTTATAACCCACTCAAATTCAGCGACATCGGCGTAACACCCGTGTCCACTAGTTATTAGGGATGCACCCCAGTCGGCGAAGTTACGCTCACTGGGGCCAAATGTTTTGAAGGTTATTTAGATATGTTTCAGTCACTCAGTGACAGATTAGGTGGTATTTTTGACGGGCTTCGTGGCAAGGGTTCCTTGCGCGAGGAAGACGTCAATGCAGCCATGCGTGAAATCCGCGTTGCCCTTCTTGAGGCTGACGTTGCCCTGCCTGTTGTTAAAAGCTTCATTGAGAACGTCAAAGACAAGGCCGTTGGTCAAGAAATTATCAAGGGTGTAAACCCTGCTCAGCAAGTCGTTAAAGTCGTCCATGACGAAATTGTTGAGCTTCTCGGCGCGGACGAAACTGAACTGCGTGTTCTTAATGCCCCTTCACCTTCTGCAATTCTGATGGTCGGACTTCAAGGTGCTGGTAAAACAACATCCTCTGCTAAAATTGGTCGTTTCTTAAAAGATAAACACAACAAAAAAGTCCTTATGGCCTCCCTTGATGTTCAACGTCCTGCGGCGCAAGAGCAATTGCGTCAGTTGGGTGAGCAAACAGAGGTTGCAACGCTTGATATTGTTGCAGGTCAAACACCAGAGAAGATTGCAGCACGTGCGATGGAAACAGCGCGTCTTGAGGGCTATGACATTGTTATCCTTGATACGGCTGGTCGTTTGGCGATTGATGAGCCTCTCATGCAAGAGGTCAAGGATGTTTCAAAGTTAACAAATCCTGTTGAAACACTTCTTGTGGCTGACGCCATGACAGGGCAAGACGCGGTTAATGTCGCACAAGCCTTTGACGAAAAAATTGGCATCACAGGCATTATGCTGACGCGCGTTGACGGCGATGCGCGTGGCGGTGCGGCTATGTCCATGCGTTCCATCACTGGCAAGCCTATAAAATTGATTGGTGTCGGTGAAAAATGGAGCGAGATTGAAGCTTTTTATCCTGACCGTATCGCAGGTCGCATTCTGGGTATGGGCGACGTTGTTTCATTGGTTGAAAAGGCTGCCGAGACAGTTGATCAGGAACAAGCCGAGAAAATGGCAGAGAAGTTCAAATCAGGTAAATTTGACTTCAACGATATGCTCTCTCAGTTCAAGCAGATGAGTAAAATGGGCGGTATGGGCTCCATCATGAAAATGCTGCCTGGCCTTGGAAAGTTCGCAGACCAACTTGATAAAGCCAATGTCGATGACACAATCATCAAAAAACAAGAGGCAATGATTTTATCCATGACATTAGAGGAGCGCTCACGTCCCGCTCTGCTTAATGCCTCTCGTAAACGTCGTATTGCCGCTGGCTCAGGCTCAACTGTTCAGGATCTGAACAAGCTTGTGAAACAGCATGCCCAAATGGAAAAAATGATGAAACGCATCAAAAAGATGGGTATGGGTGGCATGATGAAACAAATGAAGGGTCTTATGGGCGGTAAAGACGCTGATATGCTGGATCAGCTTGAAGGCATGAGCGACGAGGACGCCATGAAAGCTCTACAAGACCAACAAGGCTCAGGTGATATGGGCGGCCTAGGTCCCAACCCATTTGCAGGTGGCGGAATGCCAACTGGTGGTGGGTTCCCGGGACTTGGTGGCATGGGTGGCTTAGGTGGGTTACCTGGTATGCCTACACGCGGTGGAACGAAGAAGAACAGGAAGAAGAAACGTTAAAGGTCAAATCCCCTGATAACTCGAGCAAGAGTTATCGGTCGATCTGATTTTATTAAGTTTAGTTAAAAAGGAGAAAAACTATGGCACTAGCAATCAGACTGTCCCGCGGGGGACGTAAAAAAAGACCTCATTACTCAATCGTTGTTGCGGATTCCCGTAATGCGCGTGATGGTCGTTTTATTGAAAAATTGGGTACATATAACCCTCTTTTGAACAAAGAAGACGAGTTTCGCGTACGTTTAAATGACGAGCGTATCAAATACTGGCTTTCACAAGGCGCTCAGCCTTCTGACCGTGTTGCTATATTCTTGGGTAAAGCAGGTATTGCACCTATGCCTGAGCAATCAAACAACCCTGAGAAAGCCAAGCCTAAGGCAAAAGCTCAAGAGCGTTTGAGAGAAAAAGAAGAAAAAGCAAAAGCTGCTGAAGAAGCTGCAAATGCACCTGCCGAAGAAGCACCTGCTGAGGAAGCAACAACTGAAGCTCCTGCTGAGGAAGCAACAAATGAAGCACCTGCCGAAGACGCACCAGCTGAAGCTGAAACTAAGACTGAAGACGCTCCAGAAGCCGAGGCAGCTGCCGAAGAGCCAAAAGCTGAAGCTGAAGCACCTGCTGAAGAAGAAGCTAAGTAAAGAAGTTATTGTCATTGCGAGGAAGTTGTGGCTGACAAAGCAATCCATTTTCTGGATCGCCACGTCGTTTCACTCCTCGCGATGACGCTTTACTGATATGGATAAATCTCAAGAACGTATTTGTGTTGCTCAAATCACCACCGCGCATGGCATTAAGGGCTTTGTGCGCTTAAAAATCTTTACTGAAAATCCAGCAGATTTGGAACAGTATAACCCTCTTTTTACATCCAAAGACAAAGACACCACTCTCGTGGTCAAACTTAAAAACCCGATAAAAAATCAGTGGCTTGTAGAGGTTGAAGGTATTGATAACCGTAATGATGCAGAGGCATTGCGAGGCATAGAACTTTTCATCAATTCCGATATCTTGCCCGAAATAGATGAGGAAAATACATATTATCAACGCGACCTTATTGGACTAATGGCCATAACAAAATCAGGTGATGAAGTTGGAAAAGTTTTAAAAATCGAGAATTTTGGTGCTGGTGATTTAATCGAGATAAAGCCCAACAGCCAATCCTATTTTACCTTCCCTTTAATGATAATTTTGTTGGCGAGGTAAATCTGGATAAAAGCACAATTGAGATATTCGATTACGAAGACTACATTATCGCATGAGCTGGCATGTCAATATCCTTACGCTTTTCCCCGAAATGTTCCCAGGGAACCTTAGGACAATCACTAAGCGGTCGTGCCTTGGAAAAGAACCTGTGGTCTTATGATGCCATTCAAATCCGTGACTTTGCGACTGATAAGCACAAGACCGTTGATGATACACCCTTTGGCGGTGGTGCAGGAATGGTTATGCGACCTGACATTATCGAGAACGCGCTTCTGTCGCTTCCCTCGCAAGGTCGTAAAATTTATCTAAGCCCGCGGGGCAAACCCCTCAATCAAAAATTGGTTGAGGAGTTATCCAAGGAACAAGTACTTACCCTTCTATGTGGACGTTATGAAGGTGTTGACCAAAGGTTATTGGATTCGCATGAGTTCGAGGAAATCAGCATTGGAGATTATGTTCTCTCAGGTGGTGAGCCTGCTGCGATTATCCTTATGGATGCCTGCATTCGCTTGCTTGAAGGCGTGATGGGTAATGATAATACCGTTGATGAAGAGAGCTTTTCCAATAACCTTCTTGAATACCCACATTATACCAAGCCAGATCCATGGACGGACGCGAATGGTAAAAAACATAGCGTGCCTGAAATCCTAAAATCAGGTCATCATGAAAATGTTAAAAAATGGCGTCACGAACAATCTCTGGAACTCACCAAAAAGCGACGCCCAGACTTGCTTGAGAAAGAGTAAAAAACACTTGCAATCACTTATAAAACCGCTGTATAAAGCGACCAGTTTTATAAAAAGATAATTGAACCGCCGGGTTTGAAAACAAATACCGATATCGGGTTCTGATAAAAAAACGAAGGAAGATACGATGAATACAGTTCAAAAATACGAGGCAAAGCAAGTTGCAAGCCTTACACAAGAGAAAAACATCCCTGCATTCGATCCAGGTGATACAGTTAAAGTTAACGTGAAAATTCGTGAAGGTACACGTGAGCGTGTTCAGGCATATGAGGGTGTTTGTATCTCTCGTAAAGGTACTGGCATGCAGGCAAGCTTCACAGTGCGTAAAATTAGTTTTGGTGAAGGTGTTGAGAGAACATTCCCTCTTCTATCTCCTCGTATTGATAGTATAGAGCTTGTTCGTCGCGGTTCTGTTCGTCGTGCGAAGCTTTACTACCTACGTGATTTGAGTGGTAAATCTGCTCGTATTTCCGAGCGTACAACTGGTCACGGTATCGAAGCAAGAGCGCCTAAAAAGAAATAAGCTTTTTTAATATCGCAAAGACAATAAAAAACCCGCTAATAAGCGGGTTTTTCTCTCTGAATTTTATTACATATCAAAATTAACAGTAACTCTTACCTTGTCATTGCTATCACGGCTCTCGTTTCCAACATAAGGAACCGTCCACCACATTTCCATCTCAGAATTTCCAAAAGTACATTCTTTGTCATCAACATCCAGTTGAAAGAAATCTGCTCCGCCCATCTCTTGTTCAGCCTTTGGTAAATTTTCATTTACTAGATTTCCTACAATCATATCTTCACGACTTACTTCTTCTTTAACAGTTCCCATACGAATACCGCTAAGTTCATAAGTGTCATTTTCACCCAAAACAGGTGAAAGTAAGGCTATTTCATTATCAACTGTAGCACAAACATGATCATCAAAACTATCATCTCTAGTAAGCGTGCCTACAAGAAGCATACCTGTAAAAGCTAGACCGCCACCGTATATTACAACCTGCCATTCTTTGCTTAATTTATTAATCATAACAACCTCTATAAATCTCTGTAAATTTTATGTATTATGTTAAATTATTTAAGATTTTGCAAGCTTTAATTTTACAAATTATGCAAATAACTGAATTACCATAGAAAAAGCAAGGCAAAACTGTTAAAAATTCTT
Source organism: uncultured Alphaproteobacteria bacterium (assembly GCA_963740205.1). Taxonomy (GTDB): domain Bacteria; phylum Pseudomonadota; class Alphaproteobacteria; order Micavibrionales; family Micavibrionaceae; genus UBA2137. The sequence continues at coordinate 343,058 of CAVUDD010000002.1, forward strand.
ATGAATTCAAGTGTTCCTCATAATATCGACGAAGCAATTGCAAGCTATGACGTGCGCGAAAATAACGATTTTGGGCGTGAATGGTCACCTCTTTCCCAAAGAATGTGGAACGATATTACGAATTATGACGCAGATGGTGCACAATATGGTGAAAAGCAACTTGCACCTCACCTGTTACGCATATCAGAAGACGGCTCAAATTTTTTACTTCACCTAGGTTATGCCGATAATATTGCCGCGAATTTCAAGGATGCCTATCGTCTAAGCGATATTGGTAAAATTGATAGGCGCTATAATCCTGAAATTTGGTCATTGCCCCATCGCCCAACAGAAGAAGAGCGTATTCTTAAGCGCAAACATACTGAATGGGCGCCTGATGTAATTAAGACTTACACAAATGGTAACGAAGCCCTTAATAGTCATCTGCATGTGAATACGGTTATTCCAGCACTATCTCTATATCATCACGAAAGAGTAGATGGAAAAGGCCCCTTTGGGCTTCCTGCTGGTGACATGGGAGTTGTTATGAATGTTGCCTGCATTGTGGACGCCTATGATGGTGACCGCATTCTACGCCCTCACCAGCCCGAACAGCGTAGCCCTGAAGAGGCATTAGACCGTATGGCTGCAATCGGCGAGGATAGCAAATACGCAGGCGCATTTGATGCTGACTTGCTTGCGCGCTACAGGCAGTTTAAGCTGGGCAATATATAAACACTGATAAGGACATTTTATGTCACTGGATTTACAAGCACAGCTCCTGATTGCGTTAGGCTTTCTCTTTATACTGGCAGAAAGCCTTGTGCCCGCTTTTGGGTTACTTGCAATTGTTGGCGCCATAGCATTTGTCTGGGGTGGATTGCTTGTTCACCATAATCCCGAAATTCATACAGTTTTTCTTAATCCCGCCTCTGTTTGGGCGGTTGGTATCTTGGCGATACTTTTAATGCTTGCTATCGGCTTTATGGTCAAGCGGGCTTATACAAAACCTACAACCACAGGGCAAGAAAGCCTTATTGGTGAAATGGCCAAAGTAATATCATGGAGCAAGGATCAGGGGCAAATTCAGGTACATGGCGAAATCTGGCTTGCAAGATCGCCCTTGCCACTCAAACTCCATAAAGGTGATAGTGTTGAAATCACCGAAACAGAAGACCTCATACTTACAATAAAAGAAGGAAATTAACATGCCATTTTTAGGAATTATCCTTGTCGGGATTTTTGTCGTACTTGCGGCGTCACTGCGCATCATCAAGGAATATGAGCGCGGAGTCATATACACACTTGGGAAATATAGCGGAGCAAAGTCACCAGGAATGCGTATTGTCCTGCCCATCATTCAACAAATGGTCAAGGTGGATATGCGTATCCGCACAGAGGACATCCCACCTCAGGATGTTATTTCACGCGATAACGTTTCCGTACGTGTGAATGCAGTTGTCTATTACCGTATTATTGATCCGGGTCATGCCATTAACCGAGTAGAGAATTTCTACAGTGCAACGTCACAGCTTGCACAGACAACCTTGCGTTCGGTTCTTGGGAAGCACGAACTTGATGACATGCTCGCTAACCGTGAGGAACTCAATAAGGACGTACAAGAAATACTAGACACGCAAACAGATGGCTGGGGTATTAAAGTCACCAATGTTGAAATCAAACACATCGACCTTGACCCGTCCATGGTGCGTGCCATTGCCAAACAAGCCGAGGCAGAACGTGAGCGTCGTGCCAAGGTCATTAATGCTCAAGGTGAATTCGAAGCTGCTAAACAACTTGATGAGGCCGCCAAAATTCTTGCCAATCGTCCAGAGACAATGCAGTTACGTTATTTGGGAACGATGGGCGAATTCACGCAGTCCAAAGGTAATACAATGGTTCTTCCCATTCCAATGGATTTAATTACGCCGATGCTGAAAGGTAAGTTAAAATAAGCCAATGTCATTGCGAGGAATGAAATGAGGAAGCAATCCAGAACTCACAATATTAACTGGACTGCCACGCAACGCTCGCAGTGACAGCTTATAAAAAAGAGGCTCAAACGAGCCTCTTTTCACTTATTCATTTAAATTAAAGATTATCTAATACGAACAAAAATATTACAATTTATACCCGTGTCATCTGTATTATACTCACTGGTATCAATGTTTCCATCTGTGCAATCCCCCACACCTCCTCCAGTGAGGGTTCTAAGAGAGCCAGATACCCCCGTAAAAGGCCGGCCATCGTCAATTTTATTATCAATTCTAAATGCCATTGATGGTGATAACGAAGGAGTATTAAAGAGAGTTAAATCCCCTGCTGTGCCAACATAATGTCCCGCCATAAAAGGAATAGCTGCTGAAACAATAGTTCCTTCCCAATAACCAATGCGTAAACTTCCGCCTGCAGGAAAGTTAGGATTCGATAGCCCTGCTTCAAGAGCAGGGGCATCCGGTATAACACCTCCTATAATATCTGCGGCTGCTAACTGAGCCCAGAAGGCCATGTTTTCGGATAAAAGATCATGAAATCTCCAAGGCCTACTAGTCAGTCTTCCATTTCCATTATTACCTACTGTTGGGTCAGTATATGCACAAACACCTGTGCAATTGGGTATACGGTTAGCTGGATTGGATATATCGCCCGGAATTCCGCCATAGGCATCCTGAAAGGTCGACATAGCCGCCTCTGTTGCCTTAACCTGTGCAGCTGACGCAGAGACCTGAGCGTTAGAAATTAGCTCTTGTCCTTTCAAAACACCACCAATCAACAAACCGATGATAATCATTACAATAGCCAATTCAACGAGTGTAAAACCGTTTTGTTCCATAACTATAATTATAACATAAAAAAAGAGGCTCAAACGAGCCTCTTTTCAGTTATTCATTTTAACCAGATGTTATCTGATACGCATATAAACGTTACAGTTCAAACCTGTTTGCGCTGTACTGTAATCCGCAACAGGCGTGTTTGCAGCAGCGCAAGCCGTAACAGCTGCACCAACAGTCCCAACACCTAAAACAGTACCCGTATTTGGACGACCATCATCAATTTTTGTATCAATTCTAAATGCTTGTGATGGTGACAAGGCAGGAGTACTAGCAGCGCCAGCGGCAGCAGCCAAATCCAAAGTCGAATTCAAGTAAGTTCCGGCTGGAGTTGCCGCTAACATAGTTGCACCCGTCGCTACTGCACCACCAGGGTGAAATCCTACACGCAACGCTCCGTTCGCAGGAAATTCAGGGTGAGATAGGCTGGCGTCCATTACAGCTGAGTTAGGAACAACACCACCAATAATATCGGCAGCCGCAAGTTGAGCCCAGAAAGTTGTAGCCTCCATTGCGAGAGTTTGAACGACACCAGGTAATTGCTGTTATACGGCCGTTAGCATCATTCGTCCGTAGCTCCGTGACGCAGATACGCCACACAGTTTGGTATACGCGTTGCAGGGCTGACCATGTCGCCCGGTATCGCGCCATAAGCATCTTGGAACGTCGATATACCAGCCTCTGTTGCCTTAACCTGTGCAGCAGATGCAGACACTTGCGCATTGGAAATCAATTCTTGCCCCTTAAGAACACCACCAATCAATAGACCGATAATGATCATAACAATCGCCAATTCCACAAGTGTGAAACCACGTTGCCCTTCTGTATTTAGTTCTAAATTCGTGTTCATAGTACTCTCCAAAGTTATGAATCTTTTAACAATGCTTAAAAGCATACGCACAATATGAATACACCACAAGCTTCAACCTTAAGTTTCACCCCTAAATACTTAACAAATTCTCAATGAAATCAACCACTCTGACAAAATGGTCAGTTTAGAATGGGTCGATTGCTATAAAAAGATTACAATTAAATCCCTTTTCACTCGCATTATATTCATCTGCATCTGTATCACCAGTCGCACAGGCAGTTGAGGATCCATCAACTGTTCCTATACCTTGTATCTTTCCTGTGTTCACCATTCCATCATCTAACTTCAAATCTATTCGATAGGCTGAATTTGGACTGTAAAGCCTCGCGCTAGCCGTACCTTGTCCAACTGACATATCATTTCCAGTTGTCATTGCATGACCTAATGGCCAAATATCTGCCGCTGTCTGCAGAGGATAAACTATATTACCACGAGCATACCCCACTCTTAACCCTCCGCCCAATGGGAACTCAGGGTGAGATTCTCCTATTTGGATAGTGGTAGCATTTTTAGACGTGCCTTCATAAAAACCTGATGCCGCAAGCTGTGCCCAAGCAGCAACCTGTTCGGTATTCAAATTCTGAGGATTGCCTGGGATTTGAGCTATGACATTATTTCCATTACCTGCAAATGCACATTGCCCTACACAATCGTCTAATCTAATTGCTGGATTAGTCATGTCACCAGGAATAGCCTGGTATTTATCCCAAAACTTTGAAAATGCCAGATCAATTTCCTGAATTTGTGCAACAGAGGCTGTTATTCGTGAATTCTCAATCAATTCGCGACCCTTTAGAACCCCAACAGCAAGCACACCGATAATGAGCATGACGATGCCCAGTTCAACAAGAGAAAAGCCTCTCTCGGAGTATTTTAAATAAGGCATGTACGAACGCTCTTTCTTAACTTTTGTCTAGAATGGATTTATCTGAATAAAGAGGTTACAATTAAAGCCCTTTTCACTCGCATTATATTCATCGGTATCAGTATCACCTGTTGCACATGCAGTCGCAGAGCCATCATTCGTACCAATTCCTTGTATCTTCCCTGTATTCACCATTCCATCATCTAACTTTAAATCTATTCTGTAAGCTGAATTGGGACTATAAAGCCTACTATTAGGTGCACCTTGAGAAACACTCATATTATTACCAGTTGTCATCGCGTGCCCAACTGGCCAGACATTAGCAGACGTTTGCGTAGGCCAAATTGTGCCGCCAGAACTGTAACCCACCCTAAGACCTCCCCCCAAAGGAAACTCAGGGTGAGATTCTCCTATTTGAATAGCGGTAGCATTTATCGAAGTTCCTTCGTAGAAACCAGAGGCCGACAATTGCGCCCAAGCAGAAACTTGTTCACTATTTATATTCTGCACCCTTCCAGGCGCACCTTCGATCCTGTTGTTTCCATCACCAGCAAATGCACATTGCCCTACACAATCGTCTAATCGTGTCGCTGGATTAGTCATGTCACCAGGAATTGCCTGGTATTTGTCCCAAAACTTTGAAAATGCCAGATCAATTTCCTGAATTTGTGCAACAGAGGCTGTTATTCGTGAATTCTCAATCAATTCGCGACCCTTTAGAACCCCAACAGCAAGCACACCAATAATAAGCATGACGATGCCAAGCTCTACAAGTGAGAAACCAGCGTGTTTATTTTTCAGCATTTTATTCATAGCTATCTCTTTATTATCTCTTTTTAAGTTTACACGCTTGTTTAATTTAACGCTAGTTTCTCCTAAATTTTGTAGGCGTACAGCCTTCAATTTCTTGGAATGTGCGGTTGAAAGACGTTAACGACCCGAAACCAAATTCTTGCGCCACATCCTGCACCGATAATCGTGTTTGCTTTAAAAGAGCTTTTGCATCTTCAATACGATATTCCTTAAGCAATTGAGGAATTGATTTTTTATAGATTGAATTTACAAGCTCAGACGCAACGGCCTCGGATATACCCAATTCTTGCGCCAATTCCTTTCTTCCAAAATCCTGTTCTTGATAGAGCTTATCTCTTTCAAAAACTTGCGCCAATTTTTCAACCATCTCAGCAGAGGCATTTCCAGTTGCACGTGCTTCACTCAAAAATGTCGCCTGCGGATATATTCTGAACAAAGACGTTGAAACTAGGTAGGTGAATACAACAGCCAACACGCACCGAAGAACAACCAGCTCATTTTGCGATATAAGATTAAATTGTTCAAATATGAAAAGCGCAATTAACCCACTATTGGCAAGAATGAGGCATATTAAAAGCCAGTACCTTTGTTGACCTGCACGTTTACTTTGCCATAGGTTTTCTGCACGGCCTATCTTTATCACAATTGCCAAAAGCGTGAATGCGCCAGTTATGATGGCCACAAGGTTTAGCGCACCCCCTATATACTCGCCCTCATCCAAATACCCATAAATATTAAGACCAAATATAATTGTCATTAGTCCAAAAATTACTGTGATTTGTTTTGTTTTAGGAAATTCAGTGATTTGTATAATTTGTGTTGAAATCAAAAAACTAAATACGGGTAAACATAACCAAAATCCTGAAGCTAAAATAAAAATATCATTTTTATAAGCCGTAAAAAACCCGAGAGTGAAATCCGAAAGCAATGCCAAAAATAACATGAAAAAATAAAGGATGACCATCCAAGCTCTGGATAGTCTTCCCGCTCGAAAAAACATATAAACAAGTGCGTAAACTACCTGTGACAATCCTAAAATGGCAATGATTTGTTGGAAGGAGAAAGAAAGAGACGCTAAAGATGACATCTATTTATCCAATTCCTTACATAAAGGATGGTTAGCACGCGCACTTCCTTCAAGAATACGATTACATATAAAATCAATCATGAAATTAACCTCGTTCGGGTGCATGTCATCTGCAGAAGTCTTTAATAACTCCATCATGATATCGTAAGAGGCTTCCTTCTCTCCAATTTGTAATTTTATGAATGCAGGCATTTGGAGAATAAGAGCTGGCATTCCCGGACGATACATTGCCGCCAATTCATCTGCCAACTTAGTTGCCTTATCTATATCCTCAAGCTGAAATCGCGCGGTATAAACCGCATTGCTCATCCAACGCCAGCTATCTTTATTATTTCCACGCCCTACTTCTGCCAAAAAATCTACTATAGGCTCAAGATATTCGGGTTCTTGTGTTGCACCAAAATAATAAGCCGCTAAAAAAGGAAGATAGTTCGAGCGTGGCTCCAGCCGATGACCAAGAGCAAGCCATTCAGCGACTTTTTCCAAATCATATTCTTTCAGAGGGATAGTGCGCCCTCCTGAACCACCAAAGTTCTGCAGTAGAGTCGCAACCATTCTGTGCGCGAGCGAAATATCGCCAAGAAATGCAGATTTGTATGCCCACTCACTAGGAGCATTAGGGACATTACCCCATTTAGCGCGCTCTGGGCGCAGACCCATCGAAAGTAAAATTTGAACCGTTAGAGCAATTACTAGAAAGGCGTATACAAGAAATTGAGGCTTCTTGAGGTTCATATTCAAAACTTAAAACTCTCTTTTTGTTAGATCAGCGAGAGTAGCAAACGCAAGAAGTAGGCAAAATACTACGCCCTGAACGGTTACCAGACTAATAGAAAATATTGCGCTTTCAACGCCATATATTAGCCAAGAACTTTGCGAGAATAGGTCAAGCCTTGGAATAAACAGTGATATTGTCTTGGTTGCATTGGCAAGAATTTCAAACTTTCCAGACATCTCGGTATCAGTCGCAATTCCAATGACCTGCCCAATCATGCGCGCAAAGGCATAGAAGGCAAATGTTGCCAAGGCACCTGATACTGCAGAACTGAGAACCATGGCAAAGAAAAAGGCCGCAGACGATACAATCATAAGCTCGAAAAACAGACTTATGATCCAGATTATATATCCTTCGTTAAGGTATCCTTTTCCCATGGCGAGTAAAACACCACCAATTGCCAAAGAGAATGCAAGGCTGATAATTCCAAATGCAATAATGTGTGAGAATACATAGTCGTTTTTAGTAACTGGTCTGGAAATCAGATATTCAAGATCACGTTGATCAATTGAACGCCGAGTAAAAAAAACAATGAACAATGTAAGACCAGCGACAAGTAAGAATCTTAGGCTTGAAGCAGTGAATACAATTACAAACTGGTCTTGCTCGACAATCGCAGTAGAACCAACAAATGTTGATAAGGAAATTGCCACAATCGCGGCAACAAAAACTGACAATATCAGTCTGTCGCGCATACATGCTGTGAGTATATACCTGACAAGAGACATATGTCCTACTTACTCCTCTTAAGGTAAGGCATCAATATTTAGAATTTTAGAGGTCTACGATCTTGTGAAAAAGTTCTGTAGATCTCTTTATCAGTTTGGTGAACAGATTCAGGTGCATCAACGATTGTTGCCTTAATAAATATAACCAACTCGCTTTTCTGAATACTATCACCCTGCTTACGGAATGCTGCTCCAAGAATAGGAACCTCACCTAATATAGGCACAGATTCTTGAACGCTTTGTGTTCTATCCTGAATAAGCCCACCAAGAACAGCAACTTCGCCTGATTGCATGCTCAAAACAGAGTCAACCTCTTGCACGTTCAACTCAGGAATAAGTGACGAAATACCCGAAATATCATTTTCGGATGCAATGAACGCCACGGCAGGGTCTGCAACACGGTTCACAATACGCGTTACAGTCGGACGTACCTGCATAGTAATTGTTTGTGTGTCTTGGTTAATTGTTGGTAACACATTAATCAAAACACCTTCAGGAACGTTTCTAATCTCACTATCAATGGTCGTTTCTGTCGTATTATCGTTAGTTGTCACATCAATATCGATCTCAAAATAAACCGAGTTTTGAGCAACATTTAAAGATGCTGCTTGGTTGTTCAATACAGTCATACGCGGACTTGCAAGAGCCTTAACTGTTCCAAATCTGGATATAGCCTCTACTATTGCAGCAATATCATTACCTGCGTAACCAACTGCAAAAGTGCTCCCTGCTATAGGGGCTAAAGACGGCCGAATATTTGCATTTGTGTTTGCGTATCCAAGAACTAACTCCGGACTGATAAAATCACCAACCTTAGCCCAATCAATACCAGTGGCAAATTCATCCTCCAGAGAAACCTCAATAACTTTAGCTTCAATAAGAACCTGAGATGTCAGAGACTTTCTCAGTTCTTCTAGGTAAGCTGCAACCTCTTTATGAATACGCTCGTTACCATAGACAGAAACAACACCAGCTTGTTTGTTTATTGAAAATGTTGGCGTAAAGGAAACAGCATTTGAATCTTCACTGCCTGCATCATTGGCAGCTTCGGGGGCAGTGTTAATTTGCAATACAGTATTAGAGGGCTGAACAACGGGCGGGGCAGTTTGATCCTGCCCAGGCGTAGGAAGTGGTACTCCGTTTTCATCAATAGTTGCAGGCGTACCATCCTCATTAGTTGCCGCCTCAATTACATTCCCCTCCGCATCAACGGCTGCCCCATCACCAGCCAAATCACTTTCAGAAACCTGATTTATGGGCACAGATACAGCAGCGGGTTGATTATCAGCCAGAATTTGAATTTTAGGGTCAGAGCCTGTTCTTAAAAACCCACGAGACGCATTGGACGTTAAAATTTGTGTAAGGTTTGTTTCCAGTTCTCCCCAGAAATCCGCAGAAGATTCACTTGTAATACCAAAGGTAGATCCTGTATCGGCACCCTCGCCGCTAACTACTGACACGTTATTAGAAACCGTACTTGAAGATGTTCTAACCACTGTCAGATAATCCACTTTATAGTTTTTCGTATAAGGCGTATCCAGCTCAATGCGCAAAATATCATCAACGAAACTGTAACGAAGACCTGCAATGTCGGAAATTCTGTCTATCACAAGGTCAAACGGCTTATTTTTAGCAGAAAAGATAATGGAACCCTGAAATACGAGGGTCTAACTCAATGTCATAACCTGCCTGATCAGCCAGTTCGAATAAAACATCGCGCAATGGAATTGTCTGGTTCACGGAAACAGAGACAAGCGGTACAGGCTTAAGGTTTTCTGATACAGGACTTACATAGCTCTCTAGCGGAGGAATCGACTTATCAAATTGAACAAATTCTTCTAGCTCAGCTTGCCTTGGCGCTAAACCATCTCGGTAGTCCTGACGGTTTAAATTTGAATCACGATCAATTTGCAAATGATTTTCTGTAAGTTCACATCCTGACAACGCATAGGATGTTATGACCAAACAAAGTGTTAGCGAGAGAATACGAACCGTTTTTTTCAAAGCTTTTAAAGATAACATCGCGAATGTAGAGCCTTTCATGGATGGGTAAAAACCCAAGAATCAATAGGGCTATATTGCCCCGAGAATAATAAGAGTGCAATAGCAGAGAACAAGAGAGAAGATTTTACTCAGATATAGATAGAACAGTGGTGTCTATAGACCTAAGCGCATCTCCACCTTTAGTGTTTTGTTGCTTCATCATGGCTTCACGAAGCTTGATACGTAAATCCCCAGGAATATCAGCATAAGAAACAGCACTATCTTCGGTGATTAAACCGCTCTGATACAAATCGAGCAATGCTTCATCAAAGGTTTGCATACCATTTGATGAATTCTTCTCCATAACACCTTGCATTTCCTTAATATTACCCTCTTGAATAAGAGGCTTTATGTAACCTTCATTCAACAAAACCTCACATGCTAATGCCAAACCGCCTTGAGTACATGGCAATAATCTCTGAGATATAACTCCCCTTAAATTTAGAGAAAGATTAAGTCGAATTTGTGCGTGAGATTCCTCTGGAAAGAAATTCAATATTCTATCTATCGCCTGATAAGCGTTATTTGTATGCAGTGTCGCCAAACAAAGGTGACCGGTCTCGGCCGCAACCAGTGCCTGTTCCATAACTTCACGACTTCTTATTTCACCAATAAGAATAACGTCAGGCCTCTGTCTTAAAGAATTTTTTAACGCAACCGCGTAACTATCTGTATCTACACCAACTTCTCTTTGCGTGATTATAGAGTTCTTATGCATGTGGAAAAATTCAATAGGGTCTTCAATAGTAACAATATGACCCTCAGCGCGTGCGTTTCTGTAATCAATCATAGACGCAAGCGTTGTAGACTTCCCAGAACCTGTCATGCCCGTGACAAGAACTAACCCTTGTTTCAGCATTGATAATTTTTCAAATACAACAGGCAACCTAAGTTCTTCAAAATCGGGGATCTTTACCACAATACGACGTATAACGATTGCTGTTTTTTGACGTTGTCTAAGAACATTAACTCTATAACGTCCCTTTTCACCCATATCTATTGCAGTGTTCAGCTCTTTTTCATTCTCAAATTCTCGGAGTTGTCTCAGAGTTAATAAAGAGGATAAAATCTCCTGCATGTCCTTATTGGAGAGAACAGTCTCATCTGCTGGACGCAATTCATTATTTATACGTAAAGATGGCTTAGCATCTACCGTCAAGTAGAGATCCGAGGCAGTATGCGTAGCCATAAGCTCCAAATATTTTAAAATGACATCTATCAAAAGCTTTGATTACCTTCTTCATCAAGCGTTGGATCAGGTGCAACAACAGCTGCACGCTCAACTTTTTGCCCTCCCAATGCTGCAGAGACTTCGCCTTCTTCTTTTTGCTCCCTTTCGTCAGCAGCCTTACGGAATACGCGCATAGCCTCTTCCTTAGTAATAATATCTTGTTCAAGAAGACTTTGTGTCGCGTCTTCCATTGTTATCATTCCATGGCGAGACCCCGTCTGTATCATGGAATAGAGCTGTGGAAGTTGGTTTTCTCTAATCAGGTTTCTCACTGCACCTGTACCAACGAGGACTTCGAAAACCCCAATACGTCCCCCCTCTTTTTTCCGCAACAGTTTCTGCGCGACAACACCTTGAAGTGAGCTTGATAACATGGCGCGCACCATTTCTTTATCATTGCCAGGAAAAACATCAATAATTCTATCAATCGTTTTAGTTGCCGAATTAGCGTGAAGTGTTCCAAACACAAGGTGACCTGTTTCCGCAGCAGTCAGCGCAAGTGAAATTGTCTCATAATCACGCATCTCTCCAACGAGAATGACGTCCGGATCTTCGCGTAGCGCGCTTTTAAGGGCGCGCTTATAGGATTTAGTATCGACACCAAGCTCCCTGTGGTTAACAAGGCTCTTTTTTGACTCGTGAAAAAATTCTACTGGGTCTTCGATTGTAAGGATGTGTTTTTGATGATGTTCATTGATATGATTAATGAGCGCCGCCAGTGTTGTCGATTTACCAGATCCTGTTGCACCGGTAACAAGCACTATTCCTTTTTCGAGATCAGCAAATCTTCGCATAACCAAAGGAAGATCCAAATCTTCCATAGTTGGGATTTCGGATGGAATAGTTCTAAAAACTGCGGTTGCGCCCTTTCTTGTGTTGAAGGCATTCACACGGAAACGTGCCTTTTCGCCAAATGAAATAGCAAAATCCAGCTCTAAATCACTCTCATAAGCCGCTCTTTGATCATCTGACATAACCGAATAAAGCATCTGGCGAATAGTTTCGGTTTCCAAAACATCCGATTTAACTTTTTTTAAATTACCATGAACACGAACAATCGGAGGGCTGCCTGGACTTAAATGGAGGTCAGACGCATCATTTTGCATGACGAAAGCAAGAAGTTGTGTGATATCCACGAATGTATCTCCTTATCTATTGAATTGATAATGAACAAGATTTGCCCTGCTGTCCATAGTATCTACCAGTGGTTAACAAAAGCTTTGCAAACTGCATAAAAATTTACAATTACTATTGATATGCTCATAAGCAAGAAAGAGCTCATGATAGATGAAGCAATAGGCATTCTGTTTAACTTAAAATACTTCGAGCTATAAAATATCATAAAACCGAAAGTAAAGAGGCAAAATAAAGTTATAAACCCTAACCCCAACCATATTCCGCAAGAGAGAAACAAAATAATCTCAATGAAAGAAAAAGGCTTCTTATATAAAAGCGTTACTAAGAGACTCGCGGACACAGAACACAGGCCATAGACAATCAAAATCAAAGACAACTCTCTCCACTCACCCCATGTGAATGTTTCTGGATATCTCCCTGTCATCCACCAAGCCATAGCTACAAAGAAAATATAAACAATTAGCTTTTTGGATGAAGCATACCCTCGTAGAGGATTTATCAGTAGCGTCATGAATGCTGGCAAGGCAGCCAGAAACAGAAAGGAAGTAAGAGAAAATCCGTATGCACCAAATAAAAAAACAGAGCATAATGCACAAAATATTTCGACCACAGGATAAAGCTTGCCAATTTCATGGGAACAATAACGGCACTTTCCACCAAGGTAAGACCAAGAAAAAAAAGGAACCAAATCATACCAAGCAAGAGGGTGCTTACAGTGCGGACACTTTGAACGCTCCACTTTGCCGTTACTCATGGTCATGGATATTCCTCGAGCATCCCTATACAAAAGTGCCGTTGTGAAACTTCCAATAATCAGACCTAGAATTGCACCAACGAGAATGGAAAAAATAAAAAACAAAAGGATACTCGCGTTCTTTAAGTTTAAAGGCTGTAAAAGGGCTTATCTTAATACTGAAAGACGATCATAAATAGTCTCTCTTGAAATAGCTCTACCACCGTAAACAGCATCAACTTCTAGTGATTTTTCGTAAGCAGCAATAGCACCGCGCTTGTCGCCTGCCCTTTCCGAAATAATTGCCAAGTTATAGAAGTGGAGGGCGTTGTTTGGTTCAAGGCTTGTGGCTATTTTAAGGTAGCGTTTTGCCTGTTCATAATCCCCAAGGTTACCATAGGAAATACCTAGTTGTGCGGCAACTGCTGGGTTATTGGGTTGCGAACGATATAACCTATTCAGCTTTTCTAGTGCTTTTTCAGGATATTGCACATTCATTAGCCCTAAAAAGTTCGCCAACGCCTCCGAGTTCGCAGGATACAAATCCAAAGTCTCTTCATAAGCTTTTAATGCCTCGGCAACCCTACCTGTCTTTTGTAAAGAAACAGCGCGCCCCATAAGTATGCGCGGATCCCTCTGGTTTTTTCTATAAAGCTTCTCATAAAAGCCTAATGCCGCCTCGTATCGCCCCAACTTAAGTGCACGTTGCGCCATTTCAATTTCGTTTCCATGACCATCTGTGGTCACAACATTTTGAACAACAATAAACTTAGCCATTTGCTCACGGCGAGGATCAGCTATAACTTCACCTTGCCTTTCAAAGGTTGAAAGAGAGCTGTAAGAATCTCCTGCTCCTGAATCAAAAAATTCCATCACTTCATCAGGTGTATTAATAGACTCAACAATAATCTCATCATTTATTGGAGGTGAATTGGCAACATCCTGACCATTAATCGCTTCTTTCGCGTCAACTAAAACAGTTTCAATAGGCGATTGTTCAGTCACAACCTCAATAACACTATTAAAGTCATACTCATCCTTGCTAATAATCGGCTGTGGTAGATTGAAATTTGGCTCTGCAATAATATTGCCGGACATATCTGAAGCTGTATTTACCCCATCAGAGACGCCTTCTTCTTCCTCTAAAACCAGAACTGGCTGATCCACAAGCGTATTTTCTTGATATCCATCCAAGATGTTTATCTCGTCTAATTGAGAGAGCTCTCTATTATTTTGAACAGGTGAAGCAAAAACCTCCTCCGAGGTTACAGCTTCTTGAGAAACAGGCTCTTGGGATATGGGAATTTGACTGGTAGCTATTTCATTTTTTGAAGATAGAAAGCTGTCACTTGAAAGAAAATAGAAACCACCGCCAATCAACATAAGCAAAAGGATTATGACAACAGCAGTTCCTAACTTACTTTTATTTTCAGGGTCAAAATTATACGCGCTCTCTTCAAACAGACCTTCATCATCGAGCGAAGAGAGATCTCTTTCGTTCATGTCATCATCTCCGTAGGCATAGATATCCTCATCCTCTACGTAGGACGGCTCTTCATAAATATCTTCGCCTTGCTCAGGGGAAGGTTCTATCTCAGTAGACTGTCTATTTTCATTCAACACAAAGTCGCCACCAGACCCAGAAAAAGTAGGCTCATCGCCAGAAGTGAAATTCTTGTCACGCACGTCTTCACCACCAGGTGACTGAAATCCAGCCTCTTTGGAATCTTCATTTTTTTCAGGGTTGTCTATCACTGTTTATTCCATGATTTTTCGAGAATTGCATTTGAAATTGCTTCGATGCTTAACATCTTAACGCATTTTTCATTTTGATGAAAACATTCCTTAAGTATAACATTAACTCCTTAAGAAATCTTTTTTAGGAAAGCTCTCTCAAGCGTTTTTTCTTTTGTTTCGCTTTTTAATCCGCTAGGGGTTCCGCTATATTGAATTTTTTTAGCATGCAAAACTGATAAGTCATCACATAATTCATCAAGATCTGCTAGAATATGGCTTGAAAGAAATATCGTCTTACCTTGCTTGCGCATATCCTCCAAAACATTCTTAACCAACACTCGAGCCAAAGGATCAAGTCCACTCATTGGCTCATCTAGAATGAGTAACTTAGCAGGCATCATTAGTGTCGCGATCAAGCCTAGCTTTTGCCTCATTCCCTTAGAATAAGACTGCGCTTTATTTGGTAGAAAATTAATGTCCAAAGAAAGTTTTTCTGCAAGATCATATATTTTGGCCTTTTCTGGACGGTAACCATACAGCTTGCCTGAAAAAGTTATAAACTCTAAACCTGTGAGAAACCAAGGTGGATCAAAGCGCTCAGGTAAATAAGATAACTCCTTCTTAGCTTCCAGAGAACCTGCTGCTTGATGAAAAATACTAATTGACCCAGAAAATGTATCTCTTAGTCCTAACGCAGCCTTTATAAGCGTGGTCTTCCCAACGCCATTTAATCCAATAAGCCCATGAATAGTTTCGCTTCTAAGAACTATATCCACGTTTTCTGCAACGGCTTTTCCTCCATAGCCGACGCTTACGGCACTGAAATTTAAAGGGATATCACTATTCTTTCTAGATTTTTTTAAATCACTAGACATATAATAATTCCTAACCTGGCAAGAATATACGCGCATCTAGATTGAAGCGCTGATTAGGTTTTAAACGGATGGGAAATATTGTATTCGTTTGCTGGTCTTCCCATTTCAATTCGATATGATCTTTACGAACCTTGATATCCACGATTTCTTCGGGCATTGCCTTGGGCGTAACCCTTTGCTCATTAATCCAAACAATCCAGTTGTCGGGACCTGTATATAGTATACCGCCTAGCTTTACTTCACGTATTATGTCCTCAAGAATTTCCTCAGGGAATATATCCGTTCCACCTTGGCTATCCTCATCAGCACCTTCATCCTCGGGATTAACCTCAACAAAACTAGCCTTAGCAGCAGTCAACATTGCATACTCACTTGGAAGAAACATAAGTGACTGAAAATCGGGAGCCTCAAACAAATCCTCTTTATAGATTTCCTGAAGCTCATCCTCAACAACACGTAAAATCACGAGCTCTGTTGGAACTATTTCATTGATTTCGGGAGATAAGACGAGAGTAGTACTTAAATCTCTATCTTTTATATCTGCCTCTATTGGGGCAGGCTCAAGGGAAAGAATTGGATTTACCGTTTCACCTCCTAAAGTAGGTAATTCAACATTTTCTTGAGCCAAAGCAGGAGGGGATCCAAAAAGTAAAACCACGCAAAAGATTAAAGAAAATTCGTACCTGGTGACCAAAAGTTTTATCATGGAGACAACCTCCCTTGCTCTGGCAATGTAATCCATTTATAGCTTACGTTACCTTTTACCAGCGGCGTAGGAACACCATCGGCTATTGTCCCAAGATTAGTTGCAGTAACATCACCAATTTTTTCTATCTCGAAAGATTCCAAAACAGTCTTACCACTGAAGCGGTCTCCCACCATCTTCATAAACATGTAAATTTCAAGGTCATCAAGAGCCTCTAGTTCAAAATTTATAGGGCTTTCAAGATAAGCATATCCGATCTGATTTAAACGGGGCTCCTCTTTAATTTCACCAGGCTTAACGTCAATTTTTGCCTTCAATAAACCTACTTTTTCACGAAAAACATCAACTTTTTCAACAGCGTTTAATCTATTTTGTGTTTCAAAAAAGCCCGATAATTCTAATTGGCGAAATTTTTGTATTCTTTGTTGCAGAAGCTTAAATTCATCTCTTAAAACTTGGATCTCACCTCTTTTACCATTCGCCTGCGCCTTCGTATTATTCAACTGCCGTTCTGCCTGCAGAGTTTTGGGTGTCAGATAATAATATGTTCCAGCCGCGAGCAATAAGTTAAGTGCCAGTAAGCACCCAATGAATAGAATACGCGTATGACCTATGACATCAATCATAATTGCTCTACTACCTCACTGGAAACATTATCAATATTAATTTTAATTTCTGCTGAAAGAGGTTCACTAGTTGTATTCGCGGCATTAACTCCAACCTCACTTGTAATCTCCCCCCTGTAAGACACGTCTTTTAAAACCTTCACAACCTCAACAGTGCTCTTATCAAAGATAGCAGAAAGACGAGAAGAAAAATCGGCAACCTTATTATTACCTTCAGCAATATCTGAATCTCCGGCAAAACTCATAAAGAGAGTAACTACATTATCATATTGTGGCTCTTGGCCTTCTATTACGGGAATATTAGGGTCAACTGCCCTTACTTCCTTTTCAAAAGTAATTTTATCAAGTTTGATTTTATTGTTTTGAGCCTCACGCACATTCTTAAGAATATTGAAAATCTCAACTTCCCTAGAGTCAATCTCATCATTTATTTCAAAGCTAGACTGAATAAGCTCAATATTAATTCCCAATGCTTTTTTACGTTCTATTTCAGTATTATAAATATTATTGACCTGCCTTAACTCTGTATTTGCCTGTTCAACATTCTGACTAATAGAGAAATAATTCAGAAAACTTGTCGCGCAGTAATAAGTACTTACCGCTAGCAACAAAACCAAAGAAACCATAGCGATGGAAGCCATCTGCCTAGGTTTAGCAATCTTGCTAAATTGCTGAGAATTTAGCGGAAGTTTGAGTTTTGCCTGTTTACCAATCCATCCAACATGCAAATCATCGGCAAATCTTTGCTCACTATCTTGTTCGGGCTCTATTTTTAGTAAAGTTGCCGCCTCGCGAAGCGTAATAGGTTGTACTTTTCCGTTCTCTACAGAAATCATTTTTTCCAAAAGAGGCTTAGCCTCTTCGTCAGCAATAATGACTATGTTAAGTGTATCTGCAGGCGTATAGCCAAAGCGCGAGAGGTAACTCATCGTCGCCTGAAATTCGCGGTTAACGTCTTGCGCCCACAAACCCTTTTCAATATCTGTCTCAACTATCGGTGTAATACGCGTAAGAGCCAATTCACCGTCACGCACAACAATTTGGCGCAGACCTCCACTTCTATTTTGACCGATAAAAACAGTCCAATTCTTTGAGCCCTCATCATCTTTATCCTTGCCCATTAGCTTGGAAAGACTGCTGCCAGATGACGACTTCGTTCCAAATACTCTTGAGCTGAGGGTATCCACCATGGATACAGACTCCACAGGCAACAGAACGAAACCTTTTACTAAGACTTCAGACTCCGTAATAGCGGCAAGGAGTTTCTGAAAATTTTGAGAATCGGGACACGCCGCAAACAAATAATAATTATTTTTTACTGCGGTATTAACATTCTTTATGTGAGGTGGCGTTTTAAGCTTTGCATAAGCTCTGTATGGATAATGAGGGTATGCTAAAGCAAGTTTTCTTTTGACCATGCCACTTGAATCCAAGCTTCTTACAATAGGCACTTTTTCTTTTCTGTAATGCTGATCAACGGCATCATTGAGAATAATAACCGGGGCACCACCCCCTTCACGAGAAAGACAGGATACCAAATCAGCAACAAAATTTTCATCTGCCCATGAAAAGATACCTATCAAATTGACAGAAGCACCAGATGTTCTGTAGGCAGAAAGGCTCTCATCTGTAATATGAAGAACTGTTTTATTTTGAGATAGAAAACTTACCATGCGCCTCACCGGCAATATTTGTTTATTAAATACCTAAAAGTCCATTTCGCCGAAGCTGGAATAAATAGGCCCAAAGACAGCTGCTGCAATCCAAAGAATCATCAAACCCAAGAAGGCAGTAAGAGCAGGTTCGATCATTGCAATCATCCCGTCAACAGAGTCGTCAACATCTTTTGTATAAAAATCTGAAACTTGCTCTAATACAGGAGTAAGATTACCTGACTCTTCACCAATCTTAACCATCCTTACAACCATGATAGGAAATTCTCCTGAATAGTTAAAGGCCTCAGAGAGGGAGCTACCTGTCTTTACTTGCTCCTCGACACCTTCCAAGGCCTCAACAAGAGCAAGGTTACTAATCGTATTACGTGAAGACCTCAAGACAACCAAGAACACTAATGCCCGCCGAGTACAATGCTGCAAAGGTCTGACAATATCTAGCAATCGTTATCTTTTTTAGCAAAGGCCCCATAATAGGCATCTTAAGAAACAAAGAATCTGCGCGATAAGCAAACTCATTCGAGGACTTTCTCAATAATTTGTAGAAAATAATTGCGACAATAGGGACGATAATCATATGTATCCCGTATGATTGGAACACGTCAGATGTATTCATAAGAGCAACAGTATAGAAAGGCAATTCTTGGTCCAGATTCTCTATAAAACCAATAATTTGCGGGACGACATATCCAAGCATCACAACAACAACCAACACCACAACGGCAAGCAGCACCATCGGATATCTTGTAGCCTTCTTCATCTTTCTTTGTAAATTGTCTAACCATTCCAGATATTTAATAATTTGTTTATAGGCAAAATTCAGATCACCAGTTGTTTCGCCAGCCTTTATCAAAGAAAGATAGATGTTTCCAAAAACCCTTGGATGCATTGCCATGGCTTCTGACATAGATGCGCCTTCAGTTATGTTTCTGTAGATATCAGAGAGTATATCGCGCAACTTATCATTATCTGTTGTGTCCCTAATATCAGACATAGCATCCAAAAGCGGCACGCCTGCTGCTTGCATTTGATCCAAGTGTAAAAAAAGCTGAACAAGGTCGCGGGTTTTTACGCCAGGAGATCGAGACAGAGAAAAACTTCTCTTGTTTTTAATTTCAGCACATTGAATAAGCTCCAAACCTGCATCATTCAACTGACCATGCAAGTCGGCCTCATTAACAGCATTTACAACACCTTTGATGATACGGTTTTTTGAATTTAGTGCTTTGTAACGAAACTGAGGAATGGACTTAACCTTTATATTTTAAGATTTACAACTCTAGAAGCGGCTTCAATACTGGTGACCCCCTCTTTAATTTTTAGAATAGCATCATCGCGAAGGCTTTTGAATCCCTTCTCGCGAGCAATACGTTTAATTTCTGCTTTTGAATCTCCATTTGCAAGCGCATCATCCATATCCTCATCAAAAACCAGGATTTCAACGATAGCTGTTCGACCTTTGTATCCTTGCCCTGAACAATTTGAACACCCATCTTCATTGGCTTTGTATATTACATCAAAATCTTCACCCACCAAGTTACGCTCTTCTTCGCTTGGAGCATATTCAACCCTACATTGTGGGCATAACCTACGCGTCAGGCGTTGCGCAAAAATTGAAACGATTGCGCCAGCCAACATATTAGGCTTCAAATCCAAATCCAAAAGCCTCGGGATAGCCCCAAATGAATCATTCGTGTGGAGTGTTGTATAGACTTGGTGACCCGTCATAGCCGCCTTCAATGCCATACCCGCTGTTGTTGCATCACGTATCTCACCAATGAAAATTATATCAGGATCTTGGCGAAGCATTGCTTTAATACCTTCCGCAAACCCCAAGACACCTTCTCTCACACTTGTCTGCCTAATCATAGGAAGCGAATATTCTACTGGATCCTCTAATGTCTGAATATTTACCTTCACATCATTAATTGCGTTTAGCATAGAATATAATGACGTACTTTTACCACTACCCGTCGGACCAGTAACAATAATAATTCCCTCTGGTCGCTTTTGAGATTGTCTTATAAGATTCAAGTTATACTCACTGAAACCCAGATCCTCCAAAGGTAAAAGATTGGCCTTTTTATCAAGAACACGCAGAACAATATTTTCACCATGAACGGTTGGCAAAGAAGAAACGCGGAAATCCGCCTCCCTGCCACCCACATTCAAAGGAAATCTTCCATCTTGAGGGCTGAGCTTATCAGCAATATTCATCTCAGACATAATCTTTATGCGCTGAGAAATACCACTCCAGAATTTCTTATGAATAACTTGCGCCGTAAATAAAACGCCGTCCAGACGGTATCTCAACCTAATAAAGTTCTCTTCTGGCTCAAAGTGTAAATCAGACACACCCATTTTAACTGCCTCAAACAACAAGGCGTTTACTAGTCGCACAATTGGATGCGTGTAGGATTCATTCTCAGTTAGCTTGGACAGATCAATATTATCAACGTTTTCCAGATCTCTCAGAATACCTTCAACAGTACTTGAGTGCCCATAAGCCGCATCTATTGCGTCATTCAAAGTAGTGGGCGTTGTAACCATCGGTTTAATTGCATAACCCTTTGGCATCTTACGTTTTAAAGTATCCATAGATACAATGTCGTAGGGATCAATCAATGCGACATAAACTTTATCTTCCTGTATAAACAAAGGAAGAATGTGAAGAGATTGAGCCTCCTTTTTAGTAAGGAGCTCAAGGGCACTGCCATCTACAATTGTTGACTTGGGATCAAACACATCAAATCCAGCCGACTCAGCCAGTGCAATTGTAAGCTGATCCTCATCTATGAACCCAAGATCAACAAGTGCCTCACCCACCATTTTACCGCTGATCTTTTTTTCCTGTAGAGCAACGTTTAATTGCTCTTTGGTAATAAGCCCCATCTGAATAAGGCGATCACCGATACGCATTTTGCTTGTGTCAAAAGTTTGTATTTCTCCGCTTGCTTGAGTGTTAGGTGCCGTTTGGAGTGGCTCTACTTTAAACTCATCATCATTCTCGACAGACACAGGTATAAATTCTAAATCGTCACTATCATCCGTTGATAAAGATGACTGAGCCTTTACAGGCATACTAACATTCCTATTTTTATTAGGCTGCACCTCTAAAGACGAAGACTGAACCGATGCAACAGAAGGCGAATCTACCGTCATATCTATGAAGTCAAAATCTTCATCTAAATTTGAGTTATGGATTTCATTTTCAAGACGAGCAGAGCTTTGCACAATGTCGCTAGGCATTGCACCTTCTATTTTCTGTTGTCGCTCCTCAAGCTCTCGCCGGGCTTTTTCTGTGTCGGATTCATCCATGCTTATAAATACAGTCCCGAACGGGTTGATATGAAATTTTAATTGTTGACACTCAACAATCAAATTATTTATATCACAGCCCGCCTTACCATTAAACCATCTATATAGCTTAACAGAGAAAGACTTAAAGAATTCTTATTTGACATAGATTATTAGAGGTAATGGTGCACCCGGGAGGTAAATTTACTAAAAAACGTTATAGATAACATGAGAACCATCAACAAAATCACAAAAATCAAACAAGATAATTGACATAATGTGTATTTTATTGTAAATTTTTATTTTTTTAAAATGCCTCAAGGAAACTGTTATGAATTTGAGAAGAAAAATTTTTGCCACTACACTGGCTGGCCTAGGAATAACAGGCGCTACTCTATACGTTGACGATGCAATTGAGCAAAGCTCGTTTGAAGGTATAGTTGAGAAACTTGCCTCTCAATGGGTGCAGCAAAGCCTTAATCACAATATTGAGAGAAATGGCGTTCTTGATGATGAAGGTACTTCTTATCCAAATTTATGTTCTCAAACCCACAATTACCTAAAATCACCAGAATCTGAAGACGCAGAACGCTTTTCACAAAACTTTAGCGGCGGCGTTGCAAATAACAAGGCGGTTAATCTTTACTTTGAAACAGACCGAGGACAGCAAGTTTATGCAGATTTTAATGGTCATTACACCGTAAGGCCTGAATTGGCTTGGAGCACCGCAGATGGAATAAATAATGAGTATAGGCTAGTAGCTAATTTAGATTTAACAACTTATACGCGCGACAATGATTTAGAACTCTTTTACAAGCAATACTGAAATTATATCATCTGAAACTTTTAGCTGTCCAAAAAATTAAAGTTAAATTTTGAGGATAATGGTGCGCCCGAAAGGTAAATTTACGAAAAGTGCTTTGGAGAACTTGAAGGAGTTTGATAGCATTTCATCTATCGTTAACAATACAAAATAATTACATGCTAGCATTAATAGTAATTTTAATTGGTATCATTACCATCATTCACATCCCTGGAAACAAGGCTTTTATATTCTGGGTTTACTCAATAATAGCTATTAATTTATATTTAAAGGCCTATGAACAAGATTATTGGAACTTGAACTTAGGCGAAGGCCTTTCAGTAATACTCTGGTACGTAATCTTTGTTATAATAATATTTTGTATTCTTGGCGTTTTATCTTGGCGTTACTTTAATACACCCGACCAACTCAGTTGGCAAAAGTCTGATAATATTTTTATTGTAGCCTTATTAATTATCTCAATAACTTATTACGGATTGAATTATTCTGGTATCTGCCTAGCTGAAGGCAAAAAATATTCAGATTTCTCAATATTGAAAAAATATTTAGATGAAGGATCTGAGAGTGATTTAGCAGTCTATTATCGAAACAGTTCTAATTTAACAAATGCTTTAGGGGCAAGACGCGTACGTGTTCAAAGCATAACAATTAAATCACCGAATAAAGAAGATGATCGCTATGCCACTGAAACATTTTTTAGTCTTGACGCTTGTGGAAACAGAGTGGGGGATTTAATGTCTATGGGAATGTCTAAAAGAGCGGTAGAAATTGCCTTAGACAGCCAAAAATATATAGTTAAGTAACTTAAAAATGGTGCGCCCGAAAGGTAAGTTTACGAAAAGTGCCTTAGACAACCTAAAAGAGTTCGACTTGCTCATAGCGCCAAGAAGTATCAAGACAACAATGTATAATCAGTCTTGAATCTAGGGAAACAGCTCTTCTTTGACAGCTTTTTAATATCGCCCCATAGGAAACGAAATACATCAGTAAAGAACATATCTGTACTGAATATTGCTAATTACTTAGTTATATCCTAAAAGAAGTTATGCAAGTGTTTGAAGAAGCTTTGAATTTAGCTAACTATACAGACTTATCAGAAACTGGTGGCTCACACAGTCAAAAAGGGATGGAGTACCAGAAACACTGGGCAGTATCTCAGATGTTTAAGCTATTCACAGAAAACGAAGATGATTTTTTAATCTTGTTTGAAGCCCTACAAGATATCGCTGTTTACAACTCCTCTTCCAACCCAAAGTCTGTGAAAATTTATCAAATAAAAAAGAAAGATCGAAATGAATGGAAGTGGAATCTGTTAACTGGTCTTCACAAGGAGAATTCAAAAAAACAACCTTACGATAAAGCACCCCATAGTGTTTTAGGTAAGCTATACCACGCAACAATCTCTGTAAAATCCTTAGGCGCAAGCGGGCACTTTGTATCTAACGCGGGCTGTGACCTTGAGCTTAATTGTGGTGGGAATGCCGCTACAAGCACTATTTGCACCTTGGAAGACTTAAACCCTCCTTACCTAGATCTGTTAAGGGAAGGATTGAAAACATTACACGAAGACAAGAAAGAATTACCAAAATTCGATAACATATATATTGAAAAGTCTTCTATACCTGTAGATGAGCCAAAGAAATTCTTGATTGGTGAAGTTTATGAATTTTTGAAAAGTAAAAGCCCTGCGCACGTCAATCAAACTGAATCGTTAATAGATGCGCTATTAATCAAAATCTCACCTTTAGGAGCAAAAACGGATAAGTGTAAAAACTTTGAAGAACTGAAAAAAAGGCAGGGCTTTTCTAGACAAGAATTTGGGCAAGCTTTAGCAGACCTTGAAACAATCCCTGACAAACTCCAAGTTTTAACAGAAATCTTAAGTCAGCTGAAAACTGATGGAATGATTTTTTATGAATCAATTGCAGTAAAAAAAGCAGCTACTGAGATACAAAGAAAACAGCTTTTAAATATGTTGGACGAAGACTCTTTGAACCTCCTACGCTTGTGCGATGATTGGATAGAAAAGCACAGCCTCAACGGAAATTTAATGACTGTTTTTGATAATGCTTATAAAGATATTGTTAAATCTGAGCACAACATTACAAAAAGTACTTTCTTTGCATTATTTGCATTAAGGACAATAGACCATGCGTGGACCTAACTTTAGAAAACTTATTAGAAGTTTACGGACAAAATCATATGAAAAGCTTAGTATTCAAAAACATTTATCTTCTCTCTCAAAAAGAGAGGAAAGCGAAAGAAGTTAATTTTCACGTTAACAGAAATCTAGTTTACGGAAAAAACCACACTGGTAAATCTAGCTTAATTAAAAGCATATTCATTACGCTGGGAGCAACACCTGCTGGAAAATTGAGAAAGTGGGATACTGGGACTCTATGTCTGCTTGATTTAAGTATAAACGGAAAAGACTATAAAATACTTTATCAAATGGGGTATCGAGCGCTGTTTAATCATAACAATCAAATTGTGCTTGCCACAGGAGAGCATCAAGTTTGGACAAAGTTTTTCTCAGAAATTACAGGATTTAACCTTCTTGTTTCCGCGAAGAAAACTAGCAATTTGGTTCCTGCAGACCCTGCGTGCTTTTTTCTTCCATTCTACATAGACCAGGACGGCAGTTGGCAGGCACAACAATGGGGGACATTCCCAAGTACTAATAGGTTTAGTGCACCACAAGGTGACATTTTAGAATTCTTTACTGGAATTAAACCCTCTGAATGGTACCGGGAGGAAGCTAAAAGAAAACAAAAACAGACAACTCTTACGGAACTGGAGAACGAGAGGGAATTCTTAAAAAGAGCCAAGCTGCGTTTGCACGATAACCTTCCTCAAAACTGTGTTAAAATTAACTCTCAAAATTTTGAGACTGAGATTAGAGAACTCACCGAAAAGGTTAACTCATTAAATAAAAAGCAAGAAGTACTTAGAGAGAGGGTTTATGAAGAACAAGAGATACTAACATCTTTAGAAATTCAAGTTGAACTCTCAAAAGAAGCTTTAAATACCTATGGAAACGACGCTTCTTATTTAGCTAATAGACAATCACAAAATTTGATTTGCCCAACATGTAATGCTGAGCATAAAGAAACCTTTCTCGACATTCTAAATTATGCCGAAGATGCTCGAACGCTCCAAGGATTAGTTCTTAGCCTTAATAATGACGCCTTCACCGCTAGAGAACAATTAAATAAAACTAAACAGGAGCTATCAAATTTAAAAGCATACTATCTCGAGATATCAGAGATTTTACAGACTAAAAAAGGTGAACTTGAATTTAAAGATATCGTAAAAAATATGAGTGCTGAGAATGCATACAATGCCTTCTTTCTAGAAGAAGAAAAACTTCAAAACGAGATAAACGAATTACAAAACTCAATTCATGAAATCCTTGAGAATTTAAAAAAGCATTCTGATAAAAAACGTAAAAAAATGATTATTGAAGACTACAGAGGTTTCTACACAGTAGCACTGTCTGAACTGAATATGCCTCCAATAGAGATGAAGAGACAACAATTACGCTCCAGACCCTCCCTCTCTGGAAGCGGTGGACCAAGAGAATTACTTGCATACTACTCCTCACTTTGGAAGACTATTTCTAAGCATGGTGATTTTAATGTACCAATAGTTATAGATTCCCCCAACCAACAGGGTCAAGATGAATACAATCTCCCGTTAGTCCTTGAATATGTAGCCACAAAACTTCCTGATAATAACCAAATAATAATAGGCTCAGAAATCGAAACTGAACACGATTTTGATAATAAAATTGAGTTTCAAAAACCTTATCAACTGTTAGATGAGGAAGAATATGAAAAGCAAAACAGTCATTTTTCTCCTTTCGTTAACGCAATGATGAAAGAGCTTGATAAAAAAGACTAAATCTTTCTTTTTGCTTATTTTTTAAATAACCCGCATAGTGTTTTTGGGTTGGTTTTCGTTAAGCCAATCTGGGGCTTAGTAACCTCTAAATCGCAAGCGGTGATGACACCACCGAAATCGTGTCGCTACTCGGCTTATGGCTGGGTGGCGATGTCATGTTCAGGCGTAAGCTAAAAGCATCGCGCCGTTCCTTGCGATACGGTTACTAACACCCAGCTACCAGCCCTAATAGGTTGGTGGCTTTTTCGTTTTAACTTAAGAGAAAGGAATACAAATGTCTGATTGGCACTACGCCCTGAACGGTAAACAGAAAGGTCCTGTTAATGATGAAGAAATGAGAGAGCTTATAAAAGATGGAAAGGTTGATAATGATACAACCGTTTGGCGAGAAGGAATGCCCGAGTGGGAACCCATTTCAAAGACACGCTTTAATACTCAATTTAAAAGCCCTCCCCCTTTAAAAGGAGACAGCGTAAACAATACTATGGCTTGGCTGTTGGGATTTTCTCCAATTATAGGTTTAAGTCTCGAATACATACTTGGAGGAGCAATCTACGGCGAGACACTTGGATATGTTGCGGCTCAATCTGGTGAGTTCCTATGGGTTCACTTTGTTTTAGTTTTAAGCTTAGCGTTTTGGGATGTAAAGCGATTGCAAAAAGCTGGGCACACAACGAAGAAATATGGCTTTTGGTTCTGGTTTCTTCCCGTTTATCTATTTCAGAGATCAAAGCATACCCATACAACCAAAGCTTACTTCTGGGTATATATATCTTTGCTAGTCCTATTTATCCTCGCTGACTTAGGCTATTAAGGCAAATTAAGGGGCACAGGGTTTATTTGCGACTTGGTGGGTGCTAGAACCAAAATACTTGCGCCTAGAGAAGCCGTACACAAGTTCTTCCCCCTGCCCCCAACACCGCCCGCCAAAAAGTTCTTTAAACGCCTCCACAAACCCCCTATCATCTTTTTATGAAAAAGGACGAGGCAAATCAATATCCTGCTCTTGAAGTATTAGGTGAATGTAAAAAAATTCATAGCATAATAGGTTCAGAAAGATTTCAAGAAGCAAGAAAATTAAGGTTAAAAGCTATTCTCGATGATAAGTTTATATATCAAAGAGCTTTAGAAGAGAACTTCCATAGTTATGAAATTATATGTGACAAGTGTGTTTACAATGAAACTCTTCTCCAACAAAGCAAGTCTATAAAAAAACCATCTTTTTTGGCTTACTGCTCTTGCAAAAATTACAAAATCTACGGAGGCAACTTTAATCCCCTTAAAGGTACTTTAATTGGAAAAATACAGCAACGCCCAACAAAAATAACTCTCGCTTTACATCATCAGGCTTTCAAAATTTCTGATATTGTAAAAACAGCAAATGTTACAGAGCCTTGCGCAAATAATATTTTAAAAGTTTTAAAAGAAGCTCAAGCTAATTGGAAGGAATATGAATTAAACAGAGAACAAAAGATCATCCAAGAGTTCATATCAATAACTAAAAACAACACCATTTGGCCTAATACAATTCCTTATTTTATGACTGATTTGAAAGATTATATAGATGATATATTTTTTGAAAAAACATTTAATAAACTAATAAAGTTGACCGATATTTAGTTATTTTCGCCTAATTAGGCAATTTTAAATTCTTCTTTCCCCCATACCCAATCTGAAATTTACAATTTTTATAGGTAACTTCATACAACAAGGAAGTTGCCATGAAAAAACGAAACCATAGCAAGCCAACTGCTTCTGTAGATAAAGAGTTAGAAGCTTTGGTTAAAACTGTAATCAGGCAGTCTTTCTTTGTTAACCCCGATGAAAGAAAGGAAAAATAAATGAAAATAATGATATGTTTGAATACTATAGATTTACTAACTGCAATAACTACAAAATTGGGTGTGTCACAGTTAGAAAGAACCCGCACCAACGCTCTGAAAAATCTTGCTTATTATGAAGTTGTTCATGCTCGAATTACACCATGTGATTTTATGTGCACCAACAAAGTTCATTCAGTTTTTAAAACTATAGAGTATATAGCTGATTTTT
Source organism: uncultured Alphaproteobacteria bacterium (assembly GCA_963740205.1). Taxonomy (GTDB): domain Bacteria; phylum Pseudomonadota; class Alphaproteobacteria; order Micavibrionales; family Micavibrionaceae; genus UBA2137. The sequence goes on from CAVUDD010000002.1 coordinate 371,843, forward strand.
ACAGTAAAAGAGATTTTGAAGTACATATACATATTGAGCCCTTAGCAGAGCTTTCCGTCAAATTCCAAGGATATTTAGACTTACTTGCAAACAAATTTATTCTGAAATCTAAAGAAGAGTTAAACGACGAAAACAGAAGATATCGACAAACACTCATAACAGCGTGAAATCATAGAAGGAGACACTTTCCTCTTTTTAGGGCAAAATAGAAAAAACATTTTAATTTCAGTATGTTGGAGTAAATATGCCTTTACCAAATAACTATGTGAGCAATATGCGCGATGGAGTAATCTATTCACGAGTCAGCTCTACGAAACAGCTTATTGGTCATGGGTTAGAAAGCCAGATTAAACACTGCACAGTTTATGCTGAAAGAAACGGTATAAATATTCTGCAAGTTTTTAGAGAAGAAGGTATCTCAGGGGCAACCGCCATGAGGCCGTCCCTGAGTATCCTCTATGAATTTGCTGAGAATTACCAGAAATTACACAATGGCAACGGCAGGACCTTAGTCGTTTTATTATATGACGTTTCAAGGCTTTCAAGAGAAATGCAAGGCTACCATCTCATTAAAAAGGAAATCGAAGCCCGAGGTGGAACAGTTGAATACGTAACACAGACTTTTGACAACACGTATTCTGGGCGTTTTGTAGAGAATATCATGGTTGCATATGGAGAGATGGACAGACATAAAAATGCTGAGAGAACGCGGGATAAAATGGCTGCCAGAACCATGGAAGGCTTTTGGGTTTATGCGAGTGTTCCTTTTGGATATATGCCTAGCGAAATTAAAGGTATCAAAAAGCAAGACCCTAGGTCAGCTCCAATTGTGCGACAGGTATTAGAGGGATACGCTCAAGGGCAGTATAAAAACTTTACTGAGATAGCTAATTACCTGAACTCACAAAACCTTTTAAACTATAAGGGCAAAGTACGTACTTTTGACGGTGAAAGTGCTAAAAACCTAATCAAGTGGTGTTGGTTCTATGCTGGGTTCGTACAATGTCCCAAGCGTGCGATTAGCAGACGGCAAGGAAAACATGAAAGCATAATATCTACAGATACCTTGGACATGATTGAAAAACGGTTGGCAGGTAAGAAGATATCGCCCTACCGCAAGAATAGTGCTCATTTTCCACTTAGAGGGCACATAAATTGTAGTGAATGTGGTAAGCCTTTAACTGCAGCTTTCTGTGGAAAAGGGCGCAAGTACGGTTATTACTATTGTCGTACACACGACTGTTATAGAAAAAATGCAAATATCCCCTATAAAGATTTGCATGAAAGGTTTTGCAGTCTCCTCACCCAAACACTTCCAACGCTTGAGATAATTGAAAAAACACAAACTATCTTCAAAGAAGTATGGAAGAAGGAACTCTCTGAACTATCAACCTTAAGAGAAGAATGGGGCAGAGAATTAAAATGTTTAGACGAATCCATACAAGGTTGTGTGGATCAGCTAATTTCATCAAAATCATCTCACGTCGAAAAAGCCGTAACAAAAAGGCTTGACGAGTTAAGCGCAAGACAAGCCGTGCTTAAGGTTAAAATTAACGAGTATCAGAGCACAAAAGATGACTTTGAGAATGTTCTGGATAAAGTCATGAATTTATTAAAAACACCTATGCTTGCTTGGAAAGATAGTGATTTAGCCACGAAAAAGACAATACAGCGTTTAATTTTTCCTAAAGGGCTAACTTACGACACAGAAAGCGAAAATTTTCGAAAACCTGAAAAAGCGCTTCTATTCTGGTTTATAGGAAAACAAGACCTCAAAAAGGCCGGAATGGTGCACCCGGGAGGATTCGAACCTCCAACCGCTTGATTCGTAGTCAAGTACTCTATCCAGTTGAGCTACGGGTGCATACCAATAAGGCGACAAAACTCATACGATATGCTTCACACCTTTGCAAGGACATTCTATATTATTTTTAAGCGCCAAACTCATCTTTATTTGTGAGTTTTTGTGGGTAGAACAAAGTTTTTACTGTTTTCCTTGACACTTCCCTCTTATCATCACATAAATTCGCTTTAAAGCGTGATAGTACGTAATTAACTGTAGTAGTGATAAATATGACATTCAGGAAGACCTCAGCGCGCATCGTGCCCTCTCTTCGATTAACCATTTTCAGCCTCGCCCTAACCAGTGGCGTCGTTTTTGGAATGCCTACAGATTCACACGCTCAGTCAAAACAAACACTAGTTATTACAAACAGACCTTTGCCACCTGAATTGCGTCAAAACATCTACACACCAATTCCAGTTGCTCCAATTATTCAGCCACAACAACTTATCTTACCGCAAACAGCAAAGTATGATTCCTTAGTGAACAAAGAAATTTCAACGCTTCGTTCCGAGCTATCTGGTTTACAGTCTCAAATATCTGCAATTTCAGGAAAATTGAACAGTCTTCAGGTTGGCGGACAGCAAGTTGCCGCGGCTTATTATGCCAATGTGGGTACAATAAGTACCCAATTACAAACAGGTACAACGCCTGGTAATCCACGCCTGATGGATCAGCTTTCACAGGCTCAAGGAAACCTTGAAACACTCTCAAGAAATCTTGGTGATTATAATGCTTTGGCTGTAGATATTGCAGAGGCCGCATCAACATCAACATTTCTTATGCAGCAAACACGTGCAGCCTATGGCTTAACAGGTGCGCTTGAAGAGGATCACGCTTCACTTGCCGCGGTTGAGGATTCAATAAACAACATTACAATCGTCATTGATCGACTGCAAAACAATGTTAATGACGATATATCTCGTACTGCTGCTTATTTAGCTTCTGAGCAAAATAATTTACGCACGCTATCACTTGCGGTTACTAATGGTGACTTCTATGGCAAAAGCCTTTCAGGTCGTCCATTTTCCAAAGCCTCTACAACACAAATCGTTCAGCAAGTTGCTACATCCAGCCCAACAGTTGCACCATCACCTAGTAACCCTAAGCCATTGGTCAAAATCCGCTTTGATAAGCCTGATGTAAATTATGAACAACCTGTTTACACTGCTGTGAGTGAAGCTATGGCAAAATACCCTAATGCACGCTTTGAGTTGGTTGCCGTGGAACCTACAGTTGGAAATGCCGCGCAAGTTGCCATCGAAAGTACGCGTGCCCGACGCAATGCAGAAAAAGTTCTCCGTACGTTAACACAATTAGGAGTTGATCAAAATCGCTTGGACCTTGCAACGGCGCAGAGTGCCTCAGCAGCAACAAGTGAAGTTCACATTTATATTCGCTGAATTGTTTGAACTTGACCTCCCAGCGCTTAGTATGATTAGGATGACCCATGTTAAATAAGAAGCGTCGTCACAAAAATAACTCCCTTACAGGATATACAATATGAGTATTATTGCCCTTTCTGGATCACCCGAAGGCATACATGTCCGACTCGCAAATACTGCCGACGAAATTGAGGCTGCTCAACGTCTCCGCTACCATATTTTTTATGAAGAGTGCAAAGCCAAAGCAGATGATGCTGTCTTACGCGAAAAAAGAGATTTTGATAAATATGACGCGGTGGCGGAACATCTAATCGTTGTTGATCCTTCGCGCGGATCTACTCCCGATAAACAGATTATTGGCACCTACCGCATGATCAACCAGGCTGCTGCCAAGACATTAGGGCAGTTTTACTCAAGTGATGAGTTTGATATATCACCATTGATAAATACGGGTGTTGAACTCCTTGAGTTGGGACGATCTTGTGTTTTATCTGAGTTCAGGACACGACCTGTTTTACAACTTCTTTGGCAAGGCATAGCATTTTATGTCTTTGACACCGATGTGGGGCTGACATTTGGCTGTGCAAGTTTGCATGGAACGGATGTAAGCACTCTTAAAGAAGAGCTTTCTTACCTCCACCATTTTCACAGCGCGCCAAAAGAATTGCGCGCAAAAGCTCTTCCAGAGCGATATGTAGATATGGACATGTTGCCCATGAATCAAATAGATGAAAAAGAAGTTTTTCACAAACTTCCTCCTTTGATTAAGGGTTACCTTCGCATTGGCGCCAAAATTGGGGAAGGCGCAGTCATTGATTATGACTTTAATACAACGGATGTCTGCGTTGTTTTGCCAACCAGTTATGTGCGCGCACGCTATTTAAAACATTATGAGCGCACAACAAATAAGCAGGTTTCACCTCATATATTTACCAGTATTCCGCCACTAGAAACCGCAACCGCACAAACGGCTTAGAATCCTATGCGCAGTTTCATTGCGGTCATAAAGCTTATCTCATTTTTTCTTTGGTGTCTGATTATGGTGCCGCCGCAAATGCTGTGCAAACTTATTTGCAAAGGTGGGGCTATCTATTACCTACCTTGGATATGGCATAAGGGCATGTGTTTTATTTTTAGATTAAAGATCGAAAAGCACGGTCAAATTTGCAGTGAACGCCCTGCCCTTTTTGTTTCCAACCATATTTCCTATCTTGATATACCAGTCATTGGCAGTGCCTTAAGGGCCTCCTTTGTTGCCAAAAGCGAGGTGGCAAACTGGCCTGTATTTGGTTTCCTTTCTAAATTACAAAATACCGCCTTCATAGATAGGCGCAGAAGTGCTGCGGCAAAAGAGGCTAACACTCTATCTGACAACCTTGAAAATGGCGGCGGCCTCATATTATTTCCCGAGGGTACGTCTCATACAGGAGACAAGGCACTCCCTTTTCGCTCCAACTTCTTTGAAATTGCTGTTGGACATACAAACCTTCCTATCCAACCTGTTAGCATTCAAATTTTAATGGCCAATGATAAAGAAGCCAACTCACAAACAATAAGAGATGTTTATGCATGGTATGGTGATATGGACCTTGCCCCACATCTATGGGCATTTGCAAAATCACGAGGGGCAAAGCTAAAACTCACATTCCATGAACCTATAAGAGTTATGCCTCATCAAGACCGTAAAACACTGGCTAAGCTTACTGAAAAACCTGTTCACGAGGCGTTTCAAGCCTTCTGATTCCTGTTCATTTGGTTGATAAACTTATAAAAATCCCGATTAAGTTTGCAAAGAGACCCTGTTTTTTATTACAATTAGAAGATATTTAGGTTTATTCAGCATCTGACCGTGGGGAGCGGAAATATTGATGACTTTTCGTTTTGGTAGATTTTTTGTTCTCACTTTCTCACTTTGTCTGCTGACATCTGTGGTTATTAGTTCCGCGAATGCACAAACCACCGGCGGAACGCCTGCCTCTTCGTCTGAGGGATCCGATACATGTAATCCTGAAATACAAGAACGCATGCAGGAAGAAAGCACAGAGGCAAGAACAGAAGTTGTGGCCAGAGCTACCCAGACATTCCAATCTTTACCACCTACTGCTGAAACAGTTTGCTTAGACGACCAAATAGCATCTGCATCTAATACTGTCGGATCCGTATTCAGTGATAATCCTGATTTTTTCAATAGTGTGAAAAATACCATTACTTTACCATCAACTATTTCAAATTCAGTGCTAAATAGCCTTGCATCTGTCTTAGGAGGAAACCCCTTAAGTTCTGGGTCTATTGGCAATTTATTAGGAGGCGTACTTGGTTTTACAATGCCGTCTCAGTGTGATGGGATGCAAACAATGTTTGAAAATGAATTTCAAAGAAACATAGACATAGCTGGATCCAATAACCCTCTTGAAGAAATTGGTCTTGTTTTTCCAGGCTCTTCCAGCCTTCTTGCAGGCCTTGGTATTGGCTCAGGTGGAACAAACCCATCCCTTGCGACCCCCGTGCCTAACAACCGCGTCCCTGATGGCGAATGTCGCAAATACGTGAATTTTACAGATTCCGAAGGTAAAGAATTTGGCGGGTGCGAGTTTGGTCAAGACGCTGTTTGTGTAGTTGAATACAACGACAAAACATTTACTTGTAACAAACAATAAATTACCCCTCTATCTTTGCATGAACTTATAATCCTGCTATCACTATGCAGCAAAATGCATATGCTGATATAGTTACAGGATTATTATGCTTCTTAAGCTTTACAAAAAAATCACGAGTAATTCAGGACCTTTTTTAACCTATTACCTTCAACGTCGTCTTAAAAAGGGCAAGGAAGATGCTAACCGCATTGAAGAACGTCGCGGTATTGCTTCTACTCCCCGCCCAAAAGGTACTCTTATTTGGGTTCATGCGGCAAGTGTTGGTGAAAGCCAATCTGCTCTTATTCTTATTGATGCTTTAAATAAAAAACTTGGCCACGAAAATATAAATTTTTTAGTCACCAGTGTAACAGTAACCTCAGCCACTCTTATGGCTAAAAGATTACCAAAAAATGCGATACATCAATATTCGCCTGTTGATCATCCCGACTGGATAAGACATTTTCTTGATCACTGGCAGCCCAATGCCGCATTTTGGATTGAGTCCGAGCTATGGCCTAACACACTAAGATTTTTGAAAAAGCGTCACATTCCTTCCGCACTTATCAATGGGCGACTATCTGAGAGGTCATATAAACGATGGAAACGCATTGATAACGAGGCTCGAGAAATGCTGTCTGTTTTCGACATTGTGCTTGCACAAACGGACGAGCATAAAAAATGGTTTGATGCATTGGGAATACACACATGTATTGTCACGGATAATTTAAAATTTAGTGCCACCCCTCTTCCCTATGATGAATCCGAGCTTAAGACTTTGAACAGAAAGTTGGGTAATCGGCCTGTTTGGGTCTACGCGAGCACCCATAAAGGGGAAGAAGAACTTGCGGTTGAAACACACGAAGCCTTGTTAGAACAATACCCTGATTTACTAACCATTATTGTTCCTCGCCACCCTGATCGTTGCGAGGAAATCTTACACAACATCAAGGATACCGATCTTGAAATAGCCATTAGGTCCGACAATGACCCAGTAAAGAAAACCTCCCAAATCTATATTGCTGACACACTCGGCGAACTTGGCTTATTTTATAAATTAACCGATATTGCTATTATAGGGCGTACATTTAGCGATGATGGCGGTGGCGGTCACAACCCGATTGAGGCAGCTCTTCTTGATTGTGCCACATTATCTGGGCCCCATTACCAGAATCAGCAAGACCTTACCGATCAAATGATTGATGCAGAGGCCATAATTATTGTTAAAGAAAAAAAATCACTTGAAACTACGCTTCAAACGCTTTTCTCAAATGATGAATTGCGCCAAAATCTTATCGAAAATGGACGTAAATTTGCTAAGCAAAAAGCTGGTGTGATTGACCTTGTTCTTCATGAAATAGAGCCTCTTTTGCTTAAAGTAAACAAACCCTATCCAGCGGATAAGCGTAAATGAGTTTCTGGAAAACACCAAAATTTTGGTATCATCACGACAAGAATACTGTTTCAAAACTCTTGAAGCCCGCCGAGTATCTTTATGACAAGGTCTCTGTTATCCACAGACAGAATCAATCCAAAAATGCATATACAAGTCATATTCCAGTCATATGCGTTGGTAACATAACCGCAGGGGGTTCCGGTAAAACCCCAACATGTATTGCTATTTACCAACTTTTAAAAAGCAAAGGTATCGCCCTTGATCCTGTATTTTTAACACGTGGATATGGTGGGTCACTTAACGGGCCAGAACGAGTACGAGGTCAAGGCTCTGCAAAAACCTGGGGCGACGAGGCTTTATTGTTGGCACGCTATGGTAGCGTTATAAAGTCAAAAAATCGTGTCAAAGGCGCCTATTATGCCGAAGATTTAAATGCTGATTGTATTCTTATGGATGACGGCGCACAAAATGAGCGTCTATCAAAGACAATCACCCTTATCGTAATAAATGGCAAAAATGGCTTTGGTAATAAAAAACAAATTCCCGCAGGTCCTTTGCGCGAAAAGCTGGAATCAGGTTTAAATCGTGCCGATGGTTTTATTTTGATAGGTGATGATAAAGCCGGCGTTCATAATATATTGCCCAAAGACAAACCCCTTTTTAAGGCAAACATAGTCACTTCGAAAAGCTGGAAATTAGAACCGAACAAACCTTATGTTGGCTTTGCAGGAATTGCGTTCCCAGAAAATTTTAAAAATACGCTTATAGAAAACAACATAAATTTAAAAGATTTCAAGGCTTTTGCTGATCACCATTTCTATACTGACAATGATATCAAAATACTAATGGGCATCGCGAAATCACATAATGCGACTTTAATCACAACAGAAAAAGACTATGTCAGAATTCCAAACAGCTTTGATAAAAACAGGATTGAAACGCTGCCTATTGACTTGCATTTTGAAGATGAAAAAGCAGTAGCAGGCTTTCTGAAAAAAAACATAAACCCCGAAGGTTCATAGATGTCCGAATATGATTACGACTATTTCGTTATTGGTGGTGGCTCGGGCGGTGTCCGCTCCGCACGCATAGCTTCACAACACGGTGCAAATGTCGCCATTGCAGAGGGTGCTGACTGGGGCGGAACATGCGTCAATGTTGGCTGTGTGCCTAAAAAATTAATGTCCTATGCTTCTGATTACGGCATGGGTTTTGAGGATGCTCGTGGATATGGGTGGAGTTTTGATAACCTTTCATTTAATTGGAAAAAACTTATCGAAAATAAAGATAAGGAAATCAATAGATTAAATATTATTTATAAGAAAATACTACAAAAGAACAATGTGACTATATATTCGGATTTTGCTCGTTTCATCGATAAAAACACTCTTCAGGTTGGTAACAAAAAAGTTACCGCTGATAAAATCCTGATTGCAACAGGCGGAACTCCTCGAAAACCTGATATGGAAGGGCATGAAAACGTCATTATTTCGGACGAAGTCTTTCACCTTAAAGAAAATCCGGGAAAAACAATTCTTATTGGCGGCGGTTATATTTCAGTTGAATTTGCACATATTCTCCATGGGATAGGCTGTGAGGTTGAAATACTCTACAGAGGCTCGATGTTTCTGCGTGGGTTTGATGATGATTTGAGGTTGGGGTTAGCCGAAGAAATGAAAAATCTTGGTGTTAAATTGCACTTCGACTGTGATGTAAAGTCCGTAACTAAAGAGAATGGCCAATTAATAGTCCATACGACCCATGACACTCAAATTGAATGCGATACCGTGTTTTCAAGCATTGGGCGTATTCCAAACACAAAAAATTTAGGGCTTGATAGCATCAATCTTGCTACTGACAAACAAGGCTACATCACTGTCGACGAACACTTTAAAACCAGCATCGATAACATCTACGCAGTTGGTGACGTGACTAACACACCTCACCTAACGCCTGTCGCCATTGTCGAAGGACACTATCTCGCAGACACACTTTTTGGATCAAAACCGACCACTAATCCATTAGACTATACAAAAATTCCTACGGCAGTATTCTCTGCCCCACCTATTGGAACAATAGGACTCAGCGAGGATGAAGCCAGAAACCAAGGATATGATTTTTCTATATTCCGTACATCGTTCACACCAATGGTTCATCAGTTGAGTGGACGAGATGAAAAAACAATGATGAAAATCATTGTAGACAAGCAAACCGACAAGGTTTTAGGTCTTCATATACTAGGAAAAGATGCCCCCGAGATATTGCAAGGCTTTGCCGTAGCCATCCAAGCAGGCCTAACGAAAAATGATTTTGATAAAACACTAGCCATCCACCCTACGTCTGCCGAGGAACTTGTCACGCTTTACACACCTGCAGTTCCTTCAGAAACCGCTAACTAATTGTTTGAAAAACATGACGTAACAAGGTATTTCTATATCTCGTTAACAAAGGAAAATTTATGTCTGTAAAAGTTCGTTTTGCCCCGTCACCCACTGGTATGTTGCATATAGGTAATGTCCGCACAGCCCTTATCACATGGCTTTTTGCACGCAAAGAAGGTGGTTCATACCTATTACGTATAGATGATACAGATAAAGAGCGATCCAAAAAAGAATATGAACTTGCTATCGAAGATGCGCTCGTATGGTTGGGGCTGGATTGGGACAATAAAGCCAATCAAAGTGACAGAATGGATCGATATAGAACCGTTATCGACCAATTAAAGGCAGATGGTCGTCTATATCCTTGTTATGAAACAGCCGATGAACTTAACCTAAAACGTAAATCTCTACTTGGACGTGGAAAACCACCTATTTATGACCGCGCGTCCCTAGATTTAACAGATGCTCAGAAGCAAACTTATGAGTCAGAGGGTCGTAAACCGCATTGGCGTTTCAAACTTAATCATACACCTATCATTTGGAATGATCGTGTACGTGGTGAAGTTAAATTTGAAGGCAGCTTACTTTCCGACCCTGTTCTTATACGTGAAGATGGCAGTCCACTCTATCATTTATGTTCTGTGATTGATGACATTGATTTTGAAATTACCGATGTTGTGCGTGGTGAGGACCATGTATCAAACACAGCAATGCATGTCCAAATGTTTGAAGCAATGGGTGCAAAGGCGCCTAGCTTTGCACACTTGCCTCTTATATCTGATGCCGAGGGCGGCAAACTCTCTAAGCGATTGGGATCTATGTCTATAAAAGATTTACGCGATGATGAAAATCTTGAACCAACCGCGATTGCATCTTTATTGGCTCGCCTTGGCTCTTCTGACCCTATTGAGGCGTTTTCAACGTTGCAACCTCTAATTGACAGCTTTGATTTCTCAAAATTCTCCAGAGGCACTCCAAAGTTCGATACAGACGAATTATTTCGTATTAACTCCAAAATTCTACATGACATGCCTTACGATCAAGCCATTGTGTCATTACGCAAGCAAGGCTTGGACGATGTTGATGAAACATTTTGGAATGCCGTTCGTCCCAATATTGAAAGATTAAGGGACGTCAAAGACTGGTGGCAAGTGGCAAATGGCCCTGTTTCGCCTACTATAGAAGACCCAGATTACATATCAACTGCACTTGATCTACTGCCTTCAGAGCCATGGGACAACGAAACATGGAAAAATTGGACAACTGCAATTAAGGAAAAAACAGGTCGTAAAGGAAAAGAACTTTTTATGCCCTTACGCCAGGCCTTAACAGGTATGAATCATGGACCAGAACTCGATGTACTTTTACCTCTTATAGGATCAGCCCAGACAATAAAACGGCTTCACAAGGATGAAGCCGCTTAGAGAGTAATTCTTTAAATTTAAAACTTATTTGCTTATGCGTGCGCGCAAGAACTTTTCAAGCTTTGTTGCATCATTATTGTTTGCTGCAGGCCATAGAAGTTTAACTGTATTCTTATAAGTTGTCGCACCGCTGTGGAAAAGCTGGTCGCATAACACCATCTTACGCTGAGGATCCAATGTATTGAACTCATCAAGGATATCGAATTGTGTTTTGTGGTAAACGCTATCGCGATATTTTAATTGTTGAAGTAATGACATGATCGTTCCTTTTTATCTCTCATTGTTATCTCACAATTTTAACCATTTGTAAAGATTCTTATGTCAAGAAATAGAAATATCAATGGTTTAAGCTGTGCATATATTACTATTATATGTCGTTTTTCTTCTACTCGCCCGCTTTATCGTTTCAAATTCGATGGTGATTTGTATTAAATTTAGTCTAATTTTTGCCTTTGAATGCTGCACAGGCGATTCTTTTTCCTGCTCCACCGATAGGTTGGGTGGACATATCATCAGCATTCTCATGCATAACGAGGGCTGCGCCATCCTCATCCATTAAATCATTATCTAAATTTAATATTGCACTGTGCATCTCTGCCATCACTATACCATCCTTACCAGCATAAACATTGGGCAGGTCCCCCTCCTCATAACCTGTTTCATTATGAAAGCCATGTTCTGCACCATCGGGATTAACATGACTGCCCGAGAATTTGAAACCCTCGGTATTATCCGAGCAATCGCCAACTTCATGAATATGCAGGCCATGCCAACCCTCAGGAATATCGTCCGCCTCTACTCTCAAAATCGTACCCTTAGCCGCTTTCGTTGCAGTTACTTTGCCAATCACATTTCCATTTGTATTAATAATGTCTGCCTCTACTTTTTTCATGTGGTCATCTGCCATGGCAGGGAAAGAAAGTGAAATAGCTGCACAAGCAGTAAGAAAGAATTTTGATTTTGACATTGTAACTCCTTTTTAGGTTTGCATGACAATATTTGCTAAGGCAAAGTGTGATGTTTAAAGAACTATATAGAATGAAACATGACTAAAAACCAGCCACAGACATCCATTGCGTTAAATAACGCTCCTACATTCATTTTGGTTCAACCGCAAATGGGTGAAAATATAGGCGCCTCTGCGCGTGCCATGCTGAATTGTGGCGTTCCCAACCTCAGTATTGTTAACCCTCGTGATGGGTGGCCAAATATTCAAGCAGAACGCTCTGCATCAGGTGCTTTTGATATTATGCCAGAAATTATTTCATATGAAGACACAAGCAGTGCACTGGCTAAATCTAACTATGTTTACGCTACAACGGCCCGTAAACGAGATCTTGTTAAACCTGTCATGAGCCCTAGACACGCCGTAAATGACATGAGAGAAAAAATTAAACAAGGCAGCCAAGTTGCTGTTTTATTTGGAGGGGAACGTGCTGGACTATCCAACGAGGACATCACCCTTACGAATGTGCTTATTCACATCCCAACCAATCCTGATTTTTCATCACTCAACCTGTCACAGGCAGTACTTTGCATTGCCTATGAATGGCTAAACTCTGCCCAAGAAAACACAGAAGACATACATCTTCCTACAGGAAAATCGCAACTTGCCGAACATAGTGAGTTAATAGAATTATACGAGCGGCTTGAAAATGAGCTTGAAACGCATCATTTTTTTAGAGAGCAGGCATTAAAACCTACACTTATCCAGAATATTAGATCATTCCTCAACCGTGCCACACTTACCTCGCAAGAAGTAAAAACATTTCACGGTATGATTACCTGCCTTACTGGTAAAAAAACACTTCGGAAATAAAAAAGCCGCTCTAATAAGCGGCTTCTTAAAATCTCTAATTTTATTTGTCTCTTAACGAGAATAGAATTCGATAACCAGATTTGGCTCCATTTGGACTGGATATGGAATTTCTTCAAGTTGAGGTGTGCGCAAGAAGGTCGCTTTCATTGCTTTATGATCAACATCGACATAATCAGCAACATCGCGCTCTTGTGATACAACAGCAGTTAAAACCAATGGCAGTTGACGTGAAGATTCCTTCACTTCGATTACATCACCCTCTTTAACAAGGTATGATGGAATGTTAACGCGCTTGCCATTTACAAGTACGTGACCATGGTTAACAAACTGACGAGCAGAAAATACTGTAGGTACGAATTTTGCACGATATACAACAGCATCAAGACGACGCTCAAGAAGGCCAACAAGGTTTTGACCTGTATCACCTCTAAGGCGCTCTGCTTCGGCAAAATAGCGACGGAATTGTTTCTCGCCAACGTTACCGTAGTAACCTTTAAGTTTTTGCTTCGCAGCTAACTGGATACCGAAATCTGTAGGCTTACTACGACGTGCGCCGTGCATACCAGGACCAGTTTGACGAAGATTGTATGGGGAATTAGGACGACCCCAAAGGTTTACACCAAGGCGTCTGTCAATTTTGTGTTTGGATTGTAAGCGCTTACCACTCATCTTTACTTCCTTTCAATATTGTCCCGCTCGACCATTTTTAGTTTGAAAAAGAAAACCAATTTCCTCTTTCAACGGGGCTTTCTAAAAGCCCTCTTTCGCGGGAATAGCGTGAGTTATAAGGATTTTTGAGTGTAAGTCAAATATTTTTGGATGTTATTTACCCCAAATCTCTTCAAGGCGCTGGTCGCGGCCACAATTCCAGCGATAGAAATTGTAACGAACTGAGTTTTTATCCGCGTAATTCTGATGATAATCTTCTGCAGGATAAAAAGTGGCCATTGGTAAAATCTTTGTTTCAATTGGTTTTCCAAGCTTTTCTGCCAAGAGCCTCTTTGATTTTTCTGCTGAAACTTTATTTTCGCCTTCTGCAAAAATTGCAGATTCATATTGCTGTCCACGATCACAAAATTGTCCACCACCATCCGTTGGATCAACATTCAACCAGAATTTATCAAGCAATTGCGCATAGGAAATTATTTCAGGATCATATGTGACCTGAACAACCTCGTAGTGGCCTGTAGCACCGCTTGATACCTGTTTATAAGTTGGATCAATAACTTCGCCTCCTGCATAGCCAGAAACGGCTTCACTAACACCCTCGACCTTTTCAAGATCATGCTCTAGGCACCAGAAGCAACCTCCAGCGAAAACGACTTTTTGCATTTCGGCTTTAGCGTTGGATATACCTCCTACAGTGAGGAGAACAAATGTAAGTAGTGCGATTGAATATTTCATATATTTATAGATAGACTTTTAAACGCAAAAAAAAAGCCCGCGATTTACGAGCTTTTTATTCCATCCGGCGTTCAATGCTCCTACATGGTGTCGACATCGGTCCTCTATATTTTTCCATGGCTCCAATTCTTATTTCAGGAGCAGTTTGAAACGTAATACCACCTAGATCTTCCATCGCAGAAGCATGAATAGAAACCATAAACTCATCTTGACTGAGCATATTCTTAATTAGTTCTCCATTCAATGAATCTACGTTTTCATCAAACGTCTCTTTAGTTTCTGTATCAAAATTTCTACCAATTACGCCACCAAGCAAGGTCTGATAACCTACTTCGTAATGATCATAAAGATTGAATATCGTGCGAATATTTTCCTCTGTGAGACCAAATTTTGCGGCCGCTTCACTGTCGTGTATGGTAAAAGTTCTATGCCCATTATTATCCATTGAGATATGTGCAATCAACCTTTGATAGCCGCTTTCACTTAAGTCCCAAACATAATAGTCATCTGTACCATCTGCATATAGTGGCAATCCGTAAATTATTTCCGCCTGCTTTTCGATATATTCTCTTTCAAAATCACCTTCTAGTTTCTGGTATGGATGCCCACCATTTGCCTGTCTGTGCCTTACACGAGACAACGCTACTTCAGTGTCACACAAAACCATATGTCCAACAGGTTTAGGGATAATCTTTTCATTTCCAAATAGATCCTCATACCCAGGGAGCGTCTTAGGTAATCTGTAGTTAAGAGGCCCCAATGTCTTCTTACCTGCGAAGCTGTATGTAAAACTTAAATCTGAATATGACAGAGCCTCTAAAATACGAGCTTGTACCGCTTGGAATTCTAACTCGTTTGCTCGGTTATCAATAACTCCATCATTATAAAGGTCGGCCATTATGCGATCACTGTCTATATGATATGAAGTGGGAAAGTATTCTTGGTGGCCCAACCAATTATCAGCAAAGGTACTTTTACCTGCGCCATAACGTCCACACACAAAAACGCTTGCAACCATGCTTTTTTGCTCTGGCCAACAGACTTTGCTCAGTTCACCTTTGACAAAACCATCAAAGCGACTAGCCCCCATAACTTCAACAATTTCATCAAAATCTAATTTCATAAGATAAACACATTAGCTTTATTATTATGAAAAATCAAACTTTTTTAATATCAATAAAAAAAAGCCCGCAATTCGCGAGCTTTTTTAGTAATTATAAATTGCCTATTAAAAGTGGTAAGCGACACCAAGTCTAAGCTCATCAGAATCTGGCTCGATACCGTCTTTTTCCTCATACCAAACGTGAGAGTAATCAAGGCGCACGCCGTAGTCACCGTAAGCAACTAGCTCAGTACCAATACCTAATTCAAAGCCATCATAGTTCTCATCGGCAGATGCACCTCCAGCAGAAGCTTCGAATTCAGCACGACGGTAACCAATAATACCGTATGGATTTAAGCCAAGAGGCAAAGTGTCAGACAAGATAGATATACCAGGACGGAAACTAACGCCAAATTCATTGTTTTTCTCTACGTCAACACCACCAATTTCATCGTCAGCACCAGACCACGCGTAGTGCATTTCTATAGCACCATTCAGTCCGAGACCAATTCTATTAATTGTTTCATCTAGAATAGCATCAATTTGGTAACCAACGAAGATACCGTAATCTTCGCCATCAACATCAGCATCAACGCCTAGGTTAGTATCTACGTCATTCCAGCCATAACCAACAAAACCACCAGCATAAAACCCGCTAAGAGCGGATAGTGATTTATAATCTATAGAGTCTTGTGCAGTTGCAGGGGACGCTAAAAACGCAAAAGCTGCAGTTGCAAGAAGAAATTTTTTCATGATTTTATCCTTTAAGTTCATTTGAAATATTAGTTTTCACTAAACAACTTCTAATCTTAGGCGCGCAAAAAAGAAAGACTTTGCTTGAAAGTACAATTGAAACAAGTGCATTTATGCAACACTTGGTTTTAAAAATTTTGCCTTAACAAAAGAACCCGCCAAATAGGCGGGTTCGAAACGAAATGTAGATTAACTTTTAAGCTGCATTGGCGACTTGTCCGTCATGCTTGCCCTCACAGAATTCCTCAATACATTTTGCGCAAAAGGCATCCAGGTCGCCTGGGTTTCGGCTTGTAACCAAACCTTCATCAACGACAACTTCTTTGTCGACCCAAAGTCCCCCTGCATTGCGAATATCCGTCTGCAAGCTTGGCCATGATGTAATTTCCCGCCCTTTCAAAACGTCTGCCTCGACCAACATCCATGGGCCATGGCAAATAGCAGCAACGGGCTTGTGCTGTTTGAAGAAATCGCGCACAAAGGCGACCGCTTTCTCATTCATACGTAGTGTGTCAGGATTTTTCAGCCCGCCCGGTAAAACGAGTCCGTTGAATTCCTCTGCCGAAACTTCATCAATTGTTTTATCAACTGTGAATGTACCTTCTTTATCCTTATGTTTACCACTAATCTCACCTTTTTCGAGTGACACAAGCACAACTTCCGCGCCTTCAGCTTTAATAGCGTCCCATGGGCGCTCGAGCTCACTGTATTCGTATCCATCAGTTGCTAAAAATGCGATTTTTTTGCCTGTCAACTTTGACATGTTTTTATCTCCTTTATTAAAATGTTTGTACTAAACAAATGGGATGAAGAGATAAGAGTTCCAAAAAATTTATATTGTATTTTATATAGTTAACCAAATCTTTGTATTTTCACGGTATTCTATTAATACGCAAAAACGCGCGGTCTAGGAAAAAGGAACAAAACCAGCTAACTGTAGGATACTGTGGCTTTATTTACTTTAACATTTGATATACTTGCGCTTTATGCGACTGATCAACCTCGCATATCGCTTTATTATGGTGGCGTTAAACTCTCTACTTTCTATGCAACAAATGAACTTGCATCGCGTTCCTTCGAAATTGAAAGCGACAATTTCAACCACGCCTTACTGCGGGTTTCCTTTGCCGACAGAGGTACAGAGCCAGCCCGTACAGTAACTATTACAAATCTTACAATCGATTTCTGACCCTCTTCAAATCACTGAATTTTCCGAAGATAATGGTGCAGACGTCCTTCCGTCCTCTGTTATTCTTGAACAGGGCGAATTCTCTGACATTGATCTTGCCGAGCCCTTAGGTCTTACGCCTGCTGCTATATATGGAACTGATGGCGCGGATAAAATGTACGCCAACGATTACGGTAACGAAATTTTTGGCAAAGACGGCAATGATATACTCTATGGCGGTGATAGTGCCGATATCCTTCATGGAGATGGTGGAAATGACTCTATTACTGGACGTCTTGGCGATGACATTATTCATGGTGGCGACGGCGATGACAATCTATGGGGTCGTGAAGACAATGACACACTATACGGTGATGCAGGAAATGATCGCCTGAGGGGTGATGGCGGTGACGACACGCTTTATGGTGGTGATGGTAATGACTCTCTATATGGTGGAGACGGTGACGACACATTGCACGGTGGTGAAGGCGATGACTATCTCTATGGCCACGACGGCGCTAACTTTATCTATGGTGATGCAGGAAACGATCGCTTGTTTGGAGGTGCTGATGTTGACAACATTGATGGTGGCGCAGATCAAGACAGAATTCATGGTTGGGGCGGTGATGACATCTTAAGGGGTGGCGATGGTAACGACATTATTGCTGGGGATGAAGGTAACGATACTCTTTATGGTGATGATGGAAGTGACCAACTTATTGGCGACGAAGGTGATGACACACTATACGGTGGTAATGGAACTGACCGTTTGGTCGGACATACTGGTAATGACACTTTATATGGTGAAGCCGATAACGACATTCTAGAAGGTAGAGACGGCGCCGACATACTTGATGGCGGAGCTGGTTCGGACAGACTTTACGGAGGCGATGGCGCAGATATTATAAATGGCGGCGACGGAAATGATTTTCTTTATGCCTATAACACTATCATTCCTACAGCAGAAACCTTTGAAGGACGTATTCTTGGTGATGCTCCTGTTCTTTACCTTCAGCTTAACGATTTAAATGGCACAACCTCCACCAATCTTGGATCAGGAAGTGGATTGAATAGTGTCTATACAGGTGGAGTAACACTTGGGCAGGATGCACTATTTAGTGGGGGTCATTTCTCTGCTGATTTTGACGGTATTAATGATTATATATCTGTTCCCAACTCTAGCCTCATTAACCTTAGTGATGTCACACAGCGTACTATTGAGCTTGTTTTTAATGCGGATACAACCGCGGGCCGTCAGGTTCTCTTTGAAGAGGGCGGCGGAACTAACGCGATGGTTATTTATATCGACGAAGGACAACTTTATTTCAATGTGAGAGATGGAAGTGGTATAACTTGGGGGCCATTTGATATTTCCACATCTATCGATGCTGGAACCACATATCACACAGCACTAGTTATGGATACGAGCACTGGATTCGTAGGTGGCTACTTAAACGGAACACTTGTTGGAACAGGTACAGCACTAACAACATTAAGCTCTCATAGTGGACAAATTGGCATTGGTGGTATGAATAATGCAACTCACTTCCATGATGGCGCAGCCTCTGGAAATGGATATTATTTCGATGGACGTATATCAGATGTCGCTATTCATAACGCCGCTCTGGATGTATCTACTCTTGAATCCCGATATAACACAATGCTTACGGGGGGAAGTAACACCTCATTTAATGATGGAGATGACATTCTGAACGGTGGTGCCGGCGATGACGAACTTCACCTTTCCGCAGGTAACGACAACGGTGATGGTGGCTCTGGAAACGATATTATATATGGAGGCATTGGCACAAACATCCTGAACGGTGACGATGGAAGTGATGTTATTTATGCCGATGGACAACAAATAAACGGTCTATCAGGAAGCATAGGGTCTTTGAGCTCGCTTATTGCTGCGGCAAGCCCTGTTGCCTATTGGAAATTTGATGATATAGGCGGAGCCGTTGCTGATAACATTGGGTCTATTGGAAATGCTGCTGACGGAACATATGAAAATGGTGTAACCCTTCAATCTGTCGGTCTTTATGCCTCTGACGATAGCTCTGCCAACTTTGATGGTATTAATGACCGCGTACAGGTTGCCGATAACTCTCAAATCAATACTTCTGCTGTGGCACAACGGACAATTGAGATTGTTTTTAATGCAGACACTACGTCTGGGCGCCAAGTGATATTCGAAGAAGGAGGCACAGTTAATGCCATAGCCGTATACATTGAGGATGGCGACCTTTATTTCAATGCGCGCGATGGAAACGGGGCCATTTGGGGACCATTCACAATAAACACTCCCATTGATGCTGGCACAACCTATCATGCGGCCTTTGTTCTCGATTTTTCAGTTGGCACAATTGCTGGTTATCTTGACGGTAATCTAGTCGGCACAGGCATTATCGACGGAGTATTAAATGGACATAGCGGTGATATTGGTATTGGCTTCTCCGATGGTGGAGCCTATTACCACGACGGAGCAGATGGCACGACAGGCTATTACTTTGACGGAAAAATATCTGATGTAGCAATATACAACACGGCGCTTTCGCAGTCAGAATTACAAGATCATGTTGAAATCATGAATGGCTCTTTTACTTTTACTGACCCCTTCTCCGATACGCTTAACGGTGGCGAAGGCTTCGATCAGCTTTATGGTGGAAACGGTCGCGATTTATTTATCATTGATAGTGTCGACGCCACTTTAAACGTCGATGAAATCTTTGATTTCTCCACAATTGAGGGCGACACTTTGGACATTAGTGGTACTTCTTAATGGCTGGAATGGCAACATCAGTGAGTTTGTAAATGTTATTGATGATGGCACTAACACATCCATTCAAATTGATGCGGACGGCCTTAATAACGGTAGTAATTTTTCAACCGTTGCACAGCTTAATAATGTCACAGGACTCGATGAAAGCGCGATCTATAATAGCGGGCAACTCGTCGTTATATAATCAAATTTCCGACTTTTTTTAGATTTACCTAAACATTTGTTTTTAAACAAGTATTTTACGATTAATACCTCATTAATATTTATTATGGTAATATGTAGTCATATTTTTGAAGATACTGTTTTAAATTTTTAAGAGGTAGATATGAATACAAGACCATCACAATTAATGCCAACAGATGAAATTGCCATTAAATCAGTGCAATCTTTACTCTCTGTTGTTGGTTCATATGAGGGTAATATTGATGGTAAATTTGAAACACAAAGTATTGCTGCATACAACGCATTGCGTGAACAATACAGCTTTCTACCCGACATTGGTGAATCTTTAGACGCAAGCGAACTCCCTTTAATATTAAATGCTATTGATGACGGGCTTCAAAATAATGTGGCCTTTCAGCAAGCATATGTCTCAGGTGTATCCGCGGAGACCAACGCGACAGAATTACAAGGGACACTTATCGCAGGAGGTGCTTGGGCAAACCGTCATCTGGGTGACCGTATCTCAGATGCCGAAATGTTAGAGATGGATGGAAACAAAGGTATTTTAACTGATAGAGCTCTTAGAAACTCAATTAAGACAACTGGTATTTCTGGTATGCAGGCCTCTCTCAATCTTTTGGGCGAAGATACGAAATCTTGAAATCAACGGAACTCTTGATGAAGCAACACTAGCCGCTATGCAATCCTTTGCGAGCTCGCGAGGCATAAATTTAGGTGAAGATCAGCAAGTCAATTTTGCGCTCATCACAACTTACATTCAAGACAATGAGGTAAATAACGTTCGTACCGCCATTACAGCTACTCTAGCAGGCGATGCGGACACATCCGCTCCTGATCTGGGCACTGAGAGCTCACAAGTCGCTATGAGTACATTGTTTGGTAGACCAACAGCGATCGATGGTAGACAAACAGACAACATGATTACAGTAGAGAATTCACAAACTTTAGCCATTAGTCGTGATATTGTTGCTGACGCTGAAATTACGACAGATGCAGAACTCGAGGGCAATCCAATTTCAGTCGTCTGTCCTTTCGGCATTAATAGCAGTTATATAATTTCGGACAACAGAGTTACTGCCGAAATGTCAGAACTCGCAACAAGACAGCAAAACAATCAAGATTCTCCAGAATACATTTTAGCCTATTCCGAAACAGCTAATTCCTATGTATTGCTTGTTAATTTAGAGAACGGACATTCAGGTATTTATCAAATATCAGACCGAGTTGCAGAAAATATCAGACCAGGTATTGAAGATGGCTCAATAGCTATGGACGTTTCTGCAAGACGCAATATTGCAGAAAGAGATTTTGGAAATTCATCAGGCACAAGAAGTTACAGTGACGCGGATATACGTTCTGCTTACTTAAGAGTCGCCAAAACGTTTTACAGGTGATACGCGCGAAAGCTTATTGACAACCACAGCCGAATTTTCTGATGGTCGCGTTATACGCTTTGGTCTTGATGATTTGCACGATGCGTTGGATAAGCAAGAACTCAAGGAGTGACTGGTCTGACAAATCAAATCCGCAAGCCTATGAGAGTTTTGTAGATCAAGCCCGTCAGGCTGCTGAGGATGGTCGTGAGGGTCGTGAAGTCACCGCTCCAGAATGGAATTTATACGAATTAAATAGCGAAAATAGCGTCTCCGTTAATATAGCAGGAACTCAAGTCCAAATGCCTATCGAAGTCTGGGAAAGAGTTGAGGGCCAAATGAGCACCTCAGAAACACGCTACCAAACCGGTCGTAATGTTAGAGAAGAGTTTGCTGCAGATTCAAGTACTGCAAATCTTGCAGCAACTGAGAACTTTACAACTGCAGCTTCTGGCGAAACTCCAGTTACTCAAGAGCCAGTTTCACCACAACTTGCTACGAGAGAGCAGGCCTTAGGAGCGAATATCTAGTAATTTTAAAGGAAATGGTGGGCCCGGAGGGACTTGAACCCCCGACCGATCCGTTATGAGCGGATTGCTCTAACCAGCTGAGCTACAGGCCCTTAATAAAGGAATACGTTCTATAGCAGGATTACCCTGCCCTGTTAAGTCCATTTTAGACAGAAACATTCTGTTACACAAACGTTTCAAAACTTTACAGAACTTTTTATTCCCTCCGCACGTTCGCTGTGTATGAAAACATATATCAGAAATCATACAAATATTTTTACAGGCCTAGTTATAGCAACACTTTTGCTGGTGTCCACTACCGCAGTAGGACAGAGCACTCTGGCAGACCCTAGTACAGAAATGGCGTCTTGTCATAAAGTTTGCATGATTCCAAATTATATCGTAGATTAGCCGCCAAAGGAGAAATAATTATGTCTATACTATTTAAAAGAAATTCATTTGCCTCACTGGCAGTAATCGCACTTCTAACAACTACATCAGCAGGCCACGCCATGGACGATCAAGGTACCATGATGATGAACGACGCACCTACTCAACAAGCACAAACACAAGTAACGACTGCGCCAGAAGTTACATCTAACGTTACAACCGATCCTCAATCACGCGTAACGACATCAAAAGTAAGCGTGGCATCAGGTAATGTGATACGTGACAACTATGTAATTTCATCGGAATTGCGCCCTTCGGCTGGCGACCCACAAAATTACGCACAATTGGATACAATTCTTCCAAATCAAAATCAGGTAGCAATCAGTAGCAATCCTGTACAAGTTCAACAAACAACGACAATTACAGCGACAACGCAGACTTTTGATCCTTCTATGATTGAACCAGCAGCAGGAAATGAAACAATGTCGCCTGTTCAAGGTCAATCTTTTGGTCAAACAATGACACAGGGACAAGCAGAACTTGCGGCCGATGGTCAAATCATTCCCTCAGTAAGACAAGGCGAGATTTCACAAGAAATTAGAAACTATTAAGCTGATTAAAATTACAGAATTAAGAAAGCCCGCAGATTAAGCGGGCTTTTTATTTATCTTTAGGTATCGAGGAAACTACGAAGTTTCTTGGAACGTGTTGGATGCTTGAGCTTACGTAAGGCTTTGGCCTCAATCTGGCGAATACGCTCACGCGTCACGTTAAATTGTTGCCCCACCTCTTCCAATGTATGGTCGGTATTCATACCAATACCAAAACGCATTCTCAATACTCGCTCTTCACGAGGAGTTAATGATGCAAGAACGCGTGTCGTTGTCTCGCGCAAATTAGAATGCACCGCGGAATCAAGTGGCAGAACAGCATTTTTATCTTCAATGAAGTCACCAAGGTTTGAATCTTCCTCATCACCCACTGGAGTTTCTAAAGATACTGGCTCTTTCGCGATTTTAAGAACTTTACGCACCTTATCCAAAGGCATGTGCAAACGTTCTGATAATTCCTCTGGTGTTGGCTCACGACCAATTTCATGAATCATTTGGCGTGACGTTCTGACAATTTTATTAATTGTCTCAATCATGTGCACAGGAATACGAATTGTTCTGGCCTGATCAGCGATTGAACGCGTAATGGCCTGGCGTATCCACCAAGTTGCATAGGTAGAGAATTTATAACCACGGCGATATTCAAATTTATCAACCGCCTTCATCAGACCAATGTTCCCCTCCTGAATCAAATCAAGGAATTGCAGACCACGGTTTGTGTATTTTTTGGCAATCGAAATCACAAGACGCAAGTTTGCCTCGACCATTTCTTTCTTAGCGCGGGCTGCCTCGCGCTCACCCTTTTGAACAGTGGCAACAATGCGACGGAATTCACGGATAGGAAGCATTGCTTCATCCGCAATTGTCGCAATTTGTTCTTTTAATGTATTGACCTCATCAGCGTGATTCTTTGAAAAATCAGCCCAGCCTTTGCCCTTAAGTTTACCAACAGAGACCATCCATTTTGGGTCAAGCTCGGAACCATAATACTCGTCCAGAAACTGCCCGCGATCAACTTTACTGTCAACGGCGAGGCGCATGATACGGCCCTCAATACCAACAAGATCACGGTTCATCGTGTAAAGGCGGTCAATCAATTGCTCGATACGTGAATTGTTCAAATGAACAGAATTCATGTGGTCGACCATTTCTTTTTTCAATGCCAAGTATTTTTCATTGGTTTTTGAATCTGGATCCTTACCGTCCTGCAATGCGTCCAAACGAACCTGCTGGACTTTTTGCATTTTTTTGTAGGTTTTCTGGATTTCAGAAAAAACCTTTAAGACTTGAGGTAGAAGCTCGGCCTCCATCGCTGTAAGAGAAAGCTGCGCTTCTTCTTCATCATCTTCTTCATCTTCTTCAGAAGCTTTCTCGCCATCCTCATCATCGCCCTTGGATTTTTCTTTTTTAGGCTTTTCAGAATTCTTTTCCTTTTTGGCCGCCTCTTCTTTTTCCTTTTTGGCGTCATCATCAGCCTTAGTCTTAGGACTGTGTGTTTCACCATAGGTGGCATCCAAATCAATAACATCGCGCAGTAGAATGTCTTCTTTATCGAGTGCGTGATACCAAGCAATCATCAGATTCAATAGCCAGCGGAGATTCACAAATCCCGCCAATCATCATTTCACGACCGGCCTCAATACGTTTCGCAATGGCAATTTCGCCTTCACGTGAAAGAAGCTCAACGGTTCCCATCTCGCGCAAATACATACGAACAGGGTCATCAGTACGACCTGTGTCATCAGAGGCTATATTTCCTGATTTGTTGTATTTTTCGCCGACCTCTTCCTCGTAGTCATCTTCTTTTTCTACAAGCTGAATGCCCATGTCGGAAATCGCCGACATAGCATCTTCAATTTGCTCGGATGCAAATTCTTCTGTTGGAAGAGCCTCATTAATCTCGTCATAGGTCATGAAGCCACGCTTCTT
Source organism: uncultured Alphaproteobacteria bacterium (assembly GCA_963740205.1). GTDB lineage: Bacteria > Pseudomonadota > Alphaproteobacteria > Micavibrionales > Micavibrionaceae > UBA2137. Next base: position 396,931 of record CAVUDD010000002.1, read on the forward strand.
GCCCTCGGAAAGCAATTTCTTGATTACAGCCGTAAACGTCCCTTTGGGAGTTTTAGGCTTTTTCTTTTCTTCTTCTGTATCAGGAGTTTTGTCTTTTGCCATTTTTACTCAATATCTTCGAATTCGCGAATCATTTAAAAGAAAGTCAGTTTACCGACATTTATTGTCTGCACCAAACCTAAAACAAATCTTTCTCAACGAAGCGATTCGTTTTGTTCTAAATTACTCTTTATTGCCACCTAAAAGCTTACGCATTTCAAACAGGCGATTTTGCGAATCTTCCGAAAAATCCTCATTCATTTTTTGTCGGGCGCTACCAATCTCACTGTGGAGTTGTTCACGTTCCAATTGTTCAAACAATTCGTTAATTGCCTCACGTGCGACATGATCCTCACATGAGGCTCTCGCATACGGAGCATGGATATATATATGTTCCCCATGCAAAGCATCAAGGGTTCCCTCAAAGCCAGCCTCGATTAAATGGTCTTTTACAGCCGTGAAGTCAAGTTCATTCTGTTGATTCAATTCGTTAAACTGTAAAAGTTCATTTAACAGGTCAAGATGTTCATCCCTACCCTTTTGTAAATCATATAGCCTTTCTTGATACGAAAGCAGAAGTTGGGGGTGCGTTACAAAAGTTGCGATCATGCGTCTTACAATTTCATCAGCCTTTGAGGCTTTAACTGGCTTCTTAAGCAGTGCAGTAGCAATTTGTTTTGGATTTTTGCCGCCCTTGGAATTTGCGTTAAAGCGAAACGCCTCCCATAATTTATCGCGGAATGCCTGCCTGTAATATCTTTGCACTGTCCTATCGGCAATAGAATCCGCTTGTAACTCAAGTCTTGCGGATAGCCCCGCTTTAGCCTCTGGCGATTTCAAATCACGGCCTTCAACTTCTTGCATCCAAATGAATTCATTCAGTGGCAAGGCTTGCTTTAATACATCAACAAACGAATTACGCCCCTTTGCCTTAATAAAAGTATCAGGATCCTCACCCTCAGGAAGGAATGCGAGCAATACGGATTGATTAGGCTTTAGCAATGGTAATATACGTTCACAAGCTCGCGATGCTGCGCGGCGTCCCGCATTATCACCATCGAAACATAATACAGGCGTCTTTTCCTCATCATTACACATGGACCACACAAGCATAATCTGATCTTCAGTCATTGCTGTTCCCAACGGTGCAACAGCACCCTCAATTCCAGCCTGATGACACGCCATCACATCCAGATACCCCTCGACAACTATGGGAGTATGCCCTTGGCGCGCAGCTTGCCGTGCAAGGGAATCTCCGTAGAGCATACGCCCCTTATTAAACAAAGGCGTGTCAGATGAATTTATATATTTAGGCGGGGTAAAATCAGAATTGGTCGGAGGCCTAATATTTTCTGGCAATACACGACCACCAAATGCAACCACACGCCCACGTCTGTCACGCACAGGAAACATCAAACGATCACGGAAAAATGCGTAAGGCTCACCACCCTTTAGGGATTTTTTAATAAGACCCACCTCGAGCATCTGAGAATCATCATACCCCTCAGCATTTAAGAATCTTCTAATCGCCTGACCATCATCTGGTGCATATCCAATTGTAAAAGCTTCTAATGTCTCCTGCTTGAAGCCACGACCAGTCATATAGGACAGTACATCCTTGTTCTTTGGCTCAAACAATCTTTCCGCCATCCAGTTCGTAGCTGACTCCATTAGGGCATAGAGGTCTTTTTTCTTTTTTTCCTTTTTAACCTCTTCGGGTGATGCTTGTGGCACTTGCATTCCTGCTTGGGCAGCAAGACCTTCTAGCGCCTCAATAAAGGACAAGTTTTTGGCCTGCATGGCAAACCCAATGACATCACCGTGAGCACCACAACCAAAGCAATGGTAAAACTGTTTGTCGTTATTCACATAGAAACTAGCGGTCTTTTCCTTGTGGAACGGGCAACAGCCCTTGTATTCACGCCCCGCGCGCGTCAATTTAACCGTCTTACCCACCTCATCGGAAAGGGTCAGACGATTACGCAAATCATCTAGAAAACGTGGAGGTATTGTCATGCGTTAAGTTCTAGCAAACTTGGGAGACAAAAGACAACAAAGGTTAATTTACTATCAACCAAGTTTTGATTTAACAGCAGGTCCAGCCTTGCCCATATCAAGTTGCCCAGTATATTTGGATTTGAGAATAGCCATAACCTTCCCCATGTCCTTGATACTTTCTGCGCCGAACTCGGAAATTGCCTCATCAACGGCCTTTTCTGTTTCTTCTTGTGACAACTGTGTTGGCAGAAAGGTCTGAATGACTTCGATCTCGGATTGTTCTTTATCTGCCAATTCTTGACGTCCACCATCCGAATACATTTTTATCAATTCGTTACGTTGCTTAATCATGAATTGAAGAAGTGCGAGAAATCTCATCATCTGAAATGCCTTCTGGATTTCCTGTTCCACGAGCCGCAATGTCGCGATCTTTAATAGCAGCATTAATGAGGCGAACTGTGGATAATTTTAAATTATCCTTATCTTTCAAGGCCTGCTTCATTGCCGAGTTAATTTCTGTGCGTTTTTCTGACATTTTTTCTTTTCTTTCTTGTGAGAATTCCCTAATACAATAGCTTTCCAGTGCCATATTGCAAATCAGCATTTTGGCGGCCAACAAAACGGACTGGAAATATGCCTGACTTTTCAAAAGTAAAAAAGCCTAAAAACGCAACAGCATGCCTTATGCTTAATGACGGTACAATTATCTATGGATATGGTATCGGCGCAGAAACCAAAAAAATTGGTGAGGTCTGCTTTAACACTGCCATGACTGGTTATCAGGAAATTCTAACCGATCCTTCATACGCCCGCCAGATTATCACTTTCACATTCCCCCACATTGGAAATGTTGGTACAAACCCCGAAGATATCGAAACCTTAAATCCATCAGCATGCGGACTGGTATTACGTGAGCGAATTACTGATCCGTCTAATTGGCGCTCCACTAAACACCTTGACGAATGGCTAAAGGATCACAATCTACCCGGAATTACAGGTGTGGACACGCGCGCTCTTACTCAAAAAATTCGTGATGGTGGTGCGCCTAATGGCTTACTTGCCGTAAATTATGACGGTACATTTGATTTGAACGCTTTGTTTACTGAGCTTGAAAACTGGTCAGGGTTAGAAGGCGCCGATTTAGCCAAAGAAGTGACCTGTAAAGAAAACTATGACTGGAATGAAACACTCTGGGATATTGAGACTGGTTACGGCGCGTCTTCATCCGACAATCTTCACATTGTAGCAATTGATTACGGCGCAAAACGCAATATCTTACGCTGTCTTGCCAATACAGGTGCTAAATTGACTGTAGTATCTGGGCATACTTCTGCCGAGGATATTCTTAAGCTCAATCCTGATGGTGTGTTTCTTTCCAATGGTCCAGGTGACCCTGCGGCTACAGGGGAGTATTCTGTCCCCACCATTCGCACTTTGCTTGATGCCAACATGCCAATATTCGGAATATGCCTAGGTCACCAGATGCTCACGCTTGCCCTCGGTGGACAAACCAGAAAGATGAAATTGGGACATAGAGGCGCAAATCATCCTGTTAAGGATTTGCAAACTGGCAAGGTTGAAATTACTTCACAAAATCATGGCTTTGAGGTCATGGAGGATACGTTGCCTAATAATGTTGAGGTCACACATCGCTCGCTTTTTGACAACAGCAATGAAGGCATTCGTGTGAAGGATAAGCCCGCATTTTCTGTACAACACCACCCAGAGGCTTCTCCTGGACCGCAGGACAGTCATTACCTATTCGAGCGTTTCTTTGACATGATTAAGTCTGGCCAAAAAACACAAGCCAAAAAAAAGGCTAAAAGCATAATGCGCGATATTCTACTTAATGGCTTCAAAACGTTCCGCCAAAAGGCTTATGAGGGTCATGATCCCATAATGGAAAGATTGGTTAAAGAAGGCCAGAGCCCCTGATTACTTCATCATTAGTTGTATAGATTCACGTCCAATCCGGGACCAGTTTTCAGTCCACCTCCAGGCACGTTCTTTTGCCCATAAGGCCATGGGCGCTATTGTTCGTCCTTACAAGAAGGGCACTGCCCTAGCCGCAGCCTTACAATTTGCTCTTCACATCATAAAGTTAAAAACGTCGATTGTTTGGGTCACACCCAGTGCGGTGCAATAGATGCACTCATTAAGGGTATCGACGACAATGAGATCTCCAGCTTCCTAGATGTTGCCAAAAAGGCTTAAAAAAAGCTCATCATATTTGTACTACATGATGGTGACAGATCCTCATCTTCACGCAGCAACAGAAGAGCAAATTGTTTTGGAAAGCATTGAAAACCTGAGAAATTATCCCAGTGTTGCTAAAGCTATTATGAAGGGCGATTGATATTAGTGGGTGGCTATTCGACATCGAAGAAGGTCAAATCTTTCAACACGCTAACAAACAAATGCGTTTGAAATCTTAAGCACTAAATGAATTTACTGACCGCTCATATACTGTACTAGGTACAAATATAACGGCAAACCAAACACGATATTGAACGGAAATGTCACGGCTAGAGATAGAGTTACTGCTGGCGATAAATTTGCTTTGGGCAAGGCTATCCTGACTGCGGCAGGCACAGCTATGTATGAGGCGCTCGCACACAAAACTGCAAATAATGTTGCATTACCGACTGACAGGCCTATAGCCACCGCAAACAATGAACCCAGCACAGCGCCAATCAATGGCATGATGATACCAAATCCTATAAGCGGGAAACTTAATTTGGAGTCTTTGTCTCCAATCTTAGAGGCCGCAACCATGCCAATATCAATCATAAAGAGACATAAGACCCCCTTAAATATATCCACGAAGAAAGGCTCGACCGCGGCCATGCCTCTGTCACCTGCAATCCAGCCTACAAAGAACCCGCCAAGCAACAGAACAACCGAGCCGTTCAAGAAAATTTCTTTCCAAACTGTGGCATCAAAAAATGAGACCTTATTGCCTTTGTTCTTCGTCCACATATTTATCATGAGAAAACAAGCAAATATCGCAGGCGTTTCCATCGCAGCAAGAACAGCCACCATCCAACTATCTGACTCAATTTGAACATTGTTTAAAAAATCAACTGCGGTCACAAACGTTACAACGCTAACTGAACCATAGTGAGCGGCAATAACTGCCTTTTCAGTCGCTTTAAATTTAGTTGCTTTACTCAGGAAGAAGAATGCAAGGAACGGCAGGGAGAAACTGAAAGCCATACCACCAAAGAGAGTAACTAATATCAACGCATCAAGATCATGACGGCTAAGTGAGTAGCCCCCCTTGTAACCAATCGCCATCATAAGATAGATAGCGATGAATTTACTAACATTGCCTGGAATATCGAGGTCAGATTTTAAACATCTTGCGCCGAATCCGAGTATAAAAAATAGGATGACTGGGCTTAAAAGATTATTGAGTGCAAGATCAAGTAAAGAGGCTATCATGGCTTTTTTCTACATCAGTAAAGAAATTGTGCAAAGAGTATTTGTGAAATTATCAAGAATAATTGTTGTTTAAATAACATTAATCATTGAACTTAAGCTGGTTTCAAGTTACTGAATTATTCTCGATAACCCCTAGAACGTATCGAGAAAAATGCCTAAAAGAACTGACATAAAATCCATCTGTATTATTGGCGCAGGTCCCATTATTATTGGGCAAGCCTGTGAGTTTGATTACTCAGGGGCGCAGGCCTGTAAAGCTCTCAAAGAAGAGGGCTACCGCATTATTCTGATTAACTCCAATCCAGCCACAATTATGACCGACCCGGATTTGGCGGATGCAACATATATCGAGCCTATTACAACAGATGTTGTCACAAAAATTTTGGAAAAAGAAAGACCTGATGCACTCCTTCCAACCATGGGCGGGCAAACAGCGTTAAACGCAGCACTCAAACTTGCAGACAACGGCACATTAAAAAAATTAGGTATTGAATTAATTGGTGCAGACCAAGAGGCCATTGAAAAAGCAGAAGACCGTCAGAAATTCCGTGACTGCATGGATAAAATCGGTCTTGAATCCCCCAAAAGCCATGTTGTACGTAATTATCAAGAAGCTCTGGAGGCTATTGAAGATACAGGACTCCCTGCCATTATTCGTCCTTCATTCACACTTGCTGGAACAGGTGGTGGGATTGCTTATAACAAGGCGGATTTTGAAAAGATTGTAAAAGAAGGTCTTGATGCCTCACCAGTCACCGAGGTTCTGATTGATGAATCACTCTTGGGATGGAAAGAATACGAGATGGAGGTTGTCCGCGACAAGGCAGATAACTGTATTATCGTCTGCTCCATTGAAAACATTGACCCAATGGGTGTGCACACAGGTGACTCCATTACGGTTGCCCCTGCCCTCACACTAACGGATAAAGAATATCAGTTGATGCGTAACGCCTCGATTGCAATTTTGCGTGCAATTGGTGTCGAAACAGGTGGATCCAACTGTCAATTTGCCATTCATCCAGAGACAGGACGTATGGTGGTAATCGAAATGAACCCTCGCGTATCACGTTCATCTGCTCTTGCCTCAAAGGCGACAGGTTTCCCTATTGCAAAGATCGCCGCAAAGCTTGCAGTTGGCTACACATTGGACGAACTTACAAACGACATTACGGGTGGCAAGACGCCTGCCTCTTTCGAGCCGACCATTGATTATGTTGTTACAAAAATACCCCGCTTTGCTTTTGAAAAATTCAAAGGCTCAGATAATGGGCTTACAACTGCGATGAAATCAGTTGGCGAGGCCATGGCAATCGGCCGTTGCTTTGAAGAATCTATGCAAAAGGCTTTGCGCTCTTTAGAGAAAGGTATCACAGGATTTGATGATATCCAGATTGGACAGCCGTCTAAGGAACAAAAAACGCCTCATTTGGATCAAATACGCGCCGCTTTATATAAGCCCACGCCACAACGCATTTTATATGTAGCTCAGGCCATGCGTTTTGGAATGTCGATTGATGACATCTACGACATTACGAAATACGACCGCTGGTATCTCGAGCGCATAAAAGGTCTAGTCGATACAGAGGCGGGAATAATTGAAAATGGTCTTCCTACAAATGCCGAAGATTGGGCAGCTATTAAGCGCTTAGGATTCTCTGACGAACGCTTAGCAACACTTGTGGGTATTTCTGAGGATAAAGTTCGAAAAGACCGCCATAAGTATAATATACGGCCTGCTTATAAACGTGTGGATACATGCTCTGCGGAGTTACCTTCGCTTACACCATACATGTACTCGACATACGAGGGGGACGGCTTAAATGAGCCTATTTCCGAGATAGAGCGTTGCGAAAAGGAAAAGGTAGTTATTCTAGGCGGAGGGCCCAACCGTATAGGTCAAGGGATCGAATTTGACTATTGTTGTGTTCACGCGGCCTATGCTTTGAAAGAGGCAGGCTATGAAACGATAATGGTAAATTGTAACCCAGAAACAGTGTCAACTGACCCAGAAACTTCAGATCGTCTTTATTTCGAGCCATTAACTACTGAGGATGTTCTTGAATTACTTCACGCCGAAAACAAAGATGGCAAACTTAAAGGTGTCATTGTTCAACTTGGTGGGCAGACACCACTTAAGCTTGCTGATATCTTACAAAAAGAAGGCATACCTATATTGGGAACAAGCCCTGACGCCATTGATTTAGCAGAAGACCGCGAACGTTTTCAGAAGCTAATCAAGAAATTGAAGCTTCGCCAACCACCAAACGCACTTGCACGCTCGACAGAAGAAGCCATCACAATGGCCGAAGAACTAGGATTTCCGCTTGTTATTCGCCCCTCATACGTTCTTGGTGGACAGGGTATGGAAATTGTTCAGGAAATGGACTCGCTCAAAAAATACATTTCAACAGCAGTAAGGATTTCAGGTGATACACCTGTTTTACTTGATCGATATCTAAAAGAAGCCATTGAGGTTGATGTTGATGCCTTGTGTGATGGTAAGGATGTGTATGTAGCAGGCATTATGGAGCATATCGAAGAGGCTGGCATCCACTCAGGCGACAGTGCTTGTGTTCTGCCCCCTCACTCCTTGCCCTATCGCACAGTGAAAGAACTTGAAAAACAAACCAGACAACTTGCCCTTGCACTAAATGTCAAAGGGTTGATGAATATTCAATTTGCCTGCAAACGCAACCGTAACACAGGTGAATATGACATTCATTTACTTGAAGTTAACCCACGGGCTTCGAGAACTGTTCCTTTCGTTGCTAAGGCAACGGGAACGCCTATCGCCAAGATTGCTGCGCGCATTATGGCTGGAGAGAAACTTTCAAACTTCAAGTCTATCCTACGCGGGATGACGCCTGACCATGTTGCCGCCAAGGCACCCGTTTTCCCCTTTGATCGCTTCCCAGGTGTTGACCCGATTCTGGGCCCCGAGATGAAATCAACAGGTGAAGTAATGGGCTTAAACCATGATATGGCGCATGCTTTCCTAAAAAGTCAGTTAGGTGCAGGAACAATTCTGCCGACCGAAGGGAAAGTTTTCCTTTCAGTTAAAAATGCAGACAAAGATGCACTTGTACCCATAGCAAAGGATTTGATTGATTTGGGTTTCAAGCTGGTTGCAACATCAGGCACTTGCTCGCACTTGCGTGACAATGGTGTCGAGGTTGATCGTATTAACAAGGTTATGGAGGGACAGCCGCACATTGTTGACGCGATTATCAATCACGAGATTGATTTTATGATTAATACGACTAAGGGTCCGCAAGCTGTTGTCGATGCACAATCCATTCGACGCAACGCGTTGATGAATAAAATTCCTTATTACACTTTAATATCTGCGGCCAAGGCTGGAGTGCAAGCTATTCGCGCGCTTAAAACACGAGATATTAATGTTGCTCCTCTTCAAAGCTATTTTGATGAAATAGAAAATAAAGAAGAAGCTGCATAATTGGCCTTTGGTGAGTGTAAGTAATACAGCCCTAATTTTCTTTCTCGCAATTTGTGTATCTGTTTAAACACCCATAATTTTAGCTCCCTACTGCTAATTTTTAATTCGCTATTACCTGACCAAAGAACCTCTTAAGCTATGTCAATAAATCTCTTGTCTTGACGTTTTTAAAGAGGCAATGTTACTATCTAGATTGAAAGCCCCGCCCTTGAGCGGGGATTTGTTTTTTTATAGATTAAAGAGGTTTAAAATGGACAAGGTTCCAATGACACAAGGGGGTTACGACGCTCTTGTTGCCGAGTTAAAAGATTTAAAGGGCGTTCAGCGCCCTAATGTTATTGCCGCAATTGCAGAGGCACGCGAGCACGGAGACTTATCTGAGAACGCCGAATATCATGCAGCTAGAGAACAACAAAGCTTTATTGAAGGTCGTATCAAGGAACTTGACGGCGTTATAAGTGCCGCTGATATTATTGATTTATCTAAATTCTCAGGTGACATCATCAAATTTGGAGCGACCGTTACAATTGTAGATGAAGAAACAGATAAAGAACGCGTTCTGCAGATTGTTGGAGAATACGAGTCTAATGCTGAAGCAGGAAAAATTTCTCTCACATCTCCTATCGCACGAGCTTTAATTGGTAAATCTATTGGTGACAGTGTTTCCGTTAGAACGCCCAAGGGTGCTACAGACTACGAAATATTGAAAGTTGTATATAAATAAATCAGTCTTCTATTGGAACGCCAGGCAGTTCTTTACTGGCACGAATAGAGAGCGATGATTTAACACCTGAAATATTTGGTAGAGCCATCAACTCATTTGTCAGGAATTCGTGATAGTCATCCCAGTTCTTGGCAACAACCTTCAACAAAAAATCTGTTTCACCAGTCAACATCCAGCATTCCCTTATGCGCTCCCAAGTCTCACACTGTTTCTCAAAAGCTGAAAGCTCTTTGTCGGAATGATTTTCCAGTTTTACATGCGCAAAGATTGTAACACCATATCCTAGAGCACGTTGATTGACGCGCGCGTGGTAGCCCCTGATAAGATCATTCTCCTCAAGAACGCGCACACGACGTAAACACGGTGGCGCAGAAATACCAACCTCTTTAGCCAAATCAACGTTGGTCATTCGTCCGTGATTTTGAAGGTTCTTCAAAATATTTCTATCAATTTTATCAAGTTTTGCGCGTGACATATTTATGTTAGTACTTTCGTTTGAGATATCGGATGATATAGACAATAGATAACCGAAAGCAAGCCAAAAGAAACATGCCAAAAAAGTTAAACAATGATGTTCCTTCTGTGTGGGTCGTAACAGAAGATTTGCGTGGAACACAAAACCAGTGTGTGGGTGTGGCAGAGTGTTTAGGCTGGCCTTTTGAAGTAAAAACCATATCACTTAATCAACCTTGGAAATTATTTTCCCCCTATTTAGCGCTTGAACAAAAATTCACTTTCAATGGAGACTCACTTGAGGCTCCATGGCCAAATCTCGTCATCGCATCTGGTCGTAAAAGCATTGCTGCTGCGCGCTATATTAAAAAACAATCAAAGGGGCAAACTTTTACGGTGTACATTCAAGATCCTCGCATAGCCCCCAAAAACTTTGATTTGGTTGCCCTTCCTGCACATGACCCGACACGCGGTAAAAATGTTATAATTACTAATGCCACACCAAATAGAATTACGGAAAACAAACTAGCCGAGGGACGTAAAAACTTTCCTGCGTTAGGCAAACTTCCCTCGCCGCGCATGGCTGTGCTTATTGGCGGTGAGTCCGCATCCTACTCATTTAGCGAAGAAACCGCACATAAACTTGCCGATGATCTCGCACGAATAAGACAAGAAACTGGCGGTTCACTTATGATAACTGCCTCGCGCAGAACACCAGATCATATTCAGAATATTCTTCGTGAAAAGCTTAAAGGTAAATCTGTCGATTTCTGGGATAACACAGGTGAAAATCCTTATTTTGGTTATATGGGGCATGCAGACACTTTGTTTGTCACATGCGACAGTGCGTCAATGCTTTCCGAAGCAGCAACGACGGGTAAGCCTGTTTACATGATTGGCCTAGACCCAAAAACATCCAAAAAAACACGCCTTGAGAAGTTACAAGATACACTCATTGCACAAGGTGCCATTCGCAGGTTTGAAGGAAAGTTTGAGCAATGGAGCTATTCACCTTTAAATGATGCACAGATGATAGCAGATGCTATCAAAAAAGCCTTGCCCCGCTAAGGCTGGCAAGGTAGCAATAGAAGTCTCACAAATTAAAATATTTTATAGTAGGAACAAGAGATTTCGCATGTCTGAAGTACGTACAAAAGTTTTAATTATTGGTTCTGGACCAGCAGGGTATACGGCTGCAATATATGCAGCACGTGCAAATTTAAAGCCCACCCTTTGCACAGGCATGGAGCCAGGCGGTCAATTAATGATAACCACGGATGTTGAGAACTATCCTGGTTTTGCCGATGTTATCCAAGGTCCATGGCTTATGGAACAAATGCAAAAGCAAGCTGAGCATGTTGGCACTAATATCATCAATGACATGATCCAGTCTGTTGATTTCTCTAAGCGTCCTTTCATGTGCATTGGAGAGAGTGGAACAACCTATATTGCCGAGACAATTGTTATTTCTACTGGTGCAAAGGCCAGATGGCTTGGACTTCCTTCCGAAGAAAAATTCAGAGGTCTTGGTGTATCAGCTTGCGCAACTTGTGATGGTTTCTTTTTCCGTGGCAAAGAAATTGCAGTTGTAGGCGGTGGTAATTCTGCTGTTGAGGAAGCTTTATTCCTGACCAACTTTGCTTCAAAAGTCACACTTATTCACCGTCGCGATGAATTGCGAGCAGAAAAAATAATGCAAGAACGTCTTTTTAATAATGATAAGCTTGCCTTTGAATGGGACACTGTCGTTGAGGAAGTGCTTGGCGTTGGACACAACGAGGGTGGAACACCTGGAATGACCGGCCTTCGCATTAAAAACATCAAAACAAATCAAGAAAAAACTCTCGATGTTGACGGCATGTTTGTTGCTATTGGGCATGACCCCGCAACAAGCCTATTCAGGGGTAAGGTTGATATGGATGAATCTGGCTATATCATTACGAAACCTGACTCCACAGCAACATCCATTGCAGGTGTTTATGCCGCTGGTGATGTAAAAGACAAAACCTATCGCCAAGCTGTAACAGCAGCAGGAATGGGCTGTATGGCGGCGCTCGAGGCAGATAAGTTCTTGGCTGAGCAAAGTGTAGATGGCCAAGCTGCAGCAGTTGCAGAATGATGGCAAAGGGCTATGACTAATTATGTCTATGGATTGGGATAAATTAAAAGCTTTTTATGCCGTTGCCGAGGCAGGCAGTTTCACTCACGCCAGTGAAAGATTAAAACTAAGCCAATCTTCAATTTCACGTCAGATCGCAGGCCTCGAAGACAGCTTGGGTGTAACATTATTTCACAGACATGCACGTGGGCTTATCCTGACCGAACAAGGTGAACTTCTGTTTGAAACTGCACAAAGCATTTTTCGACAGCTATCTCTTATAGAAGGCCGCCTGCACGATACAAAAGACGAAGCCACAGGCACATTGTTGATTACTGTTGCTGAATTTATTGGCTCATCATGGCTAGCTCCCAAACTACCCGCTTTCTTGAAGGAAAACCCTGGAATTAAACTTTCTATGATTTTAGAGGATCGAATTTTAAATCTCGGTATGCGGGAGGCAGATGCCGCCATACGATTGTATAAGCCAGAACAACAAGATCTAATTCAACTTAAACTAGGTCAAATCCATTTCTCCATATGCGCGTCAAAAGATTATTTGGTAAAACATGGGGCGCCAAAGTCACTTAGAGAACTTAAAAATCATTTTATCATTGGTCATCCCGATGAGGCACCCGCCCCCCACAAACGTCCTAATTGGCATTTCGAGGTCGCCGATATTGACCCCAACACTCACAAGGAAGCCCTACTTGTAAACTCTATGAATACCTGTCTGCAGGCCGCGCAACAAGGATTAGGCATAGTGGCACTGCCAGATTTCCTTATTGATGAAAGCCCCCATTTGGAAAAAATTCTTCCTAACGAAGCCAAAGAAGCTATCGATATTTTTTACGTTTATCCTGAGGAACACAGAAACTCTAAAAGGATTAATCTTTTAAAAGAGTTTCTAATTAAGCAAATGGGCAAACACGCTCTCTAGAGTTATGCGAAAAATGCATAGCCATTATGCATTTTTGTTTATTTATTTATGTGCACCTATGTTATATCACATGCGGATGGTTGCCTTTCGGCAATCACAGGTGTTCATTTATGAAGACCTTACGTCTCCCAGACGTAAAACCTCCCTGTTCAACTCGCCGGGCCTTGTGCCCGGTTTTTTTTATCCTAATCTTTAGTCTTCTATTTGCCCAAGGTAAGACCACTCTGACCCAACTGGAGAACTCTCTTTAGGTAATATTAAAACTCCATCCTCGGGAATAACAACTTGTTCACCATCTTCAAATACTCCCAAGACGGAACCTTTTTTGACAATTTCAAAATTCTTCCAATCTTTTGTAAATTTACCCTCTTTAGATTTCATAATAGGCTTTAGTATTCTAATAAGTACCGGATCCTCTTCAGGAAACGAATTTAAAGATGATAACTGAGCTATATTCAAATAATTAATCGCATTATGAATGGCATTCTTGGCGTTTACAGGGCTTATAGGATCCAGATGCTGACCACATTCCATCGTTACCCCAAAGCCTCCATTTTGCCTTAGATATTCTGTAGTCCCCATACCTTTCTTTTTATCATCTTCGGACAACCTTCCGTAGGAATCCGACCAGCCATAAACTATATATTTTGCCCCCAAAGCCTTGGCATATTCAAATTCTCTTCCTTCTGGCCTATCAATAAATATAAACGCTGCACCTCCTACCTGATAAGAATGGAGATCAAGCAAGACATCTGCTGTTTCGAGGTACGGGCAAAGCTGATTAGTGAGACTATCCTCATAGTCACTCAATTCAGTCTTCGGAAACAAATATCGGTTCAGATTTCTATCAATATAGCGGAGATTTTGCTCGTATGCCTTGGGGTTACAGACAGGAATAAAAGTTACCTTACCTTTTTCTATAACCAGATGACTTTTTTCAATATCGGAAATAACTTCCCTTATAGCCTTTGTACCGCAAATTTCGTCGCCATGAATAGCGCCCAGCACAATAAGGTGTTCACCCACTTTACCGCTATCAAACTCGAAAACCTCTATTTTATCCATTATGTTTTACTTATAAGTTCTTTCAAATTAGCGCCTTCTATACCATAATGTAAAAAAACACCTCTTAGTATTCCAAACTTTCTCTTATGGCTAAAAAAAATATAATTTGTCTCTACACTTACGGCGGTGGTATGCGCGGACTTGTCCCTGCCATCATCATGCAGCGCATTGAGGAACGCACAGGTCTGCATATGGCAGATATGGTTGATATCTTCGCAGGCCCATCTACAGGGGCCATTCTTAATGCGGCATTAAATATTCCGCATCCTACAAATCCCGAAGTTCCAAAATATAAAGCACGCCACCTTGTGAGATTTTACGAGCGCGAGGGTGTTCGCATTTTTCCAAGAGACGCATTCAGAGAATTTCGTGGGCTTATCCATGATTTCAACAATCGCTTGATGAAATTTAAAACTCTTAACAAGCTTATTAACCATGGGCATTATGACCCAGCAAACTTAGGACGTAATTTACGAGCACTTTTTGGGCGATCAAAATTAGAAAACTCCTTAAAAAGTATTCTCATCCCGATATACAGTATTGACCGTTCAAAAGTTAAAGCAGAACAAGAAATTGCTGAAGCTGAAAATCATCCCGTACATAATTTAAACCCGTCCTTACACGAAGGTGGGCATGCAATTTGGCTTCAAAATCTCAAAATTGGTGAAAAATATGTCTCCAATACAGATGTAACTTTTTACGATGCTGTGATGGCCAGTACAGCTGCCCCCACATACTTTCCCTGCCACAGCTTTGAAGCCAACATCGAAAACGAAGACAATACCATTACGGCAATTGATGGAAGTATCTTCGACAATTCTTGTATTACATATATGGGAGCTCTTCGTCATCGCATTCCAAAAGATATGAATTTAATTATGATTGTTTTAGGCACAGGGTCATATAATCGTTCAATTTCAAAAGCTGAATGGAATAAATTTGGCTCACTTGGAGTTGTTGATCCTACCAATGATCTTCCTCTCATTAATATCTTTTTTCACGCTTCAGAAACGGCTTTATTTGAAGCCTATAAATTCGAAATGGAGGATGATCTTTATATTCTCAACAAATCACTCGTATCAGGTGCTTTTGCAAAGGATCACCCAAGCACGGATATAGATGATGCAAGCCCTGATAACATGAGACGTCTACGTAACTTCACAGAAATGATGTTGGCTGAGAAAAGTGCTACTTTTGACGCGATATGCGATCTGCTGGTTGAAAATCATAAAGCTGGAACAAAAAAGAAAAAGGGACTTCTTGATTTTATGTCATCTGGCTAAGGAGTTTTCCCCATTAAGCTTAAAAATGCAAACCAACGAAGAAAAAGAAGTGACAGAATCACTTATGTTAAGCTAGAATAATTTAAAATAAGAATAATCCTCACAGGGAAATCTCTTTAGTGGCTCTTATACAAACACTTGCAAAAAAGTTAATTTCTCCTCGCCTTCAAAGGACTTGGGGAGCTTTTCGAAGTGAGCCAGTAGACTTTATCCGCACTCAAATTACTGACGAGTTGAATTGTTTCTCTCAAGTAACCCAATTTGGTGATCAAGAATTAAAATACGGATTTGTCCCGGGTCAAAATCCTCATACAACTCTTACTTATATAACAGGGTTTAATGCGGGAGTGGGCGCTTATGACCATTGGATGCAAGAACGTGCCAAAGATGGCTTTAATATCTTTACAGTTCAATTACCTGAAGTATCTTCCAATAGTGGTTTCATGGATATTTTCGAACAAACTATCACAGACTTTCTTACAGATTCCAGATCTCCCTTATTTAAACTTGTAGACCCCAATATACCGCGTATCACCGGCGCACATTCCAGCGGTGGACTAGCCATGCAGCGCTTATTGCATAGTCAAAGCTTCAGACAAGACATAGAAGAAACACAAACCGCAATCATCAGTATGGCACCTATGATGCAAGCCATAGGATGCAATACTACCGCTGGTGGAAAGCTTTATAAATGGCATGCAAGCAAAAATAAGGATGCTATTTGCGGCAGCCTACGCACTGACCGTGCATTTTGTGCATGGAAAGAGGCAGGAAATATGGCTGATGCTGACGAGCACTTCACTTCTCCACCTACTCATGGTCAAGTACTCTCACTAATTGAAGCTGGTGAAGATCTCAGAAAGCAAGGACTTGCCGAACTATCTAGAGTTAAACAAGCTTTATTTATTGGTGCTCGTGACCCCTTTGTGTGCAGGACAACAGCTAAAACTCTTTTCGAGCGGGCAAGTCACCCAATCATAGAAATTGATGCGGGTCATAACCCCTGTATGGATACGAGAGATAAAGACCTTCTGAGAAGTCTTTTCAGGGGTGATTTTGCAGTCGCATCCGAAATAGCCCTTCGTAGTGCGGTGCCTGCTGTCGTAGGAAATACGCAGGCGTTAGAAGCCACTGTTCACTAAAATCAAGCCGCTTCAGTTTTAGCCCCACCATTCAATTGGTCACATGCTTTTTGGATGCGCTTACAGGCTTCTTCCAAAGCTTCTTTTGATGTGGCATATGACACACGAAAATATGGTGACAGACCAAATGCAGCGCCATGAACTGCCGCAACACCAACGCTTTCAAGCAAATATGTTACGAAATCTTCGTCACTTTCAATGATATCACCATCTGGAGTTGCTTTCCCCATACATCCTTCGCAACTTGCATAAACATAAAATGCGCCTTCTGGCTTAATACATTTCACGCCTTGCGCTTGGTTCAACATATCCACCACCAAATCACGACGTTCTGTGTAGGCATTGTTCCACTCTTTCATGAAAGATTGATCGCCCTCAAGTGCAGCACAAGCAGCAGCCTGTGAAATGGAACTTGCATTTGATGTGCTTTGACCCTGGATTTTAGTCATAGCTTTGATAATTTCTACAGGACCGCCGGCATAGCCAATTCTCCACCCTGTCATAGAGTACGATTTAGACACACCATTAATAGTTAAAGTACGATCATAAAGGTCAGGAACGGCCTCTGCAAATGTAACAAATTTAAAACCATCGTAAACAAGATGCTCGTATATATCATCAGTCATAATATACACGTGAGTGTGTTTCTTCAAAACTTCACCAAGTGCCTGCATTTCTTCCTTTGTATAGGCAAATCCCGTGGGATTACTTGGTGAATTCAGAATAATCCATTTCGTTTTATCTGAAATGGCTTCTTCCAACTGCTCGGGCGTAATTTTAAAATTGTTATCTTCTCCACACTCAACGAGAACTGGTTTACCACCCGCTAAAAGGGTCATATCAGGATAAGATACCCAATAAGGTGCTGGTATAATAACCTCATCACCTTCGTCCAAAGTCGTCATAAGCGCATTATAAAGAACCTGTTTACCGCCCGTGCTTACAATAATTTGGGTACGCTCATAGTTAAGATTGTTGTCTCTTTTAAACTTGGCAATAATGGCATCTTTCAACTCGTTGGTTCCAGGTATAGGCGTATATTTTGTCTTCCCTTCATCCATTGCTTTCTTTGCTGCATCCTTGATAAAATCAGGCGTATCAAAGTCAGGCTCCCCCGCCCCCAAACCGATTATATCTTCCCCATTAGCTTTCAACTCAGCAGCTTTAGCCGACAACGTTAGCGTTGCAGACGGTTTAATTTGCGACATGCGTTTGGCAATAATGCTCATGGGATAAGGCCTTTTCTCTTATTTTTAAATAACAGTAAAAAAATTATAGAAAACAAAGGGTTTTGACAAGAGGATAGCTTAGAAAGCTGTGTCAGAGATGTATTTCTCATCAAGAGAAATATCGCTGCTTGCGAAATTTACACCTATGTCCTCAAAAAACTGTTTTAAATCGACGAATAATGGGTTTTTGAGTTCTTCCCCGATGTAGCCAAGCGTCCTTGGTAAAAATTCGAGCAAGTCATCGCGTCCTGTTTCAAGGGCAAGTTTTATAACCTGTCCTGCAATTCTAAAATGGAATTGTAATGCTAAAACATCGTACCAAATCTTAAATGATTTTTGTGCGTTTTCATTCATACCTTCTAATGCTTTTTGCAAAACCTGATGTTGAACATCAGTGGGGACATCACGGCGTATGTCTTTGAGAAGGTTGGTATAATCGTATGCTATGGGGCCTCTGCAGCCATTTTGAAAATCCAAAATTCCACATTTTTTTAAGCCTGTTTTATTCTCAAGTAGCATCATGTTTGCTGGGTGGTAATCAATATGCACAAAGCCTTTTTCAGGTATGGGCAAATCATCTTCTATCTTTTCCCATATTTTTAGATATTTTTCGCGCCAAGATGGATCAATTTTTATCTTCAAGACAGAGGGAACATACCAATCAAGAACGCGCACATGTCCTTTATAAACCGAACTTGAGAAAAAATCTGGCAAACCATCAGAAATACCGGGCGTCTCAGACATATTTTTCAAAACCTGCCCAGCCAAAGAATATAAATCAGAAGATGAACGAATATCCTGCTCGATTATATCGGCGAATTCTTTGTTGCCAAAATCCTCTAAAAGCATAAAGCCTGCGCTCAAATCATGTGCATATATCTCAGGAGCACTTAAGCCTAACAATCTAAGCTTTTCTGCAATTGTGATAAAAGCCTGCATATAAGACCTTTGCGTCTCATCAAGGCAAACCATTAATATAGCAGGGTTATTTGATAAATCCTTAACACGGTAATATTGTCGCGTACTCCAATCTGCAGAGACCTCCTCAAAATCAGGAGAAAACCCATGCATTGTCAGGAAATCAAAAATGGCATCATTTTCGCAGGCAAGTTTCACGAGTAGCTATTACTTTACTAAATTAAGATTTTTTGTTTTTTGAGGATTGCCCAGCCAGAGATCTCATAATCGCAACGTGTGACTCGGAGGCAGGTGTTCTGCGCGTAACAGGGCGAGGTGTCGCCGCCTCCATACCGAAGCGCACGCTGTCACGCCCAGATAATGCCTTGAGAAGGTCTTTACCAAACGCCTCCTCGGGCATATCCATTTTCTTAGCATTAGCTGGCATCGGAGCATTGCCTGTAATGTTGGCCGTTGTTTCCTGTTGCAATGTCTTTGCAATAGCATAAGACGCCAATCCATTAAGATGTGATTTCGTAAGCCCTAATAGCAAGGCTAAATCCTGTGTGGCCCATGTCATTAGATACTGGCGCGCGCGCGTCTGGTTTCCTTTAGCCTCTTTCAGGGCCTCTTTGATTTTATTTTGGACATACACCGTAGACATCTGGCTCTCACTTTCAAATATGTTCTCTTTACAGAATAACACTTAAACGCCTGTTTCTCCAAGGCTTAATCAAATATTCGACTATAGGCCAAAAACAAGCCTGCCTCGCGTATAGTCACATTATGCTCTTTTGCCAAAGAAAGGCACTGCCTAACATTTTCAGCAATCTTTACCTCTGTCATGGCTTTGGCCTCATCTACCTTATTGTTACTCTCGGATGTCATCTCGACAAATGCAGCAATAATTCCACCAGGATTGGCTATAAAATCAGGAACAACCTGAATATCTCTTTCATGGAGAAGTGGGTAAATCTCATCATTTATAGGAGAATTTGCACCTTCGCTTATGAAAGCCGCTCTAATCTTTTCGTAATTATGGCGATTAATAACGTTTTGAATTGCACATGGGAAGAGAATATCGGTTTGTACTTCTAATACAGCAGAAGTATCAGATGATATGAATTCGCCGTGTTTTTCAAGGTAACTTTCCACCTTTTCACTTCGGCGATGCTGAATATTATCGTAAAACTCTTGTGGCGGAGCCGATGGTAATTTCCATGTCCCACCATAAACAGGATCGGATAAGGCCGATAAAACACCCCCATAGCCTGAAAAATATCTTACCACTGCCGCGCCCATTGCGCCTAAACCCTGAACTGCAAACTTTGCACCTTTAATAGCTTTGCCGTTCTCTTCCAATAATGTTCGCCCTGCAACCGCAACACCTAACCCAGCTATGCCTTCGCGGTCATAATCCGTTCCACCCATATCGACAGGCTTACCCGTAAAGGATTTACCAGAACCCAAAACCTCAACTGCCCATTTGGCATGAATAGGCTTTGCACCTATATCAAAACCTAAGACCACCACATGCGCCTCCATTTTCATAGAAATGCGGCTTGGCAAGCTCTACAAAACGCTTATAGGTTTTTTCAAAATCAGGATGGTCAGGATTACCGCGTAGCCCCGATTTAGCACCGCCTAAAGGCAAACCAGCAGCCGCATTTTTAAGAGCCATTTTGCGCGCCAGCATAGCAACCTCATCCAATGTTAATTCAGGATGGATGCGTGTTCCGCCTTTGGCTGCACCTTTCAGAGGGCCTGAATGGCTGATGCCTGTATTCCACACAACGATATACCCCTCAATACCAGCGGCTTTATCCTCAAGAACAATCTTTTGCTCTGGCTCCATTGCATCAAAGCGTTTTTGATAATCGGCGAGCTGGGTATGAAAATTTTGACTCATGGCAAGTATTTGAGCATGAGAACAAAGATGTGACCAGTAGAATTATCCTGCCAGAGAGCACAATTCATTTAAAATGGACTTGGTTCCACTTACGCGCTGTGCAAGTGATGTCCAGCCACGAGACAAGGAAACCTTTTGATCTGGGCGTAATTTCACCGTGCCATGTTTATTCTGAAGCCATGTAAGGAGCTTTTCAGGATGAGGTGGACGATTATTGTGGAAACTTATTATTGCACCTTTAGGACCCGCATCAATTTTATCAACGCCAGCCTGTCTACAAAGTTGTTTAATCTTCACAATATCAAGAAGGTTCTCGACCTCATCGGGCAGTTTTCCGAAACGGTCAATAAGCTCTGCTGCAAACACCTCGACCTCTTGCTCGGTTTCAAGTTCAGCAAGGCGACGATAAAGTGACATGCGCACTGTTAAATCCTCGACATATCTCTCAGGGATAAGGATGGATGTTCCCAGATTGATTTGCGGACTATAACTTTCACTCATCAAGTCCTCGACTTTATCAGCCCCGGATTTGACCATAGCAACGGCCTCTTCCAACATTTGCTGGTAAAGCTCAATTCCGACTTCCTTGACGTGTCCTGATTGCTCTTCACCGACAAGATTACCAGCACCGCGAATATCCATATCATGACTAGCCAGTTGGAAACCTGCCCCTAATGTATCGAGCATTTCCAAAACCTCGAGGCGTTTTTGAGATTGATCCGTCAATTTTTTATTCGGCTCGAATGTTAGATAAGCATATGCACGTACCTTGGAGCGTCCTATACGTCCACGAATTTGGTAGAGTTGCGACAAACCAAACATATCGGCACGATGCACAATCATGGTATTAGCGGTTGGAATATCAAGGCCAGACTCAATGATATTTGTTGCCAGCAAAACATCATATTGCTTATCAACAAAGGCATTCATTTTCGCCTCTAATTCATTGGCAGGCATTTGTCCATGTGCTGAAACGAGCCTGACTTCGGGAACAAGCTCTCTTAACGCCTCTTCGACATCTGCAATGTCGGAAACACGTGGACAAACATAGAAACTCTGACCGCCACGATGATGTTCACGCAACAAGGCCTCACGGATGACAACAGGGTCAGATGGCAAAACAAATGTACGGATGGATAATCTGTCTACTGGTGGGGTGGCAATTATGCTCATATCTTTCACACCCGTTAGTGCCATTTGAAGGGTACGCGGAATTGGTGTGGCACTTAAGGTCAGGATGTGAACGTTTTCCTTAAGCTCCTTAAGGCGTTCTTTTTGTTTCACACCAAAGCGTTGTTCTTCATCAACAATCATCAAACCTAGATTGGCAAATTTAGTTTCTTTACTAAGGAGCGCGTGTGTCCCAACGACAATATTTACGCGCCCATCGGTTAACCCCTCGCGCACCTGCTTGGCTTCTTTGGCTGACACAAGCCTAGATAGCTGTTCGATACGAAGGCCAGTATGTTTAAATCGCTCTACAAAATTCATATAGTGCTGGCGCACAAGCAATGTTGTTGGCGCAATAACTGCAACCTGCACACCGTCCATTGCAGCCACATAGGCTGCGCGAAGTGCCACTTCTGTTTTACCAAAACCAACATCTCCACATACAAGCCTGTCCATTGGACGCCCACTATCCAAGTCGGCAAGAACCTGTTCAATGGCGCGTTGCTGGTCGTCTGTTTCAGTATAAGGAAATCCCATAACAAATTTTTGATAAACATCACTATCAACGGCAAGCTTCTCGCCTTTTTTCAATTCGCGCGCTGCTGCGATTTTCATGAGATGCTCTGCAATTCGCAGAAGATCTTTTTTAACCTTGGCTTTTCTTGCTTGCCACCCTGCCCCGCCTAGTTTATCCAGCGAAGCAACCGTGTCTTCGTTTCCATAGCGTGACAGAACATCAATATTTTCAATAGGTACAAACAGTTTGTCGCCGCCAAGATAGACAAGCTTTACACAATCATGGAGCGTTCCCATAGCCTTGAGTGTTTCCAGCCCTTCAAAACGACCAAGGCCATGTTCAGTGTGAATAACAAGATCCCCTTGAGACAGAGATGTTGCCTCGGCTATAAAATTATCACTTTTACGTTTCTTGGTTTTCAACTTGCGTGTTAAGCGGTCACCCAGAACGTCCTGCTCGCTCAAGATAACAAGGTCATCTGCAACGAAGCCATCTTCCAGAGCAAGTACGATTAAACCCGTATCACGGCTTCCCAGTTTTTTAACGTCATCATATGAATCGCAAATTTTAAGATTAGCAAAACCCTCATGCTCTAAAAGGCCTTTCATACGCTCGCGCGAACCTTCACTGTAGGCTGCAATTACAATCTTTCTTTTTTCATTACGTAACGTATCGATATATAATTTTACTTCGCGAAAGACATTGCCATCTGGCAACGCACGAACATCACCAAAGTTGCGTGTCTTGGTTGCAGTATTGTTCTCGTTTGTTTCTTGCGGAGATTTAAAAGGACTGAGTGAAAATCCATCTTCAATCACCTCATCAAAATAGAGGCGATTGGCAGGCATTGGTCTGTAAAGACTACCTGATAAGTTCTTATCTTTTTTAGAAGGCCTAAGTGCGGCTTGCTCGAGAGTCTTGCGCGTTTCAAAGAAATCCTGAATTTGCTCAATGCGCTCAGATTGTGATTGTAAGGATTGATTGTCCTGCGTGATAAAGGCATCAGAAATATAATCAAACAAGCTGTTCATTTCCTGATAGAACAGCGGTAACCAGTGATCCGCGCCATTATAAGAGCGTCCCTCACTGATTGCTGCGTATAGGGCATCATCCTCACGTATTGTTCCAAAAAGCTGGCGATAATTTTGCCTGAAGAGTGAAATACTTTCTTCATTCAGGAAAAATTCAGCGGCAGGTGTCAAAGAAAACGAGGTTAGCGTATTCTTCGCTTCGCTGGCTCAGCGCGTCAAAGGTACGAATAGTTTCAATTTCATCGCCAAATAAATCGAGCCTTATAGGTGCTATCAGAGTCCGCAGGAAAAACATCAATGATACCGCCACGAACTGCAAACTCACCAGGTTCACGCACCGTATCACTTCTCTGGTAACCATTGGCGGTAAGGTAATTAAAAAGATCAGCTTCCTTTAAACGCCCCCCCTTTTCAAATGAAAAGGCTGCATTTTCCAACGCCTGTTTAGGCATAACCTTCTGAAGGACTGCATTTACAGTTGTCAACAATATGCGAGGTTTACGTGTTTTACCCTTTGTCCAAGACATGAGTTTGCAAAGCGTTGCAACGCGCTGCGAAACAATATCAGCACTTGGCGATACACGATCATAGGGTAAACAGTCCCAAGCCGGAAAAACTGCAATCTCTACATCATTTCCAAAATAGGAAATACATTCCTCGAGAAAATTTGTACGCCTATCATCCAGTGCAACATGAACAAGAACGCGGTCATCACGCATCAATTCACGCGCCTTCTCAATCAGAATACGTGCATCATGCCCCTCTGGTGCACCAAAGATGGTTTTCTCCGTCACACTTTCAACGGCGTGTATCTCTGAAATAGCTTTGCTCATAAGTCAGGCTTTATAATGGAAAGCAAGAAAAAGTGCCATAACTTCGTTGCGATGTTCTTGCGGTAATTTTTCAGGGTTGGAATACCACTCGTAAAGATCAGGATCATTTAAATCGAGCAATGCTTCGTATTTCCCTAATTCGGGCTCGCTCATGTTGGGAATATGGATTTCTGCAAATTTACCCAAAAGCATATCCATCTCTTTCGTGCCACGATGCCACGAGCGATAAATCAATCGCTTGCGTTTCGTGTTGAGTGACTTGACTTTTTCAGGGCTTTCTTGCATAGTCGTCTTCTTAGCATATCAGTCACAGTTTTGTCCCGCGAAAGTCATGCGTCCATTTATTTTAGACCCACTATTCAGAAGTCTCTCGGTTCTTCCCGGTGTTGGGCCAAGAACTGTTGGCCATTTAGAACGACTCGTTGGTGGGCCTGCTGTTGCAAATTTACTATGGCACGTCCCAATTGATTTGGTTGACCGTTCCTATGCCCCCAATATTAAGGATGCTGAAAGCGGACGCATTGCCACCATTAAGGTTGATGTCGTGGCACACATGCCTAATGCACGCAGAAACCTGCCTTATAAGGTGAAGGTAAAAGATGACACAGGCACAATGACACTTGTCTTTTTTCATCCGCGCAAAGACTGGCTGGAAAAACAGCTCCCTATAGGTGGCAAGGTTTCTATTAGTGGAAAGACCGAGGGTTATGAAGGAAAGACTTCAAATGGTTCATCCCGATCATATTTCACCCTCTGGAAAATCAAACGAGATACTTCCTGCTGAACCCGTCTACCCGCTAACCCACGGTGTATCAAACAAGGTTCTAATAAAAGCACTTGATACAGCTCTCGACTTTTGTCCTGATCTTGCAGAATGGAATGACCCTGCATTGCTCAAGCGTCATAAATGGCCCAAATGGCAAGACGCGGTGAGAAAACTTCATAAACCCGAGAAGTCCATAGACTTCGAGAAAGACACACCCGAGCGTGAACGCCTTGCCTATGATGAATTTTTAGCAAACCAACTCACGCTTACTCTTGCACGCAACAAGCAAAAGAAACGCGGTGGTCGTGCTTTTGAAGTTAAAGGTGAATACAGAACACAGCTTAACAACACCCTGCCATTTGAGCTTACAAATTCGCAAAAACAAGTCATGACCGAAATAGATGCGGACATGAACGCACCCTTAAAGATGATGCGTCTTGTTCAAGGAGACGTAGGGAGCGGTAAAACCGTTGTCGCAGCCCTTGCCATGATGAGTGCGGTCGATAGTGGTACACAAGCAGCCTTTATGGCACCCACAGAAATTCTGGCACGGCAACACATGGAAACGCTAGAGCCTCTTCTCGAACCTTTAGGGTTACAGCCAATTTTGCTGACTGGGAGGTTAAAGACGAAAGAAAAACAGGCTGTCTACGATAAGATTTCATCGGGACAAACACGCGTTGTAATTGGTACACACGCCTTGTTTCAGGACAAGGTTGAGTTTGCCAATCTTGGTCTGGCTGTCATTGATGAACAGCATCGGTTCGGTGTCCACCAGCGCATTCAACTTTCAAGCAAAAGTAAAGGTACAGATGTTCTGGTAATGACCGCCACACCTATTCCGCGCACACTCGCGCTTACTGCCTATGGGGATATGGATGTCTCTCGCATCACCGAAAAGCCTCCTGGACGCAAACCTGTTGACACGCGTCTTATCTCGACTGAAAAAATTGAAGATATGATAACCGCGCTTAAACGGCAAATTGCCACTGGTGCTCGCGTTTACTGGGTATGTCCATTGGTTGAGGATTTCGAGGTACTTGACCTCACATCTGCAGAAGAGCGCTTTCAGGTTCTCGAAAGTTTCTTTGGCAACCGCGTTGGACTTGTGCATGGTCGCATGAAGGGGGAGGAAAAAGACGCTGTCATGTCCAATTTTGCCAAGGGCAATATTGATATTCTAGTTGCAACAACTGTTATCGAGGTTGGCGTGAATGTTCCCGAGGCAACCATCATGGTTATTGAAGAAGCTCACAGATTTGGACTATCGCAACTTCACCAATTACGTGGCCGCGTGGGGCGTGGAGCGGACAAATCCTATTGTTTTCTTCTTTATAAAACACCTTTGACAGGCTCAGCCAAAGAGAGGCTTTCTATTATGCGTGACACGGAAGATGGTTTTCTGATTGCCGAGAAGGACATGGAGTTGCGCGGAAGTGGTGATGTCTTAGGCACCAAACAGAGCGGATTACCAGACTTTCATATAGCCTCGCTTGAGGCGCATGGACATCTTATTCCGATTGCGCGCGACGATGCCAGATTGATAATTGATAGAGATCCTGATTTACAAAGTGAGCGTGGGCAGAATTTAAGAACTTTGCTCTATCTGTTCCAAAGCGATAAGGCGATAGGGTATTTAAAATCAGGTTAGGATTTTTTATTAGCCTTCGATACCGGTTTCTTAGATGGAGATTTCTTCGAAGTTGGCTTCTCTAAGGCGGGCTTATTTTCTTCTAGAGTTTTTTTACGAGCCGCAACTTTTTTATTATAGTCAGGCGTTATAATACCTGCAGACACAATCATTTTAATGCCCTCTTCAACCGTCATATCAAGAATTTTAATATCTTTTCTTGGTACAAACAGCAGGAATCCAGAGGTTGGATTAGGCGTTGTCGGCAAAAACACATTCACTGTATCCTCATCTGTTAACTCCTCGACCTCACCAGCCGTAGCTCCCGTTAAGAATGCTAGACAGTAGATACCCTTACGCGGATATTCCAACATCACAACATCACGGAACGCGCGGTTTTTTGTAGTCATTACGGTTTCAGTGATTTGTTTAAGTGCTGAGTAAATTGTACGAACAATCGGCATTTTTGCGAGAACATATTCGGACATTCTAAGCAGGAGTTGACCCATATAATTACGTGTAAGCCACCCAACACCTGTAAAGAAAAAGACTGCAACAATAAGCCCAAAGCCAGGCACCGCATAACTTGGATCGTAAGGGTCGTTAAAAGAAAGTATGTTACGAACACGACTATCAATAAGATTTAAAAACCATAAAGTCACAAACAGCGTAATGGCGATTGGTGCGGTCACCAACATACCCGCTATAAAATAATTCCGAAGCCTAACAAATATGCTGGATTTTTCTCTTTGAACTTCTTCAGGCGAAGTAAATAGGTTCTTTAATGGGTTTTCATCATTCATGGACAATATCTATAATCTATCTTCGGAAAACTGCAATCCTTCTCTTTCCTTCAAGCAAATATAACACTATCTTTACCCCATGCCAGACCCACTCATTCAAATTGCCGTTGTCACTCTCTTTGCCATTGCAGGACAGTGGTTCGGATGGAAACTCAAAACACCATCCATTGTTTTCCTTCTTGCCGCTGGGTTTATTGCCGGTCCTGTATTAGGACTTGTTCAACCACAGTCATTGTTCGGAGAACTCTTACAACCAGTGATATCGGTTGCCGTTGCCATCATATTATTCGAGGGAAGCCTTAATTTGAATTTCAAAGAGCTTCGGCACGCGCGCGCAGCCATAAGGCACTTCGTTATAATAGGAGCCCCAGTTGGATGGGTTTTAACTGCTAGTGCTGCACACTATATTGGTGGCTTGTCTTGGCCAGTTGCTACGACCTTTGGTGCACTTCTGATTGTCACAGGACCGACCGTTGTTATGCCTCTCCTCAAAAATGCACGCCTTGATGAACGCACTGGCTCTATTCTTAAATGGGAAGGTATCGTCAATGACCCTATTGGCGCCGTTTTAGCGGTTTTAGCATACGAGTATTTCCACCTTACTCAAGTCGGAGATATGGGTAATTCCATGTTCGCTACGCACATAGTTTCGGCTTTGGTGATGGTAGTTATAGGCAGTATCGCAACCGGAATAATTCTAAGTAAAGTTTTAAATAAAGGATGGGTTCCCGAATACTTAAAGCCCGCTTTTATTCTGTCTTCCGTCATACTTCTTTTTGTGGGATGCAATTTCATATTGCATGAATCTGGCTTGATCGGAGTTACAATTCTGGGTATTGCCCTAGCAAATCTCCATGTAACAAGTATTGAAGAAATTAAACGCTTTAAGGAGACTATGACTATTATGCTGGTCTCAGGTCTCTTTGTTGTGTTAACAGCGCAACTGGATCCCGCAATACTTCTTTCCATTGATTGGAGAGGTATATTATTCATTCTTTCTCTTCTTTTCATCATTAGACCTCTTATAGTTTTTTGTGCCAGTTTTGGCACAGAGATGACATGGAAAGAAATTGTCTTTACTGGCTGGATTGCTCCGCGAGGAATTGTTTGTGCCGCTGTTGCCGGAATAATGGGACCCTTACTGATTGCTGATGGCTATGCGGATGGTGACCAAATCTTGGCCCTTGCCTTTGCCATTGTTATGATTACCGTCTTTCTTACATAGCTTCACGGCACGACCGTTAGGTAGATTTTTAGGATTAGCCTATGAAAGTGTCGACGGTTTAATGATAGTCAACAGCGCCGACTGGACAGTTCAGTTTGCCGAGACGCTCAAAAAACGTGACATTGCCGTGATGATTGCTGACCGAAACTATCATTCGCTAAAAATAGCGCGCCTTGCAGATATCCCTGTTTATTACGGAGAGGTACTTTCGGAAGAAACTGAATTTAATCTTGAACTGACACGTTACAACAAGCTACTGGCTGCTACCGATAACAAAGATTACAACACGCTTCTTTGCTCACATTTTGCCCATAGCTTTGGACGGGAAAGGGTTTTCCAATTGGGAGAACAAGGTGAAGACGAGCATGAACGCAGACAAATTACAGAAACAATCCGTGGGCGTATTTTTGCCTCTGAGGATTTAACTTACTGGAATATCTCACGCCTTTATCGTCAAGGTTGGCGCTTTAGAACCACTCGCGTCGATAAAAATTTTAATATGGGAGATATTTTGAAAGAACAAGAAAACGGGGGCTCTATAATCATTGGCGTAATCCGAGGAAACGGCAAGTTGCAGTTCCAACCTCCTGAGGAAAAATCGCTCAAAGATGATGACATTGTTATACTATTTGAAAAAGACGCACAAAAGTCACCAGAAAGACTTGCTGGCAGCCAACCGGCTTCTTTACCAACGTAAGTATAAGATTTATTTTAGCCAGAATGACCGATACCACCTCATTTTTCGAATTTTCAAATTACCACATAGTTTTGACTGGATGTGGCGTTCTGATTGTCTTGGCCTATTGGATACCTCAATTCATATCAAAAAGAACGCCCGCTGCGTCTGGTTTACTAATATTGGGCGGATTACTGAGTTTCTTACTTTTGCCAGACTGGGCAAGAACCCTAAGCCCAACAAACCAACCAGATACTTGGAGATTAATCTCGGAAATAGCTGTCATCATTGCCTTGTTTGGTACAGGGATAAGGATTGATAATATTACTGGTATTAAAAGATGGTCTCCAACAATCAGGCTATTAGCTATCACAATGCCTCTATGTATTTTAACCATCACCCTTTTGGGGGTATTTGCCGGATTTGGTCTCGGTGTTGCAATTTTACTAGCAGCTGTTCTTGCGCCAACTGATCCAGTATTGGCCGCTGATGTCCAACTTGAACCACCTCAAGAGGGTAAAGAGTGTGCTGTAAAGTATACTCTTACGACTGAGGCTGGCCTCAACGATGGACTAGCTTTTCCGTTTGTCTATTTGGGAATATTACTGGTTGCGAACCAATTTGATGTCGGTGAATGGATAGGCATTTACATTGTCTATAAAATTATTGTCGGCATAATCATTGGTTGTTTTGCGGGATGGTTGCTGGGCAAAATACTGTTTGTTATTCCAAAAAGTAATTTACTCGCAAACAGCGGCTCAGGTCTTATTGCGCTTGCTGGCGTTCTCTTCACATACGGAGCTTGTGAACTTGCTGAGGGCTATGGCTTTATTGCCGTATTTCTTATGGGTCTTGTTTTAAGGCGCGAAGAGAAAAACCACAAATATCACAAAGAACTCCACACATTTTCTGACTCTATAGAACAAGCAATAACTGCTCTTATGCTTATATTTATTGGATATGTTTTACCTGTTTTGTGGGAGACAATTGACTGGAAATTAATGGGTATAGGTATAGCGCTTTTGATTATAAGACCTTTGGCTGGCATGATCTCGCTATCAAATAGCGAACTTAATTTTAAGCATAGAGCACTCATATCCTTTTATGGCATACGAGGCATTGGATCTGTCTTTTACCTCGCCTACGCGGCTGAACAGGTTGATTTGATCGATGCAGATATTTTATGGTCAACAACGGCAACCGTTATATTGATATCAACAGTCATACACGGCTTTACAGCGAATATATTTGTAAAAGGTTCACGAGTTTAACGCCAGATAGTGACGTCTGCCCGACGGTTTAAAATGGGTGCACTTAAATCTTTATGCTGCTATTTTTGAAAAATCGAGGTCTTTACGCACATAATGACAAGAGTAACCATTAGGATTCTTCACGAGATATTTCTGATGGAAGGCTTCTGCTTCGTAAAATGTATCAGCGTCCTCAAGCTTTGTTGAAAGAGGCGCAGGAAAAATCTGTGCATTTTCTATTTGTGCCATTAATTTACGAGCTGTTTCCTCTTGCTCTTTGGTCTGGGCAAAAATCGCCGAGCGATACTGGCTTCCAACATCATTACCTTGTTTATTTACAGTGGTCGGGTCATGGATTTGGAAAAAGAAGATAAGCAAGTCAGCAAAGGATGTCTTATCAGGATCATAGGTAATCTCAACGGCCTCGGCATGTCCCGTATCACCACGACAAATGTCATCATAGGTTGGATTATCCAGTGTCCCGCCCATGTAACCTACGCGCGTATCAACCACGCCAGGAAACTCGCGGAATAAATCATCAGTGCCCCAAAAGCACCCACCAGCCAATATTGCCTTTTCAGTCATACGTTTAAGATAAAGCACATAGCAGAAAAATAAAGGGAGAAGTTTAAATAATTTGAAATTATACTCTTCTTGAGACGACCCGCGGTACAAATAGCCTTACTCATGTAAAATATTTATTTTTTATACTTTTTAATAATTTAGCATATGGACCGACTGTTAAGATGCAAATTAAAAATTACAATCGAGTTATTAAGTGGTTGGCTTATCGTTAAGTTGCATGTACAACACCAAAAACAATGTTGCAAATATGACTTCCCTGAAACAGGGCAAATTGCAAGCTGTGGTGCGGAAGCACCACAGGATCTCTTGCTTGGCGGTGTATTGCAATATCGTGGACGTTTAGACGATGCCGCACGAGGTGATGCTTCAAAACGTACACCAGAACTCCTCAACGCTATGCAACAACAAAAGTCTAATGACCAAACACAGCTGAGATGCTATAATGGCTGAAGCGCTTTGTAAGTTCAGTTTTCGGAACAGGAGGTCCGGAGGGATTCAACCTGGAGATCACTCGAAAGCCTCGAATGTTTATAATAAAATCACTCATCCAAACAAAAAGCCCCATAATGGGGCTTTATTTGAATAAATGGTGACCGCGCAGGGATTCGAACCCTGGACCTACTGATTAAAAGTCAGTTGCTCTACCAACTGAGCTACGCGGTCATTTTTCAAGCACTACTAAGCAGTACTTTAGAACGCAACAGTCATATGGAGTTTGACCGTAAACGTCAAGTGTTGATTAGGCTGAAGGTTTATTTTTTTTCTTAAGAGCCTCAAGCACATTTGGTGTCACAAATTTTGAAACATCCCCGCCCAGCGCATAAATCTCTTTGATGAAAGACGATGATACAAATTGCCACTTGTCGGATGCCATAAGAAATATGGTCTCTATGTCAGGCTCCATCTGGGCGTTCATGCCCGTCATTTGGAATTCATATTCAAAGTCGGACGTTGCACGTAGACCACGAAAGATAAATTGTGCCTTTTTGTTTTTCGTGTAATGGATAAGAAGCTCGTCAAATGACTCCACCTCAATGTCGCAATGTTTAACATGCATGTTCTCTATATCGGCCTGCACCATCTCTATGCGCTCCTCTGGCGTAAATAGAGGTGATTTACGCGTATTGGGGGCAATCCCAATAATCAACTTATCCACCAGCTTGGAGGCGCGTTGAATGATGTGCAAATGTCCCTTAGTAATCGGGTCAAATGTTCCAGGATAGATACCAATGCGCGGAGTGCTCATACGATGAGGCCTATTAGAACAGTTCAAACAGAACGTTGATCGCCATGAGGATAACGAAAATTTTAGCAAGAATTGCAAATGTGTTAGGCCCAGTATATTTATTGGCGGCACGCCAGATAGGTACAACCATAAAGGCCGACCAAGCAAGTGCCAGAATGCTGCTTACTGGGTACATCAACCCAGCCAACATTGCACCAAACAGACGAATGATAATCCATACAAGGACGTAATAGCCCCAAAAGGTTGTTGCCAGAGGCTTGTTACCGCTCCAAAGAGCATTCACATTATTTTGTAAGTCTTTGTTTTCCATGAACGTAATATTACGGTTTTACCTTCGCTTTGCAAGGCAAATGCTTATTCAGGAACCTTAACCGTTTCAGAAGGTGTTGAGACAGGAGGCAGTTTTTAGACTCTAAATCGTCCATTGCATCCTTGTATTCCTTACATGCGAGCGCAGGAAAAGAGAGCGCGCAAAGCACAGTAAGAAGAACCAGAAATCTACTCTTCCTCATTTGATGAACCTTCATCTGAAGGTGTTTCTTCGTCAGAAACCTCGGCTACCTCTTCATTTGCTGCCGCTTCTATCACTTCACCATCTTCGCCGAGAACTTCTTCTTCGTCATCATTATCCTCAATCAACCATGCAACGGACACGACCTTCTCATCTTTGCCGACCTTGAAGATTGTAACACCTTGTGCCGAGCGCCCTGTAAATCGGACATCGCGGATCGGTGTACGGATAAGTTTACCCTGATCAGTTACAAGCATAACTTGATGGTCGTCGGTTACAGGGAATGTAGCGATTACCTCGCCTGTTTTTTCTGTCACGGACATATTGATAACACCCTGTCCGCCACGACCGATTGTGCGGTATTCAGAGGCATAGGTACGCTTACCAAAACCATTTTCGGAAACACACAAGATTGCCTGCCCCTTTTCGTCCTCGGCCTCACGTCTTAGAACGGACATGCCGATGACCTCGTCGCCCTTACCAAGTCTGATACCACGCACACCAGTAGATGTTCGGCCTGAGAATAAGCGAATAGCATCAACGTTAAAGCGAATAGCCTTACCCTTGCGTGTGGCAAGCATGATGTCTTCATCTTCCTTACAGATTTTAACGGAAACCAAACTTTCGCCTTCACCCAGTTTCATAGCAATTAAACCGTTAGAGCGAATATTTTTAAAGTCGGACAATTTGTTACGACGCACAGAGCCATGCGATGTTGCAAACATCAAATCAAGATCGTTCCAGACCTCCTCATCTTCGGGTAGGCGCATGTATACATTCACAACCTCGTCTTTTTCCATAGGTAGAAGGTTGATTACAGCCTTACCACGTGATTGCGGTGTACCTAGCGGCAATTGATAGACCTTCATGCGGTGGACAAGCCCACGACTTGTGAAGAACAAGATAGGCGTGTGTGTTGAGGCCACGAATAAATCAGATACAAAATCCTCATCCTTCATATTCATACCAGAGCGTCCCTTACCACCACGACGCTGCGCGCGATATGTATCAAGCGGAGTACGTTTCACATAACCATCATTGGTCACAGTCACGACCATGTCTTCGCGCTGAATAAGATCTTCGATGTCTGTTTCGAATTCGGCATCAACCAATTCTGTACGGCGGGGCGTTGCAAAACGCGCTCTTACATCACGCAATTCTTCGCGCATCACATCGAACATTTTTTCTTTACTTGCAAGAATTGAGAGTAATTCTGCAATCTGATCTGTGATTTCCTTCAAATCATCCGCAATTTTATCACGCTCAAGACCTGTTAAACGGTGCAAGCGCAAATCAAGAATGGCGCGTGCCTGAATTTCAGAAAGCTGGTATGTGCCCTTATCACTTAATGGGTGTTCAGGATCATCAATCAATTCGATAAGCGCCGCAACTTCTGTTGCTGGCCATTCCTTTGCCATCAATTCTTCACGAGCAGATTGAGGATCAGAGGCATTACGGATAAGGGCTATAATATCGTCTATATTTGCAACAGCTACAGCCAAACCAGCCAAGATATGGGCACGGTCACGTGCCTTGTTTAATTCAAAGATTGTTCTTCGGGTAATCACCTCTTCGCGGAACTTCAAGAAGTGATAGATAAAGTCACGCAAGATAAGAATTTGAGGACGCCCTAAATTCAAGGCAACCATGTTACATCCAAAGGACGTCTGTAATGGCGTATATTTAAAGAGCTGATTAAGTACAACTTCACCCTGTTGTCCACGTTGCATTTCAACCACAACACGCACACCGTCTCTATCGGATTCATCACGAACAGCTGCAATACCTTCAACGATTTTCTCGCGTGCAACTTCACCAAGACGCTCAAGAAGACGCCCTTTGTTCACCTGATACGGAACCTCGTGGATTACAATCGCGTGACGCCCCTCACGAATTTCTTCAAATGAAGCCTTTGCACGCATCATTACGGAACCGTTACCTGTTGTGTAAGCAGAATAAATACCGTTACGACCCAAAATCTGGCCACCTGTTGGAAAGTCAGGTCCAGGAACAATAGCCATGATTTCCTCGGTTGTGATATCCGGGTTATCAATCACGCAAGACACGCATCCACAATCTCGCCCAAATTATGTGGTGGAATATTTGTCGCCATACCAACAGCAATACCGCCGGCTCCGTTTACAAGTAGGTTTGGAATGCGTGCGGGAAGAACCTCTGGCTCAAGCATGTGATTCGTCATAGTTAGGACGGAAATCAACTGTGTCTTTGTCAATGTCCTCAAGTAAAGCTTCAGCAACCTTTGCAAGACGCGCCTCTGTGTAACGCATCGCCGCAGGAGAATCACCATCCATAGAACCAAAGTTACCCTGCCCATCAATCAATGGGAAGCCATAGCGACCAAGGCTGCGCCATACGCACAAGTGCGTCATAAATCGCAGAGTCACCATGAGGGTGGTATTTACCCATCACGTCACCAACGATACGTGCAGATTTTTGATAGGGTTTATCAGATGTGTAACCGCCTTCGCGCATAGCAAAGAAAATACGACGGTGTACAGGCTTTAAACCATCGCGAACATCCGGCAAAGCACGCGACTAACAATTACGCTCATCGCGTAATCGAGATAGGATTTCTTCATCTCGTCTTCGAGAGCAATCGAATTAATATCTGTTGGTTCTGCGGGCAATTGAGCCATAATTTTTTCCGTTAATCTTCATGTGTTTTTTGTGTGCTTAAACCTAGCAAATATCAAGCCCCCTCACAAGCTTTCAAAGCAAGTGAAATAAAGGGCTTGGGGACAGTTTTAGTAGGATAGAAATAGACAATTATCAAAACGGGATTTCGTCTTCCAATTCATCAACCTGTGTGCTGGCCATTTGAGGTTGTGCCTGTGCCTGAGGAGCAGGAGCATAGCCGCCAGATGAACTCGCCACCACCACGTGAGTCCAGCATAGTCAATTCACCGCGATATGGACGGAGGACAACCTCGGTTGTGTATTTTTTTTGACCATCTTGTTCCCATGAGCGTGTCTCGAGTTGACCTTCGATATAGACTTTTGCACCTTTTTTAAGGTAATTTTCGCAGACAGTCATAATGCCTTGGTTAAAGATAACGACCTTGTGCCATTGCGTGTTTTCTTTACGCTCGCCTGTTGTTTTATCTTTCCAGCTTTCAGACGTTGCAATGGAAAGGTTACAAACTTTATCACCTGATTGCATTGCTCTGATTTCAGGGTCATTCCCCAAATTTCCAATTAATATAACTTTGTTGACTGATCCTGCCACAATTCTCTCCTTCGATATGATGTAATAATCATTGACTATATTCTCCCTGATATGAATGTCAAAGCCTCTCTCAGGACTATCACCAGCATATTTTTGTAGACTTAAATAGATTCTTCTGTTTTACTTTTAATTATAAAAATAGCTCAACAAGAGCAATAATATTACAAACAGGGAAATTAAATGAAAGACATATACGCTGGGACTCCTTCTATACCACCTCACATAGCCGCATTTAATCAACTTGGTTCAATTATAAATGCTCAATTCCATTGCCAGGCGATATGTGAAAGCTTTAATCAAGACCCAATCAGTTTTCAGCACGAAAATTATTTAACCGCCGTATACCGATTTATATTGGATAGCGTAGAGCAATATATCGACACTGCCGGAGTTGATTTAAGGGAAGTTGACGACATCTACTCTTGCCTACATCAAACTGTGTATGGTGACATGAGCTCTCCTCTCATTGAGAGGCTTGATCTAGAAGAACTTACCAAAGGAAATCGAACAGTTATAGCCGACAGAAGTTTTTACGAGTTTTTTCAACGCAACCCACACCTCCATCAATATGAAAATAATCTCAGAACAACTATTTTTAGTTTCTTTAATGAAATGACCAAACTGGCCAATCCTGAATTAGGTGTCTGCACCGAAGATTTCAATAATTGTTGTCAAAATGGGGGCACTCATTATGTTGAAATTCAGGCAACTGAAGAGGATGGAACGGTGCATGATGGTTTCGGCCTTACAGATGATAACGGTGAAGTTGAGCAGTGTATTTTTCCTCGCATAAGAAGCTTTATTAAAGTAGAACACCTCCCTGAATATAATTAATTTTCAAGTGGTACGAAATACCCCTTCACTTTTAATGTAAAAATCGCATATGTAATATATGCTTACAACGATATCAGTGCGCGGGGCGCGCGAACATAATCTTAAAGATATAAACGTCGATATGCCACGGGACTCTCTTGTGGTAATCACTGGCTTGTCTGGCTCAGGAAAATCCTCTCTTGCCTTTGACACAATCTATGCCGAGGGGCAACGTCGCTATGTTGAATCTCTTTCTGCCTATGCTCGTCAGTTTCTGGAGTTAATGCAAAAGCCAGATGTCGATTCTATTGAGGGTTTATCGCCTGCCATTTCAATTGAACAAAAGACAACATCCAAAAACCCACGTTCCACTGTTGGAACAGTGACCGAAATACATGATTACATGCGTCTTTTGTGGGCGCGCGTAGGTATTCCCTATTCTCCTGCGACTGGAAAACCCATCGAAAGCCAGACGGTTTCAGAAATGGTTGATCGTATTCTAACGCTTGGTGATGGTACGCGACTTTATTTAATGGCGCCTATCGCACGTGGACGCAAGGGTGAATACAAGCGTGAATTTGCAGAATTGAAGGCCAAAGGCTTTCAGCGTGCCCGCGTTGATGGCACCGTTTACGAATTGGATGAAATTCCCGAACTGGACAAAAAATACAAACATGACATTGAGGTCATCATTGACCGTCTTGTCATTCGTGATGATATTGGAACGCGCCTCGCGGACTCTGTTGAAACATCTTTAAAATTAGCCGATGGCCTTTTGATTGTTCAGAATGCCGATACAAACGAAGAACTTATTTTTTCTGAAAAATTCGCCTGCCCTGTTTCTGGCTTTACCATTGCCGAAATTGAGCCTCGCCTCTTCTCATTTAATAACCCTCACGGTGCATGTCCTGCTTGTGACGGACTTGGTAAAAAGCTTTATTTTGATGAGGAATTGGTTGTGCCAAATCAGGATAAATCCGTTGCACAAGGCGCAATTGAGCCTTGGTCAAAGAATTTTGCGCCTTATTACATGCAGGCATTAGAGTTTGTTGCTAAATTTTACAAGATAGACATTAAAAAGCCTTGGAAGGATTTAAGCGAAAAGGATCGCGATAAGTTTCTACATGGTTCAGGTAAGGACATTATCAAGATTGTCTATCAAAGTAAAAATGACAGCACATGGAACAGTAATAAACCTTTTGAAGGTGTTATTAATAACCTCAAACGCCGTATGCTTGAAACGGACAGTAATTCAGTACGCGAAGATTTAGCAAAATACCAAACCTCCGCACCATGCGAGGCTTGTGAAGGATATCGTCTAAAAGATGAAGCCATGGCGGTCAAAATTGACACGCGCCATATTGGGCAAGTCAGCGAATTATCTATTGGTGAGTCCCTTGATTGGTTTGGAAAAGTTTCCGAAAAACTTGATCCTCAACGCAGGGAAATTGCCTCACGCATCTTAAAGGAAATCAATGAACGCCTGACATTCCTCAATAACGTTGGACTGAATTACCTAACCCTATCGCGTTCTTCTGCAACATTGTCAGGTGGAGAATCACAACGTATTCGTCTCGCCTCACAAATTGGGTCAGGCCTCACAGGCGTATTATATGTTTTGGATGAGCCCTCTATTGGATTACACCAGCGCGATAATAACCGCCTTCTTGAGACGTTA
Source organism: uncultured Alphaproteobacteria bacterium (assembly GCA_963740205.1). Lineage (GTDB taxonomy): Bacteria > Pseudomonadota > Alphaproteobacteria > Micavibrionales > Micavibrionaceae > UBA2137. The sequence continues at coordinate 435,590 of CAVUDD010000002.1, forward strand.
AAACGCCTGCGTGATTTAGGTAATACAGTTTTAGTGGTCGAGCATGATGAGGACGCTATTCGTTCTGCGGATTTTCTTATTGATATGGGCCCTGGAGCTGGAATCCATGGCGGTAATGTCGTTGCAATGGGTAAACCCGAACAAGTCTTTAAAAACAAGGCAAGCTTAACGGCACAATACATGACTGGTGAGAGAGAAATTCCAGTTCCTTCCAAGCGTAGACATGGTAAAAAAACAGGTAAGAAACCCCAGCTCTTAAGTGTTAAAGGCGCAACTGGTAACAATCTTAAAAATGTGGATGCTGATTTCCCATTAGGGACATTTACATGCGTCACAGGCGTTTCAGGATCGGGTAAATCAACACTTACGCTTGATACGTTATACAAAGCTGTCAGTCGTAAAATTATGAAGTCTCGCGCTGTTCCCGGACCGCATACTTCGCTGCAAGGTACAGAATTTATTGATAAAGTAATTGATATTGACCAATCGCCTATTGGGCGCACACCACGCTCAAACCCTGCCACTTATACTGGTGCGTTTACACCCATTCGCGAATGGTTCTCTGGCCTACCCGAGGCTAAGGCACGTGGTTATGGCCCAGGACGATTTTCATTTAACGTCAAAGGCGGCCGTTGTGAGGCCTGTACAGGAGATGGTCTGATTAAAATCGAAATGCATTTTCTGCCTGATGTTTATGTGCAATGTGAAACCTGTAAAGGTAAACGTTACAACCGCGAGACACTCGAGGTACGTTACAAAGAAAAATCGATTGCAGATGTTTTAGATATGTCCATCGAAGAAGGCGCTGAATTTTTCAAGGCAGTCCCCTCTATACGTGACAAGCTGGAAACTCTAAAAAGTGTTGGACTTGATTACATTAAAATTGGGCAACCTGCCAATACACTCTCTGGAGGTGAGGCACAGCGTGTAAAGCTCTCCAAGGAACTTGCTAAACGCTCTACTGGTAAAACACTCTATATTCTGGACGAGCCAACGACTGGTCTCCATTTCGAAGATGTGCGCAAATTGCTTGAGGTTCTTCACCTTCTCGTTGAGCAAGGCAACACAGTAATTGTTATTGAGCATAATCTTGATGTTATTAAAACGGCTGACTGGATATTAGATATTGGTCCTGAGGGTGGTACAGGTGGCGGACAAATACTGGCGACAGGTACACCAGAAGATATCTGCAAGGTCAAAGAAAGCTTTACAGGTCATTACCTCAAGCCCATGCTTGAAAAATCAGGCAAAATTGAAAAGCTCGCAGTCGCAGAATAAATTAATACTCTAACTTCTGGAAAACTTCAGTAACGTGAAGCTCAGCACCTTGGATTGTTGACACTATCATTTCATCCAACTTCTCTTTTAAGTCTATTCCATGCTCCGCATCAGGGTAACCCCTGCCTCCGCCCCATTTTCTCCATTCGGTAGCGCTAAGATTAGTAAGTCTACCAAGCTCCATTTGATCAACACCAATATCAGTCATAATTCTTATGATTGATGGCCAATGTTCGGGTATATCACCTTTTAAATTGGAAAAATTTTCTGCAAGAGTTCTCATGACTTGAAGCTCAGCATCTGCATAGGCACGAATTTGATCAAGTTTACCAGAAGGTGTTACCAGGCCCTCTGCTGGATCCGTAAATGCCTGCACCAAAGTTTTAAGAGTTGTTTGCCATTTCACAATAAACCTACCTTGCTGTAGATTTTTTACATAAAGCTGAAATAAAAGTCAACAAAATAAAGGACTTTAATATAACGCTTTAAATGATTTTTCTAAGATGAGGTCTGTAGAGATTACTGGCTGTATAAGCCACAATGAACCAGATGAACGCAGCGTTCATTTCTAATGTTTCTTCTAAAACGATGAATAGCTTTCTGCCTGTTGGAAGAAAGAACTCAATAATAAGGGCAATAGCAAGTAGCAAGAGATATATTATGACATAAGGAGTAAAAGGCGCCATTTTATACTTCGATAAATCAGGAAGATTATGACGCTTTATCCATAGATAAATTGGGACACATACAATCAGTATAAAGGCAACAAGCCTTGTCAGTATAATCAAAGAATTTTGTATAGTGTTTAATATTTCAGGCGTATTGAGAAACGCCATATGAATAAGATCCTGAATACTTGTAAAAGAATAATCTTTAATATTGGCCTTGATATATATAAGCCCATAGCGTGTTTCCTCACCCAACATAAAAACAGCTATAACAAACAATGCCCAAAAAAGCTTTGTACGGGGACGCGCGCTAAACAGAAGTCGTCCTGCAAATCCTACAGCCAAAAGGTAGAAGACAACTGTCATGTTCTCAACAATACCATTGGCACGATACATCAGACTGTAAATCCAAGGCTGTTCGGCAAGGCGTATAAAAATGTATGGCAACCAACTGAGGGCGAAAAACCCATAAATCAGATGAAAATATCGGGAGGATAGATATGAAGTCATAAGCAGTTATATCACATAACACAAGTTATGGTGCGGGTGGTCGGACTCGAACCGACACGTCCTTGCGGACACCAGATTTTGAGTCTGGCGCGTCTACCAATTCCACCACACCCGCACAGGGGACTTTTGAGGTTCGGTAACGTGGAACATGTTTTGCCATAGCTTTATGTGACACGCAAGATGTTTTGTTAGAAGGCGCATTAGGCATTTTCCTAGCAATGGAAATGTGGTCTAGTAGGTGAATGTCAGTTTCCAAACTCTATGATGAAAAACCGCGCGCTCTATCTGCTCTTCTGGACGAGTTAGCAGAGCTAGCAAATTCACGAAAAGAAAAGGTTTATCTCTCAACTATTATAGAGGTTTTCCACGAACGTGGGTTTGGTGTATTACTCTTCCTACTTGCACTTCCTGCGGCTCTCCCCATCCCCGCACTTGGCATTAATATGATTATTGCTCTGCCTATTTTATTATTAACTGTTCAGCAGGCCATGGGACGACACACCGTTTGGATGCCTGAGAAAATTCAGAAGCGCACATTAAAACCTAAGCAAATCATTGGCTTCATCAAAAAGGCACGACCTATCATAAATTTCCTTGAGATGTTTTTCAAACCACGTATGGCATTTATAACGCGCGGGTTATTTTCAATACTAATTGGTTTATTCGGAACGGTATTTGCCGTATCCATTACTCTGCCGATACCCTTGACCAATACAGTTCCGGCTATGGCGATTGCCCTTATGTCTATTGGCGTGATTACGCGGGATGGACTGGCGGTTATTGTCGGTGCTATCTTGGGTACTTTATGGGTTGGCTTACTTGCCTATTTTGCCTTGCTCTTTGGAAGCGAAGGACTAATTATTTTCAAAGACACAATCAAAAATCTGATGGGGTTATAAGCATGTCCTTTTCTCTCATTCAAAAAACAGCCTTACTTGCTATTTTGTTATCAGTTATTGCGTTGGCTAGCGCGTTTTTTGCTCAATATGTCATAGGCCTTGAGCCATGCAAACTTTGTATCTGGCAACGCTGGCCATTTGCAGCCGTTATTCTTACAGCACTTTTTACCCTTTTTACTAAACGCTTTTTCTCAGTAGCTATGCTTATGCTCACCGGATTTATTTTTTTAGTGAATGGCACGATTGCTTTTTTCCACTCAGGTGTAGAACGCTTGTGGTGGGAGGGATTGAAGGGGTGTAGCGCGCCAGACTTAAGTGGCTCTGTCGAGGATCTTATGGCGAGAATTCAAAGTTCGAATGGTGCGCGGTGTGATGAAATACCATGGGCAGACCCTATTATAGGCCTATCCATGGCAAATTATAATGTCATTTTGTGTTTAGGTATGGGTGTCATCTGTTTGTATGTTTCTTTAAAAACTTACAGAGCCAATTAGATTTGCCCTTGTAGAACCGCATTGACTAAAACAAAACATCCAACATAAAAAACATAAAAGATTACAGCCTCTTTCAATGTTTTCTTCTTTCCGAAATCAAATAGATTACGCAACATATCTCTCTCACTTACTTTAATTTGTTGATTTACATACCGTCTTAAGCAATACGAAACATGGCGTCAACAAAAAAGCGGGCTTTCGCCCGCTTTTTCTCAAATCTTCTGTAACCCTTATAATCTAACGCGTTACGATGATGTAGATCGCATGAATAATTCCTGGAACAAATCCAAACAACGTTAGGACGATGTTCAGCCAGAAATGTAGTCCAAGACCAACTTCAAGCAATACACCTAGAGGCGGTAGAATTACAGCAAGGATGATCTTGAATCAGATCTCCTAATAGACTGTCTTTAGTGCCGGCTAGTGCCATAGTTTATCTCCTTGTTAAGGGTTAATTTAAACGATTTCTTATAGATCGTCTTCTTCAGCTACTGTGTCTTCCTCAGGCGCTGTAACATCAACATCAGGAAGAGTAATAGTTGTTTCTTCCATTTCAACATCAACATCTGGAAGCTCGACTGTCTTTTCTTCCATGCTTACGTCGACATCAACCGTTTCGACATCAACATCAGGAAGTTCGCCACCTGTTACTTCAACGTTAGGCATTTCAACATCGCCTGATACATCGACGTCAATTGCCCATACGGCCAAAAGAACGATTGCGATAACTGCTAGTATTCCAAGTATAATTCTCATAGGTATTCACTCCATTTTTTATTTGTTAATCCTACCCCAAACGTATTTAGTCCAAGATAAGTTCCTGAGACATCATAATTATTTAGTTTTCACGGTCAAGCTAATTGGAAAATGATCCGATCCAACGAACGAACCTCGCTCCAAACCCTTGTGTTCAATAAGTTCGTTACAAAGTATGTGATCCATAGGTATCCCCATTAAAGGAAAAACCGCGGGCCATGTCATAGTATAACTATTGTCCAAAAGCGTGCTTTTGAGATTTGAATTCTTTTAAAAACTTCTGAAAATGCTTCTCCCAAGGCACGCTGTTAAAGTCTCCCAAAACCAATACGGGTATAGAGTGATCTTCAAAATGTTTCTTCATCTCGGAAAAGTATAACTCCCTTTCCTCTGCCCATTCGGAATTGAGAGCCGGAACAGGATGTGCTGAAAATATTTTATAAAGTTTGTTTCTGACTTTTACCTTTGCAGCTATCAATGGTGTTTTGTATTTACCATGCTTGGTAACCTTAATTGCAGAAAGCTTATGTCTTGATAAAAGTAAAATCGAGTGCCCGTCTCTGTTTGAAACCTCGTGACTGTATTTATATTTAGATAAAATATCTTTAATCTCGTCCCTTAACATATCTGTCATCTCGAGAATAAGTAAGATATCTGGCTGCTCCTCACTTAGATATGTATGCAATCTGTCGGGTTTGAAATTCTTTCTGTATGCATTAACGGTTATCACCTTAAATCCACCTTCAAATTCATCATCTTTCCTGTTCCACAGGAAATGGCGTATACGAAAGAGATTTAATCCTGCAAATAAAGTAAGGACGGCTGCTACTGCATAATGGGAATTTACATTTGCATATACTGCCAATAACAAGGACAGCACAGCGTATTGTAGATGAAAAAAATCAACGACCTTAAATCCCCACCAATATCGCCCAAGATATCCAGCGAAGGTAAGAACGCATAAGAATATAATTAAAAAAGTAAGCCCCATGGATAGATGAACAGTTGAAGCTGTAACTAAGTTTCATATTTATTCACAAAAATAAAAAAAGGCCGTCGAAACGGCCCTTCTTATATTATTTAGAAAAAACTTAATTTTAAGCGTTTACTTACGGATTGTAGTCAACAACGCTACAGGGATCATACCCAGCATAACGCTTGTTGTGTATCCGAGGAAAACACCGAGGATCACGAGAAGTATCGAGAAGAGATCGCCTGTAAGCTTACGTCCCGATAAAATCATACTTGAAAGAACGAGGATGAAACCTGTCCCAATCAATGTATGAAGTTTGTGACCTTCAAAAAATGTTCCTACACCATCAACTATTCCCGCCATTCCGAGCACGTGCAGCAGAACGGTTGAAAAACCCACCAGTAAGACCAGTGACATCACATAAAATGATATCGCCTCACCTGAAGTTCTCGTGTGTGTAGTATCTATAAGTTTCCCAAACATGACATTCCTCCTTTGTTGGTATGTCGTTAGTGAACGTACTCGTCTTCCAATTCGGAATCCCAGTACAGGTAATCCCCCCAGCTTTTATGCAGAAAGTTAGGAGGAAACTTTTTGCCATGTCTCTGCAATTCATAAACCGTAGGTTCATAAGGCTTATGTTTTGGATACATGGAACATTCTTTCGGAAGCTTGCTTCCTTTTTTCGTATTACAATCCTGACAAGCTGTAACAATATTTTCCCAAGATGTATGACCGCCCTTAGAGCGAGGCACAACATGGTCAAACGTCAAAGCCTGTGTTCTGAATTTATCGCCACAATACTGGCAATTCCATTCATCACGTAAAAACACATTAAATCTGGTAAAGGCTGGGGAGGTTCTTGGCTTTATATATTCATTGAGCACAAGAACACTTGGCAGCTTGAATTCGCATGACGGACTGCGCACCATTCGGTCATATTCAGATAATACAGTTACCGTATCACGAAAAATGGCCTTAACTGCTTCTTGCCAAGGCCATAATGATAAAGGTGAATAAGATAAAGGTCTAAAATCAGCGTTGAGTACGAGCGCTGGAAATCTCTCTAGCGGTGAAGACGGGTTTATATCGTAAGTCGCATTGTGCAACATAGTCCCTCCTTGTTAGAGCCCTTACTGTAAAGGCATACAGGTGAGACCAGATGGCAGGATCTTATGGAGGTGAATTTATAAAATTTTTCCCACAAGACGAAAATGGTCTCGACCAAGCTCATAACCTATTATACCAAACATTTTAATAGTTTTGCACTATCAATAATTGTTGCAGTGAAGTAGTTGAACAGATTTAGTTAATTTTATATTTTATATCAATATTTTAACCATTGCTGCATAGCAACATAGAAAGATTTATTTTAGGTGTTTTTTAATGAAATCCTGTCCCAATTCCAGACCTTTTTGATCTATTCCATGCTGCAAAGAAGGAATCAAATTCTCATCAACTTCAAAGCCTGCATTCTTAAAACTATTTGTAGCCATAATAGTGGCATGAACTGGCACAACAGGGTCGTCCTCCCCATGAACAAGCAAAATAGGAAAATCTTTGTATTCTGGCTTATTTAAAGGTTCATCAATTAATGCTCCGCTGTAACCAATTACGCCGGACAACATATTGGGGACACGTAGCGCCGTGAACAACGACATCATTGTTCCTTGTGAAAAACCACAGAGAACGATTTTCTTTTCAGAAAGACTATATTTTTCTGCAATACCTTGAATAAATTGCTCAATCTCAGGATACACTTTTTCCGCACCCGCCCTCATAGATGCTGGTGTATATTCAGCAAGCGAGAACCACTGAAAGCCGTCATTACCCATTTCACATGGCGTTGGAGCATCAGGCCCTATAAAAACTGTTGAAGGAAAGGATGGCGCCCACATTTGCGCCAAACTCAGCAAATCCGCACCGTTCGAACCATAACCATGTAGCAAAATAACCGCAGTTTCAATTTTGGCATTCCCAGCTTGATGGCTCTTATAATTTAACATCTTTCAAATTCTCCTTAACAAAACTTAATTTTATGAGACAATAAGGCTCAAGCTGTTTTTTCTCAATACAAGGCTTCATGTTTTTAAGGGGATAAATTCGATATGGATAATTTTGATATCACACACAGAGACGGGAAGCCTTATGTCATGATCCCTTTGCATGACTACCGCATCGCTATTCAAAAGGATATTGAGGCGCAAGCGCAGAAATACTTCAAACTTCAAAAAGAAAAAACATATGACATCCCCGAAGGTACTCACCCAGTCAGATTCTTTAGAACACAGCAGAAACTGACACAAGCGAAACTAGCTGAAAAAGCTGGCATTTCTCGTAACTACCTCACCGAAATTGAAACAGGTGTCAAAAATGGCTCAGTAGCAGCCATCAAAAAGCTTTCCGAAGCCTTAGGCGTTTCGTTGGATAAACTGGTTTAACGTTTTAGCGACCCCATAATACCGCGCATGACTTCTCGTGCAATGGTACGTCCTAAAGAAGAACTCATTGAACGCACAACTGATTTGACAGCAGCCTCAGTCATAGACTGACGGTTTGAACCACTTTTCTTCGTGCTTTTCTGTGCAACTTCTTGCGCCTCTTCGGCCTTCTTAGTGGCTTCCTCCGCACGTTTAGTCAGGATTTCATGGGCAGATTCACGGTCATCAATTGCGTTATATTTCGCACCTATACCATCGGCCTGCATTGCCATGCGCTTAGCGGATTCCGTCGCCACACCTAATTTGCCAGAAGGTGGACGAATAAGTGCTCGTTGAACGATTGACGGCGTGCCCTTACTTTCCAATGTAGATACAAGCGCCTCACCCACACCAAGCTCTGTAATAACGTCTGCAACGTCAAAATCGGGGTTTTCACGATATGTTTCAGCGGCATGTTTAATAAATTTTTGCTGTTGTGGTGTAAAGGCACGCAAAGCATGTTGAATACGGTTACCCAATTGCCCAAGAACTGCCTCGGGAATATCTTGTGGGTTTTGCGTTACGAAATAAACACCTACGCCTTTGGAGCGAATAAGGCGAACAACCTGCTCTACTTTTTCAACCAAGGCTCTTGGCGCGTCATTGAAAAGTAAATGTACTTCATCGAAAAAGAATACAAGTTTCGGTTTGGATGAGTCCCCTGCCTCTGGTAATTCCTCAAATAATTCAGAGAGTAACCATAAAAGGAAACTGGCATATAAACGCGGAGAATTCATCAATCTATCCGCAGACATGATATTAACGTATCCTTTGCCATCCAAGTCTTTGCGCATAAAATCAGATAGTTGCAAAGCAGGCTCACCAAAGAATTTATCAGCACCTTGATCTTCGAGGCGTAATAATGAACGTTGAATAGCCGCAAGAGATTGCGTGCTTACCATTCCATAACTTTTTGAGATATCACTGGCACGCTCGCTCATTGAAATCAGCATCGAGCGCAAATCTTTCAGATCAAGAAGCAGTAAACCTTCTTCATCAGCAATACGGAAGGCTATGTTCAAAACACCTTCCTGGGTATCATTGAGCTCTAGCATACGTGCTAATAACAAAGGCCCAATTTCCGAAACAGTTGTTCTTAAGGGATGACCTTTTTCACCAAATACATCCCAGAACACAACTGGGAAAGCTTGTGACTTATAGGGTTCAAGACCAATTATCTCAGCACGTTTGACAAGAAAGTCTTCTTTTTCAGAAGGCTGACACAAACCTGATAAATCTCCTTTAACATCTGCCATAAAGACTGGCACACCTGCATTGGAAAAGCCTTCTGCCAAAATCTGTAACGTTACAGTCTTACCCGTTCCAGTCGCGCCAGCAATTAGTCCGTGACGGTTTGCCCATTGTAGATCGAAATATAATTTCTCTTCTGTGTTAGATGATTTCGATCCTACAAATATCGCCGTTTCAGTGTCACTCATTATTTAGCCCCTCTTTCGATTTATGCAGCTAAAAGCTCGTCTAACTTACCTTTATCATCGAGGGCATGAATATCATCACAACCACCAATATGTTTGTCATTTATAAAAATTTGAGGAACGCTTCGTGGTCCGCCTGTGCGCTCAACCATCTTATCGCGTGCATTTTCGTCGCCTGTTATATCGTGATCGGTATAATCTACATTCTTACTGTCCAGCAAGGCTTTTGCCTTTTTACAAAATGGGCAATGTGACCACGAGTAAATTTCTACTTTTGCCATTAAAAAACTCCTTTTACATTCATATCTTTATTTAGGGTGTCTTTCATATATATTGCCATTATGCATGAAACAGAAGTCTTTATTTCAGGTGGTGGTATTGCAGGGCTTACTCTTGCGCTTAAACTTGCAGGGTCTGGTCTGAATATTGTCCTTGCCGATCCCATAAATCCCGTCTCATCCGACATCCCCCCTATTGGCACGCGAACATGTGCAGTCATGTCACCTCTATTACCTCTTTTGGATGACATTGGGGTGCTCAAGAAAATAGAGGCCTATAGCGCACCTCTACACCATTTAAAAATCATTGATAAAAAGCGCGCGGCTCATTTCTCTGCACAGGAGATTGGTGAGGAGCAATTCTCTCTCAATATTCCTAACGAAGTTCTTAAAAATGCCCTCATACATCTCGTTCAAAAAGAAAAAAATATCACTTCTTTATTTGGATGCGCAGTTAGTGACTTCAAAAACAATGAAGGCTTTATTGAGATTCAGTTGAACAATGGCAACACTTACAGAGCCAAATTATTAGTTGGTGCAGATGGTTACCGCTCTGTAGTTAGAGACAAATTGGGCATTAAAACTGAGATCCATGATTATGGACAGAGCGCACATACCTGCCGTTTGACGCACACAAAATCACATGAAAATATTTCGACAGAAACCTATTACGAAGACGGCCCCTTCACTCTTGTTCCCTTACAAGGAAACACATCAAGTCTTGTTTGGCTTGAGCGCGAAGAAAATGCCAATAGAACACTCAAACTTTCCAAAGATGCTTTCCTTAAGAAATTACAGGCAAAATCCAACAACATATTAGGGACACTTAGTTTGCTTGATGGTCCAGACACACACCCTATCAAGTCGATGATCGCCGAGAAGTTATACGGGAAACGTGCAATCTTGATTGCTGAGGCCGCGCATGCCCTCTCGCCTGTTGGAGCACAAGGGCTTAACACCAGCCTTAGGGATATTCAGGCACTAGCTGATTTGATTATCTCACAAAGAAGGCTGGGACTTGATATTGGAAGATCGACCTTGTGCGAGGCATACGAAAAACAGAGGTTTCCTGATATTAAAGCTCGTTTTTCAGCTATACATTCCCTTAATAAAACCGTTGCATCGCAAAACAACCTGATTCAAACTTTAAGAGGCTCGGCATTGTCACTTGTAAATGATAATCAGGCACTAAGAAAACTGGCACTCAAAGCTGGTTTTGGGCAGTGAATTAAATATGTGCTACGCGCGCTAGACACAAAACGTAGACCTTACTGCAACCTTTATTCTTTAACACTTTTGCACATTCATTGGCTGTTGCACCAGATGTCAAAACATCATCAATAAGAATTACAGTTTTACCCTTTAAAATCTCTTCGTGTTTATCCCCACATTCAAACGCATGTTTAACGTTTTTCAGCCTTTCCTTGGATGACATATGCCCTTGGGGAGGAGTTGCTATAACACGTTTCAGTAGATTTTTAAGGACAGGTTTTTTTGAAAGCTTTGAGATTTCATCAGCAAGTAAAGCTGACTGATTGTATCGTCTTTTAAACAACCTGCTCCAATGCAAAGGCACTGGAATAAGAAAATCTGCCTCGGCTAAAATATCTTGACCTGTTTTAAACATCCAATGCGCAAATGAAACCGCCATATGCGTTTGATCGCCATGCTTATAACCAAGAATAAGGGGACGTGACGCATCATTATAAACTAAAGTTGATAAAGCTAAATCATAGACAGGCTCTTTTTCAAGACAATCAGCGCATTTTGTACTGTTGTGATTAACTTCGTCCGCATCAAGAAAAGCAAAAGGTACGCCACAAATTTTACATTTTGGGTCAGATATAAAAGTTAGCTCTGCCCATGCTTTTGGGGAAAGCCCCGTATTACCTTCTATAATTTCCCCTGATATCAAACACCTATAAGGCAAAGCAAGGCCTAGAACCTGATTTAGCTTACTTTTAAATACTGTATATTGAGGCCAAGGAATTGTTGATTTTTTCATAATTCTCATATAGTGTCTTTTCTCTGTCAGATAATAATCAGGTGGGTGCACAAGCACAATGGCAATTAATACGCTGAAAGAAGGCCACTCAAAGGCTATTGGGGAACTTTCGAGTTCTTCTTCACCCATGCCTGTAACCGAAATTCAATCTCCACTTATTAATCCTGCGAATGAGTATCTCATTGATACTGTATCTACCGAACAACGTTTAAAACGTGCCGCTTTGATGAAGACTGTGCCCAAGCGTATAATTAAACGAGCTTGGTTCACTCTCTCTCACTTACTTCTTGATGATGGAGCCAAGGTTATTGATGCTGGTTGTGGTGATGGAGCCATGGCCTACGTAATGGCTACATTCAAGCCAGAATGGAGTTTCGTTGCCTATGACATTGACGAAGATCTGATTGAAGCCGCACAAAGAAAATATAAATGTGACAACCTAAAATTCGTACATTGTAAGGCTGATGCATTGCCTCTTGAAGAGGCAAGCGTAGATGCTATTGTAAATTCATATCTTCTCCATGAGATATATTCACAGTCACATTTCAATATCAAATCCGTTCGTAAAACTCTTGAGCTGCATTTCAATGCACTCAAGCCTGGGGGATATTTCTTTGTGCGTGATTACGCAATGCCCGCCGCAAATGAATATGTTTTGATGGAAATGTCTGATGCTCATGGCTTTGGTGACGATATAGAAAATATGGGCGAGGCCGATCTACTTATCTGGTTTTCAGATCATGCGCGCAGTGGTGACAGCCTTCATACTGGCGGTTTCTTTTTAGAAGAGCTTCCCCCTCGTTTCCCCAATACACGGCTTTTCAGATTACCTTATAAATGGGCCTATGAATTTATAATTCGTAAAAATGATCGCGATACAATCGAGCAAGATTTAAATAAAGAATACACCTTTGCTACTCACAGAGATTTAAGGCGTGAAATGCGCTCTTTGGGTGCGCGTCTTTTGTATACAGCAAGCCATTGGAACGATGACATTGTGCAAGCTACTATGGTTGATAAATTTCGCCTGTATAAAGAAGACGGTACTTCTCTGGGTTATCCTGAAACCAGCCATATTATCATAGGGCAGAAAATCCCTGAGAAAACTAGTATTCGTTTTCAGGAATGGAGAACGACAAGAGATCAGCCTAATTCAATTAAAATTAATCCTATGCGGGACATAAAAACAGGTGAAATTCTTGATGTAGCCACCCGTTATTTAGATATTAAAGAGCTTATCCCCTATAGAGTAAGCGATGATAATCGTCTCAAAATATACCTTCATGAATCTATTCCGCGCTCGCTTGTTAATACTGTCCCTAGAAGTGGTAAGAATATTGATAACAAAACATGGTCAGGCCACATGATTGAGGCGCTATCTATGAACGGGGAAGATATTGAAAACTTTAGAGTTTCAAAACCACCTCAAATTAAAAGCTATTTGCAAAAAACTTTAAGTATGGAAACAGAGGATGGCGCTTTATTCCGTGATGGACCAGCATCTTACCCAGACCCCAAGGCGATTGATGAGAGAATTACGACGTCTTACATTTGCGTCAAGGAAAACAATCCCAATCGTATCCCTTTGATTGATACTGGCTACGAACCGCCCGAGGGTTACCCCTTTATGACTTCAGGCCACCTTCGCGAATACGACGCACAATCAATTTTGAATGCTATTGCCGTAGGTATGCTTCCATCAGGTCGTCTTGAAGCTCAAATTTTAATGCTTTATCAAAAATTAGGATTGCGTAACGAAAGCTGGAGCGAAAGCCCATTGGTGCTCACAGAACTCGACGTCAAATCACGCTTAGATGTGAAGGATATTCTGCGTGACGAAACCGAAGATAAAAAAATGTTTGCTCCTGTTAAACACGAAGTAGGGCAACTTCGCCTCCTTCAGTCTGTATTTTTAGAGGAAGGTCATGAAGACGGTGGGGGTATGACCGATATTTCTTCGCGCGTTCAAGACTTTTTTGTCCATGAGGAAAAAACCGAAAATGTTGCCATCATCATGCCAATGACACGTGATATGAGCGGTGAAATTCTTGCTGGAATGCAACTAGATTACGCTCCCGTCCCCGAACGTTTTAAAGGCAATGGAAAGTTCGTGAACCTTCCAAGCATCCCTCTTCCAGCACATATAGACAATATGGATTCTGCCAAGCGTTATGTTGCCGAATATTTTGACACTCAACCAAAGTTTGTAGGCACCTTGGGTGAACCCTTTTATCAACACATTGGTATGACACCACAAAAAATCTTTCCGTTCGCGATTGCCAATAATTCTGGCTCGGATCAAACCTATGGAGGTGTTGTGCAATATGCCCCAGTCAAAACATTATGGGATATATGCGCGCTAATTGATTGCCTTGATGGCTTTTTGGTTGTTGCATCACGGACTTTTCAAACTTTGTTGATGGACAATGAAATGGGCTTAGCCTCCAAACCAGCTGCAGAGCTTGCAAAGGGCGTTCATTCAGCCAGCATTGAAGGTAATTATGAAACAATCAACTCTGCTCCACAGCTCGCTAATGTTTCAAATGATGATACCCGTTCTACAAAAAAGGAAAAGTCTAAGAAGGGTGATGCGAGAAGTGTCACAAATGATTTAGAACCCAAGATAGATAATATAGATCACTCTCACACTTCTAAGCCGAGTGTTGGCTAGAGACAAGTGGCAGCAGCGCTATTCGATACTGACTTTATCCGTTTACGAAAAAATCGTGCTTCCAAATCTGTATACACTAATAGTAGTGGGCACTTCTTAATCAATTGGGCGTTGACGGAAATCACAGAACGTCTTGACTTACTCACCCGTCAATTTGAACAAGCCTTAGTACACGGTGAGTTTTTCGATAAAAGCCTTTTAGATAAAAACAAAATAAAACACAGCTTCACAAGTGGTCTGGATAATAGGCATAACGTCATTAATCTATCAGAATACCTACCTTTTAAAGGTAAAAGTTGTGACTTGGCCATCAGTCTTTTTGAAATGCACCGCCTGAATGATCCTCTGGGTTATCTTATCCAAAATCTGTATGCATTAAAGCCGGATGGCTTTTTTGTAGCTGCTTTTCCAGGCGAAGGATCTCTTGCTGAACTTACTGACTGTCTATCAAAAACCGAGGCACATGATAGGCTGGGCGCAAGCCTGCGAACTCTTCCTTTGATGAGTAAGCAAGATGCTGGACACCTTATGCAGCGCGCAGGATTTAACTTGCCCGTGATAAATTCCGAAACAATCAGATTATCTTATCGCAATATAACTAAGCTTTATGAAGACATAAGAACAAGTGGCGGGGGCAACGTCCTTAAATCACGCAATAAAGCCTTTTGCGGTAAGGATTTCTTTAATCACGTAGAAACGTGCTATAAAGAGAATTATACAAATGACGATGGGCATTTGGAAGTCACAATGGAAATCATTTTCGTAAGTGGCTGGGCACCCCATGACAACCAGCAAAAACCTCTTCGCAGAGGATCTGGACAAACCTCACTAACAGAAATTTTATAATGACCTTAAATATTATTGCACTACCCGCTTTTACAGATAACTACATTTTTCACTTTACCACCCCTGACGGACTTTCGATTATTGTTGACCCAGGAGATGCCGACCCTGTTATCTCACATCTTGAGGAAAACAATCTTTCTTTGGATGTCATCCTTCTTACCCATCATCACAATGACCATACCGGTGGCGTGGATGCTCTTAGGGCAAAATATAATTGCAAGATTTGGGGTCCGTCCAAAGAAAAAAATCGTATTCCTGATATGGATGTCTTGCTTAGGAATGAGAAACACTACGAACTAGGTGATCTTTCATTTCAGGTCTTTCACACTCCTGGGCATACAATGGGTCATATCTGTCTTTATTTTGAAAAAGAAAAAGTTCTATTTTGTGGTGATACTTTATTTTCATTGGGATGCGGACGAGTTTTTGAAGGAACTATGAGGCAGATGTTTGACTCTTTACAGGTTATAAAAGGCCTGCCCGATGATACTCAAGTTTACTGCGCACATGAATATACGCTTTCCAACGCGAAATTCATGATTTCTCTTGATCCATACAACAGAGCCTACAAAAAAATTCGCGATAAAATTATTAAAAAGAGAGATGCGGGAGAGATTACAATCCCATCAAAGCTTGGCTTTGAAAAAGACTATAATCCGTTCCTAACGGCTATTAATGTCAATGAGTTTGAAGAGCGTAGAAAGGCTAAAGACAGCTTTTAATCATCACTACCATTAGATGAATTATCTTGTGCCTTTTTTGGTGCCGATCTGCCTCTAGGCTTAGGAGTAGGTTTCGCTCCATCGCCGCTAATGAATGAAGGTAGTTCGTTGCCACCGTCATTACCATTGCCACTTTTCTCCTGAGGTCTACCACCACGTTTTTGAGGACGTTTTTGTGATGAACGATGAGAAGGAATAGGCATAGGTTTTTGAGTTGTTTCCTTGCGCTCACTTACTGCAATTTCGATTTCTAAACGTGCAGCAACCTTACGCAATTCATGAACAGCTTCTTGAAGAGTTTCACGAAGAGCAATGTCTTCTTTTTTTGAAACCCATGCATCATAAGTTTTGATACAAGTGTCTGCTGTTTTCTTTAATCTCTCTTCAATTTCGTCCATGCCAACCTCGTTTTGATTTAAGTGAACAACCTAGCGATGAAAATCTCTCTGGTCAATTATTCATTACCAAATACTGTATTCAATTGTTGTGACACTCGAATAAAGCTAGTTCTTTTGGATAATTCCTTAAGTTGCTTTGCCCCAACATAAGTACAAGTTGATCTCAAACCACCCAAAATATCCTGAAGCGTATCTTTAACTGCACCTCTATAAGGAATTTGAACTGTTTTACCCTCACTCGCACGGTAATTGGCAACACCTCCCGAATGTTTGCTCATAGCGGTGTTGCTTGACATACCGTAAAACTCAACAACTTTATTTTTGCCATTTTTGACGACTTTCATTTCACTTTCATCATGGCCCGCAAGCATTCCACCTAGCATTACAAAATCTGCACCTGCCCCAAATGCCTTTGCAATATCACCCGGAACAGTACATCCACCATCTGAGCAGACATGCGCACTAAGCCCATGCGCAGCATCCGCGCATTCTATTACCGCCGACAGCTGAGGATAGCCTACACCCGTCATTTTACGAGTTGTACAAACGCTTCCTGGTCCAATACCCACCTTGACGATATCAGCGCCGGAAAGAACAAGCTCTTCGACCATTTCACCTGTTACAACATTTCCTGCCATAAGTGTAAAATCGGGAAAGCGATCGCGCATCTTTTTAACGAAATCAACAAAGGCTTGCGAATACCCATTGGCAACATCTATGCAAAGACGGTTGATTGGTCGAACGACTTCTTTCTTAAGGCTTTTCAAAACAGCCTCAAGCTTGTCTATGTCATTTTGATTTGTTCCAATGCTATACCACGCATTTTCGGCGGCTTTTGTCTGAAAGAATTTTACTAATTCCTTTTCACTGTAATGTTTGGTTAACGCAACGGTTAAGCCATTGCCATCATCTGCAAAAGCATTAGCCATTGCCATTGTTCCTACACCATCCATATTGGCAGAAATAATAGGGACACCTTCAAATTTATGCTTACTATGCAAGAATTTAAAACTGCGTGATATATCAACATCCTTGCGCGTTGAGAGTGTAGAACGTTTTGGACGTATCAAAACATCTTTAAAATCTAATTTTGTATCTGCTTCTATTCTCATTGTGGGCTTTCATTATTTAATTTTTAAAGAAGGAGTTGACTGAAGAAGAATAACTTTCCTTCTTCTTCAATTCGACTTGAGTGCGTTCAATTTCCTGATTTAATTCATCAAGGTAATCATTTAATTCCGATACGGATAAAGATGAGAGGTCTTTAAGAACCTTTTTCCCATGCTGTGGCAAATTGCTATCATCATCAAACATTTCATTAATGTAACAAGCTTGCTCCAAAAAACAACACAGGATAAGCATGCTTTAAAAAACATTTGGTTTTTTGTATTAAATCGCGCTATACATGAGGCACGTATTCCCGACAGTCCTTAATTTACTGTCATTTGCGGAAGCCCTGAAGTGGCTTTGCGAGACAAAAAGACCTGTCGCGGGAACTTGTAACATTTAAACGGAGATATAAAATGTCCAAAGGAATTGATACATCTAAACCAATAATGCCAAAAGCAACTGCTGTATGGTTGGTTGACAACACGTTACTGACTTTTGTCCAAATTGCAGAATTTGTTGAGTTGCACCAAATCGAAGTTCAAGCTTTGGCAGATGGTGACATTGGTAAAGGTATTGTTGGAAGAAGCCCAATTGACGAAGGTCTTTTGACAAAAGAGGAAATTGGAAAATGCGAGCAAGATAGTGCACTTAGCCTTAAGGCCTTGAAAAGCAAACTTCCGCCAATCAAACTTCGTGCTAAGGGACCACGCTACACACCTGTTTCAAAACGCGGCGACAAGCCAGATGCAATTGCCTATATCATCAAGCATCACCCTGAAATTTCAGAAGCACAAATTTGTAAACTTGTTGGCACGACAAAACCTACAATTAAGGCCATTCGTGAGCGTTCACATGCTAATATTTCAAATATTAAAGCACGCAATCCTGTTGACTTGGGTCTATGTAGTTACAAAGAACTTGAGGCTGCAAGTGCAAAAGGTCACCGCGCTGCTGGCCGCGATCCAGAAGTTGAAGCTCAAAAACGCCAAGATGCAGCAGAGCAAAAACTTCAGGCTGAAACAGTTCAAGATGAAACCGATAGTAGCGATACATCAGGATTTGATTTTTCTAACTTCATGAAAATGTAGACTAGTTATTATCACAAATACTAAAAAAGCCCTGTTTATCAGGGCTTTTTATTTGAATTCTAATTTTTAAAACTTAGGAAACTGCACTAATTTTATCGAGTTCTTCCTTGATATGCAGTTTTTCTAGTTTCAATCTTTTAAGAAGAAAATCGCTCGGTAAAGGCCTTTTTTCTTCGTTGTGGATTTTTATTTCAAGTGTGTGATGTTTTGATTTAAGAGCCGATAGACGATTAACGCTAGATGTTTGTAATCCATTTGTGGACATTCACATTCTCCTTTTTTTCATCGATGGGTATACTAGTTATTGTAGCGCGTTTACACCCTTTCGACAAATTAGCAAAATCCGAAATAAGCTTTTGCCAGCTAGGTCAAATGCTTAGAATTAGATGTTAAATTCCACGCCTTGAGCTAAAGGCAACTCAGTGGAGTAATTTACGGTCTGTGTTTGGCGGCGCATATATGTTTTCCACGAGTCGGAACCACTTTCGCGCCCTCCACCGGTTTCCTTTTCACCACCAAAGGCACCCCCTATCTCTGCCCCACTAGGTCCTATATTGACATTTGCTATCCCACAATCGCTTCCTACTGATGAGAGGAATTTTTCTGCCTCTCTGACATCATTTGTAAAGATACAAGACGATAACCCTTGAGGAACATCATTGTTAAGCCTTATCGCCTCATCTAGTGTTTTATAGGTCATCACATAAAGAATAGGAGCGAAGGTTTCATGGCAAACAATAGGCTGTTGTTTCTGCATTTTGACAATAGCAGGGTTCATATATGCGCCCCCTTCAGGCACGTTATCAATCCTCCTGTCGCCACCACATAAAATCTCGCCGCCCTGTTCTTTTGCATCAGATATAGATTTTTCCATTGCCTTTGCAGATGCCTCATCAATCAAAGGCCCCACAAGTGTATTTTTATCAAGAGGATCGCCAATACGAAGAGAACCATAAGCTGATTTCAATTTGTCCATCAAATCACTGGCTATGCTTTCGTGGACTACAAGTCGTCTAAGTGAAGTACATCTTTGGCCAGCCGTTCCAACAGCAGAAAATACGATAGCGCGCATTGCTAGATTAAGGTCTGCACTTGGGGTTACAATCATAGCGTTGTTACCACCTAGCTCAAGTAATGAACGGCCTAAACGCTCGGCAACATTTTGTGCAACTGCTCGTCCCATGGGGACACTACCTGTCGCGCTTACAAGAGGAATTTTTGGATTGTCTACCAAAGCTTCGCCGACATCTTTTCCGCCAATAATAACCTTAAGAAGATTTTCCGGTGCTTTATGCCCAGCCTTACGGAATTGGGTGACAGCATCTTCGAACAACTTTGCACAAGCAAGAGCAGTTAAGGGTGTTTTTTCGGAAGGCTTCCATACAATTGAATTGCCACAAACATAAGCCAAGGCGGCGTTCCATGCCCAAACAGCTACAGGGAAGTTAAAGGCAGAAATAACGCCAACAACTCCAAGAGGGTGCCATGTCTCGCGCATGTGATGTCCAGGGCGCTCTGAGGCTATAGTCAATCCGTATAACTGGCGGGAGAGGCCCACAGCGAAATCACAGATGTCAATCATCTCTTGAATCTCGCCCAAACCTTCAGATAAAACTTTACCACATTCAAGCGTTACCAATTGTCCTAGGGCTTCTTTATTGTTTCTTAGCTCTTCACCGAATAAACGGACTAGCTCACCTCTTACAGGTGCAGGCATTGCACGCCATTCTTGAAATGCTTTATCCGCCTCTTCTATCGCTTTTAAAACATAATTTTTATCATGCTCCTTTAAGCGCCCTATTTCTTGACCATCTATAGGTGAGTTCACTACAAGTGAACCAGAAAAATCCAGATGCTTATCAATTCCAAATGTTGAGAGTATTTTTTTAGTGTCCATGTTGCTTTATCCTTTCTTTTTAATAACGTCTTTGACCTTTTTAGAGGGCTTAAGGCGTGTTTCAGAAAGCTGCCCATGACCCTCAAGAATAGGATAAGCAACGCTAGTAATCATAGAGTTCACGCGTAGTAAATCGCGAATGATATCCATATGCATAGAACTTGTATCCATAGTTTCAGGGACACCATCTTTAAGGCGCGATATATGTGCTTTTGATGTTTTAATCTCAGCGACTTTAATCTCTGCCTTATCTCTAACTAATTTACGAGCCAGTTTGACATCCTGTGAAATAAACACTTGTTGCGCGAGTTTCAAAGATTGAAGAACCATATCGAAGAGAGAATCAATTTCTTCGAACCCCTCTTTAGAAAACTTTTTATTTTCATGAATCTTCTTTTTCACGTGAACAAGAAGATTTCTGTCAATGATATCACCAATATGCTCAATGTTAATTGCCAAAGACATAACTTCAAAGTGCCTCTTAGACTCCTGCTCGTTCATTTCCTTAGATGCAAGTCTTGCCAGATAAGATTTGACTGCAAGAAAAAGAGCATCAATCGTATCATCCATTTCCTTGGCTTGCTTTAACAACTCTTCATCATTTTTCCTAAATGATTGTCTACACATATTAAGCATTTCAATGCTCATGTCAGATAAGCGCAAAGTTTCTCTAGATGCACTCATCAAAGCCAGAAATGGCTGAGACAATTCTGCCTCATTCAGATAGATAGGATTCGCTGCGTTCTTTTCATTTTTCTTTGGAGGAACAATCTTTCTAACAAGTCTTCCGACCTGCTTGATAAAGGGCAAGAAGATAATAGCCAATGCTATGTTGAAAAACATATGAAAGAGAACAATCGCCCAAGGAGTATGCCCATAATGCTCAACTATGTAACTCGTAATAGATGGCATGAACGGCAAGATTAAAAGAACACCGACAGCCCTCATTAGTAAGTTACCGACTGGAATACGGAATGCCTCTGCTGATTCTCCCCGTGTTGCAAGAAGTGCAGGAAAAACATTACCAATATTAGCTCCAAGCACCATCGTCATTGCAAGCGGTAGGCCTATAACTCCTGTCTGATCCAATGAAACCAGTAAAAGAATAACAGCAAGAGACGAATGAAATAACCAAGTTAAAAGTATCGCCAATACAATTGCAAAAATCATATCGTAAGAGAGAGGTTCCAACAGAGTTTGAAAACGAGGAGATTCGCTTAAAGGCGTTGCGGCTGCTTTTATCATGGTTAAAGACAGCAACATTATTCCAAGCCCTAAAATAATACGTCCAATTTGTTTCTTTAAGCCTGCGTTGTTACGCGAGGCAAACAGAAAATAGCCAAAAATAATAAAAACAGGCGAGAGCCATGACAAATCAAAAGTTAAAATTTGAGCGACTAATGTTGTTCCCACATCAGCTCCCAAAACGATGGCCAAGCCACTCGTCACGCCAATCAATCCGCGTCCAACAAAACTAGAAATAAGTATCGTTGTCGCAGTTGAGCTCTGAAGAATAACTGTCGTAATAATACCGGCAAAGAACGCCTTAAAACGATTTGATGTCGCCCTTTCCAAAAACTCACGCAGAGATGACCCGAATGCGCGGGTTGCTCCATTACGAACAAGCATCAAACCGAAAAGAAGCAAGCAGACGCCTGCAATGATATTTAGAAAAATAAATGTAGGACTCATAACGAAACAGTATAACGGCTTTTTTACCCACTCAAAGGGGCAATACAGTTTTATCCGTTAAAAACCTGCATTAGGTTGCGCGAGATAATCTTCCTCTGCAGATGTATTGGTTCGGTCCAACGCTTCGTTGCGGTGTGGAAAGCGACCATATTGCTCAATAACGCTGTAATGACGTTTAGCGTATTCATGTCCCATAGGGTTATCGTCCTTCATTTTTTCAAAAAGCTCGAGAGAGCGTTTTTGATCAGATAAAGACTCACTATGTTGGAAAGGGAGATAGAGGAAGCCTCTTTTAACAGGCTCAAGAATTTGGTCAAACCCCTTACTGACTGCATATTTTGCAACCAGTAGAGCCTGCCCATCAGTGGCATAGGATTGTGCCGATTTACGGAACATATTTCGTGGGAATTGATCAAGTATAATGATAAGAGCCAAGCATCCATCGGCATCTTGCTTCCAATCATCGAGAAATCCTTTTCTTGCCATTTCATATGTTTCAAGAAAGTTTTCTTTGACCTTCGCATCAAATTCTTCATTTTTTTGGAACCACTGTTGTGGTTGAGTTTCCTTAAACCAAAAATCGAGGATTTCCTGCTGGCCATTTTTCATGTTTACATCCTACTTCTTAAGATCCGACCAAACACGTTTTTTAACTGCGTACATAATTCCTGCAAAGACAAGAAGGAACAAAACAACCTTGATACCCATGCGTTTTCTTTGCTCTAACTCAGGCTCGGCAGCCCAGTTAAGAAAATGTGCAACATCACGTGAGTATTGCTCAACAGTCATAGGTGTCTCATCGTCATAAGCAACAATACCATCACTCAAAGGAGCCGCCATGGCAATCACATGCCCACCCATATATTTGTTATAATGTTGACCTGTCAAAAGCTCGTTATTATCAAGCCACTCCTGTGGTGGATTTTCATATCCATCCAATAAACTGGCAATATATGTGGCACCACCAGAGCGCGCTTTTGTAATCAACGACAAATCAGGTGGAATGGCACCGTTATTCGCATACGCAGCTGCTTTATCATTTGCATATGGCGAGTTAAAGGCGTCACTTGGGCGCGCCGGACGCTCAATCATATCACCTTCATCATTAGGTCCATCAACGACAGTATATTGTGATGCGATAGCTTTAATTTGGCTCTCGTCATAGCCAAGAGCTTCAAGGTTACGATAACGAATACGTTTCATGCCGTGACATGCTGCACAGACATTCTGGTAAACTTTCAAACCACGTTGCAGTGCGGCTTTGTCGTAATGCCCAAGAGGCCCATCGAAAGACCACTGCATATCGGGAAGTTCTGCAGATTCACCCGCAGCTAAAAACTCACTTGCTTTAACACTCAATACAAAAACAAGAGTGAGAAGTAGAAAATATTTAAGTTTCATCTTTAAATTACGCCTTTGCTTTTTTTTCTGCCATGACAGCCTTGTGGATACTCTCTGGAAGTTCTTCTACTGGCTCGAATTTGCTGAGGAATGGGATGCCAAAAATGAAGAAGCCCATATAATACAACATTGCCAATTGTGAAAGTGGGACCCAGAAACCTTCGGCAGGTTTAGCGCCACAAACCATCAGGACGAAGAAATCAACAACAAGCAATAAGACAGCTATTCTAAACCATGGGCGAAAGCGTGCACTTCTTACAGGATGGGTGTCTAAAAATGGCAAAACAAACAAAATGGCGATTGAGCCAAACATTGCAAGAACACCGCAAAGTTTTGCGTCTATGAATGGTTTAGAAAGCCACCAACCACTCATCATCATCGTTGAGCCGCTCTCCATTTGGTATTGAGAAAAATAACCAATAGCCAAGAAAATGCCAGCGATTGCAAAAAGTATACCCATCATACGCAATGATATTTCTTCTTTTAAACGATTTGTAAACAACGGCTTCATTGCAACTGCAGAAATCAGCAAACCAATTGCCAATGGAATATTTATACCAAACGTAAACGCACGTAGAATTGCGTAGAAAGGCAAGAAATACCATTCAGGCACAATGTGTGCTGGCGTAACAAGAGGATTAGCTGGGATATAGTTATCAGGATGCCCCAGAGTATTAGGCATAAAGAAAACGAATATCGCGTATATTACCAAAAATACAACCAGTCCGAATGAATCCTTGATTGTGTAATATGGATTGAATGGAACAGTATCTTGCGGTCCCTTAACATCAATCCCTAAGGGGTTGTTTGATCCAGTGACATGCAGAGCCCAGACATGAAGTGCGATAACCGCACTCATCACAAAAGGAAGGAGGTAATGAAGCGCGAAGAACCTAGTAAGAGTGGGATTATCAATAGAAAAACCACCACGTAGCCAAATAACAATATCCTCACCTACAAGCGGAATAGCTGAAAAGAAACTTGTAATAACTTGCGCACCCCAGAAGCTCATTTGTCCCCAAGGAAGCACATAACCCATAAAGGCCGTCGCCATCATCAAAAGAAAGATTGTCACACCAAACATCCACAAAAGTTCGCGAGGGCGTTTGTATGAACCGTAGTATAGTCCACGGAAGATATGAATATAAACAGCAATAAAGAAAAATGACGCACCGTTGGAATGAATGTAGCGGATAAGCCAACCATAGTTTACATCACGCATAATACGCTCGACGCTATCAAATGCCAGACCAGCGTTAGAACTATAATGCATGGCCAATGTAATGCCCGTGACAATCATAATTGTCAGCATAACCATAGCAATTGCCCCGAAATTCCAAAAATAATTGAAATTTTTGGGTGTCGGGAAAACACCATATTCCTTGTGAATCATAGTGAAAATCGGAAGACGTGAGTCTACCCATTCTACGAAAGTGTTATCAAATTTTTCTCTTTGCTTATTTGCCATTTTTTACTTTTCCTAGCCAACTTTAATCAAAGTGTCGGTTGTGAATTCATAGGGCGGTATAACTAAATTCGTTGGTGCTGGACCTTTTCTGATGCGTCCTGCCGTATCATAATGTGACCCGTGGCACGGACAAAACCATCCCCCATAATCTCCCTTGGGTTCGCCCACTTTTTGTCCCAGAGGTACACAACCAAGGTGTGTACAAATACCTGTCATAACCAGCCATTTTTCTTTTTGAACACGCTCTTCATCGGTTTGCGGGTCACGAAGCTCAGCAACATCAACCTTACGCGCCTCTATGATTTCTGCTTGTGTTCTGTGGCGAACAAAAACAGGAGCACCGCGCCAAACGACTGTTATGGCCTGCCCCTCTTCAACAGGAGTTAAATCAACCTCTGTTGTCGCCAATGCCAAAGTATCGGCAGCTGGGCTCATCTGATTAATGGCTGGCCACGCTACACTTCCAACGGCAACGGCACCCATGGCTGTTGCAGTCAGATAGAGAAAGTCTCTGCGGGTCGGTTCTTGATCTCGTGTTTCGTCGATTGTTGTCATTTTTTGAATATCACTTTATTTAAGATAAAACTTTACACGTAGGCGGTTAGCATTATTTTCTATTTCCTTCAAGAGAGCAAGGAACAAAACAAAGCTTTACAGAGGATTTTTTATCAATGGGCATTCATATCGCATTTTTCCAACCCGATATCCCGCAAAACGTTGGCGCAGCCATGCGACTATGCGCCTGTCTCGCCGTCCCAATGCACATCATCGAGCCGACAGGATTTATTTGGAAGGAAAGCGAGTTTCGTCGCAGCGGAATGGATTACATTTCCTATGTCGAATTACATAAACATGTTGGCTGGGAAAGCTTTTGTAAAAACACTAAAGACCAGAGGAAGATACTTCTCACAACAAAATCATCACAAGCCTACATAGATTTTGAATTTCAGGATGGCGATATTCTGTTGATGGGACGCGAAAGTGCTGGCGCACCGCAAGAGGTTCACGATCAGGTTGATGGCAGCATTACAATTCCGATGTCACCTGATGCGCGCTCATTAAATGTTGTAAATTCCGCCTCGCTCGTTATAGGTGAAGCCTTAAGGCAAACTCACAACTTTCCAAAATAGTTATGCAGACAGCAACAGCACAAACAAATGATATTAACTTAAAAAAACAGCTAGCCAGTACATGGTTTTCTGAATTGCAGGATATGATATGCGCTGAATTCGAAGCTATTGAGCGTGAAAATGGCTCGGAAAGTTGCTTTACCAAAACACCTTGGGACAGACAAGACACAGACAGCCCAAACGACACGGGCAGTATCCTAAAGGGTGGCGGTGAAATGCGCTTGATGAAAGGGCGTATCTTTGAAAAAGTAGGTGTCAATATTTCCAAAGTTTACGGCACATTTAGCGAGGAGTTTCGTGCAAAAATCCCTGGCGCTCAGGAAACTGGGGAGTTCTGGGCATCTGGCATTTCCTTGGTTGCACATATGCAAAACCCTTTTGTCCCTGCTGTTCACATGAATACACGTATGATTTCAACATCCAAAACATGGTTTGGTGGCGGCGCGGATTTAACACCCACCTTTCCTTATGATGAAGACACGAATGCTTTTCACGAGGCTTTAAAGCAAGCTTGTGACATACATGATCCTGCCTATCACAACGAATTCAAAGAATGGTGTGATCGTTATTTCTTTCTACCCCACAGAAATGAACCTCGCGGTGTGGGAGGTATTTTCTACGATTATCTTGATACAGATTGGGATAAGAACTTTGAATTCACTCAAGATGTCGGCAGGGCATTTCTGAACATCTATCCGAAAATTGTCCGTAGGCGTATGAATGAAGAATGGAGCGATGAAGATAAAGATAAACAACGTTTGAAACGTGCGCGCTACGTCGAATTTAATCTTTTACATGACCGCGGCACACAATTCGGCCTCAAGACAGGCGGCAACACAGACGCCATACTAATGTCCATGCCACCTGATGCTAAGTGGGATTAGAGTTTAGATTTTGCCCACTCAATACATTCCTTTTGAGTCGGCTTAAAATTATTCCCAATCCACCAATCTTCGGTTTCCTTAAGTAACTGACCAATTTCGGGCCCCTGCTTAATTCCTAAAGCTTGTATATCTTTACCAGTAATAGGCAGAACGGGAACATCCCATTTGCCCAATAATGTTAACGCAGCTTCATCAAAGGTGGTCAATCCTGTGCGGGCAAAGTGGATGAGCAAAGCTTGAAGTAAAGCTTCTCTGCCGAATTCATAAATTTGCCTCTTTAGATAATCAAGCCTCAAATCCTCTGTTTCCGATAAGCTTTCAAGCGCGCCTTTAATATCTTTAAAGAATTTTAAGTCTTTGTTAGAAAATGATAATTGTGATTTTATATCTTCATCTGACACACCCGTTTCAAATAACATAAAGAAACGAGCACATAAATTAAACAAATCGTATCGTTTTTGTAAATTTATGAAATTTCTAATAAGCGTTTCTTCGAAATTTTTTACAAAAAGCTGTGGCAACACATTTGCTTTATTCATAAATCCCATAACATCCACAGATCGATCCACAGAAAGAATTTTTTTCAGTTCCTCCGTAACCCTTTCTTTGGAAAGAGAATCCACAAGCTCTGCATGTTTTTGACAAATCTCTTGTGTATAATCGTCTGGTCTGTCGCCATAAAGCGCAATAAATCTGTAGTAACGTAATATTCGCAACGCATCTTCTTTAATTCTTTGGGGTGCTTCGCCAACAAATAAAATTGCCCTTTTTCGAATATCGTCCAATCCCAAACCCAGCGGGTCGTAAATCTGACCTTTCTTATCCATTAGTAAAGTATTTATCGTAAAATCTCGCCTTTTAGCGTCTTCAATCCAGTCATTAGTAAATACGACCTTGGCATGGCGACCGTCTGTTTCAACGTCTTCGCGAAGTGTTGTGATTTCGCATTTATCCTTGTTCCTCACAGCCGTTACCGTGCCGTGATCTATCCCTGTTGGAAAAACCTTAATCTTTGCTTTTGATAAAATCTCAACCATGCGCTCGGGACTTAGAGTTGTTGCCATATCAACATCGGCAACGGGCAATCGCATCATATGATTGCGTACCGCACCCCCGACAAAGCGTGCTTCCCCCCCCGCCTCGGCAACCACGTCAATGATATCCAAATACAATGTCCGTTGCGCCCAACCAGGTAAATGCGTAAGCGTCCAAACAGGCGACAGAGGCTTATTCATTTGTATCTCCGCGTACGTTTCCTAGGGGATAAAAGGATCCTGCACTTTCTACTCCCACAACTTCACCTTTTTCTTTTGCATGCCTGTTTAGTAGTTCATAAAAAACATGACGCCCAAGGCGCGCCTTTAAACCTTTGCGTATTTCAATCTCGGGTAGGTTTTGTTTGTGGTATTCGGAATAACTTAATTCAATCGGGCTTTCATTACTCGCCGCAACGCTTTCACCATACTGTGTTTGAAGCATCAAAATATCATTTTCGTAGTGGTACGAAGTAATTACAAAGGGTAAATCCTCTACCTCTACCTCATAGGACACATAAGGAGTTTTAATATGGTATTTCCCTGTTTCCACCTCAAACATCAGCCCCCTACCTGCCCAAACACCATCGCCTGCACCAGAGAATAACTTTGCCAAAGCTTCACGTTGAATAATTCCAGGTTGGCCAATCTCTGCCGCATGGGCATACCAATTTCCATTATGATCAATCGTAAAGGAAATTCCCTTCTCTTTTTTTGTCTCATGGTCGTATGTTTTTATTTTTTCAGGTTTCATAGGTTCTAATACTATCTATTTCTTTCATATCCTCAACAAAGGCATTATATAGGATATATACAAAAAATCATCCAAGAGACTCTATGGGAGCTGCGCAGTCGATATGGCAAAAATAACAGCAAAAAAAACCACATCCAAAACAGCTGATGAAAAACCTGTCGATAATCAGGCTGAAGAGCATTTTACAAAGGCTGTAGAAGATCTTAAAAAAATTAAACAAGAGATATCTAAGGTTATTTATGGACAAGAAGACGTTATTAATTTGTCACTGACTGCCATTCTTGCTGGAGGGCACGGTTTAATTGTTGGTGTTCCTGGACTTGCCAAAACACTACTTGTTGATACTTTCGGTACCGTCCTTGGCCTTTCTACCAAGCGTATTCAGTGTACACCAGACCTTATGCCAGCCGATGTTATCGGAACAGAAGTTCTGGAAGAAAATTCGAAAGGTGCACGTTCATTCCGTTTTATCGAAGGCCCTGTTTTTTCCAACCTTCTCATGGCAGACGAAATTAACCGCGCCAGCCCCCGCACACAATCCGCACTCCTTCAAGCAATGCAGGAAAGAAATGTAACCGTAGGCGGCGCACATCATGCTCTTCCTGATCCTTTTCATGTGCTTGCAACCCAAAACCCTATTGAACAGGAAGGAACTTACCCTTTACCAGAGGCTCAACTTGACCGTTTTTTACTTCAAATTGATGTGGATTACCCCGATTTGGATGCTGAAAAAACAATGCTTTTGAAAACAACAGGTTCGGAAAAAATAAAGCCAAAAGAAATAATTTCTGTGAAACGGCTTTTGAATTTACAAAACATAGCCCGCGAAATTCCCGTTGGTGATAAGATGTCCGATAAAATTTTAAATCTCGTGCGCTCACTACGCCCTAACCCTGATGCTGATGAAATGGTACGAGAATATGTTATGTGGGCACCTGGGCCGCGAGCCGCGCAGGCACTCATGCAGACAGCCAAAGCATATGCCCTTTTAAATGGTCGGTTGTCGCCTTCTCTAGATGATTTAAAATTTCTAGCACCTTCAGTTCTGAAACACAGAATGGCACTCACGCCTTACGCCGACAGTGATGGTGTGTCCGTGAACGACCTTATCTCGAAACATTTTTAATGCATCATGCCTTTCGGGATATCCATTCAAAAACACGATACTGGACATGTTTTAAAAGAAGCACTCTATCTTGCGCATGAATGCGCTAATGATATTCAGGCAACAACATCTCACAAAGCCCAAAACATTCTCGCTGCTGCTGGGTTAAAAGAAAAACGCAAAGCTGGACAAGGCTCCATGTTCTGGCAATTTCGTCCCTACGAAGTTGGTGATACACCTAAAAATATTGACTGGAAACGCACAGGTCGCGGCGACAAAGTTATTGTTAAAGATCGCACCGAAGAGCAAGCTGAAACCTATCGTTTCTGGATAGACCCTGCATTAAAAGGACAGTCTATAAAACATTACGAAAGCTTACTTTATGTCTTATCTTTGAGCACACTTATTCATGAGAACGAAGACAAAACAGCCCCTATATCCAAAGGTAAAGACACACCTACACGCGGACTAAAAACACTTCATTCCTTATTCCATCATTTCTCTTCCTTTGGGCAAGTTTCCCTGGAAAATTTAAAGAAAATTTCCATTCCTAAATCGCATACCTGCGTTTTGTTTTCTGACTTTTGGCAGCCAACGGAATTTATTGAAAGCACACTCAAACCTCTTATGCGTCAACACCCACACGGAGTTCTCGTGCAAGTTGCGCGTTCCGAAGAACTTACATTTCCTTTTGTAGGGCGTACATTCTTCAAAGATTTTGATAATAACGAAAGAACTTATCGGATCGAAGATGCTTCTTCTGTGCAGGAGGCCTACCTTACTAAGATTGAGGCACATCAAAACGAACTCAAAGCCTTTACAAAACGTCATGGTTGGCAATTTGAAACAGTTAGTGATGCTAAAACTAAACAAGAGAATTTGAAAAATCTTTATAATCGCCTTCTTCATATTGAGGAGAAAATTAGATGAATTTCTTCTCTGCTTTAACATTTTTGAACCCTTGGTTTCTTTTTGCCTTTTTGGCAGTGCCTTTATTAATACTTCTCCTAAGGGTCATTCCGCCTCCTCCGAAACAAGTAACATTGGCAACTGCACGATTTCTTGAAAAACTGGTAACACAAAAACGTACCAGCCATAAGACACCTTGGTGGTTGCTTGTGTTGCGCACACTCATTTTGTTTTTCATCATTCTGGCATTTGCACATCCTGTCATGCGCAAAGACACTTCGGCGCAACTAACAAAGCCCGTATTACTCATTATTGATAACAGCTGGAGCGCTGCTCAAAACTGGGAACAACTTATCCTAAAGGCAACTCATACACTGCGTGATGCACAAAGCGCCGACTTAACAGTGCGCCTTGCTTTAACTGCACCACTTCCTGGACAAGAAAAACCTCTCCTGAAATCCGCTGATAATCCAGCTACTCTCAAATCATTTATAAATGGACTTACTCCAGAGGCATGGCAGGGTAAAGATGGCTCCCTTGCACAAATTCTTGATGGGGAGAATGATGAAAATATGGACGTCGTATGGCTATCTTCAGGCCTAACGAGTAATGGGTCACGACAATTGTACAATGAGGTGAGTGACTACGCCTCCCTTAAAATTTATCATCCCAATGATGCCGCGTTGCCACTTGTTCTATCAAACGAGAAGGATACTATATCATCACATAATTATTTGATTTCACGCGCAGTTCCAAGTCAGATCAATCAGGCCATAACCCTCTTAGGACAAAATAAAAATAATACTGTTCTTGAACAGAATTCTTTATCCTTTTCCGGTAACGCTTTAACAGTAGAATTTGAACATATTACTGAAAAATCAGTCCGTTCAGAAAAGTTGAGAGTTGCTGGGCAAACAACAGCCGCCTCAGTTTTACTGCTTGGGAAAGGTGGCGAGAAACCCTATGTCGGTATTGCAACAAGCGATGCAGAAGAAAGTGACTCTACTTTTACCGACAGTGAGTATTATCTCACACGGGCATTACAACCTTTCGCAAAAGTTACAGTAGGGACGCCACAAACACTATTGGAGGAAAAAAACCTTTCTGTTCTTATTCTGCCCGACATTTCAACTCTTCCTATCGAGCAACTAGATAAACTTGAAAAATGGATTAATAAAGGTGGTCTCTTATTAAGATTTGGTGGGCCCTCTACCGCGCAGATTGATCAGCTACCCACAGCCGTACCTATGCAAAAAGGAGAGCGGGCATTAGGAGGAGATTTGACATGGGAGCAAACACAAACACTTGCTGAATTTTCTGAATCCAGTCCTTTTTACGGCTTGGAATTGAGCGACAACATCACATTAAAAAAGCATCTTCTTGCAAAACCTGAAGAAACAAAACCAGAGAACATATGGGCAAGCTTAAGCGATGGAATCCCTTTCGTTACAGCCGCTAAATACAATCGTGGACTGGTCGTTTACATTCACACTACGGCAGATCCATCTTGGTCTGACTTTCCTTTAACTGGTATGTATATTGAAATTTTGAAGAAAATTATTTCCATGTCTGACCGCCCAGCAGAAGCGTTCCAGCAAAGCGCGAAAGGCAATGTATTCTTAAGCCCTGTTCTTGTTCTGAACGCCAAAGGAGAACTTGTTAAACCATCACCTCTATTTAAGAGCTTCTCAATCGCGGAACAAGATACAATCGAGCCAAACTCATTAAATCCACCTGGTATATATTCTTATAAGGGCTTAAACAAAGCCTTAAATCTTGGCAATACTATTGGACAAATAGAGCCCACTACAACATTAAATGGGAACGAGAGCTTGTTCAGCATACTTGATGGAAACAACGAGCGCGATTTCAAACCACTTCTATTGAAAATAGCACTTTTGCTGTTCTTTGTAGATTGGGCTGTAATGCTCTATCTCATGCGCCTCTCTGACAATTTGAAGTCATTATTCGCGCGCTACAAACGGCAATTTTCTTCTTTAATTATATTATCGTTTCTTTGCTTTATACCCGCGAATATTTCGTATGCACAAAATAATGATATTAATAATATTTCCAATATGCACCTTGCCTACTTTAAAACTGGTAATGCTTTTCTTGATAATAAAAGTAGAAATGGATTAACCCAGTTACAAAACACACTTATTGCCAGAACGTCCGTTGAGCCATATGGAGTTATGCCACTTGATATTGAAAATGACACTCTTCTTTTTTATCCTTTTATCTATTGGTATGTCACTGTCGAGCAACAATCCTTATCAGAAAAGGCAAAAACCAAACTTCAAAGCTACATAGAAAATGGTGGCTTGGTAATTGTAGATTTGGGTACACCAGCAGCGGTGCAAAGCGGTTCTAGTGAAACTGAGTTTTTTCTGTCCCTTGTCGATGGCATTAACCTCCCCCCCTTGCAACAAATCAGTGACAACCATCCCCTAAGACGTTCTTTTTATTTGTTGGACAAATTACATGGCCGTTACGACTCCCCGAATGTTTGGGCAAGTTACGATCCGGATAATCTTGAAAACTCCGTTGCAGGCCTAATAATTGGAGGCAATGATTGGGCTGGTGCATGGGCAAGTGGCACAAATGAAATGGCCAATCGCACAGGAATTAACCTCACTATGTATGCTCTGACAGGCAACTATAAATCTGACCAGCTTCATCTGCCCTTTATCCTTGAGAGGTTGGGACAATGAACGAGTTCGTACCCTCCTTAAATTATGCGTTTTCGCTTTCCTACACATTCTCTCTCTTCTGGTGGAGTATGCTTTTCTGTGGGCTGTTATTTTTTGGTCTGAGTTTTTATCTGCAAATGCGTGGCATCTGGCTGAGACTAATTACCTGCCTTCTTTTTCTTGCAATACTTAGCGAACCCTCCTTATTCCGTGAGAAGAGACAATCCGTTCCAAATACTGTGCTGGTCATAAAGGATGAAAGCGACAGTATGGCGACAGGCAACCGCAAAGATCAGGTTGCCCAAGCCGAAGAGGATATTATCAAAGCCATATCACCACTTAATAACTATAAACTTGAAACAGTTTCCATTGACGGCAACACAGAAAAAGGTAGTGCACAAAGAGAGACACACCTTTTTGAAAACATTCGCAGCGAACTCTCTCGTCTAAAACCCGAAGAAATTTCTTCGGTTATTTTACTTACGGATGGGCAAATCCACGATGTGCCCACTTCCCTGCCTATTTTAAGAGATGAAACACCCTTTCATGTGTTGCTTGCAGGAAGACGAGATGCCGTCGACAGGCAAATTATCATTGATAAGGTGAACTCCTATGGGATTGTGGGCAAAAATACTTCACTCGAATTTATTGTCCGCGATTATGGCCGCAAGAACACGTTTTCAAGTGATAGTGTAACGGTCAAAATATCAACGCCGGATTCCCAAGATATTTTTTTAAACGACGTTATACCGGGTGAAATCACTCAAGTTGAAATTCCTGTTACACATGCTGGTGAAAATGTCATTCAGATTGAAACGCCCGCGCTCGAAGGTGAACTAACTACTTTGAATAATAAGGTTGCCCTAACGGTCAACGGTATCAGAGACAATTTAAAGGTTTTACTAGTATCAGGTAACGCTAATATAGGTGAGCGTACTTGGAGAAATTTTCTTAAATCTGACCCAGCGGTCGAATTGGTGCATTTCACAATTTTGCGACAACCCGATAAGATTGATCCCGCTCCACCAGAAGAAATGTCTCTCATTGTTTTTCCTTTCCAAGAGCTTTTTCAGGCAAAACTCAATGATTTTCATTTGATTATTTTCGACCATTATTCATTACAGGATTTGTTACCTGCCTTTTATCTTCAAAATATCAAAGGCTATGTTGAGAATGGTGGTGCGCTATTGATTGCTAACGGCCCGACCTATTCGCAGAGCGGTTCAATTTACAATTCACCTTTGCGTGACATCCTTCCATCTGCACCATTTGGTGAGCCAATAAACACACTATTCAAACCTAAATTAACAGAAATTGGCGAAACCCACCCTGTTACGCTCCCCCTTTCCGATTATAAATTAGCCGATGGATCCTATTCGTGGGGATCATGGGGGCGTATTATTCCAGTGAATACGTTAAATGGAAGCGTACTTATGCAGGGAAAGGATAACCTTCCTTTGCTTATTTTATCGAAAGCGGGAAAAGGTCGCATAGGGCAAATCACTAGTGATCAAATATGGCTCTGGTCAAGGCAATATCAAGGTGGTGGGCCACACTCTCTCTTACTAAAGCGATTAGTACATTGGTTAATGAAAGAACCGTCACTGGATGAAACGGCACTTGATATTACAATCACAGATTCACTGGTTAAAATCCGCCAGCGACGTCTAGATAAATCCGTGCCTGCTACGAACCTGCAACTGGATTTACCAGATGGCACTTCTCAAAATATAATTTCCACTATTTCTGAGGATGGCTTATGGACAGAAACGCAATTCGAAGCCTTACTTCCAGGCGTTTACACTATTGATGATGGATTTCAGAAACGCCCAATAGTTGTTGGCGACATCAACCCACCAGAACTCCTTGATAGCGTTACAACAGATGAAAAACTAAAGCCTTTTCTTAAAGAACAGGCTGGAAGCATTCATTGGCTTCAAGACATGAGCTCCATTTTATTTAGAGAACGCCGAGAAGGACAAAGTATGTCAGGCCGTGCTTGGTTAGGACTAGAGCGTAAAAATTCTTACTCCCTAGCTGAGATTTTCCGCTACGAAATAATTCCTGATTATGCAGGGCTTATCGCACTGATGTTATTCCTGTTTGTAAGCTGGTGGCGCGAGGGTCGTCTAAGACCTATATTAAAAACCCGCCAATGGTTCAGAAAATTATAGCTTTTGACGTTGTTGCATTTGATAAAGTTGCATAGCTGCCTGAGTTCTATTTTTTACATTTAATATTTTAAAAATATTACGCACATGAAGCTTAACCGTTACAATCTTAACTCCCAAATGATTGGCGATTGCTTCATTGGTTTGTCCTTCAACCAAGTATCTTGCTACCTCGCGTTGCCGTTGCGTAAAATGTCGAAAGCCAACGTTTCCTTTTTCAAACACAGGAACATCATTTTCTTCAGATAGCTTTTTTAGCTCAACCCAACGATCGTGAATATTAAGCGATTTCTTCATATATGCATTCTGTTACCAGAATAGCAAAATACAAAATCGTGACTACGTTTGTAGGAGACTATAGTAGCGTATCAAGGGGAACACTGCTTGACTTATTAGTTGTAATCAAGCCGTCATAAGCCATATATCCCTCTATGACGCGTTGAACATAATTGCGTGTTTCTGAGAAGGGGATTTGTTCCATCCAGTCAAGTGGATCAATTTGATTGGTACGTGGATCACCGTACATAGCCAGCCAGTCTTTCACACGCCCGGGCCCCGCATTATAAGCAGCAGCAGCCAGTGGTATAGATCCATTATACTGCCTTAATAAAGAGGCCAAATAAGCACTGCCAAGCTCAACGTTGTAGTCGGGGCGGTTCAGCAACCAATCTTTATTAAAAGGTTTTCCTATTTGTTGTGCGGTACGTAGAGCTGTGCTTGGAAGGAGCTGCATTAGGCCAAAAGCATTAGCATGACTTTGCGCTCTGGCATTAAACTCACTTTCCTGTCTTATAATGGCATGAACCATGTGTGCAGGAAGTCCTGACATAACAGGAAACTGTCTTACAGGATAACCGTGGCCTGGTAGGGCATGTCCATCTTGTGCTGCTTTTTTATAGACCTTCACAGCAGACATTGTATCCCCAAGTTGATCGGCGATTTGCCCTAGGGTTGCGTAATCACTTTCGGATAAATTATCGCCTGATGCCATATTGATAAAGAATGCTCGGCTTTCATTAGTAAAGCCCGCGCGGAAAAACAAAATAGCCATTCGTGTACGAATATCATTCGACCATTTCTGCCAGCTTTGTGAATTTACAAGATTTTGTGTAGGGGCACTTGTAGATTTTCCAAGTTTTTTTGCCGCTAATGCACCGTAAAATGCAGGTCGGTATCTTGAGGCTGTTTCATACCATTGATTAGCAACCTGTTTATTGCCACCTCGCTCGGAGGCTAGTCCTGCCCAATAGGCGCCACGTGCACGACTTATCGGTGTCTTTACGTTATCATAAAGCCTTTTAAAATGAGGAAAGGCTACTTCGGGTTTCTTCAAGAAATTAAGAGCCAGCCAGCCAGCTAAAAATTCTCCCTCTGCAAGAGGTGCCCCTTCTTTTTGTCCATTTGCCGCTGCCAACTGATAGGCTTTTGAATACTGCCTGTCATCCATGTACCTGCGAATGAGAATATGCCTCTCATACCACCATGCAGAAGGATCATAAACGCCTCCCATATTTGGTTGGTTTGCTAGTATCTCTTCCATGCCTGAATTAAGTTTCTTTTGTCTGCGCCATTTAAGGCGTTCGTATAGTAAGCCAGAATCATTTCTAAGCGAGGATGGTATGCGTGAAAGCAATGCCTCAACATTACCGTTTCCACGCGCCAGAGATATTTGTGCCTCAGCAAGAGCTTGATAGCCTTGTGGCATAACAAGCGATAAATTTTGGGCGGGTGTGTAATACTCGCGCGCCATTAAAAGGCCAAGGCGTTTCTTATGATCCTCTAAAGACAGTAAAGATTTATATTTCTGATAGAACCGTCTCTGAATAT
The DNA here is from genome assembly GCA_963740205.1 of uncultured Alphaproteobacteria bacterium. GTDB lineage: Bacteria > Pseudomonadota > Alphaproteobacteria > Micavibrionales > Micavibrionaceae > UBA2137. Next base: position 473,167 of record CAVUDD010000002.1, read on the forward strand.
CTGCAGAGGCAACTTCCTCTGTCCACCATTTTTGTGCCTGCGTACTCGCATTTTTAGGACGGTTTTGTGCTAATAGTGCATCAATATAGCGTTCATATCCTTGGTTAGTCACAGGAGGAAATGAATCAAACCAACTAACTACATCCACAGAAGACAAATTTATCGGCATTGCTTCTTCTGCAGTCACCTGCATTTTTGACATGAGAGGCCAGTTCGCATGCGAGCGAATAAAGCGCGTGACTCTATCAAAAGAAATCGGATCTTTATTATTTGTATATTTTAACCAGTAAAACGCCTCGGCAGGAACAGAACCAGTTGCTTGTGTTAAAGAGGCCTCGCCTACGCTCCATCGTCCCTGCTCGATAGCCTGAAGCCCTCTTATAAGAGCAGTTTCATTAGGAATAGATGGTAATGGGCGCTCTGCGGCAAAACCAACAGAGGGCACAACCATCAATAGGAGTAGTGTAATATAAAGGCGGCGTGTAAAAATTAACATTACATAGATTTACAGCAAGCTAGCGTAACGTCAAGACAGCTTATCACTTGCCCCACGCAATATTGCACAGTATATGTTTCAAGGTTATGGCGAAAAAGAAAACATCGAAATCCGGAATGATATCGACCAATAAGACAGTGGCCGAAAACCGTCGTGCGCGCTTTGATTACCATCTGGAAGAAAAATTCGAAACCGGGATTGTTCTTACTGGTACAGAAGTCAAATCACTTCGCCATGGGCAATGCTCGCTGAATGAGAGTTATGCAGGCCCCAAAGATGGTGAGATATTTTTGGTGAATGCTCATATCCCTGAGTACCAACAGGCAGGCCCAACACAACAACATGAGCCAAATAGACCGCGTAAACTCCTTCTTAAACAAAAAGAAATTAACAAGCTTATAGGTTCGATTAGCCGTGAGGGTTATACACTTGTCCCGACAAGAATTTATTTCAATTCGCGAGGATTGGTGAAATGTGAAATTGCGTTAGCTAAGGGTAAACAGACGCACGATAAGCGTGAAACTGTTAAGAAACGGGATTGGGACAGACAAAAATCTCGCATCATGCGCGAAAAAGGTTAATCCCAGTGGAAACCTCGTAATATACCAATAGGCTCTAAATCTTTTTCTTTTGCGCGTTTTGTTGCCTCTTCAAGTGATAGATCGCGCGTTGTTCCGTCCAAATTCCACAAGGCATCTATTCCGAAATTCCTAGCACCAGTGATATCGGTTCTTAGGGAGTCTCCAATGGCGCAAACTCTTGATTTATCAATTTTACCCAACTTGTCCCATGCCCATTCATATATTGGGAGATACGGTTTGCCGTGCCATTCAACGTGCCCACCTTGATCTTCGTACCATTGTGCATACAGGCCTGCACAGTGATAAATTTTGTTACTTATTGAAACTTCGTGGTCAGGATTGGCACATATCATCGGGAGGTTTTCCTTTAGACATATCTCCATAATTTCATAGAAATGTTCATCTTGTCCCAAGGTTGCCGTACCAATTGTGTTTAGAATGAAATCCGCTTGTTCGGGATTCTCTGTAACTATTAGGTCTCTCCCCTGCGCTATTTCTTTATTGGAAAATGTAGCCATTCGAATACAGGTTTTGCCTTGGTATTCGCTTAAGCCACGATGTGCAGAACCTCCAGCAGTAACAATATTATCTTTAGAAATTCCAAGCCCCATGCTGCGGAGTGATATTTCCATTTCTTGAGGCCTAACATCTGTGTTGGAGAGAAACAGGCATGTCTTATTCATATCAGAAAGATTTTGTAAAACGTCTCTAGTATATGGATAGGGCCTTGCACCATCATGCACTACACCCCAAATATCAATGATAAAGGCATCATAATTGTCGGCGACCTCAGACACTCCATTAATGAGAGGAATTGCATTCATATCAGAGGCTTTCTTAGGCTGCATATTTAATAGGTTCATAGGCACTTATTTTATCCGGGCGACCAAAGATATACCCCTCGCCGTAATCCAGCTCGAGATCAAGAATGTCTTTTAGAACCTCTTCATTTTCAACTTTTTCAGCAATGATGAGGACGTTTTCTTTTTCCAATTGACTCTTGATACGGCGCATCACGGCAACGCTGTTATTGTCCCGCGTAAATGCTGCAAGCTTAGAGGCCGATAATTTGATAAAGCTAACACCCAATTCCCTTATTAGTTCCCTATCCAAATGGGGGTCATCGACATGATCCATAGAAAAACGACACCCTAGTCTTTGCAAAGATTTTAAAATTGATGCAACACGCGTATCCATTTCACGCAAAGCATTTTGCTTTATCTCAAATATTAGATTCCCCGCCAATTCTCTCTGGGTGGACACAAAGGCCAGCAAGCTATTCATATAATTTTTAGAGGTCAGAGAGTCTTCTTCTATATTCAGAATAAACGGCTTATCGATTTTCATTTGACGCAAATATTGCAGACTGTTTTTAAGAAGGACAAAATCGATATCCTTTTCTAATCCATGTTCTCGTGCGATAGGCATGTAGCGTGTAGGGGAAACTGTCATGGTCGGTGTCGCACGCAAATGAGCATATAATTCGTAATACAGGGTTTGCCTTTGAGGAAGTTTGACTATGGGTTGCACCCTTACCTCAACACGATTATCGGAAATGGCCGCCTTTATAAACCCCAAGATAACTTCATCCGAATAATCACCGTCACTTTGGTAGCTGGGTGTATTGTCCAGTGCGCGCACATCAATCTCGAAATGATTATTGAGTATACCTTCCTCACCCTTAAAACTCTCGCGAATATACGCATTCACCTCTGGTCTCGAGGCAGTTGTTCTGTGAACCAACCCTTCGGCTAGCTCACCTTGGCGTTTTTGAAGCTTACTAATAGAGTGATAAATATTTTGAAAGCCAGTACGACGCTTATAAACCTCCAAAAGTAGTCCCCCCGTCACAAGCAAAAGACCCGCAACAGTTAAAATCTGTGTTTGGTTTTCAGTTTGAATAAGGCGACCAAGAATAATGACACTACCGAACAGATAAACGCTCAAGCCAACGGCATAAAGCAGCATATCCCTAGACGGCTTGCTTTTTCTTGAATTCCTTGTTTCTTGATCCAACGGCATCGGCAACACTTCTGTATCCATAAGTTTTAAGCAGTATAGCTAAGTCTTCACATATCTTAGCAGGAAGTCCCGGCCCTTCAAAGACTAACCCTGTGTAGATTTGAATAAGGCTGGCGCCTGCGGCTATTTTATCAAATGCCTGTTCGGCGTCAGTAATTCCACCAATACCTATAATAGGCACTTTTCCGCCTGTTAAATCAAAAAACTCAGCAATCAAATGTGTAGATTTATCACGAAGTTGAGGCCCGCTAAGCCCACCCTTTTCTTTGGCGAATTCATGAGACAACGGATCAGGTCTGTCCAATGTCGTATTGGTCAGAATAATACCATCTATTTTTTGCTTTACTACGGTATGAGCTATTTCTGCAATTTGGGCAGGATCAAGATCAGGTGACAGCTTTAGAAATACGGGGCGTTTATGTTCCGCCTGGTCACGTGCCTCCATAATCTTGGCAAGAAAAGGAGCTAGGTTTTCTTTCTTTTGCAAATCACGTAAACCGGGCGTGTTAGGTGACGAAATATTAATTGTGAAATAGCTGGCAAGTGAATTCAATTCGTTAATCAGATGAACATAATCATTTTCTGGGGTTTCTTGATCCTTATTCATACCAATATTAACGCCAATAGGACCAGGTGCATGTTGGTTATGGGCGCGGTAGGCATTCAACGATTTCTTAAAAAAATCTAACCCTTTATTAGGGAACCCCATACGGTTGATAACCGAATTACTTTTGGTGTCTCTGAAAATACGTGGCTTTGGATTACCCTTTTGGGGTTTTGGCGTTACGGTTCCCACCTCGACAAAACCGAAACCTATTCTAAATGTTCCATCCATGACTTCTGCGTTTTTATCAAACCCAGCAGCTAGCCCAACAGGATTTTGAAATTTCATACCGCAAATTTCAGTCATCAGACATTCATCGAAAAATCTTGAATGTGATGGCCAGAAACCGCTTTTAAGAAGTTTAAGAGTTTTGTTATGTGCTGCCTCAGGCGGGAGTGTAAACAGAAAAGGACGTATCCATTTATACATTAGTCTCTCCACCAGATGTCATATGAAGTAAGCCTGCCTTCATGTAATTCCAGCCAGTTGTTACCGTTAAAACCGCAGCAACGGACAGGCCAACTTGTCCAATCAATAAAGTAAAGGGTAGAACATCATTGCCATAGTTACCCATGACGAGAAAACCAAGAGCAATCATCTGTAAGGTTGTTTTCCATTTTGCCATATTGGAAACAGGCAATGTAATATTTTTAGGACCCAAATATTCTCTTAGACCTGACACCAAAAATTCACGTACAAGAATAACAATCGCGGGTAAAACCCAAATCCCATCCAACCTGTCTATAGCAGCCAAAGCAACAAGCAGAGAACCAATCATGATTTTATCAGCTATAGGATCAAGGAATTTACCTATATCTGAAACTTCGTTCATTTTCCTAGCCAAGAAACCGTCAAGATAATCGCTTGCGCATGCCAGTGTATAGAAGAACAAAGCGCACCATGCTGTTGTTTCCGTGGGGATATACATCAACATAATTATAAGCGGGATAAGTAAAATGCGCCCCATCGTAATCATATTTGGAAGTGAAGTCATAGCTAATCCCCTTGGTTCAAGAGTTACTATAGCGAATTATCATGTAAAGAAAAGAAGTGGCAGAAAGTAATTTAGACTAATTTGAATTTATTTGACTTCTTTATCCAAACCTAACCAATCCATAAATGTTCCGAACAAATGAGAATGATCGTCCTGATCTTTTAATGTGGTGAGATGTTCACCATGTCTGTACATCTTACCTTCGATGTACAACTTAACGTCAGCCCTGATCTTGTCGATATCAATTTCTTCTGTGACCTTAATATTCAATTTCTCCATCAACATTTTTTCATTTGGATGAAATTCGCCATCTTTAAAAGCCAGAATGCGTGCAAAGTAAATCATTTGTGCCCTGTGCTCGGGCTTTTCTATGTACTTAAAAAAATCGTTTATGTTTTGAGGCGTACTCATATCCTCAACTAGTGTCTGATATTGAGCATCTGACAAGGGCATATTCGAGAAAGTCTGGTTGAGGTATTCACGCTCCTGTTGCTTAACAATGCCATCAGCATGGGCAAGTGCTACCACGCACCGCCACATATAAAATTGCGAGACAGAAACACCCTGCTCGGTTGGAGAAGGGTGTTTGGCTTTGATAGTATGTAATATATTAACCAGCGGCTTTTTTCTTGCTTACGTCTTCTTTTGGTTCGCGCAGAACATAGCCACGCCCCCAAACAGTTTCAATATAAGAATCCCCGCCCATTGCCTTTTCAAGCTTTTTACGGAGCTTACATATAAACACATCTATGATTTTAACTTCTGGCTCGTCCATTCCACCGTATAGGTGATTAAGGAAAGCTTCCTTCGTTAAGGTGGTCCCCTTACGAAGCGCCATCAATTCTAGAATTCCATATTCTTTACCAGTCAAGTGAACTGTATTGCCATCTACCTCAATTGTGCGTGAATCAAGATTGATTTCCATACGACCAATTTTGATTGTGCTTTGGGCGTGCCCCTTGGAACGGCGCACAATTGCCTGAACACGTGCAATCATTTCACGCTTATCGAATGGCTTTGTCAGATAATCATCTGCACCAAACCCTAGACCCTTAATTTTATTTTCCATCTCGCCAAGTCCTGACAAGATAAGGATAGGTGTTTCTATTTTGGCATCACGAAGATTTTTAAGAACATCATATCCATCCATATCAGGTAGCATGAGGTCAAGAATGATGATGTCGTAGTCATAAATTTTACCAAGATCCAGACCATCCTCACCTAAATCTGTAGAATCAATCACATAACCTTCGGATTTCAGCATAAGCTCGATACTTTTTGCTGTTGAGCTATCATCTTCAATAAGGAGAACGCGCATGTTTAAATTCCTTTTCTTTCGTGAGCCTAAACGAGTCACTAAATTAACTTCTGTTAACCTTTATTAACATTATTCTACCAAATATCAAAATAGTTAACAAACTATTTACATAGAAGCTGTTAATTTTATTAAGATTTCAAGGCGACATTACTGCCTGAATAATGCTAAAATACGCATATAAGTCCACGAAATAACACATTATCCGATAAAATTATTAGCACTGCATCAAAACTTAGCCCTAATGAGATTTATGGTGAGATCACCAAGGTTTTAGGACTTCTTCTTGAAATGAAGGGCTTTGGAAGTGATTTAACCATTGGTAGCCGTGTTGATGTAACACCGCGCAAAAAACCTGTTGTCCCATGTGAAGTCATTGGTTTCCGCGATGACGTCGCACTTCTTATGCCCTTTGGTACGCTTGAGGGAATTGGTTTGGGATGCAAAGCTGTTATCAAACAGCAAGACCCAGTAGTTTTCCCCTGTGATGCCTGGTTAGGCCGCGTCATTAACGCACTAGGTGAACCTATTGATGGGAAGGGCCCGTTGCCTGAGGGAAGTGAGCCATTCTTACTTAAAGCTCCTGCCCCGCCAGCACATCAACGCACACGCATTGGTGGAAAGCTGGATTTAGGCGTTCGCGCCGTTAATACCTTTACAGCCATTTGTGAAGGCCAGCGTATGGGTATTTTTGCAGGATCCGGCGTTGGTAAATCGGTTCTGCTCTCTATGATGGCACGCTATACGGTTGCAGATGTTTCTGTCATTGGCTTGGTTGGTGAGCGTGGTCGTGAGGTTCAAGAATTTCTTGAGGATGATTTAGGCGAGGAAGGCCTTGCCAGCTCGGTTGTTATTGTTGCCACTGGCGATGAACCAGCCCTAATGAGACGCCAAGCTGCCTATATGACATTGGCAGTTGCCGAATATTTCCGTGCCCAGAAAAATCAGGTTTTATGTTTGATGGATTCCGTTACACGTTTTGCAATGGCACAACGTGAAATTGGACTATCTGCTGGTGAGCCGCCTACAGCAAAGGGGTATCCCCCATCCACATTTGGCGAACTTGCAAGATTGCTTGAGCGTGCCGGGCCCGGTATTCGTGGCGAAGGTGACATCACAGGATTGTTCTCTGTTCTGGTTGAGGGTGATGATGACAACGAGCCTATATCGGATGCCGTACGCGGTATTCTCGATGGTCACATCGTTATGAATCGAGATATCGCCGAGCGTGGGCGATATCCCGCTATAAACGTTTTACGCTCTATTTCACGCTCTCTCCCCATGGCATTCACAGATGAGCAGAACGAAATTGTGAAGCGGGCAAAACTCATTGTCTCAACATATGAGAATATGGCGGAACTCATAAGACTTGGTGCCTACAAAAAAGGAAGCGATCCAGACGTAGATATTGCGCTCAAGCTTTACCCCCAAATCGAGACATTCCTGACACAAAACAAAGAGGAACGCTCCAGCATCGATGCTTCTTTTGCCGCTCTTGCTGAAATAGTTGAGTTGGAATACACACCAGAAAACACGTTTGAATAATGGCTAAGCTAGATTCTCTTATTCGTGTTCGTAAACACACAGTTGAAGAAAAACAGAAGTTTTTGGCAACACTTCTGCGCACACAAGAAGGCCTCATTGAGCATAAGGCAAAACAATATGAGGCACTTAAGAAAGAGGCCGATCTTGCAGAACAAGCCCCCGAAGATATTCAAATGCAACAAAGCTTTTTCTCTTTTCGTGCACTTGTTAAACAGGAAATTGAAAAGATTGATGACTCTATCAAAAAACTCGATATACGTATCGAAATTGCACAAGACGCGATGCGCGATGCTTTTGCCGACCTAAAGAAAGTCGAGATTGTTGATCGCAATCGTAAGGAAGAAGAAAAACGTGCAGAACTCAAGAAAGACAATGATCGTCTTGATGAAATAGGGCTTCAAATCTTTGCACGCGGTAGTGAAGAGAATTAAAAATGACTTCAAATCGTAAACGAAATTTTATCTTTACACTGCTTGGAATTATTTTTCTGGTGGGCACAGCTTATGTTCTTTCAAACCTTGAGGATTGGAAGGAAGACTACAAAAAGGCAAAGATCTATAAAGCAGAGAAAGAAAAGTTTATTTCGCTTTGCCTAGGCACAAAAAATTATGACAATCAACCTTCTGCTCTTTTTATAAGGGTCATGGACTGCGTTCATAGAAACTCAGTACATAAAATGGATGAAAGATTTAAGGCTTTGTTCAAAGAAGGTCGCCATGCTTATTTAAACCGAATAAATAGCAGTCTTTCCTCTACTAAGAAGAATACAGAAAAACCACATATGGAATGTTCTACACGTTCTAAAACTATGTCTGATATTTTAAGATATCTTGGTTATGATGCCTATTCAGTAGCCTTAACCGAACCTAAAGATAATTTTCCTGATCACGTCATTGTTAATGTTCATAATCCCATCACTCAAAAAGATGAAATTTACGATCCAACGCACAACATGTATATAAAGGATATGAGGAATAACGAACTTCAAGGAATAGAAAATATTTTAACTTTACCTGCTGAGAGCATCCTATTTTGTAGCCCTGAAAATGGGTGCGAAAAGAGTCTTATTTCGCCAGAAGGCACTTTTCAAACAGGTAGATTGCCCGAATATCATGGCATTGCATACTTACGTGTCTATGAAGACCGTAAAGGCCCCTTACTTTATAATCCAGACAGATTTGACCCTGACAAAATTCGTGATGTTTGGGGAGAGCAGAAATCCTACTGTGCTGTCCATCCCGACCATTGTGAAAAAAGACAAATGGTCAAGTCACCGTCTCTCTGAAGTTATTTTCAATAGGCTGGCTTAAATCTACCCATCCTTTATCTTTCGTTTGAAACGCAATATCGCCTGTAAGCTCTGATTTATCCAGCGCCTTGAGATAAAGACCTTTGAGTACAGCTTTCATCTCACTTGAAATTTCTTTTTCTGTTCGAATGAAAATATCCAGATTGGCTTCGCGCATCATGCCGTCAATTTGCAGTACACCCATACGGGTTAAATCAAATTCAAAGAGAAAACGCGTGGCGTCACTGTCTTCCTGTTCATCACTCTGCCCACTTTCAGAACCTTGGTTTTGAACATAGAGATTTATTGGCACAAGATTTTCTTGATATTGCATCGGGAATGTCCATGCCCGCCAATCACCCGACACAGTGTTCATAAAGCGCGATGAAGATGCCCCTTCTTTCATAAGAGCATCAAGAACGCGCAATGTTTTACCTTCTTTCAAGTCTTGTAAAGATTTTGCACCCGCCAGCTCCTCAAGTGACCCACCTTGAAGTGCCGCAAAAAGAAAGAGAATTGAAGGCACTATTTTTGTTGGAGCACTTGCCTGTGGAAGTAGAGATTGCAATGACATTTGCAAAGGACTTGGAGACGCAGCCCATCTCCCTGATATGTGTAAAAAGTAGGTTCCACGGGTCATTACCTATCGCTGTACTGCCAATTATTTGCATGGATTGCGGACTAATTTGAAGCAGTGCTCCTTGTGTTGCATCCTTCATGGGGAAATTGAGCAAGAACACATTAGGTGCCGTTCCATTACTTGAAAATTGTCCTCCAACAGGACTAAGCAAAGGAAAACCCTCTGCATTAACACCAGCCACCCTAAAAGTAAGGGCGTCTGGTTTGCCTTGCGTTAAAAGTGAGCCTTGCTGAATTTGTCCACCCCATTGGGGCGCAGTATATTGCGATGGAATATTTACACCTGTAACACGGCCGTCAATTTGCACAGTAGACAATTGACCTTGTTGAAAACTTTGTGGCTGTCCTGTCGTAACCAAACGATTGAGAATTTGGGAAGGAAATTGCGCCGGAGTAACCGAGTTTGAATGACCAGAAATTCCTTGGTTTATTTGTGTTTGATTAGCAAGTCTTGCCTGAACTTGTTCTGGTGTAAATCGTGTTACACCGCCTGCTGGTGGCTGAGCAACAGGCTGTAGTTGCCCTCGAGAAATAAAGCTTAGATTTGCACTTTCCTGCCTTGCCCCGATTATATTTTGAAATAATGCTTTCTCGCTTGCTGTCACTGCCGCTCCTGCTTGCGAAATGGGGAAAGATGCAAAATTATTTAGGCTTTGTGGAATTGCAATAATGGGTGTTTGAGGTAACGCCAGCTCAGTTGTAGGAACAACCTGACCTGATCCAAAATTTTGAAGTTTTACCGTTGATAAAATTTGCTCGACTTGATTTTTAAGAGCCTGCTCAGCAATTTGACGAGGGAGTTGCGTCAAGCGCACCAAGGTTTCAGGAGGAAGTTTTGCAGTTTGTAACTTCGCCGCCTCCTTGGTTTCGTTTATTTCCCGCAAAACTGTTGTTTGTAATTTTGCCTCGCGGGATAAAGTGACCGATGACTTTTCAACAGATGATGCCAACGACGAGGCCTCAGCTGTTTTTGCCAAAGACGTTGTTTGGGATATGTCACTGGTTTTAGTTATCAGAGCCTCACGGGGAGGCTTACCAGCAGGAATATCCAGTTGTACTCTTTGTCCGACCTCAAAACGCCTTGCTTCATTGGCGCGCACCTCTATGTCGCCTCTATCTGTACGTAAAAATAAAACACGCTCAGACCCTTTGGCAATAACTTCGCCTTCAACACGTGTAGGTTGAGACGTAGATTGTAAATCTTTCGGTAGAGTTAATAGACGAATTGCTGCCTGATCAGTTGCAGCTTTACTACCCGAATTCACAATGCCTTTAAAGAATGGCACAAATCCTGAAAAGCCCGATGAGGCCATGAAAATCTCCTTACTCTTTAGTTTAACGCGCTAAAGGTAAAAAAAGAACAAATGATGTGTAAGATGAATATATATTAAGAGCGCGCAGCGCGTTTCTTTTTTGCCTGTGCAGCGAGCATTTTCATCGCATAATAAGCTACCTTCTCGGCATCTTCGGCTGCCTCACTGTTTGGAGAGCGCGTTAAAATAGGCGTTTGATGACGGATACTTTCCTTAACACGCGAATCTTGGCGAATAATTCCAGCAATCGGTGGACTTAGCCTTAGGAAGTTCTCACAAGCCTTAAGTAGTGTTCTGTAAGTCTTTTCACCCTCAGATGCACTAGATGCCATATTCACAACAATACTCACTTTTTTGGACATACCAGCGGCACTTCCCAATTTTATAAAGGCATAAGCATCTGTTAGGGATGTTGGCTCGTCTGTAGTTACAAGGAATGTTCTGGCTGCGGCGGCCGACAACATACGCACAGTTCTGTCAACACCTGCACCAAGATCAATAATCACCACATCATATTTATCAGCAACCTCGACAAGTTGATCTCTAAGGAAGGCCAAACGTTGTGAAGGAAGCGCAGAAAGCGAGGCCTGACCCGAGCGTCCTGCTATAATATCAAATTCACCATCTTCGTAGGGTTGTACAACTTTTTCAAGACTTAGGCGTCCGCGGATAACATCGTTCAAATCACGTTTGGGCATTAGGCCTAATTGAACATCAACATTGGCAAGCCCCAAATCACCATCAAAAAGAAGAACGCTTTTACCCATTTTCGCCAATGCATGTGACAAGGTAATTGAGAACCACGTCTTACCAACGCCGCCCTTGCCCGATGCAACGGCTATAATATTTGGTGCCGACTTTGTGGCGGACAATTCTGTATCTTCGGTTTCTTTGGCTGTTGTATCACTCATTAATGGCGTTCCTGATTTTATCGCTCTTTCATTGTGCTTTGCTCTGCACGCTCTGGCAATAGATATTCTGCAAATCTTTTCGGCGTAAGTTCTTTTAGCCCGTCAACAACTGCAGCACTTACACCTGATTCTGCAAAAGATAGATTACCACTATGCGCGGCAGATAAAAGCCCCCCATAGCGTCTAGCCACATCTAATCTTGTGGGGATAACGATTTCACACCCTAAACCAGCATAAATACGTCCAAAATCTTCTGATTCATTGGCATCAAGAGCCGAAGGCAAAACAAGAACCGGCTCTATATCGCCAGCTGTGCATAAAATCGCCAAGGCACGCAATTGTTTCGGATCAAACGGATTAAGACCTGCTGTATCTATATAAATATAATCTTTATCTTCATTTGCCTTCAGAAATTCTTTTAATTCGTCCAGCGTATTGGTCATAGCCAAATTTACGTTCATCACAGTGGTGAATGCCTGAAGCTGTTCAAGCGCACCGGCACGCTCTGTGTCGGTAGTAACGACGGCAACATTCTCACCATTAAGAACAGATTGTGCAGCGAACTTCGCAGTCGTAAGAGTTTTGCCCGCCCCTGCTGGGCCGATAAACATAAAGCGTGTTTTTTGTGTGGATTGTTTAAGTGGCCTGAAAGAGAAAAGGTTCTTCAACGCTCCAAGCAAAGCCTCTTGTGCGCTTTGAAAGCCGATAACCATGGCATAGGATACAATCTGATCGGTAACATCTTCTGGAACACCGTGACGTATCATAGTGTCTGTTAACTCTTCATTGACCGCAGTATTTTCCTCTTCATCATCATACTGAAGCCAGTCCTGTGCCTCGGTCACACCATTCTGACCTATTTCAAATGCAGGAGAACGGTCACCCACAGCTGCAGTCACGCGCACGGATTTTCCGCCGTTTTCTTCGTGAGTGGCGACAATAATAGCGTCCTCTCCAAGAGTATCACGGATCATTTTCATCGCTTCCGACATGTTTTTTGCATAAAAAGATTTGAGCCGCATGGCTTATAAGATAGGTCAGTTGTTGAGTAAGTGTAACAAGCACTTATATAAAAATCTAGCCATCCCTACAAATGTTTTAAAAGAAACCTTGTTTTATTTATGTAAATATAATATTATTTCGCTCTAATATGTATTTTCTTGCGATTTGAAAAGATTTGGTGTTACTTTTGAATTCAGGGAAATTACTAAAAAAATTAAAAAGAAAAACTGAGTATGCTTTCTAAACCAAGTAATAATTTTACCAATATTGCTGCTGCGTCAGTTAACTCAGCTCAGAATCGTCATTATGGCCAAATGTTTCTTGCGCCTGGAGCCCCTATAAATCCCGACGGCGTTCGTTGTTTCGGTGGTGTTTGGACATTGGATCGCTTTAAAGAATGCCAAGAAGATGCAAATGAGCAACTCGCAAGAATCGCAAATTCTGTAAAGTCACATATCCCGCAAGGACTAGAAGTTAATTTTGCCGACATAAAAAGCGATGTTCGCACCATCGATAAGGCCGAGAATGAAAAAAACGGTGATTATGGTCGCATAACCGACAGAGTAAGACTGACTTTATTAGTCGATGACATTGAACATATCAATTACATTGCCAACACAATAACGCCTTCAAAAGATCCTAATGTTGTTTTAATCGAAGATGCATTCACACGCCCTAATAAGGAAAATGGAATGCGTCGCATGAAAATACTCTATCGCTTAGAAAGCGGAATGATTGGTGAAATCATGGTGCTTCACTCTGCTATGAGAGAGTGCGATAAATTAACACGAATTTATTACGAAGAAATGCGTAGGTTGGAAAAACGCCTATCAAATTATGGCTGTGAAGCTGGAAAACGTTTTAATATTGACAGCATAAGTTATGAATACGCACGTTGCGCCGAAGGACGTCAAAAACTGCCGGCAGAATTTGCTCAAAAATGCGGGATTGATAAACTTGAGATCCACGATGAAGAAAGAGCATTTTATGCTGTTTTAGTCGACAATGAACTTATTCCTGTAATGACAATGCCCGACCCCTACATGCCTGGGCGTCCACGAGTTACCGTAAGGCCCGACTACGAAAAAGGTTTCTATGTAGTAGATACGAGCCTGAAAGCAATTATTGACGATGCTAACTCAGATAGAGTCATTATACTTGGTCAAGAAAATGAAGATCCGCGAGATGAATTTATTGATATGTCCATAAGAGGCCTTGAAGAATACCGTGACTCTCATCAGGAAGATAATGTTGTAATTAACCTACCTATGAACAATAGTGCTGTTGCCTAAATCAACTCGCTAAATTTTTCTCAATTTCCGATACGGCATCATTAGCAGCCCCACAATTAGGACCACCCGCTTGCGCCATATCAGGGCGCCCACCGCCACCAGAGCCACCCAAAGCTTCCGCGCCAATTCTTACCAAATCAACCGCGTTAATTTGCGAAGTCAAATCATCAGTAACGGCCACAACGATTGAAGCCTTATCGTCGCTTGTCGCAATCAGTGTTATGACCCCAGAGCCGATTGCCTTTTTCATTTCATCCGCCATAGGCTTTAAATCTTTTGCTGGGATATCCGCAACAACGAGAGACTTAAATGAGATATTTCCAATCTTTTTTACTGCGTCATTCGTATTACCGCCAGACGATGCTCCACTAGCAAGCTTTTTACGCAAGTTAGAAATTTCCTGCTCGGCTTGCTTGCGTTCCTGCAGCAAGGATTCAAGGCGCATTTCTAATTCGGCTGGTGTTGACTTTAATTGCGATGCTGCGGTTTTAAGTAATTTGTCTTGCTGTGAGAAATGTGCCATTGCTCCCTCACCTGTAAGAGCCTCAATGCGCCGAACACCCGACGAAACCGCGCCTTCAGATATAATTTTAAATACACCAATATCACCTGTTCGGCGAACGTGAGTTCCCCCACAAAGCTCAACAGAGAAATACTTGCCTGTTTCTGGATTATCGCGGCCCATTGTCAAAACACGAACCTCATCGTCATATTTTTCGCCAAACAAAGCCATTGCTCCTGCCTCTATGGCTTCATCCCTATCCATGAGGCGTGTAACAACTTCTGTGTTCGCCCGAATTTCTGCATTCACACGCTCCTCAACCTTAGTGAGTTCTTCTTCGGAAATTTGTTTAGGATGTGACAAGTCAAAACGCAATCTGTCTGGTGCAACCAGAGATCCTTTTTGTGAAATATGATCACCTAAATATTCACGCAACGCCGCATGCATAAGGTGCGTCGCAGAATGATTGGCTCGAATAGCATTACGTCTTCGCCCATCGGCAATCATTTGAACAGCATCTTTAGTTTTGAAGCTTCCTGTCGCCACCTCACCCATGTGAACAAAGAGTTTTCCAACTTGCTTTTTTGTATCAGTAACTTTAAAGACAGCCCCCTCTTTCGAAATAACACCTTTATCCCCTATTTGCCCGCCTGACTCGGCATAAAACGAGGTTTGGTTTGTTAGGATAATTCCCTTATCACCTTTTTGAAGGCTATCAACGACTTCGCCATCCTTCACAAGCGTCAATATTTCTGCCTCGGCTTTATCAGTTTCATATCCCAGAAATTCAGTTGTGCCTATGTCATCGGCAATTTCAAACCAAAGCTTTTCAGTTGTAATATCGCCAGAACCGCCCCATGCTTTTCTGGCAGCATCACGTTGCGCTTCCATGTTTTTCTTAAATGTTTCAACATCAACCTCAATCCCTTGGGGACGCAAAGCATCTTGAGTTAAATCCAATGGGAAACCAAACGTATCGTATAGTTTAAATGCAACATCGCCAGGGAATGGTTTTCCAGAGTTTAGTTTTTCAGTTTCCTCACCTAGAATTCTGAGACCATTATCAAGTGTTTTCTTAAAACGTTGCTCTTCTGATTTAAGCGTTTCTGTAATTAAACTCTCTGCGCGCCCTAGCTCTGGGAAGGCATCGCCCATCAGGTTTCTTATGGTTGGGACAAGTTTATACATCAAAGGTTCTGTCGCACCCAAAAGATGCGCGTGACGCATGCCACGTCGCATGATGCGGCGTAGAACATATCCGCGCCCTTCATTTGAAGGCAACACACCATCGGCGATCAGGAAAGCACTTGCACGTAAATGGTCGGCGATTACACGGTGAGAAACCGTTTCATCTTGAGAAACTATCTCTGATATATGAGCCATAATACCTTGGAACAAATCGGTTTCATAATTCGAATGCTTACCCTGTAAGATTGCTGCTATACGCTCTAGCCCCATTCCCGTATCAACCGATTGTTTTGGTAGATCAATACGAGAGCCGTCAGAGAGTTGTTCGAACTGCATAAATACGTTGTTCCATATCTCGATAAAACGATCCCCGTCTTCATTAGGAGAACCAGGCGGGCCACCTGGAATATGGTCACCGTGATCATAGAATATTTCTGTACATGGACCGCACGGACCTGTATCTCCCATTGACCAGAAATTATCGGATGTTGGAATCCTTATAATTTTATCATCTGAAAAACCCGTAACTTTTTTCCAAATACCAGCCGCCTCTTCGTCACTTGAATGAACAGTGACCAATAACTTGTCTTTTGATAAAGCGAAATTCTTTGTGACCAACTCCCACGCAAATGCAATGGCATCTTCTTTAAAATAATCGCCAAAAGAGAAGTTACCTAGCATTTCAAAAAAAGTGTGATGGCGCGCTGTATAACCAACGTTTTCTAAGTCATTGTGTTTCCCACCTGCACGCACGCATTTTTGAGAAGATGTAGCGCGCACATAATCGCGCTTTTCTTTACCTGTAAAAACATCCTTAAATTGGTTCATCCCCGCGTTTGTGAACATCAAAGTCGGGTCGTTTTGAGGAACGAGCGAACTACTCTGGACAACAGTATGTCCATTATCCTCAAAAAAGTTCAAAAATTCTGCACGGATATCTTTTACTAACTTCATGTTGGGCACTCAAAAATCTAGGTGTTTAACAAGAGATGTATTAAGCCGAAACTTTGGCTATCTTGCAAGAAAAGAAGTGTATTGAGGCCACTCTCCAACAAGTATTTGCTTAAGTGACGGGCTTTCCAATCCATAGCGCTCTTCATAAATCCACATATTACGCATGACACGCTCAATGTAGGCGCGCGTCTCTGCAGCGGGAACGAGCTCAATGAATAACAAAGGATCATCAATTTCCTGCAACGCCTTATTCCAACGCATAAGATTTCCGGGTCCTGCATTATAAGCAATCATCAAATGAAAGAGACTGTTGTCTATAGAACTCATTTTCAAAAGTGATTGAATATAGGTTTGCCCGATTTCAAGATTGGTTTTAGGATCTTTGAGTTTCCATTTTTTCTCGTCTTTGTACCCCTCATCATCAGCAACATAAGCTGCAGTTGACGGAATTATCTGCATCAAACCAACAGCACCACTTGGGCTACCAGCTCGTGGTTTAAAATGTGATTCCTGCCTAACAAAGGCATGAACGACAGCGGGATGAACGCTGTATTCAGTCTCGTTTAACCAAGGCATTAAAGGATAAAGCGCAGAGTCATAAAAACGGTCATCTTGGTTTTTAGTCGCATTCCCGTAAAGCATTGCAAATGATGGCAACCCCTCATGTAATGCAAATGCCAATACGGCGTCACGCATACCCTTAGACCATAAGTCAGGTAAACCTGATAGCTCTGAGTCTGCCAAGGCGTATTGACCTGATTTTGTTAAAAGGTAGGCTCTTACACCAGCATCTGATGAAATGATATCTTCCCTATACTCCTCTCCGAATGATGGAATCAGCCAGTTATAAGACAGATTTTGACCAAGAGCCTTTACTGCCAAAATGCCATAGAAGGTTCGTGGGTATTTAGCCGCAATTTTCAAATACTGTGTATGCTTATCGGCTTGCCCTAGTCGTAAATAAGAACGTCCAGCCCAATAGGCCCCCGCAGACACCATCCAGCCATTTGAATTTTTGCCATTAGCGATCTTAGAAAAATAATTAGAAGCCATATTCATATCGCCACGCTTCCATGAAATAAGACCAGAAACCCAACCAGCCAAAGGCAAATCAGATCCATATTTATCCGCAACAGGTGCCGCCAGTGCAAAAGCACGTTTTTCCTTTCCTTCAATAAGGTATGATTTTGCAACAGTAACTCTGACCCCAGCCTTTTCGTATGGATTCATGGTCCTTGCGGATTCACTCTTATTAAAAGCATCGAGTGCAGCAGAAGGCTTCCCTTGTGAAATAAAATTGTTAATCTCCCGCAAAAGAGATTTCACCTCTGCTTCCTGTCCATCACTACGCAAAGCACCTTTGTTAATGGTTACACTTGGTTCCATAAGTGCCGATTCCAACGCCCCGCTAAGGCGCATTTTATATGTCGGTTTTTTAAGCTTTTGTTTGTTACCTGTTGGTCGCCTTACCTCTGCAAGCTTATGTATTCGTGCAGCTGCAGGATGATCCGCATATTTATCCAGCCAGTTTTTAAGTTCTGTAAAGCTAGCTTTGTATTTGGTGGGGTGCAGATACCTTTGCAAAGTAATATGACCCATCAAGCGACAATCTTTTAGTTGAGTTATAAGGGTGTCTGCAGTTTTAAAATTACCGTTTTGTTGTTCAGCAAAAATCTTTTTGTAAATAGAGGCATTTTCTTGAAGTGAAATCTCTTTGTTAAGAGCAGATAAACGTCCCTGTTGTTTGCATTTAGCGACATCTACATTTGGTGATTTTTCCTCCTCTTCTTCACCAAAAAATTTGTCTTTTATCTTCTCAAAAAATCCTATGGGTTTTGTCGTTGGGATAGGCACAGAATTTTGTGCAAAGGCAGCTGTTGAAATCCCCAGCAGGATAACTGTAAAGACTATTGAGGTAAAATTACCTGCATGGTTATTTCCCAATGCCAAGTTCAATTCTCTTTTTCTGCAGGGCAATCATGTCTTGCCAGACATCTTTTTTCTTCATTGGGTTACGTAATAAAAAGGCAGGATGAAATGTTGGCATAACTAACACTTTGTTATCCATTTCACCTATTTCGGAAATAGTTTTGTAATCATGCCATTCTCCACGCATCTTCATAATGCCTTCTTTAGTATTAAGAAGAGATTTCATTGGCGTATTACCGACAAGAATAAGAATTTTAGGTGCGATCAGTTGTATATGTCTTTCAATGAATGGGAGAGCTATAGACATCTCAGCAGGTGTTGGCGTTCTATTGCCCGGAGGCCTCCAATTTAAAATATTACTAATGTAAACAGCCTGATTTGGATTGTCATTTTGGCGAGACAAACCTATTCCCGCCAGTATTCTATCGAGTAGTTGACCACTTGCACCAACAAAAGGCTTTCCTTGCTCATCTTCATCGGCACCGGGGGCTTCGCCAACAACCATGATAGGTGCTTTTGGGTTTCCATCACAAAACACCATATTCAATGCTGTTTTCTTGACCGAAAGCCCCTCAAAAGAAGCGATTGCATCCCTTAATTCCTCCAGAGTCTTTGCAGACCTTGCCAATGTCTCAGCGGTTTTTCTCGCCTCGTTTGATCCCATGGGTGCTGATTTTGGCTTTTCAGGTGGATTTACGACTTTAGCAGTTTGATGAGTTGAAACTTCCAAAATCTCAGCAGGCTTTGTCTTGTCTACAGTCTCATTTTCGAGGATGTCTGTTATGCCGTTATCAACATACCATTCCAGTGCCTCTAGTGATGAATCGCCTTGATTACTCGTCATAAGATTTTACCAAACTATATTCATTCTTACTCTGTTACGAATTCGTTTTATACGCTAGACTCTTAAAAAAAACAAACACGGACATAAGATACATTAAGACATATGACTGAAACTTCCCAATCCGCAGATATTCGCACAGACAGAGAAAGCATGGAATACGATGTTGTCATCGTAGGAGGAGGCCCATCGGGGCTTTCTTGTGCTATTCGCCTTAAACAATTGGCCGCAGAAAACAATCAGGAAATTTCTGTTTGTATTTTAGAAAAAGGCTCAGAAGTTGGTGCTCACCTTCTATCTGGTGCAGTACTAGAGCCACGCGCCTTAAGTGAACTTATTCCCGATTGGAAAGAAAAAGGTGCGCCTGTCACGTGCAAGGCAACAAAAGATAGATTTGTGTTTCTTACTAAGACTAAATCATATCGCCTTCCGACACCGCCCCAAATGAACAACCATGGCAATTACATTATAAGCCTTTCCAATCTTGGCAGGTGGATGGCTGAACAAGCTGAAAGCCTAGGGGTTGAGATTTTTGCAGGTTTTGCAGCCTCCGAGATTCTTTACCATGAGGATGGCTCGGTTAAAGGGGTTGCCACAAACGACATGGGTATTGATAAAGAAGGCAATAAAACAGAAATGTTTGAGCCAGGCGTTGAATTGCACGCCAAGCAAACGGTGTTTGCAGAAGGATGCCATGGCTCTTTAACAAAGCAACTCATTGCCAATTATAATCTTCGTGAAAATTCAGATCCACAGACTTATGGATTGGGCGTTAAGGAAATTTGGGAAGTTGATCCTTCACAACATGACCAAGGGTTATGCGTTCATACGGTTGGATGGCCAATGGACAAAAAAACCTATGGTGGATCATGGATGTACCATCAGGAAAACAATCAAGTTTCCATTGGGTTTGTAGTCGGGTTAGATTACGAGAATCCTACGCTATCTCCTTTTGAAGAAATGCAACGCTTTAAAACTCATCCTGCTGTGAAGAAATATCTTGAGGGCGGAAAACGCATTGGTTACGGCGCACGTGCACTAGTAGAAGGTGGATACCAATCTCTACCAAAACTAACATTTGCTGGAGGTTTGTTAATTGGTGACACGGCTGGTTTTTTAAACGTTCCTAAAATTAAAGGAAATCATACCGCAATGAAATCAGGTATGATTGCCGCCGAAAGTCTTTTTGCAAATGCACTTGATAAACCACAAGGCTATGAATGCACTCAATATGCTGAGAATATAAAAAATAGCTGGGTCTATAAGGAATTGAAAAAGGTGCGCAATATACGCCCAGGCTTCAACAAAGGTCTATGGTTTGGTATATTGCACGCAGCATTCCAGACAATTGGTGGGTGGCTATTACCATACACAATGAAGAACCATGCTGACTATGCCCAAACAATACCTGTAAGTGAAGTCGAGCCGATTTCATATGCCAAGCCAGATGGTATTCTGACATTTGATAGGCTGTCTTCCGTATATCTTTCAAACACCAATCACGCAGAAGACCAACCGGCGCATTTAAAACTAAAAGACCCTTCTGTTCCTGTTAATGTAAACTTGCCTAAATATTCAGGCCCTTCACGTTTTTATTGTCCTGCTGCGGTATATGAATTTGTAAATGAAAATGGACAGGAAAAATTTGTTATCAATGCGCAAAACTGTGTCCATTGTAAAACCTGCGACATAAAAGATCCTTCCCAGAATATTGTCTGGACTGTGCCACAAGGTGGCGGTGGTCCAAATTATTCTGGAATGTAACCGTTTTCCCTTAAATATGAGTTTTTTAAATGAACAAAGCCTTTCTTCTTCTTATGGTTAGTACAGCACTTGTAGCGTGCAAACCCGATGACGCCCCCAATAAATCACAAGAAACCAATTTGTTTGAGAAGCTTGGTATCTCGCGCACCGAGTCAAATGGCATGATGAATGTTGAACCTTTACATACAACATCTGGGGCTTATCTTATCGGCCGTCACGCACAAATTGAACAAGATTGGCGGACTGCAGGACTAAGCTTTAGCAAATTACTTGAAGATAGTAATTTTGATAATATTGATCTTTTAAAACGTGCAATGGTTTTATCTGTTGGCTCAGGCGAAATCGAAGTCGCCACAAAATTAGCTAATAAAATTGTTGAAACTGGAGATAAAGACTCTGCCCTTGCACAACTTATTCTCACGCTTAAATTTGTTAAAAATGATGACTTTGCTAAGGCAAATAAATCCTTAGGTAGTATGGCAAGTGGCGGAGTCGCAGAAATTGTAAAGCCCGCCCTTTCTCCTTGGATCAACTTTGCGGACACAGGAAAACTCCCTGCATTGAAGCCTGTTAGTAATGGTCTTACGGTTTATAATGAAATTCTAGCTGCAGATCTGGCAAACGATAAAGATCGCCTTAAAACCTTGGCCACTCAATATACAAATCGCGCAACACTCAGCTCAAAATTGCGCGAACAAATAGGTGATATTCTCATCTCGCAAAGCCTCCAAGACGAGGCATTAAGTATTTATAAGAAGATAGGTGCAGATCAAGATATTGCTACTGTTAATACAAAAATCGAATTGCTTGAGAACAAAAAAGATATTCCTGAAGATTTACTCTACAAAGGCCTAGACAATGTACTCGATGGTATAGGTCTCGCTTTGACTGACATGTCTGTATTGTTTTATCAGGAAAGCGGCACCGATAGTGCGCGTATATTCGCCCATCTGGCTCTTTATATAAGCGACAATCAAGAAGATGCTCAGGCACTTTTGGCACATATGGCAGCCGACACAGGTCGCACCTCAGAAGCTATTGCGTATTTTGGATCTATAACGCCCGATAAAGGTGAGGAATATGTCCGTGCACAACGCCAAATTTCTCGCCTATATGAAGATATAGACGATTACTACTCTAGCAACTAAAACATTGGAAAAACTCGTCTCCGAAACAGATAACCTCGAGGCACAAATCCAACTTGGTGACGTCTATCGTCACGAAGAAAAATTCCGCCAAGCTCTAAATGCTTATAATAAAGCTTTTAAAATGATTGATGATCCAGAAGATGAAAAATACTGGTCTTTATATTACTCACGCGGAATATCTCTTGAGCGAATTGGTAAAATGGATGAGGCAGAAAAAGACTTAAGAAAAGCGCTGTCCTTTAAACCAGATCATCCCTTTATTCTAAATTACCTAGGCTATAGCTTTGCAGATAAAGGTGAGAATCTTGATGAAGCCTTAGAAATGATACAAAGAGCAGTACAGCTCGAACCAGAAGATGGCTACATTGCCGACTCTTTGGGTTGGGTGTATTTCCGCATGGGGCGCTACGAAGAGGCATTGCCTCACCTAGAAGATGCCGCAGAATTTCTACCTTATGACCCCACAGTGAACGACCATCTTGGTGATCTCTATTGGCAACTGGGTCGCAAACAGGAAGCCCGCTTTCAATGGAGACGTGCCCTAAGCAACATAGATGTTGAGGAAGACAAACCAGCCATCGAAGCCAAAATAGATAATGGACTTAAAGATCCAGAGACTATGAAAGAGGCAAAACGTTAAGCTTCTACTGAGAAGAACCAAATTCAGCAGGCGTATTCAGTTCAAATTCCTCAGCAAGCATATGCACCAACAGGTCTTCTGATGCCCGACCTGTTGGGTCTAAATTATGTTTCTTTTGATAAGCCGTTACAGCGTCACCAGTTAGAGGTCCTGGAATACCGTCCGCTGGCCCAGGGTACATACCCATGCGCATAAGCTGTTCCTGAATTTGTGCGATCACCACGGCTTGTGAACCAGGTGAGAACTGTGAAGTCTCCTGCGTTGTCGTCACCTCTTGAGCAACAGCTTTTGTATTAGTTTGTGCAGGCTCGGTAGCTTCAGGCGCAGTCACTCTACTTTCTTCAACAGGAGCAGTATCTGCTTTTGTCTCAGATATTGTTTCTGGTGTCTCAACCATCTTTGGTTTTAACGCGGGGCGTAAAACGGATATACGAGACACAAGATTTTCAACATCTCGTGGTGTCAGACCCATTTGCTCGGACAAACTCCCGAGAGCTTGAATAGCTTCAGGGTTACCGTCATCGGCAGCAAGCTTATACCAATAAAGTGCCTCATCAGGTTGTGCAGAACCAGTCAAACCATTCTCATATATCAAACCAAGGTTATAGGCGGCTTCATTTACGCCATTAGCAGCAGCGCGCTCGAAATAATAAGCAGCTTGTGCAACATTATGTTCGACACCAACGCCCTCAATATAGGATATCCCAAGATTATATTGCGCCTCTGGGTGTCCAATGGCTGACGCCGCTTTATAAAGCTCAATTGCGCGCTCTTCATCCTTTGGTACGCCAAGCCCTTGCTGTGTTAAAACACCGAGATTATAACGCGCATTAGGAATGTTATTGTAAGAGGCCTCGTTAAACCATTTGGCTGCCTTCTCGTAACTACCTTTAACACCCGCATGACCAGCAGTGTAAATCGCGGCAAGATCATGTTGTGCAGGACCTGAACCTTCAAAGGCCTTGGTTTCAATTTCTTTTACCAATGGAGGCAAACTTGCATCTGGAGTAATACGCTCGGAAACTGGCGTTTGTGGAGCGCGAGCCAAAAACGCATCAACAGCACGTTTTTCATCAGCTGCAAAATCACGCATGGAAGGCGCAGAAACCGTTGTTGTTTGTAAGGCGGTTTTATCACTATCAATATCAGTTGATGTATTTGTTTGCGTATTCTGCAATGTTGCCAAATCCTCAGCACGCATTGAATCTGTAGTTGCCACAGTCGATGTTGTGTCTGAACTTTGCGTATTTCCACTAGGTAAAGCTATTTGAAAAGATGGCACATCAAACTCAAAATTGACTTTTTCCTTCGCATACCATGCGCCCGCACCGAGAAGTCCCACCAGCACGATTACGGAAGCGGTAATTGCCATACGGCGCGAGCCTTCGCGCTCCTTTTGTATTTTCATGGGGTGACGATCATCAAAATCACCGTCCATGTCCATTGCCCAGATATCATCGGCCGCAGGTTTTTGTGTTACAGGTGTATCAATATAGATTTTTTCAGGTCTTGGATTAGCAAGTCCCCTGATCCGTTAACATTACGAGAGCCTTTGCACGTAAAGTTTCTTGTGTGTGCAAAATCGTTTCTTCAAGGCCTTCCATCTTTTTAAGTAATTTCACGCGGTCATCATTTACATGCTCAATACGGCGCGATAACTTGTCTTGTGTGCCGGCAACCTCGTCAATCTTAACAAGGGCTGAGCCTGTAGTTGTTTCAACAGTATCTATTCGACTTCCGAGTTTCTTTTGGTTGTCATCAAGGGCTTTGTTACCTGACTCGACCTTTTTAATCTGGGCATAAAGTGCACGTTGGTTTTCCTCAATGAGGCGACGCCACTTCTCAAGGTTCTTCATATTCGTCGAACGGCTGATTTTGTTTTCCAGCGTAAGAAAGATTTTTTCTGCCTGATCGCTTTTGTCTTCCAATGTCATCAAAGTTTGACGCGTGCTATCAATTTCACGCCACAGCTTTTCACGCTCGGCCTCATCTTGGCCAAGGCGCTGATTAAGCTCGGAGAGCATATTCATCAAACGTTGCGAGGCAGGGCCTGTTTCATTATCACGCTCAATAGGCTCGCGTCGAGGTGCGGCCTCATTAGTATTGGCTATGGAAAAACGAGGTCTTCTTTCAGGCATGGAATAATTCCGATCTTAAACTTAAATCTAAACAAATGTACCCGCAGGTATAGGGAATAGAGTTCCCGACTCTTTACGGATATATCCACAACCCTACATGTCATAACGTGATTTTGTAAAATAAATCATGAGGAAAGCTGTGTTTTGTCCACAAATATTACTCTCGACACTTGCATTTCTAAAATGAATTTCGTAAGGATTGAGCAGAATTTTTTCATCACTCTGTAGGATAGTAATAATATGCTTTGTGAAACAGCCATCATGGATGATCCAATTTTCTTAAAAGAAGGTACGGTCATTAAAGATGCACTTAAAATTCTTGAAAATAAGAAGATTAGGGCAGCACCTGTAATTTCAGAAGACAACATTTACCTTGGTATGTTTGGTTACATCGACGTATTAAGCAGCCTCCTACCTAAATCAGCGCAAATTGAAGATGGGTTGGATAACTTAAATTTTGTAGTTGGCGGTGGGCTTACGCTTGCTGAACATTTAGGCTCAATTATATCCGAACCAATCGAAAATCATATGAATAAGGAATTCCCAGTTGTTTATCCTGATACTCCGATTTTTGAGTGCATTCGGCTCATTGTTAAAAATGGGGGGCCTATCCCGGTTATTGAGAAAGACACCAAAAATCTCCATGGCATAATCAGTGCAAAAAATGCAGTTTTTGATGTTGAGAGAATACTTCTAGAGGCCGAACGTTACGGCAAATTTGACGACAAGGATAGCGTCGCAAACTCTTAGCCCATTCAGAAAGAACAAGAGAAATGAAATTAGATGATGCGTTACACGGCTCAACTGGCGTGATTTTTGGCTGGGACCCTATGATTACAGCAACAGTCGTTTTGGTTGTTGCCTATGTGTTTATTTTTACCGAGCGCATTAACCGCGCGATCATAGCACTTTTAGGCGCTGGCCTAATGATGTTCCTTGGTGTTCTCAACCAAGATCTTGCTGTTGAAGGCATTGATTTTAATACGATTTTTCTTCTCATTGGGATGATGGCGATTGTTGCCATTACTAAAAAGACGGGCATATTCCAGTTTGTTGCCATCTATTCTGCAAAAATGGTGCGTGGTAACCCGCGCGCACTGATGTTTACACTTGCCATTATTACTGCAGTCTTTTCAGCTCTACTTGATAATGTGACAACAGTTATGCTTATCGTGCCCGTTACACTTCTCTTAACGGAACAACTCAAGGTTTCTCCTTACCCCTTCCTGTTCTCACAAATTTTTGCATCAAATATAGGAGGCATGGCGACACTAATTGGTGATCCGCCTAACATTTTAATCGGATCTGCAGTAGGACTGAGCTTTACTGACTTCTTAGTAAACACAGGACCTTTGTCGCTCATTCTAATGGTCCTACTTCTTGGATTTTTTGATGTAATCTGGGGGCGCCGTTTCCAAACAAAAATGCGTGACCGTGCAACACTCACACGCTTTAAAACAGAGGGAATTGTTAAAGATAAAGAACTTCTCATTAAGTCCCTTTTTGTTCTCGCAGTCGTTATATTTGGCTTCATAGTAGGTCATGGTCACGGTTACGAGCCAGGCACAGTTGCTCTTACAGGTGCGGCTTTCTTAATGCTTTTGGACGTATATAAATTTAAACCCGACCAGCAATCTCACAAAGTGCAGGCTGCTTTAAGTGAGGTTGAATGGGAAACAATTTTCTTCTTCATAGGTCTTTTTATAATCGTTTATGGCGTAGAACACACAGGCCTTCTCGAGCTTATGGGACAAAAACTTCTGGAATTCACTGATGGTAACATGGCGGCCACAGGCCTTTGGGTGCTAGGTGCCTCCGCTATCCTCTCAGCCATTGTCGATAACATTCCGTTTGTTGCAACAATGATACCGCTTATTGAGGCAACCGAGGGTGCTTTTGGAGAGGGCGTTTCCATTGATCCTCTTTGGTGGTGCTTAGCAATTGGAGCCTGCCTAGGTGGAAATGGCTCTCTGGTTGGCGCAAGTGCCAACTTGATGGTGGCAAGTTATGCAGAACGTGCAGGACAACGTATTTCGTTCTTTAAGTTTTTGAAACTAGGCTTCCCATTAATGCTGGGTACAGCAGCGATTGGAACTGCTTACGCATATTTCCGCTACTTTTATTAATAAATTTAGCTTATATACTAACCTTAAATCCCTTTTTATAGAAAGCAAACAACCGACATGAAAATTGGTATTCTCTCACGTGGCCCTGAACTTTATTCAACAAGAAGACTAATTGAGGCCGCTGAACAACGTGGGCATGAAGTTGAGGTTATCGATCCGCTTGAATGCTTTATGAATATCAATTCCACAAAAAACGAAATCCATTTTCGCGAGAAAATCCTACATGTTGACGCTGTGATTTCACGCATTGGAGCCTCTGTCAGTTATTATGGTACAGCCGTTGTGCGTCAATTCGAAATGGCTGGAATTTATACACTTAACGGCTCACTGGCTATTACGCGCTCACGCGACAAATTACGCGCACACCAGATTTTATCGCGTAAAAAATTGGGCATGCCTGTTACTGGTTTTGCACACTCAACAACAAATGTTGAACAACTTATTGAAATGGCTGGTGGTGCACCCCTCGTCATTAAATTGCTAGAGAGTGCTCAAGGTAAAGGCGTCGTCTTGGCAGAAACTAAAAAAGCAGCCCAAAGCGTTATCGAAGCATTCCGCGGATTAGATGCCCATTTCCTTATTCAGGAGTTCATCAAGGAATCTAGCGGTACAGACATCAGGTGTTTTGTCATTGGCGATAAGGTTGTCGCCAGCATGATGCGCCGTGCACAGGATGGCGATTTCCGTTCTAACCTGCACGCAGGTGGTATTGGCGAAAAGGTCAAAATTACACCTAAAGAGCGTAAAACTGCCGTTGCGGCTGCAAAAGCCATGGGACTTGATGTTGCGGGTGTAGACATTGTCCGCTCCGACCGTGGCCCCCTTATATTGGAGGTGAACTCATCGCCTGGACTTGAGGGTATTGAAGGCACTTCTGGAAAAGATATCGCGGGATTAATGATAGAACATCTCGAGAAAAATATTACATCTTCGAAAAAAAGCCGTACTAATAAAGGGTAATGGCAAAAAAACTCGTTATTGGCGGAGTGACAATCAAACCGGGAGAGCGGAAACGCATTCTCCTTGATGTTGCCAAGCTTTATGACTTTACCAATATGAATATCCCTATTGAGGTCATCCGTGGGAAAGAAGATGGCCCTGTTTTATTCGTGAGCGGGGCGGTTCATGGAGATGAAATTAACGGCGTTGAAATCATCCGCAGGCTCCTCAATAAAAAGGCTCTCAAAACAATCAAAGGGACACTTATTGCCGTTCCCATCGTCAATGTGTTCGGCTTTAACACCAAATCCCGCTATTTACCTGATCGCCGTGATTTAAACCGTTGCTTTCCTGGCAGTCAAACAGGCTCGCTTGCTGCACAAATGGCGCATACGTTTTTGACCGAGGTTGTTGACCATTGCACACATGGCATTGATTTACACTGCGCCAGCAATAACCGGGTTAATCTTCCTCAAATTCGTGGTTGGTTTGACGAAAAAATGCCTGAGCTCAAGAAAATGGCAAAGGCCTTTCGCTCACCTGTCATCGTCCACTCACCTATGCTGGAAGGCTCGCTTCGCCACGCCACCTATATGCGCGGCATTCCTATTCTCTTGTTTGAGGGTGGCGAGTCCTTGCGCTTTAACGAGAAAGTTATAGCAAGTGGCCTGACTGGCGTGATGAATGTCATGCGTGAATTAAAAATGCTTAAACCTTTAAAAGAGAAAAAGCATCCACATGATACCTTCACAGCAAAATCCAGCCACTGGCTTCGTGCCCCTCACAGCGGAATTCTGGCGGCAAGAAAGCAATTGGGACAGCGCGTTAAAAAAGGTCAAGTCATGGGCGTTATCTCTGATCCGTTTGGACAGGATAAACATGAAATTCGGGCCAAGCGTAAGGGGATTATTATCGGCATAAGCGCCTTCCCTCTTCTTAACAAGGGCGACGCCGTATTTCATGTGGCGACATTCGAGGACACTATAACGGTCGAGGAACATATCGATATTTTCGATGAACATCACAAAGTTAGAAGTAACGACCGTTTTCTGGATTAGTCTTACTTGTCACTGCGAGCAAAGCGCGGCAGTCTAGAGAATGTAGAAGTGGATTGCTTCACATACGTTCGCAATGACAAAACTAGAATGCAATTCTATATCACCCAAAAAGAAGCTTACTGTTAAAGTCATTCGAAAACGCATTGGCGGTTCTGGTCAATTTTTGCAAGGCTTTAACTTCAATCTGACGAATACGTTCCCTTGAAACACCATATATCTTACTCAAATCCTCGAGGGTGGATTTGTCATCATCATGTTGAAGATAACGCTCCTTGAGAATATGACGCTCTCTCTCGTTTAGCGGAGCCTCTTCAAATATTTTATAAAAATAATCTACCTCGGAAGCTTCCTCCAGAGTCTCAAAAGGAGAAGGTGTTTTATCCTGTAGAGTATTATGCAAGCTAAAGTCACTATCGGAATTTGAATTTAGCGGGGCGTCGAATGACTTCGTAATACCAGATCGACTGCTCTTCAAGTATAGAACTTCGTTTATTGAATGACCTGTTTTGTCGATAAACTCTCTCTGTTCTTCCTCGGTTAAGGCGACTACAGATGGCGCAACACCGCGATTTCTTATTAATTCACGGTAGGCATTGAAGAGATCAGCAAAATGACCTTTTTTCGTCCGCGGGGTTTTGATATCAGATTTATTTTTTTTCTCGTACATTTCGATGTTGGCATAAACCCACCACCCCGCATAAGTGGCAAGCCTGACCTCTTTGTCGAAATCAAAATCCTCTACAGCTTTCATAAAACCAAGACGCCCCTCTTGAACCAAATCCTCGAGGTCAACGCCTGAGCGCCTATGAACTGGCAAAGCTTTTGCGTATATATAGCTCTCAAATTTTTCAAGCAACATAGACATCGCCCTTTCAGAGCCCTGCTCCTGTACAGCCCTGATAAGAGTATATTCATCTTCTTTGGTAAGAATTTTTTCGTCGGGCGAAGAAAGTTGAAAGGCAGCACGAACCATTATTATTATCCCTGTTAATACGCAGTCTTAATTTTTTTATGTCTATAAAATTCTTTTACCTAATACATTCCAAAAAATCAATCTTTTCATAATAAAAACACCTTTCATTATGTCACTGCGAGCGAAGCGCGGCAGTCCAGAGAATTAAAAAACTGGATTGCTTCACATACGTTCGCAATGACAAAAAGGAAAAAGAACCTATACTTCATTGAATGAACACATCCGTTAAATCGCATTACGATAAATTGTCCAAAAGTTACGAGGATAAATGGCCAGCTTATAATCAATGCCAAATTGATTGGGTCTTAAAACTTTGGAGCCAAACAAATATGCCCTCCTCTTTTTTGGATATTGGCTGTGGCACGGGGCTGATGTTAAAGGCTCTGTATGACCAATACCCTCAACTCACCCTTGCTGGTGCGGATATCAGTTCAGGAATGTTGGAGAGGGCAAAACAGCGCCTGCCGAATGCTACATTTCACGAGGGCAGTCTTGAGGATAAAGCTTTCACCAAAACGCTACCCAGCGCGGATGTGGTGATATCTCTTTCCGTTTTGCATCACTTACAAAGTGTGGAGGGGTATCTCGAGCTTCTCAAATCTAAAATGAATGATGGTGGGACATTATTCTTATCCGCCTTTGCGCGTGATGGATTGGCTATGAATGCTCGTGATATCCTTTTCAGACATACACAAGACTTTCACACACGCGCACTGTCGCAAAAAGAACTCCGCATAAAACTGGAAACTACTTTTCCAAAAGCCAAAATACAGAGCGAGCTTCTCCACCCTGGACGCGCTTGGAAGGTACAAATTTACAAAATAAATATTTAGGCTACCCTAGCTATATGAAAAAATCGTGGACGGAATTTTACTGGAATGCTTTGAAACAAATTTATTGGGTTTCTAGTTACGTTGGCATGAAATCAATACCAAGGGGTAAATGGTCTATTGAAGGAGACAAAATATGTGTTCCAAAAGAATTAGTCAGTATGGATGGTCCGCTTTATACACGACAACGAAAAATTGATGATTATTTTATCTACATGCGTCGACAGGAAGAAACTTTAAATCATCTGTTCAATTTCGTATTTGGCATACTTCCAAGTGAAATCATTTGCAAACTATTCGGTAACGCTTTCGATTTTGAAAGAAAAGAGCACTTCTTGAGTTTGAATGATGATATGGCAGAACGCTATAGCTGGGGTAAATTTGAAAATAGAACGCAGGTAGACGGTTTTTTTGTTTCGAAGAATACTATTTTAGCAGTTGAATTGAAATTCAATGCAAAAACCTCAAGAGATCAACTTGCAAAATATATATCTTTGATGATTTCAGAACAAGATTTCTCTAAAAACAAAAAAAACTTATATTTGTTATATATACTCAATAAAGACGAACAAATCTTAGAAAAACAACTTGGATTTGACTACAGAGACCTTTCTTCTCAAAAAGCTGATATTTTTATCGATAGTGTCAAAAATAGTTACATTAATAATCACCTCAGAAATAACTATGGTCCTTTCAAAGACGTATTGGAGAGAATTGAAATCAGAGGAATTACATGGGAGAAATTTTCAAATGATATTGAAAGTTATATGAATGGATTATCAGACAATGTCGGTGACAAGACGATTTATAATTTATTAAATGGATTAAATTACGAAATTAAAAAGCACCCTTTGTCCAATATGAAACCTAATTAAACCCGCTCCAAAAAGAATTCATTTAACATCTGCTTAACCTGTTCGGGGTCTTTGACCGTATTGATTGATTTTCTGAACTCGCCTGCATTGGGCAGGTGCTTGCAATACCACGCCAGATGTTTGCGCGCCAAGGGCACGCCCGTATATTCACCGTAATAATCCAGCATCGCATCGTAGTGCTTGAGAACCAGTTTATGAATTTCATCCATTGATGGCGGTGGCGGGATTTTACCAGTTTTTAGGTAATCCATTGTTTGACGCAAGAGCCACGGTTGCCCCTCGCTTGCGCGTCCAATCATCACACCATCTGCGCCCGATATATCCATGGCACGTTTGGCATCTTGTGGTGTGCCTATATCGCCGTTGACGATAACAGGAAGGTTGACCGCATCCTTTACCATCCTTACCGCCTGCCAGTCCGCATTACCGCGATACATCTGGGTGCGGGTGCGACCATGGACGGTAATCATCTTTATGCCGACATCCTCGGCGGCCTTTGCAAGGATTGGCGCGTTCAAATTATCCTCGTCCCAGCCAAGGCGCATTTTGACGGTGACGGGTACATTTACCGCCTTTACCGTTTCCTCCATGATTTTGATGGCGAGTGGTTCATCCTGCATGAGAGCAGAGCCTGCGAATTTTTTGACAATCTTTTTTACAGGGCAACCGAAATTGATATCGATAATGGCAGCCCCCCTGTCGACATTCAGCTTTGCCGCCTCTGCCATGATATCTGGCTCGCACCCCGCCAGTTGCACAGCCATCGGGAATTCCTCGGCGTAATCGGCATTGTTATGACGCAGGGAGGAACTGCCCTCTTGAAACATAGCGCGAGAGGCAATCATTTCGGAAAAGACCAGTCCAGCACCATATTCCTTAACAATTTTCCTGAACGGCAGGTCGCTTACGCCCGACATGGGCGCAAGGAATACAGGATCATCAATATATATGTCACCAATTGTGAAGGTCATACCTGTCTTTTACTTGGTTTTAGAGGATTGTGTCAAAAATAAGATATAAAATTTGACATAATTATAAAACTGGTGTTATAACACTGGACGAATTTTATTTGCCATAACTTTGGAGGCTGACATGAGACTATTTAATTACATAGCGGGAATTGATGATCGTTATATTGAGGAAGATGAAAATCAAACCAACGAACTTATCTATGATATTTGGGGTGGCCCAGAGTATGTTCACCTCCCAATCCTTGACGATGGTGACGGTCAGATACCTGTACTTAAAGCTCCCGCAGAAAACGACCCTGACCTTATCCTTGATAACGGCATCGGTGGCCCCGCTATTATGCAGCTCCCTACCTTAGATGATGGCGTTGGTGGTCCTGAGCAAGTTCAACTCCCTGTTCTTGATAATGGTGATGGACAACCCCCTGTTCTTCAATTGCCAGAAGCTCAAATTACGGCAGAGTTAGATCAACGCCCACTTCTCGTTGAAAAAATTGTTTGCGTATATCCAGAACTGGATGACCCAAAAGACATCTCTGATGAAAAATTAATATGTGTGTATCCAGAACTGGATACTCCTAAAGAAGTCACCGTTTGCGTATATCCAGACCTTGATGTGAAGGAAATTATTTCAGACTTGGTTTGTGTATACCCAGAATTAGATACGAAAAAGGATATCTCCTTGGATAATTTACTGGAAAGTAATGGCTTGGGTGAAACGTCTGCAAAGGTTTCTATGCAAGCCAACGATACACCTCAAGCTAGCGGTGTCGATAACACATCTCATTTGAATGCTGAACTACCCGTTAATACGGACGTGATGATTTAATTTTTTATTTATAAGAGTTTTTAAAAACCTGTCCTAGTGGCAGGTTTTTTTATGTCTGTGCTTAATTTCAAGGTTATTGGCGTTTTTAGATAGGAATATGCTACACTGAAAAAAGAATCTTAAATAAAACTTCTAAAAAGGATTAAAAAAATGGACGGATATTGCGTTAAATGTAAAGAAAAAGGCGCCACTATGGAGGGCGTTGCCATTCATAAAACTGCCAAGGGTGGTTACATGGCCAAAGGGAAACACGGCAAGTGTGGAACTACAATTTGTAAGATCATGTCCAAGGACAATGCTGAAAAAGCAATGAAAGACGGCGTGCCTAAGGGCTAAGCTTCTCTTCACAATTTAAATTTAAATGACACCGCTTGTGATTTTTACAAGCGGTGCGTTTGTATCTGGGGTATAAGACGCGCATGGATAAATCATATGATGTCATTATTATTGGTGCGGGTGCTGCGGGATTAATGTGTGCCATTGAGGCGGGTAAACGTGGGCGCAAGGTTTGGATAATCGATCACGCGCAAAAGACAGCCGAGAAAATCAGGATATCAGGTGGTGGGCGTTGTAATTTTACCAATGTCTTTACCGCGCCCGCGACATTTCTGTCCGAGAATAAGCATTTTTGTAAATCAGCCCTAAGCCAATACACGCAAAATGACTTTATTAATCTCGTGAAGAAACACGGCATTCAATTCCACGAGAAAAAATTCGGACAACTGTTTTGCGATGAGTCAGCCAAACAAATTATCGAGATGTTATTGACCGAATGTCGAGAGAATGGTGTTCAACTTGATATGGATACTCAGGTTCAAAACATTGAAAGAAATGAAAAAGGCTTTATTATAAAAACGAACCGTATCGAAGTTATTTGTGACTCTTTGGTGATTGCAACAGGCGGTTTGTCCATTCCCAAAATTGGTGCCACAAAATTCGGATACGAGGTAGCGCGTAAATTCGGACTTAATGTTTTACCAACACGCGCAGGTCTTGTTCCCCTCACCTTTCAAAATGAATTACTCGAGCGTTGCAAGGAATTGTCAGGCCTATCAGTCGAGGCAACTGTCACCTACAAAAATACCAGCTTTTCCGAGGGGCTTTTATTTACACATCGCGGTCTAAGTGGGCCATCCATTTTGCAAATATCCTCCTATTGGAAAGAAGGCGATGAAATCATTGTTAACCTTGCACCAGACACGGATATGTTTGCCATCCTTAAAGAACGTAAAAACACCAATCCTAAACAAGAGGCGCATAATGTGGTGTCCGAGGTCTTGCCCAAGCGTTTGGCGCAAAGCATTTGCGAGGCCACAAAGATTGATGGGCGCTTGGCTGATTTAACCGATGCAAAGCTTGCAGAACTTGGGGACGCCGTGAATGACTGGCGTATAAAACCCAGTGGCACAGAAGGTTACAGAACTGCCGAGGTCACGCTTGGTGGTGTTGATACAGACGAGATTTCCTCCAAAACTATGGAGGCCAAAAAACAGGCTGGCCTTTATTTCATTGGCGAGGTGTTGGATGTTACAGGCCATCTTGGAGGATTTAATTTCCAATGGGCCTGGTCATCTGGCTATGTTGCTGGGCAGTATGTTTAGTTTAGAATGATTTCTTGATAAACAATCTCACAGCATGGTCGGCCGCACCCTCGGATACACCAGCCCTGTAACCTGTTTCATAAGAAAACCAAGGTGTCTTACCAATCAACACAGGGCCTATCGTATGGTTTTGTTCGCTGTAACTTGTTGATTCTGTGATATCACCAAATCTGTTAAAACTTTCAAAGCCCAACTTGATTGTGTCGCTCATGTCACGAGTAGCACGTGCACGCCATTCAAACGTAAGGTCATCTTCTCTTTCCGCACCGACATCTGTTGAGAATATTTGATTAAACCTTACATCCCAAAGCCCTGCCTCGTCTGGTGTAAAGGCCTGAATCAATCTCCACGAAAAATCGTCAGGCTTTTTATCGCCATCAGCTAGCGTATAGGAAAAGCGCCCACCTAAATCAATGCGTGACTCCTTGCGATCAAGAAACTGAAAACGGTTTTCCCAAGTAAGACCTGCATGTTCATAGCTATCACCACTACGCTTATCCTGACGAATGATTAGCCTTGGCGCCCACCAATCGGTCACACCATAATCAAAATGTAATCTCGATTGCAGGCGGTTATCCTGACTTTCGCTATCATTATCTGTTTGGAAACCAGCACGCGCCTCAACCTCTAGCTTTCCTTTTGTAACGCTTGCCCCACTCACGCCGCTGACGGTTTGTGCGGACGCTGGCACTGCCACAACTACAAAAAATGCTACTAGGTAGAAAAACTTTTTCATCGGAAATATCCCTCGTTCTCGATTTATGTGCTAGATTTTGATGACATTTTAAAGTGATTAAATCAACAACTAAGAGACAATCAACACATGTTTGACGCAAGAATTAGACCCCTTATTGACCCACCATTAAATGCGTTTGGCAAGACACTCGCTAAACTAGGGGTTCATGCAAATCATATTACAATATTCAGCCTTGTTGCTGGACTGATTGCGGCGATAAGTATTTTTTACGCGTTCTATATAACAGCGTTGATATTTATCATTATAAGCAGGCTTGGTGATGGTTTGGACGGTGCAGTTGCACGAGCCACTCATAAAACAGCCTTTGGTGGTTATTTGGATATTGTCTGTGACTTTATATTCTATGTTTCCGTTCCATTGGCGTTTGGATTTTCTAATCCTGAATATCTCCCCTATGCACTTATACTAGTGGCAAGTTTCACCCTGACAGGGGTTAGCTTTTTGGCTTTTGCAAGTATCGCTGCGGAAAAAGGACTTGCAACAAAAGCGCACGGCGAGAAGAGTTTTTTCTATAGTACTGGTATAGCCGAGGGTACAGAAACAATCATTGCTTTTATACTCATGTGTCTAGTGCCTCAGCATTTCATCGTGATAGCAACGCTATTTGCAGCAATGTGTTTTTTGACCGTTGCCCAAAGAACAGTATCCGCTTACTTTACTTTTCAAACTTGATAATAAAATGAGTTGAATATTATGCTTCTTCGTCGTTTTATAAGTTTCACATCTTTACAAAAAAGAGAGTAATACACTTAAAAATTAAGAGGAAAACCAATGCGTTGGCAAAATCGTAGAAGAAGTTCAAATGTAAGTGACCGCAGAGGTATGGGCGGTAAAACTGTTGCTGGAGGAGGCCTTACCTTTATTGCCATAGGTATTGTTGTTGCCCTACTTGGTGGTGACCCAAGTTCCTTTTTATCCGAAGGTATTTCACGCACAATTCAATCTGCTTCTGTTGAGGAGAAAATCCCAGAAGACCAACAAAACGAACTTGCCGAATTTGTGTCAGTTGTTTTGGCTGAAACTGAAGACACTTGGAGTAAGAAATTTGCAGAGAATAATGCGGATTACCCAGAGCCTACTCTTGTTTTATTTTCTGGTGGTGTAAGCTCAGCCTGTGGACGTGCAACAGCTGCGGTTGGGCCATTTTACTGCCCAACAGATCAAAGCCTGTATATTGATCTCAATTTTTTCTATGACCTTAAAAACCGACATGACGCCCCCGGTGATTTCGCACAGGCCTATGTGATTGCACACGAAGTCGGTCACCATGTACAAAATGTGTTTGGTATCCTAGATCAGACTAATGCAGCTAAACGTCGTTCAACAGAGAAGGAAGCCAATAAAATATCTGTCCGTACAGAATTAATGGCGGATTGTCTTGCAGGTGTTTGGGCAAACGACACAAGCGCGAAGGGATTACTTGATGAAGGGGATATAGAAGAAGCCCTGAAGGCTGCAAGCCAAATTGGTGATGATCGCTTACAAAAACAAGGGCGTGGCTACGTCGTTCCTGACTCTTTTACGCACGGAAGCAGCGACCAAAGATATACTTGGTTTAAACGCGGTTTTGATTCAGGCGACATTGATACATGCGATACGTTTAAATCGGCTATCTAGAGCGTCCAAACAATGAAAGCTGTTTCAGCCATATACTTGAGATATGTAGTTTTCTATGTCATGTTTTTTAAATGGAAAAAATTGAATTTGAAGGCTCTCAAGGCAGCTAAATTAGCCGCGCGTATCGATAAACCAAAAGGCAACATCACAGCATACGCTCTATTTGCCCACTGCTTCACCTGCAGTAAGGATGTATTTGCGGCTTCTCGTATTGCCAAATCTCTGACCAATCGAGGCATCGCCGTATTACGTTTTGATTTTACCGGATTAGGTGCCAGTGAGGGCGAATTTGCGAACACTAATTTCACCTCAAACGTCCAAGACTTAGTCAAAGCAGCCGACTACATGCGCGAGAATTTGAAAGCACCTACTATTCTTATTGGACATTCCCTAGGAGGAGCTGCCGTTCTTGTCGCAGCCTCTCAAATTAACGAAGCAAAAGCTGTTGTTACTATTGGCGCACCCGCGGACGCTGCTCATGTTGCCGATAATTTTAGCGATAAAAAAGCTGAAATCATGGAAAAAGGCGAGGCTGAAGTTTGTCTTGCAGGACGGTCATTCCAAATTAAGAAGCAATTTTTAGATGACATCAATTCTCAGAATTTAAAAGACCATATAGCAAATTTAGATAAAGCATTGCTTATCATGCACGCCCCCTTTGACGATATTGTGGGTATTGAAAATGCTGCGACTATATTTACGCAAGCCAAACACCCAAAAAGTTTTATAACATTAGACGATGCAGATCACCTTCTGACAAAGCATGAGGATGCGGAATATGCAGCTCATATTATCGCTACATGGTCTGAACGCTATATTCCTCTGACTAAAGATGTATCTAATTTGAACTTAAATAAACTTGAAGACGGCACGGTTTTAGTACGCTCTACAGGTAAGGGAAAATTCCAACAACAAATATTAGTTGGCGAACATGAACTTCTTTCTGACGAACCTAAAAACTACGGCGGAGACGAAACAGGCCCAACGCCCTATGACTTTCTTAAAATGGCCTTAGGGGCGTGCAAATCAATGACCTTACAAATGTATGCCGATAGAAAAAATTGGCCTTTAGAAGGCGTTGAAGTTGAAGTCACACATGATAAAATTCATGCCGAGGATTGTGCTGCTTGTGAAACGACAGAAGGTAAAGTTGATCAATTTAATTGCACTATCACTATTAAGGGTAATAACCTATCCGATCAGCAAAAAGACAGGCTGATGGAAATTGCCGACAAATGCCCAGTACACAAAACTCTACAAAATGAAGTCATTATTAGGAAAACTAAAAATGAGAATGCTTAGATAATTTCAACTTGCGGTTGATTATTAACAAATTCATCATTGGTCAATGTAGTTGTATGCCCTGCATCAAACCCTTCACTTTCACCTATAGGCGTCGCTTGCTCTACACTAGATATATTAAGCAAGGCTTCCTCAAGCATAATATCCATATCAATGACTTCTTCAAATGCAGGCAATCCATGTAAATCACTTTCATCATGTGAAAGCGCACTTATGTTGTAACCAAGGTAATCATTTAATTGTGTGAGCTCTGCATCTCCGAGGGTTTCATTATAATAAACTACTTTTGATAACTCCCCCTTAAACTCATAACCATCTCCAACAACAGATCCATCTTGAAAACGTGAATTTATCCTCATCTGGCCAAGACCTAAATCACCAACAGTGCCGTAAATATATCCAGTGCCAGAGATACTACTCACCTCATCGCCATTAAGATACAACGTCATCGTACCTTGTGATTGGGAACTCGCACCGTAAACCAGTGCTGTTGTGTAATTCTCGTTTGCCTCAATCAACACATTTGTTTGCTTAAAACCCCAGCTTACTCCCTTACCCCAATTCCAAGCACTGTGATATAACTTGCCATTCTCAATATAAATATTCATTCCACGACTGCCAGCACCCTGCTCAAATAGTACCTGTCTCGTGTCAACATCAGAGCTAGTTGAAAATGCTAAACCTATCGTCTTCTCAATAACATTTTGAGCAACAATTGCGTCCGCCCCAGCAACGTGGTCACCATCTATATCAGTTAATGAAAATATCGCTCCAGAAGGCTCGTCAGGCTCAATGTCAGATGTCACAGTTAAATTAACGGAAGCTGTGCTCTCCAAACCATCTTCATCACGAACCGTATAAGTAAAGCTATCATATCCTTCAAAATTTTCATTAGGTGAATATAAAATACTATCATCTGCTCTTAAAGTGACCGTCCCATTTGATGCATAAGATATAGAAATTATGTCTAAAACATCGCCATCGGGATCATCATCATTAGCAAGAACATCCAAAAGTATATTTCCGTTAACTAAAACGGTTGCTAAATCGTCTTCCAATTCAGGAGCGCGATTTGTTGGCTCTACTAACCAATTATGCTCTAAGTAGGCGTCAAGTTGATACAAATTCGTGCCCCCAAGAGCCTCATTATAATAAACTACTTTTGATAACTCCCCCTTAAACTCATAACCATCTCCAACAACAGATCCATCTTGAAAACGTGAATTTATCCTCATCTGGCCAAGACCTAAATCACCAACAGTGCCGTAAATATATCCAGTGCCAGAGATACTACTCACCTCATCGCCATTAAGATACAACGTCATCGTACCTTGT
This sequence comes from uncultured Alphaproteobacteria bacterium, assembly GCA_963740205.1. Lineage (GTDB taxonomy): Bacteria > Pseudomonadota > Alphaproteobacteria > Micavibrionales > Micavibrionaceae > UBA2137. Next base: position 513,483 of record CAVUDD010000002.1, read on the forward strand.
GATTGGGAACTCGCACCGTAAACCAGTGCTGTTGTGTAATTCTCGTTTGCCTCAATCAACACATTTGTTTGCTTAAAACCCCAGCTTACTCCCTTACCCCAATTCCAAGCACTGTGATATAACTTGCCATTCTCAATATAAATATTCATTCCACGACTGCCAGCACCCTGCTCAAATAGTACCTGTCTCGTGTCAACATCAGAGCTAGTTGAAAATGCTAAACCTATCGTCTTCTCAATAACATTTTGAGCAACAATTGCGTCCGCCCCAGCAACGTGGTCACCATCTATATCAGTTAATGAAAATATCGCTCCAGAAGGCCTGAGCGGTGAGCCATCAGGATAAGTACCATTGCTAAAGGCAAACAAATCATCGTAATTATAAAGCGATAAATTGAATTCATAGAACTCTACATTGATAAGCGTATCTGTATTATATAAACCACTTTGATCTACCAATTCGATAGTTACATCGTCTATTACGCTAATGAGAAAATCTTCGATATTGATGTCATAAACGATTGTATCGATACCGTCTCCACCATCGAGTGTATCGTTTCCTGCCGATCCTATAAGGGTATCGTTTCCCGCGTTACCTTGTAGAATATTATTAACGTCATTTCCTGTAATTTTGTCGTTCCGCGAGCCACCCCAAGCATTTTCGATGACTGCATTAAAGGCAATGGCAATATTGTTGTCCAGACCTACAGAACTATAGGACCCATCATTTAAATTCAGAACAACATCAAAGTTATAGGAAGATGCATCTAGTGTGTCATTTCCTGCTGCGTCCCAAATGGTATAAGCAAGATTTTTATTCAGAACGTAAACGTCATCTCCCGTGGCATGAGATGTGTTGGCTCCATAAAGGCTTTGTAAGGCATAGATATCATAAAGCATATACGAGGCTGGGAAATAAGGGCTCCAGTCATAAGCCATTACACTATATTGAGAAGATGCCTCCTGCCCTGATAATCTATCAAATGAGTGATTTAAACCAAGCGCGTGGCCAACCTCATGTAACAATAGGAAGTATCCATAATTTCCCTCAACTGGATTTTGAGTATTAGAATAAAGATTGTTTGTCCAAACATCTCCGCCCTTGGGATTGCTTGTTGGATAATACGCCCACGCTCCTGTCCCACTTGGCAATCTTGCCTGGCCAAAGCCCAATTGGCGCGTGGTATTGGACGATTCTACAAACTGGATATTGGTAAAACTTTCAATATCATCAAGTACACGCAAAGTAGCATCCTTCATTCGCGTATTAAATTCACGAAACACTGATGCTTCCTGGTCTGTAGAGCTATAATATCCAGGTAAGGTATCGAAAAAGTTATAATTGAGAGTTATTCCCGAACCGTTGCCACCCCATGTTCGCCCACTCAGAAGTCGCAATGCACCATCCTCTGTTCCGCTATCACCATATTCCGATTGCGTAGCCAAATCGGCGCGTAAAACAGAAGAATGTTCATGATCATGTAAGTCGGTCGAATTCGTCATATTTTGGATCTAATTGCCCGTTATATTAAAAGATTCTTATATAATTACGGTTATTTACACGTTTCAGATGACTATTAATGGTCAAACTTGGTAACAACGCCTCATAAAGTGCTACGTATCAAAAATGTAATTCCTTTCAAAATCATAGCATAAAGTCCTTATTTTAAGTTAAAATATGGAAGGTATTTTATCTAAAAAGGTAGCTTTTTGAGAATTGACACGATTTTGCGTGTTTTGTCGCTAAATAGTTTTGGGGTATACCACGAGCCCGCCGCTCTCTTTCCTACCTCAGAAAATGTTGGGTAGGGAATAATAAGGTTTGTGATATCAGAAAGTTTTAATCCTTTTGAAACAGCGAGAATCCACATTGAGATACTCTCCCCAGCATGTGGACCCAGCATAGTGGCGCCAAGAATCTGCCCATTTTTCTTAATAATAATTTTGATTAGCCCCTCAGTTTCACGCTCGGCCGTTGCGCGATCATTTTCTGCATATTCCCAATGCACAACATCAATATTATCGAGACCAAATTTTTCTTCGGCTTGCTTGTAACTTAAGCCAACCGCTGCCAATTCAGGATCAGTATACGTTACCCATGGCAACGCACTGTAATCAACCTTGGCAGGAATTTTAAAAATAATATTTTTAATCAGAATGCCTGCATGATAGCCCGCAACATGTGTGAATTGTGGTCCGCCCGCAATATCACCAGCAGCATAAATATGCTTTTTGTTGGTTCTTAACCGAGCATCTGTGCCAATACCCTTATTATCAAATTTTACACCCGCATTATCTAGCCCAAGATTATCTATATTCGGCTTTCGCCCTGCCGCAACCAATAGATGTGAGCCTTTTATATCATGGCTTTTACCCGATTTTTTACATGTGACTGTCACCTGCTTAGGCGTATGTTTAACAGACACCACTGAGGCCTTCTCTAATATTTCGACACCCTGCTTTTCAAGTCTTTTTTTCAAAGGTTTGACAAGATCATCATCGTCATGCGCAAGTATCTTTCCCGCTTCTATGACAGTCACTCTACAGCCCAAATTAAGATGTGCTTGTGCCATCTCTATACCAATGGGACCACCACCAATAATGATGAGATGTTTTGGCGCCTCCTTTAGATCAAATATCGTCTCATTGGTAAGAGCTTTCTCTGGATCAAGCCCTTCAATTGGAGGCAAAAAAGCGCGTGAACCTGTTGCAATAATAAAATTACGCGCTCTGATTAATCTATCGCCCGCCCTGACAGTCTTAGAATCTATGAACTCTCCTGCAGCGCGAATGACATCAACACCAAGTCCTTCAAATCTCTCTTGCGAGTCATGTGGCGCGATTGTAGCAATCACACCATGTACATGTTCATGAACACCATGAAAATCAACCTGTGGTTCTTGGGATTTAATCCCGTATTTATCAGAAGTTCGGAAAGCGTTTGCAACCTTAGAAGCTTTTAACAAAGCCTTGGAAGGAACACATCCAGTATTAAGACAGTCACCACCCATTTCCGATTTTTCAATCAAAATTGTATTTAAACCTAATTGAGCAGCACCTGCGGCAACAGACAAGCCTGCTGAACCCGCCCCAATAATACAGATGTCGGCTTTTGTTATATTAGACATTTGTTTTTGCCTTTTTAAATTGTTTGTAAAGCGTTGGAATTAACGCGAACAGGCCAAGTAGCCCAAAGGCCAAAAGCAAATCTTTTGACACGATATCTTTCAAATTTTCAATATCCGCAAGCTGAGTACCAACATTAACGAAAACGAAACTACCTGGGATAATTCCAAAGAGCGTTGTTAACACAAAGACCTTTGTTGAAACATTAAACATAGCAGGAACAATATTTATTAAGAAAAACGGAAACAAAGGAACAAGTCTCAGAAACAGTAAATAGCCCACCGCGTTTTCACGCATATTCCCTTCAATTTTTGAATAAAGCTTTCCTGCTTTCTCTCGCAAAGTTTTCCCTACAGAGGATTTAGCAATCAGAAAAACTAGTGTTGCTCCTACTGTTGCAGAGATTACAACATAGAATGTACCCAAAATGTTCCCAAAGAAAAATCCTCCAGACAACGTCAATAAAGTAGCAAAAGGAAGTGACAGTGCCACCGTACCCACATAAAGCAAACAAAATAACAAAACCGAAATAAATGGGTTTTGTTCTACTTTTTCTAAAAGCAATTCTTTGTTTTCCTGAAAAGCCTCTAGAGTTATTTTTTCATGCAATCCAGATGAAAAAGCGATGATTGCAAGTAAAAATAATATAACAAGAGGCAACCATCTTTTAACTTTTGCATTCATGTTTTTTCTTTTTCTATATGTGCTCTTAAAATTTGTTTTACGTCTTCCGAAGAAAAGGCCTTATACTCTAATGCATCAAAAACAGATCTTTCTTCTTCTGGCACATTGTCAGGCGCTGCAGTAAAACCTACAATGTTACAATCCAAGCATTCTCGCAATTTTTTAGCTAATTCCCACCCCTCCATATCTGGTAAATTGATATCAATCAAAGCCAAATCATACTTATTCGACTGGGAAATAAGCAACGCCTGCGCGCCTGTTTGCGCTACAACGCATTCATAGCCCATCTTTTTAACGATATGCTCCATAATCAGAATTGCTGGTTCATAGTCTTCAACATATAAGATTTTTCGGGATGGAAAATTTTGCATTTCTTACACTATCTATTAATACGTGGATTGAGAGATAAGGTTACAAAGAAAATAGTAATTAATTTATTTTTTTAGATTAGCAAAAATTTCTTCAGTCTGCTCAACTTTGTTTTTCAAAAATCTTTGGCTATCCTTTGTTTTTTGTAAATTCGTGCATTCCTTTATACCAGCAAGTTGCATTTCAAGAATTTTCCACTGCTTTTTATTAGATGCAAATTCTGCGAGATGCTGCAACTTATCTAAAAGATAAAGGTTAATGTCCAATCTTTCAAAGGCAGCTTCTCTAATTTGATTAAAACTACTTCCGAATAGCTGTTCCAAGGAATATGCATTGCCCCCAACGCGAGGTTCACCATCTTTATCAATTACAAAGCTTTGCCTATACCCCTCAGACATTAAAAGGCTTAGTGATGCGGTTAACTGGTCTATAACCTTATTTGCAGTGTAAGGGTCATTAATTCCAGGTGATAAGGCTCTTAGACCAATCTCTACAAGATGACGTATGGCATATTCTAGATCCTGTGTCTGTGTTCGGCTCTCTCCAATATCAATGTAAGCATGAATATTTTCTACAAGATCTTTAACATCATCAGTGTCTGCATCTTTCTTCTTGGTCGTGTATAATGTAGCAATAGACTGCCCCTTGAGGATGTGCTCACCCACCATAACCTTAAAACATAAAAAAGCATTTGCTTCTTGAAGATGCACAGACAAAAAGTTGAAATTCAAATACTGGAGATACCCCTCTTTGTTGGATTTTAAAGTTGTAACTTCATACTTGAATTTTTTGGGAACAATCCCATCTTCATTATTTTCCTTATTATCTACATCCTTTAAATAAGGTTGATTTTTAATGAGACGAAAAATGTCTTTTATAAGTTTATTTCCAACTTCGGTTACTATTGTGTCTGCCATGCAGGATTTGGCAACATGGTTCACGTAAAACAGCAGAAGAAACAGTGTTGAAAAGCAATAGAGTACACAAAAGCTTATTGTGAGTGCAGGCAAATTACTTTCTGTGAACGTTTGGGAGTGGGTTATTCGCACGAAATAAAACGCACAAACAACAGACCCAAAGAATAAGCCGAAATAAATTTGTGTTTTATCATTTGCAATAAACGCCTTAATAAGACGCGGACCCATTTGCGATGAGGCAAGTGAAATAACAACAATAGTAATTGATATAACCATTGTCGTCATAGTCATCATTGAAGACATTAGAGCCAACGCAATATCTTTGGCATTTTCTAATCTTGATTTAAAAACCTTGTCTTTAAGATCTTCGACAAGAGGGTAATTATATTCAACGAAAGTTATAGTGCCTAGAACTGCCAATATGAAAAGACAGATGACCAATGGTGTAAACCATAGTTGTCCCGTAAGGAGATACCAAGTATTCCTAATCTGCTCGATGTGGTTTTTTATAAAATTTTTCACTTCAAACCTTCAGTAATAAAAAAAGCCCCACATTTATTGTGAGGCTTTCTATAAAACTATTTTAAGTAATATTAATCAAGATCAATATCGTCTTCATCTGTTAGCGCACCTACCGCTGCACCACCAGCCGCACCCAACAGAGCACCACCTGCGATACTACCACCTGTGGCTGCTGCAAGACCAGCACCACCAGCTGCACCGATTCCACCACCGCTCAAAGCGCGCTCGCCAGTTGTGTTACCGCAAGCTGCAAGCATAAGAACCATAGCTGGGATCAATCCTAATTTAACAAGTTTCATAATATTATCCTTTCAAAATTTTTATTATTAAGTATTCGCACACTAACATTTTACTTATTAGAAAGTTCCGAATTAAATTATCAACTTATTCATCATGTTAGCGGAACTAGACTGCTCTCTTTCACGTTGGTAGTGACACAAATCAATTATAAAAGGAGACAAACAATAATGTCATCAGATGAAATTAAAATTTTAAATAGCCTAATCCAACAGTGCGAAGACGCACGTGAATTTTACGAAGAAGCATGTGAAACAACAGACAACCATGAAATGCGCACGCTTTACAGCCGTATGAAAGAAGCAAGAGCACCAATAATCGCCGATCTAAGCACACGCGTTAAAGCACTTGGTGGTGACGTCGAGGATGAAGAGTCTGTAATGGGCGAAATCCGTGCCTCATGGGGCAAGCTCAAAGCAACGCTTTCTACCAATAAGGACGAGACGTCTAGTCAACGATCTTGAAGAGGTAGAAGATCGCTCACTTGAAGAGTTTTATGCCGCTGTAGCTAAGAACTTACCGGAGCAAACAATTACTATGCTTAAGCGTCATGCAAATACATTGCGCGAAACTCATGATACTATGAAAGCTACTCAGGATTTGTTTGAGGAAGCCGCGTAAATAAAAACGAGATAAAATTCTGTGAATTTTAAAAGCCGTTGGTTACTTACCAGCGGCTTTTTTTATTAACCATTTAAAAATTCTAATTGGAAAGCTTCTATAAAAAAGAAGTTCTGGATGAAACTGCACACCTAAAATAGGTAATTTTTGATGCTCGATTGCTTGTACTACGCCGTTCATTTCTTCTGCTGATATATCAAGTCCATCGCCTAATTTGTCAACGGCCTGAGTATGCAAAGAATTAACCGACTTACAATATTTACAATTCGCTAAAACGGCTATTAAAGAATCTTTTTTTAATACGATACGTTTCCTATATAAAGCTTGAGCTAATAAATTTGTTGGGTATTTCGTTTTTTCAAAAGCCTGACGGATATCAAAGAACAGGTCTCCTCCAAAATGAACATTAATTAATTGTGCCCCTCTGCAAATCCCCAAGACAGGCTTTTCTCCTTCTATAGCCTTCTTCAAAAGAGAAAACTCCATTTCATCACGGTCTTTATAGTAATGGTAATTCTCTTTGATCTTACCTCCGTATCGACTGGGGTGAATATCCTTACCGCCCATAAGAATTAAACCATCAAACTCAATATTCTTGTTTTCGGATATAAGCTCAGGGGAACCTCCAAGTAAAAAGACAATTGCATACGCACACCATGTGCCAACATGACCTACAGCACTTTTTTTCTTAGAACCCGTTATAATTATGATTGGTTTACTAGATTTTGAACTCATTGAGCTTTTGCAATTCTTTTAAGTACTTACCCTCGGAAAAGAAACCTAGTGTATAAGACTTTTCCCAAAGTTTCAAAAGCTCTAAACGTAATTCCCTATTATTAGCCACAACTTCTACTTTTTCCCATATAGACCATTCATATGAAGGGCTCCACGTCTTATCTCCCAGTCTGCTATTGGGCAATCTATAATGAAATGCAGGTCTTTTTTGCACCAATGTATTTCCATCTGTTGCCAATTTTACTTTTTGCTCATCAATCATCGCAAACATAGGGAGCATGTCCAGCGCGTGATTTCTAGTAGGGTTAAAGCGAAGATAATCATTAATAAGGCTATCAATGTCGGGTTTGTACCCCCTCTTACAAATATACTTCTTGTAAGATATAGGATAAAGAGCCGTATACATGGTCAAAGTTCTAGTTATGTCTCTGTTGACTTGGCTCTCCATCAAAGTCTCTAGCAAACAAAAACTTTGTAGATAACTTAGAATTGTATCAGCATCCATAGCGGGTATGTCAATGTTTAAATGTAGGCCAAAGCCGTAGAGAGGAGAGACTTGTGTCCCCTTGGCTCCCTTTTCTGCGAGCCGTAAACAAAAATCATCCATTTTGCTTATGAGTGGAAAATCAAGTGGAGGGGTCACAATCTCAAGAGGCACCATATCCTCCGAAATGTCCTCTAACACCGATTGGGTTGCCTTTTTAACGGATTTTTCAAAATCCGATGACGATTGGTACTTGGAGACATTCTGGAGTAATTCAAAGTCAACGAGAACGATAAATTTGCCCTCAGAATTGGATATCTCATATCTGTTGTCGTGAGGAGTTGAAATGTCACCGCCGAAGAATTCAGAAACAAAATTAGCCGACTCCTCAAGTGAGAAACCAGCATATTCAATTTCATAACCTATCTGTCTTGCCGACCCATCTTTTTTAGTTGAGGGGTAGCTTGGGTAATTTTTAGTCACCACTAGTTCGTCGCAACTTCTTGATCAGGAGATGAGTTATCATCTAAAAAAACACTTATGGACTGGTTTTCACCGTCCACATTATCCGCGGTTGTGAGAACCATTAGCGTACCTGCTATAAGTACAAAACAAAGAATTATGATTAAAAATTTGTCTGACATAACTATTCTCTAAATTATTCTATAAGTTATAAATATCTTTTTGCTAGAGCGTAGCCAGCAACGCCTGAAATTAATAGCGATAGCGCAGGGTGTTGCTTAATAGGGTCCTCAATTTCACTTTCATATGTTGAAAATGCCATTTCTGCCATGGTTGCAATTGTTTCCTGTTCCCTAAGCGCCAACTCTCTTGCTTGTCTTTGCCTTATACGCATAAATAGATAACACCCCAATGAAAGTACAAATACCATTATTGACGTGTAAAGCCCGGCACTTGCCAAAGTTTCCATCTGTGCGAAAAAGAAAAAGACTGAGATGGACATGAAAACAGCAGAAAAGCCTAGTAATACTCCAGAGGCAACGCTCCAAAACATACTCGTTCTGTTGTTAGACAATTTGGAAGCTACAAGTTGTGTAGCTCCCATAATCATCAAGTCTTTTAATTGTGAGTTATCACTCATCAAATTGTCCTATCGTCTTGTTCTAGAGAAAAGGAAACTTGCAAGTATTCCAGCAGCAAATGCCATTCCTACTGATTTAGCAGGATTTGATTTGATGTTGCTCTCAACGTTCTGGTATTGGTCTTGTCCAGCTTCTTTCCATTTTGTAGCACGGGCATACATGCCGTCTTTAAGTTCTTGTGTACCACGTGCGCCGCTTTTCTTAAGATCGCGCGCTAGTTCTGCAACATTGCTACCTAGTGATGCTAGGTCTTCTCTGATGTCCTCTAAGTCATTAGCAGGAGCTGATTTTCTTTTAGTAGCCATTTTGTTTAGTCCTTTCAAATTGTTCATTCCCACAGCAAACGTAATGTCTAACAATAAAGTTCCTAAAAATATGGAAAAAAATTTAAAAAACTTTGTGATTGAACTTTGTAGAGGTTTTGACGGTTTATTCCGGGAGTTAATATAAATAGGAAAAGCCCAATGGTTTCTTATCAAAAAGATGAAATAAGCGATATCTTATCAAGGATAGGATTAAAAAACCTCAGCGATAGAGACAATGGTTATACACGCAGGAAACATGGCAAAGGCTTTGCCTATTACGATCATAAGAAAGAAATTGTGCGATGCTCTAATATAAAAGAGCGACTGCAATCTATTGCAATTCCGCCCTCTTATGAAGATGTTTGGTATTGCGCATACGAAGATGGCTACATTCAAGCCACTGGTCACGATCAGAATAATAAAAAGCAGTATTTTTATCATGAGGTTTGGGAAAATTATCGCGAAAGTCGTAAATTCGCTCACATGATGAATGTCGCCAATTGTCTCCCAACTCTGAGGCGTCATATTAGAAATGATCTAAAAAATAAAATGGATAACAAAACCTTCATACTTGCTTGCATGGGTCGTCTCTTGGATATAACCGGCATGAGAGTTGGCAACCTCATATCTTCCGAAGAACGAAACACCTATGGCCTAACGACCCTTCAAAAGAAACACATTCATGTACTTGAGGACAACTCACTTGAACTTCATTACATTGGAAAAGGAAATGTGGAGATTACCCGCAAAGTCAGTGATAATTTTTTAGTTACATTACTCGAGGATATTATCGAGGAGCATGAAAGTTGGCTCTTTGATTACACGGACGAAAATGGGAACACACATAAAGTAAGCCCTTCTATGCTAAATACATATCTCAAAGAAAATTCGAACTGCGAGAATCTAAGCGCTAAAGACATTAGAACTTGGCGTTTTTCTGTAGTCTTTTTAAAAGAGGCGCTAAGACAATACAGAAGCGAAGATAAGGTTACCCTAACTTCGGTTCTAGAAATAATCTCTGAAATCACAGGAAACACCCCAGCAATATTGAAGAAAAGCTATATTCATCCTGGGCTGTTGGATATTGTTAAAAATGAAGACTGGAAAAAAATTAAAATGGATACAGAGGATGATGTAACTGATTTAAGAAAGCATGAAATTTTATTCAAGCAATATCTAGATACGAAACATGCCGCTATTCACACATCAGCGATGAACATATAACCCACACCACGTACCGTTTTAATGTATCTAGGTTTTTGTGGATCATCGCGCAGCTTTTTCCTTACACGCGTAACCTGCACATCAATAGCACGGTCAAAACTGTTGTAGTCTTCCTCTTTTAGAGATTCATACAAGTAATCCCGTGACAATGCTCTATTTGGGCTATTAATAAAAGTTGTGAGGAGATCGTATTCATTTTTAGTCAAATCTTCAATCTCACCACTATCCATATGTATAAGCTGCAGTTTATTTGTATCGAACTCCCATTCGCCAACTTTTTTCTTATGAGAGGACCCGTTTGAATTGTTTTGCTGAGATGTACTCGCAGACGTGGACTGAAAACGCCTTAAATTTGCTTTAATTCGGGCTGATAGTTCACGCATTTCAAAGGGTTTAGTCAGGTAATCATCTGCACCCATCTCGAGACCTACCACACGGTCCGTCATCTCAGACTTACCCGATACAATTATTACAGGGACAGACGTTTTTTGTTTAATTTGAGGTAATAACATTAAGCCGTCATCCCCTCCCAAATTAAGATCAAGAAGAATGATATCTATACTTTCCTTATCAAGAAGATTGAGAAGAGAATCACTACTTTCTGCCTCGAAAGGTGCATAACCATCTCCCTCAAGATAAGTACTTACGACGAGTTTTAAGTTCTCGTCATCATCAACAATCGCTACTCTGCCTTTGTCCATATTATTCTAATACATCAATTGTAACAAAACAGAAACATTCTTTTTCTAAATTGAAACGGAACTGAAATAACCCAGTAACGGAATCATCATATCGTAGACAAATCGAAACGAAAGGAATTAACAATGTTTGCGGATACAGAATTACTTCAAGAAACAGAAAATCTAAAGAAATTTGCTCTTAAATTGACAAGAAACGAGGCAGATGCAGAAGACCTACTACAGTCTACTATTCTTCGCGCTTTAGAAAAGAAAGATATGTTTAAAGAAGGAACTAAGCTATTTAGCTGGACTTCAAGAATTATGTACAACATGTTTGTTTCTAACTGGAGACGTAAGTCGAAATTTGAAAGCCAGTACGACCCTGAGCCTTACATCAACGCAGAAACAACAGAAGCCGCTCAAGACATTAAAGTAGAAGTTGCTAGTGTGAACGAAGCTATGAAGCAACTGACTGATGAACACCGCAATGTTCTCGTCATGGTTTGCGTGCAAGGCATGCCCTACCAAGAAGTAGCAGACAGCTTGGACATTCCTATTGGAACAGTTCGTTCAAGATTGTCCCGTGCAAGACTTCAACTTCAAGAAATTATGGATGATAGCAGCAACAGAGACGCTTTGCTGGCTCAAGACCTATCTAATGAGGATAGCTACAGCCGCGCAGCCTAAACTCATAAACTAATTTAATCAAAAAAAAGCCGCTTTTAAGCGGCTTTTTTATTAACTTTAAAAAGCGCGGTGATTTTAACTTTTAAGTCTTTCATATCAATAGGTTTAGTAACGAAATCATCCATACCCACTTGGAAACACTTTTCTCTTTCACTAGTCAAAGCATGTGCCGTCATAGCAATGATAGGTGTCGGCTTTTTCAAGTTTTCATCTTCATGTTTCCTTATCTCTATGGTTGCTCTAAAGCCATCCATCTCTGGCATTTGTATATCCATAAGAACAAAGTCATATTTGTTTTTCTTAAACTTTGAAACGGCCTCAAGACCATTTTCTGCATGATCGTATCTAATATCTAAACCTTCCAAGATATGGCTTATAACTATTACATTCGCCTCGTAGTCCTCTACTATTAGAGCCTTGCGCCCTTTTACATTTTTAGTCGCTTTAATTTTTGCTTCTTTAGGAATGTTAGACAATGATTGCATTTCAGAAGTCTGGTAAGGAAGAGACATTGTGAAGGTTGACCCCTTATCTTTAGCACTCTTCAAATTGATATCCCCACCCATCATACGTATAAGTTCACATGATATATGGAGCCCTAAACCAGTTCCTCCATACTTTCTAGAGACGGATGAATCTCCCTGCTTGAACTTACTAAATATAGATTCTTGATCTTTCTTAGGTATACCTATCCCACTGTCTTTCACTGAAATAGTTAGTTCTGATTTTGTTTTATCTATTTCTTTAAGGAGCGGCTTAATTTTCACATAGCCAGTGTCAGTAAACTTAATTGCATTTCCAATAAGGTTGACCAAAATTTGCCTGATACGAATTCTATCGCCGTAAAAAACCTTATTTTGAAAATCGTCAAAATTAAATTCGAACTCAAGCCCTTTTTCTTGTGCCTTTATTTCCATCATGTTTTTGACATTATTAAACATGTCATCCAGAGGAAACTCAGATTTCATAATCTTAATTTCATCCGCCTCAATTTTGGAGATATCCAACACATCACTAATAAGGTCTTTCAAGGACTCAGCGCTATTAAGTAATGTTTTAATTAATTTTTTCTTTTTTGGATCAGACTCTTTAGATTGCATATCAAGAATCTCGGCTATTCCTGTCACCGCAGTCAAAGGGGTCCTAATCTCATGGCTCATGTGCGCCAAGAATTCACTTTTTGCACGGTTAGCTTTTTCGGCTTTTTTTGTTGCTTCGATAAGGTGGTGCTCGATTTCTCTAGCATCGGTAATATCGCGGTGTGACCCAGTTAGCCTGACTGCATTCCCATCTTTGTCAAAAAGAGCTTTTGCCCGGGAATTTATCCATAACCATTTACCGTTTTTGTGCTGCATTCTAAAGACTGCAGAATACTCGTTTATATGTTGACCGAGATAAGCATCTAACACACCCCTTACTGCATCCTTATCTTCAGGATGGAGAAGGCGTTCAAACTGCTCATAATTAGGTTCGAATTCATCCTTCTCATAACCTAGCATTTCAATAAAGCGCTCAGAATAGAACACTTCATTTTTAAATACATCCCAATCAAAAACCCCCTCATTCATTCCTTCAAACGCTAAATCAAGGCGTTGTTGTGCGGTTTCGAGCTCTTCCACAGCTTCAAGTCGCTCAATTTGAGATTTTAAAATATATGAATTGAAGAAAAGTAGGATGAGTAAGAAAACACTTCCTCCAATCATGAACACGCTTATTAAATTGGAGTTAGTTCCTGATAATTTTGAAGCTCTTTTTTCTAATAGCAAATGTTCTTCACGAAGAAAATCATCATTAAGAGCAGCTATAGCATAGGCCGTTTTATCAATAAGATTTAAGTTTCTTAACGCATTTTTTCTGGAAGTGTCAGACGATTTTATTTGATCGCTAATCAAAAAATTTAGCTTTTCCGTCTCAATCTGTATGGCATCGACTCTATTATTTTGTAGATTGTTGTCACTGGTGAGAGTTTTTAAGGTCTTTATCTTTTGGTCTAGGTATAATTGCTTAAGTTTAAGTTGTTTTAAATGAACCTCTTCTCCCGACACCATAAAACTTCTTTGAGTTGAAAGGACATCCTCAAAGGCTTGGATCATCTCATAGTCGTTGAGAATTACTTTGGTAGTGTGTGTTATCCACGCATTGGCAGACTTAACTGCTTTAATCTGCGAAATCGTATTAAAACCTAACCAACATCCCGAGAGGATTAACAAGGTTACAAATACTAGATAATTACGGACATAGATCTTTCTCACAATATTTATTCCAGGCTTGTTCGAATTGTATTATTTGATTTATTTATTACATAAAAAAAAGGTATCGCGCAAACGATACCCTTTCTAAAGCCTTGTGTAGGTGAGGTTTAAGTTGGAGGTGCACCGCGCCTCAATGAATTCATCACGATTGCGAGTACAAATAATATTAAGAATATTACAAATAGTATTTTGGCTATGCCCACGGATGCCGCTGATATGCCTCCAAAACCAAATACTCCAGATATTAATGCCATAATTAGAAATGTTAAGGCCCAGCCCAACATGATGAATTCCTTCCTACTCTTACGAGTTAAATTATTGTTTATATTAGAAAAACGCATAAATTTAAAAAAAGTTTCATTTATTGGGAACTGTAATCAAATGTATCCGTTTGTAACAGGTATGTAACAAATTGAACGAATGGAGCACTGATATGTTTGTAGTACATGAGGAATATAAGGATTTTAACATAAATATGTTTATTAATCACTCAGACATAGATGCTCTTATTGATGGGGAACTATCTTATGAAGAAGAACAGCGCGTTCTAAACGCAGTTGACGCCAACCCTTCCATGAAAAGATACTACAAAACAATGCTCCACCAAAAAAGTCTTCTTCAGGACTGGTGGGTACAAACTGGTAAGACCCAGAATTAATTTTTAAAAGCTCACTTATATGTAATCCTTGGGAACGATTGACTTGCACGGGCGTTAGCTGGGCAAGACAAACACTACTTAACCAAGGAGACCTTCTATGAAGACCCCATTTTTAACACTCGCAGCAACAGTTGCAGCATTTACATTCGCAGTACCCGCAAACGCACAAACGGAAGTTATTGGCACAACTTCTACAACGACATCAGTTACAGCTCCACCTGTTGCGACGACGACGACTACAATCACAACTGACACGCAAGGTAATGTTGTTGCCCCCGTAGCAGAAACAACAGTAATTGAACCTGCCGTTACAACAACAGTAAATGAAACTGTTACTACAACGACCGAAGAGCCTGCAATTAAAACACTTACACTTGCAGAGTTTGACACAAACAATGATTACAAACTTGATATGGCAGAAGTCGGTAAGCAGCTATTCTTTATTTTTGATAAAGACGGCAATGAAGTCATCGATAATATTGAGTTCGAAGATAATTCTGTTTTAACCATGCGCCCTGTTGACGTAGAGAAATACACTTTCGTTGACTTTAACAGCGATGGAATGGTCGATTCATCAAGCTACACCTATGAAACAATGTATCAGCAATCTGGTCTTGCTCGATTTGATAATAACAAAGACGGATTATCACCTGCCGATTTCTTGGAAACATCATTCCTAGAAACAGATGATAACAAGGACAAAACAATCGATCTGCAAGAGTTCTCAGAAGTTTACACTACTTCACGAGCACCCAAAAATGCAGAACAAGAGCGCTACCGCAACTAAGATATTTAAATTCTAAAAGAAACCCGCCTTTTTGGCGGGTTTTTTTGTCTATATCTGACCTAAAGTCTTTATTCTTGCCTTCGCATGCACTTCATTTTGAGACATAACAATAGTTTGAGGGCGAAATCTCTCCACTACTGAGCGTACATAGGGACGAATACCCGGTGAGGTCAGTAAAACTGGGTTTTCACCCATCTGCGATAGCTTTTCATATCCTTTACGAACATCTGTAATAAATTCTTGTAACTGACTGGGAGGCATAGCCAATTGCTTTTCCTCGCCATCACCTACCAATGTTTCCATAAAAGCATTTTCCCATTTCGGCGTAAGCGTTACCAGAGGCAGTAGTCCTTGTGAGTTTGTATTCTGGTCGCAAAGTTGCCGAGATAGCCTTGAGCGGACGTGTTCAGTCATAATAGCTATATTTTTCGTGTAGGTAGCGGCCTCTGCAACACCCTCCAAAATAGTAGCAAGATCTCGTATAGAAACGCGCTCGCCCACAAGGTTTTGTAGTACGCGCTGGAGGCCTGTAACAGTAAGTTGATTAGGAACAACATCCGAAACAAGTTTCTGATAATCACCACCCATTTCATCCAGCAATCTCTGCGTCTCAGTATAAGACAACAAATCAGCCATGTGATCTTTTACTAGCTCGGTCAAGTGCGTTGTAATAACGGTTGGGGCATCAACAACTGTATATCCCTTAAAATGCGCCTCTTCACGATATCTTTGATCAATCCACATAGCGGGTAAACCAAAGGTTGGTTCTGTTGTATTTTCTCCGGGAAGTTTAATCTGTTCACCAGTTGGATCCATACACAGTAACATGTTGGCACGCACATCACCTCTACCCGCTTCAATTTCCTTGATACGCACAATGTATTCATTGGCCTTTAACTGTAGATTATCCAAAATGCGCACAGCAGGCAGAATGTAACCCATGTCTTCCGCCAATTGACGTCGCAACCCTTTAACCTGAGTAGTTAACTTATTACCTCCCTCACCTTGTACAAGTGGCAGCAGACCATAACCCAACTCCAGACGTATGACGTCCATTGAGAGTGCTTCTGAAATTGGAGCCTCGGAGACTGGTGCTGGTCGATCAAGAGCTAATTGCTCAGCCTCTTTTTGGTCTGAAAGCTCTTTATTTGTTTTGTATGACAGATAAGACATGCCGCCTATAACAGCTCCAAGGAATGCAAACGGCATAAACGGAATACCTGGTATAAGCCCCATACCAAACATCAGGAATGAACTCATGGCCATGGCTTTTGGATAGCGGCTGAATTGAGCAAACAGTGCTTTATCCGCTGTTCCCTCAACGCCCGCCTTTGACACCAAAAGACCAGCAGATACGGAAACAATTAACGCGGGTATTTGTGATACAAGACCGTCACCAATAGTCAGGATTGTATAAGTTCCAGCAGCGTCACCTAGACTCATACCATGTGTCGTTGTGCCGATAACAATCCCGCCAATAATATTAATGAATGTAATCAAAAGGCCCGCAATCGCGTCACCACGCACGAACTTGGCCGCGCCATCCATAGCTCCAAAAAACGTGCTTTCTTGCTGTAAATCGGCACGTTTTGTCTTTGCCTCATCTTCAGTCAATAGACCCGCCGATAAATCGGAATCAATTGCCATCTGTTTCCCAGGCATAGCATCCAAGGTAAAGCGTGCAGCAACCTCGGCTATACGTCCCGAACCTTTGGTAATCACAATGAAATTGATAATGACAAGGATTGCAAAGACTATCCCCCCCACAACGTAACTGTCCTCAATAATAAAGCTTCCGAATGCCTCGATTACAGCCCCAGCAGCAGCTTTTCCTTCGTCGCCATCACTTAAAATAAGGCGTGTTGAGGCCACGTTCAAACCTAGCCTCAGCGCAGTGGATAACAGTAATATCGTTGGGAAAGTTGAAAAATCGAGAGGACGACCAATAAATAATACCGTCATCAAAATCATAATCGACAAAGTAACAGAAACAGAAAGCCCTAAATCCAGCATCCATGTGGGCATAGGAACCAACATGAACATCAAAATGGCAATTAGACCTGCAGCCAGTGCAACATCACCACGGAAAATCGTGCCGAGTCCCATTTTGGCACGCCCCATCATAATTGATGATGTATTTTGTGAATCCGACATTTAACCCGATATATTTAAGTCGTTAATATGATTTTGAATGCCTCAGAGAATGAATAGGCATATATATCTTCCATTCTACCCATAGGGAGGCAGGTCATGCAAACAAGAATGTAACGATAGTTTGTAATTAACCAGCCGAAGATGCAGGAATATCCGTACCTTCGTCTTTATACTGGTTCAGTTTATTGCGTAATGTTCTGATAGATATACCCAAAATTTTCGCGGCATGTGTTCGGTTGCCCAAGGTATTACCCAATGTATTCAATATCATATCTCTTTCAACATCAGCCAATGTACGGCCAACCAAACCTTCAACAGCATCAGGGTTCTGAAGATCTTTGTGTTCCGACGCCGCGCTTGAAACACCCGATAGACCAGGAGCATTATTTGCTGTCTCTGAAGTCGCCTCACCTTTAGAAAACGAACTTTCAGATAGTTGAATTGCATCTGCTTCAAGCTCATCATCAAGTGACACAAGAATAGCGCGATGCATTGTATTTTCTAATTCACGGATATTACCACGCCAGCGATAGGCATTAATTTTTTCTTTTGCAGCCGCAGACAATTTTTTCTTTTCAACATTATTATCGTCTGCAAATTTATCGGCAAAGAATTGAGCCAGGGGGACTATATCAGAAGGTCTGTCGCGCAAAGCGGGTAAATCAATAGTTATAACGTTCAATCGAAAGTACAAATCCTCACGAAACTCACCCTTTTGAACTGATTTCTCCAAATCACGGTTGGAAGTCGCCAAAATACGTGTGTTGATTTTCACAGGATCATTTGAACCAATACGCGTAATTTCTTTTTCCTGAATAGCACGCAAAAGCTTGGCCTGTAATTGAGGATGCATCTCTGTCACCTCATCCAGAAGAAGTGTTCCGTTTGATGCTTCTTCAAATTTACCTATACGACGACCCGCCGCCCCCGTAAAAGAACCCTTCTCATGCCCAAATAGTTCTGACTCAAGCAAATTTTCAGGAATAGCAGCACAGTTAACTGCAATAAATTGACCATCTTTGCGCTTAGATTTTTCGTGAATATATCGCGACATGACTTCTTTACCTGTTCCACTCTCTCCAGTAATGAGGATTGTGGCATCGGAAGTGGCAATCTTATCGGCCAATTGCATTACACGCTTCATAGAAGGGTCGTTTGCAATCATGGTTGAATTTTCTTCAGTCACAGCTTCAAGTATGGCCGCAATAAGATCAGTGTCAGGTGGCAAAGGTACATATTCCTTAGCACCCGCCTCAATAGCCTTTACAGCAGAAGGTGAGTCTGTGCCAATGCCACAAGCAACAACAGGGATATGTATGCGTTCTTCTTCTAGCTTTTTAATAAATTCGGCAATTGGCAACTTAACGTCAATCATAACAACATCAGCACCCTTACCTGTGCGCAAAGCACCAAGACCCTCAACGATATCTTCGCAATGGATGACCTTTGCACCACGTTGTAGTGCAATTTTACCAGCAGTACTGATATATCCCTCAAGTTGTCCGATTATCATCAAACGCATTATTTATATCTCTCTCAATAATTGAGTTTTTAAAAAAATGTAATTCTGTGTTTCGCAGGTAGCAGACTATTTAATAAAGTTTCCAACTGTCTTGGATTTTCCTGATTAGCAATTGATGTCGCCGTCAATCTTGTCATTGTCATTATTAAGGTATCTTGATCTGCTGACCTTTCCATTTTAACGGCAAGTGGTGCCAAAATTACAGTTCCCAAAATCGCTCCATAGAATGTCGTAAGCAATGCCAATGCCATTGCAGGTCCAATGCGTGAGGGGTCATCAAGCTGGGCAAGCATCTGCACGAGACCAACCAATGTCCCTATAAGACCCATTGCAGGTGCGATTTCGGAAGCTTTCCTCAAGGCCGAAGCTGTGAATTCGGCTCTATCTCCATGCAATTCGGCCTCTTTTGCCAAAACGATATCAATTTGCCCAGCTTTTGCTCCATCTGCTGCCATTTGCATTGCCTTGAGCAAATAAGGATCAGCCTCTAATTCAGCCTCAACACGCGTCAGTGATAAGATGCCATGTTTTTTTGCACGTGCGGCGAGATTAACCAACTGAAACGCATATTCGCGTGTGTTGCGGATACGACGCGTAAAAACCTTATCCAGTGAGAAAAATATCTTTTTTAGCTCTGGACCTGAATAGGAAATAGTTGTTACCGCAAGGGTGCCAAAAACTACAATTAATAGAGATGGTAGATTAAAAAAGTCAGCTTGGGCTTGCCCTATATAGGCAGCGACAACGATTAGACCAACAGAGAACACCAAGCCCAGAATTGTTGTTATATCAATAATGTATTGTTGTTCTTCAATTTCGACGGGAAGCGTTTGGAAAGAAACTTCCTTATCAACCGTGTCTTGAGTTTCGCTATCTTTTTTGGCTTTGGCCATAAGGTGAAATCCTACATGTCATCGCTATGGTCAGATTTAACTATCTCGGTCATTGTCACACCAAGCTTGTCCTCAACAACAACGACCTCACCACGCGCAACAAGGCGGTTATTCACATAGATATCAATCGCTTCACCTACTTTTCGATCAAGCTCGACGACTGCCCCACGACCTAGCTTTAATAATTGCGAGACCTGCATTGTCGAGCGACCGAGCACAGCAGAAACCTGCACTGGAATATCATAAATTGCTGTTACGTCCTTTGCCATTGGTTCGTTTTCAGCAAAATCGTCTTCATCATCTTGCATATTAGGAGATGTATCCTCGATTTTACCTAAATCAAAACCCTTGTTGCCACCGCTTTTCACATCATCTTGTGCGGCGTCCATATTTTTTAGGCTCTCATTGTCCAGTGTATCCTTAATATCATCACTCATAATCTGTGTGCTCCGTTTCTACTTCGGTATCTTGGGACTTCTTGACTTTCTGCGCAAGGTCATCTTGTAAAAAACGCATAATTTTATCCTCAAAGGTCTTTGTGTCACGAATGGCACCACCATTATCCCATGCTATGCGGCAATCATCTTTTGCTATTTCTTTATCTGCTACAACTTCAAGCGTATTTTCATCAGCCTGAAATTTTGATTTTATGTATGTTTCTATAGATTCACTATACTCAGGCGCAACGTAGATAGTAATTTTAGACTCCCCCAGATGCTCCGCTAAAACATCCTCTATAAGGCTCTCAATTTCACCAAGCCCATGCTTTTCTTTTAATGCAGGGAAGGCATTTTCAAATAATGCCTTAACCGACTTCAGAGTTTCACTTTGGAACTGTTCTTTCCTCAACTCTTCGGCTTGAAGTAAGTTTGCAAGATTATGATTGAGTGTCTTTGTTAGATTTTGGATTTGGCTTGTGTAACCCTCTTCAGATTCAAGAAACCCATCTGCTTTGCCGCGTTTGTATGATTCTTCTTTTGCAGCAACCAACTCTTCTTCGGTGTAAGAAGGTATAATAACAATCTCTTCTGGCTCGGACTCTAATATAGGGTCGTCTTCAGTCTTGATATCGGAATCAAATTTGTGCGTATCAAAAAGGTAAGGTTTTTTACTCATCAACATTAATATACGAGCTCGTCCTCGGCTTCACCAGTTGAAATAATAATTTCTCCCCTGCCTTCTAGATCCTTAGCAACAGTTACAACATATTGTTGAGCGTCCTCGACATCCTTTAAACGAACAGGCCCCATGGCTGCCATATCCTCTTTCATAATCTTGGCGGCACGCTCTGACATATTAGAGAAAAATAAATCTTTGATTGTTTCAGTAGCACCTTTAAGAGCAACAGGGAGTTTGTCCTTATCAACTGCACGCACAAGTGTTTGGATACCGGTCGTATCAAGTTTTGTAAGATCATCAAATGTGAACATAAGCGAGCGAATACGCTCAGCCGAGTCAGGAAGACTATTTTCCAACTGATCCATGAACTTTGCCTCTGCAGTTCTGTCCAATGAATTAAAAATATCTGCCATTAACTCGTGGGAGTCGCGACGCTGTGTTTTAGCAAGGTTCGTCATAAATTCGGTACGGAGCGTTTTCTCGACGTCTTCCAAAATATCTTTCTGGATAGACTCCATACGTAGCATTCTGTGAATAACCTCAAGGGCAAAATTATCTGGTAATAATGCCAACACTTTAGCGGCATGCTCTGTGCTAACCTTTGAAAGAACAACAGCAACAGTTTGCGGATATTCTTTTTGTAAAAAGTTGGCAAGAATTTCTTCGTTCACATTACCAAGCTTTTCCCACATTGTTCGCCCAGCAGGCCCACGGATTTCCTCCATGATGCTATTTACTTTATCCTCACCAAGAACCTTACTGAGCAATCGCTCCGTACTATCCATTGTTCCGATAAGCGAACTTGTTGAACTCATTTGCTCTGCAAAATCTATGAATAAACGTTCAACGACATTCGCAGAAACATGCCCCAGGTTAGCCATTGTCTGGGAGACTTCCATAATCTCTTCATCGGCCATATGCTCAAAAACAGCAGTCGCGTTATCCTCACCTAAAGCGAGGAGGAAAATAGCTGCCTTTTCAATGCCCGTTAGCGTTCTATAATCTTCCTTGGTGCGCATAAATGCCCCTTAAATTAATGCCCTAATCCTGTGTCATCCAACCACGCAAAACAGAAACTGTCTCACTTGGATAATTATTTACTATATCCTCCACCTTCTTCAAGGAAGAAGCCTTAACACGTCCCTGAACACGTGCCATATCAATCATTTCGTCATCTTCGCCTATTTCTATAGGCTGGAAACCGCTGTCCATTCTCGAACCGTCCGGCGCCGCCAAAGCGGGGTTAGCCTGCATACCCGGTAGCAGTTGTGGCCTCTCCCCACCTTCTTCATCAGAAGATTGTGGCTTAACATCCAAGAGCCTACCTACCATAGGCTGGAGCACCAACAGGATTACGAGGATAATCATAATTGCTACCGTAACTATCTCTGCAGCGTCAAGAAGATCGGAACGTTCGAAGCCCATAATTTTTGTATCTTCGAGGCTACCACCTGCGTCAATGTCCGCAAACTGCAAACTCTCAACAGTAATAATATCACCCCTGCCCTCAGTATAACCAATCGCTGATTTTACAAGATTTTCGATTTTCGCAATCTCTTCAACACTGCGTGGCTGATAGACAGTTTCACCGCCTTCTGTTCCTGAAGGAACATAAGTTCCATCCACCATAACAGCAACAGAGAGCTTTTTGACCTCGCCTGCCTCGCGTATGGTATTACGAACAATTTTGCTGATTTCGTAATTTGTTGTTTCTTCTAAACGGTTATTTGATGACGTTGGCTGAGCATCCAGTAATAAATCACCCGTTACGTTAGGGAGATTATTCTCTACACTCACGGAATCGTCTAAAGGCTCGGTTTCAGATGCACTTTCCTCAACAAGTTGCGAAGAACGGATAACCTGACTTTCAGGATCGTAAATTTCTTCGTTCTCACTAATACGGTCAAAATTTAAATCAGCAGTCACAACTGCTCGGACATTTCCGAAACCAACAGTGCGCCCTACAAGATCTTCAATAGCTCGCGTTAAGCGTTGCTCGTATTTCTGACGCATATTTTCCGCTTTAACAGAAAGGGCGGTTTCATCGTCTTCACCACCGCGCGCAAGCAAATTACCCTCACTATCCATAACAGAAACGTTGGCAGCCTTCATGCCCGGCACAGCTGAGGCAACGAGCGACTGTATGCTTAGAATTTGCTCTGAACCTAAAATAGCACCACCCTTAACATTTAAGAAAACGCTACCGCTAGCTGGTTGAGTTTCACGACTAAACAACTCACGCTCAGGCAGAACAAGGTGAACCCTTGCAGTACTAATCTTATCTATAGAACTAATTGTTCTTGCCAACTCGCCTTCCATGGCGCGCTGTTTGTTCAAAACATCTTGAAAATTTGTTGTACCAAAACCTGATTGGTTATCAAAAACCTCATACCCCAAAGACCCACTATTAGGAAGACCTTCTTGGGCAAGTAATAATCTCGCCTTACTCGCCTCTTCTTCTTCGACAAAAAGCTGCGTGCCGTCTTCGGACAAATTGTGCTTTATTCCAGCCTCGTCAAGCTTAAGTGAAATCACACTTGAATCATTGGTGGTCAAATTGCCGTATAGCAACTCCATATTAGGCGCGGCCACACGTAAAGATAGGAAAACAAAAAAGATAAGAAGAACGCTAAGGACAGCGCCCATTATTCCCAAACGGGCAGGCCCCAATTTACGAAATGTTTCGGTAATTCCTGATGGCGCAGACTCTAAAGCCTGATCTGAAGTAGAACTATCCATGTAGTACCCGTTGTTGTATCGAAGTGCCTCAAGATTCTAGAGGTTAAGCTTCTTATTATTATCTTTATATAAGTATATCGTTTTTTTTCCCATTTTTCAACAAGATGGCGAATTTACCTCAATTCCCCACAGCTTAACGTAAAAGTTAACAAATAGTTAATATTTCCTTTTAAAACAAATACTTGACAGATATGTCAATCTCGGATAGACTTAACACTAGGGATAGTGCATCTAGTATGGATGCGTTTAAATAAGGTGAGGATACCATGTTAGAAGCTGTAAATTCAGTTGTTTCAAACGTAGCTCAAATACCGCCACAGGCACGCGGCAACTCAAAGGTCGTTGTGCAAAAAGGCGCTGAAAGCTTTAAGGGCATCGAAGTCGACCCTTATCTAAGCCGAGCAATGTCCTACAATTCAGATCTGAAGCGCCCAGTGTTGCAAATTCGCGACACATCAACAGGCGATTCGATACGACAATTTCCAACAGAAAGCCAAATCAAGGCTTACACGCGCACGCAAACCGTTTCTGCGCCACAAGCACCTGCTATTGAGTCTTCTAAGCCAGAATCAAGTGATGTTAAGGTTGATGCTAAAGCTAGCACGTCACAACCTGAAAACACTTCTGTTAAAATTGATACAGGAACATTTAATGCGGTTACAGCGGGTGCGTCACCTGGGTCTGGCATAGACACAACAGCCTAAAAAGACTGTTGTAGTAAACCTTTAGCAATATCTCGATTGATTTGCACAAGCACCGTTATATCGGTGCTTTTTTGATGCGAAAGTGCCGTGTAACATTTTTTAAACACAAAATTAGCAAGTTTGAGAATGTTTTGAGAAAGAAGTGGCTTTGGCTCGCCTGGCGTCTCAATTGCCTTGTTGTAGAACAACCCCCATAATCTTGAGTTATCGCGCAAGGCTTCTTCCAAATCCCCATTATCGCCACCAAAAAAACTTTTAGGAGCCTTAATCGCTGTTTCCAAACGATCAGCAAGAGAATTTAAGGCGCGCGCCTCGGCATACCGCCCTTCATTATCAGATAAATTAGAAAATGCAGGTTTCTCGTCTGGCCAGAATGTATCTTCTGGCTGCGCACCTGCGCTATATGTGAGATTTATTTAAGCCTGTTGCAATAGTTCTTGTTCAAAATCGATGAGCGCTTGCCCTTCCTTCAGGGCTTTATAATAATGCCCCTTAACTATTTGCTCGTTGATTTTAACAAAAATGGGCGCAGTTGATGGCGCCGCTTGCATGACATCTTTCAAAAGCGCGAAATATTTTGAATGATATTCTCGTGGATTTCTTGCCAGATACATACACTGGATAAGAAAATAGACCTTTTTACATGGTGTGTCGGCGTATTCCTCCTGCAGGACGTCCTTTTCACGAAGGATTGCCGCCTCACCAGCGATATGGATGCGCGTGCGCTGCTTGTCATTAGTAATGACAGCAGTACCTATAAGTATTTTTTCCCCCGGCTTTAAATCGATAACCAGTGCCATAAATATGCGATCCCCATATTGCGATTCAAGACATGCTTGCTATTAATTGTATTAGGCGCGGACGACACCGTCCAGAGTTAAGAATTAAAATTGATCCAAAAGATTGCGTTGAGACTCAAGAGCAAGACTTTCGCCGCTGTCATTTTGTAAAATTTGTTGTGTTTGAAGGGCGAGTAAAGCCGCAGATTCATCGCTTAAAGGTGCTGTTTGCTGTGAAGCAACATTCTTAGCAGATTCAATAAGGGCATCAATCGTAGAAGATGAAAATTCCTGACGAGTTTCAACCTCTTGCAAATCACCAAACAGTTGCGAGCGGAAGGCTTTTACCTGATCCAGATACTGCGTAATGGCATTTTGAGCTCGATTTGCGGCTTCTTGAGTATTCAATTCATAATCGTCCAGCTCCAACCCCTCAGAAGAAATTTTAAAGCCTTCAACCTTAAATCCTACGGGTGGGTTTTCACCGAGATAAAATTCTATGTTATCCCCTGAAAGTAGGTTTTCACCTGAAAATCCTGTATTTTGAGCAAGATTATCAACGTCATTCAGAACAGCCGAAAATCTTTCTGTGAATTCAGCGATTTTCTCAGGCGTCAAACCGTTCGCAATGCCGTTTTTAGCCTGAATTGCTACCCCACCTGCCTCTTCAAGCTTAGCAAGCACAGTTTCTATTGTGTCAACGGCTGTTGTCAGAACGCGCTTTACGCTCTCAACATCTTCGAAAAGGCTTTGGAATTTTGAAACTTTTTCAAGCAAATCACCTGATGAGATAACAACTTCATCGCGAATGGCTTTGTTTGCTAGTGATTCAGAAGATTTGTCAGAGTCACGCGTTTTGTTTGCATTGGAAAGGTCTACTGCTTTCCCTGCATTCTGCGTTTTCTGCTGTAGTAACGACGATGTCAGTTTACTTATGTCTGACGCCACGACTACCCTCCTCTTCTAGGTTGGTAACTGTTTTCAACACACGTATTTTATACGTATGCATACACTATATATAATATCAGAGGAAAAGTAAAAAAAGGATTAAGATTTAAACAACAGCATGATATCTGGTCATACCTGTGTCGGTGTCTATGTATTCGCCCTGAGGAATATCAAGCTCCGCAATATTATCCATCTCGCCGTCAACGCCATCCTCTCCCGAAGATTTATCTGCATTACCAGCTAAATACTTAGGGTTTTCAAAGGCTTCGTCAAATGAACCACCTTCATTAAATGAGAATTGAAGATCAGCTGAATCAAAATCCAGACCAGCCTTGTGCAAAGCTTGCTCTAAAAGTGCTTGGTCACGTTGAAGCATGTGGAAAGCACCTTCTTTTTCAACAGTAATATTCACTTTAATTTTGCTTTTAGCATCAAGCTCGATATCTGCAATAACACGCCCTAACTCAGGTGGATTAAGGGATACTGCTATACGCTGGGAACCATCCTTCATGACGCCCTTTTCAAGGGCTGCGGCAACAATCTGTCCCGCTGGTGTAGATGGAGCTGTAACACTCATCTGATGAACGGCAGCTATACCTTGTGGCGCAGTATTAGCGGCATTAACCATCTGAAGACTTATATTATCCAGCGTTAATGAAAAATCTCCTTCGCTTGGAACAGCAAATTGCGAGCCAAAGACACCAGCCAGAGCACTATTATCTATTAAGTTTGAGGATCCATTTTGACCTGCTAACTGGTTCTCAATGCCCTGTGGCAACGATATTGGCTGTCCTCCACCATTAGGTGTCACAGATGAAACTGCCTTACCAACAGATGACGAAATCAAACCCTCTGTATCAATGGAAACCTCACCATCAAACGAAACAAAACGTTTTGGGCCATTAGAATTTTCAAACCATTTTGATGTAAGAGCGCTATTAACAGATGCGGCTACATCCGAAACTGGTATATCTTGCGGTAATTGCATGCGCACTGATTGAGAATTATCTACGGGCAAAGCATCTGCGCGCCCCTGTAGAAACTTGGAAGTTAATGCGCTTAGAGCTTTATGAAGCGTTAAAGCCTCTTCATCAGTGATTACAACATCGGATGATTCACCTGTTGCCACAAGTTTATCAAATGAAGGTTGTTCTGATGCGCCAACTGATGCCAAAATCTGATTGTCACTCAGAGCATCCACGTCCAAAAGAAAATCTGGAACAGTTGCTTGTGATATAGCTGGCAGCTCAATGTTTTCTTGAACTGGAAGCGTTTGTGCTGTGCCAACTCCTGCTTCGGGAATAATATCTTGAACACCTTCTGCTAGAAGTCCCGCTTCAAGAGAAGCAAAAAGAGCATCAAAAGGCTTTCCGGATGGGATTTTATTTAATGCAGATTGAATCTGACTGCTCGTCTCAGCATCCAATGTGCCTGTTTCGGCTATTTGTGCATATATACTATCAATATCAGCCTGCGAGAACTCAACATCACTTTTGGCTGCAAGCTGGTTTAAAATAGCGTTAAAGGCTTTAGGAACAGGCTTGGAATTATCTTCTCGCTCCGTTTTGCCTTCATACTCTTTTTTAGCCTCAATCTCGGGCTTTTCTCGTCTTTCAATAGATTCTTTATGAACACGCCCCCTCGAGTTTGACTCAGACGGCGGAGTAACAATAGAAAGTGAGATTGGTATATTCATCAGCTTTTACGTCTTTCTTAACACCTTAAGAGTGCCAATTAAATTGTATCCAGAAGACCAGAAGAAAGTGTTTTTTTATCTACAGTGATGTGGCTTCCCATATTGTTGTAAGTTTGGTCTTTATCGGTAAGTGCCTGACGTGCAGAGTTCATAATTCTCTCATTTAAGCGTCTTGTACTTTCCAACCTTCTTTTCAACATAGTTGCATTTTCTTTGGTCAAATTCATAAAGGCCATCTGGGTATCGCGTATCTTTTTGCGAATTGCAGGATCGGCCTCTTTTATCTTTTCACGCACAGCGAGAAGTTTTTGGGCTTCAATTTCAAAGTTTTTTACCAGCCGAGCCTTATCCCCCTGATACTGCATGAATTTATCCATGTGATAATTTTCAAGACTGTGTGTTTCCTTTTCGATAATTGACGAAAGATCCTTTGTAAGATGCTCGACATAGGCGAGTGATTTTTCAATTTGAAGGATTTGTCTGGTTTTCTTTCCTGCTATTGGTGACATACTTAATTTTCTCCCGCTGTTTTACCTTGCGATTCCTGCAAGTGTATAAGTTGTTGTTTAATATGGTCGGCAAGTCCAATTCCGCCCGCTCTTGCCATACCTTTACCGTATTCATCAATGAGCATGCCCTTAAAGACTTCTTCTCCACGCCCACCGCCGAACATGGGGTCAACCTCAAGTCCTTCAAACATTGGACGCATCATTTCGCTGATAAACACCGCTTCGAATTCACGTGCAACCTTGCCCATTTCATCTTCTGTTTGACCACTGCGCGCCATTTTGTCGCGCAGCGAAGTCATTTTCTGTGATGTCTCGGCCTGCGAGGCTTGAGCCCCCATCATTGCCGAATTTGCTGGAAGTATATTTGTCATTAGAGCAACTCGATTTCTGCTTGAAGAGCACCAGCGGCCTTAATGGCTTGCAAGATAGTAATGATATCCTTAGGGCCGACACCAAGTCTGTTTAGTCCAGTTACCAAGTCCTGCAAGGTCACGCCTTCCTCTAGAACAGCAAGCCTTACATCCTCGCCTTCATTCACATCAACTTGTGAACGAGGGACAACAACAGTTTCGCCTTGCTCTGCGAAGGCATTTGGTTGTGAAACCTGCGGTGTTTCTACAATCTTGATAGTCAGGTTACCTTGTGCAATCGCAACAGTACTCACACGCACATCTGAACCCATCACGACAGTTCCGGTCGTTTCATCAATAACAACCTTAGCAACTTGATCAGGACGAACAGGTAATTGTTCGATGTCCGTAATCAAATCAACAATCGAGCCATTATAAGAGGCTGGACGGACAAGATTAACAGATGCAGAATTCTGTGCGCTGGCAACATTACCTTGAGAGAAGGCATTAATTGCAGCAGCTACACGTCTTGCAGTTGTGAAGTCAGGATTTCTAAGCGATAGGCGAATTTCCTGTAAATCTTCAAGTTGGAAGTTAATTTCTTTTTCAACAATCGCGCCCTCAGGAATACGTCCTGCTGCAGGGTTGTTTTGAATGATAGACGCCGCATCCGCCTCTGCACGGAAACCATTAATCATAACTGGCCCTTGTCCGATTGCGTACACCTCTCCGTCTGCACCCATCAAAGGCGTCACAAGCAATGTTCCACCACGTAGAGATTCCGCATCTCCCATAGTAGAGACAGTCACATCAATACGCGCACCTTGATTTGTGAAGGGAGGCAATGTTGCAGTAACCATAACGGCAGCTACGTTTCCTGTTTTCAAATTCTGGTCACGAATGGAAACGCCCAAGCGTTCCAACATCGCAGTTAGAGATTGCTGGGTAAACGGTGCATTATTGAGGTTATCACCTGTGCCGTTAAGACCCACTACAAGTCCATAACCAACCAGCATGTTATCGCGCACACCCTCGATATCAACGATGTCCTTAATACGTGTAGTTGCTGCCTCGGCCTTATTATAAGAGACCGTCAAAATCAGAAATGACAAAAGGAAAACACACCAGAATGCAAAACCCCACCCGGCTTGCCTTAGCGTCTCTCCCGCATTTAACTTTGTTTTCTTATATGTTGTCGTCATAATCTTCTTCCTTTTGTTGACCCTGGAATTTTTATTATTCCCTTTATATATATGCCAGAGTCGTGCCAACCTCTTTTAGTATTTAACACATTGATTTATAACAATATTTTAATATTTGTCAGCTTGGTTGTTTGTGGCTTTCGGCAATTCTTGCCTGCCTTTCCCAACAAAAATTGCCTTATTGATGCAGGCTTTTATTGGAATAACATTTTGCATTGCGATATACTGAAAACAGACTAGATTTAGTTCTGAAAGGCTATGCACCACATGAAAATCCAAGGAACGGATAAATCAGGCAAGAGTTCTGGCAGTAAAAAAACTGGAAAGGCGTCCTCGAGTGGCGCCAGTTTTGGAACGTTTTTATCGCCTGCAGATGTCAGTGATAGCCCTACAGTATCACAAGGACAAAGCGTTAACCGTATCGAGGCTTTACTTGTTGCACAGGCCACCGAAGACCCTACTGAACGCGCCTCAAGAGGACGTATGCGCCAACGCGCGGATAAACTTCTGGATGAGCTGGAAGGTATAAGAATGACCCTGTTGAGGGGTGATTTAACGGTTGGACATTTATTGAATTTGGCTGACCTTGCAGCAACACATCAGGAAAAGATAAACGATCCGCAACTCTCTGAAATTCTTGCGGAAATTGATTTAAGAGCGCAAGTTGAACTTGCCAAAATGCGCGTCTCACTTAATCAAGTTATCTAAAAATTTCCAAATCGCTTTGGTGAAGTCTTAAGGATGTTTTTGCACGCTTAATCAGTGAGCGCACTCCATCATCGGTATTATCCATTTCCGCCGCGATCTGTGGAATATCCTTTTCTTCATAATAGTAAAGCTGCATTGCCATTGCTTGTTGTTCGGGCAAGCTTGCTAGCAAATCACCAAGTACCTTTTGCATTTGCTTGGCATTCATAATTTTATCAGCCTGTGCATTCACTGACATATTGGCATCATCAATATCAATTTGTGGCCTTTGCTTGCGTTTGGCATCTACACATTTGTTGATTGTGACACGGTAAAGCCATGTAGATAGCTTTGCAGCACCACCAATTTCCCATTTATCACGCGACTGCCATAACGCACAGAACGCTTCTTGGACGGCATCTTCTGCCGCTTGATCATTAAATAGAACGCGCCAAGCCAGTGCCTTTAATTTACCATGGTGTCTTTCAACCAAAATGGCGAAAGCCTGTTCATCCCCTTGTGCAACCCGCGCCATGAGTGTGTCATCACATACCGCACCAACCTCTTCTCCGTTTATGTTATGTAGCATTTCCTGCCTCTTCTTTTGATTTTTGCGTCATGGCTTTTGCCATACGCTTAATCATTGCAAGAGACGTGCCAAACAAGAGATGCGGGCATTAAAAAAGCCTGTCTTTTGGTTGAGACAGGCTAGTTTGAGATTTTAATGGATATAAAGGAGTTTAATGAACCTCGTCGGAAACCATTTCCACTGCTTCGATTGAGGAAGCATCTTCTTTCTCGTAATTGGGAACATCATGGCCCGTGGTCAGTTTGTACCATTGCTCATAAACAGGCTGAACATAGCCAATCAATTGGTCAAATTCATGGGTAACATCAGGACGATCAAGCAATTTACCCAAACGGCCAATCAGAACCACATAAAACTCATGTAAGAATTCTGCATCTTTGCCACCTTGGCTCATATCCAGATTAGCATGTAAGCTTTCGATAACTTTTAAGGCGCGCTCAACCCAGTAACACATTTTCTCAAGATTATCTTGAGCATAGGCAGCTTTTGCCTCGCGCAGAAAACGGATAATACCCTTATAACATTCAAGAACAATCTCCATCCCCCCCATATTTTCATCACGGGTTTGAAGATAGGCCGAAGAGGCTTGACCGTATGGATTAGCTGTCATCGTTAGTTCCTAAAATGGCTCGGATTTGGTTAATTGCTGCCTTTGACGCACTCAATTGTGACTCAAAACGTGCATATTTCTCAATCAAAGAGGCTCGGAAATCCTCGGCACGCTCACGAACTCTTGCGGCTCTGTCGGATAATCCCTCATTGGCACTTTCGATATTCAATTTTTCAGTCTGGATAAGACCGTTGATACCATTAACGTAACCTTCAAGCGTATTGGTCGCCAAATCAGCAAATCCTTGATCGAGCGTGATATTAACCGTTGAATTTGTTGTTCCAATATAGGCAAGCGTAATGCCCTCGTAAATTGTGCCTGCATTCCCTGTGATTGTACCACCAGAAAACGAGAATAATGTGTTATCACCGCCGACAGAAACACCCGTGATGTTTGTGCCGTCATGTGTGATATCAAGTGCGAAATTCAATCCCAATTGGGTTGAATTATTACTCAGAATATCCAGCTCGACATTGTCAGATGTAAATTGTGACTGGAACATGGATTGAACGACTTCTGGATCATTCAAAATTGCCGTATCAAGCACCAATTCATCTACTGTTAAACGGTTGTCCGCATCAAACTCTATACCAATTTCGGCCAGAGTTTCCTGCGCGCCAGTATTAAAGTTTAATCCAAATAAATTCTGCAACTGAGAATTAAGCCCAGAGAGTAAATTATCACCATTAAGTGGTGCATCCTCAGGGATACTCCCATCAGAGTTAACTGATTGGTTTTGAAGAACAAAGTCGCGTACTGCGTTATAGGCATCTACAAAATTAAGAATGCCTGCTTTAACGCCCGCAACATCTTGTCCGATATCAAGCGTAATTGTTGTTCCAACATCTGCATTCAGAATATCAATAGTTACGCCTGGAATTAAATCGTCAAAACTGTTTGAAGTACGCGCTATATCAATACCATTATAGGTTAATCTTGCACTTGCCGCATCTTGTGCAATGTTTTTATAGGCGCTTGTTGCATCTAATACCCCTATTGTTTGAAGAACATCATCTCCAGTAATACCTTCACGGCGAATGCTTATACCTGTCTCTTCACCAGTTAGAACTAAACGATAATTGGTATCATTTACCTTTACAATATCGGCTGAAACGCCTGTGCTATCTGTGATAGCATTAATTTTTGCGGCAATATCTGTAAGCGTGTCTGTACCTGTCACGTTAATATTGATTTGCGCCTGACCGGCCAATCTCAAACGGAACGAACCATTTTGTCCTAAGGCCGCATTAGGATCAGTTGTCGCATCACTTGTTAAAATGTGCTCACGCGCCTTTTCGCGCACGATTAAAGAATGCGTTCCCGTTTCTGCTGTTTCATCGAGAGCCACATTAATAAGAGATGTTGGATCGGTACTTGTATTACTGCTCAAGTGTTCCTGTTTTTTGAGAATAAACGGATCCATCAGTAGATGAGAAACCATAAGATTGACGCAAGGCTGTCAAGGACGCCTGAAGGCTTGAACCTAGTGCCTGTAGCTGGTCATATCCATCGAATTTTGTAAGATTATTGTCAATTTTGACATCGAGATTTACAGCCTCACGCAAACGTTGCTGGACTGCTGCCTCAATCAATGCATTGGTATCAAGGCCGGATGAACCCCCGACGAGAAATAGCGTAGAACCACTTTGCGCAAAATTACCATTTGGACCGATTGATGACATTTCTTGTCTCCTTTACAAACCTTTTCAAGGCTATACTACAAGTATACCTCAAAGATGATTAACAGTTCTTTAAGATTTAACGTTACTCACCTCTACGAATTGTTACACGGTTCAACACATGAAGAAAGGGCGCATAAAATTTACGCGCCCTCTTCATTGTTATTATTTGGTATAGATCCACCCACCGCCTTGAAGCGTTATGAGAGAGCTATTCCTATCTCAATAGAGCCAATAGTGAGGCTTTTGACTGGTTGGCCTGGGCTAAGTGACGCAATCGCTGCCTCGGTCAGAACCTGTTTGGCTGTCAAGTTTGTCTGCTCGGACGCAATATCAACATCCATAATGGATGATCTTGCGGCAGAGAGGTTTTCAACCGCAGATTCAATATATTCACTTCTATATTCAAAACGTGAAATTATTGAACCAATTGTTGCTCGAAAACCAGAAACTGAATCGATAGCATCGTCAACAACATCAAGTGCTATAATTGCATCAGTTGAAGTAGTCACCACACTTGCACTCAATTTAATGTGTACCTAGTACCGTTCAAATCTCCTAAGTTGGTAGTTCTGAGCATTTACTAAAGTAAGATCAGCTACAATCGTGTCAGCAGAGTTAACACCAACAAGGAATGTTCCTTCTGCTGCTGTGTAAGTACCATCAATAAGTTTGTCACCATTAAACTCTGTTCTGCATTGCAATAGCTTGAATTTCAGTATATAGTTGCTGATATTCTTGGTCAATAAAACCTCGTGAAGATGCGTCAACAGAACCAGAGGCTGATTGGGCAGCAAGTGATTTCATTCTTTGTAGAATATCACCTACTCGTGCCAAGGCACCATCGGCTGTTTGTAGAACTGCACGACCCTGAAGGGCGTTTCGTCCTGCTTGTTCCAATGTTGTGATATCAGCAGATAAGCGACTTGCAACCGCAAGACCCGCAGCATCATCAGAGGCAGACACAATACGTGAACCACTGGATAATTTACCAAGCGATTTGGCTTGGTCTTCTGAGTTTCGATTAAGGTAAATAAGTGCCGTGTTGGCAGATGTGTTTGTTGCAATGACTGGCATTGTCGTTTCTCCTTCCTAGAGAGTTTATACGGCCTCGATTTCCTTTGAGACCGGAAGCGGACATACGCCCATTCTAGGCAAATCCAACTTCTATATTATACGAAAAGGACACCCATGTGAATCCCCTATTTCGCAACTTATGTTCCCAGTTTATGAGAAAAAGTATTAATACGAAGTTAACAGAAAAAAGAAAACAGGAAAAGCCTGTAAAAACAGGCTGTTCCCTTATGTTTTATTTATTGTGAGTTGTTCGTTTTTTTAACGAAGCAGTGCCAATAGTGACGCTTTTGACTGGTTGGCTTGTGCCAACGCTGCAATAGAGGCCTCGGTCAGAACCTGTTTCGCTACAAGATTTGTTTGCTCTGATGCAATATCAACATCCATAATAGATGATCTTGCAGCTGACAAATTCTCAATCGCAGATTCAATATATTCACCACGATATTCAAAACGTGAAATCAATGAACCAACAGTTGCACGGTCAGCTGAGATAGTTATCAATAGCAGCATCTACCGCTGTCAAAGCTGCTGTTGCACCAGCAGCTGTATGCTAACTGTTGAGCACCGATACCAAGTGCTGCAGATATCAGCATCAACACGTTGTTAAGTTTGCAGCAATTGTATCAGCTAGCATTTACACCAACTAAGATAGCTGCTCGTTGTAAGTACCATCTAATCAAGCGTCGTGCCATTAAATTCTGTGTTGAGTCTGCAATTGAGTTAATCTCAGCTACTAAGCGCAAGTAAATTCTTGTTGAATAAATCCACGTGATGTCGCATCAACAGAACCAGATGAAGATTGTGCAGCAAGTGACTTCATTCTTTGTAGAATATCACCAATACGTGCCAAGGCACCATCGGCTGTTTGTAGAACTGCACGACCTTGAAGGGCATTTCTGTCCTGATTGTTGCAATGTTGTGATATCAGCAGATAAACGACTTGCCACCGCTAGACCCGCAGCATCATCAGAGGCAGACACAATACGTGATCCACTGGATAGCTTCGAGAGCG
The DNA here is from genome assembly GCA_963740205.1 of uncultured Alphaproteobacteria bacterium. Lineage (GTDB taxonomy): Bacteria > Pseudomonadota > Alphaproteobacteria > Micavibrionales > Micavibrionaceae > UBA2137. Next base: position 549,202 of record CAVUDD010000002.1, read on the forward strand.
ATTTGGCTTGATCTTCTGAGTTTCTGTTAAGATAAATAAGTGCCGTGTTGGCAGATGTGTTTGTTGCAATGACTGGCATTGTCTTTTCTCCTTCCTAGAGAATTAAGCGACCTCGAACTTCTGCGAGACCGATGTTACAAAGGGTTCGGCACCACGCCGATTCCTCTATTTCTTTAATCTGTAGGGAAGAAATGTTGATTGGACTTTTTGTCCGTTTATTGACCCATTACCACCTACATCTACCATACATACATATGGGAAGTCTTAAAAGGAGGTTAACAAGAGTATTAATTTTTAAGGTGATTGATTTAATGGCAGTCCTAATACTTACAGCTTTCGACTGATTACCTCGTCATCGCGAGGAGGTTTTAAAACCAACGTGGCGATCCAGTTGTTTTTTCTGGATTGCTTCGCTTGCGTCGCAATGACAATGATAAATCAATGAACAAACAACCAGCCATTTATATTGTTACAAATAAAAGGAACGGCAACACTTTACACAGGTGTGACCTCTGACTTGGCTAAGAGAATTCTATCAGCATAAAAATAGTCACACCAATGGCTTTAGCAAAAAATATAATTGTAAATTTCTAGTTTATTACGAACTTTACGATGATATGGATACGGCGATTTCCAGAGAAAAACAAATCAAGGCTGGTTCAAGACAAAAGAAAATCGATCTTATTATAAATATCAATCCAGAATGGAAAGACTTATACGAAGATATACTCTAGCAATGGATTGCTTCGCTATGCTCGCAATGACAACAAGAAAAAAGAAAACCTCCGCTAAGGGAGGCGAAGGTTTTCCGTTTGCAAAACTTTAGAATTAATTTTTACATCAAGTTTCCTTGTATGTGCATTGTCGTTGGGTCCGCACCCGCAAAATCAAACAACGTCACGGACTGCGTCCAACCGCCCGCTCCTGAGTTACCTGTCGCGTCAACATTTACGATTGTGTCAATGCCATTGCTGTCGTCAAACATAACGTATTTGTCAACGTCGGCATTAAAGACGCCGTCCAGAATAGTTCCTAGATCAAGCAGATCATCATCGATGACAACATCAAAGTCATAGATAAAATCTGCCATGCCGTCGGTACCATCAAGAACAAACGTGTCCCTACCAGCGCCACCCCATAATTTATCAGCACCATCACCAGCCGAGATATAATCGTCACCGTTTCCGCCACTTATCTCGTCGTTCTCGGCACCACCGACCAACCAGTCATTACCGTCCTCGCCGTAAAGTTCGTCACGACCTTCGGCACCATTCAGGCTGTCGTTACCACTACCACCATAAATAGTGTCCCAACCATCTTGACCATACATAGTGTCGCTTCCATCACCACCATACATATAGTCATGACCAGTACCGCCATAGATGGTGTCGTTGCCTTCGTGGCCAAAAAGACGATCTTTACCATCACCACCATAAAGGGTGTCATTGCCCTCATAGCCGTAAAGATAGTCATCGCCTGCTTCACCATGGGCAGTGTCATCACCACTATAAAGGCGAACGATATCGTTACCTTCACCAGCCCAGACCTGATCCACACCACCAGATCCAAAGACAAAATCTTTGTCATCTCCTGCATAGATAAGACTTCCGTCTAAGTTTAAATCAGATGCGGTGAGGTCAGATTCAAAGGCGTAAATGTAGTCCGTACCACTTCCACCGTACAAAGTATCCGTGCCTTTACCACCATAGATATAGTCATTACCCGCACCGCCATCAATGATGTCATCGCCATCATTACCACGCACAAGGTCATCACCATCACCTGCATCCACATGGTCAATGTAATTACTGCCGTAGACAGTGTCATTACCTCCCCTTGCGTATACTTGATTGTAACCTGACAGAGGATCTTGAGTAAGGTCATCACCCATGTAAAACATGTCCGCCATGTTTCCACCGATGAAATGATCCCATCCGCCATAACCGTGAAAAGTATTTTCTTCGTTATTATTCCAAATCGATGCGTCGTAGTAGTCGTCATCATTTGTTCCAAGAATTGTAGCCATAATATAGTCTCCTTTTGGTTTAAGTTTGGTTTAGTCATTTCAGGCTAGAACCGACTCAAATTTTCGACAAAAGCAGTGGACAGGCGTATGCATGTAGCTATTGCAGCTACTGGTAATCCTTGTGTTTATGAGACTTTCTTGAAAACTATACTAAAGATGAAAAAATCCCCTGTGTTATTACACAGAGGATTTTTCGACCTTCACCCAATCCTTGAAGCGGATTTTTTTATATTTATTGCGGAACAAGCAACTGTAGAAGAGATTGCTTGGTGGCATTCGCTTGTGCCAACGAGGCTATTGCTGCCTCTGTTAGCACTTGCTTAGCCGTTAGATTTGTCTGCTCGGCCGCAATATCGACATCCATAATGGATGATCTTGCGGCAGACAGATTTTCAATCGCGGATTCTATATATTCGCCACGATATTCAAAGCGGGATATGTATGAACCTACCTCCGCCCTGAAACTTGAAACTTGATCAATTGCTACGTCTACTGAGATAAAGGCATCATTTGCATCTGTGACGTTATCAACTTGCGTATCAAAAATAAATTCTGAGAAACCACCATCGTTACCTAAATTATATCGGTTCTCAAATCAACTGCCGACAGATTGATTGGAATAGTATCTGTACTATTAACGCCGACTAAAAATGTTCCTACGACTGGTGTATATGTGGAATTCAACTAGGTTTTGGCCATTAAACTGAGTATTGGCTGCTATAGCATCAAGTTCTAAGATTAATTGTTGATATTCCTGATCGATAAAACCTCGTGCATTATTATCCACTGAGCCAGACAGTGATTGCGCTGCCAAGAGATTTCATACGCTGAAGAATATCGCCTGCGCGTGCCAGGGCTCCGTCTGCGGTTTGCAGTACGGCGCGGGCTTGTAATGTATTTCGTGAAGCTTGTTGAAGTGTAGTGATATCAGCAGACAACCTAGAGGAAACAGCAAGGCCTGCAGCATCATCTGATGCGGACACAATACGAGAACCACTGGACAATTTGGATAGCGACTTCGCCTGATCGGACGAATTCCTATTCAAATATATCAGTGCCGTATTGGCAGCTGTGTTGGTTGCTATAACTGGCATTACACTCCATCCTAGAGTTTTTCAAACCCCTATCCTCGGGGTCGTCGGCGGTGCATTCTTGCGTTGCCGAACATATATTCTAACGAAAAAAATGGCATTCAGCAAAGCCAAAACACTTTTCGCGTCCATACCAGATTATTCTATAAGTCCCTAAAAAATAGTTAACGAAATTAATTTTTTGAAAAATAATCATTTCTGCGCCCAAAAGCCTGACCTGCTCCGTGAGAAGCTTTGATAAGAATTTTACCAACGCCTTTATATAAGGCTAAATAAGGAGCTTAGGTGTCATGCCAGACATTACCCAGATTTCAAACAGCGCAAATCTCTTTGCACAAAACGGACAAAAAGTTGTTCGTAATGATACAGGAGGAATTACTGCCACAGGTTCAACTGACCTTGAGGAAGCCGAAGAGCTCCAGCAGCAGTTCTTACAAATTCTGATTACACAGCTTTCCAATCAGAACCCTTTGGAGCCTGTTGATACAACCGAGTTTACAAACCAGTTAATTCAGCAATCTTCTTTGGAACAGCAAATTGATACAAACCTGAAGTTAAGCAACATTCTTGACGCTTTGAATGTGAGCTCATCTTTCTCCGCCTTCTCTTATATAGGTAACGATGTCGAGATTGCGACGAATATGGGTGCATTGCAAAACGACAGTGCCGATTGGAATTACTCCCTTAAAGGCAATGCCTCAGACGTTGAAATCAAAATCCGTAACTCTAGCGGTCAACTGGTTCAAAAATTTGATGCGGGTTCACAATCATCTGGAACTTACAATTTCAGCCTCGCCAAAGATGACACCCTTATTCCTGTAACAGATGGCGAAGTTCTTTTCTTCTCTATTGAGGCCAAAAACCAAACAGGTGCATTGGTCAGTACAGATATTGTTACCAACGTAACGGTAGATTCTGTTGAAACAGGATCAAATGGTTCAATTACTTTGCGTGCAGGAGACCTCTATTTCGGCGCAAATGACATTGCAAAAATCACTGCATCAGGCGGGTCTGTAGGTAATAGCGCTGCATAACGCCCAAAATGATGCGGAAGTTACGTGTGAAGATTTAGAACAACAAGAACTTTAGAAGTATTTATACGGTTTATTTTTGAAAGGAGAAACCAAATGAGTTTAACAGGAGCCCTCTCGGCAGCAACATCAGGACTACGCGCACAAGGTGCACAGCTTGGTGCGATTGGTGAAAACATCGCCAACGCAACAACAGTCGCCTATAAGACACGCGAAGTTGATTTCCGATCACTTGTTACAGGTGGATCAACACGATCAGGTCTTTCAAGTGGTGGAGTTCTCTTCAGCACACGTCAGAACCTAACAGCACAAGGCTTGATTGAGGCGACAGATTCCTCAACTGACTTGGCGATTAACGGTAACGGTTACTTCGTTGTCTCCGATGACCCGAACGCACTTCCAACAGCATACAACTATTCACGTAACGGTACATTCAGACCGGATGCTGATGGTCAATTGCGTAACTCAGAAGGTTATTACTTGATGGGTCAGCGTACAGACGACCTTGGTAATGTTCTGGCTACAAACCCTTATGACATTAGCTCGGTTGAGCCAGTGAATGTTGGTGCGGTTGCTGGTACAGCGGTTGCAACGGCAAACATCGCCTTTGATGTTAACGTTCCTGCAGATGCGGTGGTAGGTGACAGCTTTGTTAACTCGGTCGAGTTTAATGACTCACTTGGTGTGGCACACTCCACAACAATTACTTGGACAAAAACAGGTGTAAGTGAGTGGACAATGTCATTTGCCGACCCGTCAATACAACAACAGGCGTTGTATCTGCTCAGTTAGATACAGAAGCCTCCAGTTATCTCCCGCTACAAATGGCCCAAATGACATTGTTATTAATTTGATGGTAATGGAGTACCTCAAACTTTCATACCGGCAGTAACTGAATTGCAGATTACCAACTACACAACTGGTGCTTCTGCACAAAACATCAACATCGACCTTGGTACAATTGGTCAAGCTGATGGTTTGACACACTTGGCAGCGAACACACTAACACCTGATCTTGAAATCTTCTTGATTGATGAAGACGGTGTTCAGTTCGGACCCTCGCTGGTGTTGATATTGATGGTGAGGGAATTGTGACTGCATTCTTCGAGAACGGTGTCAGACTTCCAATTTACCAAATTCCAATCGGAACATTCCCTAACCCGAATGGCTTACTGCATGTTAACGGCTCAATTTATGACGAGAACGTAGCAGCAGGTAGCTTGAACCTTCGCAATCCATCTGAAGGTCAGGCTGGTGAGTTGATATCATCCGCGGTAGAATTGTCACTGACAGATACATCGCGTGAATTTAACAAGATGATTGTCTCACAGCAGGCTTATTCATCAGCAGCACAGGTTGTTTCTACTGCAACCGAGATGTTTGACGAATTGATTGCAGCAGTTAGATAATAACTGACAGTCATCCTAACAAACGCCTTTGGCGAGGAAGAACTTTAAGAGATGAAAGACGTAGAACGGTTTATCTCGGAATGGGAAAAAGCACAGACACCAGAAGCCTTTTTGGAAAAAGGTGTCGAGCTTCCCGATCCACAAACCGTTCGCGACTATCTCGAAGCTCTCCCCGCCAAAGAGCAACAAAACAAACGCAATGCTTTAGCCGACATCATGGCCTCTCTCGAAGATCACAGCAAAATGCTTGAGCGTGAAATGGCCGAGACAGCAAAGCAAATGAAAGACAACAAACAAGCCTCGGATGCATGTGTATCCTACTCAAAGGCAGACAAGACAGGACAGCAAGATGACAAATAACAAAGTCACAACACTCAGAACCGCAGAAACTCACCGTGAAAACGTTGCGGGATTCTTGAAAGGTGTTCGTGATTTGCTTGGTTTCATCCGTGTCGAGAACGCCGTCCTTATGGACGAAGGCACTTTGTCACTTAAAGGTTTATACATTCACAAGATGATGATGCTGAAGGACTTGGAAGAAACAGCAACAAATCTTGTTGAGCGCGACGATAGTGAACTTTTGAGCGAGGGAATTGCCCTTCTGTTTCAGGTTCAAAAGGAATTAAACGAGAATGCCGCACAACATTTACGCGCCCTCTCACATAAAACTTCACAAAAAAACGCCACAAATGCCAACCTTGCTGCGAGTAAAGATTCAGAAGGAGGCATTTCATGTCATTAACATCAGGTCTTTATCTTGCTTATGCTGGTATTCGCTCTGTTGAGCGTAGCATTGATGTTGCAGCTCAGAATATCACAAATGCCAACCGCCCAGGTTACACACGCAGAACTTATATTCCCGATGGTGTAACAACCAACCTCGGTACAATCCCAAGAAACGGTGACATCTTTAGTGCGCTTGATCAAAATTTGATTAAAAACCTTTATGAGGATTCAAGTGCAGCACGCAAAAATGCAGTTATTGCAGAAAAATTTGAAATCTATGTTGGTCGCCTAGGCCAGCTTGCGTCCGAAACATCCTTGAGTGGTGCGTTGAATGCCTTCGTAGCGGATTTGAACCTACTTGCCGCAACCCCAGAGAACCCAGCGCAAAAAACAAAGATTGTTGCCGATGCCAATATCATTGCTGACAACCTGCGCCAGACTTCTGGCTACATTCAAGATGCGCGCCTTCAGGCTGATAAAGAAATTGGTGGCGCAGTAGATAAGATTAACAACCTTCTTATAAGCATTGATGATTTAAACGCTCGCCTTGTTACCAATAATGGTGTTGAGCAAAATCTTCGTGCAGAGCTTGAGGACCAGCGTGCTGGAAAACTTGAAGAACTCTCAGGGCTTATCGACTTTAATTACTTTATTGATGGAAAAAACAGTGTGACTATCTACCAAAAAGGTGGACAGCCATTGGTTACAAATGATCCTCACCTTTTGACTTATAATACGTCTACAAATTTTGGTAGCTCATCAGTTTACCCAGGCGTTATTTCAGACATCACAGTTAACGGTGTTGATATCACAACTAGTATTCGTGGTGGTGAGCTTGCAGGACATATCGAGGTTCGTGATGGCGCACTTGTTGAAGAACAGGAAAAGCTAAACGAGATAGCACAACAATTGATGGACACCATGAATGCTGTCCTGAACCAAGGTGCATCACGTCCCTCTCGTGAGACATTAACAAGTGATCCAACCGTTATTTTAACTGCTGCCGATCCTTTTGCAGGTACAGGTAATGTTAGAATTGCCCTTACAGATGTAGATGGCGTTGTACAAAGTGTAACAGACATAAATATTGGTGGGTTTGGATCAGTAAACGATGTTTTGACCGCACTAAATGGCATTGCAGGCATAACCGCCTCTATTAATGCCAGTGGACAAATGGAAATCGTATCAGGAACGCCTGGCATTGGTATTTCGATGAATGAACTTACAAGTTCTGTTGGTGCGGGAAACCAAGGATTTTCAGATTACTTTGGTCTAAATGATTTCTTTGTTGGAACATCCGCAGAGGACATCCGCGTTGCCCAATATCTTGAGACTGGAAGCTCATTTCTGCCGCTTGGACGTTTATCAGCAGGCGCATTGGTTGCAGGTGATGTTGGTATTACAGCAGGTGACACATCTATTGTAAGAGACCTTGAGAATGCACTGAACGCGGGAATTCCATTTAATGCTGCTGGTAACTTTGCAGCACAAACATCGCCTATTACACGTTACGCTGAGAGCATTATTGCCGATGCCGCGATAAGAGCCTCAAACGCATCGGATGACAACGAAGTCTCAAAGGCGATTTATGACCAGAGCTTTGATTTCGTAAAGAACGAGTTCGGCGTCAATATTGATGAAGAAACAGCAAAATTGCTTGAGTTGGAAAATTACTTCCAAGCCTCGGCAACAGTTATCGCAACACTCAGAGACTTGTTCCAAGAACTTGTCGCAGCGGTAAGATAGGAAAACAGGAGATAGTCACATGGTAGGACGCGTATCCACATTTGTTTTAAGCGGTCGGTTGAATAACCAGAATCTCAATTTACAAACTGAGCTGGCGAAAACACAAATTCAAATCTCATCTGGTAAGATTGGACAATCTTATGCAGCGACTGGACGTGCAACACAACGTTTGCTTAACACGCAAAATGATTTGGCACGGATAGAATCCCAGAATGTAGTTTCAGAAAACATACAATCTCGTATCAATACTATGTTCAGCACTGTGAATAATATTCAGGATCTGGCAAGTAACTTTCTGTCAAAGCTGTCTCAGTCTCTGGGCGGTAATCTTCTTGTGCCTGCCGATATTGTGAATACGGCCAGCAATGGTCAGCAGGCTTTACAGTCGCTTTTGAATATAAATCTAGGCGGGCGTTATCTGTTTGCAGGAGACGCCATTGATACACTACCTGTTGATTTAGCTGATCCAGCCTATGCCATTCAAACTTCTCCATCTACGGTTGATACTGCCTATTACCAAGGTGACGGCGTCATTGCCTCTGCAGAAATTTCAGATGCCTTTGATATTAGTTATGGTGTCACAGCAAACGATCCAGCGTTTGAGCAACTATTCCGCGCTATGAATTTGGCAGCAAACAATCCAACTGATTTGAACGCTTTAAACGAGGCGTTTGATTTGGTGAATAGTGCCGTAGATAGTTTAGGTCAGGTACAAACCAATTTAACCGCCAAGGCAAATGTTATTGACGGACAAATTGCCAAGAACGAGGAAGATGCCAATTTATTCAGATCCATCATCTCAAGCATAAGTGATACGGATTTGGCAGCGGCGACTATTAATTTGACCAATCTTCAAACGCAGCTTGAAGCCTCTTACTCCAATGTCGGACGTATAAGCCGGTTGAAACTTTTTAATTTTCTATAATTTTTACTAGCCTTTTGGAAATGCTCTGTTATATTCGCGCCGATTTTCCATGGTAAGCTAATGTAACGAGGGAGTCGTTTCCATGTTCTCAAACCCGTTTGTAAAATTCGTTTTCATAATGGCCATTGCGCTAGGATGTCTTTTCACATCCTTCTCTTTACTTGCAGCGGAGCAGGTTGAGACTTTAGCTTTAGAGACAATGACAGATAGTCGCTTGGCGATTTTATGCGTCATCATATTTGTAGCCTCTTATCTTGCGGTGTTAACCGAAGAATTTTCACATTTGAAAAAATCGAAACCCGTCATGCTTGGCGCAGGTCTGATCTGGGTAATTGTTGCGATTATATCGCACAAACAGGGTATTTCTCATGAAGAACTCCATGACGCAGTTTTCCATGGCCTAGAGGAATATGCCTCTCTTCTTCTCTTCCTACTTGCCGCTATGACCTATATTGAGACAATGCACGAGCGTAACGTTTTTGGAACGCTACGTGGTAAACTTGTACAGGCTGGGCTGTCCCTGAAACAACTCTTCTGGGTTACTGGTTTCCTAGCATTCTTCCTGTCCCCAGTGGCAGATAACTTGACCACTGCGCTTGTTATGGGTGCTGTTGTGATGGCTGTTGGCTCAGGTTCGCCTAAATTCATCGTTCTTGCATGTATAAACATCGTTTGTGCCGCCAATGCTGGTGGTGCTTTCTCGCCCTTCGGTGACATTACAACATTGATGGTATGGCAAGCTGGGCATTTGGATTTCTTTGAATTCTTTGCCTTGTTCTTCCCATCACTTGTTTGCTTTATCATTCCTGCGCTTATCATGTCTTTCTTCGTGCCCAAAGGAAAACCAGAGGCGCTCACAAAAGATGAAACCATGAAACGTGGTGCCAAAATCATCATTGGTCTTGGTATTTTCACTATTGCTATGGCAATCAGTTTCGAGCAATTCTTAGGCCTTCCTCCCTTCTTGGGGATGATGACAGGAATGTCCCTGCTTATGTTTGCTTCCTACGTGCTTAGAAAAACAAATAACAAGGAAACATTGGATGTCCTTGATCGTGTCCGCTCGGCAGAATGGGATACGCTCCTCTTCTTCTTTGGTGTGATTTTCTCCGTTGGTGGTTTGGCGTATCTTGGATATATGGAGCTTGCCTCAAACGCCATGTACAATGGCCTTGGCGCGGATATCACAAACATATCCCTTGGCGTTATTTCCGCCGTTGTCGATAACATCCCTGTGATGTTTGCGGTGTTAACGATGAACCCTGAAATGAGCGACTTCCACTGGCTTCTGATAACATTGGCAACAGGCGTGGGTGGATCACTTCTGTCTGTTGGTTCTGCTGCTGGTGTTGCTCTTATGGGAACGGCGCGCGGTCACTATACATTCTTTGCTCACCTAAAATGGGCACCAGTAATCGCCATTGGTTATGCCGCGGCGATTGCCACGCATTACTGGTTGAATGCCGATTTAATGGACAGCTTCCACCACGTCGATGACCTGATGGAAGCCCATTAATTAAATATAGCCGAGCAATACCAAAATTAGCACAACTACAAGCAATGTTCCCAGAAGTCCGGCTGGGCGTCTGCCCCATCCTGATGAATAGCCCCAAGTAGGTAATGCACCGATAAGAGCCAAAACTAATATAATTAAAAGAATTGTACCTAAAGTCATAAATTTGTTCCTTTGTAATAGGTTAAGTGTACTTATATGTGAAAGTCCAACGCCCTAAGGCAGGATTACGTTCCGCAGGTAATTTCTCAAGCATTTGCAAAAATAAGGAAAACAACGGTTGATTTTTAAAGCCGAGGTCGCTATACCTCACTATCTCGTTGCAAATCGCAACTTTTCTTGGTGACGCGGGGTGGAGCAGTCCGGTAGCTCGTCAGGCTCATAACCTGAAGGTCGTAGGTTCAAATCCTGCCCCCGCAACCACTGATAGACGGATTGAAAGGTTAGAAAAACTCTGGCCTTTTTCGTTGTCTAAAGCCACCATTGCCGCAATGTTGCCGTATAGCTCCGCTTTCATCCCATTTAAATTCGTCGGTCTTAGTATAATTTGGCCTATTAATGGTCTTAAGGCATCCATTGCAGCATCCTTGATTTCTGACTCATATATAGCTTTGGAGAGATCTTTGACCTTTTTTCGATAAAGGCAGATCATTTCTTTGTCGGGTTTTGGATGCTGTTTTTCTTCTTCTAGATTAGCACTTAGTTCTAGCTTTTGTGATTCAAGTTCCAACAGTCTGTTACGCGTAGTGTCAGTGACAACGCCTTGCTCAATAGCATGTAGAATAGCGTTTAAGCGCTTATCGATTTTCTTAAGCTCCTGTCTTACACCTTTTTGCTCAAACTCACTGGCTTTTTCCAATTTTTTGAGCTGAGAAATATACTCGTCTATAAAGATTGCAAGCGCTTTAGGCTCTAGAAGTTTATTTTTTAGCCCAGATAAAACACGTTTCTCTATTTCTTGACGCTTTATTGTTTTTGAGTTGTGACAAGAACCTCTGTTTTTTCGGTTCGCGCAACCATATCGATCTTGAGAAACTATAGTGTAGCCACCGTCGCATTCTCCGCATTTCAACAATCCGGATAGTAGAAATTTACTACGACGAGAGCCTGTAAGATGGTTTCTGCCGCATTTCACAGGTGCCGTTTCAGTAATAATTTTCTGCCGTGCTTTTACACTCTTCCAAAGATTCTCAGATAATAAGCAAAACTCAGGGGCGTCTTGAATAACCCACTCTTCCTTTGAGTTAAGCCGTGATACACGCTTTCCTGTTTGCGGATTTTTAATGAAACGCTGACGATTCCATACTACACGCCCAATGTAACGTTCATTATTGAGGACGCCTGTACCTTTCTTCTGATGACCCCTTATTGTTGTGTCTATCCATAACTTACCGCGTGGCCCTGGTATTTTTTCTTTATTGAGATCTTTGGCAATTTGCCGGGGACTCTTACCTTCTGAAAACTCTACAAAGATACGATGTATAATCTTAGCTTCAAATTGATTAATTTCCATTTGCCCCGTTATAGGCGTCCCATTACAATCAAAGTTCTTTACGATGTCATATCCATAAACTTTACCTCCAGCAGATCGACCAGATCTCACACGTCCTTCCAATCCTCTTCTCGTTTTACGAGAGAGATCTTTAAGAAAAAGCGCATTCATCGTCCCTTTTAAACCCACATGCAACTCGTCGATATCACCCTCTGATAAAGTTAGAAAAGTTACGTCATGAAAAGTTAGGTGTTTATACAGTGCTGCAAGATCTTCCTGATCCCTAGAAAGTCTATCCAAAGCCTCTGCTATTATGAACTGAAACTTTCCCTCAGTAGCGTCGCTGAGCATTTTCTGGTAGTTAGGACGAAAACGAGAAGCGCCACTCATTGCTCTATCTGCATAAATTTCATATGTGATGCCGTCGTTAGCATCTATGTATTTTTGGCATTCTCGCGCTTGATCTTCTACGGATTTTTCGTTTTGCATTTCTGTTGAGTAGCGAGCATATATTGCATATTTATTCATGTTTTATTGCCTTTATGCTCTTCAATAATTAACCTCACAATCAATGTAATAAGTCGTTCTATACTCTTTTCTAATTTAGAGTCGCGTATCCTATCAACTAATTCATTATTCATAGTTGCTCCAACTTCTTAAATGCTATAAATTGTTACACTGTAACTACCATTACACATCTTAATTAGTCACGTCAATATAAAATAGTCACATGGTAACTATTTATGAGTAATAAACTATCTATTAAACAATGCAAAATGGCGCGAGCTGGGCTAGGTTTAGGTATTCGTGATCTCGCTGAATTAGCGGATGTGTCACCAAATACAATCACACGCTTCGAACGTGGTGAAAATCTCCACACTCGAACAATAAAAGCGATTAAAGAGGCTTTAGAAAAAAAAGGTGCTTTATTTTCAGATGGTGCTGTAAAAATCACATCGGAAAACTGTTAAATTATAAATTATTTATTAGACTTACTTAACAAAACTTTCTCTAAATTGCTCACTTTGTTTTTATAGTAGATAGCCGCATCATCTAACTGAATGTTTGTGCTTTCCATGAAAATTCCAGGGATATCCTCTTCAATATCAGGATCGCTCTCTTCATTTTCTGACTTATCACCCAGTAAAGCTCTCAAGATATTGCTTTCAATACCTTCTTCACCTTCATTATCTTCATCTGTGTCTGTGTCTTCGGTTAATATTGTCGCAATTTGTTCTTCTACATCGATTTCTTCTTGAGATTCGTCGGCTTCACCTTCCAGCTTATCTTTTAAGATATCTGCAATTTCTGTTGTCACTTCATCTCTAATGATCTCACTAACATCAGAGTCAGAGTAATAGAAATTAAGCGGACTATTTACTGACCATCGAAGAATTTCGTTGTAAACATTTTCTCCTCCAGAACCAAAACCCAGATCATTCATCATGTTATCTATCGGAAAGAACGTATTGGGCTCAAACTCTGTCGTCGTTATCAATGATGATAAAGACGACGTTGAAGTAGTAGTGGTTGTTGGCGATATCGCAGGTGTATCGAATTCATTCAACACATTAAAAGTGAATGTTTTATCTACGAAAAATTCACCATCAAAGGCACGCAAAGTAATAGTATATTGCTGTGGGCCAGCCTCGTAATCCGCAGATGCTGTTAATATTAGTTGATCTCCACTAATTGCAAAAATACCAGGTGCACCAACAATTGAGTAAGTTACAAATGGACCATCTACATCTGCTACGGTTAATTCAGCAATTGACGTCCCTATCAAAAGATTTTCTTCAAATGAAGTATTATCTACAAATACATTCGTCGGCGCGTCATTCACTGGTATAACATTAATAGCGATAGAGCCTGTAGCAGGCATCGCGCCATCTTCGCCGCCATCAGCTAAAGATACATCGAAGGAGGCTGCCGTAGTTTCAGATCCATCATGAACAAAGACTACTAATCCATTATCTACATCATCTTGCGTGAACGTCGTCACCGCTACACCGGGGTTTGTTGTTAACTCCATCTGGCCGTTAACTAGATTGCTCACCGTATATGTGATGTCTGTCGCAGCATCATCGCTATCAACACCAGTCAGGATTGTATTATCAATGCTAGCCGTACCACCTTCTAATATATCAGCAGGGTTTGCCGTGGTCAGCGTCGGCGCATCGTTCACAGGCAAGACACCAATGGTCACTGTTCCTGTCGCAGGCCCGGCTCCGTCATCATCCACCAGAGATACATCGAACGAACCTGTCGCTGTCTCACTGCTATCGTGTACGAAGCGTACAAGACCATTATCTACATCGTCTTGAGTAAATGTCGTAATACCTACACCGGGGTTACTTGTAAGTTCAACTTGCCCATTTTGGATATTACTCACCGTGTAAGTCAGATCAGCTGGTAAGTCATCCGCATCCGTTCCAGTAAGAACCGTGCTATCAATGGCAGCTGTTCCGCCTTCAGGAATGTCCGCCGGATTAGCTACTGTTAATTGGGGCGCGTCATTCACTGGTATAACATTAATAGCGATAGAGCCTGTAGCAGGCATCGCGCCATCTTCGCCGCCATCAGCTAAAGATACATCGAAGGAGGCTGCCGTAGTTTCAGATCCATCATGAACAAAGACTACTAATCCATTATCTACATCATCTTGCGTGAACGTCGTCACCGCTACACCGGGGTTTGTTGTTAACTCCATCTGGCCGTTAACTAGATTGCTCACCGTATATGTGATGTCTGTCGCAGCATCATCGCTATCAACACCAGTCAGGATTGTATTATCAATGCTAGCCGTACCACCTTCTAATATATCAGCAGGGTTTGCCGTGGTCAGCGTCGGCGCATCGTTCACAGGCAAGACACCAATGGTCACTGTTCCTGTCGCAGGCCCGGCTCCGTCATCATCCACCAGAGATACATCGAACGAACCTGTCGCTGTCTCACTGCTATCGTGTACGAAGCGTACAAGACCATTATCTACATCGTCTTGAGTAAATGTCGTAATACCTACACCGGGGTTACTTGTAAGTTCAACTTGCCCATTTTGGATATTACTCACCGTGTAAGTCAGATCAGCTGGTAAGTCATCCGCATCCGTTCCAGTAAGAACCGTGCTATCAATGGCAGCTGTTCCGCCTTCAGGAATGTCCGCCGGATTAGCTACTGTTAATTGGGGCGCGTCATTCACTGGTATAACATTAATAGCGATAGAGCCTGTAGCAGGCATCGCGCCATCTTCGCCGCCATCAGCTAAAGATACATCGAAGGAGGCTGCCGTAGTTTCAGATCCATCATGAACAAAGACTACTAATCCATTATCTACATCATCTTGCGTGAACGTCGTCACCGCTACACCGGGGTTTGTTGTTAACTCCATCTGGCCGTTAACTAGATTGCTCACCGTATATGTGATGTCTGTCGCAGCATCATCGCTATCAACACCAGTCAGGATTGTATTATCAATGCTAGCCGTACCACCTTCTAATATATCAGCAGGGTTTGCCGTGGTCAGCGTCGGCGCATCGTTCACAGGCAAGACACCAATGGTCACTGTTCCTGTCGCAGGCCCGGCTCCGTCATCATCCACCAGAGATACATCGAACGAACCTGTCGCTGTCTCACTGCTATCGTGTACGAAGCGTACAAGACCATTATCTACATCGTCTTGAGTAAATGTCGTAATACCTACACCGGGGTTACTTGTAAGTTCAACTTGCCCATTTTGGATATTACTCACCGTGTAAGTCAGATCAGCTGGTAAGTCATCCGCATCCGTTCCAGCCAACACAACTGCATCAATGCTTGCTGTCCCACCCTCTGCTATATCAGCAGGGTTTGTCACAGTCAGCTCAGGCGCGTCATTCACTGGTGTCACTGTCAGAGCAAAGGTGTCCGTCGCCAACGTCGTCGTGCCGTCGCTCACTGCAAAGTCAAAGGATCCTGCAACTGTCTCTGATCCATCATGAACAAAGACCACAAGGCCGTTGACCAGATCATCCTGCGTAAAGCTCGTCACCCCTGTTCCTGGGCTAGACGTCAACTCTACCTGACCATTCACCAAGTTGGAGACGTTATATACAAGTGCCGTGTCCGCCGTATCCGTGTCAGAGGATGATAGCTCACCTGTCGTGATAGAGAAGTTTCCGCCCTCAGCAACTGTCCCACCAGCATTTACATCCAACACAGGGGCATCATCTATCGGCGTAATTCCAATGGTCACTGTTCCTGTCGCAGGGGTAGCACCATCTTCGCCACCATCAGCCAAGGACACGTCAAAGCCAGAAGTCAGCGTATCTGTCCCATCATGAACAAAGACCACCAACCCATTATCTACATCATCTTGCGTGAACGTCGTCACCGCTGTTCCTGGGCTAGACGTCAACTCTACCTGACCATTCACCAAGTTGGAGACCGTATACGTTATATCTGTCGCAGCATCATCCGCATCCGTTCCAGCCAACACAACTGCATCAATGCTTGCTGTCCCACCCTCTGCTATATCAGCAGGGTTTGTCACAGTCAGCTCAGGCGCGTCATTCACTGGTGTCACTGTCAGAGCAAAGGTGTCCGTCGCCAACGTCGTCGTGCCGTCGCTCACTGCAAAGTCAAAGGATCCTGCAACTGTCTCTGATCCATCATGAACAAAGACCACAAGGCCGTTGACCAGATCATCCTGCGTAAAGCTCGTCACCCCTGTTCCTGGGCTAGACGTCAACTCTACCTGACCATTCACCAAGTTGGAGACGTTATATACAAGTGCCGTGTCCGCCGTATCCGTGTCAGAGGATGATAGCTCACCTGTCGTGATAGAGAAGTTTCCGCCCTCAGCAACTGTCCCACCAGCATTTACATCCAACACAGGGGCATCATCTATCGGCGTAATTCCAATGGTCACTGTTCCTGTCGCAGGGGTAGCACCATCTTCGCCACCATCAGCCAAGGACACGTCAAAGCCAGAAGTCAGCGTATCTGTCCCATCATGAACAAAGACCACCAACCCATTATCTACATCATCTTGCGTGAACGTCGTCACCGCTGTTCCTGGGCTAGACGTCAACTCTACCTGACCATTCACCAAGTTGGAGACCGTATACGTTATATCTGTCGCAGCATCATCCGCATCCGTTCCAGCCAACACAACTGCATCAATGCTTGCTGTCCCACCCTCTGCTATATCAGCAGGGTTTGTCACAGTCAGCTCAGGCGCGTCATTCACTGGTGTCACTGTCAGAGCAAAGGTGTCCGTCGCCAACGTCGTCGTGCCGTCGCTCACTGCAAAGTCAAAGGATCCTGCAACTGTCTCTGATCCATCATGAACAAAGACCACAAGGCCGTTGACCAGATCATCCTGCGTAAAGCTCGTCACCCCTGTTCCTGGGCTAGACGTCAACTCTACCTGACCATTCACCAAGTTGGAGACGTTATATACAAGTGCCGTGTCCGCCGTATCCGTGTCAGAGGATGATAGCTCACCTGTCGTGATAGAGAAGTTTCCGCCCTCAGCAACTGTCCCACCAGCATTTACATCCAACACAGGGGCATCATCTATCGGCGTAATTCCAATGGTCACTGTTCCTGTCGCAGGGGTAGCACCATCTTCGCCACCATCAGCCAAGGACACGTCAAAGCCAGAAGTCAGCGTATCTGTCCCATCATGAACAAAGACCACCAACCCATTATCTACATCATCTTGCGTGAACGTCGTCACCGCTGTTCCTGGGCTAGACGTCAACTCTACCTGACCATTCACCAAGTTGGAGACCGTATACGTTATATCTGTCGCAGCATCATCCGCATCCGTTCCAGCCAACACAACTGCATCAATGCTTGCTGTCCCACCCTCTGCTATATCAGCAGGGTTTGTCACAGTCAGCTCAGGCGCGTCATTCACTGGTGTCACTGTCAGAGCAAAGGTGTCCGTCGCCAACGTCGTCGTGCCGTCGCTCACTGCAAAGTCAAAGGATCCTGCAACTGTCTCTGATCCATCATGAACAAAGACCACAAGGCCGTTGACCAGATCATCCTGCGTAAAGCTCGTCACCCCTGTTCCTGGGCTAGACGTCAACTCTACCTGACCATTCACCAAGTTGGAGACGTTATATACAAGTGCCGTGTCCGCCGTATCCGTGTCAGAGGATGATAGCTCACCTGTCGTGATAGAGAAGTTTCCGCCCTCAGCAACTGTCCCACCAGCATTTACATCCAACACAGGGGCATCATCTATCGGCGTAATTCCAATGGTCACTGTTCCTGTCGCAGGGGTAGCACCATCTTCGCCACCATCAGCCAAGGACACGTCAAAGCCAGAAGTCAGCGTATCTGTCCCATCATGAACAAAGACCACCAACCCATTATCTACATCATCTTGCGTGAACGTCGTCACCGCTGTTCCTGGGCTAGACGTCAACTCTACCTGACCATTCACCAAGTTGGAGACCGTATACGTTATATCTGTCGCAGCATCATCCGCATCCGTTCCAGCCAACACAACTGCATCAATGCTTGCTGTCCCACCCTCTGCTATATCAGCAGGGTTTGTCACAGTCAGCTCAGGCGCGTCATTCACTGGTGTCACTGTCAGAGCAAAGGTGTCCGTCGCCAACGTCGTCGTGCCGTCGCTCACTGCAAAGTCAAAGGATCCTGCAACTGTCTCTGATCCATCATGAACAAAGACCACAAGGCCGTTGACCAGATCATCCTGCGTAAAGCTCGTCACCCCTGTTCCTGGGCTAGACGTCAACTCTACCTGACCATTCACCAAGTTGGAGACGTTATATACAAGTGCCGTGTCCGCCGTATCCGTGTCAGAGGATGATAGCTCACCTGTCGTGATAGAGAAGTTTCCGCCCTCAGCAACTGTCCCACCAGCATTTACATCCAACACAGGGGCATCATCTATCGGCGTAATTCCAATGGTCACTGTTCCTGTCGCAGGGGTAGCACCATCTTCGCCACCATCAGCCAAGGACACGTCAAAGCCAGAAGTCAGCGTATCTGTCCCATCATGAACAAAGACCACCAACCCATTATCTACATCATCTTGCGTGAACGTCGTCACCGCTGTTCCTGGGCTAGACGTCAACTCTACCTGACCATTCACCAAGTTGGAGACCGTATACGTTATATCTGTCGCAGCATCATCCGCATCCGTTCCAGCCAACACAACTGCATCAATGCTTGCTGTCCCACCCTCTGCTATATCAGCAGGGTTTGTCACAGTCAGCTCAGGCGCGTCATTCACTGGTGTCACTGTCAGAGCAAAGGTGTCCGTCGCCAACGTCGTCGTGCCGTCGCTCACTGCAAAGTCAAAGGATCCTGCAACTGTCTCTGATCCATCATGAACAAAGACCACAAGGCCGTTGACCAGATCATCCTGCGTAAAGCTCGTCACCCCTGTTCCTGGGCTAGACGTCAACTCTACCTGACCATTCACCAAGTTGGAGACGTTATATACAAGTGCCGTGTCCGCCGTATCCGTGTCAGAGGATGATAGCTCACCTGTCGTGATAGAGAAGTTTCCGCCCTCAGCAACTGTCCCACCAGCATTTACATCCAACACAGGGGCATCATCTATCGGCGTAATTCCAATGGTCACTGTTCCTGTCGCAGGGGTAGCACCATCTTCGCCACCATCAGCCAAGGACACGTCAAAGCCAGAAGTCAGCGTATCTGTCCCATCATGAACAAAGACCACCAACCCATTATCTACATCATCTTGCGTGAACGTCGTCACCGCTGTTCCTGGGCTAGACGTCAACTCTACCTGACCATTCACCAAGTTGGAGACCGTATACGTTATATCTGTCGCAGCATCATCCGCATCCGTTCCAGCCAACACAACTGCATCAATGCTTGCTGTCCCACCCTCTGCTATATCAGCAGGGTTTGTCACAGTCAGCTCAGGCGCGTCATTCACTGGTGTCACTGTCAGAGCAAAGGTGTCCGTCGCCAACGTCGTCGTGCCGTCGCTCACTGCAAAGTCAAAGGATCCTGCAACTGTCTCTGATCCATCATGAACAAAGACCACAAGGCCGTTGACCAGATCATCCTGCGTAAAGCTCGTCACCCCTGTTCCTGGGCTAGACGTCAACTCTACCTGACCATTCACCAAGTTGGAGACGTTATATACAAGTGCCGTGTCCGCCGTATCCGTGTCAGAGGATGATAGCTCACCTGTCGTGATAGAGAAGTTTCCGCCCTCAGCAACTGTCCCACCAGCATTTACATCCAACACAGGGGCATCATCTATCGGCGTAATTCCAATGGTCACTGTTCCTGTCGCAGGGGTAGCACCATCTTCGCCACCATCAGCCAAGGACACGTCAAAGCCAGAAGTCAGCGTATCTGTCCCATCATGAACAAAGACCACCAACCCATTATCTACATCATCTTGCGTGAACGTCGTCACCGCTGTTCCTGGGCTAGACGTCAACTCTACCTGACCATTCACCAAGTTGGAGACCGTATACGTTATATCTGTCGCAGCATCATCCGCATCCGTTCCAGCCAACACAACTGCATCAATGCTTGCTGTCCCACCCTCTGCTATATCAGCAGGGTTTGTCACAGTCAGCTCAGGCGCGTCATTCACTGGTGTCACTGTCAGAGCAAAGGTGTCCGTCGCCAACGTCGTCGTGCCGTCGCTCACTGCAAAGTCAAAGGATCCTGCAACTGTCTCTGATCCATCATGAACAAAGACCACAAGGCCGTTGACCAGATCATCCTGCGTAAAGCTCGTCACCCCTGTTCCTGGGCTAGACGTCAACTCTACCTGACCATTCACCAAGTTGGAGACGTTATATACAAGTGCCGTGTCCGCCGTATCCGTGTCAGAGGATGATAGCTCACCTGTCGTGATAGAGAAGTTTCCGCCCTCAGCAACTGTCCCACCAGCATTTACATCCAACACAGGGGCATCATCTATCGGCGTAATTCCAATGGTCACTGTTCCTGTCGCAGGGGTAGCACCATCTTCGCCACCATCAGCCAAGGACACGTCAAAGCCAGAAGTCAGCGTATCTGTCCCATCATGAACAAAGACCACCAACCCATTATCTACATCATCTTGCGTGAACGTCGTCACCGCTGTTCCTGGGCTAGACGTCAACTCTACCTGACCATTCACCAAGTTGGAGACCGTATACGTTATATCTGTCGCAGCATCATCCGCATCCGTTCCAGCCAACACAACTGCATCAATGCTTGCTGTCCCACCCTCTGCTATATCAGCAGGGTTTGTCACAGTCAGCTCAGGCGCGTCATTCACTGGTGTCACTGTCAGAGCAAAGGTGTCCGTCGCCAACGTCGTCGTGCCGTCGCTCACTGCAAAGTCAAAGGATCCTGCAACTGTCTCTGATCCATCATGAACAAAGACCACAAGGCCGTTGACCAGATCATCCTGCGTAAAGCTCGTCACCCCTGTTCCTGGGCTAGACGTCAACTCTACCTGACCATTCACCAAGTTGGAGACGTTATATACAAGTGCCGTGTCCGCCGTATCCGTGTCAGAGGATGATAGCTCACCTGTCGTGATAGAGAAGTTTCCGCCCTCAGCAACTGTCCCACCAGCATTTACATCCAACACAGGGGCATCATCTATCGGCGTAATTCCAATGGTCACTGTTCCTGTCGCAGGGGTAGCACCATCTTCGCCACCATCAGCCAAGGACACGTCAAAGCCAGAAGTCAGCGTATCTGTCCCATCATGAACAAAGACCACCAACCCATTATCTACATCATCTTGCGTGAACGTCGTCACCGCTGTTCCTGGGCTAGACGTCAACTCTACCTGACCATTCACCAAGTTGGAGACCGTATACGTTATATCTGTCGCAGCATCATCCGCATCCGTTCCAGCCAACACAACTGCATCAATGCTTGCTGTCCCACCCTCTGCTATATCAGCAGGGTTTGTCACAGTCAGCTCAGGCGCGTCATTCACTGGTGTCACTGTCAGAGCAAAGGTGTCCGTCGCCAACGTCGTCGTGCCGTCGCTCACTGCAAAGTCAAAGGATCCTGCAACTGTCTCTGATCCATCATGAACAAAGACCACAAGGCCGTTGACCAGATCATCCTGCGTAAAGCTCGTCACCCCTGTTCCTGGGCTAGACGTCAACTCTACCTGACCATTCACCAAGTTGGAGACGTTATATACAAGTGCCGTGTCCGCCGTATCCGTGTCAGAGGATGATAGCTCACCTGTCGTGATAGAGAAGTTTCCGCCCTCAGCAACTGTCCCACCAGCATTTACATCCAACACAGGGGCATCATCTATCGGCGTAATTCCAATGGTCACTGTTCCTGTCGCAGGGGTAGCACCATCTTCGCCACCATCAGCCAAGGACACGTCAAAGCCAGAAGTCAGCGTATCTGTCCCATCATGAACAAAGACCACCAACCCATTATCTACATCATCTTGCGTGAACGTCGTCACCGCTGTTCCTGGGCTAGACGTCAACTCTACCTGACCATTCACCAAGTTGGAGACCGTATACGTTATATCTGTCGCAGCATCATCCGCATCCGTTCCAGCCAACACAACTGCATCAATGCTTGCTGTCCCACCCTCTGCTATATCAGCAGGGTTTGTCACAGTCAGCTCAGGCGCGTCATTCACTGGTGTCACTGTCAGAGCAAAGGTGTCCGTCGCCAACGTCGTCGTGCCGTCGCTCACTGCAAAGTCAAAGGATCCTGCAACTGTCTCTGATCCATCATGAACAAAGACCACAAGGCCGTTGACCAGATCATCCTGCGTAAAGCTCGTCACCCCTGTTCCTGGGCTAGACGTCAACTCTACCTGACCATTCACCAAGTTGGAGACGTTATATACAAGTGCCGTGTCCGCCGTATCCGTGTCAGAGGATGATAGCTCACCTGTCGTGATAGAGAAGTTTCCGCCCTCAGCAACTGTCCCACCAGCATTTACATCCAACACAGGGGCATCATCTACATTTGTGATGTTTACTGTCACTGTCACTGTATTAGAGTCTAAAGCGCCATCATTAGCGACAATGTCGAGAGTATAACTGGTAGTCCCGCCCTCAAAATCAAAATTACTATTACCATCAACTGTAATGTTACCGCTGTTATCTATAGCAAAAAGTCCTAAGCCTGAACCTCCAGCAATGGAGTATGTGATTGAATCGGCAGGCACATCTTCGTCAGAAAAAGGAACACTTCCTACAGCATCCGTATCGGCAGCATCTTCTGCAACATTAAATGGCCCTGAAGCCGTTAAAACAGGAGCTTCATTTACATCCGTAATATTGATTACAACTGTTATCTCGTCAAATAAGTTACCTGAGCCATCATCTGTAACGCGGACTACAAGGCTATAAGAAGACGCGGCCTCGAAATTTAAATTCGTATTATCATCAATGGTAATATCTCCATTAATGGGATTAATCTGAAAGATACCATCGCCATTACCGCTCTGGATAGAATAAGTCAAACCATCAAAATCCGCATCAAAACCTGATGCTGAACCAATGAACAAACCATTGGTAGCATTTTCAGCGATTGAAAACGGCCCTAAGGCGCTAATGGTAGGAGCAGTATTAACAACTACATCAATTGTGTACGTTCCAGAAATAGTTGAGTTGCCGTCTGAAACATTAAAATCAAATCCTGCTGTGGCATTTACTCCACCATTATGTAAGAACGAAACAATTCCAAAATCAATATCAGCCTGTGTAAACGTTTGCCCTACCGTTAGCGACACACCACCACGCCTAACGTTACCATCAGTCAATGAAGTAATCGTATATGTAAGTTGATTAATTGAATTATCTGGATCAATAGTTTGCAGATTTGATGTAAAGAGGTTTACTTCAGAGCTTGGAGACATCTCATCCCCAGTATTATTACGTAAAACCGGCGGATCATTGGCGGCAGTGTTAACCAAATTAACGTCAAACCTAAAAGAGTCGGATATAGTAGTTGTGCCATCTGAAACATCAAAATTAAAGCCTGCAGGTATTGCCAGAGTGCCATCATGTTGAAAATCAATAAAACCACTATTAATGTCTGCTTGAGTAAAACTTGTAACAATCATACCTAAATTGGTATTAAATAGACTTCCATCAGTTGTAGCGATCACTGTATAGGTAAGACTTGATGCGACTGTATCCACATCCGTTGTTTGCAAAAGTGCAGAAGTAATTGTTGCGGTGCCCCCAGCGAGAACGACACCCTGCTCATTAGTTGAAACAACAGGCGGGTCATCCCCTATGTCATCAACTGGCGTAACGTCCAAAACAAACGTATCTTTAAGAAGCGTTCCACCATCTGTTAAACGAAAATCAAAAGAAGCGGTAACAGTGTCGGTGCTATCATGTACGAAAGCCACTCTGTTGTTATTAATATCATCTTGTGTAAATGTTCCACCAACAGCTAAAGCAGAACCACTAAGTGTAACGCTTCCATTTAGTGTACTGGTCACCTGATAAGTAAGTGCCGTATCCGCCGTATTATTATCTAGCGCATTAAGGAGCGTATTATTAATATTGAAGGTGCCCCCCTCAATAACTGTTCCACCCTCATTCAATTCAATGGTAGGTCTGTTGGTCCACTTTAAAGCTTGATAACTCTCAACATCAGAAATTTCCTGATCCGTTAAAGCCTTATTCCATTGCCAAATTTCTCCAATCCAACCCGAAAAATTAGCTCCATCATTTGGAAATGCTAGGGTTCTAGGGTCTAAACTGGCGTTGTTAATACCACCGATTCCTATAGCTGCAGTATGATTAGCTTGCGCCCCTATAGATTCAAGAGCGATAAAATTTCCACCATTTACATTTGATTTAATAGTGCCCGTAGGCCCTTCATTGACATCAAAAACCATAATAACATTATAGGTTGTATTAGCAGCAATGGCGCCATGGTTCATAACCTTAAAGCGGTCAGCACCCCATTCGCTACCAGTATTATTATATCCTGATACATAGAGATTACCGTCGGCTATGGCGACTTGGTATCCACGGGTACCACCGCCTTGCTCATAAATAACCTGAAAACTGGATGTATCTGTTCCAGTTCGGAAGGTGAAAGCAAAACTTTTTTCAGGCCAAGGGCCGCTAGCGTTGATGTCATTCTGATTTGTAATAACATATTCATCATTCACGCCATCAAATTTTAAGCCTCCACGACCAACGCCAAAGGCATCATCATCGTAAGTAGCTTGAGCCGTTCCACCTGCGGTCGCCTGATTATTTTGGGGAGTAGGAACACCATCTGCCCATGTGCCCACAGTTGCTCCATCAGCAGGCTGATCCCCTGCTGATCTGTCGTTATCACCATCAATATCTTGAGCATCCAAGTGGAAAACAGAGTTGGAAATTGCTTCAACTGCAGCAAAAACTGCGGCAGCATCAAGCATTAAACGCTTCTCTAGCGCTTGCTGTACTTTTTTGAACCGCTTCTTGCCTTTTTGAGCCATATTTTATGCCTACCTACACATTATAAGTGTAAGTGAAGATTGTTAGGATTTTGTTAATATTCTAAACGTTGAATTCACGGGTAAAGAGGGAGATCACCTTCTTAACAATTTTACCAGCAATACTAATTGGTTGCACGCGCAGAATGACGACACCTTTTTGGGTAAATTTGGTGTTATTTTCAGTGGCGTTTATTGGCTCAAATTTCAGAACATATAATGGATTTTTCGAATTAATATTTTCACCAGAATTATCGGCAGGAATTGTTCCTCCGTATAGAGACGTCAATTCAGGGAAAGTAATTTGTTTTGTATCGTTTTTCCCTATACTTACTAGATTAACTTTTACTTTTTTGAAAAATGAACTATCCGCTAAGAAATAGCCTGTATCCCCATTGCTCAGACGCCTTATATCTTCATCATTTATATAGCCTGTTAGTGAGAGTCCTTCATCATTAACAACTTTTGCTAATGGGGCATTGCTGTTGATCCATCGCCCTTCATGAATTTGGGGAGGAACATCTCTAACCACTCCATCAACAGTAGAGACTACATGTAGCTTGGAACGCATGACATTAAGACCTTTTAAGCGAGAAATTGCCTCTAAAATAACATCGTCAATGATTATATCTCGCGCATCTTCGTCCCGTGCAAATGACTGCCTTGATTTAATCTTCTTATTTAATTCTAAAGAGAGCTCTGCTTGTTCAATTTCCTGATCTAAATTCTCAGATGATAAATTAAAAAGAGGATCTCCTATCTGGACAACATCTCCTTCAACTACTTTAATTTCTGTAATACGGGATGGTATTGGCGCATGAATAGAAACATACTCACTAGAATGCAACACAGCTGGAATTTTAACTGTAGTGTCTATAGGCACAACAACCAAGGCAACTAAAGCAAGAGCAATACCTAAAAAGATTTTAGGCCTTTTTTTCTTGAAGAGAACTTCACGGTCATCATACCAGTTTTTTAATTCTTTCAAGATAGGGGCACCTATAAAAAGCAATAATATGGTTGATGCAACCAACAAACCCAACGGCTTAAACATCAGATTATAAGCTACAAGACTTATTCCAAGGTATAAGAATACCCTATAAACACTTAATCCAAAACCGAACAATACTAAAAAATTTTGTGTTTTCTTATTTAAAAACTCAGGTGTATTTTCATCAACTCCTAACAATATTTTTCTTAAATGCCACTTAAAATAAGATATCGACCTTGACTGTAAATTATCAATTCCTACAAGATCACAAAATAGATAATAACCGTCAAATTTCATAAAAGGGTTCATATTCACTAATATGGATAAACCCAGAGAAACAAATCCTACAAAATATGCCATATTCTGTAATAAGCCTGGAGGAAAGACGTGCCACAAAATAAGAGCTGCTGAGGCAAGAGTAAGTTCCGCAAGTACGCCTGCCAAAGCTATATTCACTCTATCCCTGCGATTAGAGAGTCGCCAAGCATTGGTTGTTTCAGTATATAAGACTGGATAGAGAATAATAAGAGCCACCCCCATTGTTGAAACAGGAATGCCATATTTATGCGCCATAAAAGCGTGCCCCAATTCATGGAATATTTTCACAAAAACTGTAGAAAATATTAAAAATATAAACCCTTCCAAACTCAAGAAAGACGAAAAGGTATGCAAAAAATCATCAACTCTTTGCAAAGTAAAAAAGATACCTAACGAAAGCAGACATAAAACGAATATAAAAAACTCTCGTGTATATAAAAATTCAATATATGGATACACTTTTTTGAGGAAAGCTGTAGGCTTAAATAGCGGTATAACCGTGTACATGTAGCGCGCAAACGTCTTTTTAAAAAATGAAGATTGGCCTTTATCTTTTTGTTCGGTCATTATCTTTTGAACATCAGCCGAGTTTGCCTTTAAAAGGGAATTAAAGAGTAAAAAACTTATAAACTCTTTGATGTCATCAAGATCAGGCTCAAGCGTCGTTTCATTAGAAATGCTCGCTATAA
This sequence comes from uncultured Alphaproteobacteria bacterium, assembly GCA_963740205.1. GTDB lineage: Bacteria > Pseudomonadota > Alphaproteobacteria > Micavibrionales > Micavibrionaceae > UBA2137. The sequence continues at coordinate 576,603 of CAVUDD010000002.1, forward strand.
GCTGATTAGCACTTAAACATTTTTCAAAACGTTTTAAACATTCAAATTCAAACCAACCTATTTTGAAATAGTTGTCCGACAAGGGGTCATATAGCGTCCAAGTTGGTGCACCGTCTTGATCATAGCCTGTTTTATATACTTTTAAATCCTGCCGAATTGGTGGAATGCGTATATCTTCGGGCTTTTTCATTTTAGAAATTCAGGATGTTTCTTAATGCGATAAAAGGACGTCTCAATACATTAAAAATAAATATTGTACGACTACCGTATACTTTGGCTGTGCCCGTTAAACCAACACGCTCAATATCACCGGGATTTAGTATATCAGCTCTGGCTCTATAGTTCAGCTCTCCATTACCATCCTGTAAAGGTTGGTAACTCACAGTTTTAATAATCGCTTTATGAGATTTTAAGGGAGAAGTATTTAAGAAAAATTTAATGGGGACTTCAGGGTTTATATTTATCATATTCGATGCAGGAATTTTGGCTAAAAGCTCTACACCATCATCTGCAGCAACAACCATAACTCCGTCACCAACATTAATAGGCTTTCCTATCAAATCATTACGGTCTGAGAACAGTACAATACCTTCTCTAGGTGACTTTACATCAGCGAGATCTAAGCGTTCTTTCGCGTATTTACTTTCCAAGGTCTTAGATTTAACAATCTCACGCAGTATGTTCAACTCTGCACTCTTTGTCGCATCTGCAAACACTTGTCGTTCTGTTTTCGACAATTTTTGCTTAGCTGTCTGCAATTCCTGCAAAGCTTGTTCGTATTGATTTTTTAGTTGAATTTTATCCAAGGAAAATAAAGGTTCGCCTTCTTTCACCTTTTGGTTAGGACTTACATAAACTTCAGTGATGAGTGCGTTATAAGGAATAGTAACAACCTCAGAAATCTTCGGAACAACCTCTGAGTATGCAGTGATCGAAAACCTCACAGGAAATAGGCATAAGCATATTAGCCCGATAAGTATGTAACGCCTAAACTTACTGGACGTCTTTATAAACGTTAGAGGTTTTTTGTTTTGTTTATTGAAATATATGAGTTTAGTTGCAAGAGCATCACTAACATCTTCCAATAATGCTTTTTCAATATCACCAAGAGGCTTACCTCTCGTAACCCATAAGCCACCAATTAATTTTGACCCATCATATAAGAAAATATATGCCGTATGATCTTTCTTACTTTGATAGCCTTCTTCTGAAAGTAATCTACTGACCCCTGAGTCTATATCCAAATGAACTTGAGCATATCCGTTTTCTTCGACAAACTCATGAATGGCCGATTGAGATTTTAGAGCTTTTGTATCAATAGACTGTTTTAAAACTTTAATGAGTAACTGTGCGTATGTACCCTGCTCATTAATGTCCATTTGCCCTGACGCTGACACAAGGGTAATTTTTTTTTCTTCACAAGTCCAAAAAACACATTGCTCGTAAGGAGAAATATTGTAGAGATCATTTACAAAATAAAACCCTGCGCGTTCAAGGGTATCTTTATGTCGTAGCTGTTTGAAAAACGAAATCAGCTTAATTAAGCTCAGGATTTCCTTACTAGGAAGTGCTTGATTGACCACTAGAATTCACCTATTTTCAATCCCATAAATCCTACACCATTCGTACTGACTTCCGATTGGAAAGTTGCAGTGCCGCTCATGCCCGGCAGTAATTCCTCTTCATAAGAGCCGATTTGAGCAACCACTCGCACACTTTGAGTTATTGGATCAACTTCCCCATGAATACGTATAACCTTTGCTGAATACGATGTATCACTTTCTACAACATAAATGTTGACATCTGTTCCAATATTAATCCATCTCAACCAAACAGAGGGCACAAGTAGCTCAGCTTGAAGTGGATCAGAAGAGCTAATTTCCATTAAAACTCGGCCTGATTTTGTGCCTTCGTAATTGCTCGCCATTTTCTTTTGAACGCGGCCGTCAAAAGGAGCAACAATCGTACACATATCAAGTCGTGCCTTTGCTTGATCTAACAAAGCACGTTCTTGCTTATTTGTCTCAGACATAGAAACAAATTCAACCTCTGAAACATTGTCTAATTTTTTGAGTCTTTGAAAAGCAGTCAATTGTCTATTAGAAGATCTCACGCGTGCTTCAGATTCTCTTACCTTTGCACTTTCAAAATCACATTTATATTTAACTAAAACATCACCTTTTTTAAACATATCCCCGCTTTCGAAAGGTAATTTCTCTAAAACTCCATCAAGAGTTGCTGATATAACCACATTTTTAAAGGGTGTTAGAACGGTCTGAACAACTAACTCTTCTTCATCCACCTCATTTGGAACTTCGGATGGAGGCTCTTCCAATACAACTTCAGCTTCCATTTTTTTATTTTCTGAACTGCTCGTATCTATTTGAGCGACTTGCTGTCTCTTATCATCAATTGCGCGAGCATTGCCTGGTTTTGAGTATAGCAACAGGTTGGAGCTCACGCATATCACAAGCATAAGCACACACATACAGGAGAGTGTTTTAATCAATTTCTTCATTGTGGGGCGTCCATGATTTGGGACAAGTGAGAACCGGAAAGTGACATTCCGAACTTATTTATATCATAGCCTAGCGTATTCATAAAGCGAGCATATGCAGACTGTGCCTGAACATATCTTTGAAATCTTTCTATACGAGCAACCTCAAAACTTAAAATCTGACTCACATTATCAACTCCGTTCAATATCCCTACATCTCTGTAAGATTGGGATCTGTTAAAAGCTTTTTGTGATGTTTTGAATATTTGAGTTTGATCAATATAATCCTGATAGCTCTGATCATAGATCGATTTTGCAATATAAGTCTGGGTTAAGACTGCAGCTACAAGGGCTTTTCTTCTTGAATTAGCTACATCAATCTCTCGTTGTGCTTTTTGATAACGAAACGGTAAAGTAAGTATTCTTGTAATATTTTGTGTCAAAGAGGCTGTAAATCCAACCCATTCTTGATTCTCTAAGAAGCTATTACTATCAGTATTATAATTTACGATCAGATCTAAACCTGGAATGGTTTCCAACACAGAAGAAACCAACCCTCTTTTTGAAATTTGTAACTCTAATAATTCTTCTTTAATTTCTGGACGATTGCTCAGGGATTCATCGACATATTTCTCTACGCTCAAACTTGCGCTTGGGATGTTATTTTTGTTAAGCCAATCATCATCAACTTTAATATAAATATTTTGATTTAAAGGTATTGATAACAGTGTTTTAAGCTCATATTCCGATAACTTTAGCTGGTTATAAGCATCTTGCAGGTTTTGTTTTTTACTTAATATTTCAGTTTTTAATGATAGCAATCTATCAAGAGGAAGATCGCCATTCTGTTCTGCTACATCCAGACTTTCTAATCTGTCATCAGCTTGCCTAATTGCGGACTCCACATCCGGGCGAATTTTCTGGTAAGACGCAGCACGCCAAAATGCTGAATAGACATCCATAACGATGTTTTGTCTTACTTTTCTAAGGCGTTGCTCAGATATAGCCGCCCGATTTACTGCAGATTTTGATTGGTAGATATTAATAGCAGAGTCTAGAACGGCCCAGTTAGCTTCCAATAAATTAGTACGTCGCGTTCGATCCGTAGAAATAGAAGATTCTAAGGATTGAACTCCAGTATTGGCCGAAATACTACTAGATGCCTGTTCATTATTACGGGTTATATAGTCTCTTTTTGCAGTGATTGTTGGCAAAGAATTTAGATACTGCAAGTTTGCATCACTCAAAGAAACCGCGTAATCATCTTCGGCTATTCGTGACATCCAAATTATACCTAAGTCCGCGTTCAATAGCGTCGTAAATAGTTAATTCAGACACATTTTCAGTCGCGTATATGTTTTGCAGGTCATTTTGAATGATCTGATTCGCACGTTGCTCACCCACATCTGAACAACCAACTAACATTATGATTACTAATGCAAAAATGCACTTACAAAGCTTACAATTAAACAAGGACAAATCCTCTGAATAGGGGTTTGCATAGAATACCACCTATAAGAGTACCCTAATTATGAATAACTGTGAATATCCTGTGGAAAAGATTGGGCTTTAGTGGCATAAATACCACGTTGTTAGTTACCCCGCCTTTTTTAAAAGATGTTTTCTCTTGTAGCCAGGGAATTGGTTCCCGCGGCTAGCGGTACAACGTATTCACAGCGAGTGTTATTGTATTTCGTTGTTTCCCCGACATAAGAAAGCAAAATCACATAATGCGCATATTTACATCAGAAGTATATATTTTAAAAGATATTTATTGGACTAACTAAGCACTAAAAAACTTCATTAAGTGTTGATTTGTAGGCTTTAATCATTTTACTAAGTTGTTTTCTTTCTGCAATTGCTTCTTTGGTGTAGAAACCCGACTTAAGTGCATTTTTATTACCTCTAGGGGCTCCACTACCTTCCGCTCCGCCGTGCATTCTACACCTCCCTTTACCTTTAACCACAGGCGCTTTACAGGCAGTTCCTTTGCGTGTTTTAGCACCACAACGCTTGCTGCTCAGCATAGGCTCTGTGTTGCGTTCATGCCCCATCTTTTCTTTTGTTTCTTGACGTACTTTTGACTTGACCAACAATCGCTTGACCACCTGGCTCAACATTCACATGCTCAATAACCATTTTCTGGTCACCCTTGCCTCTTTGCTTGTTTAGTACTTTTACTTGGTCCATATAAAGTCTGAGCAGCTTCTCTGCATGTTTAAGGGACAAGTTTCGACCTTCAAAAGTTTGCTTTGAAATAGCTGCGCGTCTAAGACAGTCCATCGCGGCTTGGTGTGTGCTTGCCATTTGGACAGCTAGCATTCCTTCAACACCATCTTGCGGTGCTATTTGTCTCAAAGTTTCAATAGCAGCATTGAATTTCATTGTTTTAGCTTCTTCAGATGTACCTTCTGGCAACCACATACTACTAATGAGGTCATTGAACAGCATATTCATAAAGTCCGTATCACTGGAGCCAACTAAATCTCTAGCGGATGCTTTTGATTGAATAACATTTTTTTCTTTATTTTCTAAACTAGTATTTTTACCCATGGCCAAAACCCAAATAAAGTGACTTTTAAGTGAATTATACTAACACATTATAGGATAATTGGCGACCCAGAATATATACTTTGCATAGGGTTGTTTTTCATTTTTTATAATTTACTACCCCCCTATATATCTATCTTCATAAATGGGATATCCGCATATCGGTACTTGCGTGCCCCCGCAACCAATTATCTTAATTTCTTAAAAATAAATACTTAATTGCTAGTCATCCGATCTGACATTGGCGATGGGCTCAGGTCATATACGCCGCCTAAAATTGCACCTGGCAGCTTAAACAATATTCAAGTAAGATTCTCTCAAGATGGATACTGAGACATTGTTTAAACTTGTTGCGCCTAATCCGGACTTGTTGCCTTCTTACTTAGAGGCAGTAGAGGAGGGGTTTAAAAATATGCAACTTGGCTTTGGTAATGATTCCGTAGAAATTATCAAAGAAGACCCTGTTGCCTATATTTCAAAGCTCAATACTGCCCCTGAGTTTTCATTCAAACTTAATAACGGCAAAGAGTTAAAAATTACCAATCATGAAATATGTTGGATTACAAATGGCCATGAATTTATCGGGTCGCTCGTCCTACGTTATAAGGGTGACAAAGAATTGTTAGAAAGATATGCAGGATACAGAGGGCTAGCTATACGCCCCTCTCTGCGTGGAAAAGGCTATGGCAAGAAGGTCTGGCAAGACACATTGGAAGTTGTTGTTGAGAAATTTAAGTCACGCGGTTTCGATAACATTCTTATTACTTGTGATATTGATAATCCTGCCTCCTCGCATTTGATAGAAATCAATGGAGGAAAGTTAATAGAGAGATGTGACGACGTTCTAGGTCAAGGGCCAAACCTCATATATAGTCTTAAATTTTAGCCAACTCTCCGACTTTAATCCTTTTTTCATAATATTATTTTATGCTTTAGCCTGAACAATAAGCATGAGGAAACATTATGGGTACGGAAACCTCTGTATTGGAAGGTATCAGGCTTGGTGCGGAAATGGCTGGCCAAGATGACATTGCCACTGGCGCACACATTGCGTCCGAGGTTGCATGGCGAGTTCTTAATGTCCCCTCTGCTATTTCTGATTTAGTTACCGATGGGTTGCGCGAGCTCATTTTGCCCAATGACCTCAAAAGCGGTCCACTTGCCAATGATGTCGCACTTTATCATGGGGGGTTGCATAGTCCTGATATTCAATTTGCAGGTATTGGCCTTTCCTATGAAGATATAGGTGCCTTTGCCGCCGAGCGTCTTTTGCCCGCAAGTTTTCTTATTGGCGACGCCCGCAAAGTTCTTGATACCAGACATGTCGTTAGCGATCACAAGGATATGATTAGTGAGTTAGCCGAGAGAAATGTCCCAGGATTTGTGCATGGATATATGCGGGATTACAATGGCGATATAAACGAGTTTTTTGCTCAGGTCTCACTTGATGGAGAAAGCGTTGTTACCTATGTCGATGATTATGACGGCCCCGACCCTTCCAATATACGCCCCAATGACATGTGGTTGCGTGACACAATTGAAGGTGAGGCTCGCGGTCAGTTGACGGATTGGGTTTCACGCACACAACAAGATGCACTTGAGCGACTTGATGCTGACGGTATTGCGCTTTCCGAAGGTGAGCGAGCCATTGTCATCAATACGGCGGTCAGTACAGCCTATCAACAAATGAAGGGCACTGCGATTATAGATACTCTTAGAGAAAGAGGGATTGATTTGCAGGTTGGCACAAATGACGTTGCACAAGCACCTTCAAGTAATGGCACACCTGAAAACTTGCTTGACCAAGTCAACGACGACACAGATTTCCAAACTGCCTTTAGGGATTTAAATTCGCCCGCCCCATCACTTTAGATGATTTGCGAATTTTATTGACTTCACCCCTCAAAATATGTTTATTACGCATAGGTTTGATTTATGTAGTTTCACGGTTTCCTTCGATTTATTTCCAAGCAGTTCGTTTTAGCTCGACCCAAATGACAATAAAGTCATTATCAGACTAAAGGCCTCTCACGCGGTTGTGCGAGGTTTAATACCGAAACTTGCTAAAAAGGAGATTTCTCATGGCAACAGGTACAGTAAAATGGTTTAACCCTTCAAAAGGCTTTGGCTTTATCGAGCCTTCAACTGGTGGCGGAGATGTATTCGTACATATTAGTGCTGTTGAAAAAGCCGGTCTTCGTGGTCTAAACGAAGGTCAGAAGATCGAATACGATGTTCAAGAAGAAAAAGGCAAGCAATCAGCTTGTAATCTTAAAGAAGCCGCGTAATTAGCTGCTCTTAGAGTTTCAAAAGGGGTGTGGGCATTTGCTCTCACCCCTTTTTCATGCCTTTAATTATTCCCCGAATAACTCTTTAAAGAATTCAAGAGTATAAGCCCAGCTACGCTTGTCGGCTTTCTCATTATAGGCAACTCCAGTGGAAGCATCATCGCCAGAGGCCTTTTCAGTAAAGGCGTGAACAGCATCCGCATAAGATATAAATTGCCAATCGGCGTTGGATGTTTTCATCTCTTCCTTGAACGTTGCCACCTCGTCATCCTTTACATACGGGTCAACCGCGCCGTGATGAACAAATACGGATGATTTAATATCTCCCTTTCCTGCCGCTGCCTTGGTTGCAAGTCCGCCATGGAAACTTACGACACCGTCAATGTCCGCGCCTGAGCGCGCAAGCTCAAGCACCATAGTCCCGCCAAAGCAATAGCCCATAGCTGCGATTTTATCCTTATCGACTTGCGGGAGTGATCTTGCATATTCAAGCGCCGCATTCATACGCCCACGCGCAAGTACAGGATCATCCTTATAAATAGTGGAACTCCTTAGCGGCCAGCTCAACAGTTTCTGGGCGAACGCCCTGCCCATACACATCAACCGCAAAGGCCACATAGCCCAAATCCGCCAACATGTCGGCACGTTGCTTTTCATACTCACCAAGCCCCTTCCATTGATGGGCAACCAAAACGGTCGGATATGGCCCCTCACCTGCCTTAGGTGTCGCAACATAACCCTCAAGCGTTGTGCCGTCATGGGTATAGGCCACGACCTCCCCCGCCATTGCCGGGGTTGCCAAAAGGAACAGGAATAGACTTGGTAGAATATGTTTCATTGTTTTCTCTCTCTTGAATACTGGGATTTGTATGGCATAAAATTTAGGTCAAATTTCAAAATTTCAATCATATGTATCGTGCTTAATACTTTGGAACAGCGCCGAGTCTTTGTCCAGAGAGTTCTAGGGTAAGAGGCTCGCATTGTTCGAATTATACGATCTATACCCTGCCTTATACGATGGTATGCCCGTCTCGTTTTTAAATAAAAATCTGCCTATCGTGGAAACACAAATTCCATGTAAAGGAGAAATGATGGTGCAAACTATTGAAATTTTATTGGTCGAGGATAATGAGGGTGATGTGTTTTTAACAAAACGTGCCTTTGAAAAGGCAAAAATCGCCAACAATATTCAGGTAGCAAATGATGGCGAGATTGCCCTTGATATGTTGACACGCAAATCCGGTTACGAGGGCAGTACAAGACCGCATATTGTTTTACTGGACATTAATCTACCTAAAAAGGACGGTACACAGGTCTTAAGCGAGATACGCAACAACCCAGATTTGAAGCGCATTCCCGTGGTTATATTAACCAGTTCACAAGCAGAACGAGATGTTTTGAAAACCTATGATCTGGCCGCCAACAGCTACATTATCAAACCTCTCACACTTAACAAATTCAATGATATCGTCAGCGCTATAGAGAATTTCTGGTTCAATATCGTCATTTTACCTCCAAAGTAGGTCTCGCATGCATCAAAAACAGGATTATTACGCAATTCAAAAGGATTACGAGGATTTCGTTTATATTGTTTCCCACGATTTCAAGACGCCTTTGCGACACCTTAAGGAATTTACAAATCTTTTTCTGGAGTCCGCGCAGGATAATCTACTGCCCGAGCAGGAAACCTATGCCAAATTTTTGCGTCAATCATTGACTACGCTTGATAAAATGCAGTCCGCTCTGCTTACTTATTCAAGATTACGAACCCATGCCGAGGAAAATGTGCCTGTTGCAATCAATGATTTATTGCATGAAGTATTGGATGAACTTTCGCAGCGTAGTCACGAGTGTAGATCCTGTGTCGAGTTTGGTGTTTTGCCCGTTGTAAGCGCAGAAAGAAATCAGCTTTACGTATTATTCACACAGCTTATTGAAAATGCACTTTTGTATAAAAAAGATGGTATTCAACCTAAAATACGCATAACGCATGAAAACAAAGCGGGTTTAGACCAGTTTTGTATTAGCGATAACGGCATGGGGATCCATTCGGATTACCACAAGGATGTATTCAAATTGTTTAGACGACTTCATGCGCCCGGATCATATGGTGACGGCGTTGGCGTTGGACTAACATTTGCCAAGAAAATTGTAGAGCGCAATGGCGGAGAAATTTGGATTGAATCAAAACTGCTTCAGGGTACAAAAGTCTATTTCACCATCCCAAGATGATTTAAGCTTCGGCAATCGTTTTAACATTTACAAATTCGTGAATACCCTCAGAGCCTAATTCGCGTCCATATCCTGATGCTTTGACGCCACCGAACGGCAATCGAGGATCAGAAGCAACAATCGTATTAATGAATGTGCTGCCCGCATCTAGATGTTTAACGGCATAGCCCTTTTCAGTCTCGTCTTGCGTAAAAATAGCAGAACCCAGTCCAAAGCGTGTAATATTGCCTAAAATAACAGCTTCCTCCAGGCTAGATACTTTGAAAAGACAAGCTACTGGGCCGAACAATTCCTCTGTATAGGCTGGTGCATCCTCTGGGATATCCTCCATAATACCAGGCGAGACAAAATAACCTTTTTGTTTGAGGCGTTTGCCACCAACTAATAATTTCGCACCTTTTTTAACTGTTTCATCGACTTGCTCTGCAAGTTCGTCTGCAATTTGTGCGGTGGCGAGTGGCCCTATATCGGTCTCCTTATCAAGAGGATCACCAACTTTAAGTTTTTCAAATTCTTCGACAAAGCGTTTTTTGAATTCGTCATAAATGGCGGCATGCACAATGAAGCGTTTGGCAGCAATACAGGATTGTCCGTTATTTTGTGTGCGTCCCTTAACCGCCATTTCAATGGCGTTGTCCATATCGGCGGTCGGCATAACGATGAAGGGGTCAGACCCACCAAGTTCGAGAACGGTCTTTTTGATATTATTGCCCGATAATGAGGCCACCGCCCGCCCCGCGCCTTCGGAACCAGTCAATGTTGCTGCGCGAACACGATTATCTTTAAGAATTTCCTCAACCTTATCCGAACCAATAAGCAATGTCTGAAATTCGTGGGCATCAAAGCCTGCTTCTCTATAAATTTCTTCGATAAGAAGTGCTGTCTGAGGAACATTCGAGGCATGTTTTAAAATGGCTGTATTCCCAGCCATTAATGCAGGGGCGGCAAATCTAATAACTTGCCACATGGGGAAATTCCAAGGCATGACGGCTAGAATAGGCCCTATAGGAAGATATGTAACATAGGATTTTTTATTATCCGTTTTAACTTGTTTGTCGCTTAAAAACTTTTCTGCATTTTCAGCGTAAAATCTGCATACCCACGCGCATTTATCAGCCTCGGCTTTTGCTTGTGCTATGGGTTTGCCCATCTCTTGTGTCATTAATTGGGCATACTTATCGGCATTTTTTTCGAGAATATCTGCGACTTTGTTCATTTTAACTGCGCGCTGTTTAAATGTCTGTGCCTTTTGGTGTGTAAAGGCCTGAACAGAGCGCTCGATCGCGTCTTGAACATAAGTTTCACTATGTTCGTTGAATTCCTTGAGAGTTTCTTCAGTGGTAGGATTTATGCTTTTTATGCTCATGAAAATTTTGGCTCTCTTCGTTGAAATCGGCGTTTTCGAAAAACAAGTCATACTCTAAATTGTAAAATAGACATAGCTTTTCAACGTGCTCGAGCGGGATATCGTTCCGTGCCTCTTCGTAACTTTTGATTTTGTCGGCATCTACATCAAGCAGAGTTGCAAGAGACTGGCGTGTTAAGCCCAGCTTTATCCTGATTTGCTTAAGATTTTGTCCGTATTTTGGTGCACTCATAGCATTACTTTCTACTTTAGAAATATATACTTTCTTTTTTAGCAATATGATTTCCTTTTTACAACAGCATAATATGTTTATGGATCGCCAATGGCTACAAGCCCAGTTCAAATTACACCCCGATAAAAAGAAGGCAGACCTTGCACATTTGCTTGGGCTTGAAGCCCCCGCTATAAGTAAAATCCTTGCTGGTACACGCGATATCAAGGCACGCGAGTATATTGAAATGCGCTCCTTTTTCGGATTACCCAATGATGGTGCAAAAAGTCTTGAAAGGCGAGGACACACCATACATTCGTATGTCTCTCAAAACCAGAATTTGCAGGATAGATATCATGCTCAAGAAAATAGCTGGATTATTCCCTCTCAACATTTACCTGACAGAATAGAGAAGAACTCGGATAATTTGAGAATTTTCAAAATCGAGGATGATGCGATGACACCCGATTTTAAAAAGGGCACGTTTGTTTTGCTTGATACCTCGCTAAAAATGCCTTCACCGCCTGGTGTTTTCCTAATTTCGGACGGCGTTGGGGAAATTGTCAGACGTTGTACCCTTGCCGCACAAAGCACCCCACCACAATTTAAAATTTCACCCTCGAATAGTGATTATGAGAGTGAAACCATATCGTTTAAGGAAAATATTATTCTAGGCCGCGTCGTTGCCAAGCTCGAATGGATATAAATCACCAGACCACGCCAAAAATTCGGGATTAAGAAATTTATTGGCTGCTTTGCGATAAACAAGAGGCTTGTTGTTCGTGTCGGTAAGAATACCACCAGCAGAACGTAAAACCGCATCAGCAGCAGCTGTATCCCATTCACATGTAGGGCCAAAACGTGGATACATATCAGCCTTTCCAGCAGCAACTGCGCAAATCTTAAGTGAACTTCCACGCTTTACCAGTTTTTTGACCTTGTAGTCATTCAAAAAATTATCAAGTTTTTCACCGCTACCATGACTTTTACTGGCCACAACGGTAATACCCTCTGTCGGTGCCTTACGCGTACGTATAGATTTTTCTGAATCTGTATCCTCCATCCAGCGTAGCGCAGTCCCCTCACCCCATCCAGCGTATAACTCGCCGTGCACTGGCGCATAAACAACCCCTAGAACAGGTCTATCGTCTTCTATGAGGGCAATATTAACTGTGTAATCACCACTACCAGAAATAAATTCCTTGGTGCCATCCAAGGGGTCAACACACCAATAAAATCTTTCACCAGACAGATCAGGGCATTTACCTTCGCTTGCGGCTTCCTCACCAACCACTGGCACATCAGGTAAAATATTCTTAAGGGCATTTGTAATATAAATTTCAGCTTTTTGGTCAGCTTGCGTTACTGGCGAGCCATCATCCTTGATGTCCGAATTTGAAAAACCACCTTCATCAAAATAAGCGAGTGTTATTTCACCAGCCTCAATAGCAATACGGCGAACCTGATTACACAAAGCCTGTTTATGTTTAAGGAGCGGGTGTAAATCAGACGGCAAGGGCTTTTTCTCCATTGGCTTTATTGTCCTGCTCACCTTTTTGATACGCAGCGTTTTGCTCTATATAGTCAACAATCTGATGAATACATGTTTCTATATCGTTTTTCTCTGTATCAACCACTAAGTCAGGGTTTTCGGGCGGCTCATAAGGTGAATCAATCCCTGTAAATTGCTTGATTTCACCTCTACGAGCTTTTTTGTACAGACCTTTTGGATCACGATTTTCACATGCCTCTAGAGAAGCCTTGATATAAATTTCATGGAAATGTTCCGGTTTTACATCACGTGCGCGCTTCCTGTCAGAGCGATAAGGCGAAATAAATGCCGAGATACACAAAACACCTGCATCCGCGACTAAGGCTGAAACCTCGGAGACACGGCGAATATTTTCTGCGCGATCATCTGGAGAAAAGCCCAAATCAGCGTTCAACCCATGACGTACGTTATCACCATCAAGTACATATGTTTGATATTCACGGCGGAATAATTCCTGCTCGACCTTCATTGCCAAAGTAGATTTGCCAGATCCAGAAAGCCCAGTAAACCAGTAGACTCCTCCGTGATAGCCATTACGCTCTGCACGTTTTTCATGACTTAAAAGATGGTCAACTTTATAAATATTTTCTGATTTAGGTGTGACAAGGCGACGTTGATCTGCATAGCCATCCATGAATACTGTGCCACCACCAACAACAGCATCAGAATTATACAATACGATACGTCCCGTCTTTTGATTGTCAATATAAGCATCAATGGGTATAAGGTCGCGTACACGTATTGTAACCTTAGCCACCTGATTTTTTTCTACCTTATTGCAATCAGTAAGCTCGGAAAGGTCTTCTGTATCAATCATTTGATCAATAGATTGAATAGTTGCATTCAACTCCGAGGAATGAACACGCAATTTATAGGTATCACCAACTTTGAGGGGGTTTTTTGACAACCAAAATAAATGCGCGCGGAAAACATTCGATAATAAAGGTGCCTTATCTTCATGACTGGCAACATGTCCACGCTCTACAAAAACAGGCTTATCCAGAGTAATACCTACCGACTGGCCAGCATGCGCTTCTACTTTTTCAATATCGTTCTCAGGCCAGAGACTCAATGGATTGTATTTTTGCTGTTTCGTTAGTCGGTGAGAATAAGAGCGTATCACCTTTTCGCAATATACCACTCTCTATGCGTCCAACCAGAATCCGTTTTTCTTTAACACGGTACACATCCTGAATAGGGAATCTTAAAGGACGCGCAACAGGTGCGCCTCTTGGCTCTACTGACTCCAATAACTCGATTAGAGTTTTTCCTGTAAACCATTCCATATGCTCGGCTGGTTCTAAGATGTTACGACCATGACGGGCAGAAATTGGTAAAATATCAGTGGCACTGATATTTAACCCCGCAAGAAAATGCACTACCTCTTTTGCGACCTCCTCAAATCTACCTTTTGAAAAATCAACCTTATCAATCTTATTAATAACAACCGAGACCTGACGAATACCAATCAGACTTAAAAGATATGCATGACGGCGTGTTTGTTCCTGTAAGCCCTCTTCCGCATCAACCACAAGTATTGCAGCGTCAGCCTGCGCAGCACCAGAAATCATATTTTTTAGAAATTCAGTGTGACCTGGCGCATCGATAATCACAAAGTCACGATTTTTGGTAGAGAAATTAATCTGCGTTGTGTCAATAGTAATGGCTTGGTCACGCTCAGCCTGAAATGCATCCAGTAAATAAGACCATTCTATAACATCCCCACGTTTTTTAGAGGCTTTCATTACCTCTTCCAACTTACCATCGGGCAGGCTGTTCGTATCATGCAACAAACGACCTATGAGTGTTGATTTTCCGTGATCTACGTGTCCGACAATAACAATGCGAATTTTTTCTGCGCCTAGATTGACATCAGGATCTTTTTTATCTGTTTTTCTTCTATTCTTGTTAACCATAATTTTGCCTACATATACCCGCGTGTTCTTAAAGTCTCAAAACTACTTTCGCTTTCGGTATCCATCGTCCGCCCCGAACGCTCAGATGTTTTCGTTGTCAACAATTCCTCTATAATTTCATCAATAGTCGAGGCATCGCTATCGACAGGTAACGTGATATTTTTTTCACCTAATGATCGATAACGTTTTCCATCTATCGAGAAATATAGCGGCACGACGGGAATATTTTCTCGTTGCGTGTAACGCCAAATGTCGATTTCTGTCCAGTTCAGCAATGGATGAATACGCAAATGACACCCTTCTGGCACATCGGTTTTATATTGATCCCAAATTTCGGCAGGCTGGTTCTTAAAATCCCAATCACCATGTGTACTTCGTGGTGAAAATACGCGCTCTTTTGCGCGCATGGATTGCTCATCCCTACGGATACCTGCAATAACGCCCTTATAGCCATTATTAACCAGAAGATTTTTTAAACCTTCCGTTTTACGCATTGCAGCACGAGTATTAGGCGGTAATGTTTTATCCATGTCTTCTTCTGGAGGACACATTTCGACTTTAAGGTTCAAATCCCAATCTTTAACAATCTGATCACGAAACGTATAAACCTCGTCCAGCTCCATTTCGGTATCCAATTGCACGACTGGAAAAGGAACACTTCCAAAAAACGCTTTGCGTGCCATCCAGAGCAAAGCATTTGAATCCTTACCAATAGACCAAAGCATAGCCAGCGGATCAACCTTGTTATAGGCCTCCCTCAAAATGTAGATTGTTTCGGCTTCAAGCCTATCCAGATAACGATTTGACAAGTACCCGTCCTTAATTCTATGCGCTTACAACTTTTAAATTTTTTCCATCAGGCAAAATTTCAGTGCGTCCAATAGAAACGTAATGAAAGCCGTGCTTCTTAACATCTGGAATCTTATAGATATTGCGCAAGTCAATCAATCGTGGTGACGCCATAATTTCCTTCAATTTTTCAAGGTGAAGTCCGCGATACTCATTCCATTCGGTTAAAATAACCAAGGCATCCGCCTCTTTTGCCGCTTCATAAGGATCGCTTGCCCAGTCCACTTCAAGGTGTTTGGAAGCTTCCTCTTGTGCAATTGGATCATGTGCAGTGACCTTTGCTCCTGCTTTTTGCAATGCGGGAATAACAATTAATGATGGTGCTTCTCGAACATCATCTGTATTTGGTTTAAAGGAAACACCAAGAACAGCGATTTTCTTACCCTCTACACTGCCACCGCATGCCATAATGATACGATCAGCCATATCCTTTTGACGTTGATAGTTCACCTTCACAACTGTTTCAACAATGGTCTGAGGCGCGCCATATTTCTGCCCTGTCTGGGATAGCGCCAGAGTATCTTTGGGGAAACATGAGCCACCATAACCTGGGCCAGCATGCAGGAATTTAGAGCCAATACGGCCATCCAACCCCATACCTTTGGCAACATCTTGCACATTGGCACCAGTTTTTTCGCACAGATTGGCGATTTCATTGATGAAGGTAATCTTAGTCGCCAAAAATGCATTACTTGCATATTTGATAATCTCAGAGCTTTCTGGTGTTGTCACAACCATTGGCACTTCATTGATAAAGAGTGGGCGGTAAAGTTTACGCATAACTTCGGCACTACGCTCAGAGTCTGTTCCTACAACAACACGGTCAGGGCGCATAAAGTCATTAATAGCAGCACCTTCACGCAAGAATTCAGGGTTTGAACACACACCGAAATCTGCATCAGGGTTTTCTTCACGCATAATTTTATCAACTTCGCGCGCCGTTCCCACAGGAACAGTTGATTTGTTTACAATAACTGTAAATTGATTGAGGTTTTGCGCGATTTGTCTCGCAGCTTGGTGAACATAGGTTAAATCAGCATGACCATCTTCTTCACGAGGAGGCGTTCCAACCGCTATAAACACGGCATCCATGTTCTGAACACCGTCTTTAATATTAGTTGAGAAAGACAAACGCTTTGCATCGACCTGCTTTTTAACCAAGTCATCAAGTCCTGGTTCATAAATCGGAATAATACCGTTCTTTAAGCCCTCGATTTTTGCTTCATTAGTATCAATACATGTGACCTGGTGACCAAATTCTGCAAAGCACGTTCCCGATACCAAGCCCACATAACCAGTGCCAATAACTCCAATTTGCATTTATTCTTCTCCAAATGGTTAAATCTCTTGATTACGGTGTTAAAGGAAAGGCACATGAAAATAAAGTCAAAAGAGCCTTTTTCCTTTGATAAGAATTGTATAAGATAGCTCAACTTTTCAAATTCACGCCGAACAAAAACGGATAGATTTTACCATGACAAAAGACAACAAAAAGACAGCAGACAATTCAAATCAGGGCATGCCTCTTTTTTATTCTAACCCTGTACCTTTGGATTCAGAAAAACATGTTGAATGGGGTCTCAAGAAAGATTTCGGGCTCAGTTTTACTTCTGGCGTCAATGCCGTGCCTATCAACTTGATTGAATTCCCACAAATTTGTCATTTCTATCCTATCGCCTTCTCACCTGATGAAACGGCAACACCTGTGGCCATTATGGGTCTTCGTGACAATGAGAACTTGTTTGTTGACGCTAAAGGAAATTGGGCGCCCAGCACTTATGTCCCTGCCTATATCCGCAGGTATCCATTTATCTTTTCTGAAATGCCCAATACAGACCAATTAACATTATGTGTTGATGCAAATGATAAAATTGTCGGTGAAAAACAAGAAATGAAGTTTTTTGAAGAAAAGGGTAAGCCCAGCGCGCTTGCACAAAATGCGCTAGAGTTTTGTAAATCCTATCATGCAGCAGCGCAACAAACAGTCGATTTTGGAAAGGCTCTAAACGATAGTGGTTTATTGATTGAGCGTGCAGCCGAAATCAAAACCCCTGACAATAAAACAATCAACTTTGCTGGCTTCCGCATAATCGATGAAGAGAAATTGGCAAAACTAGATGACAAGGCGTTCTTGGAATTCAGATCCAAGTCATGGCTGCCTTTCATGTACGCACACCTGTTTAGCGGCGCACAATGGCAAAACCTGACCCGCTTACTTCAAACCAAAATGAAGTAACGTATCATTTGTGACCTTATAATGGGTCATGTGACATAATTAAATGTGAATGAAACGATTCAAGTTGTTGCCTTGGATCGTTTTTTTATGGTAAGAAAAATGCATATTCGTATCACAATATAGTCAACCGTAAGGGAGAGAACTTATGGCTAAAGTAGGAGCACAACGCGCCGCTGAATTGACAGGTAAGTCAAAATCAACAATCCAGCGCGCTATGAAATCAGGAAAGCTATCATTCGAAGTCTTAGACAATAAGCGTCGTGCAATCGATGTTAGTGAATTAGAGCGCGTTTTTGGTCTTGAGGAAAGCACGCCAAAACAAGACACAGTTGAGGCAGAGCTTCAAAAAGCAAAAGATATTCTTGAGATGGAACGTCTGAAAATGCGTATTCGCTCACTAGAAGATCAATTGCACACTGCCGAAAAACAAATGGAAGACCTTCGTGGTCAACGTGATCAGTGGCAAAAACAAGCACAGCAGGTTCTTTTGACCAATCAGCACACACAAAAACAGGCTGATGACCTTAAAAAAGAGCTCAAAGATCGTGAAGACCGTGCCAGAGCAGCACGTCAAAAACGCATGCAGCAAAACATGCAACGCCTACAATCGCAAAGTCAAAACCAGAACCAGAGCAATTCCTCGACTTTCTGGGAAAAGGTCACAGGTAAAAAACGTGCTTAAGTTAATTTAACCTTTTAAAAATATTCAACATGATAGACTGGCGGGTATGAAAATTTTTCTACCCGCTTTTCTTTGTCTTTTTATAACCTTGCTTGTACCCATGCATGCATTAGCACAACCTGTAGATAAAGAGCGCGAGCAAAAGGCCTATCAAGAGGCCGTTGGTATTTACCAACAATGTGCAACCACCTCATATCTTTCAGACTATCATAATTGTAGCTGTGTAGCGGGGGCATTTTATAACGCACGCCTTGCCGAAGTTACCATGACGAACAAAAGTGAGTTATTAGGCTCTGTTTTGCCGCGATGTCCCGATTTGCCAAAAATCGCTAGCATCAAATATCAACAATGTGTTGGCTTTGCCCAATTTCAAAGACCCGATAATTATAATGACTATTGCAAATGCTATGGTGCGAGCTTTGCCAAGGCCTATGAAGGTCTAACCGCGCCGCTCTCTAGAATTGAGTCACAACTCACAAAGTATGCAATGAAAAATTGTAGTCAGGATTACCCACTAAAACAGCAGACCCCCGCCGAAAAAAGAGCGACAAGAAAACGTCTTGAAGATGCGATTATGAACTAAGGTAGCTTACGCTTGTTACTAACGGATCAACATCTCTTTCAAAACAAGAATTGTCAGCGCGCAACCTTGGCAGAAGAGCTTTGATGTAAAATTTCACAAGTGTTTCGTGATGTGCTTTCTTTTTCTCATCTGTTAGAGCTGGAAGCGGCTTGACCAATTTTGCCATAGCAACACCTCCCATAGCATAGCCAAACATATTCAACATGGGCGTTGAAAGGGCAGCAATTGCCTCGAATTGCTTACTCTCGCCAAGCTTGATTAATTTAGTAACCGCATTTTCCAATGCCTGAAAAACGGATTCCATATCGGCGCGTAGTTGTGGGCATTCGACATCTTTACAAACTTCACGGCTCTGGCTAATCCAAGCCTTAGCCGCAGCGCCTTCATCTCTTATTATTTTACGGAACGCTAAGTCACCCGATTGAATGCCATTTGTGCCCTCATATATGGGCAAAATGCGCGCGTCACGGTAATATTGAGCAGCACCTGTTTCCTCGACAAACCCCATACCACCATGAACCTGCACACCTAACGAAGTTATCTCAAGTGAATTATCGGTACAAAAGGCCTTTACGATAGGTGTCATGAACTCCTGCTTGGCTTGGGCAACTGCATCACCTTTGCGTGCCTTATCCTGTGCAATTGCTGCCTCATATGCCATTAAGCGACCGGCCACCGTAAGTGCCTCCATGGTCATTAACATGCGTTTGACATCTGCATGCTCGGCGATCACAACCTCATTACCAGTATCTAATGATTTTCCTTGTTTACGGTCATTGGCATAGGCAACCGCCGCTTGAAAAGCACGATCTGAGATAGCGACACCCTGAAGTCCAACGGACAGGCGCGCATTATTCATCATGGTGAACATATATTTAAGCCCAGCGTTTTCTGCGCCCACCAAATACCCAGTAGCCCCACCTTCATCACCGAATACCATCGTACAGGTTGGAGAGGCATGAATACCTAGTTTATGCTCAATAGAGACGCATTTCACATCATTGCGCGTCCCATCCTCCAAAATTTTGGGAACAATAAACAAAGATATACCTTTTGAGCCTTCGGGAGCATCAGGCGTGCGCGCAAGCACAAGGTGAATAATATTGTCGGTGAAATCATGCTCGCCATAAGTAATATAAATTTTCTGACCTGAAATCTTATAGGACCCATCACTTTGTTTCTCAGCCTTGGTCTTAAGTGCTGCTAAATCAGAACCAGCCTGAGGCTCGGTCAAATTCATTGTGCCTGTCCACTCACCTGAAATCAGCTTTGGCAAATAGGTTTGTTTTTGTTCATCCGATCCATGCGATTCAATGGCCTCGACTGCGCCCTGATTAAGCAAAGGGCATAATCCGAATGACATATTGGCTGCCTGCCACATTTCCTGAATTGGAAAGGCGATAAACCAAGGCAGTTCCTGCCCACCAAATTCTTCTGGGAACGGAACGGCGTTCCATCCACTTTCTTGATATTGTGCATAAGCTTCTTTGAATCCAGGTGCAGTTGTGACAACACCGTCTTTTAATTTAGATCCATGAACATCACCCTCATAATTCAAAGGTGCCAGAACATCGCGCGCAAGTTTTGCCGATTCATCCAAAATGGCACTGGCTGTATCTCTGTCTATTCCACTATCTGGTAATTCGCCTTCCACGCCTAAAACGTCGTAAAGGGCAAAAATCATGTCATCTGAGGGGGGTGTATAGATTGTCATGTCATTATATTAAAGTTTGGCATGGCATTTGCAATATATTCTTACATGACAGTTACACAACCAAATATTCAGCACCAACAACTTGCTGCTCTTGCCTCTAAGGCAGGCAATAAGGTGACTTCTGCCATACAAAAGGCAAGTGCAGAGACAGGGGTCGATTTTTCCTACCTGATGCAACAGGCACAGGCAGAAAGTTCCTTCCAAACGGACGTGAAGGCAAAAACCAGTTCCGCAACTGGTCTTTTCCAGTTTATTGACCGCACGTGGATAGATATGGTTCAAAACCATGGTGAAAAATACGGTATTGATACATCTGCCCCTAAATCAGAATTACTCGCACTTCGCAAAGATCCTGAAATTTCATCCCTTATGGCGGGTGAATTGGCCTCGGAAAACAGCGATGTTTTAAAGGCGCGCCTAGGACAAGATTTTAAAGTTGGCCCAACAGAGCTTTATTTCGCGCATTTTATGGGTGCAGGAAAGGCCGCTGGTTTCCTTGAAACACTACAGCAAAAACCACAAGCTGCCGCAGCTAACCTTTTCCCAGCAGAGGCCAAAGCCAATCATGGTGTGTTTTACAACGCTAAGGGACAGGCACGCTCAGTTGGCGAAATTTATGCTTTCTTTGACAAGAAATTTGCAATAAAGGGCGGTAGCCTTCCACAAAATGACATCCAAATCGCACAAAGCCAGCCTGATACAGATGAAACACGCCTAAAAGATTATGTTTCAAACTTTATGGGACTGCAAAAGCAGGAAAATGAAAAAACAGAATTCTTGAGCGAGGACGCCAGCACTATAGAGCGTCTCGCTGCTCATCACCCCTATATGGATATTCTCAATTCAGGTGGCGGAAAAACGCACTCAACATTACCAATTATGGGTAATAACAGTCGTTTTCCTTCTGTTGCCTTTGGAAACCTTATTCAAAACCCGACAGATGTTCTCTGGCTGGCACAATTAAATGACGATTTGATCTCAGATAATAGAATTTAACTATTCGCCGCGCGTTTGAGGCGGTCATTTATGGCGATACCGACACCTTGATTTGGGATGTTCATCACAGCAATTGCCTTATTTTCTCCATTATCAAGCGCGTGCAGATACGCGAATAGATTGCTTGCCGCCTCATAAAGATCGCCCTCTTCACTCAAATTGCGGATTTTATCCTCTGGAAGGGAATTTGCCCCACCACCTTTCTTTAGCCCCATAAATTTGATTGAGCCAAAGGCAAGCAAGGCCTCGCCCTCCCCTACATCAACGGCATTCAAACGTACAGGTATAGATGGCGCATAATGTTTCAGCAAAAGCCCCGGTGATTTGATTTCACCGTCTTTGATTTCTGTTTCAACATTCCCAAGCAAAGGTTGCAAATCATCTGCTGTGATAACGCCCGGTCGTAAAATGGTTGGTGTGTCCGTACTTAAATCCAAAACAGTTGATTCAAGCCCAGTATCGGTTGCACCACCTGCCAAGATCATATCGACCTTGTCACCCAGTGATTTTGCAACATGTTGCGCACTTGTAGGGCTTAGGTGTCCCGATGCATTGGCACTTGGGGCGGCAATTGGAACACCAGCAAGCGCTATCAATTTACGTGCGGTTTGGTTGGAGGGACAACGTACCGCCAACGTTGGTAGGCCCGCACTGCATAATTGGGATATTTTAGAGTTTTGTTTAAGGGGTAATATCAATGTCAAAGGCCCAGGCCAGAATTGCGCCATGACGCTTTGAGCGCGCTCGTCCACCTCTACAAATTCAGAAATATCACTTGGCTTTGCCACGTGCACAATAAGCGGGTTAAAGGACGGTCTGCCCTTGGCATCAAAAATGCGTGCAACCGCTTGTCCATTTGTAGCATCGGCACCAAGTCCGTAAACAGTCTCGGTCGGGAAAGCGACAAGCCTGCCATCCTTAATAATTTCGGATGCCTCTTTCAAGCTTTGTGGTGTAACAGCCTTCATCATGGCGCTTCGTGCCTTGTACCGCCTGTCTGAGGCTCTTTAACGCCTGTAGTTGTCGGCAAACTTAAAGGCAACCCTAGTAATGAACGTGCAGCCAAATAGGCAAAACCTTCTGCCTCAAGTGCATCACCGTTCCACCCTAAAACATCGACAGGTTCGACAGGGACTTTTAGGCGCTCGCGCAAGCCCTTCATCAGCGTAGCGTTTTTACGCCCGCCACCGCAAATATACCAAGCCGTTGGTTTCTTTGGTAAATGCTTAAGCGAGGCAACAATTGACTCGCGCGTACATGCAAGAAGTGTTGCTGTTCCATCTTCGTTGGAGAGTATACTCACCGTTTGATTCCATGGATTCCTATCCAGAGATTTAGGTGGCTTTAAATCAAAGAATGGGTTTTGCAGAAATCTCTCTACTATTGAGTGATTGGGTGTGCCCTCTGCTGCGAGACGACCATCCATGTCATAAGGTGTGCCTGTGCGCTCCAAAACAAAGTCATCCATAAGGGCGTTCCCGGGGCCTGTGTCAAATGCCAAAATATCATTCGTGTCCTCACCTATATAAGTGACGTTTGAAACTCCGCCGACATTAAGAATGGCAACAGGCAGAGGAATATCAGCGCTTTTGACCAACGCCTGATGATATAGCGGAATTAAAGGTGCGCCTTGTCCACCTGCCTTTACATCATCCCATCGAAAATCATTAATGACATCAATACCAGTTTCGCGCGCCAGCAATTCACCATTACCAATTTGCTTGGTAAAGCCATTATCAGGATCATGTGAAACAGATTGTCCGTGAAAGCCAATTAAATCGATATTTAAATCATCATGTTTATCAGCCATTTTCTTAACAATTTTTGCATGTTCCACTGTCAGTTCATCTTCAACTGCCTTTAACTCTGGATCACTTTGGCGTTTGCCGAATTGTGCCTTAATGCGTTGACGAATTGGCTCGTCATAGGTCATAGATATGAAATCCAGACACTCTACGTAATCATGCCCATCCGTCCTTATGAGGGCGGCATCAATGCCATCCACAGATGTTCCTGACATCAGACCAATGACCGTATAGACTTTTCGTGCTTCCATGCCTATAAATTATCCTTATGAGCAAATTTAAATCCGATTTTTTGAATATAATGGAGCAACGCGGGTTCTACAACCAGTGTAGCGACGCAGAAGCCCTTGATACAAAATTATTGGAGGGCACACAAAGCGCCTATATTGGTTTTGATGCCACGGCTCAATCTCTGCATATTGGGAATTTGACTGGTATTATGATGCTGTATTGGTTCCAACAATGCGGTCACAAGCCCATAACCCTTATGGGGGGCGGAACTAGTAAGGTTGGCGACCCATCCTTTAAGGATGAACAGCGCAATCTTCTTGATGATGAAACCATTGAGGAAAATATCGAACATATCCGTAAAACATGTTTCACACAGTTTCTTAAATATGGTGATGGCGAAACAGATGCGGTGATGGTTAATAATAATGACTGGCTGGACAATCTTGTCTTATCTCTCATTTCTGCGTGATTATGGACGTTATTTTACAGTCAATCGTATGTTGTCCTTTGATAGTGTCAAACAACGCCTTGAGCGCGAAAGCCCGCTATCGCTTCTCGAATTCAATTATATGGTTATGCAGGGCTATGATTTCCTCGAGCTCTATCGCCGTAATGGCACTCTCATACAGATGGGTGGGTCTGACCAATGGGGCAACATCATAAATGGTGTTGATTTGGGACATAAAGCAGACAAAGTTCAGCTTTTTGCCCTTACTGCCCCTCTTCTGACCACACCAGATGGCAAGAAAATGGGTAAAACCCTCAATGGTGCAGTATGGCTGAATTCTGCCATGCTCTCTCCTTATGATTATTATCAATATTGGCGCAATGTTGATGATGCAATGGTCGGGACACTCTTGAAACGCTTCACAATCCTTCCAATGGAGGAGATCGAGAAGCTGGAAGCCTTACAAGGACAAGAGATTAACGAGGCCAAGAAAATTTTGGCATTCGAGGCAACGAAACTTTGTCACGGTGAAGCTGCTGCCAAGGACGCAGAAGACACAGCCCAAAAGACCTTTGAGCAAGGCACAGTCGGTGATGATTTGCCTTCATTTGATATTGCACAATCGGATTTGGACGCAGGCTTACCTATTTTTGAGGTTCTGAAAGTTGTTGGCTTTGCCTCATCAAATGGCGAGGCACGTCGCCTAATCCAAGGTGGTGGTGCGCGTATCAATGATGAACAGATTACCGATGAAGAAAAAACCGTTAGCGCCAATGACATGACCGATGACGGCTATATTAAAGTCTCAGCGGGCAAAAAACGCCACGCGCTTATCAAAGCGGCTTAATTACTCCACATCCTTAGCGGGGCTTTCACCCTCAAAGAGAATTTTACGGACAATCCCAGGGGCAAGTGCCGAGAGAGGGTTAATAGAGACCTTCGCATCTTTGCTTGGCCCCTGCATTTTGTAAGTTGCTGCAAACAGTGCGCCTCCGCCTGTTAAAATGTCCCCAACCAGAGGGATTTTACCAATGAATGAGTTTAGTGATGAAATAGGAACAATTGTACCCTGAATATCCATAGTTCCAGCGGTTAGATAAACTGCGCCCTCGAAAGTCAGCCCAACTTCTGTACCAGAAGTTCTGCCATCTGCAAATGTCATGACTGTGCCTTTTTCAAGATCTTTAATATATTTGAAATCAGAGGCCATTTTGGTGAAAGCCATCCCCTCACCTTTCAACAATTCCTGTAGACCTGAAAGAGAAACTGCATTCAATAGCCTTGCCAAACCAGGAGCATTTACAATCTTGAAATTGGTGATTTGCATTTTGCCTTCAATATCATTGGGGTGACCGTCGCTAATTGCGTTACCGACAATCGCGACTGTTCCTCCCTGCATATTCTCATACACTCCAAGCGCCTTTAAAGTTGCGCCCGCATCAGCAGAATCCAGCGTGAAATTCATGACGTCATAAGCATCAGGCCTATAGCGAAGTTGCATAAGTCCGACACCGACGCTTGCATCTACCTCAAGCTGTTTAACCGTCCCTCTTGAGCCTATATCGGCATAAATTTTGGCATTTCCTACGCCACCCTCATCGGACAACCTCAGATAATTAGTGGTTCCTGAGACAATGACAGGAGGCTCTTCACCAGCACTTTGTTCTGTTATCTCAATTTCGCGATCCTCTTTGTCAGAATCTAGGAAAGGGCGTGCATCAACCTTTTCTCCCTCAACAAAGAATTCAAGACCGCCCTTTTGATTACGTTGTAATTGTAATGAAAAATCATTTTCAGGTAATTTTATGGATTGAAAAGAACCTTGAACAACATCTTGCTCGCCACCTACTTGTCCAAAAATAAGGCGTCCTCCTGAAATCTTCCCATCGGGCAAATCAATAGTGAGGTTATCAACCTCTTGGACGACATCATTGGTTAAGTACACACTGGTTGTGACTGTTCCGTTAATGCGCTCAGGCTTCAAATAATCAAGGGGGTCGATACGAAACGCCACAGGCAAAAGATTGGCACGCGCATCTACCTTTGCCTTACCTCCTGCTTTGCTTGTGTATGTAATATCTACAGGCAGTGAACCTTTAATATATTCATCAAGTGCCACACCAAATTTTGAGCGTAGCGCACGATTAGCAACGAGTGAAGCCTCAACCTTTTGTAGATAAGGTGCACCCTTGGGCTCCAAATATTCTTGATAATCAATTTTGACTGGCGTGCCATCAAGCTGTCCATCACCAGTAAGATGTATTTTGCCATCCGCGGCCTTTAAATCATATGGCCCCCCAGTCAATGCTAAACCCTGTACGACATCGGGCAGATAGGCTTCATTAATTTTAGCAGCAACTTTGACGCTGACCTGCTCGGCTTTTAAATCCGCGAGTGTTGGAAAACTCACCAGAACATTCAAATCCACATCGCCCTTGGCCTGCTCAGTATCAAAACCTATATCATCAGCAAGAGAAATGGGTTCGCGCTTTATATAATCCAATAGTGTTTTTAATGAACCTTTGCCATTTATCTCAACATTGGCAACACCGCCACCTTTGACCTCTATATCATCAAGCACAACCGTGCTGTTAGAAACCTTCATATCACCAATCAAGCCATCAGAAATATTGATTGTCAGTGTTCCGTCCCTATACCCACCAGAGGCTGTCAGGTTTTCTCCCGGCATTAGCGGTGCACGGTAATCAATTGTTGTGTTCTCAAGCGCAAAAGTTGCCATTGGATCTCCAATCGAAACCTCCCATCTGTCTTTGGGAAGAGATTCTTTTGCAAGATCCTGATTAAATTTTACCGATATAGGTAAGACCGCTTCGGCTTTTGTAAGTATACCTTTAGATATTTTTTCAACAATCCATTCACGCTCTGATGATTGAGTCTCAGCAGGTGGCCAGAGGGCATCTATAGCATCGACAGGTACAGCGCTGGCTTGAAATGTTAAGGGGAAATCTAAACCCTCTTGTGTGATTTCACCGTCACCAGAGGCAGTTACATTGATGTCACCTGCGACAAGTGCAAATTTATCGAGTGAGACTTTATTATTTTTGGCATCAATGACAAACTCTGTATTTAGACTATCAAACGCCAAAGGTTCTTTATATTCATTGGACAAGGTAATTTGCCCCTCATCAATGGCAATAAGTGCCTTAAGGAATTGAAGCTTACCGTCTTGTGTCAAATCAACTGTAACATCACCATTCAAGCCTAGACCATCCTGCTCTATGTTTGCCAAACCAAGTGTTTCGGCAAACAGGAACGGATCAATATCTGCAAAAGTTGTGCGGACTGAATAGGCATTGTCAGGCTTAAGAGTAAAAACAGAGTTTAGCGTATTTTTTTCATCCCCTTCAAGCAGTGCCACTGCCGTTTTAATTTCTACACGCCCTTTTTCTCGCAAAAACAAAAGATCAAGAGCGTTAATTGACCACGTTTTACGTTGTGCATAATCCTCAACAAACACCTGCGCATCTTTTATCTCAACCGCTTCAATACCAAATAAAGGATCATTTGATTGTCCCTTACCCATGCTAAGCGACTGAACTATGAAATCATCAATAGAAATAGCTTCTTTAGGATCCGATTCAGGATTTACTTCTCGCTTATTGATATTCTGAGCAAGTTTAATTTCATTATTCACATCACGAATAATTTTTAATGAAGGCTTGGTTAAAATGATTGCTTTTGGGCGCACCCTTCCTAATAAAAGAGAGCTATAATCAATGGAAACAGCTGATTTTTCTAATTCTATAAGAGTTTTTCCATCCTGCTCAATAACAGCATTGTCGAGTACAAGTAATAGGGGGCCTTTCAAATATGGCCAATGAAGTGCAGCCTTCTCTAACTTAACATTTACGTTGTCTTCATCACTTACAAGTGTCTTTTCAAGCGTCTTAACGGCAAAGCTAATATCCAACGGGCCTTTACTGAGTCGATAGCCTGTAACAGCAATGGTCAATGCAACAACGATGACTATCACAACGCAAATCTCGGCAATAATTTTGGCAGTTTTTCTAAGCATAAAAAATCCATTAAAAATGAAGATTGACATTACCATCAAGACCATCATTTTATAAGAGTAATCATTAAATCAAGACAACAAACAGGAACATATCCCATGACTTCTTTAAATGAAGGCGATACAGCACCAGATTTTACACTTCAAACTGATGGTGGTGGGACACTTACATTGTCCAAGCTTAAGGGCTCAAACGTAGTTTTATATTTCTACCCCAAGGATGATACTCCTGGTTGCACAAAGGAGGCTTGTGGCTTTAATGATATGCTCTCGCAGTTCAAAAACTTAAACGCTAAAATTATTGGCGTCTCAAAAGATAGTGCCGAGAAGCATGACAAATTCAAACATAAATACGGTCTGAACTTCACCTTAATTTCCGATATAGATGGTGAAGTCTGCGAAAAGTATGGCACTTGGGTCGAGAAAAGCATGTATGGACGCAAATATATGGGGATTGACCGCGCAACATTCTTAATCGATGAAACTGGCAAAATTTCAAGAATTTGGCGCAAGGTAAAAGTGCCGGGGCATGTCGATGAAGTACATGACGTACTTAATCAGCTCAAAAAAGCTGCTTAATACTGTAAGTTTTAATTAAGCTACGAGTGTACCACGAAGAATACTTAGGTCGCTGTGCCATTTCTTAAGAACGGACATATCGCCAATCAGAAATGTCGCTGATTCAGGAAAAATTTCTGTAATATTTAAACCACAGATTTTCTCAGTGCCAGCGTTATCGTTTGCTGTTCGCATGTCGCGCCAAATGAGATGGAGATCAATATCTTTCCCTAAAATGCGTTTGATATCATTTCCTTGGAATACACATTTCAGACCACAGATTTCGATAATCTGCTGACCCTTAGAACTCTCAATAGATGACAAGTGTCCATATTCTAAGGAAAGGTCGGCCAGATCCCAAACAAGATCAATGATATCTGATAGTTTATTCTGCATTTGTCTCACTTATTCCTAACGTATTTACAAAGAAAAAGTTCATATTTTTCCTGTTAGGATTTTACATACACCATTTAGGCGGTTTCTTTCAACATATTTGTATCAACAAAGTTACCTGCACCCGCCATATTCAAGTGGTCATGTGTATGAAGAGATACCAAGTCACAGTGATCGGTAAAAAAGTGGTTTGCACCCTCGACCATTCGATAATCAATTTTGATACCTTTTTGTGTATGAAGTCTGTCAACAACCTCATCCACATCTTCTTTCATCGCGATATTATCACGTGTTCCGTGCAACATCAGACCTGATTGTGGGCAAGGAGCGAGGAAAGTGAAATCATATTCACTTGCGGGCATACCAACAGAGATAAAGCCTTTAATTTCAGGACGACGCATCAAAAGCTGCATGGAAATCCACGCTCCGAACGAAAATCCCGCTGTCCAGACGTATGGCGCTTTTGGATTAATTGTTTGCATCCAGTCAAGAACTGCTGCTGCATCTGTCAACTCACCTTCACCATTATCAAATACGCCCTGACTTTTACCAACGCCACGAAAGTTAAAGCGGATAACTGAAAAACCGCGCTCTACGAAATTCTGGAATAATGTATAAGTGACTTTGTTATTCATCGTTCCGCCCTTTAATGGGTCTGGATGGAATACAATAGCAAGTGGTGCATTTGGTGTTTTGGAATGTGCGTAATGTGCATCAATTCGGCCAGCTGGGCCATTAATTATAATATTTGGCATTTAGTCCCCGTGACGTTAAGCTTTTTATTAAAAGCAAGGTTGTACCTTATTTATTTCCCATATCCTTGGATTAGGGTGCCCTCTTATAGACGATTGCGATTCAATTTGTCTACTTTTTTTTGTACCGAACACGGAATAGCTGTGGACATTCAATAAGATAAATAGCATTTTTAAAAGAATACGGATGCATTTGTTTGCCGTGAAACAATAAACCTGTTAAGCGAAACGCATAATGATTTACCTAGATTATAACGCCACCACACCCATACGTCCTGAAGTGATTGAAATCACTGCCAAAGCCATGAATGCACATGGCAATGCTTCATCTATACATGGCTGCGGTCGCAATGCCCGTAAAATGGTCGAGGAGGCACGCGCGCACGTAGGCGCTATGGCTGGCGTCTCTGCAAAACAGGTCATTTTTAATAGTGGCGCAACAGAGGCCAACAATACTATTCTGCGCGGATATACAGACCGTCCTCTTCTTGTGTCCGCCATTGAACATCCCTCCGCCTATTTCTGCGGGCGCGATATTATTGAAATCCCCGTTCTTTCAAATGGTCTTATTGATATGAACGCCTTCACCTCTCTTCTGCGAAAGCATAAAAACCCAGTTGTCTCAGTAATGTTGGTCAATAACGAAACTGGTGTTATTCAACCTGTACGCGACATTGCCAGAATGGTGAAAGAGGTGGACGGTATTATGCATACCGATGCGGCCCAGGCTGCAGGTCGCATAGCGATCGATTTTGATGAACTGGACGTAGATTTCATGAGCCTTTGCGCACATAAATTTGGAGGGCCACAAGGCGTTGGAGCACTTATTTTTCGTCAAGGGATGACATTTCCCAAATTCATCCATGGAGGCGGACAGGAGAAACGAGCCCGCGCAGGAACAGAAAATGTTGCTGGAATTGCCGGATTTGGAGAAGCTTCTCGTCTTGCCATACGTGATCTCAAAGAATTTCAAAAATTATCCACTCTTAGGGACAAAATGATTGAAGGAATTCTTGCCTCATCACCTAAAGTGACCGTTTATGGACTTGATGCGCCGCGTGTTTCGAACACTGTATCATGTAGCGTAGAGGGCATAGATTCTGCCATTTTCCTAATGAATCTCGATCTTGAGCAGGTATGCATTTCAAGTGGTGCTGCATGCTCCAGTGGCGCGGTCAAACCGTCGCGCGTCTTACTTGCTATGGGTGTGTCAGAAGAAATATCAAAAACGGGCTTGCGCATTTCCATGGGATGGAATACCCAAGAGGCCGAAATTGAACAGTTTCTCAAAATATGGACAAAATTAATAAGACGTATGGAGCAATAAGCAATGGCAAAGCTGACATTTTTAAAACCAGATGGCTCGAAACAGGAACTTGATGCACCAGAAGGCCTTTCTGTAATGGAAATTGCTGTACAGAACGATATTGATGAAATTGAAGGTGCCTGCGGAGGTTCTTTGGCCTGTGCAACTTGTCATGTTTATGTCGCACCCGAGTGGTGGGATAAGTGTTTACCCGAAGATAATGAAATTTGTGAAGAAGAGGAAGATATGCTGGATTTGGCATTCGAACTCAAGAAATGCTCACGATTAGGATGCCAAATCATTATGGATGAGGATAAAGACGGCTTAGTCATCGCTCTTCCTGGCACGAAGGTTGATTGGTAGACTTAGTAAAAGGATAGTCTTTGATACTTTATACCAGCCATAAATGCGCTCAGATTTAATCTGTCTGAGAAGTTAAGCAATCTGTTGGAAGGACATTCAGCAAGAGCCAATTCAACAGCAACAAATCTTACCTCTTCATCGTCACTATCCAAGCTTTGACCTGTAATTTCTTCTGCATATGTTTTTCTACAAAACTCTATTCTCTCGAAAGCCTCACGAGCAAGAGGCCTACCTCTCAACTCATCAAAAGAAACATCATCTATGAAAGCTGTAATAGAATTGGAACTAGGGCAAGCCTCCAGTCTGACACGGCCAATGTCATCATCATTATCTTCTAAAGCGGCCTCTTTGCAGTCCATCGTGACATTAACCAAATCATTAAATGAGACATGATTTTCATTTACCAAATCCGTGAAACTACGACCAGCTTCAAAAGATGGTATTTGTCTCTCAGAAATATCATACTCTCTACATTTTCTTCCCTGAGAGTTCCTCTGGTAAATCTCTCTGCAGATGGCAAGCCAAAATCTCTGTGTAAGACCTATCAATTTTCTGATATGCCTCGGCCATATCAGAAGCCACATGCTTTGGATCTGTAATTTTTGGCGAGGCCCCACATGCAGTTAACGTAGCAGCCGCTGCTAAAAAAAATGGTGTAATTATTGATAAACGCATGCCTATTCTCCAAAAAATGGACAATAGGCATTTTATAAAATTATGTCAATAAAATTAGCAGGTTTTGATAAGTTTTTCGATCTCTTGCTTATAAACCTCAAAATCATCAATAAAATTAAGAGTGGCCAACTTTCCACGTGTAATGAAACCACTCTCAATCATATGCTCAATTTGCATTTTTGTATGCTGATAGTAATCTTTCATATTCAAAACAAAAATAGGGCGAATTCCATATGATTTAACAGAAGGGTCACGGTCCATAGGCAGATAGTCCTGTTCTACACATTCGTAAATCTCATCCAAAGTTCCTGTCCCGCCAGGAAGAACAAGAAATGCATCTACACCATCCAATAAAAGGTGCTTTCTCTCTGTAAGATTTTTTGTGAGCGTGTAAGGAATTCCCAATGACTTAGGTTGATTAACAATATGGTATTTTTCAGGCAAGATACCCTCAATCGTGCCGCCACTTCCAGACTTCTCAGCACCTTTTAAAAACCCGCGACAAAATGCACCCATAAGACCATTACCAGAGCCACCATACTTGACGTGCACATCATGTCCACCAAGCCAGAAGCCAAGCTGTCCTGCTGTTTCATGATAAATTGGGTCTAAGCCTGCTTTTGCACCGCTAAAATAGGAAAATGTTAGTCTGCTCATAGATTATGTCCATTTGTTTGATTTTTAACTGGAAACACTATATGTTGCCGCGCATGAACAGTCTAGGCTTTAACAAAGATCCAAAAGATACGCGCGTGGTCGTTGCCATGTCGGGGGGCGTTGATTCATCTGTAACTGCTGCACTCCTCCATGAAGAGGGGTATGACGTTGTCGGGGTCACACTTCAACTATATGATTATGGGCAAGCTGTTGAGCGCAAAGGCGCGTGTTGTGCGGGCCAAGATATATATGATGCAAAAAAAGTTGCAGAAGATCTTGGTTTTCCACATTACGTTTTAGATTATGAAGATAATTTCAAAGATAGCGTTATTGATGATTTTGTAGACAGTTATATGCAGGGTTTTACGCCAATTCCCTGTGTTAAATGTAATCAAACTGTAAAATTCCGAGATTTACTTAAGGTCGCCAAAGATTTGAATGCTGATTGCATGGCAACGGGTCATTACATTCAACGCGTTATGAATAAAGACACTGGACAAAGTGAGCTTCACCGCGCAGTTGATGCGACAAAAGACCAGAGCTATTTTCTTTTTGCAACAACTCAAGATCAGCTTGATTTTTTACGATTCCCCCTCGGTGGCTGGGCAAAAGATGTTACGCGCGCACATGCGGATCGTTTAGGACTCACAAATGCTGACAAACCTGACTCGCAAGATATCTGTTTTGTGCCAAATGGTGATTATGCCTCAGTCGTTAAGAAGATTAAACCAGAGGCTGAGCAGGCTGGAGATATCATTGACTTGGATGGAAACATTCTCGGTACGCATGATGGAATTATCCATTACACAGTTGGACAACGTCGCGGCATAGGCATTGGTGGAGGCGTTTCTGAAGATAACTCACCATTCTACGTAATTAAAGTTAACCCAGCTCTTAATCAGGTCATTGTAGGACCTAAAGACGCATTAGCACGCGACATTGTTTATTTGGGCGATACGAATTGGCTTGGGACTATCCCTGAAAACGGAATTGATGTTGAGGTGAAATTACGCTCAGTGATGAAACCTGTCTCTGCAATGCTAATGCAAGATGGTAGTCGTTATTACCTACAGCTTCCCTCTGCGCAATATGGCATCGCGCCTGGACAAGCCGCAGTCATTTATGATGGAAACCGTGTTCTTGGCGGAGGCTGGATTGTTGATACAGCACAATCAGGAAAACTTGTTAAACAAGCTGCCTAGACTTTAAAAACTCAACCACATTTCTATCTCGCTCTGGGATTTCACCGTCAAAAGATTCTTCTATTGAAGGGTGATCTGATGCAAATTTTTGAAGCATTTCGCCAAGCATTTTTATAAATAAGTGATTATTATCAAAAGCTATAGAACTGGAATAGCCATCGGAACTTGCACACTCAATGAAACCTTCAACTTTACCATCATCATCCCGCAATACATGAGGAAAACGCCTTAGACTAAGGTTTCCACAACGCTCTTCTTTAACCTCTAGAAATGCACGAACGCCTTTTGTTAACTTCAGGGCAGACCTATTACTGACGTTTACATCTTCAACCGACTCATTCTCTTTAATGAACAGATAGTAAGTATGTGATTTTCCCGATAAAGAAAAAACTGGCGATTGAATACCGTTGCTATTTAAGTCGACAACTTCTTGTAAAATCTCTTTTACAGAAACAGGCAGCTCATATGAGGCTGGCATAAAATAATGTCGAAGATTTTCCATAGCGACAAAATATACATATTTTCCGTAATAAAACAATAAAAAACCTCCCATGAAGGAGGTTTTCTAAAATCATATTTTTAACAGCTTAGTTAGCTTGTCTACGAAGAAAAGCTGGAATATCTAACTCGTCTTCAACCGTAGATGGCTTAGAAGGAGATTCAATATTCAGCTTACCTTGAGAGGCTGCTGCAGGAGTAGTATCTCCCTCACCGTTGCTAGTTTCACCTTGTGTCTCAGATGTAGATGTAAAATCCTCATCTTCATGTTTCCAAGTGCCACCTGTAATACGCTCAAACAAGCTCGCTGATTTCTTGGGCTTATTTGAACCGGGTACTGGTGGACGCAAATTCAAGGAAGGTGCAGTGCTTGCTTGAACTTCTTGTTTCTGAACCTGAGGTTGCGCTACAGGTTGTGCTGAAAGCTGAGAATAAGATGTTGTTTGAGATGTTTGATATCCACCATAGTTTTCGGATGTAGCCGGTGCGGGAGGTATAAACGCCTCGCCATAAGTTGCTCCACGTCGTGGCTGTGCAGTTTGTGCCACTTCTTGGGTCGTTTCAGGACTAGCCTCACCAACTGTTTCGGCTTGCTCAAACAAATCAACATCTTCCGTTGGCTCTGTGCTTTGCGCGTTTTGTACGAAAGTTGTCTGTGCTGATGTTGTTATCGGCTGTGAAACTGGTGCAGTAGCTGCGGCACTTGTCACACCAGCGTAGCCTGTAGTTGGAGACTGCATGCCCATTGTTCTTGGCTTCGCACGAACAGAAGCAGATACACCACCACCCGGCAATGCTTTACGCGCTGTTTCCTTATCAATACCTGTTGCAACGATCGATACACGCATAACGCCATCAAGACTGTCGTCAAATGATGTACCGAATATGATATTCGCATCAGGGTCAACTTCATCACGGATGCGGTTACAGGCCTCATCAGCCTCAAACAATGTCATATCTTGGCCACCAGTCACGTTAATAATAACGCCTTTAGCGCCCTTCATGGACATATCATCAAGCAACGGATTAGAAATGGCTTTCTCTGCAGATTCAATTGCACGTTTTTCACCAGTGGACTCACCTGTACCCATTACAGCTTTACCCATCTCGAGCATAATTGAGCGGATATCGGCAAAGTCTAGGTTAATGAGACCTGGATTAACAATTAAATCAGTTACACCACGTACACCTGATTGCAACACGCTATCGGCCATTTTAAAGGCTTCAGCAAAAGTTGTTTTCTCATTAGCAATACGGAATAAATTCTGGTTTGGAATAACAATCAATGTATCGACATATTCCTGTAATTCTTTAATGCCTTCTTCGGCCATCTTCATGCGCATTGTACCTTCAAAATGGAAAGGCTTGGTTACAACACCAACGGTCAGTATATCACGCTCACGGCAAGCCTTGGCAATAACAGGCGCAGCTCCCGTTCCTGTTCCTCCGCCCATACCAGCAGTTACAAAAACCATGTTTGAATTTTCGAGATACGCTAGAACCTCTTCCAAAGATTCCTCTGCGGCCATTCGTCCAACATCGGGACGAGCGCCAGCTCCAAGACCTCTTGTCACTTCACCACCGAGCTGTACCCTGTTATCTGCCAGCGAAGCATTTAGGGCTTGTGCGTCTGTATTACAGACAATGAATTCAACCCCCTGCATTCCAGCGTGGATCATGTTATCCACAGCGTTTCCACCAGCACCACCGACGGCAACTACTGCAATTTTAGGTGAGAATTTTTTGTTTTCTATAGGTTGCATACGAACATTAATCATAAGGTTGGTCTCCAAGAGAAGAAGGGAAGTAACGAATCAATATATAAAGCGTAGACCCGAACGGCCTTCGCGAAAAGGGCTTAATAGAAGTTATTTACTGCTTTTTGTTATATTAACAAGGTCCCACCCATTTATCTGATAAACCAAACGCTTAAGAAGAGAGCCTTAAATGATTCATATGATTCACAAATTAAATTTTGCGTGACTTGCCTTTTATTTTTTTGAATAAAAAATGATGTCTGTGGATAAGTGGATATAATTATCCACCGGCCAAAAAACTACCAGTTCTCCCTGAACCAGAACTGCAATCGCTTCCATAGCGATCCTGAATCCGCATTTAATTCGATCTCACTTGGCATCTCATATGATCGTTTCGTCGCATAATGCAAAAGCCCCGTCATCACAGAGAAAGCGGCGCCACTTGTTGAGTCAGGTAAACCTGCAAATTTAATAGGTTGTCCAAGTCGAACCTGCTTATTCAATATACGTTGTGCCAAATCCGCAGTTCCAGGCAAAAGGCTCGCCCCACCCGTAAGTACGAGGCGACGCCCAACTGCATCCGATACACCCGCATCATTAAGAGACTGCCTTACCATTTCAAAAATTTCTTCCATGCGCGCCTGAATGATATTCACCAACAAAGAGCGCGGAACGTGATTTGTCTGCCCATTACCTTTTTCACCTAGCAAAGGCACATCAATGTATTCCTGCTCGTCCTGCGCATTGGCTATTGCACTCCCATAAAGCGTTTTTAGACGCTCCGCATCAATCAGGGATGTCGTAAGACCTTGTGCTACATCCGATGTCACGCTCTGTCCGCCAATGGCAATATTGCCTGTATGAAGAAGGTGGTCCTGTTGAAACACAGCAAAAGATGTTGTGCCACCACCCATGTCTATGACAGTGCAGCCCAATTCCATTTCATCCTCAACCAATGTCGAAAGAGCCGCAGCATATGGAGCAGAACAAAGCGATACGATATCCAAGTGTGAACGCTCAACGCACAAAGCTAAATTTTTCAGCCCAGCCAGATCACCATCAACCATGTGAATATCCACACCAAGTTTGTGCCCTGTCATACCAGAAGGGTCTTGGACACCCTGCTTACCATCCAAAGAGTACCCGACAGGTATTGTGTGGATGAGCTCACGTTCATCCGACAAGGCATTAGACTGTGCCTTGGCAAGCGCACGTTTAATATCGTTATTAGTAACTTTTTGACCTAAAATCTGAACATCAACATCAATGGCTTGGCTGTGCGTATAACCGGCAGGAACAGATAAGACAATTTCTCGCAACGGGTAGCCTTTGACAGTTTTAGCAGCCATAGCTTCAGCACTATGAACCGTTTGACGTATGGCTTCTTCGGCAGAGGCAACATCGACAACCATTCCATTTTTTATACCTTTTGATTTCTGGTGACCCACGCCAACAATCTCGACACCACCCTCGTCATCGACAATACGGGCTATGACACATGCAATCTTACTTGACCCAACATCAAGTGCAGCAACAACGCTGTTCTTTTTAAACACAGAATCCGAACTCATAAACTTTCCCCTGCCGCCTTCACAATTTGCGGGGTTGCCCCATCAAGTGGCTCAATAACCAATCTATCAGTCTGACGCAAATCAATATCCTTTACTGGTTTTGCTAAAATCATTTCCTCTGTCTCGTACCTTGAAAGCCTTGCCAAGGCAAAAGCTGTTTCATCTTCAGGAAGCTGAATTCGAACATTTTGATGTGTGAATAAATCCCATCTGCGCATACCGATATATTGAACAGACTCTATTTTGTTAAAAAGGTTTTTTTCCGCAATCAAAAGAGGAAGGAATTCAGGTAAAGCTTCGGCTGCACCTTCGCCTGTTGCAATCAACATATTCTTGAACCTCTCATCAGGGTTCTCAGAAATCACTACGCCTTCCCAATCAAGCAAAGAAAGACTTTTATCTTTATTCCGCACCAATGCCATGGGTATGCGTTCTTCAATGTGAATATAAACACTATCTGGGAGTCTGCGCGTGACAGAAACTGATTTAATCCAGTCCAATGTGCTTATTCTGTCCTTAGTATCACTTGGGCTAACTGCAAATAATTCATCACCCCTTTTAACACCGACCAACTTTACTAACATGTCTCTATCGGTAAAACGGCGACCTTCTATATAGACATTTTCGACCACAAAGCCCCAATCAGCGCTTTGTGCGACAACCTTTTCCTTCACAGCAGTAAGGGTAGACGGCGCGACACCAGACATCCAAGCCCATGCGCCAGCCCAAATGAAAATCACGAACACAGCAAGACCAATCCCAATTCTTTTCAGGAAAGGAATTAAGCGCTGAGTCGCTCCTTTGCGACGTTTGAGGATTTTACTTCGTGTCCTTGACATGTGGCTGTTTCAACCAAGTGAGAGCAGAGTTCAACAAAAGATTTACCGTTGTAAATGACCTGTGAAGGGCCAATTGACTCAGGTGTGCATCCAGGCTGTGTATTGATTTCCAACAAGAATAAACCTTTATCCGATTTTGTCTCGTCATAACGGAAGTCGCAACGGGCGAGCCCTTTACATCCCAATAGAGTATACAGCCCCCTCGCATATTCCAAGGCTAAATTGTAAATCTCTTCAGGAATTTTTGCAGGACAGACATATTCCGTCCGATTATCTGCATATTTTGCCTCATAATCAAAAAAGCGTGTTTGTGAGATTATCTCTGTCACAGCCTGAGGAACACCATCGAGGATAGCAACCGTCAATTCACGTCCTGGAATATATTTTTCAACCAGAACTTCATCCCC
This sequence comes from uncultured Alphaproteobacteria bacterium, assembly GCA_963740205.1. Classification (GTDB taxonomy): domain Bacteria; phylum Pseudomonadota; class Alphaproteobacteria; order Micavibrionales; family Micavibrionaceae; genus UBA2137. The sequence goes on from CAVUDD010000002.1 coordinate 615,770, forward strand.
GAATGTCCAACTGGCCTCGTCAAAAGGTTCTTGATTTTCGTTTTCCATGATTATGCGAATACCAACACTGGATCCTTCCCTTGGTGGTTTCACCACATAAGGCGGATCCATAACACCACCCTTTAAAACTTCTGCCTTGGATGCTAAAACACCTTCGGCTGATGGAATACCAATCGTTGAGGCCAATTGCTTTGTGAGGGGTTTATCCATTGCAATTGAAGACGCGCGCAAAGGAGAATGCGAGTAAGGAATTTCCATGATGTCGAGAACTGCTTGAATGGTACCATCTTCGCCACCTGTACCATGAAGGTTATTAAAAACCGCATCTGGTTTAGGATTAAGAGCCTTGACCAAAGCGTTTATATCTCTTTGTGACATCAATCACACGAACATCATAACCACCTTCTTTCAGGGCTTTCTCTACAGACTTACCTTTATTAAGAGAGACTTCGCGTTCCGCCGACCACCCGCCAACTAAAAGAGCTACTGTTTTTGCCATGATAAATCCTTATATTTCGTTATCCAAAATTATTGTAGCAGAACATTTCTGTTATTGTCAGGACGTCCGACCCTTTTTATTTCCCAGCGTAATTTTACGCCTACATCATCAAATACGCGTCTACGAATTTCCTCACCTAAATCTTCCAGATTCTGAGAGGTTGCATCAGCCGATGTTAATCATGAAATTACAATGCTTTTCAGACATTTGCGCGCCACCTATTGTCAGTCCACGCCCACCAACTTTGTCTATTAATTGCCAGACTTTCATGTCACTGGGCAAGCCCGCCTCTGCCAATTCATCTTCGGTTGGGTTAGCAAATGTCGAACCGCCTGTTTTGGATTTTATAGGTTGAGATTCTGAACGCTTCGCCTTGATTTCAGCCATGCGTCCTTCAATTTCCGATTGAACGCCTTTCTCACCCTGTAATTTTGCGTAAAGAAAAATGACATCAAGTGGCGTATCATTATGACGGTAACTCATGCCCATTTCTTCTGGTGTGACATGGGCGAGTTGCCCTGCACGATCCACATAACATGCCTCACTTAAAACGTCTTTTATTTCCGTCCCATATGCTCCTGCATTCATACGTAGCGCACCACCAATCGAGCCTGGAATACCACTTAAGAATTCCAAACCAGCAATGTTGTTACGCGCAGCAGATATAGCCACATTAATATCAAGTGCCGCAGCACCTACGGTCAAACCTATATCTCCATCTTGCTCGATATCAGCAAATTCACGCCCCAAGCGAACAACTACACCAGGATACACCACCATCACGAATAATTGTATTCGATAGCACACCCGTGACCATGACTGGAATATGGGCAGGGCAACCACGCAGGAAATCAACGAAATCATCTTGGTCGGCTGGCTTAAACATGACATCCGCCGTGCCGCCTGTACGAAACCAGCTAAATTGTCCTAGTGGAGCGTTTTCAGTGTAACGCCCTCTTACAAGAGGTAATTCTTCAATTTTCAGAATATCAGCAAACATTTGTGCTTTTGGATTTTCCTTTAAAAGCCTCAGAGATTTCGTCAGGTAACGCATGCGCCCAAGCTGTAATATCACCAGCTCCAAGACAAACAACCATATCTCCGCTCTTGGCATTCTGAGAGAGTTTCTCAACCAGCTGTTGCCTGTCTTCAACTACATGTGCGTTTTTGTGACCGTGTGAACGGATTTTTTCAACCAAGGTTTCTTTATCCGCGCCCTCAATCGGGTCTTCACTAGCAGCATATACATCCGTAATAAAAACAGTATCAGCATCATTAAAACTGGCAGAAAAATCGTCCATTAATTCATGCAACCGTGAGAAACGGTGTGGCTGCATGACTGCAAAAACGCGTGCATCATCGTTCACAAGCATTTGCCTTGCCGCTTTTAAAACAGCAGCAACTTCCACAGGGTGATGGCCATAATCATCTACAATCGTAATCCCTTGTGCCTCACCTGTAATTGTAAAGCGCCTATTAACGCCTTGGAAACCCCGCAATGCCTTTTTCACGACTGTTTCAGAAATACCCAGCTCGTGCGCAATGGCAATCGCCGCCAGCGTGTTTTGAACATTATGTTCGCCTGGCATAGGGAGGTAAATGTCTTCCCATTTTTCACTATCCTTATTAGCAAGGGAAATAGTCACATCAAAGGTAGCGCCCCTCTCGCCAAAACGAATATTCTTACCGCAAATATCAGCTTGCTTGCTGAAACCATAGGTTAGGCATTTTCGGTCGGTAAGTTCGGGAATAAGCATCTGCACTTCGGGATGATCCATGCATAAAACAGAAAATCCATAAAAAGGAACGTTTTCAGCAAAGGAACGGTAGGCATCCTTCACATCCTCGAAACTGCCATAATGATCCATGTGCTCAGGGTCGATATTGGTAATAACCGCAACTGTTGCAGGAAGACGCGTAAAAGACCCGTCACTCTCGTCGGATTCCACAACCATCCACTCACTTTTTCCAAGGCGTGTATTTGTGCCATAGGCGTGAATGATACCGCCATTGATGACTGTGGGATCGCGGTCTGCTTCCTCCAATATTGCACCAATCAACGATGTCGTGGTTGTTTTGCCGTGTGTTCCTCCGACCGCAATCGCCCATTTAAGTCGCATAAGTTCTGCCAGCATATCGGCACGACGTACAACGGGAATTTTAAGCGCTCTCGCCTCAACTAGCTCGGGGTTATTCTTTTTAATCGCAGATGACACAACAACAGCAGCAACAGAATCACCATTTCTATCTGCCAAGTTTTTAGCATCGTGACCAATGGAAATATCAATGCCTTTTGCACGAAGACGTTTCACATTGGCGTTTTCAGAAATATCCGAGCCCTGCACAACGTAATCCATAGATTGCAAAATCTCTGCAATCCCGCTCATGCCAATCCCGCCTATTCCGACGAAATGCAATGTTCCAATATCTAAAGGTATATTTCTCATAAATTTATTTCCTACCCAATGAGCTATAAAGTTTCCAAAAGCGTTTGAAAACCACAAAAAACAGTAGATTTAGAAAAAATTAATTCCAGCCTAGAGCTAGGGCAGTTACAAGATTGCCTAATTTGCGTGCCGCATCAGGTTTGGCTGCATTACGAGCAGCTTCAGCCGCTTGGAACAATGTTTCAGGATTTTGAAGAAACATCTCAAGTTTTGTTTGAAGTGCACTTGCCGTAAAACCCTCTTCAGGCATAACCCATGCACCACCAAGCGCAGCAACAGCCTCTGCATTACGCATTTGTTGCTGATCCGCATGGTGTGGATAGGGGACAAAAATTGCAGGACGTCCAGCCGTTGCCAATTCTGCAACAGTAGAGGCTCCAGAGCGAGCGATTACAAGGTGTGCCTGAGCAATCAATTCAGGTAAATCCGAAAAAAATGTCGCACAAGTTGCCTCTATATTGAGTTTTTTATAGAAAGCCTCTGTTTCGCTTACTTCACCTTCAGTTCTACATTGTTGAACAACATGAATACGATTACGGTAATTCTCGGGCAAGAGTTCAATTGCCTTTGGAACGTTCTCACTAAACACGCTTGCGCCTTGAGAACCTCCAAACACGAGCAAATTCAAGTCGCCATCGCGTTGCAATGTTGGGTAGGGCTTTGTATATAAATCCGAAATTTCCTGGCGCACAGGATTACCTGTTTCAATTGCACGCATTGTATCGGCCTCTTCCAATCCTTTGCCACCCGGTAACGAAAGGGCAATACGTTCGGCTTTCGGTGCAAGATAGAGATTAGCTTTACCGACAATTGCATTTTGTTCGTGCAATACAGTTGGGATTTTCATTTTTTGAGCAGCTAAAACTGCTGGAACTGATGGATAACCTCCAAAACCAACAACCACTTGAGGGGCAAATGTTTTGATAAGTTTGCGCGCCTTAAGAAAACCACGCCCCATATTAACAACACCCATAACCTTGCTTTTCAAGCCATTACCCAAGGTGCCAGATGGCAAGACTGTATAGGCAAGCTTGACCTTTCTATCAGAACTTAAATAGGCTTCGCCTCGTTTGTCTGTTGCAAGGTGAACCTCAAAACCACGCGAGATTAAATCATCGGCTAGTGCCAATGCAGGGAAAACATGCCCCCCTGTTCCACCGCTACTTAACAAAATACGTGTTGTTTTTTCGGTCATAGATTCAATTTTTTACGTTTGTTGGCTGTTTTGACAATCCGCGATCGTCTTTTGTGTCTTGTCAGTGATAGCACAGCCCCAAATGTGAATCCAATAGATAGTAGAGATGTTCCGCCATAACTTATAAATGGTAAAGTCATACCTTTAGTAGGCAAAAGATTGAGTGAAGATCCAATATGCACCAATGCCTGCAAGCCAATCATGGTGAGTAAGCCCCCGCAAGCAAGAATCATAAACATATCCTCACTTTCCATCAGATGATTAAATCCGCGCAAAAGGATGTAGAGAAACAATCCAACCAGAATAAGAGTAAAAATAAATCCGAATTCTTCGCCCGCAACTGCAAAGATAAAATCAGCATGTGCGTCGGGCAGATTCATTTTAACCGTTCCTTGACCAGGACCAGTTCCAAGAATCCCACCAGTACGGAAAGACTCGATAGATTTATCAACCTGATATGTAGATCCCACCTCAGGATTCATAAATCTATCAATACGGCTTTGCACATGGTCAAATCCATAATAGGCAGAAACCAGCAAGCCTACACCCGCCAGAAACACAATCGCAAGATAGCGGAAGCGAAGACCTGCTAGAAATATCTGTGATGCAAAGATACAAGTTGCAATCATTGTCATTCCAAAATCAGGCTGCACAAGCAAAAGCCCAACAAATACCGCGTAAAAACCCGCCGCATAAAAATCCCCTGCGAACGCTTCTTTTTCTTTTTGTTGCGCCATAAGCCAAGCACAGACAATAGCAAATGCGGGCTTAACCATTTCACTCGGTTGCAACGAAAACCCCAAAACGTGAATCCATCTTTTTGCACCCTTAATTTCCATTCCAGTAAATGGAATAATTAACATGCAGAATATGCCAACTGTGAATATCACCGTCGCAACACGCCATAAATAGCGCGGTGAGAGCATAGATACACCAAACATTATGAGGATAGCTGGGACGAGAAATACCAAGTGGCGGAACAAGAAATGATTCTCGGAAACGCCAATACGCAGTGCAACTGCTGGTGATGCCGTCGCAACCAACATTAGCCCGTAAAGAATTAGCGCCCCTACACACAAGAGAGTACCTTTATCGACAGTCCAAAACCAAGTTCCGAGTGTAGAGCGATCTGTTCGCGAAAAGATGTTGAATGCGTTCATGTGTTTTCAAAATTACCTAAGTTTCAAAGTAGAAAGACCAACGAGCGCCAATACAACGGCTATAATCCAAAAACGTATTACAACGGTAGGCTCTGACCAGCCTTTCTTTTCGTAATGATGGTGGATGGGTGCCATGCGGAATACACGCTTACCTGTTGTTTTAAAAGATATGACCTGCACAATAACCGACACAGCCTCCAATACGAAAAGACCACCAACGATTGCAAGTACAATTTCGTGCTTTGTAATTAAAGCAATTGTCCCAAGCAAACCACCGAGTGCCAAGGAGCCTGTGTCACCCATAAAGACTTGCGCTGGAGGAGCATTAAACCACAAGAACCCCATAGCAGCACCGACAACAGCACCACAAATGATCGCCATTTCCCCAGTACCAGCAACATATGAAATTTGCAGATAATCAGAAAATACAGCGTTACCAACAAGGTAGCTGATAAGTCCAAAACAAGCAGCAGCGATTGCAATCGGCACAATGGCAAGACCATCAAGACCATCGGTTAAGTTCACTGCATTTGCAGATCCTATGACAACGATTAATGCCCAAGCCCCGAACAGCCAGCCTATATCAATGTATAAATCCTTCACGAAAGGAATGGCGACATGACTGTTTATTGATGTTGGTAAGGCATAATTAATACCAATGGTCACAACGGTCACAATTAGAATTTGCCCAAGAAGCCTCTTTAGTGCGCTTACACCCTTAGTAGAACGGCTAGTCAACTTTGCAAAATCGTCTGCAAAACCAATAATTCCAAAGCCAACCATCACTGTGAGCGCAAACCACACAAATTTATTGGTCAAATCAGACCATAAAACCGTTGAAACAACTACTGCGGTTAAAATCATTAAACCACCCATGGTAGGTGTACCCGCTTTTGCAAAATGGGTTTCTGGTCCATCCTGCCTGAATTGGTTGCCCCTCTTTTTGCTTTTTCTTGAGCCAGCGGATAAAGGCAGGACCCATAACAAAAGAAATAAGTAAAGCCGTCATAATGGCTCCGCCCGTTCTGAACGTCAGATAGCGAAACAGATTTAAAAAGCTGTAATCCTCAGCCAGCGGAGACAAAAGGTTATAAAGCATTAATCAACCTTACCTTGGTTAAGGGTTTTCGTATGAGTTGGTACTGCACGCATAGCTTCGATAATGACCTGCATTTTAGGCTTTTCTCCACCGCCGCGCGAGCCTTTCACAAGCACAACATCACCAGGAACCAAAACATCGGGAACTATTTCAGCAAGCTCCGAAGGTGTATCCCTGTGCTCAGCTCTAATATCCTGAGGAACAGCCTTATGAAGATTTTTCATCAGTGAACCAGTTGTATAAACCAATTTTACCCCAGCAGCTTCGAGTGGAATTGCAAGATCAGCATGAATTTGCTCTGCATTGTCACCCAATTCTGCCATATCTCCCAATATTGCTATACGTCTTCCACCTCTTCCGGGGTCAACAAGCGCAAGAACCTTGAACGCTGCCCTCATCGCAGTTGGTGAGGCATTGTAACTTTCATCAATAAGGGTCACAGGATTTGAAGGATCACCGTAATTGAGGTGTTCGCGCCTTCCACGTCCAGCGGGCACATCAATAGACCCCATGGCTTTAGCTGCTTTTTCAATATCACCACCGAGCGCCTTTACAGCAGCAAGAACGGTCAGAGAATTCATGGCAATATGCTCACCACTCCACTCTAAGGTATAACTGATCTGCTCTCCAAACAGAGAGGCTGTCACACGCGTACCATTGGCAGCAACCAGACATTTTTCCAAGCGTATGTCGCAATTTGAGTTTTTGCCAAACGTAATGACGTCAATATTGTAATTTGCAGCGATACGAATAACTGTTTCGTACATATCCATGTCGCGGTTAACAATAGCGATCCCGCCATCTTTCAGGCCTTTGAAAATCTCTGCTTTTGCTTGAGCTATACCTTCAAGTCCATTTTCAAAATTCTCCATATGCACAGGTGCAACCGTAGTAATAATGGCAACATCAGGCGATACCATTTTGGTTAAAGGTGTAATCTCACCAGCGTGGTTCATACCGATCTCAAAAATCCCATAATCAGTACCCGCGTGCATTGATGATAATGTGAATGGCACGCCCCAGTGGTTATTATAGCTTTTCTCGGCTGCATGAGTTTGCCCCAGAGTTGAAAAAGCCGCGGCCAGCATTTCTTTAGTACCTGTTTTTCCGACACTTCCAGTCACAGCAATAATTTTTGCAGCCGTTCTGGCGCGCGCAGCTTTCCCTAAATCTTCAAGAGCCTTTAAGGTATCTTCTACGATCAGCAATGGTGCACCTTGTTCTACACCTTTTGGAATTGTCGAAACAACAGCAGCACTTGCACCCTTGGCAAGAGCAGCCTCAACAAATGCATGTCCATCGCCGTTATTACCGGCTAGCGCAATAAACAAATCACCTTTTTTCAAAGTGCGCGTATCAATCGAAATGCCCGTTGCAAACCAGTCACCTTGTGCTGTTCCTTTTGCAGCCTTGGCTGCTTCGGTGGCAGTCCATAATGTCGAGGACGGCGCTATAGTTTTTTCACTCATTTTTTCTTCTCCAGAACAGATATTTCTTCACGCGTGACCACGCGATCGTCAAAAGGGGTTGTTTTTCCGGCTTGGGTCTGACCTGTTTCGTGGCCTTTGCCTGCTATGATGAGGCTGTCACCGGATTTAAGGTGGGATAGTGCGTGTGCGATTGCATCACGGCGGTCACCGATTTCTATTGCCTTAGGACAGGCAGCGAGAATTTCGGATCGAATGACGGAAGGATCTTCCGTGCGAGGGTTGTCATCTGTAATAATGACGTGGTCGGCAAGTTGCTGTGCAATCTTACCCATTAAAACTCTTTTTTCTTTGTCACGATCACCACCACATCCAAACACAATATAGAGATCGCCTTTTGTGTGAGGACGCACCGCATCCAAAACAGACTGCAAGGCAGCAGGTTTGTGTGCGTAGTCAATATATATTGATGCATCTTTAATGTGAGACTTGATCGGCTCCAAACGCCCAGGAACCGCTTTCAGTTTAGCTAGGATTTTGAATAATTTTTCACGGTTGATTTCTGGATGTGCTGATAAAACAAAACCTATGGCGCACATGACATTTGCCAATTGAAAGGCTCCTATTAATGGCAAATGGAAAGAATATGATTCCTTGCCCAGGGCAATTACTGCTTCTTTACCGTGTTGCGTTGATTTACTTGTTACCAGTGTAATATCCGAACCACGCGTACCGAATGAAATAACCTTCATATTCCTGTGATAACAAATGTCTTTGAGTGTTTCGAATTCAGGAATATCTGCATTCAGTACAGCTGTTCCCCCCTCTTTCAAAACCTCCGTAAATAATTTTGCTTTAGCCTCAAAGTAAGCCTGCAAAGTGCCGTGATAATCCAAATGCTCATGGGAAAGATTTGTGAAGGCAGCGACATCAACACGTAAGCCAGCAAGGCGATGTTGATCAAGACCATGACTGGATGCCTCTAACAAAATATCAGTGACGTGCTCTTGCTTTCTTACATCCTTGATTGCCCTATGAAGAACGGCAGGATCAGGACTAGTTAAGGATCCTTCAGTATGATAGTCATCACCAGCATAAACACCCATTGTTCCGATAGATGCAGCTTTAAACCCAAGCTCTTTAAGAATTTCTCGTGCAAACCAAACGATAGAACTTTTGCCACTTGTACCAGTAACTGCATAGACTTTCTCAGGTTGATCCCCGTAAAACATCGAGCACAATTTAGAGTAAACGATACGTGGCGTATCAGTTTTATAGATTAGTGTTTTAGACCTTATTTCAGATTGAGGAAGATTGGTGACAATTACAGCTGCACCATTTTTAATCGCCGCCTCTATGTAATCATTACCATTGGCCTGAATACCCTGCAAGGCTGCGAATACATAACCATCTTCAACTTTGCGGCTATCGGAAGTCACACCAGTAATCTCGGGGTCATGCCCAAAATCATGTTGTATTAATTGGGAAAGCTTCATAAATCCTCTCCCTCTGTATGAGACACCAATAATTTATTTACGTCGTCCTGTGCTTCTGTATTTATCTCAACAGGAGGCATACCCAATAAAGAAGCCATCCTTTTTACAACACGCCCTACAGTTGGTGCTGCAGTCCAGCCAGCAGTTGCATAACCATAGCTTTCTTTTATACCTTGAGGTTCATCAATGGCCACGAACACCGCATATTGAGGAGCTGAAGTTGGAAAAACACCCAAGAAGGACGAAATTAATTTTTTTCTGTCGTAACCGTTTGCTCCGGGCTTTTCAGCCGTTCCTGTTTTCTCCGCCAACCTCATATCCTACAACATCGGCTTTTCTTGCGGTTCCATCGGTCACAACGAGACGTAAAAGCCCGCGCATAATTTGTGAAGTTTTTTCATCAATAATGCGTACAGAAGCAGTTTCAAAAGTATCTGATTCTTGCTCTTGTTTTGGCAAGATAAAACGTGGGTTTACAGAATAGCCACCATTTACAATAGTCGAAAAGGCTGTAACCAATTGTAAGGGGCTAACCGCTATCCCATGCCCATAACTAGCTGTAAGTGTGTTAATATCCCTCCACGGCCTTGGATATAGAGGTGATCCCACCTCAGGGAGAACAGTTTTAGACTTTTCAAAAAGCCCAAGTTTTTTGTAAAACGCTTTCAAGCCATCAGTTCCAATTGCCTCACCCATCAGGGCAGTACCAATATTTGATGACACCATGAAAACTTCAGGCACAGTCAATACACGGTTTTCAGGATGGTAATCGCGAATGGTATGGCGCCCCCTCTTTAGGGGTTCACGCGCATCAAACGTCATACTTAAGGCATCTTTTTGTGTTTCAATAAGCGCTGCGGTTGAGAATATTTTAAAAACTGAACCCAGCTCGTAAACACCCAAAGTTGCACGATTAAAGGTCGTGTTGTCAGTCATAGCGCTTTTCACGTTTGGGTCGTAATCAGGTAATGAGACTATCGCCAAAACATCGCCATTATTCACATCCATAATAATACCTGTGCCTCCCTTGGCACTGAATGTTTCTATGGTGTTTTGAATTTCTTGACGAAGCGCATGTTGCAAGCGCACATCAAGTGTAGTTTTCAAATTAACTTCTTTTTTATTCTCAGAAAGTAATGGCTGGAATGCACGCTCAAGACCCGCCAACCCTTTGTTATCTTGCGAAACATACCCGATAGTATGGGATAACAACTCGCCCTGAGGATATATACGCTGATACTCTTCGCGGAAAGCGAGACCAGGATCGCCAATTAACATCACTTTATTCTGCTCACTTGGCATAAGATTACGCTTGAGCCAGACAAAACGATTTTCTTTTTGAAGTTTATCCAAGTAACTTTCGTAAGATTGCGATGGAAAGAGCTTACTTAATTCTCTGGCTGTTTCCTGTGCATCCACAATTAATTTCGGATCAGCAAATAGCGAAGATGTTTTTAGCGAAGTTGCAAGTAATGTGTCGTTTCTGTCGACAATATCGGCGCGACGCATTTCCTTAGGTGCTAATGTGGAAATAGCCTGCTTTTCCTGTTCGATACTTTTATCAACCCAGAACATGCCCTGTAAAACCATCAAATCGAACATGCGAATGGCCACAACCAAATACGCGATAATAAAAAAAGCACTTAACAAAACCAGTCTTGAGCGCGCCTTCTCAAGTGCAGAGCTTTTGTTCCCCATGATGGTGAATGACAATCTTGCTAAGGGATGTCTTTTCATTGCACACCCCCCGTTCCCAAATTCTGAATAAGGCTATCAAAGTTTTCATCTTTTTCGACGGAGGTGTTTTGCGGATGAATTTCAGGCGTACTAGCCGTATCCTCGGCTTGCGTACTCACTTGAATTAATTCTGGAGCCTTTGGAACAACCTTATAAACAGGCTTTCTTACAGGAACTGGAACCACAACCGTTTCAATCATAATTTTTCTGTCAAGAGATTGAGGGATAGCCGTTGGTTCAAGCTGTGCATTTGCAGCCAGCTTTTCTAGCCTGTCAGGGCGATTAAGATAAGCCCACTCGGCCTCAAGAACACGAATAGACTCTTTTTCGCGCGAAATTTTAGTCTCAAGAAAATTGATGTCACGTTCGGTTGATTGCACCTTTTGCGAAACAACAAAAAGCAACGAACCAGACACAAGAACAGCGCTAAAAATAAAAGTTGTGGTTAGGCGACTAAACTTCATGCACCCCCCTCACGCTTTACAACGGCACGTAACTTTGCAGAGCGCGCTCGTGCGTTTACTTTTATTTCATCTTGAGTGGGAAGAATTGGCTTTCGGTTGAAAGCGGAGAAGGAAGGTTTTATTTGATCTTGAGGAGAAACCTCAAGGGAGTGTCTGGATGCACTGGAGGTGCGACCAGTTAGGCTTTTGAAGGTGTTTTTAACAATACGATCCTCCAAAGAATGAAACGAAACGACGATAAGGCGACCACCCTCATTTAAGATTTCAGGAGCTGCAGAAAGAGCGCGCTCAAGCTCCCCTAGCTCGTCATTTACCGCAATACGCAACGCTTGAAATGTACGTGTTGCAGGGTCAATGCCGTCTTTTGAAGACTTTGGAACGCACGCCCTCACTATTTCCGCAAGTTGAGCCGTTTGCGCGATAGGCATTTCAGCACGCGCCTTTACAATCTCTTTTGCTATACGGCGCGATAAACGCTCCTCACCGTATTTATAAATCAGATTGGCAAGATCATCCTCTTTGGTTTGCATGACAACTTCGCTCGCACTCTGACCAGAGCTTGTATCCATGCGCATGTCCAAAGGACCATCAAATCGAAAAGAAAAGCCACGCTCGGGCTGGTCAATTTGCATAGACGACACGCCTATATCCAGAACAAAGCCATCAATTTTCTCAAAACCAAGCTCTGCCAAATGACTTTTTACGTCACCAAAGGCACCATGAACAAGTAACAACCTATCACCATAAGCTTCCTTCATGTCATTTGCCGCATCCAGCGCGCTCATATCACGATCAATGCCGATAACACGACAATTCGCCGAATCAAGTATCGCCCGAGAATATCCACCCGCACCAAATGTACCATCGACATAAACCTCGCCGTCCTTTGGAGAAAGCGTTGCGATCACCTCATTCAACATAACAGGAAGATGTGCAGCTGTTTGCGTCATGCCTCACCACCCCTTGGCAAAGTCAAGATTCTTATCTTTGACATTTTGGCGTGCTTTTTTCTGACGCTCTTCAAGTTTTTCAGGTGACCAGATTTGGAATTTCTGCCCAAGACCAACAAACGCCGCCGTTTCATTCAGATTAGCATGGTCCATTAATTGCGCATTCAGAGTAATGCGCCCTGTATCATCAACAGACAGGGGAACAGCTTCACCGAAAATAGCGGTAGCAAGATCATCCTGCGTTTCTGAAAACATATCGAAATGGTCAAGGCGCGAACTGATATCTTCCATAAATTTCGGATCAAACCCCTCAAGGCATTCATGCACAGGAGAGCGAAACAAGATAACGCCTCCAGTACCACCAGAAGATAAGCTCGAGCGGAAGTTGGCAGGAATTGAGACCCGCCCCTTTTTATCTATGCGATTAACTGTTGTTGATAGAAACAGCGCCACTAATGCCTAAACTTTCGCGAAAAAGAGGTTTGAAAATTACAAATAAGAAACGTCCACGTAAAAACATGGATATATATGGGATATCATGGGAAAGCATGGGCGGTCAATTTTTCTTGATGTTTTCCCCCATAAAAATAGAGGGATAAGTTATAAAATATTTTATTGACATAATTTTATGTTCATTTATTGATATTAAAAAAGAGGAGAAACTGAATGAATGGCTCAGTTGCAGATCGAAAAATAATCTTGTTTTCAATTTTTGGTGCGGCATCCAAAGGTGAAGACACAAGTTCTTTGCCAGGATGGAAAGAAATCAATGATGGGTTAACCAAAGCTGGTTATGAAGAAGACGCTCAAAAGCCCTTTACTCAAGGAAGAATTATAGGCCACTAAATATTTTCGAGACTTTTTTTAAGAATGCTTTATCACTATTGAGTGATGAATAATTCTTCTAAAAAATCAATATTTTCATGGGCTTTATACGATTGGGCCAACTCGGCCTTCTCAACTATTATCCTGACATTTGTTTTTTCCGTTTACTTCACACGCTCGGTCGTTGGGGACGAGGTTCTCGCAGGAGCTTATTGGGGGTATGCCATTGCAGCAGGTGGTTTAATTATTGCTTTTCTCGCTCCAATCTTAGGCGCAATAGCAGATTTTTCAGGACGAACCCGCCTATGGATAGGCTCTCTTACATTCTATGCCGCACTTGCAACGGTAGGGCTTTATTTTATTTCGCCAGAGGCATCCTCACTCCAAATTTTTATGGCGTTATTCCTTGTCGTATTCGCCCTTATCACCATTGAGCTTGCTATTGTATTTTGCAACGCCCAACTTCCCCTTATCGCCTCCAAAGAAAAAATTGGACGTATTTCAGGCTGGGGTTGGGCATTAGGGTATATAGGCGGATTAACCTCTCTCATCATAGCGCTTATTTGTTTAACTGGCTTGGGTGAGAGCCTGCCGCCTCTCATTAACCTGCCAACGGAAAACATGGAGAATGTTCGAGCAAGCGCCATTTTGGTGGCAATATGGATGATTGTTTTCACGATCCCACTTTTAATATTTACCCCCGACTTGCCAAGACGCGAGATCTCACGATTAAAGGCCATTAAAAAAGGCTTGGCTCAACTTTGGCAAAGTATTCTTTCCATCAAATCCTATAGTAACCTTGTCCGTTTCCTGATTGCCTCGGCACTTTACAGAGATGGTTTGGCCACATTATTTGCGCTTGGGGGCGTTTATGCCGCAGCTACCTATGGCATGGAATTTACTGACATCTTGCTGTTTGCAGTTGGTCTTAACGTTACAGCAGGTATTGGTGCTTTTGCCTTTTCCTTTATGGATGATAAGGCGGGTTCAAAGAAGACCATCATGCTCAGTCTCATTTTCCTCATTTTAACAGGTATCGCCATTTTATTTGCCCCTGATAAAACAACATTCATTCTTATTGCTTTGGTGCTCGGATTATTTGTTGGTCCTGTTCAGGCAGCAAGCAGAACAATGGCTGGAAGGCTTGCACCAGAGAATATGACAGCACAAATTTATGGGCTTTATGCCTTTACAGGAAAATCTATCGCTTTTTTAGGCCCCTTATCCTATGGACTTTTTACGCAAATCTGGGACACTCAAAAGGCAGGGCTAATAAGCATAATTTTATTCTGGGTTGCTGGGTTAATCCTACTGAATTTTGTGAAAGAGAAACATGACTAAGTCCCACAATTTTGATGAACGTGCAAATGGCGTAACTCCTGCCTACCTCATCTTGCATTTTACAGGCACCGAAACCGCGCAAGAAGCCTTAAACGTTTATGCCGATGAAGCAGCAAAATTGAGTGCGCATTATTTGGTCGATATTGATGGCACTGTTCACACCCTTGTTGATGAAGACAAACGCGCTTGGCATGCCGGTAAATCTTATTGGAATGGTATTACCGATATGAATTCACATTCCATTGGTATTGAGATTGTGAATGCAGGGTACAAGGATGAAGCAACTCCTTTTCCTGATGCGCAAATTGAGGCTTTAGTTGAATTATGCGCAGGAATATACACTCGTCATCCAAACATTCTCGCTCTTGGTCATTCAGATATCGCGCCTGGTCGCAAAATTGACCCTGGTCATTTGTTTCCTTGGGAAAAACTGGCGGAAAACAATATTGGTTTTTGGCCTACCCCGGAAAAAGAGGATTTTGACAGTAACACGGGACTGCTTTCGGCACTTAAGCAAATTGGCTATAACCCTGAGTGCGAAGCAGTTGTATTAGTGAGAGAATTTCAGCGTCATTTTGAGCCAGAGGTCTTCAATAGAGGTGAACAAGGGCAATCAACCGACAAAACCCACGCACTTGCAAATTGGCTGTTAAGAAAAATGAATAACAATTCTTACTCTTGAGATAGCCTTTGCAGCGCAACTCTTGCCTGCTCTCTCTTCCATTCTGGATTGGCTTCATTTTCTGCTTCATTTTGAAAAGCTTCTCTAACAAGAGGAAGAGCCACATCTCTTCGCTCCTCATTCGCGTGAAACCCCCAATAAACTCTCAAATCTCCTGGCGGTAATGCTCTATCACCACCCCAAGTAATCAATGCTCGTTTTGCATCACCATCAAACAATATTTTAATTGCAGGAACTTCGTCATCTTCACGTTTTCTTACAATTTCAACGTCAATGCTTTCTTGCATTGAAGCGCTTAATTTATTTACCTTAGAGGCCGCAAAGAAGATACGCGTAGCATCACCAAAAGATTTATTTTCTCTGGCACGATGATAGCATTTTTCAATGAGATCTTCAGGGATCAACCGCGCAAAATCCTCTGATTGAAGATTAGCTTCAATCAAGTAAGTAAAAGCATCTATACGATAGGCATCATATGCCTTTTCAGTCTCTCTAATTAGAAATCTTATATTATCTAGCTTTGCGTTATCTAACATTCTTAAGCCCTGTTCATTAAAGTTGCTGCTTTCTAACTAAATTAGTATATTATGTCAAGAAACTATTTTTATTGATTATATATGCTTAAAAATCTTATAACCCACATACCAGACGGTCGGATGGCTGCTCGTTTTTAACGAGAGGAAAGTCCGGGCATCACGGAAGCAGGACGCCGGATAACACCCGGGAGGCGTGAGCCTATGGAAAGTGCAACAGAGAGTAGACCGCCTTATTTATAAGGTAAGGGTGAAAGGGTGCGGTAAGAGCGCACCGCGTTGACGGTAACGTCACACGGCATGGTAAACCCCGTCCGATGCAAGATCGAATAGGAACCTCATTATGATATGTTTCCGTATCGAGGTTCGGGTTGGTCGCTAGAGGTTATGTGGTAACACATAATCAAGATGAATGGTCATCACCGTTTTTAACGGTACAGAACCCGGCTTATAGACCGTCTGGTATTTTTACATTTCCAGCTTAGTACGAATTGCCTCGCCTGTTGACTCGTCTTGCGTAACCCAGAATTGGGTCTTACCAGATTGAGAAATTTCTACGAAACCCGAGCCTCTTGGAAGATCAGTACAACCTTCTAGATGCTGATTTGCTAATGCTTTTAAATTAATTGGGTTTGGGTCCATGCGGAATCGACGCTTACTCATAATAACTACTCCCTGTTTGTAGAGTAGCTTCATAAACATATCAAAAAATTATGTCAACAAATTAAACCGCGAAGGATGTCCCGCATCCGCAAGATGAAACCGCGTTCGGGTTAATGATTTTAAATTCTTCGCCCATCAGACTGGTTTCAAAATCGACCTTTGAACCCTTTAGGATATCAAGAGACATGGTATCAATAACAACAGCGTTGGAGAAAACAAGATCGTCTTTTGCAACTGACTCGTCCCAATCCAGCTTGTACTGGTAACCAGAACAGCCCCCACCCTCGACAAGTATGCGCAGTCGAATGGCCGAAGCATTCTTTTCTGCGCGCACTGCTTCGATACGCTCAATTGCTTTTCCAGTTATGTTCAGGTCTTGTGGTGCGGGATTAGTCATGGATTTATGATATAGAAGTCTGTATGGTTTTGGAAAGTGATTTATCGCATTTAACAAAAACATATCCGTCTGTTCCATGACACAAGAACCCGCCTATAATTATTGCGCCCTGCCTTTGGCAGCCTATGCCTGTCGCCCTGACATGAGCAAAGGAAGAATTTATGCCGAAGAGGGAAGCGAACATCGCACCTGTTTTCAGCGTGACCGCGACCGCATTATTCATTCCAGCGCATTTCGTCGTCTCAAAGATAAAACACAAGTGTTTATTTATGACGAAGGTGACCATTTTAGAACGCGCCTGACACATACCTTGGAAGTTTCGCAAATTACACGGTCATTAGCGCGCGCCTTGTTCGTAAATGAGGATTTAGCAGAGGGCATAGCCTTGGCACATGATTTGGGTCACACACCTTTTGCCCATCTTGGTGAGGAGGCGTTGCATGATTGCATGTTGCCCTATGGTGGATTTGACCATAACGACCAGTCATTACGCATACTTGTTCTGCTCGAAAAAAAATATCCTGAATGGGATGGACTGAACCTGACATGGGAAAGCCTTGAGGGCGTTGCCAAGCACAACGGTCCTTTGCCGCAGAACAAACAGGATAATTTGTCCGATACCTTGGTTTTATTACAGTCACAAACAGATTTAAGGCTAGATACTTTCGCCTCCGTAGAGGCTCAGGTTGCGGCACTATCCGATGATATTGCCTATAATAACCATGATGTGGAGGACGGCTTACGCGCAGAAATGTTTACGTTGCAGGATTTAAAAGATATCCCCTTACTTGAAAAACATATTACTGCAACAGAAACCAAATATTCTGGTCTTTCACCAAAGATGAAATCACAAGAGGTTATCCGCCGTATGATTGGTGACATGGTCGCCGATGTTCTGGCGACAAGCAAAATCAACCTTGCAAAACTGCCAGAACAATCCCCCGAGGCGGTGCGCATGGCCGGCAAACAAATGGTCGCGTTTTCTGAGGGTATGTTAAAAGACGTCAACATCCTGCGTAGTTTTCTTTACGAACGCATGTATAAGCATGAGCGTCTGCTTCAACTGTCTCGCGAGGTTAAACCTATTCTCACCGATCTTTTTTCTGCTTACATGAACAATACAAATGAACTTCCCGAAAAATGGCAAGAACGTCTTAACAGCAGTGATAAAACAACAAAAGCAAAGCATGTTTGCGATTATATCGCAGGTATGACAGACCGTTTTGCCATGACAGAGCATGAAAGGCTTTTTCAGGCGATAGACAAGACCGATAAGATTTCCTAAACTTTCAAAGCAAAGATTCGCATGACACCCCAAAGGAGCAAGTACAATGGCAGGTAATGATTTTGATGATCCAGATGGTTTTTTTGACCGCGTATTAAAAAGCACAAGCGGACAATCGCAGTTCTGGGCAAGGCGTTCTTTTTGGGGCGCAATCCTTATGTCATTTGCCGTTATCGCACTGGTAAGCGTTATATGGCTGTCATATGTCAGTGGCTCTGATGCGACTGATGAGAACAACCTGCCTTTGATTGAAGCCAGCGATAATCCCTATCGTGAAACACCTGAAAATCCAGGTGGTCTTGATATTGATAATCAAGACAGCGTTATTTTCGAAGCCATGCGCGGTGAAGATGATGCAGGCGAAATCGAGAATTTGTTAGAAGACGAAGAACAACCTTCCCGTGACATTGTCCTCGAAGAAGGTGGTATGGATGTTGCTGAAGACGATGGTGAGGCGTTGACCGATGAGGAAATCGCAATGCTAAAGGCACGCCTAGATGCCAAAAGAAGTGGGACAAGCGTTGACGATATCTTGATTAGTGAAAATGCAAGCACAACAGACGAAACTGAAGTAGTCGGCTTGCCAGAACGTGGTGAATTTGCGGAGAGCGATACGCCCAAGGAAGCACCAGAAGAAACATTGGCTTATGTAAGATCCGTTCTTGATAAAAAGGATCTGAAAGTGGATGCGCCTGAAACGGATAGTTTGAAGGCTGTAGAGACAACCGCGCCTACCCCTGTTGTTGAAGCAGAACCAGAAGTCAAACCTGAACCTACCCCTGCACCTACTCCAGTAGTTAAAGAAGAGCCAAAACCTGTTACAACAGCGTCCGTATCAACATCAACAGGCACAGGTCCAGACAGATATATTCAACTTGGCAGTTTCAAAGATCGCGAAAGTGCAATGTCTTTGTGGTCATCCATGAACAAAGACTTTCCAAATCTATTTGATGAATTAACGCTTCGTGTTCAGGAGGCCGACCTTGGCGATAAGGGTATCTATTACCGTGCCCAAGCTGGTGTTGTTCCAGAAACCAAAGCGCGTGAAATCTGCGCTGCCATTCTTGCCAAGAAACCTGGTGGCTGTTTAGTCGCCAAGCCTTAAAGCATGTCACATCTTGCAGCCATCTTCTCACTTGAAGGGTTAGAACCCCGAGCCGAGGAGTTGGCGTGCTTTGAGCATGCAAAACCTGCTGGCTTTATTCTCTTTAAGCGCAACATTGACAACCCCACTCAACTCAAGACGCTGACACAGAGTCTAAAGCGCTCAACGGGATGGGATTGCCCTATACTGATTGATCAGGAAGGTGGACGCGTACAAAGAATGGGCGCTCCTCATTGGCCGCCTTATCCAGCGGCTCTCGCCTATGAAGGAAACACTCAAGCACTTAAACAAGCTATGCAACATATGGCCGAGGATTTAACAGCAAGCGGCGTTACTGTGAATTGTGCTCCTACATTGGATATTTTGACTGAAGCCACGGATAATTCTATTGGTGACAGAGCATTTGGGCATGACGTTGAAACGGTGACAAGTTGCGGTCGCGCCGTAATAGATGGATTTTTATCGCGAGGTGTTACGCCTGTTATTAAGCATATGCCTGGACAAGGACGCGCAGAAGTCGATAGCCACATTTCGTTACCTGTAGTTGAAACCACACATAAAACACTGTCGCTGAACGACTTCCTACCTTTTAAAACACTCGCGCATGCTTATGGTTCTCGCATATGGGGCATGGTGGCACATATTCTTTACACTGATATTGATGCTGAATTGCCGTCCACGTTATCTCCGAAAATAATTAAAAATATCATTCGCGATGAAATTGGATTAAGTGGCTTCCTTTTAAGCGATGATATCTCAATGGGTGCACTTGCCCCCTATGGCGATGAAATTATACGCAGTATAAAGACGCTTGAGGCTGGCTGTGACGCAACACTTTATTGCAAAGGTGAATTGGAACACATGAAGGCGCTGTCCGATGCACTCCCTAGACTTGAGGGCAAAGCTTTAGAACGCTTCAAAGCCACGTGGAGTAACTCATGACAGCATCCATTCTATTTTTCTTGGCCTTCTTTTTATTGATTGCAGGCTTCGTGCTTCTCACTATCCTTTACGTTGTTGATCTTAAAACCATGTATTTACCCGATAAATATGTTTTTCCCTTTGCACTATGTGGAGTGGGTTTTCATGCTCTAACTGCATTTCTGATATTACCTTTGGAACAAATGATATTTGGTGGATTATTTGGTTTCGGGCTTTTGTTTCTGGTACGCCTTTTCGGGAGCATGTATTACAAAACCGAGGCCATGGGCTTTGGCGACGTTAAATTATTTGGTGCTGCAGGGTTATGGTTAGGTCCACTGGCACTTGCCTATTCTCTATCTATTGGGGCGTTCTGTGTTGTTTTGCATGGTATTGCGGTTGCCTTCATCAATAAAAGACGCACAGGCATATTCTCGCTTAAACGCCTTAAGATACCTGCGGGGCCAGGTTTCATAATCGGTATCTCATTGATGATGATACTCAATCTGTTTATACCCATGATCGGTTAGAACCTCTAATTTCCACTTGAAAGCTTGACCAAATCATGGCTATCTCATTGCGATATGGGGACTGACATCAAACATCTTTTGGATATTGAAACACTGGAAAAGCGTTTTATCGAGCGCTTGCTTGATAAGGGGCAGGAATTTTCCAAGCGTCTTGAAAACAGAACGTGGAACAGAGAACGCCTCAAGGGTCGCGTCCTTATCAATATGTTTTTCGAAAACTCCACACGCACACGCACATCTTTTGAAATGGCGGCCTATCGTTTGGGCGCTTCGGTCATAAATTGGGATGCTTCATCAAGCTCTGCCTCAAAGGGCGAGACTTTTTCAGATACACTTCAATGCATTGCTGGATATAGCCCCGATGGAATTATTGTCCGTCACAGTGAATTTAAAGCACCCTACACTGTCAAAGCACTCACCAATTGTCCTGTTATCAATGCAGGCGATAGTTGGCGTGCACACCCATCCCAAGCTCTGCTTGACGCACTAACAATGATACAACACAAGGGCAAGTTAGAGGGTATTACAGTCGCGATTTGCGGGGATGTGTTCCATAGCCGCGTTGCCAGTGATAATATCCATTTATTACATAAGATGGGAGCTCATATACGCGTCATTGCACCAGAAATGCTTATGCCCCAGAAACTGCCCTATGAAGATATTGAGACATTCACATCCCTTGAAGCAGGACTTCCAGATTGTGACGTTGTGATGATGCTTCGCAATCAAAAGGAGCGTATGGAACAATCGGATATTCCCGATGATGCGGAGTATTTCAACAACTTTGGCCTAACACAAGAGCGCTTAAAACTTGCCAAACCTGATGCTATCGTTATGCATCCCGCACCGATGAATCGCGGCGTAGAAATTGCCGATGATGTGGCCGATGATCCTTACAAATCCGTAATTTTCAAACAAATGGCAAATGGGCTTCCCATGCGCATGGCAATATTGGACACGTATATCGCATGATAGAAACAATTATAAATCACGTTCAAGGAACTGGATTAATGGGACTGATAGGCGGTTACCTACTTGGTTCAATTCCCTTTGGTCTTGTCCTATGTTTTATGGCTGGTTATGGAGATATCCGTAAAATTGGATCGGGTAATATTGGTGCAACTAACGTCTTGCGCACAGGCAACAAACCTCTTGCCTTGCTTACTCTTATTCTGGACAGCTCAAAAGGTGCAATAGCAGTTCTTACGGCTGCTTACTTTTCCGACACACACGCCATGTTTGGTGCAGCATTGGGCGCAGTTCTTGGCCATAACTTCCCTATCTGGCTTAAATTCAAGGGCGGTAAAGGCATTGCGACGACATTTGGTACAATTATAGCACTGGCTTGGCCAATCGGTCTTATGGCTTGTCTGACGTGGCTAGCGAGTGCGGTATTATTCCGCACATCATCTTTGGCCGCCCTTATTGCCATGGCATGTGCTCCTGTTTATGCACTTTATATGGGGTATGAAAACATGTTCCATCTTTTACTAGCGCTTGCAATTCTTGCCTATATTCGTCATCAAGCCAATATCAGGCGTATCTTTGCAGGCACAGAGCCTAAAATAGGCGACAAGAAAAAAGATAAGCATAAAAAATGAACGGCAGGGAACTTACAGACACCGAGCGTTTGGATTGGCTTCGCCTGTCACGCTCTGAATCTGTTGGCCCTATCACATTTCATAAATTATTAGCGCGTTATAAGACTGCAGAGAACGCATTAAATGCTCTCCCTGAGCTACAATCGCGCGGAGGGCGCAAAAAACCAGCCAAAATCGTTAGTCGTGATATAGCCGAAAAAGAAATTAAAGCTCTGAAGAAGCTTGGAGGGCGTATGATTGCGGTCTGTGAAGATGCCTACCCACTTGCTCTTGCGGCAATAGATGATGCACCGCCTCTCATTTCTATTCTGGGAAATCCACAAAATCTAAATCAAAGCTGTATCGGAATTGTTGGTGCCCGAAATGCCTCTCTCAATGGCCGTAAATTCACACAAAAACTTGCCCAGAATTTGGGAGAGAACGATCATATTATTGCCTCTGGCCTTGCGCGTGGCATTGATACTGCTGCACATGCTGGGTCACTTAAGACGGGCACGATTGCAGTTGTTGCAGGCGGTATAGAGGTAATATACCCCAAGGAAAACGAAACACTTTACCGTGATATTATCGAGAACGGTGGAACAATCATTGCCGAGAATGCTCTGGGTACACAACCAACCGCGCAACATTTCCCGCGTAGAAACCGTATAGTCTCGGGACTTTCTGCTGGTGTGGTAGTTGTTGAGGCCTCAATACGATCGGGCTCGCTAATTACAGCCCGTCTTGCGGCAGAACAGGGACGCGATGTTTTTGCTGTTCCAGGGTTTCCTGGCGATCCACGCTCTGCTGGGCCCAACAAACTTCTTAAAGACGGTGCTATACTGGTTGAACGTGCCGAAGATATTCTGGGACATATTGAAAGCTTTGTTGCTAGAAAAATTCCCAATGGGCTTTTTGAAAGCAATAAAAGCACCGAAAATTGGGAAAAAGAACCAATTGAAGACAGCGATGATACACGTGAAAATGTTGTATCCTTGCTTTCACATCAACCAGTAAGTGTTGACGAAATTGTTCGTACGTGTCATTTGAGCATTACTGGCGTGCAAACCGTTCTTCTGGAATTGGAGCTTGCAGGTCGGATACAAAGGCTTCCTGGAAACCGTGTAAGCCTTATAGAATAAAAGAATTCGGAGAATTATTTTGAGCGCAGAAAACCTCGTCATTGTTGAATCACCATCAAAAGCCAAGACCATCAATAAATATTTGGGGTCAAATTATGAAGTATTGGCATCCTTTGGACATGTACGCGATTTACCCTCCAAAAACGGTTCGGTAGCGACCGATGACGAATTCAAAATGATTTGGGAAGTATCTGACCGTGGTCAAAAAACCATGAAAGATATTAAAACTGCCCTTAAAAAAGCCAAAAATCTTTATTTAGCGACTGACCCTGATCGCGAGGGAGAGGCTATTGCTTGGCATGTGAAAGAAATTTTGAACGACCAAGGTCTTCTTAAAGATAAGGTCGTACAGCGTGTGGCATTCAATGAAATCACTAAAACAGCTATACAAGAGGCTTTTAACCACGCCCGTGAACTGGATGAGCCTCTTATAGAAGCCTATTTGGCACGACGCGCTCTTGATTATCTTGTTGGATTTAATCTCTCGCCAGTTTTATGGCGAAAACTGCCTGGTTCACGATCTGCTGGACGTGTGCAATCTGTGGCTCTTCGCCTTATTTGCGAGCGTGAGTCCGAAATCGAAAAATTTAGAAGTGATGAATATTGGTCAATCGAGGCACGTCTTCAGACATCCAAAGGCGCACCTTTTTTAGCACGATTAACGCATCTTGCAGGTAACAAACTTGATAAACTTGATATCAACAATGAGGAGGATGCGACATCAGCGGTTAACCGTATCGAGAAGAAAAATCTGGTTATTCAATCGGTTGAGAAAAAGAAAACAACGCGTAATCCTGCGCCTCCATTTATTACATCGACTTTGCAGCAAGAAGCCTCAAGAAAGCTAGGCTTTTCCGCAAGTCAGACAATGCGCACTGCACAACAGCTCTATGAAGGTGTCACAATCAAAGGCGAAACCGTTGGTTTGATTACCTATATGAGAACGGACGGTATTACCCTATCAGGTGATGCGATTGCCCAGACACGTAGTTTAATTGAGAAAGACTTTAAACCGTCCTATCTGCCAAAATCTCCGCGTGCCTATAAGAGTAAAGCGAAAAACGCACAAGAGGCTCACGAGGCTATCCGTCCTACCGATTTATTTAAGCGCCCTCAAGATATCCGCTCATATCTTGATGACAAACAGATGAAGTTATACGAGCTTATCTGGAAAAGAACAGTCGCCTGCCAGATGGAAAGCGCCATCATGGATCAGGTGCGCGCGGACATTTCCGATGGAACAGATGACGTTGTTTTGCGCGCAACTGGCTCTACTGTTGCATTTGATGGTTTCTTGACGCTTTATTTTGAGGATAAAGACGACGATGACAATGATACAAATGAAGATGAAAAGGAAAACCGCCTCCCTGAATTATTAGAAAAGGATAGTCTCGATACGTTATCTGTGACACCGAACCAGCACTTTACGCAACCTCCTCCTCGCTACACAGAGGCATCACTTGTAAAAATCATGGAAGAAAAGGGTATTGGGCGTCCATCTACTTATGCCTCTATTTTGCAGGTTTTGCGCGATCGTAACTATGTGACGATGGACAGAAAACGTTTCATGCCTGAGGACCGCGGTCGCCTTGTTACTGAATTCTTGAAAAAGTTTTTCACGCGCTATGTTGATTATGATTTTACTGCCAACATGGAAGAACAATTAGACGCCATTACTGTGGGTGACGTGTTTTGGAAAGACACACTTCATCATTTTTGGGCTGATTTCAAGCGCGCCGTTGATGACACAAAAGAACTTCGCATTACAGATGTTTTGAATCACCTTGACGCAGAACTAGGACCGCACTTTTTTCCTGTTACAGAAGCCAATCCAGAGCCAAGAAAATGCCCTACTTGTAGTGAGGGAAAACTATCTTTGAAGCTGGGTAAATTTGGTGCATTTATAGGTTGCTCTCGCTATCCTGACTGTAAACACACACAGCCATTGGTCGTGCCTGATGAAAGCAGTGACGGCGAAGATGGTGAAGAGGGAACCTCAAGTAAAAATGCAAGTTTTGAGCCCAAAGAACTTGGTACACACCCCGAAACAGGACGTAGCGTTTCATTAAGAAAGGGGCCTTATGGACCTTATGTTCAGATAGACCCTGCACCTGAAAGCAAGGATAAGCCAAAGCGTCAAGGATTGCCCAAAGGCATGAATATGGAAGATGTGACTTTGGAGGCAGCACTAAGTCTTCTAGCACTACCTAGAGAAGTCGGCTCTCACCCCGAAACAGGCGACATGATTGAATCAGGAATTGGGCGTTTTGGACCGTTTTTGAAGCACGGAAAAACTTTCGTGTCATTACCCAAAGGTGACGATGTTTTGACCGTTGGATTGAATCGTGCGGTGGACTTAATCGCAGAGCACGCCATTAAGAAAGCCAAGAAAGAGGCGGAAAAAGCTGAAAAAGGCACAACAACAAAAGCCAAGGCAAAACCTAAGAAAAAAGCGACTAAATCAAAGGCAAAGCCTAAAACTAAAAAGAAGGCTTAAATTGATTAGCCTGCATTGGGTCGGTTTGAATTTGCGGCAAAATCGCATAGGTTTTTTCGAACAGGTCTGGCTCGATACCGTATATCTCGCCCGTGTCTAGGCGCACAAGGTAACCGCCAGCATCAATTTCCATGTGCATATCGCGCATTTTATCTAGAAATGAGGCATTTTGCTCAAGCCTGATAATTTGAACAGGATTGTATTTGGGCTTATAAACCTCACTTTGCCCTTCGCGATTATACCTATTATAAAGCGTTTCAGGTTCAACAAGATATTGTTCCCCTGTAATATTAGTCACACGATAGCCACCGTCTTCTCCCACAACTCTAGTAGCTTCAACTCGACCATCTGCTAGAACCGTTTCCACTTCTACTCCAGGCCTTACCCATACAGCTGTGATTGGCGCGGTCTTTTGCGCCCAAAGAGCTTCAGACCAATTAACATCCGTCTCAGGATTAATTACGGGGTATTTGGCCGCCATAAGCATTAGGCAATCGCCGTTTGTGTAATAATAGCGTTCACGTCCAAATCAGATGTGTTTTCCAAAACTGCAATAATTTGCGCCTCACCAGCACCTTGCCCATCAACATCTACAAGTACAAGTAAATCATCACCTTGGGTTTCCGTGGAAACAAAGTCGGCCAGATTATCGTTATCTGCATCATAGCCACTCAAAAGGTCAGAAACATCAATCCTGTCGCCTGCACCAAAGTCGCGGACTGTATCGATACCGCCAAAGGCACTGTCTAACGCAAAAGCAAAAATATCGTTACCAGACCCGCCATAAAGCGTGTCTTCGCCCAAACCACCAAAAAGCTTGTCATCGCCAGCAAAGCCGATTAGCAAATCACGTGCATCCGTGCCTATAATAATATCATTACCTGATGTTCCGCCTTGCCTAATGGCCGCCACCAGCGCGTCTGTTTGAAGATATTCAGTATCTGTATTGCGCAAGATGATGTCGGAAAGACTTGTGTCTTGAATCATATCCAGCATGTCATCGCTCAAGCGACCCTCATACCAGAAACGGTCACCGTCTCTAAGGCGAGTAAACTGATCAGCAATAATCGTTTGGAAAGTCTCGCCAACCAAGGCTCCATCTACAGGATTTTCAATCAACCCACCCACCCATAAATCAAGATGGTCAATGGTACCATACAAGGCCTCAAGTTTGGCAATAAGTGCGGGGTCATTGGTGAGCTCAGAGAAATCAGTCAGTGGGTTAAGACCATAAGATTCACGAACAGAGTTAAAATCAGGAAGTCCGTGATCGCGCCCGCGTTGGATATTTAAAGACACCAGATCAAAGCCACCTGCTCCAGGAGGGCCAAATAGAAAATTACGCACATCATCAATGACGTGATTATCAATGGCCTGCGCATAAGAACCTGAAACACCACGCAAAATTTCGTCAATTCCGCCCTCTGTCATAATTTTGTCTGGACGGAAGAAAGCCTCGCGAAGGGTCAATGACCCGAAATCTGATTCATCCCCATTTTCCTGTAAACGTAATATATCACTTGATAACATTGTGTGCCCAAAGCGGAATGCTGCCGTTGCGAACTCTGTTGCAATCTGTGCATCAACGTTTGAATTATAACCTGTGTAAGCAGCGATCGTGCCCTCACCAACCAAATTACTTAAAAATTCGTTGAAAGTAATATGCTGAATTTCAGCCTCAACAATCATTTTTGCAGTCTGGAAAAGATCCTCAGCACTCATGCGGGGGTGCTCTGCCTTGATTTGATCAACCCAGTAATTATGCTCACGGGCAAATAATGTATGCATAGATGTCAGAGCAACGTTTTCATTTGCTCGCACATCACCTGCGGCAAATTCAGGACCCATCATTCCTGTGACAACTGGCAGAAGACCATTTGCATCCAATTTCATATAACCGCCTTCGTCGCGAAGAGAAGCCAGTTTTTCGTCATCAGAACCATAAATGTTAGAGGAATCAATATAAGATGTAATTTCGTTTTCTTGCAGACGAGGATTATCAACCGAGTCTCCTGTTCCATCTATGAATCCGGAACGCGTGAAGCGCATTGTCTGAGTTCCTGTTCCGTATGGGTCAAAGTGAGGATCACCAGCAGGTATAATAATTGCTAAGGCCTCATCATGTCCTTCTGCCGTCAAATTAATGTCGTGGTCAAGAAATTGTCCCCAAACCCAAAACAGATTAGCCAGCCCTTGCGAGTTATATATGTCTCCGCTTTGAGCAAAGATTTCATTCGATACATCGCGCACGTTTGGACGGTCAATTTCATAAGCAGAGGCTATGCCGTCATCATAACCATATCCAGATGTCGTCATAAATGCAGTGTGGGCTTTACCCATAGTATGGCTACCAAGATTATTTCCCGATCCGTTTATGTGTCGTACTTCTTCGGGGCGCGTAAAAAAGAAATCATCTTGCGTATCACCTGTGGTGCGCGGCGTATCATTCAGTATTGTCTGCGTAACTTCACGAGAACCAGAAACAGTTATACTTTGTAGCCTTGGTGAGCTATTACCCAAGTCATCTGAATCATTGTTGCCCTCAAAGCGAAAAACATTAAGAGGACTAAAATTACTATTAAGGTTACTCGTAGATGCTAAATTTGTGACTTCCCCTGTCTCAAGATCAGTCTGCTCGGCATAAAGTGTCATTGCATCTTGAAAGCGCCCGTTAGAAAGAATGATTTCTTCTTTACTGTCTTCAATAAAAGTTACCACTTCGGGGTACTCCACAGCGACTAGCTCTGCAATTTCTTCTTCGCCCTTATGTTCATTTAGAAAAGACGCGAGCTTATCTTTCAGCTCTTTAGGTAAAAGATCTGAATTAAGCAGCTCGTTTAATGTTTCTAGTGTCACAGTCGTCATAAGTTTTCCAATTTACATGTAAATAAGGTAGGTTGCCATCCAAATCAACGCGGTAAATATAATATGTAAATAGTAAAATTGCAAGCTTTTAGACTTATACAGACTAATGCGCTGATTTTCATGTTGTTTTATCTTTGGATCTTTTACTAAACCCATGTTGGTTTATACTCTAATGCATTATGAAACTCCCCCTAGAACAAGACATTCTCTCCTTCATTGAATTGGCAGAAACGCCAGCAACGAAACGTGAGCTGGTACGTGCATTCAATATCAAAGGAGATAACAGGCGCCCTTTTAAGGCCATATTATCCCAACTGGAATCCAGTGGCTTAATTATACGCCAGTCCGGAGGTCGCTATAGCCTTCCGGATGGGTTACCAGCCGTAACGTCAATAGAGATTACCGAAATCAGCGTGGACGGCGATGTATTTGCAAAACCAATTCCTTGGAACGAAGATTTGCAAGGGCCATTTCCGCGGATTGAAATTATGCCTGATAATAAAGGGCACTCCGCACTTACTGTTGGGGATGAGGCCGTTGTGCGTATTTCCAAGACCGAGGAAAAGAATGTTTATACAGCACGTCTCCTCAAACGTATGGAGACGCCCGATAATCAAATTCTGGGTTTAGTAGTCTTAGATAAAAAAGGCTATCGCCTTGTTCCTACAGACCGAAAGGCGCGCTACGATTTCGACATTTCAGAAGCCGATTTGAATGGAGCAGAAGATGGCGATCTTGCCTTTGGTGTTCCCTTACCATCACAAGGACAACACACAAAGCGAGTAAAAATTAAACAGGTTGTAGGACACGAAAATGACCCGAAAGTGATTTCTCTGATTGCCATACATGAGGCTGGGCTTAGCCTAGAGTTCCCTTCCGAGGTTATAAATGAAACAAAAAACATTGAAGTTCCCCCTCTCGGTAATCGTGAAGATTTACGTGACATTCCATTGGTTACAATAGACGGAGCAGATGCACGCGATTTTGATGATGCCGTTTTTGCAGAGAAAAATGATGATGGTGGTTTTCATCTTATCGTGGCGATTGCAGATGTTTCCTATTACGTGAAATATGGCTCACATTTAGATAGAGAGGCGTGGACGCGCGGTAACTCTACTTATTTCCCCGACCGTGTCGTTCCAATGTTACCAGAGCAACTTTCCAATAATTTATGCTCTTTGATGCCTAAAGTCGAGCGCGCCTGTGTTGCGGTTCATATGACCATTGATAAGGATGGCGAGCTTATAAAATATAAATTTGTCCGAGGGTTAATGAAATCGGCAGCGCGCCTAACTTATGATCAGGTTCAAGCCGCCAAAGATGGCAACCGAGACAATGACACAGATGTCATCTATGAGTCAGTAATTGCACCACTTTATGAGGCATATGATCTTCTTGATAAAGCCCGCCAAAAGCGAGGAGCACTTGATCTAGATTTACCCGAGCGCCAAATTCTTATCAATGATGAGGGTGACATGACTGGCGTCATAAAACGCCCCAGATACGACTCACATAAACTCATTGAAACGTTTATGATTATGGCCAATGTTGCTGCCGCTAGCGCATTAGAAGACAAGAATGCGCCATGCATCTATCGAACACACGATAAGCCCTCCGGTGATAAAATTGATTCTGCAAAGGACTTCCTCAATGCTTTTGGGTTCTCATTACCAGCAAACATAGTTGAGCCAAAACAGATCAATCATTTGCTAGAGCTTGCCAAAGGTCATGAATATTCTCAGCTTATTTCCCTAATGGTATTACGCACGCAAGCGCAAGCACGCTATTCGCCAGACAACATTGGACATTTCGGTCTGGCATTGCATAAATACGCTCACTTTACGTCACCCATTCGCCGCTATGCCGACCTGTTCGTACACAGAAGCTTAATATCCGCCTACAATCTTGGCTCTGATGGCTTGGGCGATGGAGAGGAACAGCGAATCGGTGAGACAGCAGAACATATTTCCGCAACAGAGCGCGTGTCTTCTGACGCAGAACGCTCATCAGTTGATCGTTTTACTGCTGCCTACCTTGAATCCAGAGTAAATGCAGAATTTAGCGGCGTCATTAATGGTGTGACTCGTTTTGGGCTGTTCGTGACCCTTGATGAAATAGGCGCTGACGGCCTTGTTCCCATACGCACATTACCTCAAGATTATTACGTACACGATGAAGAACAGCATGCCCTTATCGGACGCAAAACGAGACGTATATTCCGTTTAGGTGCGCGCGTAAGAATACGTGTCATTGAGGCAGAAAAGTTATCTGGCAGCACCGTATTTGAATTGGTGGATGCACACAAAGGTGCGGATATCCCTGGGTTCAAACCTAGAATACCATTGAAAAATGACTCGAAAACGCCTAAAAGTAAAACATCATTTAAGAAGAAAACGGCAACTTCATATGGCAACAAGAGCAAGCATAAAGGCTCGCCAAAGAAGAAAAAGCGCAAATAAAAAAATAAAAAAATGCGTGCCTAACAGGGAATAGCTGCGTATGGCTTCAAAAGGCCCATTAAAAACCAATCTTGGGAAAAGAGCATTAAGCCTCATATCGATGACGCCATGGGCGTTTTCTCGCGAAGGGCTTGCAGATGCACTAAAATCAAAAACACCTTCACAAAAAGTTACCTTATCAAGGGTTGATCAAATTCTTGATGACCTTATCGAAACAGGGCGCATAAAAAAAGTTAATGGCAACGGGTACAGAGCCATTAAACCAGAAATTACCCCCGATAACATTCGCGCGCTGATTTCAACTCAATGACGTCCCCGTTCATCAGAGTTTTTTTACTGGTCATTTTGGAGATACAGAACCGAGAAAAGTAAAATTACTTGAAGTTCTTGAAGACCTTAAAAATGAAGGTTTAATAGAACATGAAAAAGGTTTTTTTAAGTCAAAACAGCCAGCCGCAAATAGTGCTTATATCCGCCTCAGCCGCAATAAGGAGTATGCTCATATCTTGAATTGGCAGGACAAAACCATTCCACCATACATTAAAATTCCGCAGAATCTCTCACACCAGATTTTAGAAGAAAACCACGCAAGCAACATAGCCTTGGCAAGATTTTCCAGAACTATGTCCCTTGCGCTAACCGTAAAATCTATTTTACCTACAACAGGGATAGTTGCCCGATTTACTGAGATATCTGATGATATAGCCCTTTTAGAGCCCACAGATTACATCCATAGCGGTACCTTCCGTGTCAACAAAACAACATCCCCCATTCAGCCCAAAACAGGTGATATGGTTTTAGCACGCCATTTTAAAAAGGCATCTATACATGGCGCTGACATGCAAATTGATGGACTTATGGCCAATGAGGAATGCTTTAGTGGGATTGATTTATTTGAGCATGGAAAAAACTGTGGAATCCCTGAGACTGTTGAAGATGAAGCAGAAAAAATCGCTATGACTTTTCCCAGCGCTTATCCAATAAAAAAAGATAAAAAGTTCAAAGACTTAACAAAAGAATGTTTCTTTACCGTTGATCCTGCGAACAAACAAGACATAGATGATGCTCTTTGTTTCAAACAGAATAAAGATGGTTCAATGACAATGTACGTGGCTATTGCCAACGTTGCAGCACAGATTCCTTTTGGTTCTGAATTGGATAAATATCGCCGAGACCACCCCATGTCCGTTTTTCTCGCAAATGGTACGCATCATACGATGCCCCATTCACTCTATAATGCGCAAAACGGTACTTTATCTTTATGCGAAGGGCATACTCGGCATGCACTTATCCATCAATTCACAATTCCAGCAGACCTCATAAGCTTAGATGATATTCAAATGGAAGTTTTTCCTGCGTTTATTCACTCAAGAAAAGCTTTCTCTTATGAAGAATTCGCCGAGGCCATGTTTTACCCAGATATCTTAGAAGATGAACAACTCGCAATAAGTATGGATAACGCATCAAGGTTTGCCGCACAAATGCAATTCTTACTTGGGAGCCTGCCTTTTAATTCAAAGAAATTAAGGCTCACATTTAATAGCGCAGGCGAGGTTACGAATTACCGCTACCGTCATTGCGATGTATCCGATCAAGTTATTGAGCTCTCAGCACTTCTAACCAATAGAAAATCCACAGAATTGCTACTTGATTATAATGAGCAACACCCAGAAAACCCTCTTCCTCTCATTTTTAGAACACAAGATGCTCCGGATAAAGATGATTTGAAGGAAGCATTAGACAGGCTCGAAAAAGTTACGCCAGGAATAGTTGACGAGCAGGATATAGACGCGCTTGACGATTTTGGTCGCGGCAGTGACGAATATGCTCAAATAGCACGAAACTTAATCGAGAAGGCTCTTTTACGTTGTGACAATGATATGCTGAACGCCTTTGTTTCGAAGGCATTACTCCAGTCAACAAGACGCGCAGTTTATTCAACAAAAGAGCAGGAACATTTCTCTTTGGATACAGTGACGGGACACTTTACAAGTCCTCTCCGGCGTTATCCTGATACAGTTCATCAATGGAGTGTGATGAAGGCCTCAGGCATTCACGTACCAGACTTGAGCTTATCGCAGGATGAATTGTCAAAGCTAGCCCAATTTGCGAGCGAAGAAGAACAAGTTTCAAAGCGTATACAAAGTAACTCTACACAGCGTCATCTTATTGACTACTTCGATAAAAATAAGGAAGTACCCATCACAAATGCTCGCATAGCCAGTGTTCGTGAAGATGGAGTAGTTGTTGACGTTGACGGTATTGAAGGATTTATTCCACAAACAGAATTGCCTATTGATTGGCGAATTGATATCAACGCTCAAATTCTTAAAACATTTGAGCATGGCTGCACAAAAATAAAGGCCATTGGAGATACTGTCCCATTACTGCTGTCTGTCAAAGAAGCGTGTCCTTTTAAACGCTCATTGAAATTTGCTGATGCCTCTCAAATTTATGGGCATCAAAATTGGGGACAAGAGACACGAGCTTTTGCTTGACAGATACAACCAAATTCGTATTATGCCGCCTCGTATATAGTTTAGACGCACAGTTTACAGGATAAGAGTTATGGCTAAGAAAAGCGCTACAGTTAAAATTCGTTTAATCAGCACAGGTAAGAACGCCAAGGGCGAGCCTACTGGTTCAACATATTACATCGTGAAAAATCCACGTAACCAAACGGAAAAAATGAAATTCCGTAAATATGATCCGCGCGCTATACACCCTGAAACAGGTGGCAAAGGCGCACATTGCTGGTTCGAGGAAAAGAAAATGCCTCCGCACAAGAAAAACTAATATTTTTCTTTACTGAATTTAAAAACACCCTATCGAGGGTGTTTTTTTATGTCTCTTTGAGAATAGGTCTGGATTTTGGTCTAAATTCTTCCGGATCAAGTTTGCCGCAATCTTCGAAGAAAACCGAATTACGCCCACCATTTTTAGCTAAGTACAGCTGTGCATCTGCACGCTCCAAAACTTGAGTGATTGTGTTTTGTGTACCTGGCTCGATAACAACACCACCCACAGAAGTTGTAATTTCTAAAGGCTCTTTATGTGATGTCTTAAAAGGCGCATCCATTATCGATCGACGAAGTCGCTCTGCAATGGTGTGCGCCGTGTCTACACTTGTGTCAGGAAGAACTGCTACAAACTCTTCACCACCAAGGCGTGCAACAAGGTCAAAGCTGCGTAAATTATCGGTTAATCTCTGGCCAAATATCTTCAGAACTTCGTCTCCAACATTATGTCCGTATGTGTCGTTGAAGCTTTTGAAATGATCTATATCAAGGTACAAAAGTCCCAAAGGTTTGTTGGCTACTATGTTTTGTTCAAGAATTTTGGACAAGTGGACCTCAAAATAACGTCTGTTATATAGTCCTGTCAGAGTATCAGTAAGCGCCATGTTAAGGCTAAGCTCGAAACTTGTGCGCAGTTTTTCTTGGAAACGCTTACGACGAACCTGTGTACGCACACGCGCCATTAACTCATTACGGTCAATCGGACGGAGAATATAATCATGTGCTCCAATTTCAAGACCATGCGCAATGCGAGGCATATCATCGTCGCTACCAATCATTAATATTGGTACACCGCGCGTCCGCTCGTTTGAACGCAAATGAGAGCAAAGCCTCAAACCATCCTCATCCTGCAAATTCAAAGAAATAACAATGAGTTCAAAATCCTCTTCTTTGGCAGCTTGTAACGCTTCAAGACCTGTTGATTTCAAAGTGAGGCTATTACCCTCGTTCTCAATAGTTGCCTTGATTTTCTCTATTTCAAATTCCATATCCTCGACAACCAGAATATGTGCATTACTGACATTCTGATCCATGAGGGACGTTCCCTCGTTCACTACGCCTAGCTGAGTGGCTGTATTCTCACGCGTGCGCCATTCATCCATCGCCATCTTAAGACGAACCAGCGAACGCACACGCGCCATCAAGGCAATGTCATTAACAGGCTTACTCAGGAAATCATCAGCACCACTATCAAGACCCTTAACGCGATCCTCGCTGTCTGTGAGTGCGGTGACCATTACAACAGGTATATGAGAGAGTTCAGGATCTTGCTTTAGACGACTACATACCTCAAAACCGTCCATTCCCGGCATCATTACGTCTAACAAAATAAGATCCGGACGAGTTTCCTTGGCCTTATCCAAGGCTTCCTGACCACTCATTGCTGTGACGACGTCGTAATACTCACTTGTCAGCTTTGCTTCCAAAAGCTTAACATTAGGTGCGATATCATCAACGACTAGTACGCGTGCAGACATTTATATACAGATCCTCTGTTCAATATGCGTCTATTCTTCCTCGGAAGAACTACGTTTCTCAGCATTTAAATGCTTGTTAATTGTCTCAATGAAACTATTCACGGAAATGGGCTTGGACAAGTAATCCTCACATCCACCATCTCTAATTTTTTGCTCATCCCCGCGCATGGCAAATGCCGTAACTGCAATAACAGGAATGTGTTTCAAATCATCTTCTTCCTTAAGCCAACCCGTAACCTCAAGGCCAGAAACCTCTGGAAGTTGTATGTCCATTAAAATCAAGTCAGGTTTTTCCGTCCTAGCAATGTCGATAACCTCATGACCATCAGATGTCGCAACAGACGTGATGCCATGCGCCTCAAGCAAATCCCTAAACAGCTTCATATTTAGCGCATTATCTTCAACAATCAGGACCTTCTTATCGGTCATTATTCCTACACTCCGCTTTAGTAATTTCTTCAATTGCGACAAGTTTCTGTGTCACAGAAAAATCAGTATATTCGACAAACATATCGCTGATAACCCCATTTTCATGTAAACGCACAGTCATTTCATAATCAGCCTCCGATAAATCGGACTCTAATGGAAAAAATGCTAAGCGCACTTTCCAGCTTTTCGTATCCAGTAACTGCGAAGAAACAGCCTTAGAAGTCTTACTCAGACTTGCATTCACAGGTGCGAGGGGCGCACCAGAATCTAGTATAAACGCATTCACAAGTAGCGGCCCTGTTTCATCGCTACCATCAAACACTGTGGCTGTATAAAATTTTTGCCCTTTTTTAGCAGCATTGATCACATTGAATGTATGTTGTGTTGGGAAAACTGTGCCCTCGGGCAGAATAAAGTCTCTTTCTAGAGGTTGGATATACTGCGCAATACCCGCCCCTTTGGCGTCAAGGCTTGCCGCCCCACTATATTCTTCAATTAAATCACTTTCACGATTCCGTGATGAAAAAAACTCTAGCTTATTGCCCGCGAAATTCTCAGAACTCGTAAAATCACTTGTCACCATAAGGCCGGGTGTGTCTTCATATTCATAAAGCAGATTGAAATGATGGTTACTAAGGTAGCCTTCACAAGTTCTCTCCATACTGTAGAGCATTTGACCTTCAACATTAATAACCTTCGAGGTATTTTTGACCGAATGTAGAGCGATATTATAAAGAGCCTTATGTGGGACTAGAACAGTCTTATCAGTCGTATCCCCCATAAGCTTTGAGCGAATATTCTTGGCATTCCCCTCCGTATAGAGAAACACTCCTACTCCAGAGACCAAAATCAAAAGCAGTAAAAATCGCAAAATGGTAACCTTGGGTGAAGTTTTTTTCTTTGAAGCAGACACGGGAGTCATCATACCCCACGCACTATCAAAAACGAAAGGCTTTTTGGCTTAGCTTTAACAAAGGCAAAGATTTCCTCACCTTAGAAGTTTTTACCTCTTTTTCTCTTGCGCCACATACCGCTCAATCATAGCTCTAACTATTGATTTAAAGCATAAAAACTGGCTTTGCCGAATGTGGCACGTTTCTCGCAATGATAATATTGCGGACATCAAAACAGACATAAAAGAAACGCAAGTTAAAATGACAATTAAAAAAGAATTACAACAAGCGGAACAGACAATAGCCAGCCAAGCTATGCGGATAAAGAGCTTGGAGGATTTACTTCTAACTGATCCCATGACAGGTCTGTTTAATCGCAAGGGCTTCCGCGCCATTATAGAGCGCGAATGCGAGCGTGCCAGACGCGGACAAAGTCACGGTGGTGTTTTCATTCTACTTGATTTAGATAATTTTGGCTCAATCATCGATATGCATGGTCCCGATTGTAGGGACGCCTGCCTGCGTCTCATGGGGCTCAATTTAAACGATACAATTAGAGGCACAGATGTTGCCGCCTATCTTGGTGGAGATGCCTTTGCGGTTCTCTTGCCTGATACAGCTCGGGCACACATTGCTACACGCGCCCAAGAGCTTGTTATGATGTTGAATAATCTAGCACTTATCTGGAAAAGTAACGAAGTATCCTTGCGCGTGAGTGCTGAATTAAAAACTTACACAGCAGCCGATAATTTTGCGACCATATTTCGAAACTCGCACGTGTAAACTTCTAAGAGCAAATAAGAAAAACGGAGAAAAAATTTAAAACCATTATGAACATATGAACAGCCTGCTGTTGATCCTCACCCTTATCCCGATCCCTAGGCAGCAGTAAGGCTTTCAACACAAAACCCGAATGCATGGATTATCCCTATATCCTCCCTAGTGCATTCGGGTTTTTCTTTATTTTTACTCAGGTTGCCAACGTGTACCTGTATATCCTGCCATATACTCTGGCCGTTTAACTTTAGTTTCTTCCTCTAATTCGCCACTAAGTTGACGGCTGACCAAACGAATACCGGTAATGCTCTGAATATTATCCAAAGCTTTAAAGCTCAGCATTCCCTTGATTGAAATGGTAAAAGTTTTTCGACCCTCTTCGCTACCATCAAAAATCATGTGAATGCTATCTGCTGTTTGGCTCAATTTAGGTTGTTGGACATCAAAATGACTTATCATCCAACTTCGTGCCTTGGCAAATTTGCCTTTTTTGTATTTGGCATTGGGGTCCTGAACGATTGAACAACCGGCTTCAATCAATTGTTGAATACCGCTACTTGCCGAAACGGAAGACGTTTGCTTGTCTACATTGCCCTGATCAGTGCGTCTATCTTCAAATGCGATAGACGGTCTGTTCTTCGGTGAACCGTCAGGATTCCTAGGGCCTGTTTTATTTTTACCATGTGCCAATGTTGCCTCCCTTTTAATTATTATAAAAAGTTTAGCATTATCTTATATGTCAAAGACAGAAGTTTTTACGCCGCTTCGGTTTTTTCCAGTTTTTTAGGAAGATTTAGCTGGATATGAAGATCCTTGAGTTGCTCCACTGTGATATCTGAAGGGGCATTCATCAATTGGTCTTCATACTGACCATTCATTACAAAGGCATAGACTTCACGCAAATTCGGCTCATCGGCCAAAAGCATAACAATGCGGTCAAGACCAAATGCACAGCCCCCGTGCGGAGGTGCGCCAAATTTCATGGCACTCAGCATTCCACCAAATTCTTTTTCAAGAACAGCCTTATCATAGCCTGCAAGACTAAACGCCTTTTCCATGATTTCGGGCTTATGGTTACGAATGGCACCGGAGCACAATTCAAAACCATTACACACACAATCATATTGATAAGCGTATACATCCAGCGGATCTTTAGTTTGCAAAGCTTCCATACCGCCCTGAGGCATTGAAAATGGATTATGTGAGAAATCAATTTTTTGGGTTTTCTCGTCAAACTCATACATTGGGAAATCAATCACCCAGCAGAATTTATACACTCCGCTCTCGCGGTTACCCATTTCATCGCAAATCTTGTCACGCGCTTTACCAGCCATATTTGCAGCCTTCTTTTCTTTGTCACAGATAAAGAAAATTGCATCGCCTTCTTTAAGTCCCGCAATCTCTTT
Organism: uncultured Alphaproteobacteria bacterium; assembly: GCA_963740205.1. Lineage (GTDB taxonomy): Bacteria > Pseudomonadota > Alphaproteobacteria > Micavibrionales > Micavibrionaceae > UBA2137. The sequence goes on from CAVUDD010000002.1 coordinate 654,850, forward strand.
TAATGCGGTTTGAGCCGCTTCTGGTACAAATTTGGCAATTGGGCCTTTTCCTTCGCCATCGGCAAAAAGAATATAACCTAACCCAGGTGCGCCCTCTCCTTGTGCCCAGCTATTGAGCTTGTCAAAGAAAGAACGTGGTTGATCACCAACATTTGGTGCACGAATAGCGCGCACGACACCACCTTTTTCAATTACGCCCTTAAATGCCTTAAACTCAACATCATCACGTGCAAAGACTTCACTTACATCAACAATTTCCAGTGGGTTTCTTAGGTCTGGCTTGTCTGTCCCGTATTTCATCATTGCATCTTCGTAACGAAGATGCGGCAACCACTCGACTTTACGCTTTTCGCCTGTAAAATCGCTAAATTCCTCGAACACACCCTGAACAACAGGGGTAATTGTATCAAAGACATCCTCTTGCGTGACAAACGACATTTCCAAATCAAGCTGATAGAATTCCGCCAAACGATCTGCGCGTCCATCTTCATCACGGAAGCATGGTGCAATTTGGAAATATTTATCAAAGCCAGACATCATCAAAAGCTGTTTGAACTGTTGTGGCGCTTGTGGAAGGGCATAGAATTTCCCTGGATGCAATCGAGAAGGCACAAGATAATCGCGCGCCCCTTCAGGACTTGATGCCGTTAGAATTGGTGTCTGGAATTCTTGAAATTCTTTTTCCCACATGCGCTTACGCAAAGAAGACGTCACAGAATTTCTTAACCGGATATTTTTCTGCATTTTTTCACGACGCAAATCAAGATAGCGGTATTTCAAACGAATATCTTCACCAGCGCCATCATCCTCGGCAACTTGAAAGGGAATGACATCAGCGGCAGACTGCATTTCAGCAGAATTAATGTAAATTTCAACTTCACCAGTTGGCAATTTTGTATTGGCTGTCTCACCTGGGCGGGCGCGAACCTCGCCCTCAATTGTAATAACAGATTCTGGACGCCAGCTTTCAACTGTGTCCAACAGAGGCGATCCCTCATCCACAACGCATTGCGTCACACCGTATGTGTCACGTATATCAATAAACAGAACACCACCGTGATCACGTTTTCGATTTATCCAGCCAGAAAGTTTTACGGTTTTTCCGCTATCTGATTTTCTGAGTTCACCGCAGTTATGTGTTCTATATTTATCCATTATTCAATTCTTTAAAGTTTGCTTTGTTGCTTTGGGGTTTTGAGTGTTATACCGTTGTTGAAACGAATACCAAAGCAATAATTACATGACAATACTAAAAGATTCCGCCGAATTAGCGACATTTTGCAAGACCCTTGAAAACGTCCCTTACATAACAGTCGATACCGAATTTCTACGTGAACGCACCTACTGGGCAAAATTATGCCTTATTCAACTCAGTGGTCCCGATAAAAACGCAGTTGCGATAGATGTTATCGAGTCACCTGATATTGATTTAACTCCCTTACTCAAACTCTTTCAAAACAAGAATATTCTTAAGGTGTTTCACGCAGGACGCCAAGATCTTGAGATTTTCTGGCAATTGTTCAAAACCCTGCCAGAGCCTTTATTTGATACACAAATTGCCGCTATGGTATGTGGCTATGGTGATCAAGTTGGCTTTAATGCCCTTGTTGATCAAACTGTAGGCGTAAAAATTGACAAGAGCCAACAATTCACAGACTGGTCACGCAGACCCCTTTCGAACAAGCAGTTGTCCTATGCACTAGATGACGTTATTTACCTTGTCGATGTCTTTGAAAATCTTGAAAAGCAACTCCTTGAAAGAGGTCGTGCTGATTGGGTTTTAGAAGAAACATCAAACTTACTTGACCCATCTTTGTACGAAAATGACCCAATGGAGTCATGGCAAAGAATCAAGGTGAAATCTTCTCGCCCACAACAACTGGCCATTTTGCGCGAGCTTGCAGCATGGCGCGAGAAAAAAGCGCAAAATAAAGACATACCAAAGACGCATATCATGCGGGACGAAACTCTTGTCGATATCTCTTTCCACCCACCTAAAGAGCACAAAGATTTAGGCCGCATACGAGGCTTTCCAAAGGGACAGGAAAATAAACCGCTTGGACAGCAAATTTTTGATATCGCGCAAAAAGGTCTGAACGTGGAAAAGAAAGATTGGCCGCGCATTGAGAAAAAGCATGGCCTATCGAAGGAACATCAAGGTGCCATGGAAATGCTCAAGATGTTGCTAAAAATTCGTGCCTCAGAAAATGATGTGGCACCGCGCCTTATTGCCTCAAAAGAAGACCTTGAGGCCATTGCTCAATACGCTGAAAATGCAAAAACGCCGACTTTAAAAGGATGGCGCAAACGTATTTTTGGCGACGATGCGCTAAAGATGTTAGGTGGCAAGGTTTCTTTGAAGCTCAAGGACGGCGTTATTGTGCTTAGCGTATAAAAGGAATACCCATTATTCTTTCTAATACTTCAGAAGATTCTTTGTGATCTCTACCATCTGAATCACCCATCACTCTCTTAAAATATTCTTGAGTAAGGGGTATATCGTCAACTTTGACAATCACATCTTGCTCTTTTGAATATTCAGCAAGCAATCTTAAGCTATCATCTAAGACATGGGCCTGAGAAAAACGTCTTGGACCTGAAGGGTGAGAGCAGAAACCAGCGTTATGCTTTGCTGCAAAATCGATTAACTCAGGTCTAATGTCACAAGTCGGTGTATCAATAGCAGCACAGTTAAACTCTGTCATGAAAGAAGATAAATCCGCTAGGGCCGCCTTGTTATAGTCAGCGGTCGGGCTTACCGCATAACCCGGCATAGAAATATCTTTACCCTTAAAAAGCTGCATTGTAGCAATTGTTGGTTGAATGATAGCCGCATCATCACGCGCCCTTACGTTTGCAAGCTTATCTCTATCAAAAGAACTGTAACGAATTTGAGAGCGATCAAAGCCAATCTCTTCTTCTAGCTTATCAACAGTATCCAGGGTAGACCTTACAACACTGCGTCCCTTCAATTCTAAATTAAGAACGAATTTCTTCTCAAGTGCATTAGAAAGTTCATGAAAGTGTCTTAGCGCTTGCTCAAGTGATGGATGCGAAGAATCGGGAGCTAAATTTAAACTTAAAATGTTTTCATATGATAGATCAGAAACTTTGAAACCTTCTATTTCATCACGCTCGATAACTATAGGTACGCCATCAGCAGAAACAAAAACATCAAATTCCACGCCATCAGCCTGATTATCCACCATGGCCTGCGTGAAAGATTTAAGGGTGCTTTGAGGAGCTTTACCCTCTAGAAATGGCGTCTCAGTTGTTCTGCCATTACCTCTATGTCCAATAATTTTAAGCGCCATGACCTTCCTAGATTTGGTACTAGAATTTTCAGTTAAGAATGCGTATAAACTATAAAAAACAACTCCGCAACTATATACATAATACCGGAATAAAATGGAAGTCTTATTTTTAGGAACTAGTGCTGCAGTTAACACTTCTGACAGACATAACACGTCTTTATTGGTTATGAATGAAGGCGATAAGCTCCTTATAGACTGTAACGGTGTCTGCCTTCAAAACTGTAAAAAACAGAATGTTGATCTCACAAACTTAGAACATATTTTCTTTACACACGCGCATATCGATCACATTAATTCGATTAACAACCTTCTACATCAATTATGGCTTTTAACCTGCCACTTTTCTGAAGACATTGATAATAAAAGAAAAAATCCTATAAATATATATGCTAATACGCCTACATTAGAAAAGGTGAAAATGCTTATAAATCTTGTGGATATCCCCAAACACCCAAATATGTTCCCTATAATATTTCATGACCTTGGTGTGGATGAGGGAAATGTAAGTATAGGATCGCTTAATTTGAACTATTTTCCAGCGCAGCATGGATCTTTCCCTTGTTACAGTTGTGAAATTACTGCCGCAAATGGAAAGGCGTTGGTATATTCTGCTGACACAGAGCCTAGCGACATTCTTTATAAGCGATTAGGAGAAAACAAAGTTCTTATTCACGAATGCACTGATTTTGATAAAGAACACTTACCAGGACACACAACTTTTCAAGAAATAAAACAAGATGCCGAACATCTCAGAAGTGTAGACACTTACCTTGTTCACTTGCCTGAGCTTACAAAAGAGCATTTCGATGATTTTAATGACTTTTGCAAGCAAGAAAACATAAGACTATTCATACCGAGCGATGGTGACATTATTAAGCTTTAAAAGCTGAGCAAGAATTACTTCCACAGCCAAGCCGCACCCCGAACCCCAGAAGAGTCGCCGTGAGTAGCCTTCAAAAGAGGCTTATCATAGCCCTTAGTATAAATGTATTTATCCCATATTTTTGGCACTTCTTTATAAAGAGGCTCAACATTACTCATGCCTCCACCTACTACAATTGCATCGGGATCAAGAACATTGATAATTTGCCCTAACGACCTTGCCAGTCGGTCATAATACCTGTTCATAGCTGCTTTTGCCTCTGGGTGATTTTCCAAGGCATTTTTGACAATATCGTGGGTGGTAATTTCATCATCTCCCGTAACATAGCGGTAATCACGCTTAAGGCCGGTTCCTGATATCCAGCGCTCCAGACAACCTCTTTTACCGCAATAGCATATGGGGCCAGGATATTCATTCCAGGCAGGATCATTCGTATAATATTCGGGTTTTTCTTTTTCAGGAAATAACGCCATTCTTTCAATCTCCTTTTCACGCGGATGTGAAAGGAAAACATTTGCCGTTTCTAAATGGTCGGGAGAGTATACGCGCTGGAATGGTAACGGATTGTGCCCCCACTCTCCTGCAATTTCGGTGCTACCACTCCAGGCCTGCCCTTCAAAGGCTATACCTGCACCGCAACCTGTACCAAGAATAATCGCAAAAACCATTTTTTTACCTTTGGCTGCCCCATCAACTGCCTCAGATACAGCAAAACAATTCGCATCATTTTCAATGATGATTGGGCGAGAAAGTGCTTTTTCGAGATCTCCACGGAATGGTTTATTAACAATCCAAGTCGTATTGGCGCTGTTTACTATTCCTGTTTTCTGAGAAATGTTACCAGGAATGGCAACCCCAACAGACCCTCTTTCACTCGTTTGTTTCTCAGCATTTAGAACCAAATCTCGAAAAGTTTTTATGGTTCTTTTATAATCTTCGCGCTCAGTTGGAACACGCTGCCTATATACTTCCTTACCGTTATCTTGCAGTGCAATTATCTCTGTTTTCGTACCACCAAAATCAATTCCAATTTTCATCTTAGAAACTTTCTTCTTAAAAACGCGCGAATGTAACTTGTTGTTATCCAAAGTCGCTTTATACTTTCAATCTATGTTTAATGCTAAGTCAGATACTATCGAAATTCTCCACGCTAAAAGCAAGAACGAGTTTTCTAATCTAGCAGCAAAATCTTTTTGTCAGAGCCTTAAATCATCGCGTCAAAAAAAGCCTATTGTAATACTTCCTACTGGAAACACACCGCTTCCCTTTTATGCCGAATTGAGAAATAGCGAAAAAAAACTGGATTTTATTTATCTTCAACTAGACGAATATATTGGTCTAGAGCCCAGCTCTAAGCGTCTATTTACCAATTGGCTAGCTGATGAAATTCTTGACCCTATGGATATTCCTCACGAACAGCGTATCACCTTTCGAAGCGATAACCTTTTTCCACAAGATGAAATTGATATGATGCGCAGCTGGTACAAAGAAAATGGTCCAGCGGATATAGCAGTTTTAGGCATTGGTGCAAACGGGCATATTGGCTTTAACGAGCCACCCAGCGATGAGAATTCTCAAACGCGTCTAGTGAAACTGAGTAATGAAACGCTTAAATCCAACAATGCCTATTGGGACAACGATAAAAAGGCCCCTGAATACGCACTTACCCTTGGTATCTCTGAAATTCTGCACGCCAAAAAAATCATTCTCCTTGCCACAGGAAAGTCAAAGGCAATAATTTTGAAAAAAGCGCTAACTGAACCTCCAAGCCCAGAAATTCCTGCTTCTTATCTGCAAAATCATCCAGATGTTACCGTAATTGCAGACGCCGAAGCATTGTCAGAATTTAAAAGTTAATCATTCAATTTCGCCAAGAGCCGCTATTCCTAGATAGATATGATAAGGCGTTGTACCGGGCATATCCTCGACTAGTGGTTTCATGTCACGCGATAAATGCTCAACCCACATTCCGTTGTCTTTGATGTAATGCGCTCTCAAAAGCGTCACTAAATCCTCAGCACGGCGCGTACAATAATGTGGATCATCATGCATGCGGTTAATCACAGGATAAGCCTTTAATGCCTCCATAATCGGCCAGACGCGCTTAGTATCACTAATTACATCGCCCTGCATGTTCAAGGCGTCGTATATACCACCATAGGCAGGATCAAACCCATGCTTATCTGCCCATTCAAATAGATGCTCCATCAAATCGTAATAATAAGGGTTTTTCTTGTGACGCGTTTCTTGAAATTTATCCAATAACCAAATCCACTGAAAGTGATGCCCAGGCTGAGATATATGACCTTGCTCCTCATGAGATTGGAGCTGCCCATTATAAAATTCAGGCAAAGTACCATTTTCTTCGTCCCAAAAATATTTTGTAAACAACTCTACTATTTCCTTACTCATTCCCAGATAAGGCTTTTCATTAGTAACGCGGTACATAAACAAACACGCTTCAAACAAGTGCATATGAGGGTCTTGCCGGCGCACACGCTCCAAAGGCTTAAGGTTTTCATCTAAAGCTTCTGCAAAACCTGGCTCATTGTCTAAACGAAAGGATTTATCAATAAATGTAAGGGTTTCGGCTGCATACTTCATCGCGTTTTTATCGTTGGTTAAGCGATAATAATAGGTGCAACAGAACACTAGGAAAGCATGTCCATAAAGGTCATAGGTATTATCTTGAGGAGTGCCATCTGGGCGAATGCTAAAGCGCCAGCCTCCTGTGTCAGCAATACGGTAGTTTTTGACGAGATACTCAAAGGCTTTGGTGACCATATCCCTATATGTCTTTTTACCTGAAACCATATCAGCATGCGAATACACAAAGATTTGACGACATTGTGTAACCAACCTGCGAGGTAAATCTATGTATGGTTGACCATTTCTATCCAAACGCTCGTAAAATCCTCCATTTACTGGGTCAGAGAACATCTTTGCCCAATGTGGAACCCAGATTTTATAGAGGTCTTGATAAGCTTGTTTGAGCAAGTCTTTACTCTCAAGCTTAATTTTAGATACAGTCATACTATTCTTTCTTTTATTCAGAGAGATTTCATACTATAGAGCAGTTAGCTTTTAAAACAAAAAACTATAATGAATTGGCAAAAATGACTTCAAGTAATGAGTGGTGGCGCGGTGCCGTAATTTATCAAATTTACCCACGCTCTTTTTGCGACTCTAATGGCGATGGCGTTGGTGACTTACTTGGAATGGTTTCCAAACTTGATTATCTGGCCTCACTTGGAGTTGATGCTGTATGGGTGTCTCCATTTTTCAAATCCCCCATGAAGGACTATGGATATGATGTTTCTGATTATGGCGATGTAGATCCCGTATTTGGCAACATAGATGATTTCAAACGGTTTCTAGATGGCGCACACGAAAGAAATATAAAAGTTATTATAGATCAGGTTTATTCACACACCTCTGATGAACATGTTTGGTTCAAAAAAAGTAGATCCGACCGCACGAACATGAAAGCAGATTGGTATGTCTGGGCAGACCCTAAACCAGATGGCACTGCACCAAATAACTGGCTTTCCTATTTTGGTGGTCCTGCTTGGACTTTTGATCCGCGTCGCAATCAATATTACCTTCACCATTTTGGCAGTTTTCAACCCTCCCTAAACATTTGGAATCCAGAAGTCAGAAAGAGAATTAAGGAAACTGCGGGATATTGGCTGGACATGGGGGTGGATGGCTTCAGGCTGGATGTTGCACATACCTATCTTTATGACCCAGAACTTAAAGACAATCCTGTGCAAGATACCTCTAATTTCTGGCCTTCTGATTTACCCCCTGGCAACCCAATGGGAATGCAACAACGCATCAATAGCATGTGTCGCCCTGAAAACTATGATTGGATACGTGAGTTTCGTCGCTTCATTGATAAGTGGGACGACAAATGTCTTTTGGCTGAGGCTGGTGGAGATCATGCTGAGGAAGTTGCCACATCCTATTCACAAGGCAGGGATCTTTTTCAAATGTCTTATACCTATGGCATTTGCAATAGCGACATGTCACACAAAGCAGTTGCAAGCTCTGTAAAACTAACCAGTGACATTATTAAAGATGGCTATGTCTGCTGGGCAACAAGCAATCACGATGTCACGCGCGTTTTATCAAGGGTTAATACAGTATCTGCAAAAAACCGCGATATTGCCTTTTATTGCATGGCTTTGGGCTTAAGTCTTCGAGGTAGTTTTTGTATGTATCAGGGTGAAGAGCTAGGCTTGCCCCAAGCAGAGTTACGTTTTGAAGACCTAAAAGACCCTTATGATATTGAAATGTATCCCAATCACTTGGGTCGCGACGGAGGTCGCACACCTATGCCATGGCATCACCATATGCCTCACGCAGGATTTACAACTGGTCAAAGCACATGGTTACCTGTTGCTGAATCACATTTGCCGCTGTCTGCTGACCTACAGGATACAGACAATGAATCTATTTTGAATGCTTATAGACATTTTCTCAAATGGCGTAAAAAAACACCTTGTTTGATACTTGGAGATATTTCACTTCTTCAAACCAAAGAGCCAATATTTGCTTATACGAGAGGCTATCAGGGCAAAAAAATATTATGTATTTTTAACTGTTCTGACACCACCGAAGGTTACGTATTACCTAAAAATCATAAAGATATAACACTGGTTGATAGTGTGTCACACGGCGTGCTAGACTTAAACGAAGACACCATCAAATTCGATCCTTACGGGTATGCTTTCTTCACAGTTGAATAGTTTTTTATAAATTATGACTAGTAAAACCATATATCTCCTGCGGCATGCAAATGCACAAAACGATTTTTCTGCAGACGATTTCAGTAGATCGCTGTCTGATTATGGACTTCAACAAGCGAATGATTTGGGAGAAATTCTTAAGAAAAAATCCATTTTGCCCGACAAAGTTTACTGCTCGAATGCTGTTCGGACACAACAGACTTTTGAAAAACTTCATCTAGATATTGATACGAAAAATATTACGTTATCGCCTGATCTCTATAACGCAAATGAAACAAAATATTATGATTTCATAAATATGACTGATGAGAACGTGAGCTCTATTCTGATTGTTGGACACAATCCAGGAATTTTTAGTACTGCCCTGTCGCTTATGATAAACCAGACCTCAACGGATATGTTTTCTTACGAACCCTGCACATTTTCAATCTTCAATAATGACAATATAAAATGGAGCGACGTCACAAAACGTTCGTTTGAGTGTCAGAATATAATTCTTCCTGATTAAAATTCGGGCTCCCCATTACTGTCTTTATTAATGGGATCGTTACTGGGCGTTTTTGTGATAAAGACGCCTGATTAACCTCCTCTACCAAATGCTGAGCCATTGCATAGGAACGTTCAATGCGTGGGACGATATACTGGATTTCTTTATCCGTGATTACCACTTTTTTATCCTGAAAAAGTTTTAGTAGAACGATACTTAAGAGTCCATCATCTGGCTCTTGAATAGTTTCAGAGGTTGCAGCCCTCATCCTAGAGGCCCAATCAGGTAAATCAAACGCTAAGCTATTAGGTGTGGCTTCTGACGTTATTAAAAGTGTTCCACCATTTGCGAGTATTTGATTATAGATGTGGAATAGATGCTCTTCTTTTGCCCTGTCACCAATTGCCTCATGCACATCATCAATTGCCATATGCTTCTGGTCACGATAGCTCTCCCATCCATTTGAGAGAACATCGTTTATGTTCAAAACACCTTGTTTAGATTTTTCAGCCCAAACAGACAGAAGATGTGTTTTCCCGCTTGCCTTAGGACCATAAATCACGAATGTTGGTGTAGGCCAATCAGGCCATTTATTGAGCCACTTAAGAACATTTTCATTACTTTCGTTCACAAAATAGTCTTCACGCCCAAGCGCCTCAACATGCCTTAAATCTAATGGTATTTGTTGAGCAGCAGAACTAGGCGCTCCGCCTGCTTTTTCTGAACTATGATTACTCATGTCTTTTTCTTGGTTTTCTTAGCCTTTGCAGGATCTTCTTTGTAAAACGCACTTTTTCTGTAAATTCCGATAAAGAAAGAAATTAATACGCCCGCAATTGCTGCTACTGGAACTGCTAAGATCATGCCCGCAATGCCAAACACAGTTCCACCTGCCATTACAGAAAATAAAACCCATAATGGATGCATACCCACGCTATCACCCACCAACTTGGGGGAAAGGAAATTACCCTCCAAAAACTGGCCTATAAGGAAAATCGCCGCAATAATAGCGACATAAGACATTTCGCCAGCTTGAAACCACGCCACTATAACTGCTGCCGTTAAACCAACCACAGAACCAACAAAAGGAATGATAGATAATAATCCCGATAGTAGCCCAATCAAGAAACCATATTTTAAACCAGCAATGGTTAATGCCACTGCATATGCAACACCGAGAACAAGACATACAGTTAATTGGCCGCGGATAAAGCCTGCCAGTTTCTGGTCTATGCTTTTGAAAATTTGACTAAGGTCGTTTTCGTGGTTCTTAGGCATAAGGTCGTCCACCCATTTTGTAATTTTAGGCCAGTCCTTCATAAGGAAATAGGCTACGATTGGTGTTACAAAAAATGTAACAGTAAAATCAATAAAAGCGATACCACCAGAAAATACACGCTGTATTAGCCCCTTTCCAGTTTCTGATGCCTGACCGAGGAAAGGCTGCACTGTATCAGCAAATGAGCCCGTATAATTCAGACCAAGGAAAGCTTGAACTCTATTAACTGTTGGTTGTATCTGTGCCCATAAGTCGTTCAAATAACCAGGGAAGTCTTTTGCAAATTCAGTAAGTTCGCGCGTCGCTATGGGTGCGATTGCCGCAACAAGAACTATTACAGTTATAAAGAAAGTCGAAAGAATAACTAATGTCGCCGCTTTACGAGAGAATTTATCCGTCTGCAACTTACGAATAAGCGGATTCAGGAGGTATGCTATAATAAAGCCAATAAAAAATGGTGCGAGCACATCTTTAAAAAGCCATAAGACCCCGCAAATTATGAGGAAAATAGTGAACCAGAAAGTGGCCTGAGCCATTAAACCAAGTCTATTTGCCGTTGCCTGTCTCATTGTTACCTATAAGCTCTTTGCTGTTGTACAACTTCTAGGGCAACGCCCTGCTGACGCAGCAATGGTATAATCTGTGCGCCATCACCAGCATAAGACACAAGAACATCTGCTTGTTTCGGCCGCAATGACAATACCTGTAATCCGGCAACGCCTGGAATTGCTCGTATACGCTGTTGAACCCCCATCCATTGACCAATAGACGTGTAATCAACTCGCCCCCTCACGGATTGCAATGGCCCAGCCGCAATCGGGGCAGGCATTGTTGCGGTCGTGGTCGTGCGGGTTGTGTAGGTCACCTCACCAGCACTCTGTTGATTTTGTGTTGCAGAAGGCAAACGATTAATCACCTGCATAGAAGCACTTACGGCACGACTTAAAAATGCGTCCAACGTCTCAGCAGGATTAGGATTAACAGATACTTGCTCGATAAATTGAGGACGACCATTTCTTGTATCATAGACCGCAACATTCATGCGTCCATAATTGACCTCGCCCAGAGTTTGGGGCATAGCAACACCCGTGTAGGAGGCCAGTAAAACAACCCCCCTTTGCGCCGCATAGCGAGACATCATATTCTGCAAGTTTTGTGGATTATAAGTAAGAGCCTGAGAGTCACTAATGTCCCTGATATCAGACACATCACCAATTGGCACAATTGCATTTACAGGGGAAGCGCGCATCCATGTCTCTAGCCATAAATTTTGAGACCATAGCTTCAAAGGTGCATTACCAACTTGAAGAAATGGCAAAATAAGCGTTTCTGAGCCGGCATTGTCCGCCTTATAGACACTTGGGTCAGGAATGGCTCCGGTAGGCGTGGCATTATAATTCTCTAATTGAGCAGCTTTCGGCACCATATATTTCTTAAGCTTAGACTCGCTATAATCAAAGCTAATGACGGCTTTGTAGCGCACAGAGGAAAATTGCTCATCACTGATTTCAAAATTCTTGATGGCATTTGCAAGCGTATCATTTCCAACAGATTTTAGACGTGTTGTATCATACTCCGCTGCCTCTAACTGTTTCATTAAAACAGGTATAGATTTCGTCTGCGCTTTCTTAAATGCTTCGTCTCTGGCTTTAACAGCGCTCTCGGCGGTAATGTCAATTTTAATATTTTCTACTCTAAATGGATCACCACTAGAGGTCTGGGCATGTGCAGAACTGTCAATCATTGTGAAAACAAGGATTGCCAGAAATAGGCAGACACCATATAAAAACACATGTGGTCGGGTAGAATTAAACATGACATATATGTAACGCGCTTTACCCTTGAATTCAAAAATTATATTTCGTTTATCAGGAAATAACTTCATGACTAATGACGCTTATAAAGATGCAGGTGTAGATATTGAGGCTGGGAATACACTTGTCGAGCGTATAAAGCCTTTCATAAAACAAACACACCGCACAGGCGTTATGGGCGGTTTTGGTGGCTTTGGAAGCTTTTTTGATCCAAAGGCAGCTGGCTATAAAGACCCTATTTTTGTTTCTGGAACGGACGGCGTTGGCACAAAACTTAAAATTGCAATTGAGACAGGCATCTACGATACGATAGGGATAGATCTTGTCGCCATGTGCGTTAACGACCTTCTTGTTCAAGGGGCGGAACCTCTATTTTTCTTAGATTATTTTGCAACAAGTCATCTCGATGTTGATATTGGAGCCGATATTATTAAGGGCATAGCAGATGGGTGCAAACAATCTGGATGCGCCCTCATTGGCGGAGAAACCGCTGAAATGCCTGGTTTATATGCTAAGGATGACTTTGATCTAGCTGGTTTTGCCGTTGGTGCAGTTGAACGTGAAGATGTAGTAACGGGCGAAAAAATCGAGCCAGGGGATATTATTCTAGGCCTAACCTCAAGCGGAGTTCACTCAAATGGATTTTCTCTTGTTCGCAAAATATTAAACGACAACAGCCTATCTTTTAAAGATGCATCACCTTTTGATGCAAGCAAAACACTAGGGCAGTGCTTTATAGAGCCCACCCGCCTTTACGTGAAATCAGTTCTTAACGTTCTAAAAAATGTTCCGGTTAACGGTATGTCTCACATTACAGGGGGCGGACTTTCAGAGAATATACCGCGCGTTATTCCTGATGATCTCATGGCCAATATCAACCTAGATAGTTGGCAGCTACCACCTATATTTGAGTGGATGCAAGGCAAGGCAAATCTTGACGATACAAACATGCTACGCACCTTTAATTGCGGCATAGGATTTGTTCTTATTGTTAACCCTGATGACGTTGACACTGCAACCGCTCTTCTTGAGCAAAACGGAGAAAAGGTAATTGTCTTAGGTAGTATTTTAAAATCATCAGACAAATCTAAAATTTCATTTTCTGGAAAACTAGGATAATCAATGCATAAACTTCGTACTGCTATTCTGATTTCTGGTCGCGGTAGTAATATGCAGGCCATCGTAAATGCTCAAAAATCCAAAGATTTTCCTGCCAGTGTAGAGCTCGTTATTTCAAATCGTGAGGATGCTAAAGGGCTCGAATTTGCAAAAGAAAAGAATATCCCTTCATTTGTTGTTCCGCATGGAAATTTCCAAACCAAAGCTGATTTCGAACAAGCACTGCTCCAAATCCTAGGGCAATATGAGATTGACTTAGTCTGCTTGGCTGGTTTCATGCGCTTACTATCCAGTCATTTTATCTCAGCTTATGAGGGGCGTATCATTAACATACACCCCTCTCTCCTACCTCTTTACAAAGGGTTGGACACCCACAAAAGAGCCCTTGATGCTGGTGATGCCTACACAGGGTGTAGTGTTCATTATGTCGTTCCAGAGATGGACGCAGGCGCAGTTATTCTTCAAGATAAAGTCTCTATAAAAAAAGGTGATACACCCGAAACACTTGCGGAAAAGACTTTAAAGAAAGAACATATAATATATCCGCAAGCAATACGCATTGTCGCCGAGCGAATGAAGTCGTATAATTTCTCACAAAATATAAATCACACAACAAAATCTGGTGAGACTATGAAACATAATTCTTTTGATGATCTTGAACAACGGGAGTTGCGAGAGAGTTGGAAAATGTGGGTGAAGTTTACAAAAACCCTGCAATATTCCATAATTGCAACTGGCGTGGCCCTCCTTCTTCTACTTCTAATCTGGCTGTAAGAGTTTTGAAAAAATATTTTCTGTTTTTGATTTTAATTACCTGCCTTCTTGCTCTTACGACAAGAGCGGAGGCTCAAGTTACACAAAACTCTAATTCGAATGTTGTATATCTTGAGCAAAAACAACCTGTTTTAGATTTGAAAAACAAGGCTATGTTGTTCTATCCAAAAGTAGGGTCTCAAATTGATATCAAGAATGTTATGCGGCTTTACCGCTCTAACTCTTCACTTTTCGCCCCTGCAGGAGCACTTAACTCTGTAACAAGCAGTCAAAGTGTTTTTGTTATTATACCTGTTGTAAATTCCAGCAATACTAACACTTGGGTGCTCAAATTTAAGTCTCCCGACCTCTTCCCAGGCTTTTCTTTTGGAAAGATAAAACTTTGGAACGCGCAAAATGGCGCAACAATACCGCTACTAAATCAAAGCACTAATAGCGTTACATTTTCCCTGCTCCCTAAAACATCCAAACCCATTCTGGTTGAACTTGATGATTTTCAAGGTTTGTTTGGAAGCTTTTCTTTAGAGCTATCACAAGCAGGGGCGAGCTCTCAACAGAGTCCAATTACGGTAATGAGCCTTATCGCTCTTTCGATCGTAATTTCCTGCTTTTTGCTAATGATTTATTTAAGCGCACGAACATTAAACGCGTCTAATCTAATCGGGCTCGTATCAGCCATTGCATTATCAGGATGCCTCTTAATTTTTATTGGTCTATCATCTGCACCTTTTATGCTTAACCTTATCCCTTTGCTTTACAGTATTTTTCTTGTCTGCCAAGGTCTATTGATACGCAATAGTTGGGAGCATACTCCACTTAGCAAGCTAACTGCTACGATTGCGTTGTCTTCTACGATCATAATCTTTATTTCTGCGCTACTACATGTGGCTGGCGTAAAATTTGAGATTCTTGCAGAAACTTATAGTTTAGGCCTTATTGCAACGTTTCTTGCTTTTTCCATTGCGTCATTACTTCATTTCTTTGCAACAAAACAAAAGCTTTTTGTTTTAATCGCAACGATCATTTTAGCTATAATTTCTCTTTTTATAGCTCTCATATATAAAGGTTTACTCCCTGCAACAGATGCTACTTTAAATGCATTTTCTTATGCCAGCGTTTTTCTTTTAATAGCCTCTCTATGGCACACTGTAGAGGGATTGTTTTCCAATACATCACAAACAAAAGCACCTGTTACTCCCAAAACAAACTCAGCGTTGAGTAAAAAGGTACAAGAGGTTAAGGACTCCTACGATCACGCAAGGCTTTTACAAGTTCTTGAGAGCGAACGCGCAGCAATGAAAGCGTTGCAAGAACGTGAAAACAGTCAAGTAGATGCCATGCGCCGTGCTAAACAGGAGGCCGATGAGGCCAATAATGCTAAATCTGCTTTTCTTGCCATGGTTAGCCACGAGATTCGTACACCGATGACGGGCGTTCTAGGGATGGTTCGTTTTTTGAAAAATACTTCATTGGATGCAACCCAAATTGAGCATGTTGATACTATTGAAGAGTCAGGGAACACAATCATGAGTCTTCTAAATGACATCCTTGATTTTGAAAAGGTTGAAACAGGTCAAATGACATTGGAGACAATTGATTTTGATCTGCACCGCCTAATGGAAAGTATTTATTCTCTTGCGCGAGGTTATGCTGCAGATAAGAATTTGAAAATAAATATGAATATAGATAACTCCATACCTAAAATCGTGAAGGGTGACCCAACACGTCTTCGTCAGGTTTTACTTAATCTTATCAATAACGCAATCAAGTTTACTCAAAACGGCTCTGTTAGCGTTACATTACGGCCTATTTCAAGCCAAAAAAATGAATCTCAAATCTACTTTGCAGTAGAAGACACTGGCATTGGGATCGAAAAAGAGACCCAAGCCAACCTGTTTAACCCCTTCAAGCAAGCAGATAAGAGCACTTCTAGAAAATATGGTGGCTCTGGTCTAGGCCTAGCTATTTCACAAAAACTCGTTGGACTTATGGGAGGAACAATTAATATTAAGAGCTCTCTTGGTGAAGGCAGCACGTTCTTTTTCACTCTACCTCTCCCCACCGGTGATATTTCTAATACAGAGCTAGTTACCCCTTCTAATAAATCAATTATAAACGAACAACCAATTGCCATACAAACCTCTCTTTCAAACCATATAGAGATTAAACACACGCACAGAGCTCTAATTGTTGAAGACAATGCAATTAATCAAAAAGTTGTAAGTGGCTTTATTAGCGAAAAAAACTTTGATGCCTCCATCGCAGGAACAGGCGAAGAAGCGATTACTATACTTCAAAACGATACAAATTTTGACGTCATTTTAATGGATATCGAAATGCCTGGTATTTCAGGTGTAGAGGCAACACAGCGCATAAGAGGTGAATTGGGCCTTCCTGCAAAAGCCTTCCCTATTATTGCTCTCACAGGAAATACACAGCCCAATGATATACAAAATTACCTAAACGCGGGTATGACCGGCTTTCTTGCTAAACCCATAGATGCAGATGCTCTTCATGCCATATTGGATCAAATCAAAGATGGTAATTATGTAGGAGAAGATGGTCAAACCGTGCCTAAGTCTGAAGAACTACCTAAAAACACCTCGGAACTTAAAGAAGGGCGTGAACCTGAAATAGTAAAATCCGTTACTGTTGAGCCACAACAAGCTGATATCTCAACTATGAACACAGGTCTAAGTCTTGATGATGAAGAAAAAACCCATAGCAGCGTAATCGAATTTGATGAAGCGCAGCTTGCATCTTTGAAAAACACGCTCAAGGAAGCCGACCTTATAGATATGATTGATGAGCTTATAGAGAAAATGCACTCCATCTCACATGACATTAAAACAGCCATTACAGATGAACATTATGACCTGATTAAGGCCAAGGGACATGAAATTAAAGGTATGTGTGCCAATTTTGGCTTAACACATGTTGCAAATCAGGCTGAAATTCTAGAAAAAACCGCCCAGTCGCAAGACAAGGGCGGTGTTATTTCTGCTTACAAAAGTTTAAGCGAAGCGGTCATCCGCGGCGAACAACGCCTCAAAACTTGGATGACCAACTAGATCAATCTTCTGATACGTTTGAGTGAATTTCGCTCTTATCAAAGAAATAAGCTATTTCACGCTCTGCGTTCTCTTTACTGTCAGAACCATGAACAGAGTTTGCCTCAATGCCTTCTGCAAAGTCTGCACGAATTGTACCTGCAGCTGCATCTTCAGGATTAGTTGCACCCATAATAGATCGGTTCTTAGCAATGGCGTCTTCACCTTCAAGAACCTGAACAACAACAGGTCCAGACGTCATGAACTCAACCAAATCACCAAAGAAGGGGCGCTCTCTATGTACTTCATAGAAGCCTTCGGCTTGGTCTTTAGACAAACGCATACGTTTTTGTCCAACGATTGATAAACCCTTGTCTTCAAAACGCTGATTGATTGCACCTGTCAAATTGCGACGTGTCGCATCAGGTTTAAGAATAGATAGTGTTCTCTCGATAGCCATAAATTTTGCTCTTATGTTGTTAATCCAAAATACAAATAATTGCGGTTTTATAACGAAAAACCACAAGGGTAACAAGAACTTTTCTATATTTTATTGTGTTTGAACATGAGCAATTCGCAAAGCATGAAGTATTTCCGCTCTAATTAATTCAGGTTGGATTTCTGAATAATTAGCCACAAAAACCTTTCTACCTATAGATGTTTCAACCAACCTACCAAAAAACGGACTATCTTCATCCGAGACCAATGTACATGTTAAAGGAGAAAATTTTGTCAAATCATGGCGCAATAAGACTGTACACGGATCATGGTAGCGAAACGGTTTTTTTTCCATTTCGCAATAGGCTGTCATAATCATTTTAATATATTTCGCAACCGTGTTTCCCGCACTGAACGCCTCTATTTCTTTTTTAGAAGAAAAAATATTCCATGTTAAATTCATAGGAACCAGATAAAAATCAAAAGGAGCAGATAGTATTTGCTGAACGGCATAAGGGTCCGAAATGAAGTTAAAATCTGCGCCTGGCGTTTCCTCCCACAATGGAGAAAATTTCCCACCCATCATAAAAACTTTATCTATACAGTTCTCTAAAATTTCTCGGTGATCTTTATACATGCGAGCAAAATTAGTTGCTGGCCCAGTTATTATATAATCTATGCGTCCGTATTTCTTTTTTAATTCTACTAAATCCTTTGCTAATTCTTGCATGGGCAAAGGTTTGTTTAGAGGGACCGGTTCTGGAAGAGAAACATCATTAAGACCGTTTCCACATAAAGCATGTCGGCTAAGAACCTTATCTTTATAACCTTTATGCTTAATTGGAGGCTCTTTGCTCCCTATATATGTAGAAATATCGGCACGATTAGCTAAGGAAAGGACCCTCAGATTATTATCTAATACTTTATCAAGAGGTGCATTGCCAAAGGAGCTAACTACACCACAAAGCTTGTCACCGAGTGCCAAGGAGAGCCATATAGCCATCGCGTCATCACGACCAGTATCACAATCAATTATGCAAGGGTTTAGGCTCATATACTGTTTTTAAAGGATATTATTAACTTTTGAAAAGATTATTCTCAAATACTCGAGATAATTTAAAGTGACCGAGTTATAATTTTTCTCATAGGGGTCTCTATATTTTCCCGTGACACATGCGAAACTGGCTCGGCAACGGCAAACCATGATAGAGGAACATCAATCCCAAAGCTTTCTTCCAAATCTTTACAAAAACGAACATTGGCCTGACAGACTTGCTTTCTGAAAAAGTCAACCTGGTCTGACGAAAGTTTAAAACTTTTTTCTAAATTCATGAATATTGCTGGAAGCCTTCCAACGGTGTCATCAATTTCTACAACGAGACCATCAAACATAAGATCCCTCGTCGTAGACACATCAACTACTTCATTTGCGTAATCAACTACTGGTAGTACCGGAACACTCGTGCCTTCGAACATAATCTTTGATTTTTCCGTATCATCGGCACAGGAAAAGCAGGTTGAAATTGCAGCAATTTCACCAGAATCAAATAAATTGGCTTTATCCATTTCATCTATAAGCCAATTCAGCATCTTCGCATGACGAACATTGTCTTCAATTAAAACAATAGGTGTTCTTCCAGTGGGTGATTGAGCGGACAAAGCCTCTAATTTTAACCTGATTGACTCAAGTTGGTTATCCATACGTTCATATCCAGGTCTAGGGACATACCCAAAATGCTTATTTCCGCATATAGAAAAGAGTCTGGAAAATGCAATCTGTTCTAAATTGTCGGCTCCAGTTGTAATCATATCATCCAATGAAATTAGAATAGCAGGGACTTCACTACCATAAGAGTCATTAACGTATTGCTCGGCTTTTTCGATAGCTTGTTGAGCAAGAACTTGCGAATTATAAAAATGCACATGCGTATGCTGATCACGATCAGAAACCAAACCGTATTTCGTATAATCTACTGACTCTGCCAAAGCACTTAAAACAGTATGCCCCCATTTTTGGTAGGCCTTGCTGATATTTCTATCTATATATTCAGAAATAAACGTCCCATCTTGGTCGGACTGCTGCGCCCCTATAGAAAAAAGGCCCGAAAGGCCCTTTTGTTCAACAACATGTTTCAAAAGATTATTTTTAAGTGCTCTTGTTGCATGATGAGCATCTGTGCGTATAGCTAGAATAAGTCCACATTCTTCAGAAACACTATCAGATATATTCGTATCTATAGCACATTCTCTAAAAGTAACTTTTGTCAAAGGTATCACCTAATTTTCAAACTGCTTATTAAAGCATTTTTAGTTACAAACAATAAATTTATGTAAAAAAATTTATCCAGTAACTTTTACTTTAGTCGACATCCAAATGCAACTATTTCTGACTGCGATGTAAGGCTTTTCCCTGAATTATTTATTTCGTGTTTGCCTTATCGATACCTTGCAAAATAAGGGCTTTTGCCTCTTCTGCATTGCCCCAACGCACAGTTTTTGACCATTTTCCCTTTTCCAGATCCTTATAATGCGTAAAGAAATGTTGCACTTGATCCTTCATAATTGGACGGACATCACTGATGTCTTGAATATTATCGTGATAAGGATGCAGGCTTTCAACAGGAACAGCCAGAATTTTTTCATCCATTCCACTCTCATCTTCCATTATGAGGACACCCACGGGACGAGAGCGCATTACGGCGCCCGGCATCACAGGTGTACGGCCAAGTACAAGCACATCAACCGGGTCACCATCATCGGACAGCGTATGGGGAATAAAGCCATAATTACCAGGATAATACATGGCAGTATGCAAGAAGCGGTCAACAAACATTAAGCCTGTATCTTTATCCATTTCATATTTTACGGGCTCGCCACCAATGGGATTTTCAATGATAACATTGACATCATTGGGCACATCCAAGCCGATAGGAAGTTTAGTAAGTGTCATATTAATTTATACGCTTTCCAAGTTTTGAAATTTTTTGACCGCCGTTTTATATCCTGATAAATAGGCGTTGTATATCTATCTTCTTCTTCAGGGTAATCAAGGAGTTTTTCTTCTATTGAATCCCGAAAATCGCTTGCAAGATTTGATTTAAAATTATTGGGTAACACAGCAGCAACATCGTTAAATATTCCGAGTAATATTCCAGTCTGCTGTGGGGGAACTTCATCTAAGTTATGCAAAGTAATGTCAGGATGATAGTTTTTTGCAAAGTATCTGCCTGTTTCTTGCCTCCATAGGCTTATGAATTCTATCTCTGCTCATGATGTTGACCTATCCCTTTCCGTATAGCCGTCTGATACCTGACCTCCATCAAAAACGCAATAAAAAATCCGCGAAAAACGCGGATTTTAAAAATCTTAAAGTTAGAAAGTCTTCTTAGTCTTCTACAATCACAATATTTGCAGCAGCCATTTTGCCGCGGTTGTCTTGTAGGTCGTACTGGACTTTCTGGCCTTCATTCAGGGAACGTAGTCCGGCAGCTTCGACTGCTGAAATATGTACGAAATCATCTTGATCACCACCCTCAGGTGTGATGAAGCCGAAGCCTTTTGTTGTGTTAAACCATTTTACTGTGCCTGTTTTGGCCATTTGAGTATCTCCTTAGTCTCGGTAATAAATAAAACATCTTATTCACGTTTCATTTCCAGACCCGCGTCAAAGACCCTTAAAGCTTATAAATGAAACATATCCGATTGCAATGAAATTTTTGTTTTTTCCGCCCCAAAAGGCTATGGTAAACGTGAGTTAGATATAGAAGGACTTATTTATGACATTCAAATCTTTGAAAACTATTCTCTTATTATCCGCGATTGGCGTGGTTACAGCTTGTGCACCTCAGGAAGTTGTTTATGAGTTCCCATCTTCATCAAATAACCTTTATTTCTGTGACCAGTCACGTCAAATGACGGCGACAATTGGTCCTAATGCTCAGGCAGCTATTGTGCTTTATGACAGCCGTAATCATCGCCTTCCTAGACTTCCTTCAGAGACCGAGATCTATTCTGATGGCACATGGACATTACTGTTTAATGAACTCGGTATTGCAGCCCTTGAATATGAGGGCGTTCCTGTACTTACAGGTTGTTCAACTGAGGCACCTAACCGTCCAGAGCGTAGCGTTGTAAGAAAATTTTCAGCGGAGCTTACGATTAAGGTTTAAATCAGGTTTAGATCAGCATCGTAAGATAACACAGCTTTTGCGCTAACCTTTTGAACGCGTGGAACGGCTGTTAAATCCATAGCCACAATTGTATCAAGACAAATATAACCCGCTTCTTTCAGTATAGATTGTGCAGCGATTAATGTTCCGCCTGTGGCGAGCAGATCATCAACGAGTATGACACCCCCCTCACCGTAAGCCATTTCAATGGCATCGTTGCCGTACTCCAAGCCATATTCTTTACGGATAAGGTTAGGATTAGGGAGTTTTCCTGCTTTGCGAATAAGTTTAATACCTTTATTGGTGCGCAATGCCATTGCTGTGGCAAAGATAAACCCACGAGCATCAAGACCAACGAAATAGTCTGTTTCATTGAGTGTTGTTGTATCGATTTTTTGGATCATCAAATCTATAAGAGCACTAAACAATTTGTTATCTGCCAGAACCGGCTGGATATCCAGAAAAGTAACATGCTGTTGCCCCTTATAATTGGGAAAGCGAGGAATAGCCTTATCGATATCGAGCATTGAGGTCATAGAAGCATCTTAATCTATATTGAGAATAAAAAAACCCGCTACAAGAGCGGGTTTTAAAATTCTTTTATCGTTCATAAGTATAAGACATGTTTCCAGACGATCTTTGAAGACCTGGCAGCGACCTACTCTCCCGCGCCTTAAGACGAAGTACCATCGGCGCTAAGGTTTTTCACTGTCCTGTTCGGTATGGGAAGGAGTGTTTCACCCTTGCTATAACCACCAGGTCATCAAAAACCGCCTGAGAAACCAACAAATGTATTATTTACGCATAATCTATCAACTTATGCTGCTTGAACAAATTCTAAGATACCGCTAGCGAGCGGGTTTACCGCTGCGCGCGACATGATATGAATTCAAGCCGATCGAGCAATTAGTAACAGTTAGCTTCACTCGTTACCGAGCTTCCACATCTGTCCTATCAACGTGGTGGTCTTCCACGGCTCTGATAGGGAATCCTGGTATTGAAGGAGGCTTCCCGCTTAGATGCTTTCAGCGGTTATCCCGTCCGAACGTAGCTACCCAGCGGTGCTCCTGGCGGAACAACTGGTACACTAGAGGTTCGTCCACCCCGGTCCTCTCGTACTAAGGGCAGCTCTTCTCAAGATTCCAACTCCCACGGCAGATAGGGACCGAACTGTCTCACGACGTTCTGAACCCAGCTCACGTACCTCTTTAAATGGCGAACAGCCATACCCTTGGGACCTGCTACAGCCCCAGGATGAGATGAGCCGACATCGAGGTGCCAAACAGCGCCGTCGCTGTGGACGCTTGGGCGCTATCAGCCTGTTATCCCTAGAGTACCTTTTATCCGTTGAGCGATGGCCCTTCCATGCGGAACCACCGGATCACTATGACCGACTTTCGTCTCTGCTCGACTTGTCAGTCTCGCAGTCAGGCGAGCTTATGCCATTGCACTCTTAAAGACGATTTCCGACCGTCTTGAGCTCACCATCGCGCGCCTCCGTTACCATTTGGGAGGCGACCGCCCCAGTCAAACTACCCACCATACAGGGTCCCAGCACCGGATTACGGTGCGTGGTTAGACATCAAACATAACAAGGGTGGTATTTCAATGACGACTCCACACAGACTAGCGTCCATGCTTCAAAGTCTCCCACCTATGCTACACATGTTAGGCCTAATGCCACTGTAAAGCTGTAGTAAAGGTTCATAGGGTCTTTCCGTCTAACCGCGGGTAACCTGCATCTTAACAGGTAATTCAATTTCGCTGAGTCTGCTCTGGAGACAGTGGGGAAGTCGTTACGCCATTCGTGCAGGTCGGAACTTACCCGACAAGGAATTTCGCTACCTTAGGACCGTTATAGTTACGGCCGCCGTTTACTCGGGCTTCAATTCAGTGCTTGCACACCTCCTCTTAACCTTCGAGCACCGGGCAGGCGTCAGACCCTATACGTCGTCTTACGACTTCGCAGAGCCCTGTGTTTTTGATAAACAGTCGCCACCCCCTAGTCTGTGCCACCCCCAAATAGTTGCCTATAAGGAGGTCACCCTTCTTCCGAAGTTACGGGTGTAATTTGCCGAGTTCCTTCAGAACAGTTCTCTCAAGCGCCTTGGTCTACTCGACCTGCCTACCTGTGTCGGTTTCGGGTACGGTCTATAATGATGGGGCTATTTCCTGGAACCGATTCACGGCACTTCCAATCCAATAAGGAAGTACAATTTACTCGATCCGTCACACTCCATCAGGTCACGGAATATTAACCGTGTTCCCATCGACTACGCATTTCTGCCTCGTCTTAGGGGCCGACTCACCCTGCGCGGATTAGCCTTGCGCAGGAACCCTTAGGCTTTCGGCGAGAGTGTCTCTCACACTCTTTGTCGCTACTCATGTCCGCATTCTCACTTCCGATACCTCCAGATTTCCTCACGGTTATCCTTCGCAGGCTTACGGAACGCTCTGCTACCATGCATATAAATATGCATCCTAAGCTTCGGTAAATGACTTAAGCCCCGTTACATCTTCGGCGCGGGAAGTCTTATTTAGACCAGTGAGCTATTACGCTATCTTTAAAGGGTGGCTGCTTCTAAGCCAACCTCCTGGTTGTCATGGACTTCCTACTTCCTTTTCCACTTAGTCATTATTTGGGGACCTTAGCTGTAGGTCTGGGTTGTTTCCCTCTCGACCACGGACGTTATCACCCGCAGTCTGTCTGCCACGCATTACTCCTCGGTATTCGGAGTTTGGTTAGGTTTGGTAAGGCTCGCGCCCCCCTAGCCCATCCAGTGCTCTACCCCCGAGGGTATTCACGTGACGCTCTACCTAAATAGATTTCGCAGAGAACCAGCTATTACCCGGTTTGATTGGCCTTTCACCCCTAAACACAAGTCATCCCCGTCTTTTTCAACAGACGTGGGTTCGGTCCTCCAATACATGTTACTGTATCTTCAACCTGCTCATATCTAGATCACCGGGTTTCGGGTCTAATCCCACATACTCAGACGCCCTATTCAGACTCGCTTTCGCTACGCCTCCACCTAACGGCTTAAGCTTGCATGTGAGATTAAGTCGCGGACCCATTATACAAAAGGTACGCTGTCACATCGTAAAGATGCTCCAACTGATTGTAGGCGTTCGGTTTCAGGTCTGTTTCACTCCCCTAATAGGGGTTCTTTTCACCTTTCCCTCACGGTACTTGTGCACTATCGGTTAGTCAGGAGTACTTAGCCTTGGAGGATGGGCCCCCCATATTCAGACAGAATTACACGTGTTCCGCCCTACTCTAGGACTAAAAAGTTTTTTACCTGTACGGGGCTATCACCCACTTTGGCCTGCCTTTCCAGAACAGTTCCAGTTTTTACTTTTTAGCCACTTGGCTGGTCTGCGTTCGCTCGCCGCTACTAGCAGAGTCTCGGTTGATTTCCTTTCCTCCGGGTACTGAGATGTTTCACTTCCCCGGGTTTGCCTCTTACACCTATGTATTCAGTGTAAGATAACTCTTACGAGTTGGGTTTCCCCATTCGGACATCCGCGGATCAAAGTGTGTTGACCACTCCCCGCGGCTTTTCGCAGCCTGCCACGTCCTTCATCGCCTCTGACTACCAAGGCATCCACCAAACGCCCTTATTAACGCTTGAATTCAAATCACGCGCAGGGATAAATCCGCTAACACGTAATTCTTAGTTTCTGTTCTCAGCATAAATTGATTATGTCAGACGGTTTTAATGTTTCAAATAAATTCAAAACATAAAAACCTATATTTTGTTGGATGAACTAATATTCAGCAAATCAAAGAAAGATTCGCATCCTATTTGTTCATTAATCTCATACTTATTCACGATGTATAAAAGAACCGATTAGAGGAAAATTTCCTCTTTAAAATCCCTACAAAGTAGAAATTCAAAAGAAAAAACAAACCAAAGATTTGAAGGGAGATGGTGGACCCAATCGGGATCGAACCGACGACCTCCTGAATGCAAATCAGGCGCTCTCCCAGCTGAGCTATGGGCCCTTACCAAACCATTTAAAAGTGAATGGTGGGCCCGAGTAGACTTGAACTACCGACCTCACCCTTATCAGGGGTGCGCTCTAACCAGCTGAGCTACGAGCCCTCACCGTTCCGACCAAAAGGCCTGGAATTAGCTAAGCCCAGATGGCCATTCAAACCTTAAAGAATTCTGGTTCTTAATCATATATAGAGAGGAAAGAGAGGCGAAGACAGCAGAGTGAACTGATGCACCAGATACATCCTTAGAAAGGAGGTGATCCAGCCGCAGGTTCCCCTACGGCTACCTTGTTACGACTTAGTCCCAGTCGCTAACCCTACCGTGGTCGCTTGCCTCCTTGCGGTTGGCGCAGCGCCTTCGGGTAAAGTCAACTCCCATGACTTGACGGGCGGTGTGTACAAGACCCGGGAACGTATTCACCGTGGCATGCTGATCCACGATTACTAGCGATTCCAACTTCATGTTCTCGAGTTGCAGAGAACAATCCGAACTGAGATTACTTTTGGAGATTCGCTCACTCTCACGAGTTCGCTGCCCACTGTAGTAACCATTGTAGCACGTTTGTAGCCCTACACGTAAGGGCCATGATGACTTGACGTCGTCCCCACCTTCCTCCGGCTTATCACCGGCAGTCCTATCAGAGTGCCCAACTTAATGCTGGCAACAGATAGCGAGGGTTGCGCTCGTTGCGGGACTTAACCCAACATCTCACGACACGAGCTGACGACAGCCATGCAGCACCTGTATCCTATCCGGCCGAACCGAAGAAAAGCATCTCTGCTAATCCCGATAGGTATGTCAAGTGTAGGTAAGGTTCTTCGCGTTGCTTCGAATTAAACAACATGCTCCACCGCTTGTGCGGGTCCCCGTCAATTCCTTTGAGTTTTAACCTTGCGGCCGTACTCCCCAGGCGGTGTGCTTAATGCGTTAGCTCCGTCACTGAACCCTTAAGGGCCCAACAACTAGCACACATCGTTTACGGCATGGACTACCAGGGTATCTAATCCTGTTTGCTCCCCATGCTTTCGTACCTCAGCGTCAGTTCCCGTCCAGTTGGCCGCCTACGCCACTGGTGTTCCTCCGAATATCTGCGAATTTCACCTCTACACTCGGAATTCCGCCAACCTCTCCGGGACTCTAGCGATCCAGTTTCAAGAGCAGTTCTGGGGTTGAGCCCCAGGCTTTCACTCCTGACTTGAAAAGCCGCCTACGTACGCTTTACGCCCAGTGATTCCGAACAACGCTTGCCCCATTCGTATTACCGCGGCTGCTGGCACGAATTTAGCCGGGGCTTCTTCTATGGTTACCGTCATTATCTTCGCCATTGAAAGAGCTTTACAACCCTAAGGCCGTCGTCACTCACGCGGCATGGCTGCGTCAGAGTTTCCTCCATTGCGCAATATTCCTAACTGCTGCCTCCCGTAGGAGTCTGGGCCGTGTCTCAGTCCCAGTGTGGGGGATCATCCTCTCAGACCCCCTACTGATCGTCGGCTTGGTGAGCTCTTACCTCACCAACTACCTAATCAGACGCGGGCTAATCCTTGAGCGATAAATCTTTGGACCGGAGTCATTATATGGCATTAGCACACCTTTCGGTGAGTTATTCCATACTCAAGGGCATATTCCCACGCGTTACGCACCCGTGCGCCACTAACCCGAAGGTTCGTTCGACTTGCATGTTTTAGGCCTGCCGCCAGCGTTCGTTCTGAGCCAGGATCAAACTCTCAAGTTTGATTCCATCTCAAATCACTTATTGGTTTTAAAAAAATTGAAAGCATCCTTAAGACACTTCCAATTATCAATAAATGATAGAGAAGTGTTTAGGACCTGCTTTGCGTCACGTAACTAAAAAAGTTTCGCTAAACAAGCAGGTTATTTCGTGTATCCAATACAACGACTCACCTGCTGCCTGCGTCTCTTTTTCCTCATCTAACGATGTTCAAGAACCGAACGGCAAAAAGTCTTGCCGTAAAAAAAGTTGGGCTAAACCCAACTCTCATAATTTTTGAGATTGGCCAGACATTAACAGAAAAAATCTATCGCCGTCAACGGCTTTTCTCAATTTTTCTTCGCGATTTGAACCAAGGTTCGTCGCGTCGAGGTGGGATATATATCTATATGCCCCACACATGTCAAACATCTTTTTCGCTTTTTTTGAACTTTTTTTGTTTTTGTCCTAAAACGTTCGCGCTTAACCATTTTGATATGTGCTCTAGCCAGTATTCCCTCCGTTTGGAATCTATGAGTTCCCTATTATTAAATTCCAACCCAAAAGCCTCAATTCCAAAAGGAACACTGTGTATACTAATTGCTCCAGGGGATATTGTTCGAAGGTTATAGGGCTTATTGTCTCCAATATTCTCAACTTTATTAGATTCAAAGTATTCCAACATATTTTGAACTAACTTTGTTTTAACTGGATATAACACTCCTAGCCTTACGTTATTACTGTCCTCACCCTCAAAACTATGAATAGATAAATGAAGTTTAACATGACCCTTTACACAAGCTCTTATCGCTTGATGATAGGGCACGTAAAAACTTTCCAGTCGCCTATCCCTTTCATCGTCCGTCAGATTTTTATTAGCGTTTAAAGTCTTTCCATCAATTGTCGATCTTGGAATTATCGCCTCATCGCCAGGCACTCTATTTAAGTCCACCAGTACGCGGCTATATTTACCCATTACCACACAACATCGATATCTATCTGCCAAAGACAAAGCAAAATTCTTAGCGCCCAAATCATAGGCATAGTGCTTGTTTTGCCAACCATCTTTCAACTGATTAGCTTTTTCGCCTGCAGGCCATTCATTTCCTGCGTGCTCAACACTTACCAATAGTGGTGATTCAGAATTTGGATTAATTATGGTGTAAGTCATAATTTTTCAGGAATTTGATCACTCATAAAATAACTGAACGAGGCTTTCTTCAGTCACATCATTTAACGCCATCTCAAAGGCGTCAACGATAGCCCTTACCGAGTTGCTCTGCGCACGAACAACACGTTCCACAACAATCTTGTCCGCAACCACTTCATTTTGGCGGTTATACAGCGTGAAAACAATCGACACATGAATCTCTGGCGCCTCTTCGGCCTCATAGCCTACATATCTCGCCTCAAAGTCCCTGACGGAAGCGCTAAGGACGTATTCAGGATTTACACGCAGGTTCTCGTCAAATACAGAGCCTAAAGGAAGTCTGTTTTCGTAACTTTTGAATAAATAGCTATGAAGGACACTATCAAGCTTGTCGCTCCACTCCGCCCCGACAAGAAAATCCAATTCACGACTAGCCTTTACGACCGCTATCTTTTCAGTATTGAAACCAGGAGGCACCTCTGGAGTTTCAATATATAGTTGCCTATCAAACTCCGCCTCCACGCTCGCCTCAGGCAAAGCGTTCAATACATATATCGAAGGCGGGTCTTCATTTGAGGTCAGCAGTGAGGCGCAACCAGATAAGTAAAACAAAGCCATGGCGGCCAAAAGCATGTTTGTAATTTTTATCTTCATTTTGGAAGCTCCACACCTGATTTCTGTTGCTTATATATAATGGCGGATGGATTTTGCTCTAACTCACGCGCAAGATCACTGACCGAATCTGCCGTTTCACGCATTTCCTCAACTAGTTTTGAGAAGGCAGATAAATCTTTTTCAAGGAAACGATCAACATTGTTCTCATTACGCGCCAGCAAATCATCAAGGCGCGAGGTCAAAGCCGATAGTCTCTTAATAAAGTCTTGCGAGGAAACGCTCATGGTCTCAACATTACTTGTAATGCGGTCAATACGTTGTGACATCTCTCCCAGATTTTCGGTGGCGAGAGCAAAGCGGTCGGACACATCCTTAACATTGGATATAGTACCGTCAAAATCTGCCATCGTGCCGTCATCAAGTAACGTCTCGAGTCGCGTAGTAATTTTCAAAACATTATTCATAATTTGAGGGAAATCATCGAATAGTCTATCCAATGCCGAAGACGAGGCCACAATGACTGGGTACCTTTGTCCCGGCTTACGCTGAAGCGGGGGCCCAGTCATATTCTCTGTAACCAATTCAATAAAGGCCAAACCCGTAATACCTTTTGGCTTTAATTGCGCATCCGTTTCCCGCGTCACAGGCGTTTCGTTATCTACCTCAACATCAACCATAATTATTTCAGGTCGGTCTTTTTCAAAGCGTATATCAAGAATACGCCCCACCTCTACACCACGATAACTTACCAGGCCACCGTTCGTTAAGCCGTTAACAGAGCCCGAGAAGTGAATTGTGTATCTATGGTAATCGCGGTCATCAAAAGTATTTGCGTACCATGCAAGAAAGATAAAAATGCCTATCAATCCAAAAAGGACGAAAAGACCTACAATAGAATAATTGACGTGGCGATCCATTAGGTTTCTATCCTACCTCCCTTAGAGAGCTTGCGGCACGCATGCGCGGACCTTGAAAATATTCTTTTATCCATGGATGGCCATGCTTCATTAAACCCTCAAGCGAGTCAACGATGATTTTCTTGTCCACGATAACCGCAATGCGATCACATGTTTTCACAAGAGTGTCCAAATCATGTGTGATAATAACTATACTTGCATCCAAACGTTCCCTTAAATCCAACACCAAATCATCAAAACTATCCGCTGATAATGGATCAAGTCCCGCGGTCGGCTCATCAAGGAAAAGAATATCAGGATCGAGCGCCATCGATCTTGCCAAAGCAGCACGCTTAATCATACCGCCTGAAAGTTCGGAGGGGTATTTGTCAAAGGCCTCTTCTCCCAAGCCTGTCATTTTCAACTTTAAAGAAGCTAATTGAACAGCCAGAGAATTTGGAATGTCATGATGTTCCAACATGGGCAACTGTACATTTTCACTGACTGTAAGGCCAGAAAACAAAGCACCGCCTTGGAACAGAACCCCCCAATAATCATGTAGAGCCAGAATTTCATCTTCTGACATTTTCGTAATATCTTTATCTTTAAATCTGATTTCGCCACTATTGGGCTTTTGTATACCTAATATAGTCTTCAGAAGAACGGATTTACCAGAGCCAGACGCCCCGACTATGCCCAAAATTTCGGATGGAAAAATCTGTAAATCCAATTGGTCATGCACCACATGGCTGCCAAATTTATTAGTCAGTCCTTTTATCGATATCAGCGCACCTTGATTAAGTTTTGCCATGCCTAAATCCCAATCTTTACGAAAAGAATTGAAAATAGTGCGTCAGCAAAAATAACAAGGAAGATAGCTTTAACTACTGCGGAGGTCGTCATTTTACCTACGCTTTCCGCAGACCCTTTTGCCATCATTCCGCTATGGGTCGCCACAAACGCAATAATAAAGCCGAAGAATGGTGCCTTAATTAGCCCCACTAGAAATGTCCAAATTGTTATAAAGCCCTGCATCTGATCAAGGAAACGCTCAAGCGGTATACCTACCATCAATGCAACAGAAAATGCACCACCAATAAGACCCGCAATATCGGCAAAGAAAGTCAAAATTGGTAAAACCAGAACAAGTGCGATAATTCTCGGTACGACAAGAACTTCCATAGGGTTCATACCCATGGTTTTCATGGCATCAACTTCTTCGTTGAGTTTCATTACACCTATTTCAGCAGCAAAGGCGCTTCCCGAGCGACCAGCCACAAGCACCGCCGTTAACAAAACACCCATTTCCCGCAAGATCGAAACCGCTGTGAGGTTAATGGTATAGGTCTCGGCACCAAAGGCCGCAAGTTGTACAATTCCCTGATAGGCAAGGACAATTGAAATTAGAAAGCCCATCATCATTACGATGGGTAGTGCGTCCACACCAGCCTCATGCATGTGTCGGATAACGGATTTAAACCTTAATTTTCTGGGGTCAGCGATAACGCGCCCTAATGTCACACACACCAAACCAAAGAAGGAAACTGCCTCGACTGTGTGTTTTGAAACACTAATCGAAGTCTCACCTAGTCTTGCCAGATAGTAAATCATCGATCTATCTACATGGGTGGGTTTGACACGCAAATCACGGATTTCCGAGATAGACTTAAGAAGATTATCCTGTTGTGGTGTTAGCCCCTCAATTTTAACTTCTCTTCCCTTATCTCTAAGAGATTGCATAGCCTTAAATAAAATGCGGGCACCTGCGGTATCCATGTCTTCGACGTCATTACCATCAAATAGAACAGGTTTCCCATCCCCTTCAATCTTAATAGTGTCTTCGACTTGCTTATATAATGTGGAAATAGTTTCATATGCCCATAGCCCAGAGAGACGAAAAATAATTTTATCATCCTGACTGTCTTTCTCAATGAAAGGCATTGTCTTTTGGCTTGCTTTAAACATTAGTGATTAAGAAGTAGCTTTTTCATGTGTCGTGGGCAAGTGACATGATTAAAGAAATCCATCTTACCCAAATTATTCTATAGTAAACCCAACTCGCGTAAATCATCCATCATCTCTACAGGAACCTCTTCTTCATCTTCCTCACCAGAATAGTCGCCAATGTCTTTTGGTGCGTCCGAGCCTTTAAAATATCTCCAGCCCTGAAAAGCCTTTTGCGGAAAAGGGTCTGTTCTTACAATTTGAGGATCGAGGAAAATAATACATCTCTGTCCGCCATTGGGGTCATCAATCATGTTCATGGCAATTATGCTTTGGCGCGCCTGAATTGTACGCTTTATAATCCAATAAACTGATCCACCACGGAGAAGCTCGCTCTCTCGCACCGGCTTCCTCTTAGTCGAAATAATAGGATAGTTTTTTCCCTCAAATTGAGCTCTGAAATGCATTTGACGCTGCAACAAATGATAAAGAGATTCACACCCTGCAGCAGGTCTAAGGAGGTTAAGTGTCATTTTTCTTCCTGTTAATAACTCTTTTTTGAGATTTTCTTTATAAATCAATAAGGTTAGGCTGTTTTTATCTGATTTAGGCATCACGCCATAACTCGAATATAGTTTATGTCCGTATATAATAAAATCCGCCGAGGGGCTTCTCTTTTTCTGATATGTAGTTGTTTGACCACTGTGTCAACAGGCAACACGTATGCACAAAACCTTGAAACTCGTGATTTCACGCCGTGGATGGAAGAAAAAGATTTGGCTCTAGAGCCTCAGTTTCTTACGGAAAAAGATATAGGCACTTTGATGCCTCCCCGCGCGACTGATTATAATCTCATAAATACGCCCGCAGAAACCTCTGATATTGGCAAAAACTTTTCTGAAGTTGAAAAATTCTATGCCAGCCGTGTTGCGACACAAGTCAGACAATATGGATATGATTTATTCGAGAACGCTAGTGTCCCCTACAATAATGCTTCCATTATGTTTAATTCACCGCAAAGCGGGTCAGTTGCTCAAGACAATATTGTCCTTGGACCTGGCGACACACTTGAAGTTATTTTTAGAGGTCAGAAAAACAGTCGGGAGACCTACCGTATACAAAACCAGGGTCAATTAATTATTGGCGATTTATCACCCGTGAATGCCTCGGGATTAACGTTGTGGCAGTTAAGAGAACGTCTTGCCCTAGAAGCTGGACGCCTGCCCAATACTGAAATCTTTGTAAACCTTGCAGAGTTACGCAACATTGGTGTGCTTGTTGTTGGGCAGGTCGAAAAACCTGGACGACATGTTTTGAATTCTTCGCAAACGGCATTGGATGCACTAGTAGCTGCAGGAGGTATTAAAAAATCAGGCTCTCTGCGTAATATTCGCCTTATTCGCGATGGGCGCAATCAGATGATTGACCTCTACAGCCTTTTACTGAATGGAAAATCAATTGCCGATATGGGTTTGCGCGAGGGTGATCGACTCCTTATACCCCCTATTGGTCCGACCGTCGCAGTAACAGGCGATGTTAAACAGCCTGCAATTTTTGAGATTTTGGCTAAAGAGCAATCAAACTGGAATAAGCCAGAAAATCGCTCAGAGAAACTCTCACTTAATACTCTTTTGGGCTTAAGCGGTGGTGTCATGAGTCCAGCTGATCATCGCTATCTCATTCTCAGCATAGGCAATGACGGAAGTGAAAATGTAGTAGAAGTTTCTGACCCCTTTAAATCTGTATTTGGTGATGGTTCAATTCTTATGGTTTCACGCGCCGAAGAAAAACGTCGCGGTACGGTAGAGCTTGTAGGATCAGTGCGAGCCCCAGGTCTTCATTCCATACAAAAAAGCAGGTCACTTTCCTCATTACTGCCTGATACAGGCATTCTTGAAGATGATGTATATCCACTTATAGGCTTAATTGAGCGCTGGAACGAACAATCCCTTTCGCCAGAATTTATTACATTTTCACCCTTGCAGGTCATTCATGGTGCTTTTGATATGCAGTTGCAAGAAGGTGACAAAACACACTTATTCTCCCGCGAGGACATAAAGTATTTACAGGCTTCGCTAGAAAAAGCCCCTAATGATATTAATCTTGCTGGGCGTAATGAGGGTGAGTATGGATCCAAAGACGATTCCATGGAAATAACCCCTATGGACAGCAATATTTCAGCAGTTCTTAGTGATAATCTGGTCAAGATTCGTGGTGCTGTGCGTCAACCAGGTGTCTACCCAGTTGCAAATAGCACTACACTTGAGAACCTTATTGCCGTAAGTGGCGGTCTAAAGCGCGACGCAAACCCCAGCAATGTCGAGGTTACCTCATCAACCAATTTAACCCTTCATCAGGATGACAACGATAATTACGATAGAACCAGCAGAAAAAGTCTAGACATTGCTTCAATAAACCCTTCTACCGTCTTTTTAAGCCCTGGCGACACTGTGCGGGTTAATCAAGATCACCTCAATGTTGAAGATAGATCAGTCACGCTTAGTGGAGAAGTTCAACGCCCTGGACGCTATGATTTAAAACCAGGCGATACCTATATGTCTCTCATTGAGCGTGCAGGTGGATTTACTGATTTTTCCTATCCAACAGGTGCAATTTTCAGTCGTAAAAACGAACGCCTTCAGGAAAAACAGCAATTTGAGGCACAAGCACGAGATCTTGAACTTCATTTGGCTGCCTTGCTGCAGACAGAGGATAAGCCGAATGTAGACCAGGTTAGAAATTACAAAGAGCTTGTTACAGGATTAAGAAATGCAAGGCCTTTAGGGCGCATAACAATCAAAGGCGATCCTGTTATGCTGGAGGCGGGCAACCATACTAATATTTTGCTCGAGAATGGTGACAGAATTCATATCCCACAAAGACCTTCTACAGTACGCGTTGCGGGTGAGGTATTATCGCCTGCTGCTCTTTTCTTTGAAGATGGTAAGCCACCTTCTACTTATATCAAAGAAGCTGGTGGCTTTACCTATCATGCCGATAAAGATAGGGCATTTGTAGTATACCCTGATGGGAGCGCCCAGCCTCTTCGTGTTAGCTACTGGAATCATTCTGATGATTTCATCCCAGCGGGATCAACCATTATTGTACCTAAAGATCCAAAGCCATTTGATTTCGTAGAGGGCGTCAAAGACGTTTCACAAATATTAGTGAACCTTGCTATTACTTCTGCAATCACACTCGATTATAGTGACGGCGATTAGAGTCAATAAGACCTCAAATATTTTCCACTAACCATCCTTTCACCTATTCTTTAAGTGGCGCATTTGGTGTCATAAATTTAAATGCTTCTTGGATCACCTTTTAGAAAAACATGGGCAATAATTAGGTGCTGAAAAATTAAAATATCAAAGATTTATGGATTTTAATCTTGAAGATTGGACAACTCTTTTTAAAGTGAACCCATCTGAATTTAAGGTCATGAAACATTTGTTTTTTTAGAATTTTTTATGAAGATCATTTTTAAATCATTAAAAAATATGAAATCCTAAATAATATTGTATAAATTATACTATAAATATATACGATACGATTTGTATATATTAAAATGCGCCTTAATTGCTGTAGTATTTTTTTATATTTTTACGAATTTCCTTATAATAGTAATAACGCATTTTCGACCACTTTAAACCCAGCTTGCCACATCGCCATCCTTGTCGAAAAATCAAGCTATGAGCAAACGCCAGAGACGGTGAAAAAGGGCAGTTTCTGACCACCCCTTTAAGGAAGTTACGCAAAGGTATAGGATCGATGGGGTGTTGTTTTCGTGCCACCATAAAGGCTTCCCATTTCGCGTAACTTTCATGTTTCTTGGACCACTGATTTGACTCATTAGCTACATAATGGTGCACCGCAGATTTCATCCGCCCTATACTTGCAATCGGGTCAATCAGTATCGGCTGATAATGCCCCTCCACTTCCCCCATACCACAAGCATCAAGATCATTGACCACAGGAAAAGCCATTTTTTTACGGTGAAGGAGGCATAATTTATTATTTGAAAAACCATGGCGCATAAGTTTTCCCTCAAGAACATACAGACCTTTAACAAAAAAACCTGCATACCCATCCATATCTAGCCCAGACATCTCAGTTATTAACTCCTGACTAGCCACTTCATCGGCATCAATCATAAAAATCCAGTCATTTTGAAAATGTAAGTTATCGAGGCACCACTGTCTTTTCTTGGGATACTGACCGTTCCAGTAAAAAACGCTATATGACGCTTTATACTTTCTCGAAATACGCTCAATGCTTGTCTCGTCTTCGCTTACAGGTGAATGGCAAACATGAATTTCCTTAAAGGAAGCAAGTGATTTAAGAGTTTCTTCGAGAAGGGGACACTGCCCCTTTGTGATAACAAGAACTGAAATATTAGATATAATGGGCATTTTCTGTATTTTGTGCTCTTACAACAAAGCCCACGAAACCTCCCAAGAATGCGCCTATAACGAGAAATGATATAAGGACGGTCCATACGGCAGGATATCGTGTCTCGCGACTAGCTGTAGGTGGGTCGATCATCTGAACAGAAAAGGCTCTGTCAGCATTTACCATGATAAGTTCTTTTTCTAACTCGAGAAGTAAATTGGTCAGCCCCATGCGATGTTCTGGATTCTCCGTTTGCAAAATTGCCTTTTTAAGATAGAAAACGCGATCTTCTGTAAGACGTCGGTAATCATTTCTAATCAGCTCATCCGTAATCGCATGCAGTTTTGACAGAAACATCTCCGCAAATTCTGCATTGGGATGACGATAACTAATTTCCATCAACCCTTGAACTTCTGCTTTGGGGGAAACACTTATAGTTTCAGAAAGATAATTGGCCGCATCACGCGCATTCCACTCTGATGTGTTGCGCGCCAAAAGACCCATTAAGGGGTCACTCTTGACACCTATTTCCACCATGTCTGTTTTCATTAAAAGCCAAGCCACCCGTGGGCTCACGAGCAATGTCTTAAACAATCCAGTATTCTTAGATGATAGGGTCACAGTTCCCTCAAGAGGGTTAAACTGCGCCACTGCGGATGTGGGAAAAGATACACCCTCGGTAATCTGATTTATACTAGGTGTAGGAGAAACCATCATGCGGGCTTCAAATTTTCTGTCCCCGATCACTAACCAGACAAGTGTTGCAATAAAGGCCGCAATCATGCCAATAGATATGAAACCGCGAACATCCCAAATATTCGAGATAAGATCACCCAATGTAATGTGAGTCGGTTCGTTATTCATTATCTATAATTGTTGGAATACATTTTCAGCCTTATCAAGCCATAATTGCATTGATTGTTCTGGAGTTAGAATTTTAGCTGCCTTAATTGATGCCTTTTGTGCATTAAACCAGAACGTATCGCTCTCTCTATAATTCTGGATTGCTAAAGAGAGTGCATTTATATTGTCAGGGTCAATCACACTCCCGCAACCAAAATCACTGATAATCTTTGCAACTTCACTTTCGGGAGGGCCCAAGAATATCACAGGGCGCCCTGTTGCCAGAGATCCATAGAATTTACTTGGTACACTCAGACCCGTTGCTTTTTCATTCAAAGTCACAAGATGAACATCGCCGCTTTCCATTAAAGCAGGCAGATTTTCAATCGGTTGATGTGGCAAAAGCCTGATATTCGTTAGGCCTCGCTCAGAGCGTTCTCTTGCTAGATTTTTGAAGCCTACCCCGTCTCCTACAAATACAAATTCAATATCACTATGTGTTTTTTGCAGTTTTTGCGCTGCCAGCAATATAGGCTTTATAGGGTGTAGGCGCCCCAATGAACCCGCATATAAAATTCTGAATTTTGTACTTTCTTCAGTAAATGCCAATTCCTTCGCAACAGTTTTGATCGCAACCTTCTTTTTCCTCTTAGATTTTTGGGCGGCATTTTTATCCAGAATACGGACATCATACCAGTTTGGAATAACCGATATTTTTTTAGCCTCTACCCCACGTTTATTAAGATATCTAGCCATACAACGTCCTATAGCAATAACACGGTCAGACTTGTTCATTGCATTTACAGAGAAACGTCTGAGTAATTTTATAGTCCATTTAGGCCATTTAACACCTAATACAGGCAATAGATCGGGATAAAGGTCATGACACCAGTGCATATGCTTAGAGGCCTTCATAAAGGATATAAAACGCCCAGCAGTAACTAACATAGGCGGGTCAGTCATCGTAACAACTATGGCGTGCTTAGGCAGACCCAATGCCTTAAACATCAATTGAAAATAGGCCTTAGCATATCCAAGAACAGTTTTCTTCGGCGTTTTTCCAACACGGTAGAGATTAAAGGCCGCTTTTCTTTTTAATGAAGTCGGAACTTTAAATTCTGACCCAGTGGTAACTATACTGACTTGCCAGCCATCTTTAACAAAAGCGTGTGATAAATCGAGTAAAACGCGGCCTGTTGCACCTTTTTGCCCTGGGAAAACTCTGTTTAGAAAAAGTATAGATGGTTTGCGTTTCATCGAGGTCTTTTATGCCTGTTATTGTACTTTTGTCGCGAACATTGTCCGTAACATGACGCCATGCCCATCGCAAGTGCAATTACCATCCCGAATCCAATAGTTTTGTAACCCCCGTATATGAGTATATTCACGAGCAAAGTCATTATAATTGCCAGATAGAGCGCAGTATCAAGCGGGCTTTTTTCTCTAAATAATTGCCTAAAAATTCCTGTGAGTAGCCAGAGCAGGTACATCAAAACCAACGTCGCGAGTAAGAGACCACCTTTTAAAAGGCTAGAAGATAGCAAGGAGTGTGTGTAAAGCACCTGCTCTCCCCCAACAGCAGGGTTATTGATTACAGCCCCCCAGCCCTTTCCAAACAAAAAGGTGAGAGGGTTATTTAAAACGTCATGTAGAACCGTTTGCGCTTCCAAAAATCGATTATTTGTTCCAATCATTATTGTTTTAAGCCAAAAAATTTGAAAAATCGCGTTAAGTGGTTTCAAAAAAACCAGTACTACTGCCCCCAATAATAGAGATAGGGATATGCCTGCAAGCGGTCTGTTAATTGTTAAAATGAATACAGATATCAGGGCGCTTACGGAAACCACACCAATGCCAGCACGCATGACAGACATATTCATTACTGCAAGTAGAGGTATTGCCATTAGGAGAAGAAAGGCAGATGTGATTATTAGAGTGAATACAGACTTATCAGTTTTAAGAAAACTAAGAATAGCAAAAGACGTAAGAAATATAGATCCAAAGAGAATCTCAGGCACAACGGAAAGTGCGAAAGGGTCTTCAAAAATAGATGCTCTCTCTACACCATACGGAATAAACCCTAAACGTCTTAATGCCATGCCAAATGCTATTATCAAAAGGCCAACCAAGAATACCTTTGTCGCTTTATTACGGTTCAAGCAAAAGGTCGAAACATATAAAAAACCAATAAAAATAAAGAGATAAGACACAATGTCCCGTGACATTAAAATAACGTCATGACCCGATAAAGCGCCAACTATAAGCGGTCCAATTAATCCAACTAAGAAAGCTGTAAAAGAGGCTATATTAAAGTTAGAAATGTGATGTAGCTTAAACAAATTCTGCCAAGAAAAGGATAAAAGCAAAAGGCTTATCCAAGCAATGGTAACAAGATTTACTGTGGACGGCGTTGGATCACCGAAAAATCCATATACAATACTAAATCCTATAAACGCTATTACCCAAAAAGGCTTTTTCTTCAATTCATTACATATATTAAGTGCAGTTTGCATTGCTTGCCCTGTAAATCCATACAGAGAACAGCTTAGTCAAACTATGTACAATGAATCTATCTGTAATTCTTGAAAATAGGCTTTGTTCCACCACTCTCTTCTTTTTGAGGAATGATGATGCGAGTTGGCGCTGTTTGGGTGGGGGAAGACTGTGTGGTACCACGAGCACCATTTGATGTTAAAGGTGCCGTCTGTCCATTGGCGCGTTGCTGTGCCTGAAGTGCAGCCTGATATTGCTGCGATTGCTGATAATTTTGTGCAATCTTTGTTCTAATTTCTTGATTATTCTTATCGATAAGAGCTCCAAGTCGTTGTTGACGAGCTCTCCATTCCGCACGTTTAATGTCGGCCAGGCTTTGCCCAGTAGCTGAAGTATTTTTACCATTTGCGGAGCGTTTTGTAACTGCTGTCTTTGTATTAAGAGGTGCAATCTGCTGCGGTGTCTTATCACGACTAAAAACACTTTTAATTTTATTAAGAAAAATTGGCCCTGAAGAGTCATTTGAGCTCGCCTGCGCCTGAGGTAACGTCAAAGCTAAAAAAGCTATTATAAATACTGTAAAAACACCTATTTTGCGCATGAATGATTTCCAACTTCTAAATTCTTTTAAAGCCTTGGTAGGCTTTCGTTATCAGTACTAACTAGATAAGTATAACAATTTGCCTTGATTACAACAATTACTCATTAAAAATACGTGTTTTTATTAATAAAATCAAAATGTTATTTCAATATAAAGGTTTTGTTTACTTTTTCACGCCATTATAGGTGCATACAAGATATGGAAATTAATATTTAAGGAGCACACAATGCGTGTAAATATTCAGGAGTTTTTAAAGAACACAGGGCTGACAGAGCTACTTTACCCAGGTAAACGCTTTATCAAGAAGTGTGTAGTGCCTGGAGAATTTAAAAGTCATGCCATTGAATATGACTGGCGCTCGCCGCAACAACTTCGCGTAGAAGTAAAAGCTGGACTGACAGGGGAAGTACCGGCACTTAAAGATTTAAAAAAATACCCTGCAAGCCTGCAAACCAAAACATTTTTTGAGATTGATGTCGCAAATGATAGCGAAGAAGATTCAGAAGAGGGCGAAGCCTCTGGTAAGGGCGGATCAGGCGGCAAAGGCTTGGCACGCAAGAAAGAAGAAGGTTCACTTCGCGATTTATCCTTTATGAAAGCTGTGGAAGGTGCGATTCCATCTGCTGGCGCACTCTCTAAAGTCGTTGTGATGGGAATGGAAATTGCCAAAGAAGCACACGCTGCAGTTGTTAATGCATTCTTTGATCAGGCGAAAAAAGGTCGTATTGCTGCAACAGAACTTATGAAAGACGCAGGTAACATGGTAACGAAATATGCACCACCAGCCTTTATGGAAGCAAAAGGCGATGTGCAAGCTGCCTATGTTTATGACCGTGAGCGCAATGCCTCTATGTTTGGTATGAACTTTACTTAGGATTTATTCATTTTTTAGTCTCTAAACTTTACAAAAGGCCTCTCACCAGAGGCCTTTATTTTTGGCTTTGTGTTTTTGTCTGTGTCTTTTACACTGCCACGCATGACACAAAATTCGAATGGCAGTAGTAATAATAACGAAAATATCGTTTCTTTCCCTGAGCGAAAATCGCAATTACCACCAAAAGAGCCTCTTTTAAATCTTCCCCCCTTAACAAAAATAGGCATAGCTGTTCTAGTTTTCGTACATGCAGCACTCTGGCTAATGGATAAAGGAGGTTTTGTCCCGCTTGTACAAACGACATATGAACAATTCGGTTTTATTCCCGCACGTTTCTCAGGCGACCTACCATTTACACTAACAACCATTTTTACACCTATTACATACGCTTTTCTTCATGGCGGATGGCTTCATGTTGCTGTTAATAGCCTCATGCTACTCGCACTTGGGGCTGGCATGGAAAAACAATTAGGTAGCAATAGAATGGCCTTTATTTTCTTTGGCTCAAGCATACTTGCCGCCTTCTTACATTTCGCAGTTGCTCCGCATTCAGATAGCCTTGTAATTGGAGCATCAGGGGGCGTAAGCGGGATTTTCGGCGGATTGCTATATTTGCTATTTATCAATGGACAATTTGGAACACGTGCTAATTTTCAAAAAGCATTACTCGTTTTCATCGGCATATCCATCATCTTTGGCTTTTTGGGCGGACCAGGTGGCGCGCCAATTGCTTGGATTGCTCATATAGGTGGTTTTTTAGGTGGCGTTGCCCTTACATATTTAATTATAAGGAAAAAATAATGGCTGCAAATTTGTGGTTTTGGTATGCACTTGGAAGTGCTGTCATGTGGGGACTTGGCTATACTCTTTGCGAAAAAATTCTTCGTGCCGGCTTAAGCGTACCTGCTCTTATGATTTCTATCAATTTCTGCCAGATTGCATTTTTTGCAGTAATATTATTTTTTCAAAACAATCTTTCTAAAAATATAGACATTCTTAAAACAGATTGGACTTTGTTGACTTTAGTCATAACATGTTTGGTATTTGCCATAGGTAACCTGCTCGTCTTTCAGGCATTTCTTTTAAAAAGCGCCTCTCATGTTAATTTGGTAGAGATTTCTTACCCCTTCTTTACAATCATTTTTTCAGTCTTCTTACTGAAAAATTTTGAAATGACCTTACCTGCTGTAATGGGAGGCATACTCATCCTCAGCGGAGTAGCATTAATATATCTGAAAGGTTAAACATATGAGCGAAATATTCAAAGTGACAAGCCAGCTTCAAAATGAAGCTCATGTAAACCAAGGTAAATACGATGCGATGTATAGTGGGTCCATTGGTCAACCTGATATATTCTGGGCGGTGCAGGCAAAACGTATTGATTGGTTTAACAAGCCAACCAAAATCAAAAACACCAATTTTGAGGGCGATGTTTCTATAAAGTGGTACGAAGACGGTGTTCTTAATGCTTGCTATAACTGCGTTGACCGCCACTTGCCTGAGCACGCTGATAGAACAGCCTTCATTTACGAAGCTGACGAGCCACATCAGGCAAAGCACATCACTTATGCTCAAGTTAAGGACGAGGTCTGCAAACTTGCTAATGCCCTGAAGGAACGTGGAGTTAAAAAAGGTGATCGCGTGACCATCTATATGCCTATGATTCCAGAGGCCGCCTATGCGATGCTGGCTTGCGCACGCATTGGTGCTATTCATTCAGTAGTTTTCGGGGGGTTCTCACCTGACTCGTTAAAGGATCGTATTCTGGATTGTGAATCAAAATGCATAATTACTGCAGATGAAGGTTTACGCGGTGGAAAACCAATTCCATTAAAGGCCAACACAGATGAAGCCCTAAAATCATGCCCCGAAGTTGACACGGTTCTGGTCTTTAAACGCACGAGTGGAGATGTCGTTTGGACAGAGGGTCGTGATATTTGGTGGGATGAAATTTGTGAGAAACAGAGTACCGATTGCCCCTGCGAAGAAATGAACGCAGAAGATCCTTTGTTTATTCTTTATACCTCGGGATCGACAGGAAAACCTAAAGGCGTACTCCATACGACTGGTGGCTACATGGTTTATACATCCCTCACCCACGAGGTGACATTTGACTATAAACCTGATGATATTTACTGGTGTACAGCCGACGTAGGCTGGATAACAGGGCATTCATATATTGTTTATGGGCCGATGGCGAATTGCGCCACACAAGTCATCTTTGAAAGCGTTCCAAATTATCCTGATTATTCAAGATTTTGGCAGGTTGTTGAAGATCATAAGGTTTCCATCTTTTATACTGCACCTACTGCTATCCGCGCGCTTTTACGCGAGGGTAATGAATATGTTACAAAAACCGACCGTTCATCCTTGCGTATACTTGGTAGTGTTGGCGAACCCATCAATCACGAGGCATGGATGTGGTATTACAAGGTGGTTGGTGAAAAACGATGCCCTATTGTTGACACCTGGTGGCAGACAGAAACAGGTGGCCACATGATTACTCCGCTACCTGGTGTTACAGATTTAAAGCCCGGCTCTGCCTCAATTCCATTTTTTGGTATCCAGCCTGCGATTGTCGATGCACAATCAGGAAAAATCTTAGAAGGTGAGGCAGAGGGTGCGCTGTGTATTTTAGATAGTTGGCCCGGACAAATGCGCACGGTCTACAAAGACCACGAACGCTTTATTCAGACGTATTTTAGTACCTATGAGGGTAAATACTTCACAGGTGACGGCGCTAAACGCGATGCCGATGGGTATTACTGGATTACAGGGCGTATGGATGACGTTTTGAATGTATCTGGTCACCGCCTAGGTACAGCAGAGATAGAAAGTGCCGTTAATGAGCACGAGAAAGTCGCAGAGAGCGCTGTTGTTGGTTTTCCTCATGACATCAAGGGACAAGGTATTTACGCTTATGTGACGCTCAATGCGGGCGAGAGAGCATCAGATGATATTCAGACGGAAATCATTAAATTGGTACGCAAGATTATCGGGCCTATCGCCACAATTGACACAATACAATTTGCGCCAGGATTACCTAAAACGCGCTCAGGAAAAATTATGCGCCGTATTTTGCGTAAAATTGCCGCCAATGAATTTGATTCATTGGGTGATACATCGACACTAGCCGACCCATCGGTGGTTGATAATCTTATAGCAGGTAAGAAGAACGCAGCTTAGGCCGCTCTTGAAAAATTATTAAACAGAGTTG
The DNA here is from genome assembly GCA_963740205.1 of uncultured Alphaproteobacteria bacterium. Lineage (GTDB taxonomy): Bacteria > Pseudomonadota > Alphaproteobacteria > Micavibrionales > Micavibrionaceae > UBA2137. Next base: position 699,659 of record CAVUDD010000002.1, read on the forward strand.
CTGGCGTATTTAAATCAAGTGATTTTTGTTCCCAATGGCGCGCAATATAGAACAAGAAAAAGGCAGCTAGAATTTCTTCTTCTTGGTCCTTTTGTCTTTGTTTACGCTGTTCCTCTATTTCTTTGTCTTTTGCCTCTCTGAGGGCGGCAAAAGCTTCATCGCTTTCCCAATAATTATGGTTGGCCCCTTCGGGCCTCGATTTTCCCAGGCGTTCCTCCTCCAACATCATCAGGCGTTTACCCAGTAATTTGGAGGCTTCAGTATCTTCACGCAATTCTAGAATGCGTGTTACAACAGCAGACCAAGCACTATCAACTCTATCAGCCGCAACCTCCACCATAGGCTCGACTCTTACCTGACGAAGACTTTACATGATTATGGTCTGTTTTGGCGGTGCGGTAATGCTTGTAAAGATCTGCGAGTATAGGATCAACATGGCAATATAAGGCAACCTCATCCAATTCATTTTCAGGCGCATGATTTGCCTCTTGCAACGAAGAAAGCATATCTGCATCAAAATCCTCTAAAATAGAGGCAAGTGCCTGATCTAGTGATGTTGTCTTTAAATCCATAAATCCCTCGATAATTCCCAACTACATTATCGAAAAAGGATTACTACAATCTTAACAAAAATAAGGATTTATGAGGTTTATACCAAACCAATCGCTGACTTATAAAGCTCGAGAAGCTCTTCTTCCTCGCGGCGTTTTTCTGTGTCCATTTTGCGCAGAGTTACAACCTTACGCAGAATTTTGACATCAAAACCAACGCCTTTGGCTTCTGCGTATATTTCCTTAATATCTTCAGCCAGAGCTTTTTTCTCTTCTTCCAAACGCTCAATACGCTCGACAAAAGCTTTCAGGCGGGCACCGCCCACCCCGCCTACATCCTTGGCTTCGCCCTCAGTTGTCTCTGCGTCTGCCGGGAAATTTGTAACGTTAGTCTGATCCATAAGTCTCTCCTTAAATGGTATTTTTATTTTGTTGTTTTAAAATCTGTTGCTGTCCAGCGCGTCACCGACATGCCTTGGACAAATTTTTGCGTATTATCCGTACGCTTAATTTGAACTCTTATTGTTCCTGATTGTGTGCTTGCAGGGTTTATACGTGCCTTATCTGTGCCGTTCAACGGTAAATAGTTCATTTCCACTGGAACATCCACAATCCAGTAATAAACGCTCTCATCCATGCCCTTTTGAACAATTTGAGGTGGTGCAGAAACATAGCTACCAACTCTATAAGTATCATTTTGAAGTTTTCGGACAATATCGCCGCGCGTTAGAAAAGACTTAAAATCTTGAATAGCTACATCAGAAAATGAAGGTCTTAAGACAGGTGCAAAATTACGCAATTCCTTCATTGAAAAATTAAGCGCAGTCGCAACAACACTGGTCGTCCATTCGGTAATCTGGTCATCAGAGCGATGAGGAACGGATAATTTCCTAATATCAGCTGATTGGCTTACATCCAAATCAGAATTTGCTACCGCCTGAGCCTCATTGTATATACCCATCATTTTTGCGTTAGATGGGGCAGTTTTATCAATAAAAGGGGCGCGCAAAGTTTCATCAGGGCGAGGGCCTTCTTGTTCTTGCGGAGGCTTAAACCACCCTAACACCTTATCCATCAAAGAGGCTTGTGCCTGAATAGATGATATCGCCAAAAACGATAATGTCACAATAAAAAGATAGGCAATGCGCAGCATATTTTTCCTATATTAAGCCTGTTTTTTGAAACGTCCCATTACTTTACCGATTTGGAGTACGTTTTCAATGCGACGTTCTAAAAAACCAACTGTTTTTGTGCGCTGTTGGGAATCATCTTGTAACCAATACAAAGTCGTCGAGGCCAAAACCCCGCATAGAAGAGAACGTTTTGTATAACGGTTATAATCCGTAGCAGTATCACCAGCCCAATCCCAGATGATGTCTGCCGTTTGCCACAAAGACCTTGCACCTGTCGAACCATTCCATGGCTTTAGCCAATATTGAGTGATATTTCGTAAAGATTCCTTATGAGGTGAGAGCAATTCAAGCCTTACCTCAACTCCCTTTTTAATTCTATCCCTTACACGGAAATCCTCTGGATCGATCTTTGCGAGCACAGCGCTCATTTGAATGTCAAAATAATGTGATATTTCGCGGGCAATCTGGGGTAAACCATCGGGAAACAACGCCTTGGCAAGGTTTTTGTCATAGCCAGCATCCTCTATTATTTTTTCAACAGAGCTCATTCGAAACCCCTCAAAGGCAAGGCCTTCAAGAAGAATTGGAATAATATTTTGTGGCGTAACCGATGAAGTCATAACTTTTATATAGACAACAAGCCCCGTAAATAAAAGGAAAGAAAGTGCTTAAATATAAAATGAGCACTGGACTTTCACATGATACGAGGCAATTTATAGATTGTATGACAAAAGAAAAAACAAAAGACGAAGACTCCTCGCTTTTCAAGCGCGCGCAAAGATACGGACGTGTATCTGGAGCAATGACAGGATTGGCTGCAAAATTAGCTGGCCAACGTTTCTTCGGCATGGAAATAGAGCGCGGCGAACACGCCATACAATTAACTAGCGCGCTAGGCAACCTCAAAGGCCCCTTAATGAAAATTGGGCAAATCCTAGCGACGATTCCAGAAGCTTTGCCACCCGAATACGCGCAAGAGTTCCAAAAATTACAATCAAATGCCCCCTCTATGGGCTGGCCGTTTGTGAAACGTCGCATGAGAAGTGAATTAGGCCCAGACTGGCAAGATAATTTTAAGGATTTTGGTCACGAAGCAGCCGCTGCTGCTAGCCTAGGGCAAGTTCACCGCGCAATTACAAATGATGGTCAAGATGTTGCCTGTAAGCTTCAATATCCTGACATGTCCTCAGCCGTAGAGGCGGATTTAGGGCAGCTCAAGCTTATTTTTAAAATATTTGAAAGCTATGATAAAGCCATTTCAACCAAATACATCCATAAAGAATTAAGCGAGCGCTTACTCGAAGAACTCGATTACGAGCTAGAATCTAAAAACTGCAAGCTATACGAAATAATGCTTCAGTCTGAAAAGGGTGTACGTGTGCCCAAAGTTATAGATGAGCTTTCTACTGACAGGTTGCTGACAGCTACTTGGTTAGAGGGTAAACCTCTTATGAACTACATTGATAAGGATCAGGACACTCGCAACACAATTGCCCTTAATATGTTCCGTGCATGGTATGTACCGTTTTATGAATATGGGGTTATCCATGGCGATCCTCATCTTGGTAATTACTCCATTCGTAAGGATTTATCTCTGAATTTACTTGATTTTGGTTGTATACGTATCTTTCCCCCGTCCTTCGTTGGTGGTGTCATTGATCTTTATAATGCTCTAATGACCAAGGATAATGACTTGGCATACCATGCCTATCAAACTTGGGGATTTGGTGAGTTAAATAAGGAACAGTTGGAAACTTTGAATCTTTGGGCTGGTTTTCTTTATGGACCTTTAATGGATGACAACATTCGCCCCATTGGCGAAGTTACCAACGGTATATATGGACGAGAGACAGCAGAAAAAGTACATAAGAAACTTAAGGAAGTAGGGGGAATCACTGTCCCCAGAGAATTCGTATTTATGGATAGAGCCGCACTTGGCTTAGGCTCTGTTTTCCTTCATCTAAAGGCAAAGATAAATTGGTATCAGTTGTTTAATGAACTCGTTGATGGTTTTGACGTTAGTAAGCTAGAAAAAAAGCAATCAAAAGCTCTTAAATCTGCTAATCTCAAAGCCTAATATTGTCCTTCGTATGAAAAAGGGGTTTCAAAATGGGCGAATTTTTCCAGTCTTTGTTTAGTAGTGATTTTATGCCTCATGGCTACTGTTTCTTATGGCAACCCGGCCTTGTTTGGCTTCACGCCATCTCTGACTTAGTCATAGCATTAGCCTATATGTCCATTCCCATCACTATGGGATACGTAATTTATAGAAGAAAAAAACATATTCCCTTCCAATGGCTACTTACCTTATTTGCACTTTTTATCTTTCTTTGTGGATTGACTCATCTCCTTGAACTTATCGGTATTTGGAAGGCATACTATTATTTTGAAGGGATTATTAAATTATTTACTGCGGCGGTATCTATCGCTACTGCCATTCTCATATTCCCACTTATACCAAGCATCTTTGCAAAAATGGAAGAATACGAGCAGGATATAGATAGAGACCAGCGCGAAAGCCGAGAAAAATGAAAGTATTTGCTAAAGACATGGACACTCTTTCAGGCTCTTTCGCGGCCTATAAACTGCCTACACTTATCATTTCGATAGGACTTATACTTGCAGTTGCAGGTTTTCTCATGGCCTTAAATTACGAACTTGAAAAAAGTGAGCGTAATTTTGATGCTTTTGCCGAGCAAACCTATAGAACCGTAGATTCAGAAATCCGCAGACATGAGCAACAAATCACCGCTGTTGCCCGCTTTCTAGGTCTTTCTCGTACATATGATCAGGCAGAATTTGTAGATATTGCGAACTCCTTTACGGTTAATACTTATTTTGACTATATCTCCCTATTAACTCTGGACAGAAACAATAATCTGGTTGAACGTTTTCCTAGTGCGGCACAAACAAGAAAAGTAAATAATCTTACTGGTGTTCAAGCCATAGACAGTGCACTGGAAAAATCAAAGGAACTTCAAACAACCTATTTTTCAGAAACTTTTGACATAGAAGTTGATGAAGAAGTTAAAAAGGTTGCTGCATTCGTAGCACCAACAAAATCAAAATACAGACCTAACATGTATCTTGTAGGCATTATTGATATTGAAAGACTTTTCCAAACAACGTTGCAAACAGATGAAGAGCCTATAAACGCAAGCATTATAAAGGTTACTCCGTATGACGAAGTTGTTATCTATGAGCAATACGAAAAGGAAAATGAACGTTTCTTTAACACAATCGCAAATAGTGATTTCGGTATTCGCAAATTTGAGAGGGTTCGCTTTTTTGAGGATTACGCTTGGAAAGTTACTATTTTCTCTTCGCCAAAGGGGACAGCTTCCAATTTAGGAATCTTTCCTTGGATGACACTTTTTGGATTACTGGCTCTTACTACTCTTGTCGGGTATATTGCCTTTCGTATTACAGTCGAAAATGTCCGTATTCAACATATCGTCGCCCAGCAAACAGAGTCCTTGAGGGATTACACGCATACGCTCGAAGAACGTAACCGTGATCTGGATGACTTTGCCTACATTGCATCACATGATTTAAAAGAACCATTAAGGGGAATTTATAATTATTCCGAATTTCTTATTGAGGATTATTCCGAAAACATACCCCAAGAAGGTAAGGATATGCTGGAGACCCTGAGAACCCTCTCACGGCGCATGGAAACTTTAATAGACAATCTTCTTAAATATTCAAAATTAAGCCGAGAAGAAATGATTTTCTCGCCAGTCAATCTCAATAAAATTTTGGACGATACCTTAGAAACATATTCCATTTTCATGAAAGACAACAATGCCGCCGTCACTGTTGAAAAGGATATGCCTACTTTAAAGTGTGACGCCGCAATGGTTGGTGAAATTTTTCGTAATCTCATTACTAACGGTATAAAATATAATGATAAAAAACATAAAAAAATACATGTAGGTTCATTTGAGAAGAATAACGAAACCGTTTTGTTCGTGCGTGACAACGGTATTGGTATTCCCGAAAAACACCATAAATCTATATTTAAGATATTTAAGCGTCTACATTCCCGCGACGAATATGGCGGAGGTACTGGGTCGGGTCTAACCATTTTACGACGGGCGATCGACAGACACCATGGACGCATTTGGATTGAATCTACCGAGGGTGAAGGTACTACGTTCTATTTCACGCTTGGACAGTAACGAAGGTATGTAAAAAATGGCCGATAAGGAATATTGCTGGCTTGTCGTTGAGGATAGCCCCGAGGATTACGAAGTTCTTCAGCGAGCGCTCAAAAAAGCTGACCTACCTGTAAATCTTGTACGCTGTGCCGACGGTGAAAGCGCCCTCACTATGCTAGAAAATTTCCAAGACACACCTCATGGATGTAACACACGGCTCCCAGAGCTTATACTTTTGGATCTGAATTTACCTGGAACTGATGGGTTTGAAGTTCTTGAAAAAGTACACAATCACGAAGACTTCAAAGTTATTCCAGTTGTTATTTTATCGACATCATCAAACCCTACTGATGTAGAAAAATGCTATAAATTAGGCGCCTCTTCCTATATTTCAAAACCACAAGATATGAATAAATACATTGAAATGGCCGAAGCGCTAAAAACCTACTGGATTGAGCATGTTCATTTACCCATCACACGGAAAGATCATGCCATTTAATAAAACAGCCAACAAGAATATTTCACTGCTCATTCTGGAAGATAATCCAGAGGATGTTGCCTTGTATAAAAGGCGTATAGAGCGCCAAAGCAACGAATTTAAGTTTGATGTGACACATTGCGGCACTATAGCCGAGGCAAAGGATATTAGAAATAAAGGGCAACATGATTGTTATGTCGTTGATTATAAATTGCCTGATGGCGAAGGCATGGATTTTATTCATTATCTAAACACTGTTAATGACCCTTCTTACCCCTCAGCTATCCTTATGATTACAGGGCAAGGTAACGAAGAAGTGGCTGTTGAGGCTATGAAAAGCGGTGTCCACGACTATCTTACAAAGAAAAGTATAAGTGAAGGTTATTTTGTCAGACCGCTATTAAACGCATTACAACGTGCGAACTTGTCCTCAGAGGTTGCATTCTATCAGAAAGAGCTTGAGCGCTCTAATAATGAGCTGTCGGACTTTACACATACAGCCTCCCACGATCTTAAGGCACCTGTAAGGCGCATAATTGCCTATTGTGAAATGCTTGCCGAGGATGCGGGCGCAAAGCTAAGTGATGAGGAGAAAGGCATGCTAGAGCGCATGAAACTTAATGCTTCACGCATGCAGTCGCTTATAAATGATCTGCTGATGTTTTCCTTGATACGTACCGAAAAAGAGCAATCTCAAAAACTTAATATCAACAAACTTATTGACGATATTTGCGAGGAAATGAAAGAAAATATATCTGAGAATTCTGGCCAGATTACTAGGGGAAACTTACCAGAATTGGGTGTTTATCCTGTAAGAATAAAACAGCTTTTCACTAATCTTTTTTCAAACGCGCTCAAATACAGGAGTACAGAAAACCCCGTTATTCATGTTTCCTGCAAACACTCAGATGAAAAAGAGACGCTTTTTTGTGTTGAAGATAATGGGATGGGAATAGCCGAAGAATTCCATAAAGACATTTTCAAAGACTTTAAACGGCTTCACAATCAAGAAGATATTGAGGGAACAGGTTTGGGTTTGCCCATATGCAAAAAGATCGTGACTAAGCATGGTGGTGATATATGGGTGGAGTCGAAATCTGGCAAAGGCTCCAAATTTTTCTTTACGATTAAGAGTTTGCAACATTAGTGAAGCGTATCTGGCTCTTCCTTCCAACAAGTGCCCTTATCAAAAACAGCATAAATATCCTTAAGGTTAGCCTCTTTCAAAGGCTTTGATATAAATGCATTAGCATGATTTCTGTAAGACTTATAGACCATGTCTAAATCGTCATCACCAGTCAGAATTATAATGGGTAAATTATCAGTCAATGGGCTTGTTTTAAGCTGCTCCAATAAAACCATCCCATCAATTCCCGGAAGGTGAATATCTAGCAATATGATGGTATTAGGGGCGTTGTGTTCTGCTCCACGGTTAAGATGATTATGCTCAAGGACTTTAAAAAGTTGAGCTGCATCACGACATGAAAGCACCTCTCCAATACGCTCGGATGGTTCTAAAATCCTGCGCGCAAGCATATCATCATCAGGATTGTCTTCGACCAGAATAACAGTCCACTGCATGTCGGCATCCGAGCCCATACGAACTCTTCTTTTATAATTGAGATTTGATTGCATCAACTATTTTCCTTAAAAATTAAACTCAAATTACCATAGAGCATTAGGAGGCCATTTCCATGCTTCTTGATAAAAATTATCAAGCATAGAGGCCTTCAAAGGTTTTTTAAAAACTCCATTTGCGCCCAAATCTCGGGCTTTTTCAATTTTACTGTTTGACTTAGTGCCGCTAACGACGATTAAAGGAATGTCTTGCAAGAACGTATCTTTTTAAGCTCACTTATGACTTGAAGGCCATCTTTTTGGGGCATTTCCAGATCAACTAATATTAACATTGGTTTATTGAGCATGACAGACCTGTCTGCATAGCCATTATCCTTCATATATTGCGTGAGCTCTTCTCCATCTCGGAAGCATACTATCTCTGAAATGTTTTCAGACTTACTCAATTCTTTGCGGGCTAACATGCGGTCATCAAAGTTATCTTCTATTAAAAATACGGTGCACGGCTCCTTTGCAATGCTGATTTCGTTGCTGTTTGAAGTGTCCAAGGCAATTTGTGTCATAGCAATGTGCTCCTTGCAGGAAAGGTTGAACTCAGAAAAGTAGGACTGTTTTGCTTTTTTCACGAACCCAGAACAGGCGCTAAATGTGCAGTCCTTGTAAACTATAAGTGCTTAAAAATAGTATATCATGTTCACACAACTATAGTCTAACTTACATACACTTTGATGTTCGCTAAAGTTCCACTTATCAGCAGATAATAAAAAGGCCCCATTTAAGGGGCCTTTTTTCGTATATGTTTAGGACTTATCTAAATGAAATATGTTTGCTTAGATTAACGCCCTTATCTCTATGGTAACCACCCATGGTTGCTGCCCACCAAGCGGTGACCGCACCAAATAAAGCTGTGGCACCTGCTGCGAATGCATAAATTATGGCAATATTTTGATCAGTATTTGTAAATGAATTTACTAATATCAACATTCGTATCCGTTGTGGTTGCGAAGGCAGCTGCCAATGCTCCCACTATAGCCACAGCAACTGTTCCTGTGGCCCAAACAGCGAGGCGATAAATACCATCACGCGTTTCTCTTTCGTGGGCTTTTACGCCGACTACTGTGCGCGCATGTAACCTGCAACATATCCACCAGCTAGAGAAGCCACAAGTTGTATCCAAATTAACCAGATGCCGATTGTGATAATGCCCCAACGTGCAAGCTCCAAATCTTCACTTAAAGGTTCGTCCGCGGCCAATCCGATAATTGTACCGAATTGCGCCAAGACAATTGAAATTGCAGCAGCAACGACGGCACCTGCGATTACAACACCCCACTCAAACGAGGCATTGGTAGTGGCAGCAACAGTCGTTGTTTTTGCACTAGTTTTAGTTTTTGCTTTAGTAGCCATTTTTTCTCTCCCTTATGCTAGACCGAGGAAAGATAAAATAGCCATGACCACGACGATCAGACCCACAAGGTAAATAATACTGTTCATGATAGTTCCTTTGTAAAATAGTTGGATTTATGATTCTGCTGCACAGAGCACCAGATTACAAAATTAGTAGTATGATTAGTATGACTATAAGAGGTAACCCCATTAGCCACATTATTAGCGCGTGCATTCCTCATCCTTTCATTTAAATGAGTTAACGAACGAATCAATTATACAGAATTTTGTTATTTTTCAAACCCTTGGGCAATTGAAAAAGTTCCAACGTTTCAAAACGCCTTTCTCTATAAGCAATTTATGGTATGTTGTTGCCATGAAAAATATAAAAAAAATTCTACCCGCAAAAGAATTAAGAAAACCAATCATTATTGCATGGTCTTTAGCAATTTTAATTGGAGCCTCTGTTCCGTTTATAACCGGTCAAATTTATGGCTCTGAGCAAGCCAAAAGATCTTTTAGAATCTGTTCAAAAAGCCAGCCTGTATTATGGCTCTGCAATCACAGCCTCATCAGCCACAATCCTTGCTTTAATGCTAACTCTTCCTAAGCTTAACTAGTGGAAGAGGCAAAAAATCTAATAAATCAACATATATACGTTTGAAATCCATTGCTTCCCATTGTGTTTTGGCATTTCTAGGATCTATTATATTGTTATTATTTGCTAGTTTCCCCGTTACCGATTTCGATAAAATACCACTTACTTGGTATGAATACGTTTACTACGTAATTTGCTTCTGGAACGGAATTCTTGCAGGCCAAATTATCTCCCACCATATTAATACTTCGCGATACGGTCACCAATATGATTGCCGACATATCACCTGATTTTGACGAAGATGGCGATGAAAAATAAGTAAGGGCTTAGTCATTTGTTTGCCCAATGACATCGGATATATCAGGCTGTTTTGAGAGTCTAACCTCGACACGTTGGAAGGCGCGTATACCATACTCTCTTCTCCTCGCTTGCTTGATAACGTCCCTTGTACTCTGCACGAATTGTTGCGCTGATGTCTTCATTTTCAAGAAGTGTTCTTAACATTCTCAGCTCTTTTATAGGCTAAAGATGAATTGTTGTAACGTTGCGACTCACCCACTGGAACTTGCATACCCCAATACAGTGACCTCACTCACGTTCCATCGCCTTAAAGTCCATGAAATATTCATTAACTTCTTCCTGCGCGACGCGTGAAAGTTTATCGTCGCCAATGTCAAAGAACACATATGGCAAAGCTTGTACGGGAGGAATTACAAATATCGACCAGTCAGAAAAGCGTGCGCGTAATGTGTTTTCAACATTTCGAAGAATGGAAATATCCATTCTCTCTGATGATTTTGGATAAACCAAAATTCTATTGTTTTCCGGTATCAACCTGAACGAACTTTACGGGAAAAAATACCTCGTTTTTGATTGATTGTGTTATTTCATCTTGCACAGACGCTAAGCTCAGTTTTTCTTGGGGAAAGCATTTGTGAGTGCGTCTCTCTCTGAAATTTTTTCTTTTTCTTCAAGAATTTTTTGCTGTTGCGATCTCGCTACGATAATTTGATCAAGAGATAGAACTACAGGTAAACCAATTTCTTCATATAAAGTTTTTTGAATATCTTCCTTTGCACTCTAATATAAGTATCTGTAATCATAATACATTCGACACCAATCTCATCTTTGTTATTAAAATTAATAGAAAAATTACTTATGCGACTAACTGTGTCATTAAATCGATCTTCTATTTCAAGCTGTACTGTTTTTGCGACATAAGATTGGTAAGCGATTTTGTTTAAAGACAAGCCTAAAGGGATAGAGAGCATTCCAAAACAATAAACACCAAACTAGTCTGCCATATTGTATATGATTTGTTGTGGTGGTTACTTTTGAATCCATACCATTTTGCCATCAAAGTTGCACTCAGAGATATTGCTAACAGGTTCGTCATGAACAAGAAAAAAGCGCCTTGCGCAACTGGCCAAGTCGCTGTTGCAATCCCATAACCAACAACTGCTAATGGGGGCATCAAAGCCGTTGCGATTGCAACACCAAGTATAGTTGCCCCCTTTTGACGGATTGTTGCATAACCACCAGCCATTCCTGAAAAGATGGCCACCA
>CAVUDD010000003.1:0-28753 GCA_963740205.1 uncultured Alphaproteobacteria bacterium
AAGCGGTGGTCGGAACCGGCCATCAGGCGCGAACCATTCCATTTGCTATATAAATTTATCACTTTTTAGACAAAACGAGCTTTTTTTCGTTGTTTTGAAATTACGCAATTGAATTTCAATATTAAGGAAATTAGCCTCTCGAAATTGGCTTTAAAGGCTGTATATTAGGGAACACCAGAAATAAAAACTTAAATTATTATTTCAAAAACTTTGCGTATGGCAGTCACCAAAACAGCTTTTACTTTGTCGCAGAAACTTTCAATGTGCTCGGCCAGATCCACAACACCACCATCGGTTAAGTGTCCGTTGTCAACTGAGATAATAAAATCTTCCCCATCTGATAAATCACATGTTGGTGTCGTTCGGCGGGGTGCCTCCATCGGACTGAAAAATCGAATATTTTCCTTCTCGGCAATCTCTTTCATCTGTGCATTTTGCTCCGCAATATAGCTGGCGTATCAATTGTCCGTGCATCAAATTTATTTATTAGGGCGGAAAAGTTCTTCTCTCCCGTCCAGAATTGTTTTGTACCGAACAATACAATCGGTTTGTAAAAGTCTGTCTTTAGGGCTTTGATACTGTCTTGAAGGTATTTGATGTGCCGATTTCCATTCGATGCCAGCCAGATTTTATCGGCCTCGGCAATGCGGGGCGTCAATTCTCGTCGTACCAACCATCGCTATGGCATTTTACTGATCGCCTTACTTTGATTTCTTTTTCAAACCTCTCGACAGGCAAGTCCGTTACCGCAACGTGTATGATGTGACGGACACGTAAATCAATGCCCTCTCCAAGACGTGTCAGGACACGCATTCACCGAGTCCAGTCGTAGCTGTCCCCGATCAGAATAACCTTCTTTTTTGTCGTGCTTTCGTCAAAAGCACCCTTACCACGCAACACATCAATTTGGCGGGGATATAGTCCGCTGCCTCGTCAAGATCTTCGAAAAGACCCGAATAAACTCGTCATATCTTGAAGGGATACCGCCAGTTTTTATGCTGTATACGGCAAATAGAAGGGCTACGGCTTACACCAACCGACAGTGATGAGAAGATGTTTTGTGCGCATAAGCTTGAACTGCGGAAAGGTGTTTCGACAAATTTATAGCACAATACCGACAAGGTAAAGACAGCGACAAGAGCAAAGATATGATGTTGAGCGCTCAAGTGGCAGTAGTAATATTTAGGAAGGCATAAACTGGCTGGTGAAAGAGGTAAAGGCTGTAACTAATAAGCCCGATACGTACCACATCGATGTTTGATAATACGCGGTGTTTTGTGAAACCGCCATGTTGCCGTGATATGATCATCCATGCCGCAACGAGTGACGCAAACAGATTGTTTAAGCCGGGATGAAATCGATAGATGTCCAAAGGCCAAATACCCAGAATGATCAGACATTATCCCAATCCCTGTATCTTCAGGTCGAGGTCTTTCCTGCTTGCCACGTATTTCAGGTAATAGGCGCACAATATGCCCGGCAATAACTGCCAGGCACGAGTTGGGAGAAGGTGAAAGGTTGCATCCGGATGTTATCTCACACCCCAGAAATATAAAATGATGCTGGTAAAGAAAAACGCAATCAGTAGACGAATATAAAGCGTTTTGAATCTGATAAAAAAGCATGGTGAATCGAGGAAAGAGGAAATAGAATTGTTCCTCAATCGATAAACTGCAGGTATGTAGCAACGGCTTGAACTTTGCCGTATCATCAAAATAATTGATGTGTTGCCAGAAGAAAACATTACTCCAGAAGGTCAGCGTGGAAATGATCTCTGACCGACATTTTCTCCAGTTCATACGGGGAATGGAGAAGGTAACTGAGAGGAATGCACAGCAATATGGTTACGAGCATCGCCGGTAAAATCCGTCTCGCGTCGCTCATAGAAATTGGCAAGGGTGAAGCGCTTTTCCTCGACCTCGTTCAGTAGATTGTTGTGATTGGTATCCGCTGATGACAAAGAAAACATCAACCCCAACAAACCCCCCGCTAAACAGGGAAAATCCTGCGTGGAACAGGATAACAGGAAGAACGGCAATGGCTCTTAACCCATCTATTTCAGGACGGTATTTCAAGAGTTACATTCCCCTCTCAATATTTCAATCTGTACGTTTTTCTTTAAAGATGACATATGGATACTCTCATTATGAGAGATGGTTTAACTCAAGAACTGTAATTTACAATCTCTGCCCTATATATGTATTATGAAACTCCTGACCACGACATATTCGGTGTTTGAAGCCGACATTATCACCACGAAGTTAAGGGCGAGCGGTATAGAGGCTTTCCCACATTCGCGAGAACACATGGCACAAGATGCCCTTGTCGGGATTGCCCTTGGCGGTGTCCGCATTATGGTGCACGAAGACGATTACGATACCGCCGTCAAAATCCTCAATGATATAGAGGATTAAGCTTTCTTATATTTAAGATTTTTTAATTTTTTTAATGAATACAGAGAAGCAAAAATAGATGCAGGAATTGCAAAATACATTAAATTAAAAAATATATAAGAATTCAAACAAGTTAAAAATAAACCTGTAAAGCTCCAAAGCCAAGGATTTAGATAGTCTTTTCTATAGTAATAGATGCCTAATATAACAGATAGTAAAATAGCAGGAAGATAACATATATACCCAATGATTAATCCGAATGCTAAAATTGCCAAAAAACCTGTTACAGTTTCTCGAATATTATCTAAACTATGTGTTTCGACAAGAACAACAAGTAGCCCATAGATCAAGCTAACGAGTAAGCAGGACTTCTGCTGCAGTTTGGCTGATTATTGAAAAAACTTTTTTATTTGAAGCCTTTTCAGCCATCTACTCCCACTCGATTGTGCCGGGTGGTTTGGATGTGATGTCATAAACCACTCTGTTGATACCTCGAACTTCATTAATGATGCGCGTTGACACACGGCTCAAAAATTCATGGTCGAAATGATAATAATCAGCCGTCATTCCATCGGTTGAGGTGACTGCACGAAGCGCACAGACAAAGTCATAAGTTCTGTCGTCACCCATAACACCGACCGTTTTCACAGGTAAAAGCACGGCAAAGGCCTGCCAGATGGCATCGTAAAGTCCTGCGTTTTTAATTTCTTCCAGATAGACCGTGTCGGCCTTTCTTAAAATCTCGAGTTTTTCACCAGTGATTTCACCGGGTAGGCGAATGGCAAGTCCAGGCCCAGGGAAGGGGTGGCGTTTGATAAAGTCCTCGGGCATACCAAGTTCTTTACCCAAGATGCGTACCTCGTCTTTAAATAGTTCACGCAAGGGTTCAACCAGTTGCAGATCCATACGCTCTGGCAAACCACCAACATTATGGTGAGATTTGATTGTGACTGATGGACCACCTGTAAAAGACACGGATTCAATGACATCAGGATAAAGTGTACCTTGTGCCAAGAAATCAACCTCGCCAATACGCAGGGCGATTTCCTCGAACACATCAATGAAAGTCGCACCAATAATTTTACGTTTCATTTCGGGGTCTGATACACCCTGTAGAAGACCAAGAAAGCGTTTTCCCGCATCCTCATGGATAAGTGGAATGTTGTAATGGTTACGGAACAATGAGACGACTTGGTCACTTTCCCCTGCACGCATCATGCCAGTGTCGACATAAATACAGGTTAATTGATCACCAATTGCCTCGTGCAATAAAACCGCAGTCACGGATGAATCTACACCGCCTGAAAGCCCGCAAATAACCTTGCCCTTGCCAACCTGTTTACGGATTTTTGCAATGGCCTCTTCCTTGAACGCCGCCATAGTCCAGTCACCATCGCATTCGCACACATTATGCGTAAAGTTTTTGAGGAGTTGAACGCCGTGCGGGGTGTGAACAACCTCGGGGTGGAATTGTACAGCATAGAATTTACGTTTTTCATCCGCGATAAATGCATAGGGCGCGCCCTCGGATGTTCCAATAATTTTGAAACCTTCGGGCAGTTCTGTAACGCGGTCGCCGTGGCTCATCCAGACTTGTTCATGTGCGCCTTCGTCCCAAACACCATCGGTAACAGGTGTGTTGGCCTTTACATCAACATAGGCACGACCAAATTCTTTGTGTTCGGAGGATTCCACCTTGCCTCCTAATTGTTGCACCATGGTTTGTTGTCCGTAACAAATTCCAAATAGGGGCAATCCCATATCAAATAAACCGTCAGGCGCACGAGGGGAATCTTCCCACGTCACACTTTGCGGGCCACCAGAAAGAATAACACCCTTGGGATTATAGGCCTGAATACGCTCTACGCTTGCCTGATTAAATGGCCAAATCTCGCAATAGACACCAGAATTCACGTACGCGGCGGGCAATAAGCTGTGTAACTTGAGAGCCAAAATCCAGAATAAGAATTCTATCATGCTTCTTTTGGATTTCGCTGAGTGGTGTTTTTTCTGCTGTCATATTCATGTCTTTCTTTTTATCCAAGAAAGCGCTCGAAAGAAAGCGGAGAATCTGCCTTGTCATATGTTGATTTAATATGCTTCACTACCGCCAGTTTCCAAAACATCATTTTGATAAGCTTTTTGGCAGGAAATAAATTGACATAAACTAACTAATATCTTATGAAAACTTACTGGAGAGAAATATGATATCTAATTTTCCCAAAAACTTTATATGGGGCACAGCTACTTCTGCCTATCAGATTGAAGGTGCCTGGAATGAGGATGGAAAAGGCCCGAGTATTTGGGATACGTTTTGTCATCAGTCGGAAAATATCCGTAACGGCGATACTGCTGACGTTGCCTGTGACCATTATCATCGCTGGGAGGAAGATCTTGATCTTCTCAAAGAATATAATATTCCTCATTATCGTTTTTCGATTTCATGGCCACGCATACTGCCCAATGGTATAGGAGAGATTAACCAGAAGGGTATCGAGTTTTATTCGAACCTGATTGACGGTTTGCTTGAACGTGGGATTGAGCCTTGGATTACCATGTATCACTGGGATTTGCCGCAATCACTGCAAGATAAAGGCGGTTGGACGAACCGCGAAATAACAGAGTGGTTCAAACAATATGCGGGCGTTCTTCTAGATGCTTTCGGTGACCGTGTAAAGAACTGGATGATTGTGAATGAGCCCAGCGTTATCTCGTACCTTGGTTATACAACTGGTACATTTGCCCCGGCATACGAAATGAAGAATCTTATTGGAAATGTGTTCATAATATTAATCGAGTGGTTCATGAGACCTATCAATTTATGAAGACGCGCGATCACAATTTAAATATAGGCTCAACATATACGTTGATACCAGCTCTTCTGCGTGACAATCCAAGTGAGGAATTAACAACTCTGTGGAAGAATATTTGGAACTGGAATTTCTTCGATCCTCTGCTCACTGGGAAATACCCTAAAGATATACAGGCTAAAATCGCGGTTTTTGTCGAAGAAGAAGATAATCTTAAAACAGATTTGGATTTTATTGGTTTACAGCATTATTCTGGAATTTATTTTAAAGCGGATAAAGAAAACCCGTTAGGCATTACATTTGCTCCATCACTACCGACTGACGAGGTCAATGAAATAGGTTGGAAAATAGCTCCTAATCTTTTTTTAGAAGGGTTGTTAGATTTACACAAAAGATATGGTGATCAAAATTGGATAATTTCTGAGAACGGATATGCTCAAAAAAATGGTTCGGTTGAAATTAGTACGCAAGACGATGCGCGCATTGATTATATAGAAAGACACCTTTCTGCTGTTTTAGAAGCGTGTAACTCAGGAATGAAGATATCTGGTTATTTTATTTGGTCTTTGCTTGATAATCTTGAGTGGGCGGATGGTTTTGGTCCACGTTTCGGAATGGTTTACGTAGATTATGAAACCTTGGAGAGAACGCCTAAAAAATCCATAAAATGGTACCAAGACTATAGAAACACTTTAGAAAATCAGGACGAAAGCAATTATCTGAAAGCTGTTTAATTTATTATGACTGCGTAAGGGAGAAAAAATGCCTAAAGAAAATAAAAATGTTGCCGTTGTGTGTTCGACATTTCGTAATCCGGACAAGCCATCAGCTTTGCGTTTGATAGGTACGTCTATGTTAGCCCATCAGATGTTAAATCAGGATTTTGAAGGCGACATTAAAATTGTAATTGTTGATGACTCTGCTGACCCTCATCCGTTTTTCGCCAATCTTCCTGAAGCGTATCGCGATAATATTATCTATCTCCACACACCTTCCCGCGAAAATGTACCCGCAGGAATTCAAGAGCGTTATCCTGAAGCTTGTAAGTTTTATCCAAAAGATGAGGATTTTGAAAAAGATACCTTCTGGAGAGCAAAGTGTATGCAGGTCGAGGCATGGATGAATTTTCTGCCGTTTGACTATGAGTTTGCCAAAACATTTAGCGTTAACATGTTAGAGCAGGTCAAGGCAGAACGTCCTACAATTGGTATGAAAAAGAATTTAGGATGCCAAGCCTATATTGAGCATACTGGGCAGGTACCTGATGTTTTTGTTTTTGCAGATGATGATGATTTCCATGCACCTAACTATGTAAGCCAAGTAGTTGATGCACTGGGAAGTGCTGACTTCGCAAGAATGATACATACCTATGCGCACAATGTATCACCTGATCCCCAACACCAATTCTGGGGAGAGATTAACTTTAGGCCTTATAAAGATGCGAATGGTAACTGGATGTTACCAGATGAGATTATGGATGCAGAGGCTTATAAATATGAGGATGGCGAGGTTATTAAACGACCTGTACATGACCTTTACCAAAGAAACCTTCTTAATGCTTGGCCAATTTTAAGCCATGATGGGGCTCTCCATAATTATACAGGTAAGGCTTGGGTTGCCGCACGAGATAAATTCGGAGGTTTTTTCCCAACGTCTTTTAGTGAGGATATTATTACGCATAGACTTATGCATCAGCTGCCAAACTTTAATTCTAAATCAATAGAAGTAGAAGCACCTGCCTTTTTAAGGTGTTCCGATGGCCGTAACTGTTCCGATTTTTACGTCACGGATGTTATTGATAATTCTACTGTGTTGCCAGAATGGATAGATAAAAGCCTTAGGCCTGTCTATCAATCTCATAGGTATAGTTATGAGGAGGTTGAGGAATTGCTAGCGGACATCGGGGTATCGTATGATCCTACAAGTCCATTCGAATTAGTAAATGAAGAAGAGATAGCGCCAGCCAACAGCCCTAGATATGGTTAATTTTTCTTGCCAGAATGGGAATTTGTCAGCACTCTTGTTAGGTGATGACAACAATTTCATTTGAATTTTTTCCTCCCAAAAGTGATAAGGCACAAGAAGTCTTCTCAAGACTGCCCAATCCCTTGATACACTTAACCCGCTTTTCTTTTCGGTGACCTATGGTGCTGGGGGATCAACACAGGATGGCACTCTGGATGTTGCCTGCGCCCTGATGGAAAGAGTGGACGCCGATATTGCCGCCCACCTTACCTTCATCAATACTGATATTTCCAAGCTTAAGGACTATGTTGATACGCTTTGGAGTGCAGGTATTAAACGTCTTGTGGCTTTGCGCGGTGATTTATCGCCTGATTTGAATTGGCCACTTGATCCCGATGAAAACTATTTCCAGTACACATCCGATTTTGTCGAGGCTTTGCTTGAATGGCATGATTTTGATATTTCGGTTGGCGCGTATCCTGAAAAACATCCTGATGCACCAAGTATGAAATCTGACCTGATAGCGTTGAAGAAAAAATGTGATGCTGGTGCGCACAGAGCCATTACACAATTCTTTTTTGGCAATGACATATTTTATAGTTTTTGTGAGCGTGTACATGCCATGCAAATTGACACACCTATGGTTCCAGGACTTCTTCCTATCCATGATTTTGACAATATGGTGAAGTTTGCAAAACGCTGTGAGGCGACTGTGCCGCTATGGGTGCATGAAAAATTTGAGAATAAATCCGATGAGGACCGTAAGAAGGTTGCCCAAGAGATTTTGAATGAACAGGTTTTCGACCTTGTAAAACAAGGTGTACCGCACATACATTTTTATACGCTCAATAAAGATGACATGGTTATTGAGGCTTGCAAGCAAGCAGGTCTTTAGCTTTAATAACCCAAGAAATATCTAAAGGAGTGATTTATGGTTCTGGCAACAAATCTGGGGTTTCCGCGTATCGGCGCAAAACGTGAATTGAAAAAGGCTGTTGAGGCATATTGGAAGGGGTCTTTGTCCCAAGAAGAAATGCTGAAAGAAGCAAGCCAGATACGTATGGATAACTGGCAAACTCAAAAGACTGCCGGTATAAATCATATTCCCTCAAATGATTTCTCTTTATATGACCAGATGTTGGACATGTCCTGCCTTTTGGGATGTGTACCTGAGCGTTATGAGTGGAATGGTGGTAACGTTGATCTGGATTTATATTTCGCAATGGCTCGCGGGAGCCAAAAGAATGGCCGCGATGTAATTGCCTGTGAGATGACGAAATGGTTTGACACTAACTATCATTATCTTGTTCCTGAGTTCGAGCCACATCAGGTTTTTACTCTTTCTGCGACAAAAATATTTGATCACTATAAACAAGCCAAAGAGGCTGGCATTGAAACACGCCCTGTTTTGATAGGCCCCATCACATATCTTTCACTTGGTAAAATGCATGATGATAGTGACCCAATGGCTTTGCTCCCTAAACTCCTTCCTGTTTATGAAGAGATTTTAAACCGTCTTGATAAAATGGGTGTTGGTTGGGTACAAATTGATGAGCCTTATTTGGCAATGGATTTAACCGAATCCCAAAAAACCGCATATGAAAACGCCTATATTGGTTTGAATAACGCGCGTGGTGACATGAAGATAATGCTCACAAGCTACTTTGAAGGCTTGCGCGACAATTTGAAATTTGCAACATCATTGCCAGTACAAGGCCTGCATATAGATTTACGCCGTGCGCCTAGTCAGCTTCACGAAGTCTTATCAAATCTAAATGACGAAATGGTATTATCTTTGGGGCTCGTTGATGGTCGTTCAATCTGGAAAAACAACCTTCGCAAGTCTTTGGATATCGTGAAAAACGCAACGGATAAACTGGGTAATGATCGCGTGATGATTGCACCAAGCTGCTCCCTTTTACACGTGCCGATTGATTTGGAACTTGAAGAGAAAATGGATCCTCAAATTTGTAACTGGATGGCGTTTGCGAAACAAAAGCTTGACGAAATTGCGACACTTGCAGATGCGGTTAATAAGGGTGAGCAAACAGTCGCAGAAAAACTGGATGCCAGTGCCAAAATTGCGCAAGAGCGCAAAACATCAGAGCGTATTCACAACAGACAAGTACAAGAGCGTATTGCCTCACTTAATGATGAAATGCGCAAGCGCAAAAGTCCATATGAAATACGCGCTGTACTACAGCAGGAACGTCTCAAACTACCGATGTATCCAACAACATCAATTGGCTCATTCCCGCAAACGCAAGACATTAGAAAAGCCAGAGCCTCTTATAAGGCAGGCACGTTAAGTGAGTCTGAATATTTGAGCGCGATGAAAGCCGAAATTGAAGAATGCGTTCGTTACCAAGAAAAGATTGATATGGATGTTCTCGTTCACGGCGAACCAGAGCGAAACGATATGGTCGAATATTTTGGTGAGCAAATGGACGGTTACATCTTCTCAAAATTTGGATGGGTGCAGTCCTATGGCTCGCGCTGTGTGAAGCCACCAATTATTTACGGTGATGTCTCTCGTCCTAATCCTATGACTGTTGAGTGGACGAAATATGCACAAAGTCTCACTGATCGTCCGATGAAGGCGATGCTGACTGGTCCAATTACAATTTTGATGTGGTCATTTAAACGCGATGATATTTCATGGGAAGATTCTGCGCGCCAAATTGCGCTGGCCATTCGTGATGAGGTTGCTGATCTGGAAAAGGCAAAGATTGCCGTTATTCAGGTGGACGAGGCCGCTATTCGTGAGGGTGTGCCTTTGCGTCATGCTGATCGCTCTAACTATTTCGATTGGACGGTCGATTGTTTTAAATTGTCAACAGCATGTGTAAAGGATGAAACACAAATTCACACACATATGTGTTATTCCGAATTCAATGACATGATTGAAAAAATCGCTGACCTTGATGCCGATGTCATTTCGATTGAAACAAGTCGTTCGCAAATGGAATTGTTGGATGCCTTTGTTGATTTCAAATATCCTAACGAGATAGGTCCCGGTGTATACGATATTCACTCACCACGTATTCCAACCAAGGATGAAATGGTTGCTCTCCTTGAAAAGGCGGCACGTGTTATCCCTGAGGAACGTCTTTGGGTTAATCCGGACTGTGGTCTGAAAACACGTGGTTGGCCAGAGGTGAAACCTGCTCTTGAAAATATGATTGCTGCTGCTAAGGATATGCGCAATAAAACGCAAAAAACAAAAGCAGCTTAGCCTTTTTTCGGTGGTTTATATTCAAAGAATATTATATTAGCTGTAGCCCTCATAATAATCGCTGTAATTATAAATGAAGGTAAGGTGAACTTCCATAGTTTGATGGTTAAATCAAAATAAGCCATAGGGTCCAACTCAAAAAAAGTTAGCACGATTAACAAACCAATATTTGGTGTGGGAAATCCTGCGACTGCTGGTAGAATTGTTGGAAAGAGAATAAGGCTGGCTATTATTGTAAAAACAAACTTTTTCTTTTTTGAATTCCATAACCTCTTTTTTATAAGCCATGTTACTCCATATACTAAAAGGACGGCTACTAAGTAAGGAGCAATTATTAGAAGAAAAAACATACAAGAGACCTCTGGACTGTAATTTTAATTTCTTCTAATAGTATAGCAGCTTAAATGAACTGAAATAAATTGATGTTTCAAATTTCAAAAAGACAATTTTCTATTTCTTTACTCATCGCGGTGTTTGCACTGGGAATTGTGTCGCCTGCTTGCGCGAAGCTGTGGGGTGGGGGTGCAATATCTGTTTTAGAGATTTGTACATCACAAGGTATTGAGCGCATTGCTTTAAATGGTGAAGAACTTCCTGCCGATGAGAAGACCAGCACAGGCGACCACTGTCCATTTTGCCAAACTTATAATGCGGCTCTAACTTCGGGTGACGTATCGGTTTCGCTAAAAGCCATCAGTTATGAGTTGCCTGAAATCACCGCACAAGACCGTTTAATTTCTGGCCTCACGATCACTAAGCCTCACCAAACAGGTCCACCACTATTCCTTTTGTCTTAAAGAATTCAATTTAAACAAAAGGAAAAAACAATGAATTTTTCAACTAAAGCAGGACTTGGTGCTGCCTGTATCATTTTAAGCACTTTTCTATCTTCTCCCTCACATGCTTGTGAAGTTTGTGATGAACAAGAACCGCACAATATTCATCTACAACACAGCTCTAATGGACGTGCAGATTCCCATGCACCTATTGGTGTGATGGGGGATCACCGTCATAAGGCAGGCGAGTGGATGCTCTCATACCGTTTTATGCGTATGGAAATGGCGGGAACGCGTGACGGAACCAATTCGCTTTCTCCAGAAGAAATCGTAACCACAGTCCCAAACCGTTTCTTTGGCGCACCGATGCAACCCCCAACCTTGCGTATTGTGCCTTTGGAAATGACAACAGACATGCATATGGCTGGTGTGATGTATGCACCTACAGACTGGCTGACACTTATGGCGATGGGTCAGTATATTGACCGAGAGATGGAGCATGTCACATTTGCGGGCGGTATGGGTACAACGCGTCTTGGAAACTTTACGACCGAGGCAAAAGGA
This sequence comes from uncultured Alphaproteobacteria bacterium, assembly GCA_963740205.1. Lineage (GTDB taxonomy): Bacteria > Pseudomonadota > Alphaproteobacteria > Micavibrionales > Micavibrionaceae > UBA2137. Next base: position 11,744 of record CAVUDD010000003.1, read on the forward strand.
CTTGGTGATAGTTCTGTATCTGGTCTTATTGGTCTTTATGATGATGACGTTCATCATTTGCATGTGAATGCTGGATTTTCTTTGCCGACAGGCTCAATTGATGAAGAAGATACGATACTCACCCCTATGGGTATGACACCACGTGTTCGTTTGCCCTATTCAATGCAACTTGGCTCAGGAACCTACGACCTTCTTCCTGGTTTAACCTATTACGGTAACGCTGATAAATTCGGTTGGGGCGCACAATATAGTGCCACTGTTCGCCTTGGTGAGAACAGTCAGGATTATGCACTAGGCGACAAACATCAAATAAGTGCTTGGGGAAGCTATCTCTGGGATCCATCTTTCTCAACTTCACTCCGTCTGACTGGTGAAACAGAAGGCGATATTGATGGGATTGATTCTCAAATTGCTGGGCCTGTGCAAACTGCCGATCCTAATAATTATGGAGGTGAGCGATTATCCATTTCTGCGGGTGCAAACTATTTATTTCAAAAGGGCGTGTTAGCGGGTAATCGTTTGGCCTTTGAAGTTACAGCACCTGTTTATCAGAATTTGAATGGCCCTCAGTTGGAACGAGATTATGCCGTTACGATTGGCTGGCAAAAAGCGTTTTGAAGATTGTAATATAGACAAAAGAAAACCCCGCTTTGGCGGGGTTTTTAGTGAAGCTAGCGCGGCATTAAGCCAAATGTTTGACCACCTATAGATACTGCGCTCGAGGCAATAGTGGTTGTTTCAGGTTGAACCCCGTCATTGTCATTTGCAGAGGCTATAACGGCGTTGTCACTCTCGCTTTGTTGTGCTTGAGCATAACGAACTCTGAGAGAGTCTGAAAACATAGGTTGGGTGACTTCATCAAAATAAACAGCAAGACTTGGATAGTCCTCGGGAGTTTTAAAGCTTTCCGCATAATTCGTGCGGGCATCCCACATAATAACTGTGTCGCCTGTTGCAATCTGGATAGCACTATCGTCACGAATAAGCTCACCACTCTCATCACGACAAGCATAGGCTCTTGAGGTTAGGCCGCGTATATTAAAGGCATCTTGTGCAGCAGCAGTGCAGATATAGGTTACATTTGTTTCCTCAGGCAAAACCAGCGAGGGTAATTCAATATCTATAGCTGCTATATCTACTGGATTGGCAATTTGTAGATCAGATTGTTCCATTACAGCAATGACTGGAAGTTCTTTGTTAAGGAATTGGGCAAGTTGAAGCTCGGCATCATCTGCTGTTGGATCAATTCCAGTATGTTGAATGAAAGTATCCGCATATTGTGAGTTTGCTGGATTATTATTACAATTCTCTTTGAAATAAGTCAGCCAATCAGCTGCCCATTCATCATTGTTTGCGTAAACAACCGAGGCATCACATGTTTGCGCAACAACAGGTGCGGCACCTGCCAATTGATTTGCTGGTATGTTTCCTACAAGTAGAGGAGTTGTGTCTTGCGGCGACAAGAATTGCGCAAGCTGTGCCTCGGCATCTTGAGCATCTGGATTGACACCAGTAAAGGCTATAAAATCATTTTTATAGGCACAAACAGAATCTGCGTTACAGTTTTCTTTGTACCAGTTCAGCCATTCAGCCGCCCATCCTTCGTCTGTTGTATAGGAATAAGTAGTCGTGTCAGTTGATTGAGCATCCGTTGTGTCAATAACAGCCAATTCATCGCTGTTTGTATCTGTCGTATTTGCTTGTTCATTAACAGCTAAAGAATCTAGTGCAGGTAAAGGGTAGTTTGTGTTAATAACCGCTGCGGCCACATAAGCGTCCTGCGAAGTATCCGTAGATAAAGCAAGGCGGCTATTTTCTGTTTGTTCTTGTTGCAATTCAGCAAGCGTTCTTGGGCGATCGTCCTCATAACCTGCCATATAATTATATTCAGGGTTATATTCGCCGCGTGCCTCAAGATACGCTAGATCGTCTCGTGCCTGAGCATTGCCTAACTCGGCTGCTCTTTCGTAATAAATGATGGCTTTTGGCTTGTTTTGGTCAACACCGCGTCCATTATAATATTGGAATGCTTGGTCTTTGATTTGTTGTGCGCTTAGACCCTCAAGGTCAAATAAATCATCAGTAGAAGGCGTTTCTACATTTCCGCCATTGTTATCAACATCGGATTGGTTGGCATAGTAATCAAAAGTTGCTGTGGCAACTGTGTCATCTTGTATGTCCAGGATAGGAACATCATTAGCCATGACGGGTGACGCCGAGGCGAGCAATGCTACTAGAGGAGTTGCAGTAACTAGTTTTGTATACCAACGCATAATAAAACCTTATGTAAACAATATGGGTTAAGTGCAAATGTTATAACCCTATCGCTAAAATAATGCAAGCAAAAGTTTTCCATAATTAATTTGGTTATATTTTCACGATGCTGTTAAATTATTTTTATAACCTATATATAGAAGTCAATAATGTTGCAGAAAAAAGAAAATAAATATTTTTCATAATAATTTTAATAATTTTCTTGACAAATGGCGAGAAAAGGAGCAAAACTCCACGAAATCAATTTTACATACTATTGAATTTAAGAATTTTGAAAGGTTTTAGAGATGAGTAATTTGACACAACTTAAATACGCAGCAGCAGCAGGACTTGCTCTTGCTGGCGTTTCCTCAGCAGATGATGCTAATGCACAAACATTTGGTGGCGGTAGTTTTGGCGTACAAGACTGTTCACAATCTACATCTTCTGGTTGTGGTACAAATACACCCCCTGTTTCACCACCTTGTGAAACACTATCAAATTGTGGTGGTGATACACCTCCGACAACAACACCTCCACCTCAGCCACCTGTTGTTAACCCAGGTAACCCAGTGGATGTGACAACTACTAATACAAACACAAATACAAACACGAATACTAATACAGCTGAGGCAAATGCGGACGCGAATGCTCAAGCCAATGCTACTGGCGGTAACGCTACAGCAAATGGTGGTAATGCTACTGGCGGATCAGCTAACAATAACTTTAGTTACAACCAAAGAAGAAGCGTTGCCACTGCAATTGCTACACCAGGCGCTGGTTTTTGTGCTGGAGGAGCTCTAGCTTTTCAGGCTGCAGTAGTCGGTGTAAGCGGATCTCGCGGCGTCGTAATGAGCTGTGTAGATGCAACTCTCTCCAGTAACGAAGTTGTGACACTTATGGCGAATGGCGAATGTGACGAAAGAAGAATTGCAACTCTTTCTAACGACAGATTACGTGGATCTGTTGAATCATATTATCCAGGCGGTATACCAGCTTATATAAGTAGCTGTTCGGTTTCTTATAACGAAGTTGTTGTTCCTGAAACACCAGCACCTTATTCTGCACCGTACGTTCCTGCAGAGCCAGTTGTAGTAGAAGTTCCGCGTCGTGTTTCTCCTCGCACTCCAGATTAGAATATTTGAATTATTGGAAGCCGAGTCTTATAATGAGGCTCGGCTTTTTTTAAAAGAAAAAATAATATATTATGAAAAATAAAATGAATACTATTTTAACTTCATTTGGTGCGGTCGCTCTTTTCGCAAGTAGCGCTGCTTCGGCTCAGGAAGCTGATGCTGGAGTGCTTATCGCTGATGCTGATCTATCACCCCAAATTCGCTATGTGTTAGAGCAACAAGAATTGTTAGCTAATCAGGATGTTTATGTTGTAGTTGATAAGACAAACAGAGAGGTTCTTATAGTTGAAAATGGGCGCATTACATTGCGCGATCCTGTGCTTGTGGGCAAAGAACTGGGTGACAATATCCCTGTTACGCAAGGCAGATACGGTACAAACGCAGGACGTTATTACCCAGTCGTGAGAACAGATGAAGACGCCTACAGTAACTATTATAGAGCTACAAATATCCTTTTCGACTGTGATGAAGAATTCACGCGATGTGTGGCTATACACGGTCTTTGGACACAAGTTGCCTCAGAAAGACGTGTGGAAAGATACCAAAGTGCAACTATTGCCGATAACGCCATTACAAATGGTTGTGTAAATGTTGAATACAGTATCCACGATCGTTTGATAGCGGTATTTCAACAGAGAAATTCGGATGGATCGCCAGTACAACTCGTTATACCACCCTCTGAAGATACAAGCACACAAAACACTAATCGATTTTTAGGTTATAATTTATAAAGTATTAATAATTTGACATAATAATTAAACTTTGCTATAGTCTTCACACTAAAGAAAGAGGATGATATGGCGTTTTTAAATATAGCTAAAAAATGTGCTCCATTGTTTTTGGGAGCATCCGTTCTTGGCGGTTGTGTAACAACCAGCGGCCCTGGTGGCTGTGAAGCATACGACATCGCAGCCGATTGCTATTCAGCAAGAGAATTTAGTGCATTTATGACTTATGGCGATATAAATATTTCCAATATTGGAAATGGTGCCTTAGACAAGCCGCTTATTGTCGAGTCAGCCTTAAGAAACATGTCAGACCAACAAGTTACAGAAGATTTCCGCCCCGGCCTTATTGCACAGACGCCAAATGGCGAGGCCGTATTCAAATTGGCTGGCCGTATCCTAGATGCGCGTGAAAATGGAACTGAGTTACGTCTAAGAAGAGCTGACTTGGAAATCTTAGGAATTGCAGGTCAAACGGTTCTAGTTATTCAGCCCGATGACTTAGACACTTTTATTCAGGACAACCAAGAAGCAATAGACAACTTGTCAGGCGCTAGAGAACCTTTGCGTGCCCCTGCTGCTTCGTTCGAGTAAAATTTAATTATTTAAATACTCCCTTATTGATCTTCCATCACCCGTAGGAATTACATTTTAACAATTTTGTTATCAATATTTGCACATCTTGTTGAACTTGTTTAAACAGTCTCTATGACTGTCACAGTTCAAAATCAGCAAAAATTTAAAGTTCATTTAACTGGCGCAGATCCATACCAATGGGCGCTGGACGAAGATTTGAAACAGACAGAAATATCTGTTTCTGGATTCACCGAACTTTGCACTCGCCAAGATGCGGATATTATTCATTCTGTCTACTGGGAGAATTTGCTTAAACTCCCCGAAGATATCCTTAAATCAAAAAAAATCATTTGTAATCTAGCGGGCGAATGGGGGCGTTACGAAAGAGATTTTGGCGAACGTTTCAGAAGCCTTATACCATTAGTTGATTTGTGGATTGTGCGCTCCGAGAAAGCTAAACAGGACTTGGTGGAAAAGAACCTCAATGCCATTCTTATTCCCTATACAGTTAATACCGATATTTTTAAACCTTTATCAGATACCGAGACCAAAAAATGGTACCGTAAATATAAATTGCCACAGGATACCTACCTGATTGGTAATTTCATGCGGGATAGCAATGCTGGAAAGCTTAAAACACCAAAATTGGTTAAAGGTCCTGACATCTTTGTCGATATTCTTGATGGCCTTTATCAAAAGCATAAAAATATCTGTGCCGTATTGGCAGGCCCTCGTAGGCACTGGATTAGAAGTGCGTTAAAAAAACGTGGTATCCCTTATCGTTATATTGGTTGGCAACTACCTTTTGAGGACATGCGTATCAACACAATGAATAGAGAAAAACTCAATACACTTTATAATTGTCTTAATTTGACAGTCACATCAAGTCGCAGCGAGGCAGGTCCCCATGCTATTTTAGAGGCGGGTGCATCAAAATGTCCTCAAATTTCAACGCCTGTCGGTATTGCACCAGATGTTTTATTGAAAACTGCGATATATGAAACGCCTGAGGACGCCGTTCGATTGATAGAGGATGATATTGGGGGGGGTACTTTATCAGCACTCACAAATGAGACTTACGAGAGAATAAGGACAAACCACATACCCACGCAGATGTATGATTTGTATCGAAATCTTTACGGTCAGGTTTGGAATACATGAAAATTCACATCTTCCTCGATATTCAGGATGGTCCTTGGGGTGGTGGAAACCAATTCCTGAAGGCTTTGCGCGTGATTTGGCGTGAGGAAGATTGTTATGCGGAAGATTTAAATGACGCAGACTGTGTTTTGGTCAATAGCCATCACTTCGATTCGCAAGATAATCTGGAAAGACTCCTTACAGCTTTAAAAAATAACCCTGACATGAGTGTTGTTCATCGTATAGACGGCCCCGTGACATTTATTCGTAAAAGTAACGACGGCACTGATGATCTTATTTTCAAATTTAATGAGTTATTTGCAGATGCGTCTATTCTCCAATCCAAGTGGAGCGTCGATAAGACGAAAGAACTTGGCTATGACATTAAGGTGCCAGTCAAGGTGATTTATAATGCGCCGGATCCAACAGTCTTTTACCCAGCTGAAAGTAAAAAGAAAAACGTAAAAACAAAATTAATAGCAACGTCTTGGTCATCGAATATCCGTAAAGGTTTTGATGTTTATCAATGGATGGATGAAAATCTCGATTGGGACAAATATGAAATGAGTTTTATCGGTAATACAGATGTGTTTTTCAAAAATGTCAGTCATATTCCGCCAATGGATAGCACTACTCTCTCTGAAGCCTTGAGGGAAAGTGATATCTTCATAACTGCTTCAAAGGCAGATCCATGTTCAAACTCTCTTATTGAGGCCTTACATTGTGGTTTACCTGCACTTGCTCTAAAGGACGGCGGACACCCTGAATTGATTGGCAAGGCTGGAGAAGCATTCGGGAGTGCCGAGGAAATCCCAACCCTCCTTGAGAAAATAAGTGACAATCAGAAAAATTATGTCTGTAAGATAAAATTGTCTGATATTAAAGAGGTTGCGAAGCAGTATTACCAATTCATAAAAACTGCAAAAGGCAATCACTACACAGCACAAAAACATAATGAATTTATGGGTATGTATGTGACACACATGCGCAGGCATAATCCGGGACTAGCCGCGAGAGTTTTCAGAAAAATAAAGAGTAAAATTTTTGCCTCTGGATGAGTGTGCAAAAAGGGGTAAGAATACAGTCATGAATACAGAAAATGCCAAACTACCTGATGAAGCTGTGCCGTACATTTTGTACCAACGCACAGCATATATGAAATTCATTCATAGCTTACCCTATAGAGCCCTGAGGAAGATTAGCCCTGTTTCATTCTATAAGCCGGTTGTAAATCTGGAGGCCAAACTGAGAAAGTCAGCCATCAAGAAAGCCTATATTGATGATATGCACCACGAGTACGAGACTATGAAGGCGCATTTACCAGCAAAGTGTAAGTCGATTGTTGATATTGGATGTGGAGTTGCGGGCGTAAATATCTTTTTACAAAAACACTATGATGAGTCCGTTGATTTTTACTTGCTAGATAAAACAGAGACTAACGAAGAAATTTACTATCTTTATAATGACAAAGGTGCGTTTTATAACTCACTTAATATCGCACAAGATGTTTTGCTGGAAAATGGTATAGAGAAGAAAAATATTCATCTTGTAGAAGCAACTGAAAATGATGATATCAACATTAAGGGCTCGGTTGATTTGATTATATCCCTAATCTCATGGGGCTTTCATTACCCCGTGGCAATCTACCTTGATAAAGCGTATAAGAAACTGTCTAAAGGTGGTCATCTGATTATTGATGTGCGTAAAGAGACAGGTGGGTACGCCCTGATTAAGAAAAAGTTTGGTAAGACGAAAGTCATTGAGGAAACAGAAACGCGCGAGCGTATTTTGGCAATCAAAATTTAAATTAATTGGTGAGAGTATGATTAAGACAAAAATTTTAAAAAGATTTCAACTTCATACGGAGATGCCTTTAAAGTTATTGTTTAAAACTTACTTTGAAAAGCTCATTCTTGAAGATGAAGCTGATAAGAGGGATATCATCTCGAAAGTCACACCTATGACTATGACAGGTGAGCTGGGTGTATTGGCAAATATTGATGCCGTGGACTACATTACTAAAAACTCTCTCAAGGGTGCAATCGTTGAATGTGGTGTCTGGAAAGGTGGCTCGACAGCTGCAATGATTTACAGACTTTTGCAGCACAAAGACAAATCACGTCAGATATATTTGTTCGATACATTTGCAGGAATGACCGAGCCAACCGAAGAAGATAAAAAGGGCTCTTTGGATGTTGTTCAGAAATTTGAAGAGCACCAGACAGGAACACACAATGAATGGTGTTATTCTCCGATTGAAGAGGTAAAAAGTAATATTGCCGAAACGGGTTATCCTGAAAAGAACGTTCATTTCATCAAGGGTGATGTTCTGCAAACTATTCCGCAAAGCCCGGTTGATGAGATTGCAATTCTTCGCCTTGATACGGATTGGTACGAAAGCACAAAGATTGAGCTTGAGCATTTTTACCCGAAAGTGGTCAAAGGTGGTGTGGTTATCATCGATGATTACGGTGCTTGGCAGGGAGCACGGAAAGCAACGGATGAGTATTTTGAAAAGATGAAAATATCGCCGTTAATGCAGCGCGTTGACCATACAAGAAGGATGTTTGTTAAGCATGATTAAGAAGCCTTACGAACTGGGCTTAAAAGAGGGGATTAGTTACTCCCTTCGTCGTTACTACGTCGATAGCTTTTTTTATTCTCATAGAAAAGATTTTGCAAAGGCAAAACATATTCTTGATCTCGGCGGTGAAAAGGAAAATAAACGCGGACAATTTAATCTTTACGAGCACGCCTATAAAATCACAAATATTAATCTTACAGCAAAAAAGAAACCGGATGTTCTCGGTGATGCTGCGCAAATCCCTGTTAAAGACAGAACTTTCGATGTAGCAATATGCGCAGAGCTTTTGGAGCATGTGCGTGATCCGGTTGCTGTCCTTAAAGAAATCAAAAGAACGCTCAAGAGGAACGGTAAGGCCTATATTACTGTCCCGTTTATGTTCCCTGTACATGCCGATCCACATGATTATGGGCGTTATACGCATACATTCTGGGAAACAGTTGCAGATGAAATTGGATTGAAAGTTGAGTCTGTCAATTCGCAGGGAAGTTATATCAATGTTCTTATCGATATGATACGCATGGGAGTCTTACCGCAAGATTGAGAATAAATATTTGCGCTTTGGTCTGTATGTATTAATTAGGATCTTACAACGTTTGACATTCAGCAAAGATAAAAAAGCAAAACAATTGAAGGATAAATTTGCGAACTCCTTTACAACTGGTTTCGAGATTGTATTGAAAAAAACGTCTTAGGAAATTGTATCTTTGTAGAGTGCGAAGTAACGCGGATAATTTTTGAATATTTCATTACATTTTTTTATTTGCGCTTTGGTCATATATTCCTCATGACCGCCTACCTTGCCTTTTCTGACCTTTGCACCTTCTGGATTATCAACAGGGCTTAGTGCTGATCCTATGCCTTGATCTTGGGTATAGTAACCGGATTTTTCTTTAGCTTTTAATCTCTTGAATTCATTATCTTCGACCGCCTTTTTAATTTCTACATCTTTGATGACCTTGAATCCAAAATGGTGTATGGCTTTCTTCATATTCTTAATAGCATCTTCATGTAAACTTTCGTATGAAACCAAGAGATGCTTATTGTCATTTTGTGTCTCAAAGTAAGTGAGCCATTTTTCGTTAAAGGCGCAGGTTTTAGCCATTCCGATTTCAGGATCGTCTATGAAGTCATCTATGTTTCCTTCAAATTCATTGACACGTTTTGTCATGTGAAAATAATAAGACACAACAACGTCCTTTGGTTCTCTCAGAAGGTATAAATATTTTGAGAAAGGTTGAATTGGCTCTATTTCCATTTCTTGTTTAAAGCCTATGCCGTCATGTCTGTTAGCTTACTCATGCGTATATGAAGGATGAATGCCAAGATCATGGAATATCGCTCGCACCCAAGTTCTTCCAGACTTTGGGATAGGACATCACGCCTTTGTTACGGCTTTTGATTTTGCCTTCTATTTTACCTAGAAGTGATGTCATGAAACTGCTTCCTCCATTATTTCTTCTTGAGACGGCCACTGGAAACCTCGTAAACAACAGAGGCGTAGTTTTTCACATTGTGACTATGTGAGACAATAATGACCGTCATGGTTTTAGACAGTTTTTTAAGAATTTCAAAGAGTTTAGCTTCTGTTTCAGGGTCAAGAGCGCTGGTGGGTTCATCCAGCAATAGAATTTGTGGTTTATGAAGAATGGCGCGGGCAATGGCAACACGTTGCTTTTGGCCGCCAGATAAAGCCCTTCCGTTTTCACCGCAATCTGTGTTTAAGCCTTCTGGAAGTTTATTGACGAAAGCCAGCGAATTAATTGTTCTCAAGGCACTTTGAACATCTTTCTCAGAAAAACTTCTGCGGCCCATAATAATATTATCTTTTAAACTTGCATTGAAAAGGTAGGTTTCTTGGGAAACAAAGCCAATCTTTTTGCGCCAAGCGGATAAATTGAGAGAGGAAAGTTCGTTTTTGCCAATCGTCACCATGCCACTATCAGGTTTATAAAAACCGCTGATGATATCTAGTATAGTTGTTTTCCCTGATCCTGTTTCTCCTATAATGCCAATCATCTTCTTGGCAGGAAATTGGCAGGAAATTTTGTTCAGTATTTTTTTATCTTCATGCGAAAAAGTGATTTCTTCAAAAGTAATTGATTCAACTTTAGCTGAAGGCGTTTTTCCTTTTTTCGAACCTTTTTGATATTCACTGGCACGTTCGGCGTCATTCGTATGTTTAAGTAACGACCAGAGCGCGCTTTCTTGTGTGACAACGCGCTGATATTCAGTTTGTAGGTTATTAACAGCTGCAAGAGCGCGCATGAAAAAGATAATCATGACAACCAAAACACTGCTTTCGAACGCGCTATAGGTTATAGCAACATACAAGCTGATAATGACCGAAATTGCCATGATAGGCTCATAAACGATGCGCAGAGCTTGATTAGAAAACATCTGATAGAGATAGGCGTTCTGGAGTTGTTGTGAGCTTTTTAAAACGATGTCAGAGAATTGTTTTTCCAGTGCCATGGCGCGCAGAGATTTTAGATTTTGCATCAACTCGTTCATGTGTTTAAGCAGGCTTTTCAGATTCTTTTGTTTGTTGATTGCCTGCGCGCTTTGCCAACACAATAAATGGACGCAGTACCAGTATGATAATCAACCCGACGGAAATAATAAGAACTGTGAGTTCCCATGATACAAATAGACGACGCCAATATATAAATACCGAACTGCATAAAGGAGACAATCATGCGCGTGGCAGACATAAAGGCTGCTGCTGCACGAATAGGTTCAACGGCAAGTGTATTCATACTTTCGCCAGTGGAATTGCGAGTGAGATATTGCCATTTTGAATTTACAATAGCGTTTAAGAAATTTTCACGAAATTTCCCTGCACTGGCAGCGACAACAGTGCTGACACGTTTCATCACAAACCATAAAACGAGCGCCTTTAGAGTTAGCATGGCAATAATGAAAAGTCCTGTGATCTGATAATTCAAAACGATGCCGTTGTTCGCCAGAAAAGCATTCACTGCTCCGTTTGGAAATTCGATAATCTCTCGTCCTTCCAAAAATAATTTTAAGAAGGGGAGAAACATAGAGACGCCCAACGCCTCAAGAATTGCGGCAAGTATTAAGAGAGCAACAACCAGAGAAGTCTCTGTCGGGTTTCTGTCAAAAAAGAAGCGCAGTGTTTTGAAAAGTCTCCTCATGCCTTATTAGCCTTTATAAATTTAAAAAGTGACGTAGGGAGATTTTCTATGATGAAGAGACGCATGAGATAAAAAAGAGCAATCAGTTTTCGTAAGCCTTTATTATGTTCCATACGCGCTTTAAACACGTCAGAAAATTGCTGTGTTTGTTTTGACTTACTTATCGAGGTCATAGATACACGCCGTAAAAGAAGAGGCTCCTGCAACATTGCAATTTTCCCTCTTTCGGCAAATCTCATCCATAATTCTGCATCTTGCGCGGTTTTCATTTGCTCATTATAACCATTCATTTCCTTAATGTCTGTAGTCCGTATGAGGGCTGTGCTGTGTGCAAAGGGTGTTTTATAGAATACGGATTTATTGAGGGCCTCTGTATTTTCCCATCCCCATTGGGTCTTGGTGCCATCGGGGTATATATTATCGCAGTTACTCCCGCATACGAGAATGTCAGGGCTAGCATCCATAAGTTCGATCTGTTTCCCTAATCTGGTTGGATAAGAAACATCATCTGCATCCTGACGGCCAATATATTGGCCCTTGGCGAGTTGAATGCCTTTATTGAGAGTTTTGGTTAGTCCAATATTCTTGTGAGAGTGAGAAACAATACGTTTATCTTTTGCTGCATAACTCTCGACAATAGATTTCGTTGAATCGGTTGACCCATCATCAAAGATAATAAATTCAAAATTTGTGAAGATTTGGGAGAGAATACTCTCAATGCTTTGTGAGACGGTATTTTCTGCGTTATATGCAGACATCAGGACAGTGATCTGAGGAGGTTTCTTGGGCATTTAGCATTCACCGCTTTGTTGTCACAGCATATCCTCTGCTGCGTCCAATATTGATGACTATTTTTTCGTAACCCCATTTTTTGCAACCATGGTCTACAGCTTTAACGAGTCCAGCAAAATCATCGTGGTTGTAATCATCAAAGACAATGATGTCGCCTTTGATTTGTTTTCCTGCGATTATTCCAAACTCAAACAGAACGTGTTCATAGGAGTGTGCGCCGTCTAAGAATGCAAAATGGATGCGGTCCAACTTAACCTTACTCAAATTGAGACGACTGTCCCCTTCAATAAATAGAATATTTTCTTCAACCAGTTTTTTCCATGGAGATAGAAGTTCTTTTCTGGATTTTGGTCCGTCATGATCATCAATGCAATTCCAGAATATTTTTTTGTCATTGGGTAAAACATCAAAGGTTAGGATTTTACCGGAAGCTTTTGCGTCTTTGAGTGCTTTTGACATGATAACAGCAGAAAAGCCACGCGCTGTTCCTGTCTCATATATTGTGAGGTTGGGAGACGTCTGTTTGCTAAGATAATGACTCAAAACTGAGTAGAGTATGCGGCCGTGCTGATAACATAGCGGCGATGATTTGATAACGATTTGTGTGTGTAGCGCCAGTTCATGAAACCATTTTTTGTTAACGCTAAAGCCCTGTGCTTTCTCAAATGCATCAATCTCTGTATAAGATTTTTCTTTCTCTTCTCTCCAGAGCTTCTCGTAAACTGCTTTAGTGGCAAGAGGACGTTTTCCTAGTGGAAAATCATGCCAATAGCGTTTTGCAACTTTAGAAAACAGTGTTTCACTTTTACGTGCCAGAATATTGAGGAGATGGGATGGTGTGTACATAGTTTAGGCCGTTAGTTTTTTATAGTCCTTCAACTCTTTTTCAATAAGCTTATCAAGAGATTGTACGTCTATAACTGTTTTTCTAGCTTCTGTCCCGATTTTCTCACGAGTTTTAGAACTAGACATCAGTTTTTTTATATTCTTTTTTAGGTCACTAACGTCGGATCTAGAAAGGAGCCCGTTTTTATTATGCTTTATAACGTTATCTATGCCTTCAACCTTTGTCCCTATTACGGGGCGACCACAAGACATGGCTTCCAATAATGTTTTAGGGTTACCTTCAAAATGCGAGGGCAGAACAAACACTGGGTAAGCGTTATAAATCCGGGGAAGTTTTTGATTGGGAATCGAACCTAAGAAATTAATGCTTATACCCAAATCTGTGGCAAGATCTTTGAGTGTTTTTTCGTCCTCACCTTCACCAACAATATCAAGTGTGTAATTTGTACCTTTGATAGCTTCAAACAGAAGAGGCAAATTCTTTTGTTCTGTTAACCTACCGACAAACAGCAGGTGGTTTTTCTTTTCCTTTATCTCGAGAGGTTTAAAGGTTTTTGTGTCAATCCAGTTTGGACGGATTTCAATCTTCGATGGTTTTGTGCTGAATTCCTTCTGCACAAACTTTTTATCGTAAGTAGAAGCTACATAAATTTTTTCTGCATGCTTGTAGGCGAATTCACTGATGTAACGAATAAATTGTCGCCTAAGTGTTCTATGTTTTTGGTGGATGGAGAACCGATAAAGTTCAAAACCCGTGCGAAGTAACAGTGGTTTTTTGAAAAATAATTTAGCAAGCACAGCACACCATGCGCCCCACATTTGATTTGTCTTGATGATGTTACATTTTTTAAGAGTTTCCTCAGCGGGAAAGAGAGAAAAAATTGAAAGTAGTGCCCTTAGAGGTTTCCATGAAGGCCTGGAAAGCTTGGTGTATAGGGGAAGAACTTCAATATTCTTATGGAGTTTTTTTCCTATCTTGATGTCTTCTTCATCACCCCAAGTTAGGAAGGTTATTTTGACACCACGCTTTGCCAGTTCTTCGTAATATTTTACCTCTCGCCCTAGAAGTCCTTTACCTTTCCAGAGAGCCAACGAAACATCCCACGTGAAAAATAGGGCTATATGGTATTTGTCTTGAGGTGATTTAGACATTGCCTAAAACCAGTCAGTTTCGAACTTATCGCAATGAGGAGATTTTTTTATTTTGGATTGGAGACTTTTCTCCTTTTCAGCAAAGGATGCGTGTTTTTCGCCGTGTGTCTCAAGCAAGATGTGATCTATTTTACCTGCATTTTCTAAAATAATATCAATAATATCATATTCACCGCCCTCGATATCAACCTTCAGAAGTTTGATGTGGCTGTGTTTTTCAAGAATTTTAGAGATATCACTGACTTTAACTTCCATATAATCACTAGAAACATTGCTCTTGTCCTTTTGTAGGGATGCACCTTGAGAGAATTTAATTTCAGAGTCTTTGTGATTTTCATGTAACCAGAGTTTAGACGTTCCAGAATGATTTGATACGGCAGTATTGTAAAGTTTGATATTTTTGTTTTTACCTAAACGTTTTTCTAAAACTCCGAAGGCATGAGAGTTGGGCTCATACGCGTGAACAAAGGCACCTCTGTTTGCAAAGTAAGCTGATACCTCACCTACATTTGCACCAAGATCAATTACAACATCACCATATTTTATGTCATATCTGTGTAGATATTTATATTTGTTCGACACGACATTTTTTACAAGATACTTAAGCTTTTGCAGCATGATGTTCGCTCTTTAAAGGATTGAGTATGTGATTAAGGCCTTCTTCTAATTTAATGATCGGTTTAAAGCCCAGTTGTTCTTTTGCTTTTGAAATATCGGCTTGAGATAATTTAATATCACCGACACGTTCATCTTTTTTGTTCAGTGTTATTTTCTGGTTTGTGGCTTTCTCTAATGTCTCATGGAGTTGTTTCAAGTTAACAGAGTCACCGGAGGCAATATTATAAACATCATGAGACTTGCTGCTTTCGGATAGGGCAGCCAGAATATTGGCTTGTACGGCATCATGTATATAGCAAAAATCTCTTACGGCACTGCCATCACCGAAAAGTGTCGGATTTAGTCCTTCTTGAATTTGATGACACCATTTTGCAATAACGGCCGCGTATGCGCCGTTGGGGTCTTGTCGAGGTCCATAAATATTAAAATATCTCAAGCCTGCAGTGTCCAATCCATAAAATTCACCGAGTGATTGTGCATACAATTCATTGGTTTGTTTGCCAATGGCGTAAGGTGATTTGGGATATAAATCTTGGTCTTCGCTGTTAAGTTCATGACCACTATCACCGTATACAGCACTTGAGCTAGCGTATACGAACCTCCGAACATTCGTTTCACCTGAGGCCTTTAAAATATTTGCGAAGCCATTAACGTTTATGCTGTCGACATAGACAGGATCATTATATGATTTGGGCACAGAGCCTATAGCAGCTTGATGTAATACAAAATCAATATCTACACAGGCATTTATGCAAGCTTGTTCATCACGAATATCGCCTTGAATGAAGGTGAACTTCTCATGCGCTAGAAATATTAAGTTCTTAGCAGAACCAGTTTCAAAATTATCAAGTCCTCTAACGATTTGCCCAAGGTTTAGAAGCTGTTCAGCTATATGCGAACCTATAAAGCCAGCTACACCTGTGACAAGCCAGGAAAAGCTATGATTTTTCAGTTCATTTTCTATATCTAGAGGCAAATACATTTAAATTCTACTTGTTTTTCTGCTATATGGCTTTTTGTACATAGAACTGTATAGTATGAAAATTCTTAAGAGGAAAGATAACAGGCCTATTTACTTAAGAATAATATTAATATCTTAAATACTGGGATAATCAGGGGTTGTTCTCATGAAAACAATCGTCTTTGGACGTAGACCTAAAGTCTACTTGCCCGAAATCAAGGCATACATAAATTATATAGAGAAGTATTTACCTGAATACAGAGCATACGACTCATATGATTTGACTAATTATGACATTGAAAAATCAGATATTATATGGCGATTTATGGGCTTTGATTTGTTTGATGTCAAAGACAAGGGACGCCAAGTTATTCATGAATATAATTCATTATCTGCTGGATATTTTGCACGCACTCGTAATGAAATTAAGAAGAGAATAAATAAAACCCCGAATGCTCGTATTTTTCTGAATCGAGCCGTTAGGAAAGGTTTTTCCTTTCAGGATAATATCCCGACAGCTGTCCGTGATATGGGCGTTGATGAGCAGTTTTTTATCAAACAGAGTAAAACACCGCTTTATGATTTTATCTATGCAGGAAGCTTAGATAGGGGGGAAGTTGTGTACAAAACTCTCGAGCATTTCAAAAATAATCTCAAAAGTGCAAAATTACTAGTTGTTGGAGAGGTTCCTGGGGCTATTTTTAAGCAGTATGGCAACCTCTCCAATATTACTTTTACAGGACGCGTTTCTTATAGCGAGGTTCCAGAACTCATGGCACAGGCACGCTTCGGACTTAACTTAATGCCAGACATATATCCGTTTAATGCTCAAACGGCCACAAAGGTGTTGGAATATTGTGCAGTCGGATTACCAGTTGTAACTACTAACTACAAGTGGATTAGACGATTTTGTATTAAAAAGGATGCAAAATTTTTCAATTTGAGATCAAACCTAAGTAATCTCACTATGGATAATCTTGATAAATTTAACTTTAAGGTTCCAAATGTTAATGATTTGGAATGGAATGAATTAATTAGGAATTCTGGTGTTTTCAAACTGCTAGAC
>CAVUDD010000004.1:0-254074 GCA_963740205.1 uncultured Alphaproteobacteria bacterium
AAATCCACACCAAAGGCTGCTGAGCTGACTACCATGGGAATGATCAAGAGCAAAAACAATTGCTGTTGCTCCGGCCAAACCTGTAAGGTAGGCATTCCTATAATTTCTTAGTAATTTTATCATATTATAAGCCTATTGGAAGGTAACTGTACGGCTACGACGTCCTCTTGAAAAGGCAACTTCTTGCATTTCGAAAGTTGTCGACAAACATTCTACTGAATAAAGGTGCATAAGTATAATTTACACTTACAATTATTATTCCTTCGCCCTCGGCACTTAGACCAGCAGTACTTCGACTACGCTTATCGTTGGGGGACATGTTTATTGTTTCACGCCATAGAACTATAGGGTTGCTGTTCTCGTCAAATTCAATACTGACAACATCTATTCCAAACGCACTTGTCGAGTGCGGTTGAAATGATAATTTTGCGGCGTCAACAATGCTGTTAATATCGTCTTGATTTACTGATTTTACGCGGCCAACAAGTCTGCAGCAATTTGGGATGAAGTTATCGTTTTTTGGTTAAGAATAATTCCGTTTCCAATATCAAAGATTCCCATCAGTAGAGTGAACATAACAGGAAAGAATAGGGCGGCCTCTACCAATGCAGTCGCACGCTCATCTCGAAAATAAGATTTTAGGATTTTATTTAAAGTACGCTTCATTAGGTTTCACCGCTCTCATCATCAAGATCGTATGGCTCGGTTTGAAGTACGATGGTTGTCAAAATTGCGCGTCCACCGTCTGACCCATCAGAAAACATACTTGCTAAAAAAGGAACCATGAATTTATAGCGATAGTTTGTGCGGATGATGACTGTGTCGTTTGTACCACCTGGAGTAAAACCTTGGGATTGAAAATTTCCATCGTCGTCATATTGAGCCGTATGATTTGAAAAATCAGAGAAGCTATCCATGGCTATGACTTCATATTCAATATTGTCACAGTTGGCAAAAACACTGGCGTGTGCGCACAAAGCCTCCTCAAAAAGCACTTGAGGGTCACCTTGATCATATTGCTGAACTTGACCTGTTCTTACTAACCTTCCAGCGTCAGAAGTTGCGCCATGCATAATGTTTGATGCAGCAAAGAAAAGAGAGATTTCAATTATACCCATGAGAAGAAAGCAAAATGGTATGGCCACCAAAGAGAATTCTACGGCGGTTGCACCATCCTCGGTCTTCACGAAATTTTTAAAGGTTGCTTTTAATTTACTTATCAATTTCTCACCCTGTGTATTGGCGCTTTAAAAATGACCAATCAACTTATCCATCTTTAATTATAAAAGGAAAAGATAAATGTGAGTTTAATTATGCGTAGTATTTTAAGTAAGTTTTAGAGATTAGAATCTATAGTTTGAGTTGCTTTTAAACGATAATGCCACCGTTGTTGTATAAGTAACGTTTCGTCTAGTCCAGTGACGTTATTCAATTGTGCTATTGACGTAAAACTTGCACCGCCAGCTGCACCATTAGCGTCAACTTGGAAAAGCGTATCACCAGCCACCTCGGTAAATCTTACGTAGTCAGTTATTGGGTTTCCACCAATTCCACCGATAATGTCGCTTATGTCTATTGCGTCACCTTGTCCCCATTTAAAATCCATATGATGTCTAGTTTCTTTAAAGGCGCTGGCCGCCTCGAATACGAATGTATCTGCTCCATCACCGCCATAGAGTATATCCAGACCTGCGCCACCATTAATGGGTCGTTACCCTTGTTGCCTCCTGCGTAAAGAAGGCCGTTCTGTAAGGGCTAATATCCAACATTTTCAGTTGTGTGTGGTATCTGTGTCTTTGTCGTTCTTCTTCGAAATAAAGAATCTGACGCTATTTGAGGAAACATTGCTTGCGCCGCGTGTAACTGCTGGATCTCCACCGTCTGTCAGTCTGCTATGTCCATAATTACAACAGGGGCAGTTGAGGCAAAATCACTACCAAAGTTAATGTTGGTGGTGTTATGAGTTACAGAGTTGCTTGTTGTCACCCACAAGTAGCCCATTTCCAACGCTTCCACCATTATCAATAGCTATCCAACCAATTGTTTCTGTTGCATGGGTTGTGCCAGCACCTTCTTGCTCCTCCATATGACAGTCGAAAGCCTGTGGAATTTCTATTTTCATTGTGAATTGTAACGGCTCCTAAATCATTATCAGTCATGACTTGCGACATAATAACCGGTGCTGGCCAAAAGCAGAATTAAAGGAAACCGCAACGTTATTTTGGTTGGTTGCAGAAACTGTGCCAGCCTGAATAGTACTGCCCATCATCTAGTGTGTGAGTGCCTGCGGCAATCGCTAACCAGGAAATGGTTTCAGTCCCATGAATTCCATCAAGATAATCCCATTCATCAATTTGAAACTCAAACCCTGTATTAGTGACATTTCTTACTCTTAAAGTGGTTGGATCTGCATCATTAGTGTATTCATCGCCATTTTGATAATTGGATTAATGATTTCGTGGAATCAAATGTAATCGTATACCAAGTTGGGCACTGCTTGATTTGGTCTGTCGTTACTTGACCGCCTGTCACCAACGACTGTGAGTAGGTTGTCACCATATATAGCATCATCTCCCGCCCCACCATCAATAGTGTCATTACCATTAAGACCAAATAGGCGGTCATTATCTGCGCCACCATTGATTACATCATTGCCCAGAACCGCCATATATGAGGTCGTTCCCCGCATCACCATTTAGAATATTGATTGAGTTGTCAGCCTGAACGTCTTCTGCATCCCATTCTATAACATAGCTATGGAAGTCGCTGTGTCGGCCCAATCTGCCAAGTCCGGTTGTCTTGTAGGACTGGGTATTGTATTCTGTCGTTGCTATTTGAGGTTGCCCAGCATCCCAGTTCTCATAACCATTATTAATAGAGGTTCCAGCTATATCACTAAAAGATGTTCCGCTTTCGTGACCTGCACCCCATTCCCAAGAGCCATCCTGATTGATATCACGACCAGAGGTCCAGCGGATCGTCAGCTCTAGCCATACCTTAGTTACGAAATCATTTTCGGCTTGAGATGTAATGGAAACAAGATGTCCTGACCGCCATTCAATAAAGCTGCGTTTGCTGCGCTTTCTGCTGTAGCATAAATTTACATTCGTATTAACAAACTATAGAAAGAGTTTGTAGCCTCAGAGTACCAGACTGCTGATCTGCCCCCATGACGAGTTTTCTCTTATGACATATTGGTCATACGAGGACACACCACCACCATGGATAATGTCATCGCCAGCACCACCATTGATAGTATCAGCCCCAAGACCACCCATGATGGTGTCGTTGCCAGCATCACCGTTAAGGATGTCATCGCCTTGTTCGCCATCGATAGTGTCGTTGTCATCACCACCGTAAATGGTGTCATTACCTAACTGACCATCAATATTGTCGGCCCCTGCATCACCATAAAGGATGTCATCGCCGTTGTTTCCAAGGATACGATCGTCGCCATCACCCCCGCGAAGGGTGTCATTACCGTCGCCACCAAAAAGCTGGTCATTACCAAGTCCACCCTCGATCGTGTCATTGCCAGTCTCACCACTTAGGCGGTCATCACCATCATCGCCGTAAATGAAATCATCTTCACTGCCACCCCAGATAAAATCGTTACCGTCATTTCCATGAATAGTGTCTACGCCTTCATTCCCATAGAGACGATCAGAGCCAGGACCTCCATTAATAATATCATCGCCAGCGTTACCGTAAATTTTATCGTCACCTGCATCACCGTTCAAAGTATCAGCGCCGCCTTGGCCAGAAATAACATCGTTGTCATCACCACCATTAATAACATCTATACCGTCTTTACCGTAGAGACGGTCATTCCCAGCAAGTCCATCAATGACGTCGCCAGCTGTCTGTTCCATAGAGCGTATCTGCGCCAGCAGTTCCTGTGATTGTTGCCAAAACTACAGGCGCAGGAGCGGGGTCAGTATCAGGGAGTTCGGAGGCTGCATTATAATCGGAATAACTTCCGCGGGTCAGGTTTAGAGACGAGCCATCACCAGATGAGCCTTTGTTATGTGTAAAGGCACTCATATCAATGGCAGAGCCATCAATCTTCACATTGGAGATATTAATGATATCGCCATCAGAGCCATAGTTCTTTACAGAGTAAAATCTAAGCAGAGTGTGATCAAAAGGATCATCTAAATCTATTTGAAAGGAGAGGGTGGAGCTACCAGATCCAATATAGGTGGTATCAAGTTTTACGCCACCATACTTAATCTGCAGCTTGGGCATGCCTGCTGCAAAGATTGCTGATACATCAAAGCTGATTGTATGTAATGCCATAGAAACGGCCACCCCTAAGAAAAACCCATTGTCCTGATTCTATTTTATCAAGAAAACAGTTAATAAAACGTAAGGATATACGGAGTTTTAGACTATGATTTGCCCGCTGGCATATAGGGTTGCAACATCTATACCTTCACCGCCCCGAAGTTCTGCAATATTAGTGAATCCGCCTGCACCATCGGCATCGACAGCAAGAATACTGTGATCACCTAAATCGGTAATTTGTACGTGGTCAGAAATTGTCCCTGTAAAGCCTGTAATAATATCACTCAAATCAATGATATCTCCGCCACCTTCACTGAAGTTATGAATACGATCTACGTTATTAAAAGCCGTTGCATCAAAAGCAAATGTGTCAATGCCACCACCGGAATAGAGGTCATCAAGTCCATCGCCACCGTTACATTATTATTCCGTTCATGTTACCTTCGTGAGTATTACGTTTCTGAAACCAAGACGTCGTCAGTTGGAGAACCACCGTCGTGATCGTTCACAATGAAGGTGACAGTATGTGCCCCTGTAAAGAAACTGCCAACATCAATTTCATAATGCACCCAGTCGCCAGAGCCGTCATAATTATCAAAGTTAGTTCGTCCCCAGTTTTGAGTTCCATGAAACTTTGAAGGTTAGATTATCACTTCAATTCCATTATCGTTATCAAAGCCTATGCCGTGTATTTCTGCTTCGGCACCACTACTGAAGTCAAATTCTACAACTGTATTTGAGGTAATGTTGTAGTTAACCTCCCAGATTTTTCCAAGCGTTGTCCGTTAATCAATACCTACGCCATCATCAAGAACGACATATGTACCACCACCATCTTGACCGTCACCATGCAAGAAGCGGCCCCATTCCAATTATATCGGACATCTCAACTGGTCGCCGCCACGTATTTCGTCGGAACCTGCCCCACCATTTATAATGTCGTCACCTGTTCCGCCGTAGAGAATGTCGTTGCCACCGCCTCCCATCAGTAAGTCATTACCGGCATCGCCATAAATTTCATCGTTGCCATTAAGTCCGTAAAGTCTGTCATTATCAGCATCGCCATGAATTATATCTATGCCAGAGCCACCATAAATAAGGTCATTTCCATCGCCACCATTTAAGGTGTTTGTAGAAAGGTCTGCTTGAACGTCTTCACCACTCCACTCAATAATATAGTTGTGACCATCAGTCGCATTTCTGTCGTCCCAAGCGTCATCATTGGCGCCACCATTGAACCACATAGTTGTGTAAACTTGGCTTCCTCCCCCATTAGGCTGGCCTGTACCCCAGTTCTCGAAAGAATTATTTACTGCTGTTGAGCCTGATGAGAACTGTAAGCCAGCCTCTGCTCCATCAGCCCATTTCCAGACGCCGTCTTGAGCAAGATCAGATCCGCCAAGCCATATACGATTTCCACTCGCCCCTATTGAATTGTTAACGCCTTTGAACGTGGCCATATTGTAGATATAGTCATTCTCGGCTTGTGACGTAATGTTAACGAGATGACCACTGGCACCATTTAGTAGTGCGGTATTAGCAGCAGTTCGTGCGGTGTTCCATGTCACAGATGTATCAACGAACCTATAGAAAGAGTTTGTAGCCTCGGAATACCAGACTTCGGATCTTCCCCAAGCAGAATTTTCTCTGATGACGTACTGATCATAGGAAGACACACCACCACCATGAATAATGTCATCGCCTGTGCCGCCATTGATAGTGTCAGCACCCAGTCCGCCCATGATAGTGTCGTTACCACCATCACCATTCAAGATATCATCACCTTGTTCGCCATCTATGGTGTCGTTATCTGCGCCACCATTGATAGTATCGTTACCTAATTGACCATCAATATTGTCTTCACCAGCGCCACCATTGATGGTATCGTTACCGTTGTTACCTAAAATGCGGTCATTACCGTCATCGCCGTTTAGGGTATCATCACCATCTCCGCCGAAAATTTGATCATTTCCTGTTCCGCCACTAATAAAGTCATCGCCAGCTTCTCCGCTTAAACGATCATCGCCAGCTTCTCCGTATATGAAGTCGCCTTCAGTTCCACCCCAAATAAAGTCATCGCCATCAAATCCATAAATCGTGTCAACGCCTTCATTCCCATAAAGACGATCAGAGCCAGTCCCACCGTTGATTGTATCGTCACCGCCGTTACCATAGACTTTGTCGTTATCGGCATTGCCGTTGAGTATGTCGTTGCCATCGCCACCACTAATAATGTCATCTCCATTACCACCGTTGACTGTATCGTCACCACCTTTGGCAATAATTTTATCATTCCCAGCAAGTCCATCAATGATGTCGCCACTATCTGTTCCATAAAGCGTATCTGCGCCAGCAGTTCCTGTGATTGTTGCCAAAACTACAGGCGCAGGAGCGGGGTCAGTATCGGGGAGTTCGGAGGCTGCATTATAATCAGAATAACTTCCGCGTGTCAGGTTAAGAGACGAGCCATCACCAGATGAGCCTTTGTTATGTGTAAAGGCACTCATATCAATGGCAGAGCCATCAATCTTCACATTGGAGATATTAATGATATCGCCATCAGAGCCATAGTTCTTTACAGAGTAAAATCTAAGAAGAGTGTGATCAAAAGGATCATCTGAATCTATTTGAAAGGAGAGGGTAGAGCTACCAGATCCAATATAGGTGGTGTCTAGTTTTACACCACCATACTTGATCTGCAGCTTGGGCATGCCTGCTGCAAAGATTGCTGATACATCAAAGCTGATTGTATGTAATGCCATAGAAACGGCCACCCCTAAGAAAAACCCATTGTCCTGATTCTATTTTATCAAGAAAACAGTTAATAAAACGTAAGGATACTTAATATAAAAAACCGCCTTAAAAGGCGGTTTTTAAGAGAGTAAAATTTAATTATGTAACAATCAGATTGTCGCCTATCAGCATATTGTCCAAATTAAGCCCTGTTACGCCATTAATAGTTGCAATGTTTACAAAGTTAGCGCCACCAGTTGCGCCGTTAGCATCTACAGATAGAATTGTATTTCCGCCAGATTTCTGTAAGCCTCACGAAATTATCTATGTTTTGGTTCGTGTAGTTGTACGAAATGACATCACTAATATCAATTGCGTCATGACCTACCGCATTAAAATTGTAAATGGTGTCTTGGCTGGTGGTGTTATCAAAGTAGAAGATATCCATACCATCAGATCCATAAAGTTGGTCATTGCCAGTTCCACCGTTGAGCGTATTTTTGGCCAATGAGGCAAAGACTTGTGAGCCTTCCCATTCGATAGCGTATTGATCAACAGTCACGAAGCCAGAAGAGCCGTTACCAATCGCAACAAGGTCGGCAAAATCATCACCGTTCAGCATGTAAAGGTAATCTTGTGTGCCATCACTATCATTGGGTTGTCCAGCTACCCAAGCGGAATAATTGCCATTAACAGAGCCACCAGTAGCATTAGCAAATTGCTGTCCAGCTTCTGGTCCTGTTACCCAACGCCACTGACCTTCTGTTCCTGTGTCTGTACCACCCAGCCATGTGTTTACGCCACCTGCTAGAGTTTTAAGGAAATCGTGTTCCGTAGCCGATGTTACAGTTGCTAAATGTCCGTTTACACCGTTCAAAAGGGCCGCATTAGCAGCACCATTAGCTGGTGACCAGTTTGTTCCTGCAGTGGCAACGACTTGATAGAAGTTTCCTGTTTCGAAATTGTAGGAAACGTTTGGATTAGCTGCCAATATCGTATTCAGTTGAGCTGTAAATGTATCAACAGAACCAGAATAAATAATGTCATGCATCTGCGCCACCATTAAGTACATTTGTACCCGAACTACCGTAAATTGTGTCAGCCCCTGCATCACCATTTACTGTGTTTACAGAACCTGAATCTGCATCAAGTGTTGTATTCCCAGCGGTGTATACGTCTGGAGACGTTGTAGTAACGTCACCCGTTATCGCGAAATCATCGAAGCGAGCAAAAGCGTCCTCGTTAGCTGCGTTACCCGACCAATGCACGAAACCAAGATCTAAATTGAAGCTATATCCCGCTGCAACGTCACCAAGGCTAATTGTAAAAGTAGTCCAGCCTGTATCTATATTGGCACCGTTACCGTTAACCCCTACAGCACGATTAACTTCTGTGTAATTTCCGTCTAAAAAGTAGAATACAGAAGAATCTTCTCCGGCCTCGGTTCTTCCATCGTGAAAGTGACGATATGAAAATTCAATCTCTGCATTTTGCATACCTTGGCTAAATGTAAAGGTTTGGTCCCATGTTCCATAGGCTGTGTTAAAAGTACCTCCGCCTTGACTGTCGCCAAGGATTTGTAGTGATCCGTTTGCTGTGTCACCATCAGTCGTATTTCGTTGTTCCAATCATGTCAACGAAGTTGGGATCATTAATGTCACTGTAAACAAAGCCACCATCGTTGCTAGAAAAGTCAGCAGAAAATTCTGTAACTCTTGCTGTCGTAGTTCCCCCTGCGACAACTGTTACACCAGATGCGTTTCTGTTAACGGTTGTGTCTAGAGCGTAAAGAACATCATCTCCGTCTCCACCATTTAATGTATCATTTCCAGAGTTTCCGTAGAGGATATCATTTCCAGTTCCGCCACTTAATGCGTCATTTCCGTTGCCACCAGAAAGAAAGTCAGCACCAGCATCACCAAAGAGGATGTCATTACCATCAAGTCCGTAAAGTGTATCGTTATCTGCATCGCCGTGAATTGTGTCTATACCTGATCCACCGTAAATAAGGTCATTTCCGTTCCCACCATTAAGTGTGTTTGCAGATGTGTCGGAAAGAACAGATTCTCCATCCCACTCAATTATATAACCATGCGATTCACCGCCACCTCGGTCAAACCAGTCGCCCGTAGTTGTCATCATTGCATAATCTTGTGCGCCGCCAGAATCATTTGGATCGCCAGCGCGCCAATTGCTGTATGTAGGACCTTGTGCTGTACCAGCACCATCCCCTACCCAAAATAAAGTTCCAGCTTCGTTTCCTGATGTGAATGTCCAATTACCTTCGGTACCAACATCAGAGCCACCAATCCATGTTTCTGAACCAGCTAAGCCATAAACATTGAATAAGAAGTCATTTTCAGTAGCGCTCGTAATATTAACCAGATGTCCTGCCGCACCGTTTAGGGTAGAAGATGCAGCATCGGCCTCTGCAGTTGCGCGATCTACGCCACCACTTACATATCTATAGAAGCTATTTGTTGCCTCGGAATAATAGACACCTGAACGGCCCCATGCAGAGCCTTCTCTTACAACATATTGGTCGTATGAGGATACGCCACCACCATGGATGATATCATTACCGTCTCCGCCTGAAATAACATCAGAGCCAAGACCGCCCATAATTGTGTCGTCGCCTGCCTCACCACGAAGAACATCGTCGCCTTGTTCGCCATCAATGGTATCATTACCATCGCCACCGAACACATTATCATTACCCAATTGTCCATCAATGTTGTCGGCACCAGCACCACCATAAATAGTGTCGTTACCATCATTACCTAAAAGGCGATCATCGCCATCATCTCCGTTGAGGATGTCATCGCCATCACCACCGAAAAGCTGGTCGTTACCAAGCCCACCGAATAAACGGTCATCGCCTAGTTTCACCACTTATACTGTCGTCGCCATCATCTCCGTAAAGGAAATCATTACCATCGCCACCATATAGACGGTCATTGCCGGCATCGCCGTGGATTGTGTCTACACCTTCGTTACCGTATAGACGATCATCGTCAGCGCCACCATTTATGGTGTCATTACCTTCGTTACCGTAAATAGTGTCATTACCAGCGTCGCCATTAAGGATGTCATCCCCACCTTGTCCTGAAATAACGTCATTGCCGTCACCACCGTTAACTGTATCATTACCATCCTTTGCGATAATTTTATCGTTGCCGCCAAGTCCGTCTATGACATCAACACCGTCTGTTCCGTAAATTTTATTAGCGTTATTGTCACCTGTAATTGTGGCTTGTGGCGCAGAATAGGGAGGTTGTGTCTCTGGAATTTCAGCAGAGGCCTCGTAATCTGAATAACTTCCTTTGGTAAGGGTTACGGTCGAACCATTGCCAGATGAGCCTTTATTATGTGTAAAGGCGCTCATATCTATAGGATTGTTATTAATGCGAACATTGGAGAAACTTATTGTATCACCAGCCGTTCCGTAATTATCAACAAAGTAAAAACGTAGAAGCGAATGATCCAAAGGACCATCAGTATCAATTTGATAAGATAACGTGGATGCACCTGATCCAACATAAGTTGTATCAAGTTTTGTACCACCATATTTGATTTGCAGCTTAGGCATTGCGCCCGAGAAAACTGCTGATACATCGAAACTTAGTGTGTAAACTGGCATATGCCTCTATCCTAGTGTTGTTGAGTGAATCCTTTACTCTAATATTAATTATAGGTTGTAAATGTTAACAAATTATTACTATTAGAGATGTGCTAATATAAATATAAGATACTGATATTAAATATAAAAAATTCTATATCTAAATTTATATGTAAATTTTTATTTATTTTTCTTTTACTCATACTTAATGATATCAGGAATCATCAATTATTTACATAATATTATTGTAAAAGTTTTGTTACAATCTGTGCGAGGTGACGGGCTTTTTGTTCTGAGAATTGATAGGACCAAATAAGAGAAATGGTTCTTTTGGGACCGCTATCCTTGAATGGAACAAACGCTACATCACCGCCTTTGTATTGTGATACTAGCATTGAAGGGACAAGTGAGTATCCTTGTTGCTGTGCTACCATAGAAAGTACAGTTGGAAGGCTGCTTCCTGAAAAGTCACTATCAATTTGAGGTGAGGAAATGCTACAGGATGATATGGCATGATCACGTAGGCAATGCCCGTCTTCTAGTAATAATAATTTCAAATCTTGTATGTCATTTTCCACGAGCTCTTTTGGGAATTTATCTTGCTCTGTATTAGGAATTGCAAGATATAATTCATCATCAAATAAATCTATGGATTTCATGTTTTTTGATAAGGGATGAGGTAAAGCAATCAGCCCGACATCTATTTGATTTAAAGAGATTTTCTCTAGGACGTGGCGCGTGAGTGTCTCGGTAATAGAAAAATTTATTGTAGGCTTTGAGTTTTTGGAATTTTTAATAATTTCGGGTAAAAGATACGGCGCTATTGTTGGTATTATACCCAATCGAATGTTCATTATATCGTGATCTGTTAGCGATTCACTTTCTGACAGAATATCCTGATAACTTTCTAGCAAAGGAATGAATTTCTTTTGTAGAATTTGTCCCTGTTCCGTTAAAAATACGCGTCTGCTACTTCTCTCAAAAAGCTGTAGTTTGAGGCCATGCTCTAAATCTTGTATGGCGTTTGAAAGTGCTGACTGAGTAATATGTAGTTGTTCTGCAGCGTTACTGAAAGACAAGGTCTTTGTAAGTTTGATAAAATATTCGATTTGGCGAATGGAAGGTTTATACATATATTCACAATACATATAAATATAATTTTAATCTATATATAAAATAAATACATATCATTTAAATTACCCATTTGATTTTTGATGTCTAATGCACCACATTGCGTTTACAAGATTTTAACGCATACAAAGGAGATATAAATATGCTTGGTATTGGAGATACACTTCCTGAATTTGAAGTCACAGGTGTCAAACCTGGTTTTATGAAACATGAGGAAAACGGTGAGTCCGCTTTTGAAACGCTGACAGAGAAGAGTTTTGAAGGTAAATGGAAAGTTATTTTCTTTTACCCAAAAGATTTCACATTTATCTGCCCAACAGAAATCGTTGAGTTTGCAAAACTTAATCAAGATTTCGAAGACCGTGACACAGTTGTACTTGGTGGGAGCACAGATAACGAATTCTGTAAGCTTGCATGGCGTCGTGAACACCCTGATCTTGCTAAGCTAACACAATGGTCATTTGCAGATACAAACGGCACTTTGGTTGATGGACTAGGTGTTCGTGAGCAAAGCGGCGTTGCTTATCGTGCAACTTACATTATTGATCCACATGGTGTAATCCAGCATGTTGCTGTCAATGGCCTTAATGTTGGTCGTAACCCTAAAGAAACATTACGTATTCTTGATGCGTTGCAGTCAGACGAGCTGTGCCCATGTAATCGTGAGCTAGGCGGCGATACAATTGATGTTTCAAAAATGGCAGCCTAATTTCTAAATTTTTTTAAGAAGGGGCGGCATTTTATGTCGCCTTTTTTTGTCCTGAATAAAGCCACATGAATAAACTATAAGGAGAAAATAATGACGACTGATAACTTAAAAAACATGATTCCTGACTATGCTAAGGATATCAAACTTAACCTTTCAACTTTGGCTGGTGAAGAAACTTTGAACGATCAGCAAAAATGGGGAACATTTTTAGCGTGTGCGATGAATACGGGTAACGCAACTCTTATTCAGCAAATTGAAGAAGAAGCTCTCGATTATCTGAGTGAAGAAGCTTATGCGGCTTCAAAATCAGCAGCAGCCATCATGGCGATGAACAATGTCTATTACCGCTTTACACATATGGCATCTAATAAGGAATATGCAACATTGCCTGCCAAGCTACGTATGAATGTGATTGGTAATCCCGGCGTTGAGAAAGTTGATTTTGAATTGTGGTCACTGGCCGTATCTGCACAGAATGGTTGTGGTATGTGTATCGATTCACATGAGAGCATTTTGAACAAAGCAGGCGTCTCAAAAGATCAAATTCAAGCAGCAGTTAGAATTGGTGCAACTCTTAATGCTGTTGCAACTGTTTTAAATACTGAGGCAGCAACATCACAGGAAAATAGAAAAGCCGCTTAATCAGCGGCTTTTTGCACTTTATCTGAATCTTTTTTAGGGGGTTCGTGAATAAAGACTTCGCGGTGAGGGTAAGGAATTTGAACATTGTTTTCCTTAAATACGTCCCAAATGGCCATGAAGACCTGACCTTTAACATTGGTTACACCATTTTCGGCATCCTTAATCCAAAAGCGCAGGGTGAAGTCCAAAGAGCTGTCGCCGAAGCCAGTAAGCCAGCAGACAGGGGTTTTGTCCTCGACTACGCGTTCCGGTCTTTGTGACGCCTCTATTGCAAGTTTAGTTACTTCGTGTGGGTCTGAATCATAATGGACCCCGAACTCAATTTCTATGCGGACAAGGGTGTCGCCATGTGACCAGTTGACGACTTGTTGGGTAATAAAGTCTTCATTTGGAATTAGGAAAGATTTATTGTCACGTGTAACAATTTCCGTGTATCGCGCACCCATGTGATGAACCCAGCCAAACGTGCTTTTGCCATCTCCGCCGCCTGCGCCCTGAATTTCAATAACATCGCCTGGATTAATGGAGTGATCGAGTAGAAGCATAATTCCACTAAACAGATTGGAAACGCCTTTTTGTAAACCAAAACCAATACCCAAACCAAGTGCACCAGAAAATACTGCCAAAACACCAAGATCAACACCCGCTGTTGTGACGCCAATCAAAAGTGCAAAAGTAATAAATACAACTTTTGCAATTTTAGATATTAAGACGCGGGAAGATGGGGTCAGGCTACTTACACGTGATAAACGACGCTCTGTAAGGGTACTTAGGAACATTGCGGCGTACAACATTGCAAAAATCAGTAATATCGCCTTGATAACCGCAAGTGCTGTAATGCGCCCATCACCAATTGTGAAGCCAAATGAGTCTAATGCGTTTGTGGTTTCGTCAAGCACGCCAATTATATTTAAAGCCGCAATAATCCAGGCAATCATTGCAACAGTTTGGCGTACAAACGTATTTTGGATGAGTTGCGCTGCGGTACGAATAACAATCCATGCCATCAGTAAACTTGTTACAGCAGAGGCAAGGCGCATATCTGCTGTGAGTACTTCGTTAAGTTGAAGCTGTACGAACACTCCTATAATAAGTACAGCTGTAATGGGCAGCACAAGTTTCGTAAGATTTTTAAATGTTTGACGAATACGAAAATGAAATTGGCTGCGGTCAATCCATGCAATGAATTTGGGTGCTACTCGGCGTCTCGCCAGCCAACCTACTAACAAAGCGCCAACTATAACTATAATCTGAAGCCAGTTTTCTGGAACACTGAAAGTTCTCACAAAATAACTTTGTGTTTCAATGGTATAGGTATGAAACATTTCACCAATTTGCATGTATGTACCAGAATTTTTCTTTTAAAATAAAGTTTATCTATTTTGTTATGTAACATTTTAGGTCTCACGACAACCCGTGAGAGCCTAAAATTCAGCTATAAATGATGTATAAGACTAAGCTTTTAATATATGAACAGCTTCTTCTGGAAGGCCGTTTGAAAAAGTCTCATCTAATGCCTCTGCACCGCTCATTAAGCGGTATACAATCGCACCATAAATCATATCCACGGCTAGTGGTGTGTCTAAATTCTTACGAAATTCACCAGAGCTTTTACCTTCTTCGATAAGGTCGGCTAGAATTTTTTCATGCTGCAACATAAAGTTTTCGTAAAAAATGGTTAGGCTGGCCTCGTCTGATTGTGCCTCTGCCATTGCTTCAATAACAATTTTACCATTTTTACCTTTAAGTAAGCGTATAAAACGCTCTAATTGTTTGCGCACTGCATCTGACTTATTGGTTGTCGTAGGTAAAGGAGGCGTTTTCCCAACCTGAGCAGTTAAAGCGTCAAGAACAATTGCAACCTTGTTAGGCCACCACCTGTAAATCGTGGTTTTTCCGACACCTGCCTTTTTAGCAATCCCTTCAATAGAAAGTTCTTTTACTGAACCATGAAGAAGGAGGCGGTTGGTGGCATCAAGAACAGCTTTTTTAGAAGTCTGGCTACGTGGGCGGCCACGGCGCTTCGGAGTGTCATCATTTTGCTGTTCTGCTTCATGATATTTTAACGCCGATTGACTCATTATATTACTGCCTTTGATTGTGTGTATTTGGGGTAACTGAAAACAGACACTTGCTTAATGGTAATTGCATAATAGTTCAACACTAAATATAAAGATTTTTAAAATAATTCATCACTAAAACTATTTTCATACAGTGCGTAGTGTTTATCATTTTGTATATTAGAAAACAAAGGATTATTACTAAGGTATTGGAGTAAAAGCGAAACCATTGAATATTAATGACCCATGATATATGGTGTGGCTCAAATTCACATACAATAGACGGTCCCGAAAAAGACATGGAAGTTTGGATATTATTCTCAGAGGATATTGAGGCCTCAACTAATGAAGCGTATGAGGTCAGGCGTTTTCAAACTGTTGGTCGCGAGATGGGGATTGATGTCAAAGTATTTGAGCCTGAAAAGTTTGACTTACTTGTTGATGAGAAAGACAGAAAAACTGTCCTGATTAAAGGAAAACCTCACAAGCTTCCCGATTTTGTCTTACCCAGAACGCCACCAATTGAAAATGGTTACTTCTCTCTAGCGGTTGTGCGTCAATTGGAAAGAATGGGTGTGTGCACATATAATGGTTCCGCATGTATTGAGGCTGTTGCAGATAAAATGCATACACATCAGATATTGGCAGAGCATGGGTTACCTACACCTACAACAATGCTTGCAAAATTCCCAGTTGATGTGGAGCTTATAAGAAAACATATTGGTTTTCCCGTTGTCGTTAAAACTTTACTTGGGGTGAATGGTACTGGCGTTTTTCTAATTGAATCGGAGGAAGCTTTTCACGATTTGATGGGGCTTATCGGGGAAACCAACCCTGATATCCAGCTTATATTCCAAAAATTTGTAGCCGTCAGTAAAGGGCGTGATTTAAGGGTTTTTGTTGTTGATGGTGAAGTTATTGCCTGTATGGAGCGTCGTTCAAAGCCAGGAGGATTTAAAGCTAATTTTTCTCAAGGTGGTTCTGTTCTCGAATTTGATCTGGATGAAGAGGGAAAGAAGCTAGCCATCAAGACAGCCGAAGTTCTTGATATTAAAGTCGCTGGTATTGATTTTCTATTTAAGGAAGGTGGTGGTTTTACGATATGCGAGGCAAACACATTCCCCGGATTTAGAGGTCTAGAGCAAGCCTGTCATGTCAACGTTCCCGAGGCAGTATTCAAATCCATGCAAAAGGATTTGGAAAAACTAAAGGCTTAATTTGTTGTGGTATTCAGGTTACGAGAGCCTTCTTCTACAACACGCCTCGATCCACCACTTATTTGAATGACCGATAACGATCTTTCTACTAATCCATCTGCTCTGAATTTAAACGCACCATTAATTCCTTTAAACCCTTCAGGTGAAGTAAGCGCTTGAGAGGTGGGTTTCTTGCCAAGTTTTGTAAGCGAGATAACCAATGCGGTCGCGTCATACCCAAGCGAGGTTAAAGCTTCTGGGGATCTTCCAAAGTTACTGCGATAATTTTGCTCAAATTGTGCTTTGTAATTTGGTGAAGGGGAGGCATATAAAGCGCCATTTAGTGAGGGGTAATTAACCGCAGAAGGTTCCTGCCACAAACCAGTTCCTAATATTTGCGGACGTTGCGATGTTGCGTTTATGGCATTTACTATTTGTGAAGCCTCTGGTGCGGCCATTCCTATAAGAACAGAATCGATTTTTTGTCCAGATTGGAGAAATGAGGCAAGTTCTTGTCCAGAATTCATGACTTGCGCTTGTGGAAGATTATTGGACTTCAATAAACGTTGTGCAGAAGATGATATCAGACGACCATATTCTGTTTGTGGAACAACAAGGGCAAAGCTTTTCTTACCTTGGCGGATTTCGTAAGACAGTATTCTCTCAACTTGAGCATGGGGTAAAAAACCCATAACAAAAGTATTTTGACTTGCCGCCGTCCAGTCGGTTGTAAATCCTATAACAGGACGCATTGGTGATGAAAGTGTGTTGACTGCCTTAACGTCTTCAGCAAATAAAGGCCCCAAAACTATATCAGCACCGCGAGAAAATGCTTGTTGTGTAGCGTCAAATGCCCCCTTGCGCGAGCCCTGTGTATCAACAGGTAAAAGCTCAATATTTTGGACGCCCATGTCAAAAATGGCAAGTTGAGCAGCATTCAGCAAAGAATTTCCTATATCGGAGCCTTTCCCAGTTAAGGGTACTGCAAACCCAATTTTTGTCCCATCGGTCATAGTTGAGCCCGCATATTCAGGAGTAGCGCCTTGGTTGATCACGACACCAGAACTATCGGTGGTTCTTGGTGCGGTTGTAGAAACGCCTCCCCAAGGTGAATTATTAGAGGGAACACAAGCACTTAATAAAATAGGCACAAACAGCAGACAAAGAGCTCTTAAAATGCGTGGTAATGATGTCATAGTAACTCCTAAACTGGTATTCGTGTTCTCAAATGCATATAGTGATAATCCATACACTATATAAAGATTCTCTTTTTCGTAAGGGTTGGGAGCCATTTCTTGAAAATTATCCTTGAAAATATTGTTTTGAAGCCTGCGTTATATCTTGTTGGTACACCAATAGGCAATCTACAGGATGTAACATTGCGATGCTTACAGACCTTATCGGCAGTTGAAACCATCTTTTGTGAGGATACGCGAGTCACAGGAAAACTTCTTAAGGCTTTTGATATTAAAACACGCATGGCTGTTTATACAGACCATAGCGATGAAAAACTGCGTGATAGGATTTTCAGTAAAATCACCAATGAAGGCAAGGCGGTTGCTTTGGTGTCGGATGCAGGTCTTCCTCTCATTTCTGATCCAGGTTTTAAGCTTGTTCGAGAAGCGATAGAGCAAAATATTGATGTCATATCAATACCAGGGCCAAGCGCAGTGTTAACGGCACTGCAAATAAGCGGATTACCAACCGATAGTTTTACGTTCGGGGGATTCATCCCCACCAAACAAGGTGCAAGAGAAAATCTTCTTCAAAAATACAGCCACCATACTGAAACTCTTGTTTTTTATGAGACTGTGCCAAGGTTGGAAAAAACGCTGGAAACTATTCAAAATACTTTTGGTGACAGGGGATGTGTTGTCGCGCGTGAACTAACTAAAAAATTCGAAGAAGTGTTGCGTGGTAGGCCTAGAGAATTGATATCAAGGCTTCAAGACAAGCCCATTAAAGGTGAAGTTGTTTTGCTTGTTGAAGGCCATGTTGCGGATATTATTTCCGATGATGATATTGAAAAACAAATTATCAAAGCGTTGAGAACTATGACGGTTAAAGAGGCGTCTACATCTATTTCTGAAAAGACAGGAGTATCGCGTAAGGTCATTTATAATAAGGCATTGAGTATTAAAGACAGATGAAGACATCTTATGAAAAAGGAGTGTTTGCCGAAAAATGGGCGTGTATTTATCTTATGCTTAAAGGTTATAGAATATTGAACCTTCGCTATAAAACTAAGCTTGGGGAAATAGATATTATTGCTCGTAAGAATAAAACAATTGTCTTTATAGAGGTGAAGCACAGGCAAACAGAAAAAGATAGTGCCGAGGCAATTTCGGCGCAATCACAGCAAAGAATTGTAAATGCGGCTAAGACATTTATTTCCAAAAACACACAATACGCAGACTTTGCTTTTCGTTTTGATGCACTACTTTTTATATCACCGCTTTCGATTAAGCATCTGGACAATGCATGGACTGTCTCGTCATACTGACACTTAGGAACTTCTAAAAAAACCGTTGAGGAATTTATAAGAATGAGAACTACAAAATACTTTACTCTGGGAATTGGAATTTGTGCGCTGGCATTATCGGGATGTGTGGGGGCGGGTATTGGCGCAGGAGCAACAGTAGGTGCTGCCTCTGCTCAGGAAGGTGGAATTCCGGGTGCGGTTACTGATTTTGGTATTCAAACACAAATTAACTCCTTGTGGTTTCAACACGATGTTGATGTTTTTAGAAAGCTCGATCTGACGGTTAACCAAGGGCGCGTTTTAATCACAGGTGTGGTGCAAGATCCTCAACATAGAGTTGATGCTGTGCGCTTGGCTTGGCAAGCAAGTAACGTTAAGCAAGTTATAAATGAGATACGTGTAGCTGATAGCCAAGGTGTCGCTGGTTTTGCAAAAGATACATGGATAACGACACAATTGCGTAGCAAAATGATTTTGGAAAAGAAAATCCAGTCGATTAATTACTCTATTGATACAGTTCAGGGCGTTGTTTACTTGATGGGGGTTGCTAAAAATCAAGAAGAACTTAATCGTACAATTGATATAGCAAGAACGGTTTCAGGCGTGAAGCAAGTGGTTAGCTATGTTAAGTTTGCAGGGCAGCCTTTAACGGATGCTGAGTTACAGGCAAGGCAAAACTTTCAGGGGCAAGTAACAGATACAACAACTTATCAAACGGAATACCAATCTGTTCCGCCCATAAGTGATGGGGCTTTACCGCCTAGCTATTCCGATGGAAACTCTGTTGGTCGTGCTACAGTTGAATCTTATCCTTTGAGTGAGTAGTAATACATCGTGAAACTTCCTGAAAAATTAAAGACCATAGGAGATAAAGAGGACAAGGCTTTATGTCCTGCCCAGGTTGCACTTGATTTGGCGGCATCGCACAAAGAGGGGCGTCTAACCGAGCGATACTACGCACACCTTGAAAAAATCGTAAATGATGTCCGTTCAAGACATAGTGAACTTTTGGAAAAAGGTGCAATCGATGATGCGGGTGCCAGGCTGGCTGCTTTAAAACATATTATCTGTGACCAAGAGGGGTATCATGGGGAATATGAGGATTATGATAATCTGGACAACACGGATTTCATCGAAGTTATAGAGCGCCGTAAAGGTTTGCCAGTAGCGCTTGCACTTTTTTACATTCATGTTGGACATGCACTGGATTGGAACGTTTTTGCATTAAATTTCCCAGGCCACGTTTATGTGCGTTTGGAATATGGCAGTGAACGTTTAATTTTTGATCCTTTCGAAGATTGTAAGCTTGTCGAGGCACATGATTTACGCCAAAAACTGAAACAGGTAGCAGGCGAAACAGCCGAATTATCGGTGAATTATTACGAGCCTTTATCTAATAGGGATGTAATTCTAAGGCTTCAGAATAATAGAAAGACACGCCAAATTGCATCTGAAGATTACGAAGGGGCTTTGCATACAATTGAAACTACGCGACTTGTTGTGCCACGAGAGGAGAGGCTCGTTTTTGAATCGGGAATTATCCACGCAAGATTAGGGCAAAGAAAAAAGGCGATTGATTTGTTGCATAAATACCTCGAAACCTCCAGTGATCCTGCGACACGCCATGATAGCCTTATGTTGCTGCAGGAGTTAGAGTCCGAATTAAACTAGAAAATAAATTTACTCTAAGGTGCGCTATCCCCTTGTAATTTACACCAACAGTTCTATTCTTTGTATCAACTCGAATCCCCCGAGCTCTTAACATTTTTTTGGAGTTTAATTATGCCTTATCGTTTTCTACTTTTATTTGCAGCTTTGGTGCTGGTTACTGCGTGTAGCGGTGATGCAGAAGAAGATGCAATCACAACAACTCAATATGACACGACAACCTCTACTGGCCCAGGTTATGATGGCACAAGCGTTGGTGGTGTCGCAGGACAAGCTGTTCCTGGATCGCCACAAGACTTTGTCGATAACATTGGCGACCGTGTATTCTTTGGATATGACAGTTCTGATTTAACAGGCGAAGGTCGTGATACACTTAATAAGCAAGCGACTTGGTTGAATCAGTATGCAAACCTTACAGTAACTGTTGAAGGTCATGCGGATGAGCGTGGAACACGCGAATACAACTTGGCACTTGGTGAGCGTCGTGCAAACGCCGTGCGTAATTATTTGATTGCACTGGGTGTTCCTGCGTCACGTATCTCGGTCATCAGCTATGGTAAGGAGCGTCCTGTTGTCTTTGGAACTGATACACAGTCATGGGCACAAAACAGACGCGCAGTTACAGTTGTTAACTAAGCCAACACATATCTCTTTTAAAGGTAAGGCGATTATTGCAATCGCCTTACTCTCGTTTTCTGTGCCTTCGATTGCCGTAGCGCAGAGCAGTGATACATCTAATCGCCTGAATAGAATAGAGCGTGAAATAGAGACCTTGTCTCGCTCGGTTTATAAGGGTGAAACACCACCTCCTGGTCAACAATTTTCAGCAGGTGCCGACGCACAATATCAGGCAAACTTAGAAGTTCGTTTGAACTCAATAGAAGAGCAATTACGTAATCTTACAGGTCAAATCGAAGAAAATCGCTACAAGGTTGAACAAATTGAAAAGAAACTTGATTTGTCCTTGAGTGATATCGATATGCGACTAAATGAACAGACACCCTCTTCTACTCCTTCAACCACCGGAAGTGTTGACGCACAATCTGCATCTTCTTCTATTGAAATTAATCAACCAGATGTTCCTCAACCTGAAACGGTGACCGTTACCCCGACTCAAAATCCTGATGCGCCGTATACTCCTGACGAACCTGTAACAACGCTTCCTACAGATGCTGCGACTTTGTATGAGCGTGCATTCGCTGATTTAAAGGCGGGGAAAAATGAAACAGCCCAATCTGGGTTCGAACAATTCCTGAATGTATATTCTGAAGACAAGCTAGCAAATAATGCACGCTACTGGCTGGCGGAAACTTATTATGTTCAAGGTGAATATGATGCGGCTGCTAAAGCCTTTGCAACAGCTTACCAAAAAGATCCCAAAGGGAGTAAGGCCGCAGATAACTTGCTCAAACTTGGTTTGTCCTTGAATGAGCTAGGGCGTGATAAAGATGCCTGCGTTGCATTGAAACAGCTTGATAAGGCTTTTGGTGTGACTGGTTCCGCAGTGGTTCAGCGTGGAGAAAAAGAGCGTGAAAAACTCTCTTGTAGCTAGGGAGGTTTTCTCTTTGGCTTTGCATCTAAACGATTTCTTTAAATTCCACATACCTGATTTCGCCAAGACACCCAAAATAGCAGTTGGTGTTTCGGGTGGCGCTGACTCTATTGCCTTGGCGCATATGATTGCAGAGTATATTTCTGACATCAAGGGCGGGGAGGTGCATTGTCTGACGGTTGATCATCAGCTTCGTCCTGAGTCAAAGGATGAAGCGCAGCACGTAAAAAAGCAGATTTTAAAATGGGGTTCCCGCATATTCCATGAAACCTTGAGCTGGAACAGTCAGGACGTGGTGACATCTATACAGGAGCGAGCTCGCAATGCCAGATTTAACCTTATGTCGCAATATTGTGAAACAAAAGAAATTAGATATCTCGGTTTGGGACAACATGCAGACGACCAGGCGGAAACTTTTTTTATCCGCTTAAGTGCGGGTAGCGGTCCGGATGGTTTGGCGTGCATGAGGCCAGTAACACGCAGAGGAAACATTGATATTGTAAGGCCTTTTTTAAATCTCTCGCATAAGGATTGTGTAAACTACTGTAATGTTCATAATTTACAGTGGATTGAGGATCCTAGTAACAAAAATGAAAAGTTTGAGCGTGTGCGTTTTCGTAAATCTATGCCAGTTCTTGAGAGTGAAGGTTTTACAAAAGAACGTCTTTTAAAAACAATTGAACGTCTTCAAGATGTGAGTGAAATTATTGAATATGCTACAAAAACGGCTTTCGATAGCTGTCTATAT
The DNA here is from genome assembly GCA_963740205.1 of uncultured Alphaproteobacteria bacterium. Lineage (GTDB taxonomy): Bacteria > Pseudomonadota > Alphaproteobacteria > Micavibrionales > Micavibrionaceae > UBA2137. Next base: position 22,828 of record CAVUDD010000004.1, read on the forward strand.
AGTAAAAATACGATACAAATCGTTTTTAAATTAGATGATATTTTGTCTATACCCAAAGGACTTGCTCATCGTTTGGTTAGGAAGGCAATGAGCGAATTGAATTCTGACGCCGAATACGGCGCTCGCATGCTAAAAAGTGAGGACTTGGTTTCTGCTCTTTTTGAAGAAAAATCGGGTTTTTCCAAAAGAACATTGGGGGGCTGTATTTTTTCTATCTCAAGCGATGGGAAACATCTGTGTATCCATAAAGAAAAAACACTATAGATTATTGTCACTTTTTCCTTGTTTATAAAGGGAAACCCACTATTTTAAGATATTCATTGAAGGTTACAAAATAGACAGGACGGTCACGTGAACGGCTTTAGTAGAAATATCTTATTCTGGATTGCAATTCTTTTAACTCTTGCGTTCCTTTTCAACATCTTTAATTCGGCACAACAAGGTAAGGCAACGTCTTCTGAGTTTATTGCCTATAGCGATTTTGTCGATCAGGTTAAGCAGGGCTCAGTCTCTGATATAACTATCAAGGGTCAACGTGTTACGGGTACGTATTCGGATTCTGGCGATAAGTTTACGACGCTTGTCCCACAAGAGGAAAACGTTGTTGAGCGTATAGGTGATGCACCTGTGCGTGTAAATGCCGAGGAAGTCGAAGGCGACAAGCTTTCCTTATTGGGTGTATTGATTTCTTGGTTCCCTATGCTGCTGCTTATCGGTGTATGGATTTTCTTTATGCGCCAAATGCAAGGTAAAGGCGGAAGTGGTGGAGCCATGGGTTTTGGAAAATCACGTGCACGCATGCTTACAGAAGATAAAAACAAAATTACATTTGCTGATGTGGCGGGCGTTGAAGAGGCCAAGCAGGAGCTTGAAGAAGTTGTTGAATTTTTAAAAGATCCACAAAAATTCCAAAAACTTGGCGGGCGTATTCCTAAGGGTGCATTGCTTGTTGGTTCACCTGGTACCGGTAAAACACTTATTGCCAAGGCTGTCGCTGGTGAGGCGGGCGTGCCTTTCTTTACAATTTCAGGGTCTGACTTTGTTGAAATGTTTGTTGGTGTTGGTGCGTCCCGCGTACGTGATATGTTTGAACAAGCCAAGAAAAATGCCCCATGTATTATCTTTATAGATGAGATCGATGCTGTTGGTCGTCATCGTGGTGCTGGACTTGGCGGTGGTAATGACGAGCGCGAGCAGACATTAAACCAGCTTTTGGTTGAAATGGATGGTTTCGAGGCCAATGAGGGTATTATCATTATTGCGGCAACAAACCGCCCTGATGTTCTTGACCCAGCTCTTTTGCGTCCTGGTCGTTTTGACAGACAAGTCGTCATTCCAAGTCCTGATGTGAATGGTCGCGAGGCGATTTTAAAAGTTCACATGAAAAAAGTGCCTCTATCCAAGAAGGTTGATCCGCGCGTTATTGCACGTGGAACCCCAGGGTTTTCGGGTGCAGATTTAGCAAATCTTGTGAATGAGGCTGCATTACTTGCTGCGCGCCGTAATAAACGTGTTGTTGGTCCTGAGGAGTTTGAGGAGGCCAAAGATAAGGTGATGATGGGTGCTGAGCGTCGCTCTATGGTGATGACCGAGGATGAGAAGAAACTAACGGCTTACCACGAGGCTGGCCATGCAATTGTTGCTTTGAACGAGCCAGAATCCGATCCTATTCACAAGGCAACGATTATTCCACGTGGTCGTGCGCTTGGTATGGTTATGCGCTTACCTGAAGGTGACAGAATATCTATGTCCAAAGCAAAGATTGAGGCAGACTTATCTGTTGCAATGGGCGGGCGTATTGCTGAGGAGCTTATTTTTGGAGCGCAACAGGTCACTACAGGTGCTTCAAGTGATATTAAAATGGCTACCGACATGGCACGAAGAATGGTTATGGAGTGGGGTATGAGCGATAAGCTTGGTCCTCTACGTTACGCAGCTGACCAAGAGGAAGTATTCCTTGGGCATTCCGTTGCGCAAACAAAGAGCATGTCGGATACAACGGCAAATACCGTTGATTTAGAAGTTCGCCGTATTGTTGAGGAGGCTTATGACCGTGCAACCAAAATCATCAAAGACAAGATGAAAGATTTACACAAACTTGCACAAGCCTTGCTTGAATATGAAATGCTGACTGGTGAAGAAATTAAGGCGCTATTGCGCGGTGAGAAGATCGAGCGTGATAATGATGATACACCTCAAAAGCCTCGTGCTTCTGTTCCATCGGCTGGCGATATTGGTAAGGACGGCAGCGCCCCTCAAGGTGCTTAAGATTTAATTTTATGAGCAACAGAAAATACTTTGGAACAGACGGAATTCGCGGGACTGCTAATCAGTTTCCCATGACCGCTGATATTGCTCTTAAGGTTGCTATGGCGACTTCTATTGTCCTCAGAAAACATCAAAAGGGCGATGCCCAAAACCGCGTCATTATAGGTAAAGATACACGCCTTTCAGGTTATATGATTGAGCAGGCAATGGCCTCTGGCTTTACAGCAATGGGTATGGAGGTTGTTCTTGTTGGGCCAATTCCAACACCTGCTGTTGCGCTCCTCACGCATTCTATGCGCGCAGATATTGGTGTCATGATTTCTGCCTCACATAATCCTTATCAGGATAACGGCATTAAGATATTTGGGCACGATGGTTATAAGCTTCCTGATTTAATCGAGGCCGAAATTGAAGAATGGATTGAAAAAGACATCACATCCGAGCTACCTGAGCCTGATAAAATTGGACAGGCGAAGCGCCTTGATGATGCAACAGGACGATACCTTGAATCTCTAAAACGTAGTTTGCCGAACGAGGGAAGTCTTGAGGGTCTTAAGGTTGTTGTTGATTGCGCCCATGGCGCAGCATACAAAGCCGCACCTCAAATTCTTTGGGAGCTTGAGGCTGATTTAACTGTGATTGGCGATAAGCCTAATGGCAAAAATATTAATGATGGATTTGGCGCAACATCTATTGATGCCCTTTCGAAAGAAGTATTGGCACAAAAGGCCGATATTGGAATTGCCCTTGATGGGGATGCAGACCGACTTATCGTTGTAGATGAAACAGGCGCGCGCATAGACGGTGATCAGATTATGGCCGTATTGGCGATGAAAGCCAAGGATGCTGGTTGGTTGCAGGGTAATGGCGTTGTTGCAACGGTCATGTCCAATTTAGGATTAGAGCGTTTTCTTGATGAAAAGGGTATGAACCTTATAAGGACGCCAGTAGGGGATAGATATGTTGTCGAGAAGATGCGCGCAGATGGTTACAATCTAGGCGGCGAACAATCGGGACATATGATTATGTCGGACTATGCAACCACAGGTGACGGTTTGCTTACGGCCTTGCAGATTCTATTGATAGTCAAAGATGCCAAACAAAAATCCAGCCAGACATTAAAAATGTTTAGTCCCGTTCCTCAAATATTGAAAAATGTGCGCTATAAATCGGGTAATCCATTGCAGGACTAAATGTTTTAAAAATGATTTCTCAATCTGAGGAAAAACTGAATGGGCGTGGGCGCATTTTAGTTCGTGCATCTGGTACGGAGCCGCTTATTCGTGTAATGGCTGAGGGGGACAATCTAATCGAGGTCGAGACAGCGGTTAACGACATCTGCAATTCAATAGAAAAAGTATCTTAGGAGTTTTTAATGACAAATGTAACGGTAATTGGCTCTCAATGGGGTGATGAGGGTAAGGGTAAAATTGTGGATTGGCTATCAGCGCGTGCTGACGTAATCGTGCGCTTTCAAGGCGGGCATAATGCTGGACATACACTCGTCATTGATGGTGTCGTTTATAAATTGTCACTCCTACCTTCTGGTGTAGTGAGAAAAGGTAAGTTGTCTATTATAGGTAATGGTGTTGTCGTTGATCCTTGGGCATTGTTGAGCGAAATTGAGGCTGTCCAGAAGAAGGGCGTCGAGGTTACACCGCAATCTTTAAAGATTGCAGAGAATGCTCATATTATTCTGCCAGTGCATCAGGCCGTGGATAACGCTTTGGAGGCTGCGCGCGGTAAAGCTTCTATTGGAACAACTGGGCGCGGTATTGGCCCTACATACGAAGATAAGGTAGCTCGACGCGGTATCCGTATTTGTGATTTATCAGACAAAATTGTTCTCAAAGATAAGTTAGAAAGATTGATGATACATCATAACGCCCTGCTCAAAGGTTTGGGAGCAGAGGAAATCGATCCTCAGGATGTGTTTAATAAACTTGCGGAAGTTTCCGACAAAATTTTGGAATTCGCTTGTCCTGTTTGGAAAGTGCTAGATGAAGCTAAGCAGCAAGGGAAGCGTATATTATTTGAGGGCGCGCAAGGCTTTATGTTGGACGTCGATCATGGGACTTACCCATTTGTGACTTCATCTAATACAGTTGCGGCACAAGCAGCAACTGGATCTGGTACAGGTTTGAAAACTGCTGGTTTTGTCCTTGGTATTACCAAGGCTTACACTACGCGTGTAGGTTCTGGTCCTTTTCCTACAGAACAGGATAATGAGTTGGGGCAACGCTTGGGTGAGCGCGGCCATGAATTTGGAACAGTTACGGGTCGTAAAAGACGTTGTGGTTGGTTTGATGCTGTACTTGTAAGGCAGGCAATCAAGACGGCAGGTATCGATGGCATAGCCTTAACGAAACTGGACGTTTTGGATGGCTTTAAAGAGATTAAAGTCTGTGTAGGTTATAAATTGAACGGCAAGGAAATAGATTACTATCCCTCAGGCCAAAGCGATCAGGCTAATGTTGAACCTGTGTATGAATTTGTGGAAGGATGGTCAGATACGACTTATGGCGCGCGTAGCTGGAAAGATTTGCCAGCAGAGGCAATTAAGTATGTGCGCCGTATAGAGGAGCTTATCGAGGCACCTGTTGCCTTTTTATCGACCAGCCCAGAGCGTGAAGATACTATACTTGTGCAGGACCCTTTTCAGGCATAACTCTTCACGGCTTTTCACTTCGTAAAAATTGAAGTAGACTGTTTATCTAGTCGCGATTTCCTCGCACCCGTTTTCATACCCTGATTGATGTTATGTCTGATATCCAAGACAATGAAAAACAAACAAATGCCGAAAACCTCCCATCGAAAGATGTGGAGGCTAAGGAACGTATTGTTCTTTTTAAAGATAGTATAAAGATTTACCCTGATAAAAAATTGACACAGCTCAATCGTGGGGTACTGCAGGCCTATTATGCAGAAGGTAATAAAGATGACTCTTTATTTGCCATTGTTTGTGAGAAGGATCTTGTTCCACGTACATCGCGTGTTACTCAGTATATGGGACTTCAAAGTGTGTCTATGCCTGAACTTGTTGGTTCAGGTTCTGTTTATTGGGCAGAACTGAAGAAGCACGTATATGTTTTTATTTATAAAAATATATACGGAGAAAAACTTCTTCCTCCATCAAGTCCTCACGCTCTGGGTCTAAAAGAAAGTGTTGTAGTCAAAACCCTTATTCCATCATTAGTGGAATTACTTTTGTCGCTCGACAGCTCAAAAATAGTGCATGGGAATTTATCTTTAGACAATCTTTATGCTGAAAATACAAAAACTGATGTCACTAGTTCAAAGTTTATAACAGTTTCAGAGTGTATGTCTTTGCCAGCATTTTATGCTCAAAACCCAACATATTTGACAATTGAGAAATGCTTTTCTGACCCCATTGGCTGTGGCGAAGGAAGTATTGCTGATGATTTATATGCTATGGGTGCGCTTATCGCCTGTGCAATGCGTAAAACTGATCCTCTTGAGGGAAAAACGCGACAAGAAATAGGTGTTCTTAAGCTGGAAGAGGGCAGTTATCAGGCAATCATGGGCAGCGAGCGTCTTCCTGCAGGTGTTTTGGAATTGTTACGTGGGTTACTTAATGACGATCCTTATCAGCGTTGGACTTTAGAAGATATTCGCTTGTGGCAGGATGGTCACCGTATCTCAGTTAAACAAAGTCGCTTTAAGAGATATAAGGCAAAGAGACCTGTTGAATTTCTTGGTGATAAATATTTGCGCCCAGGCCTTTTATCTGCGGACATGGCAAAAAATCCTACAATTGCTATGGAAATCATTGAGGATGAAAGTCTTGAAAAATGGATTGATAGAGCCCTAGGCGATCCTTTGTTGAAAACAAAGTTTGAAAAAGCTGGGGAATTTGCAAATGAGTTGAGGGAGTCAGCCGAGTTGAATTCAATTAAGACCTCTTATTACACTTCTGCTCTTGCTGATACATTCCCTCTTTTCTACAAATCATTTTCATTCTTTCCTGACGGTTTGGGCAAGTTGATGGTTCATCATTTCTTAAACGATAAGGATGCTTCGCCGTTTGTCGACTTTATGAAGACAAAGCTAATGACATTCTGGATAGATAATACAAGGTTGCCTGATGTTGAGTATACAGATGATTTAAATCGTTTACGGATAAGTGTCTCGAGTCTTAAGCAGCCAGGTATTGGCTATGGAGTTGAGAGAGCATTTTATCTTATGTGCGATGACGCACCTTGTTTGTCAAAGGCCTATCAGAATTATTATATTCGAAATCCAGAAGATGTTTTTTATGCACTGGATGATTTGTGCTTGAAGGGCAAGGCACCTTCACAGCCTATAGACAGACATGTTGCGGCATTTCTTTCTGTGCATGATCGTCAATCAATAGATCCTTATCTTATGGATTTGAACAGCTCTGATCCGCGTGTACAAACTCCTGCGCTCTTGAAGGTACTGGCAACACTACAAAGTAGGGGCAAGTTAAAACCTGCCGAGGGTATCACAGCCTGGATAGTCGAGCATGTAGGGCAAACCGTTATAGATACATATTATAATCGTGAGTTACGAAAAAAGCTCACCGAGAAATTTGAGAAGTTAAAACACAGCGGCAATGTCGTTGAGTTGGTGGGGTTAATTGATAGTCCTTATGAGCGGGAAAAGGACACTCGTAACTTTATGTCTGCACAAAAAGATTACAAAGCACATGTGGCAGAAATAGCATTTTTAGAGAAAGTCATAGGTGAGGCAATTTCAATGGGAGCCTACAAAGGGCGTGAAACAGCAGCCTTGTTGGCATCAATTATTGGTGGCGGAATGATATTCCTCACGCTTTTATCCCGTTTTGCGGGTATTGAGATATTTTAGGTAGTGAGAGCATGAAAACTTGGCATAGAAATATATTATTTGTAGGGGCGGTGGTAACCGCGATTGTTTTTTTACCTTCAACAATATTATTGTTCACTGGAATGGTGCCAACGCTTGTGGCATTCATTATTGATAAATCGCGACTAAAATTAAAATTCCTGACCGTGGGGTGTATGAATTTAGCATTCTGTTTCCCATACTGGCTAGACTTGGTAATGGGCGCACACAGCGTTGAAAAGGCGCTTGAAATAATTACGCCGCAATCTCTCATTAGAATGTATTTGGGCGCTATTATGGGGTATGCGCTTGAGTGGGTATGTGTTGTCAGCACAGTTTACTTTACGCGCCAAAGGAACAGGGCGATGTTGAAAAAATATAAAAAAGATAAAGACAAAATGGTCGAAAAATGGGGCAAAGAGGTTACAGGTCGAGTTGCTTTGGACACCAACGGTTTGCCTATTGATTTTGAAGAATTGGAAGGCGTTTTAGGTGATAATTAAATCCTCAAATCCCTAAAAATTATTTAAAATTCAATGTTTTAGTTGCCAATAAAGATAAAGCTTTAAATATAATTAACCATGTATTAAAATTTTATGTTCTATCCTGATTGTATGGTGATCGGGAAATTCTCACCGTTTCTTACCAGGAAATCAAAAAATCGAAGGAGATTATCTAATGATTAAATTACTTGCTTGGACGAATGCGTACTTAACTAGAGAAGAAGGAGCGACGGCTATCGAATACGGTCTGATTGCTGCTTTAATTTCACTTGCTATTGTTGCTGGTGCAACAGTGTTTGGTGAGCAACTAGGTGCTATGTTCCGACAGAATGGCTGGGATTATTTCAGGCACAGCTGACACTGGTGGTACAACTTAATTTATAAAGTATTTTAGAAATACCCGCCCCTATAAAGGGCGGGTATTTTTTTAAGGTAAAATAATATGCTTTTTCTTGTCCTCTATCTTTTTGCGGTATGTACATGTCTGGGAACGCTTGTGTGGGCGTCTGTCACGGATTATCGCTTTTTAAGAATTCCTAATGCTGTATCTATTCTTGCTATTTGTGGCTTTGGACTTGTTTTCGCTATGGATTATTTCGGTGCTAAGGATTTTGAGATATTTTCAAGTTTGTCAGTACATTTAATAAGCGCGGCAATTGTATTTGTTTTTACGGCTATATTATTCGCTTTAAAGGTGTTTGGGGCAGGTGATGCAAAAATGGCATCGGCCTTTGCATTGTGGGTTCCTCTGGCTGATTTGCCGACCTATTTAATTATGATGACATTTGCGGGGGGTGTTTTGGGTCTGGCCTCTCTTATGTTTCAAAAGGTGCCGCTTAAGACTCACCTTGGAAGTAAGTGGATAGAAACACTTCAAAAGGGTGGAAGTGCCGTTCCTTACGGAATAGCTATTTCTATAGCAGTATTGTTTATATTTATTGAGGGCGACTATCTTTCTGCCCACGTCTTAAAATCATTTATTGAATGAATTAAATACAAATTAATCTTTTCTTTAATAAATTTTAATTTTTATCGATGTATGATAAGATTATCGGACGTGTTCTTCTGCGTCCTTTCGGAATTAAACTCTTAATAAAGCTCTGACAATTTCCCTTTCAGGGTTTGCATTACATGGAATTGATAGATGAACAGAAATTTAATGATAGTTCTGGCTGGTGGTTTTGTTATTGCTATTTTAGTAGCGGTAATCGTGCAATCAGGTCTCAAAACTGAGCCAAAATCCGGTTCTGCGCCCACAGTTGAAATTCTCGTAGCATCTAGAAACATCTCACTTGGTTCAAACTTGGATGTTTCGGATATGAAGTGGCAATCATGGCCTGAGAGCGCAGTGTTTGCTGGGGCTGTGGTTCGTCAAGACCAACAAAGTACAATTGATGCTCTTTCTGGGCGTGTTCGCCGTGATATATCATCGGGTGAGCCATTATCACAAGCGGCTATGCTCTCAAGTAACGCAGGTAATATTGTTGCTTTTCGCTTGAGCCTGGTAAGCGCGCTATTGCTATTAAAGTCTCTGCAGAATTTATGGTTGGTGGATTTATTAATCCAGGAGATCACGTGGATGTTATTTTGAATGATAAGGTTCGTGATTGCGACAGGCGATAAATCTACTATGAAAGATACAGTCGCCAATCAGTTTGCAACAGAAACTGTTCTTGAGAATGTCCGTATTCTCGCAATTGACCAACGCGCCACAAATTCAAGTTCAGATGAGGCAAAGGTTGGTCGCACAGTAACATTAGAAGTGACATCAGTTGATGCCGAAAAATTGCCCTTGCCAATGAAATGGGCGAGTTAAGCTTATCTTTGCGCCCTGTAGGTGATGATAGCCTTACAGATAAAGATCAAGAGGTTACGACAGATGTAAATGTAAGTAAAATTCTACAAGAGATCGCCAAAAGAAGCGGTGAGGGCGGTTCAGCAGATAAAACCATTCGTGTTTATTCTTCTGACGGCGCTCAGATTATAAAAGTCAAAAAATAAGTCGGGAATGTGGTGCCAATGAAATATATAAATCAAAATAAAAAAATGGTTCTTAAACTGTTTGTTGTGGGACTATGTTTTTCAGTGATATTGGGCGTTTTTGCTCCAGTCGCTCAGGCCAATAAAGTGGATTTACAATCTTCCAAAGCTTCTTTATCGACTATCAACCTTACTTTGGGTAAAGCCGATATTTTCCCGCTTGAGGGTAACGTAGCCGATGTTCTTGTTGCAGATCCATCTGTTGCGGATGTCGTGGCCATTCAATCAGATAAGCTCTATGTGGTCGGTTCAAGATTAGGCGATACAAATATTATCGTTCTTGATGAGGATGGTAGCGTTTTATCCAAAATCGACGTCCATGTTAAAATTGATACAGATGCTATTGAAAGCATGGTGCATTCGTTGTTCCCTGATGAAAGAGATGTAAAAGTTTATGCTACAAATGGTCAGGTTTATTTGACGGGTGAAGTTTCAACACCTAACAAAGCACAGAAAATCTCTCGCATGGTCGCGGCGCATGTTATCGAAGTTTCAGGCGAGGGTGGCGTCGGCGATGTTGACGAGGTGATAGAAAATCTTTTGCAAGTTGATGGAGAAATGCAGGTTACGCTTCGTGTGCGCATTATGGAAGTGTCTCGCGATATTATTCGTGAGTTAGGATTGGAAACTTACGCTAACGACGTCAATGAAGGTGCTTTACCTTTGATATCATCAACTGCTCCAGCAAGTTTGGCAGATTTAACTGGGCAAGTTGGTTCAGTTACGCAACTTACACAAGATCCAGCAGGAATAGGACGGGTTCTGTTTGATACTGGTATAAGTGGTATCGGGTTTCTTGAGTTGGCTGTTCGTGCTCTGGAACAGGAAAACCTTTTAAATGTATTGGCTGAACCTAACTTGACGGCAATATCTGGTGAGAAAGCAGGCTTTCTTGCTGGTGGTGAGTTTCCTGTACCAGTTGGTCGTGACAGAGATGGAAACATCACAATCGAGTTCCGTGAATTCGGTGTGTCCTTGAACTTTCTGCCTGTGGTTCTCTCAAGTGATAGGATTAGCCTGCAATTAGATACAGAAGTGTCATCTCTTGATTTTGGTCAAGGTATTACATTGGCGCAACTATCAATCCCGGGCCTTAATATCAGACGTGCATCAACAACTGTTGAATTGCCAAGTGGCGGAAGCATGATGATTGCTGGATTATTGCGTTCTGAAACCTCTAAGGGTTTATCAGGTCTTCCCGGTGTAAAGGACACACCAATACTTGGGGATCTGATTTCTTCACGCAGTTTTCAGCGTCAAGAAACAGAGATGGTTGTCATGGTTACACCGTTTATTGTGAAACCTTTTGCAGACACAGCCCAAGTTGAGAAGAAGGTTGATGTGGTTGCAAAAAGCCCTCTTTCTGGTGCCTTTGCTTCTAATCTGAAACGTACTTATGGTTCCAATATTCATCACTTGCCGAGCGAAGATAGTCGCTATGGATACATCCTAAATTAAAAGAGATTGCTCATGATTTTATTTAAGAGAAACGCGCTACCACTAATTCTATTATCTATGGTTCTTGCAGCTTGTAGCTTTGATAGCTCAACCAAACTTACGCCTGAGAAGTTGCAATTAGTCCAGACTGTTGATCAAGATGTATATGCAACAAACAACCTCACAGGAGATGTTTTGCAATCAATTGCTGGAATGCATCTAGAAAATGGTGGTGGGGAAATGGCTGTGACAGTAAGTTACGATCCCCAATCTAGCACTAATACAAAATCTAAAGCGGAAGTGGCGGGTAAAAGAATAGTTGATACCTTACATGCCGAGGGCATTAAAAATGTCGCCTACTCAACTTTACCAGTGGGCTCTCCCCCAGAATACTCAGTAACAACTATTCGTTATGTCCAGTATGATGCGAGAGGTCCTGAGAATTGTGATTTTATTCCAGGTTATCAGAATAGATCAGATGCTGGTTCTACAGAAATTCACCAAGATTATGATTATGGGTGCACTGTAGAGACTCTTTTTCGCAAAGCAGCTAGCTAATCCATCAGATCTTGCAGGTAAAGATGGTTTTGACACCAAAATAAACGGACGCAAAGCAGCCAACGCAATTTATGGCACAGGTTATTATGAGGCTGGACCATCTCCCGAGCTCTCTGGTGAAACCTCAACAGATAGATAGAATGAATTAATATTTGCTCTATATTAATAGAGTTACATAAAAAGAACGAAAGAATATCGTTTAGGAAAAGCGGGAATGGAAATTGAAACATCAACCTTACTACCGGCAGGGTCAATAGGCGTTTATGCTGAAGATCAAGCTTTAAGAGATGCTGTGCGCTCTCTTGAAAATGATTGGCGTTATGACCGCATTAAAATTGATATTGAAAAGGGTGACGTAGAAACAGCTATTAAGTCTGGTTCCAAATTGGATGCCTACAATGTTCTTATTATAGAGACAAATACTATTGATGAGAGTTTTGTAGAGCGTCTTGAGGCCCTTTCGGAATTTGTTAGTGCTGATACAGCGGCCATTATTGTTGGTCCTGTTAATGACGTTAATCTATATAGAAAACTGATTTCTATGGGGGTAAGCGAGTATCTTGTTCTTCCTGTTCCTGAAGTTGTATTAGGAGATGTCATTGCAAAATCTCTCATTCAGATTTTTGGTGTTAGTGGTAGCAAACTTATCGCATGCGTTGGTTCTAAAGGCGGTGTAGGAACATCATCAATTGCGCATGTATTAGGTTTGGCAGTTGGAGAAAGCACAGGGGAAAAAACTGTTGTTGTGGACGCAGCAGGTGGAAGGTCTTTTCTCGCCGCTTCAATGGGGCGAGAGCCAAGTGTTTCTATGGAGGCAGCTGCTAAGGCGGCGGTGTCCAAAGATAAGGATAACATGAAACGAATGCTTGTAACGGCTCACAATAAAACAGTTATTCTGGCAAGTGGCAACGAGGCAATACTCGATAAGTCTATTACTGGCCCTCAATTTGAAAACATAATTGATAATTTAATGGCTGAGCATCCTGTCACAATTGTCGATTTGTCGCAAGCAAGCGCGGAAATTACGCGTGTTGTTCTTGCAAAAGCTCATAAGACTATTTTGATAAGCCTGCCAACTGTGCAAAGTCTGCGTGCAGCAAGAGCTTTAAAACAGGAAATGCAAGAGATACGTGGTTCTGATGAAAAGGCTGGCACTCCGCTATTTGTTATTAATATGAGAGGTATGTTCGACAAGTTGGAGGTTCCAATATCAGACATTGAGAAGGCAATAGGTCAAAAGGCCGATATGGTTATACCTTTTGAGCCGAAGTGCTTTCCTTCAGCAGAACTTGAGGGCGTCCTACTAAGTGAAAACAAGTTTTGTATGGAGATTGCCAGAAAGATTCTCAACACTATGGGAGATATTTTGAAGCCATCAAACGATGATTTTGAAGTTGGGGAAAAGCAAGACGGCGGAATTTTAGATAATATTATGAAGGTATTTAAGAAGTAGATATGTTCGGCAAAAAACAAATATCAGAAGCGAAGGCTTCACCCAAAAAAGCTGTTATGCCTGCCCCTGAAGAAGAGGAAGAAGTAACTTCATCGCTAGAAACATCGGAAGAAGTTTCAGCTAAAGGCGAAGATTTAGATGATAGTGATAATCAGCCAAAAGAGCAGATTAAAAAAGAAAGAGCTCTTCTAAAAAACAGTTGAATCTTGATGAGGCCAGCTTACTTAGTGCTGAGTTTGATGAAGAAGAGAGTGATTTTATTAGTCAGGAAGATTTCACTTACATCCCTGCGTATTCAAAGAGCTAAAAAACGTATTTGGGCTGATTTACGTGATGGCATTGATTTAAAGGCTCTGGCGCGTATGGACCAGAAAGCTGCACGTGAAGAAGTGAGTTCAGCAGTTGAGGAGATATCACGTTACCGTAATTTAGATTTAACGCCTACCGAGTTAGCACAAATCGCCAAGGAAAGTGGCGATGATATGCTGGGCTATGGACCTCTTGAAAGCTTGCTTGAGCGCGATGGCATTGCCGATATTATGATTAATGGCCCTGATACTGTTTACATAGAAGAGAACGGCAAGATTACAAAATCAGACGTAAAATTCAGAGATAACCAGCATCTTACGACAATTTGCCAACGTATTGTTGGCGCGATCGGTCGCCGAGTTGACGAAGCCTCGCCGATTTGCGATGCGCGTCTTCCTGATGGTTCGCGTGTTAATGTTATTATTCCTCCATTGGCCGTTGACGGGTCATGTATGACCATTCGTAAGTTTACAAAGGATAAGCTTACTTTAGAAAAACTTATGGAGTTCGGTTCTCTTACCCCAAGTTGTGCAAAGCTGATTATGGCGATTGGTCGTTGTCGGGTGAATGTCCTTGTATCTGGTGGTACAGGTTCAGGTAAAACAACTATGTTGAACTGTTTAACCCGCTATATAGAGCCAGGTGAGCGTGTCGTAACATGTGAAGATGCCTGTGAATTACAATTACAACAGCCTCACGTTGTTAGACTTGAAACTCGTCCACCGAACCTAGAAGGCGTGGGTGAGGTTACAATGCGTGATCTTGTCAAAAACTGTCTACGTATGCGTCCTGAGCGCATTATCGTTGGTGAGGTTCGTGGTCCAGAGGCGTTTGATTTGTTGCAGGCGATGAATACAGGTCACGATGGTTCAATGGGAACAGTTCACGCCAACAATCCACGCGAAGCCTTGTCACGTATGGAAAACATGATAGCCATGGGTAATCTGAATATCCCTACCCAAGCTGTACGTGAACAAATTGCAGCGGCTGTTAATGTGATTATTCAGGTGCAACGTTTAAGAGATGGTTCTCGTAAAGTTACGCATGTTTCCGAGATTACAGGTATGGAGGGCGAGGTGGTGACTATGCAGGACCTTTTCAAGCTTGAGATCTTGGGCGAGGAAGATGATGGCAAGCTTATAACACGCCAAGAATTCTACTGGTTTGCGTCCTAAATTCTTTGATCAGGCACGAACTTATGGCGTTGATCAACTCGTACTTGATGCCATGGAAGAGGCATACGGTTAAAAATGACCAGTATGCAAGTACTCCTTATAGTTATTGTTATATTTTTAGTTATGGGGCTTGGCATCTTTTTAGCAAAAACAAGCAACCAAAATAAAAGACAACGTAGACTATCTGTTATTGCTGGACAGGAAATTAAATCTAGAAAGCAGCCAGTTAACGAAAAAAATAAACGCCGTGCCGATCTTGCTAAAAAACTCAAAGAAAGCGAGCAGGCGGATAAAAAGACCAAAAAAAGTGTAATCGTTCAGAGATTGCAGCACGCAGGTTTTGACTTTAGAGATGTGCCTAAATTCTGGATGTTGTCTTTTCTAAGCTTCTTATTAGGTACAGGTACTTTTTATGCGCTGGGTGTCTCCAAATTAGTTCTATTTTTTATAGTTATCATATTCTTTTTTGGTCTGCCTCGTTTTGTTTTGAAAGTTTTGGTTAATAGGCGCCAGAAAAAATTCCTTATGGATTTTGCCGATGCGCTTGAATCCATGATGCGTCTTTTAAAAGCAGGGATGCCAGTTGGTGAGGCTATCGCAATGGTGTCACGTGAATTTACAGGCCCCGTTGGGGAAGAGATGTCACAGATTTATGAAGAGCAGAAAGTTGGTATACCTATGGCTGAGGCTGTACAAAAAGCTGCCGAGAGAATGCCTTTAACAGAAATGCAGATGTTTGCCACAGGTATTGCCATTCAACAGCAAACAGGATCAAGCCTATCTGAAATCTTACAAAATTTAGCAAGCGTTATTAGGTCAAGATTTAGGTTAAAGCGGAAAGTTGCTGCACTTTCATCCGAGGCAAAGGCATCGGCGTCTATTATTGGAGCTCTTCCAGTGGTTGTTGCAACAGGTCTCTATTTTATCAATACAGAATACATGTTGCTTTTATTCACCACTACGACAGGTAAGGCTTGGCTTACAGGAGCTATTTTGTGGATGTGTGCTGGTATACTTGTAATGCGTAAAATGATTAACTTTAAGGTGTAATATTTATGTTTAGTGAGGCAATTGATCAGCAGATTATTATATGGGTAAGTGCTCTTCTGGCGGCTGCCTCTTTTGTTGCTGTAGCACTTCCTTTTCTTAATAGACAGGAAAAGAAGGAGCGATACGCATCTGTTATTCAAAAAAAGCGTAAGGCATTATTTGATGCAACTAAAAATCCTAAAACCAGATCTGCAAAAGATGGGCAGCCATTGTCTGCAAAAGAGTCTGTAGAGGCGTTTTACAAATTTCAGCAACTCTTCGGAAAGTATGGAGAGACTCTGCGGGATCAGATGCTTCAAGCTGGTATACGTGATCCAAAGGCACCTGTTTATTATATGATGGGGCGTATTGTTTTGCCCCTTTTCCTGATGAGTTTTATATGGCTTATCATGGCAAACGCCGAGAAGGATTTCTCATTTTCAACAATCCTAATGGGTATGGCAGTTGCTGGATTGTGTGGATTTTTTGTGCCACGTCTTTTAGTTAAAAACTATATCATTAAGCGTCAGCAAGAAATTAATCTCACCTTTCCTGATGCGCTCGATATGATGCTGATTTGCGTCCAAGGGGGAATTGGGCTTGAACAAACCATTAATAGAATTGCAAATGAAATAGCTGAGCACTCGGCGACACTTGCAGAAGAATTAGGCATACTTTCAGCAGAGATGGGTATGCTAAATGATAGACGTGCAGCCTTACAGGATTTTGCAAGGCGTGTTGGAAGTGGGGCAGCACGGTCATTCGCAACAGCAATGATTCAAGCTGAGCAATATGGTACATCTG
Organism: uncultured Alphaproteobacteria bacterium; assembly: GCA_963740205.1. Taxonomy (GTDB): domain Bacteria; phylum Pseudomonadota; class Alphaproteobacteria; order Micavibrionales; family Micavibrionaceae; genus UBA2137. The sequence goes on from CAVUDD010000004.1 coordinate 39,252, forward strand.
TATCACAAGCTATGCGTGTTATTTCGGCAGACTTAAGAGATCAAAGAATGGCCGAGGCCGAGAAAAAAGGCGGCATCTCTTCCGCCTAAGCTTACAGTTCCTATGATTATCTTTTTCCTGCCAGCGTTATTCGTTGTTATTCTTGCGCCTGCCGTATTGCAGGTTAAGGGCGCAGGCTTTTAATATACGAATCCGTAAGAGTTGAAGGACACAAAAAAAGCTGGATAAACTTTATCCAGCTTTTTCTATATTATTTGAAATAAGAAAATATCGTTAAGTCGTCTCGTTCAACGTAGAAATAATTCTGAGGTTGCGCTCTATTTCCATACGATTAGGTGCAATGGCTTTTGCCTTCTTCAATATCTCAATAGCCTCTTCTGTGTGCTTTTGAGAGGCAAGGTTCAGTGCAAGGTTATTCATAATAGGCACAGGGTCGCCATCCCACATATCCAAGGCTTTTCTGAAGGCTTGCTCGGCTTCTTTATGCTTTGTCTGTGTATCAAGGGAAATGCCTAGTATATGCCATGCTTGGCCATCTTTTCCGTCTTTGGCAATTGCCTTGCGGGCATAGTCTTCTGCCAGATTGTAATCGCCTAGTTCTAGTTGGGTTGCGGCATATTCACGTAATGCATTTGATGATGCAGTAGGTGATTTTGCGACAGATTGTAAAACGAGCGCGCTCTTTTCAGGCTCGCCCGCGTCACGCAATGCTACGGCGTATTTTATTGCTGAGGCTTCATTGGAAGGGTCACGTTGATAAACGCGTTCCATAAGACTTAATGATTGTGATGTTTTACCCGATATGGCGGCACCTGCAGCTGCTCTATCAAGAGCAGCATCAATGCGAGCCTTATCATTCGTTGGGCCGGTTGCAGCACATGCATTTAATGTTAATGCTGTAACACCCAGTACACAGGCAAGTTTCAAATTCTTATTCATTTCCAGTCCTTTAATTATATAGTTTTTATTATTGTACTTGGTCTACGGTGTTGTCAATCGAGGCACCAAGATTTTCGTTCTGTGAGTTAACTTCGGTAGTTATAGAAGTTCCTCTGGTTTGTGTAACAGCAGTTATATTCTTATCGCCCGCAACGCCCATTTCATGGCACATTCCTGGACAATAGTACATACTATATTGTTCGCAGTCAGCCTCACCACGACAAGATCTACGCACGCGAATGTAGTTTTCACTTGGCTTTGCAACTCCAACAATTATGTGACGTTGCATAATAATAGCCCCATCTACGCCCAAAACCTGTAAATAAGTTGAGCCTGGTTTACGTGGAATAACCACGAGATTTCTTGGGTTGTCGGGTAATACGCCAACATGATCAGTGTTTCCAACTATGATATTCGAGGCATCTGCATCCAGATTAAGAACAACAGGTTTATCAGAAGTCAGTCTCAAGTCAGGATAGTCGGTGAAGCGGGGTGTGGCTACAACGCCGTTTTCTTGAGTGGTGCCAGACATCACAGGTAAAAGATCACCCTGCGCGGGTTGGACGTCTTGCGCCTGTGCAGAAAGGGCAGATAAAACGCCCGCACATATAAAAAGAGCCACGAAAAAAGTGTTTTTAATAACAGTCATAAAATTTGTCCCGTTGTTAAGAGAAATAAGTCGCAAAGCAGTTAAGACAAGCGTTAGAAAAAACGCCGAGGTCAGAGTTTAAGTATAACTTTTAAGAAGTTAAAGGTCACTTACTTTTTGATAAAATTGTCATAATTATTTTTCACCATCATTTCGACATAAAGGAAATTTTGAAAAAGTTATCAAAATGGCGAGAATTATAATATTCCCAATAATAGCCAGCGCATAAAATCCAAAGCCGAAAACAAGCCCCAATATACCAGACGCCCATATGCTTGCTCCTGTAGCGGTACCTACGACATGATCGTCACTGCGTCGCATAATGGCGCCAGCACCAAGAAAACCTATTCCTGTGAGTGTCCCAGAAATAATTTTTCCTAAGTCTAATGATAAAAGCCCATTTGTGGCGTCTGTGTAATCTGCATGAAGCTCAAGCCCCATCATCGCGAGAAGACAAGTGGTGACAGACACAATCATATAACTGCGACACCCCATAGGTTTGTCACGTGATTGACGTTCATAACCTAAGAGAAACGCAAAAAACGCTGCTAATGCCAGACGAAGAAAAACTTCACTGTAACCTATTGCCGAAAATGAATTGAGAAAATTTTCCATTCATCAAAATTAGCACAAACTAGAAAAATGGGAAGGGCAGATGGTGGGCAATACAAGATTCGAACTTGTGACCTCTACCGTGTCGAGGTAGCGCTCTAACCAACTGAGCTAATTGCCCGCTCATAAGAAGACCATATCAATAAGAAGATTTTGGCCAATGTGCAAGAGAAAATCTAATGTAAAGCCATAAAAGCTTATTTTGTAACTCGCACTCAAATCAGAAAAATCTTATATAAATTAAGCCTTTATTCACTCTATTTTGCAATAATATAGGTGGGTAAATGTAGGGATGGAAATGTTGGATAACCAATCGTATATTGAGGGTCTGAGAGAGGCTTTGGCTGAGGATTTATCTCCTGCTGAGGAGCAATTTCTTTTGGTTGCGAATCTTCAACATATTGTTTTGACTGAGGAAAATATCGAGCCTTCCGCAGGCGAAGAAGTTGTAATATCAGAAAAGGTGTCTAATCAACAAACGGTTCTTGAAAAGGTTGAGGCTATTGAGGGCGAGACTATTGAACCTCTTTCGGATTTTGTAAGTGGCAAGAACTTACTTCTGAATGATAATACGTCACTAACAGATGAAAATTATAATCCAGAGTTTTCTCAGGTCTTTTCAGAAGATGGGGCACTGGGCACAAATAACCTTAGTTTTTCTCAAATCAAAACCTTATCTAATTTGCAAGGCTCAGCCTTTCTGGCTCAATCTAAAGGCTCTGCATTAGAGGGTAATGGTGGCTATACATTTGACAGTTACATTAAGAGATTTGATGATGGAACTGATATTAAAACAATCAGTAGGGAGGCTCCTTATAAGCCTGGAATCCAGCTGCCTTTATTTGACTTAAATTATAATCTAAATTCTACCTCTAACAGTATAGCAAGTATTTATGGGGGGAGTGGAAACGACATATTAAACGGCACAGCAGGTAAAGATATAATATATGGAAACAGTACAAATGCATTGTCTCCCTTTAGACTAACTAATACACTGACTGATCCTACGTTAGGTACAAACATATACGGTAATGATGTTGCCCTGAGTGATAATTACTTTATCATTGCAGAGCCTGGTAGTGGCTCTCCGTCTAATTCAGGATCTGTCCATGTTTATAGCACTTTAACAAATAATCTTTTGTATACACTCTTAAGTCCATCTCCATCTTCTGGCGACTTTTTTGGAGTAAGCGTTGCGGTTGATGGTGACTATATCTTAGTAGGAGAGAGGGCAGGTGATAGTGGGGGTGGTAATACAGGGTCGGCATACATCTTTAATGCACCTACAGGAGGCCTTATTCATACTATCGATAATCCAACACCTATATCTGGGGACTTTTTCGGTGCCTCTGTTTCTATTAGCGGGGGCGTCGCTGTTATAGGGGCAACTAGAGATAGTGGTGTTGGAGAAGCATACCTATACAACGTTGCAACGGGAGCTTTATTACAAACGCTTGTGAATCCAACACCGGGAGGCGGAGATAGCTTTGGAGTTGTTGCTATTGATGGAAACTATGCGATTGTTGGAGATCAGGGTGATAGCGATGATGCATTTCGGGCGGGGGAAGCATATATTTTTAATGTCACAACAGGGACTTTACTTCATACTCTCAACAATCCTACGCCTAATAGTATTGGTAATTTTGGCAGTAGCGTTGATATAGATGGGAGTTATGCCATAGTGGGCGAACTAGGTGATGATATTGTGGGACCTGCATCTGGAAGTGCCTATATTTATGACGTAATGACAGGAAACCTTCTCCATACTCTTCAGAATCCAACTCCGACTTCTAATGAATATTTTGGAAGAGATGTAGCTATAGATGGAAATTATGCAGTCGTTGGAGCTTACCAAGAAGACACAAACTTTGTTAATTCTGGCACAGCCTATATCTATGACGTCTTATCAGGAAAGCTTCTACATACAATCAACAATCCAATTCCTGGTGCAGGAGATTTTTTCGGTCAAAGCGTAGGAATTGAAGGAGACACTATTATAATAGGAACATTGTTGACTGAAAATGTATACGTTTATCAAGTTGATTTCGGTGATGCCGACACACTTTACGGCGGTGCCGAGAGTGATTTCCTTTATGGTCTGTATGGTGACGATGTTCTCGTTGGCGGGGCAGGTGCTGACCGTCTTTATGGAGGCGAGGGCGGTGACAGATTTGTGTTTGAAGATTCAACTACTTTCAATGGCGTAGATATCATTATGGATTTTGATGCTACACAAGGTGATGTCATCGATATCAGTGACGTTTTGAGCGGCTATGACCGCGGTGTAAGCAATATTAATGATTTTGTACGCTTTGTGATTGATGGCGCAAACACAATCATGGAAATTGATACAGATGGTGCTGTTGGTGGCGCCAATTTTGAAGCCGCAGCACAAATTATCGGTGGAGCAGGGTTGGATGTCCTTGCACTTGAAACATCAGGTCAATTAGACGGCGTTATTTAAGTTTATCAGATTATTGAGCCAGAAGTTCCTGCACTTGTGTGACCAAATCCCCTAAATGAAACGGTTTTGAGAGAAGTTTGATATTCGCGTCATCATTTTGCGCGGCGCTTGCTGTAAAGCCTGTAATGTACATGATCTTAATGTTAGGGAATAAGGCTTGAGCCTTACGGGATAGTTCAATGCCATCCATACCAGGCATAACAATATCAGTCAGTAATAAATCATATTTTGCACCATCTTGAGAAATAGTCTTATATGCCTCGGAGCCATCTTCGCAAGCGGTCACTTCATAACCCGATTTTTTTAGCGAAAGAGTTAGGAATTCCCGCATGGATTTATCGTCTTCTGCCAAAAGGATATGGGACATTATTTGTGACCTTGTGAGTATGATTTATGTATTTTCGAGTTTAGAACTTTTTAGAACATAACAGAAAGATATTTTCTAGACTTATCCAATATCTATCTGGATGTTTGCCTCCTAAGACAACGCGTGATATGAAATTTCACCATGACCTATTCAAAACCTGGAGAATTATTGATTGCTTGTGACGAAACCCATGCAGGGGAGCGTTTGGACAAGGTCTTGGCTGAACGTTTACCAGAGATTTCACGCACAAGATTAAAGGCTCTTATTCTCGAGGGCTGTGTCAAAATTGATAAAGGTATTCTTAATAAGCCTTCATTGAAGCTAGATGGTGATGAAATAATCACTGTGGATGTTCCAGAGGCCATAGACGATACGCCACAACCTGAAAATATCCTTTTGGATATAGTCTATGAGGACGAGCATTTACTTGTAATTAATAAGCCTGCTGGTTTGGTTGTTCATCCTGCAGCGGGACATCAGCAAGGCACGTTGGTGAATGCGTTGCTCTATCATTGCCAAGGCAGTTTATCCGGTATTGGAGGCGTAAAACGCCCTGGAATTGTCCATAGACTTGATCAAGACACGACAGGTTTAATGGTGGTGGCAAAGACCGATAAGGCGCATGCTGGATTATCCGAGCAATTAGCTGATAAATCAGTTTACCGCGTTTATCATGCGCTGTGTTTGGGGAAAATGATACCTCCAACGGGGCGTATAGTTCGCTCCCTTGATAGGCATCCTTCTAATCGTTTAAAGCAAACCGTTGTAAAGCGAGGAGGACGTGAGGCTGTAACCAATTATCGTCTGCTTGAGACATATAGAGATGAGTTATCTTTGGTTGAATGCCGACTTGAGACAGGTAGGACGCATCAGATACGGGTGCATATGCTTGATCGTAAAAACCCTATTGTATGTGACCCTTTATACGGACCTCAGCCTACAGCCATTAATGCGGCTATTAAAAGGGGTGGTTGGGACGAAAAAGTCGAGGAAGCTTTTACGGCATTTCCAAGGCAGCTTTTGCATGCAAAAGAGCTGGGTTTTATTCATCCTGTCACTGGAGATGAGACATTACATGAAATCGATTATCCTGCTGATTTCAAGGAAATATTAGAGTTACTCTAATCTAACGGCTCCATTTAAATACAAATATACTTGACTTTTGTTAAAATTTTATGTAAATTAAAAGTATAAGGTTTCAGAGGTTAGAGAATTAGGAGAGAGGGCCTTTTTTCAAATATAACCTCAAGTAGTTTTAAGATTTTTTGATTTATTCTGGTACCCGTAAACTTTTAAGCCGTCTTTATAAAAGACGGTTTTTTTTTGCCCTAAATTCGGGCAGTATGCGCATTCATTCAAAATTAATAGCGTTTTGGCAAAGGGTGGGTTTATGACCGTTGAGATTACAGATTTAGATGTTTCGTCTTATAAGGATTATGACGCGCATGAACGTGTTGTTCTTATTGAAGATGAAGCGTGTGCTCTTAAGGCGTTGGTCTCCATTCATAATAATAATCTTGGTCCTGCTATGGGTGGCTGTCGTTTTTATCCTTATGCCTCTCAAGAGGATGGCATTAAGGATGTTTTGCGTTTATCTCGCGGTATGACATACAAGTCTGCTCTTGCTGGATTGCCGCTGGGTGGTGGTAAATCCGTAATCTTTGGTAATCCACGCTCTGATAAAACCAGTGATGTTCTAAAGGCCTTTGGTGAGGGTTTGGGAAAGCTTGAGGGGGCTTATATAACTGCAGAGGATGTGGGAACAACCGAGCAGGATATGGAGACAATCATCGACACAAACAGAATATGTGATGGGGTTGCCTACATCAGATAATAATCCTTTGTCGGGAAATCCATCTCCCTACACAGCCCAAGGTGTGTTTACATCTATTCAATCCCTTGTGCATGCCATGGGTGATAATCTTGAAGGTAAAATCTGTGGTATTTCTGGTCTTGGAGCGGTTGGTTATGACGTTGCTAGGCATTTAAACGAAAAAGGCGCCAAATTATTGGTTTCTGACATCAACCAAGAGGTTCTGGATAAGGCACTATCAGAGTTCAATAACGCAAAAATTATAGAGCCAGATGAAATTATTTCCGTGAAACAAGATATCTTTGTTCCTTGTGCTTTGGGCGGTGTTTTAAATGATGCCACTATAGGAAAATTACAAGCCTCACTAGTTGCTGGCGCGGCAAATAATCAGCTTGAGGACGGCAGTATTCATGGTGAAATGCTGCATGAAAAGGGAATTGTTTACGCGCCTGATTATGTCGTGAATGCTGGCGGTATTATTGCTGTTTGTTATGGCTATCTTTATGCAACTAAGCAAAATCCTTATGCCCATGATCTTAACTTAGACACTCTCTCAAACCACGTTGAGAGAATTGGTGAAACTGTATTGGAAATTTATAAACGTTCACAAGACGAGGGACGTCCAGCAAACCAGATTGCCGATGAGATGGCCGAAGAAATCTTTCACCGAGGGAAAGTTTCATCTCTTATGGCGAGGTAACAACTTCGTTCCAGTTATTTGCTAAATATCTGTAGGAAAACGACTCTGTTGCGTCATAAAGTGCAATTGGTTTTTGGATGCGCTGCCCTTTGTCACGCGCAACAGGTCGAACCTGTATATCGGCATCACAGCAAAAACTATCCGCAATATCCGTATAGGGAAGGCTGAAGGGGAATTTTATGTTTAGGCCGGCATAATAATCCGCATCATTACCAAATACATCCATATCTCTTTGGTTGGTTGCTGTCACGTGTGCCTCAATAGTTGCGCCATTACTAAAATGGTTTTCAAGAGCAAGGCTTCCGCCCCAATCGCCCGCGAGATATCGCCCACCACTTATTTTGGCAGTCATGTTTGTATCAGGGATCTCATAAAAGGCATTGATATGCCCAGTCGTGATACCAGTACCATTAAGCTGCGTCGCAAAATCGGATAATCCATCACGCTTATAAGTGCGCCAGAGTTCTGCTCCAAGTGAGAGTGTTTGACCAAAGGGACGATAGAGAACTTCACCACCAGCCCCTGCAAACATTTCCTCTAGATAACCCCCCATAAGTGAGATGTGGAGCTCGGGCGTTATTGATTGTAAGTTGGCAAGATAAGCCGTGTCGAGATTTACAGGGTTGTTGGTGTAATTATAAATATCACTTCGGATGGGCATGTTTTGTGGAGCTCTTGTAAGCGTGAGTGTATGCAAATTATCGGACAGATTAAGTCTCAATCCTGCACCAGCTAAAAAGCCGAAAGGTAGATTTTGTTTTGCCTCGGCAATGGCCGAGCTTCTGTGGAAGATACCGTCCTCTTCCTCTGCCAGAGAAAAAACTTCCTCTAATTTTAATCCTATATGAGGAAAGCTTAGCTTGTAGTTTTTTGGCGTTCTTTGAAGTGAAACTTCCTTGTTATGCCAAAGTTCCGTCAGGCTGGCTTTATCATTTTGCACAAGAGTATATAAATGCTCAGGCACAATAATCGTTGGTCCTTGAAGTCCAAAGAAGTGAGGTTTTATTCTTTGGGTTTTCTTATCACTTTCAAAGCTTGGTTTTGGATTTCTCTTTCATTTTGCCCCAAGCTAAGCGGGTTTTCAAAAATGCGTGCACGCCCCATAAGCTTGTCACCACCTATCAATCCACCTGAAAGTTCCAACCATGGAAAGGGCGTGTATTGCGCACCAACACTCCAAGGTGAGGGGGCATCAAACCCGGCTATTAAAACCTCTTCTGCTAGATATCTATCGGCATTCCAGTCAGCGGTAAGAACAAGATTTTCAAGTGGTGTGTAATAGGCCAGCCCGCCGTAAAAGCCAATATCTTCACCTGTGAACCAGTCAGACATGCGGTTGATATCATTACTAGTAAAATTACGCTCGCTTTCGAAATGGTCAGATATTAATCCAAGCGGGTTGCTTATGTTGCCAGCACTACCTAAACGTCCCCAAGCAACTCCACCCGTAAGGTCGAAATTATAATAACGTTTGGAAAATGAAATATATTCAGAGGCCTGTCGTACGTGACCAATGGCATTATTAAATCCAAGTGCGATTTGCGGAATAAAGCGGCCTTCATCTGCAAGTTTGAATTTGAGATCAATACCAGGAGTTAAAGAGTCAAAAGTCTCTCTGTAGCTGGAGCCTTCATAGGTTTGATGGATGCGCGCGAAAAAGGATTCACCAAATTGATGTCCAACCGATAATTTCACGTAAGGGTCCAGTGCCTCAAGTTTGAAAGATAATGTATCGGGTTTAATGAAACGCGCGGTTGGAATAGTGTTTAGATCAGATACAGGGGATTCATTGGCGAGGGCTTTTGGGCTAAATAATATGCCTATCACCAATAGAATATAGATTCCCCTCATTGGGAAAGTCTACGCATTTCAGAGTGCTAGAAAACCCCTACACAAAAGTTATCAAAAGCTTGCGTTCATTTTGTGCAAGTTTATACTCACTTGCATATGTCTCATGGCTCTCTTCACTATGATGTTTGTATTATTGGCGGTGGTATAAATGGCGCAGGAATTGCGCGCGATTTATCTGGCCGAGGTGCACGTGTTTTCCTATGCGAGAAGGGCGATTTGGCAAATGCGACGTCCTCATCAAGTACAAAGCTTATTCATGGTGGTCTGCGCTATTTAGAATATTATGATTTCAAGCTCGTTTATAAGGCATTAAAAGAGAGGAAGCTTCTTCTCAAGTTAGCACCTCATATCATATGGCCTTTACGCTTTGTACTTCCTCATAATAAAAATCTGCGTCCAAAATGGTTGATACGATTGGGACTTTTCCTCTACGACCATATGACGTTGCGCGACAAGTTGTTGCCTGCTTCCAAAAGTGAGAATCTTAAAAAAGGTAATTATGGCGAACCACTTCTTTCAAAATTTAAAAAAGGATTTTCTTATAGCGATTGCTGGGTAGATGATGCACGTCTTGTTGTTCTAAATGCGATGGATGCAGCTGATAAGGGTGCGAATATTTCCACCTATACGCGATGTAAATTCATGGAGCGTCGAGGTGGGCGGTGGCTTATAACTTTGCACGACGAGATTGAAGACTACGAATATTGTATTACTGCGCGTATGGTCGTGAATGCCGCCGGGCCTTGGGTAAAGCATTTACTTGATGTAAATGGTTTGACACACGATGGTACTCTAAGTATTCGCACAGTAAAGGGCTCTCATATCGTTGTGCCAAGAATGTACGAGGGTGAGCATTGTTATATTATCCAACAGCATGATGGGCGTATTGTTTTTACAATTCCTTATGAAGATGAATTTACGTTGGTGGGCACAACCGAGGAACATGTTGAGGGCCATCTGGATAAGATTTCTATATCCAACAATGAGATTGATTATCTGTGCGCTACTGTTAACGCAACCTTTGAAAAAGAAGGTGGGGCTTGATGATATTGTTTGGAGTTATTCAGGTGTCAGACCTTTAATTGAGGATGGAGCAAAAGACGATAAATCGGTAACGCGTGATTTTAAACTTGTCCTTGAGCATGAAAACGAAGCTCCACTTTTGTCTGTGTATGGTGGTAAAATTACGACTTATCGTAGATTGGCTACTAAGGCCGCTTATCTGGTGAAAAAGGCATTGCCATCCTTAGAGTTGCAGGGAAATTTTACACATAAAGAGCATTTGCCTGGTGGTGATTTTTCTCATTTAAGGAAACAGGAGTTTACGAATGATATTACGGCACAATATCCATGGCTTTCCGAAGATATAGTCAAACGATATGTACGGTCATACGGTACACGCATGCATATATTTCTTGAAGGTTTGACTTCACTTACTGATATGGGGCAAGATTTTGGAGCAGGTTTATATGGTGTAGAAGTCGATTACTTACTTACACATGAATTTGCAACAACTGTGGATGATATACTGTTCAGACGCTCAAAGCTTGGATTGAAAATTTCCCCAGAGGGTGCCGACCGCCTTGGGCATTATATCCACGCTTATCATTTTTAGGCTTAAGCATGAATTCAAACAAAACCATACTTGCACTTGACCAAGGGACAACGTCGTCACGGGCGATTGTGTTTGATAGATATGGGAAAGTCATAAATATTTCTCAGAAGGAATTGACGCTTCACTATCCTCAGAATGGATGGGTGGAACAAAACGCTGAGGATATCTGGCGAGACACTTTGGCTTGTGCCGATGAAGTTTCAAAAGGTGCAGATATTGATTCAATCGGTATTACCAATCAACGTGAAACAACAATTCTATGGGACAAAAAAACAGGCAATCCTGTTTACAATGCGATTGTCTGGCAGGACAGAAGAACGGCAGAGTATTGCAGGGAATTAAAAGGGCAGGGACATGAGAAAAATGTTTCTGATAAAACGGGGTTGCTCCTTGATCCATATTTTTCAGCCACCAAAATCAAATGGATTTTAGATAATGTAGAGGGCGTTCGTGATCGCGCGGAAAAAGGAGAAATCGCCTTTGGTACGGTTGAATGTTTCTTACTTTGGAGATTAACAGAAGGCCGTTCACACATTACAGACGTTACCAATGCCTCGCGCACCATGCTGTACAATATACATGAGAAAAAATGGGATGAGGAATTACTCGAGCTTTTTGATATTCCTAAAAGTATCTTGCCCCAAGTAAAGCCAAATGTTGCAGAATTCGGAACTACAATTCTGATTGGTGATAAAGGGCTCAAAATTACAGGTATGGCGGGCGATCAACATGCGGCGATGGTGGGGCAGACATGTTTCAAAAAGGGCATGATTAAGTCCACATACGGGACGGGATGTTTTGCTCTGATGAATACAGGTAAGACACCGATACAATCTAAAAATAGGCTTTTAACGACCATCGCTTATGACCTAGGGCAGGGTACGCATTACGCGATTGAAGGGTCTATATTTATCGCTGGTGCAGCCATTCAATGGATACGCGATAACATGCAGTTTTTTGATAAAAGCCCAGAGAGTGAAAAACTGGCGCGAGAAGTTGGAACAAGTGATGGAGTGATGTTTGTTCCTGCTTTTACTGGTTTGGGTGCCCCATATTGGGACCCTGAGGCACGCGCAGCCATACTGGGGATGACACGCAATACAAACAAGGGGCACATCACTTATGCAGCCCTTGAGGCACAAGCATTCCAAACTTATGATCTATTGTCCGCTATGCACAAAGATACAGGGATAGAGGTGGATATCCTACGTGTAGATGGTGGGTTGGTAAATAATGCTCTCATGTGTCAAATGCTTGCGGATATAAATAATACGCGCGTTGAGTTACCAGAAAATACAGAATGTACTGCTCTTGGTGCTGCCATGCTTGCAGGTTTGGGGAGTGGCTTTTATAAAGATATTACAGAATTGGAAGGTGTTTGGACATCAGCGCAAATTTACGAGCCTGATGAAAAATGCAAATCAGAAGAAATTATAGCTAAGCTTAAAAGATGGAATGATGCCGTGCGCGCCGTTCAATCTTTTCATGCTTAATCTAGAGTTAGAGAATTATCTGCCCATTATCAAATAGACTTCTGTGCGGTTAATCCCAATCCGCTCAAACCTTGTAATTGAACAGCAATAGTTTGACCAAATCCCCCACCAGTTCCATCAGCATCAACCATAACACGCACGTGAAAATTGGTATCTACGAGTTGAACAAAGTCGTTAATATTGTCGCCAATGCCAAAATTGAGGACAGACGAGAAGTCGAGAATATCTGCACCCACGCCTAATTCAAAATCATTTACGTAGTCAAAGGCTGTATAGGTGTCTGCTAATTGGAATGCAAAAGTATCAGCACCAGTTCCACCTGTGAGAACATCGGAATTGGCACCCCCATCTAACCTGTCATTACCGGCACCACCAAATAGGAGGTCATTACCGGCACCACCGTAAAGTGTGTCGTTACCAGCACCTACAAAAGTTGGGCTTGATATTTGATCATCACCGTAAAGAAAGTCGCGTCCATCACCACCGTAGATTGTGTCAGAACCTTCTTGTCCAAAGAGAACGTCATTATCTCCTTCGCCATCAATGGTATCATTACCTGTTCCACCTTCGGCACGATCTGTTCCGTTACCGCCATAGATAAAGTCATCACCATCACTACCATACATGAGGTCATTGCCATCTTCGCCGAATAGATAATCACGCCCAGCGTCTCCAGTGAGGCGATCATTTCCTGTACCGCCATAAAGCTGGTCATTACCTTCGCCACCATATATGTCGTCTAAGCCGTCTTCGCCATAAAGGCGATCATGTCCTTCGTCACCATAAAGCCAATCATCACCACCACGACCATAAAGATCATCGCGACCTGATCCGCCGTGAAGTATGTTGAACACATTACTTCCGATAATATCGTCGTTCAGATAGGAGCCTGTAACATTTTCAAAGTTTCTGAATGTTTGAACATCACCATTTGAAAGAGTAATGGTTTGCGTGGACATATCAAAAGTCCCGCCGTAATTAATGTTGGTAAAAACTATGGTATCAGAACCTGAGCCACCGTTGATAAAGTCGTTGCCAATGGACACGTAAACAAAGTCGTTACCAGCACCTGCAATGATTGTATCTGTTCCATCTCCGCCATCAAGGATATCGTCACCAGCACCACCATTAAGTGTGTCATCTCCTGAGCCGCCAAATAGTTGGTCTGTGTTTCCGCCACCAGTTAAAATGTCATTACCAGCACCACCGTGGAGTATGTCATTGCCGCTACTTCCGCGAAGGTCATCGTTGCCGTTACCGCCATTTAAAATGTCGTCATCAAGACCACCATTTAGAAAGTCATTCCCATCACCGCCACTTAGGGTGTCGTTGCCATTTTGACCTTGTAGAGTGTCATCCCCAGCATCACCCTGAATGCTGTCATCACCGTTGCCACCATATAAAATATCGTTACCGTCACCACCATAGAGACGATCATCATCATTTTGTCCGTAAAGAGTATCATTGCCAGCATAGCCATAAAGTGTGTCATTACCATTACCGCCATACATGAGATCTATGGAAGTTGCACCATTGGCGTCCCCATAAATGAGGTTGGCCGCACTATCACCGTATGTTGTGACTGTTAAATTTTGGACGGTCATTAAAGCGCCACCAAAACGAAAAAACTCAATTGCGTAGGCACCGGTTGAAAGGAAGAAATTGCGCACAGTTATTTCACTGCTACCGGGGGCATCAATAACGAGGTCATAATTATTTTCACGTGTAAAATTTAGAGAACCAAAGCTTAAGCCACCAAAATCAATTATATCGGAACTGCCACCACTATCCAGAATCACATCTTGGCCTGAACTGTATATGTATGTGTCATTGCCATATCCACCGTAAAGAGTATCGTTGCCGTTACCGCCATCGATAACATCATCGCCTCCACGCGCAGTGATTGTGTCGTTGCCGCCCAATCCATAAAAAAAGTCGTTGGCATTCTCATCGTCTGCATTGAGAATATCGTCGCTTGCTGTTCCGTTATATGTTGGCATTACGCCTGCTCCTTGGTAATTCTTCCAAACTTAACTCGATCCTCGAGTACCCCTAAAGTTTCCGCATAAGCCCGCGGAATCACTTCACCTTTTATTTTACAATGAAAACACTTAAAAAAGGCTTAATGCACCGTCTGTTTAGTGCGTAGAAATTATATATTTATCAATGTCTTAATAAAATATTTTGCCTGTAAGCCTTTTGAGGTGAAAGAATGTTTTATTATGAAGCTTCAAGAACCCGCAAATTCCAATAGAGACGACAGACATCAGCTTGTGTCTTTTGGCATCAAATACCCATGGGATGAAGATTATCTGGTTACTATGGAGGCCTGGATCTGGGACATAATTGATGAAGTTATCGAGAATGCGAAGGTTACAAGAGAAAACTTCTTTAAAGACGCTTATGCTCAATATTGGCAGGATAAAACGCGTTATGAGTATTCCTATCAAGAATCTTTTCAAGCCTATGTCGTTTTAAAATACTTGGAATGGTATGATTTTAATAATGGATATGTGAACGATAATTTATATCTTAGCCGTACCCACATGGTTTTCAACTATCCAACAATAGAATTGCGTGACGGATTAAGTCTTACATTTAATGTGAATTTGGAAAAATAAAGGAAAAATGGTGCTCAGAGCCGGGCTCGAACCGGCGACACAGGGATTTTCAGTCCCTTGCTCTACCAACTGAGCTACCTGAGCACTCTATAGAAATGTCTAAATGTTGGTATCAGACACAGGTTTATATCGAATGACACTTCAAACGTCCACCCAAAAAATGCCTTAAGATGTGAATTGTTCCTTCAACATGCGTTCTTCCAGATTATGGTCGGGGTCAAACAACAAAGTTTGCTCCATATCCTTGGATTGCCAGACATTAATGCTCTTAACATGACGCACTTCGGTAAAGTCCGCCACCGCACTTACAGGGCGTTTTTCGGTTTCAAGAATTTCAAATTCAAAACAACTTGAATCTGGCAGCAATGCACCGTTCCAGCGACGAGGACGAAACGCGGATATGGGGGTTAGTGCAAGCATATTAGATGATAAAGGCAAGATAGGCCCATGTGCAGAGAGGTTATAGGCGGTACTTCCTGCTGGGCTGGCAACAATTATTCCATCGCAAATAAGTTCTTCTAAACGCACCACGCCATTAACTGTCACCTTAAGTTTGGCCGCTTGTCTGCGCTGGCGCATAAGAGAGACCTCGTTAAAGGCAATAGCCTCGGTTTCCTTACCATTCTCATTTATTGTTTTCATCTTTAGAGGGTGAATGACAGTTGCCGTGGCCTTTTCAATACGCTCTACAAGATTTTCTTCTTCATACGGATTAAGCAGAAAACCGACTGAGCCACAATTTAATCCATAAACTGGAAGATTGGTTTTGGAACGCAACGCCGCATGGAGAGTTTCCAACATCGTGCCATCACCCCCCAGAACCACAACGACATCGGCATCTTTCAGACTGTTGGCCTGTCCATATTTACCAATAAGCAAGTCGCGCTTTTGTTTGGCTTCTGCGGTTTCGGAGGCGTGAAAATAAAGATTCATTTGCGTTTAAGAGGCTTTCTCTTCAGCCAAATGTTTATTTTTCTCTGCCCATTCATCGGGTGAATTGAGGAAGAATTCAACCGAGTCCAAAGTTTCCTCGTCAAAATATTTGTCGCGCTTTGCTGTTTCAAGAACCGCCCACCAATCGGTAAGGGCATGTAATTGAACGCCTATTTCCTTCATGTTTTCCAATGATTGCGGGAAAATACCGTAATGGAAGACAACGAAAGAATGCTCGACCTTGGCACCAGCATTACGAAGGGCGTCAATAAAGACCTTTTTACTTCCGCCATCTGTTTGCAAATCTTCGATGAGGGCAACATTTTTGCCTTCCTCGTCCATGCATCCCTCAATTTGTGCCATTTTACCAAAGCCCTTTGGCTTTTTACGCACATAAAGCATGGGAATATTCAAACGCTCGGAGATAAAGGCAGCGTAGGGAATTCCAGCTGTCTCACCACCTGCGGCGTAATCCAGATTAAATGGCTTTAACATCTCTGTTCCCATATCCATTAATTGGGAACGCTCGGCTGGAAAGGAAATCAGACGGCGAATATCAACATAAACAGGGCTGAGGCGACCAGATGTAAATACAAAAGGTTTCTTTGCATTGAACAGGACGGATTTGGTGTCCAACAAAATTTTTGCGGCCTTGGCGCGTGTTTCTTCACTCATGGTGTTTTCCTCTCTCTTGATATAACGCGGTTATCCTAACTTCTGCCCTGTGAATGGCAAGTTTAAATTTTTTGACAAATTAGAGAAAACTGTTGTACGATTTTCCTTATGAAAAGTTCTGCGTTAGATTTTGAAGAAATGGCTCGTGCTGGAGCATCAAACGAACAGATATTGCGTGATGTTGCAGAAATCGACTCGGAATTTCTTCTAGAAAAAGAAATCATTCTTGAAACACTCCAACATACTGATCCATTACAGGCGGATAACTGGCCAATTATAATGCAGGCTGTCCTTGATATAGGGATACCGCAAAAGGTACTAACGGAGAAAATGTACTTTACTGAAGTGATTGTTAACGAGCTTATCTCTGGTGATATCGTACCCCCAGAGGAACAGGCAGTTATATCGCATGATGAACTTATTACTGCGGCACATGATTACATGCGCCAATTAAGTGACAATATCAAGAATATGCAATTGGGAATTGCACCAAATTAAATCCGACTTTGGCTTGCCCATAATATCCGCGCAAGCAAGGCAATCTTGCTCATATCTGTTCTTTGGTGATTACCCTGATTATCAAGGGCGCGGGTTTCAATCATGTTAGATGATATTCCAACCACCTCATGAATAAGCAAATCGTTTGATGTCCCCAGCATAATGACGCGCTCGCCCTGTTGTACGGATTTGGGGGGCAATGCCTCGACAACCAAAACGTCACCTGTGCGATAACACCCACTTTCGTGTGATCCATCAATTTCAATGCCAAAACATGTGGTGGGGAAGGTGGTGGATAAAGTCTTTCCACTCCATGCCTTATTGCTGGTCGGTTGACCATGCCCGTTAAACAAACGCTTGTCGGTCAGGGACGAAAGTCGTGCACAAGGCAGGGTATTTTCAACGCGTCCCTCATCACCATTTTTTACCATATCGGCAAGCTCGGTTAAATTGGCACCTGTCACGCCAAGGATTTTGGCAATGCTCTCTGTCGATGGCCAACGCGGTTTGCCATGCGATGTCTCACGCTTGGATTTGTTGAACGTCGTCGGGTCAAGACCAGCCTTTTTGGCCAGTCCCGATGTTGACAATGAATGCTTAGAGGCGAGCGTATCGATAGCAGCCCATATTTCGGAATGCGAAAACATAGGAATAGTGTCCCACGTCTTTTCGATTCTAAAAAGGGAATTTATTATATATTAAAAAGATATCTCAAATGTAACTATAGTGTAATTTGAAGCATAATATAAGCTCTAAATCATTGTATTTAATTGTAAAAATTTTTGATTGGCCAAGAGTAAGAGAATTTTCATAATAAATTCAAGATTGAGCATAATGTTATTCTCAAAAAAGGTTGACAAAGTTTTTAAAATGAGTGCGTTTATGTGGAATTTATATTTGAAATATGCTAGAATTAGTATAAATAGTAGTGTCAAGCTTTTAAGATTATAGAAAGGAGATGTCTTATGATTGATAAAACTAAAGCTCTTGAGATTATCTCCAGAACTGGAGATGATTGTGAACTAACAGATGTTAAGTTCTTTATTGGTCATGATCGTAATGTGACGCAAGAAGAACTTCTTAGTGAAGCAGCAAAGGGTGTAGAATTGCTTAACGAAGGTAAGTTAACCTTAGTTGAGTATTTAAATAATAAGGATTTTAAACAGGTTTCCTTTGAATATTCTTAGGAAAGTGTTTTGTCTTTACAAAAACTCATAAAATATACGAATGATAACGGCCTCATACCAGTAGATGTTGAGGCCGTTAAAACATGGTTTCTAGAAAACCAATATCAAGACAAGATTAATTTTTTTCCTGCTCCGTTTGATGAAGACAAGTTGCGTGGCATGATTAGAAAATATTCCTATCATGAAACCCCTTACGGCGATCCAGTTTTAGTAACTGATATCTTG
Organism: uncultured Alphaproteobacteria bacterium; assembly: GCA_963740205.1. Lineage (GTDB taxonomy): Bacteria > Pseudomonadota > Alphaproteobacteria > Micavibrionales > Micavibrionaceae > UBA2137. The sequence goes on from CAVUDD010000004.1 coordinate 57,894, forward strand.
TTCGCAAATGACATTAAATGCTTGCTGGATAAATATGGTGTGTACTACAGAAATGATTCACATTCTTGATGGAAAAAATTTTGCAACTTCTACTTCAGACACAATAAACAAATTAACAGCGCACCTTACTGATCCTATGCTTCGGTTTAATCCTTCTTCAGAGGCGATGGTAGATCAGAGTGCCCAATTTAAAGCATTGGCAGTACTTGCGCCGAACGGTGCGGTAGAAGCTTTAAGGCCATCATATGAAGAGGGGCGTAGAACCAACCTAGAGATTGCTAAAATATTGATGATTCCTCAATACTACATACCACTTTTATTTGATCCAGAGTTCATCGCACTAAGGCCCTACCTTTAAACAATATAAATATTATTAGGACAACATTCCTAAAATAATTCTTGACTCTTATTTCTCGGATGTTCATAAAAAGAACATAACAGGAACAAATACGCCTGTAATGATCCTTAACAGAGGCAGGAGAGAATGAGCAAATACCTACATGTCCCCCCAACTTACCAAGACAACACCACACCTTTTGAAAGTGCAGAGGAGGCATGGTTCTGGTTTATTTTGGCGCAACAGGCACGAAATGAGGGCGCACGAATACGCTCTGGCGCTGGGCTTGTTAAACGTGCTTGCGAACCCATAGACATACTCAAAATTCTGGATCGTTTGTATCGTAACCGCATTTTACAGCGCGATCATTTGCTTGTCCTGCGTCATTACGGCAGACGCCAAATTGCCCCCGACCCAAGTTACGCCAAAGAGGCACGCGCCCATGATTTATGGATGGATGCCATGGACAGGATTGGTGAGGTTCTGATTTCCAAGAAATTGATGGAGCGCACAGTTTTACCGTTTCATATTCCGACAAATAATTCTTATGTGGCTCAGGCTAAAAACTTGGGAGTATTCCATTGACCGAGAAATGCGGGTTGTTTCCCGCCAGCACTGGTAATCCTCCGCAAAAAATTTGGGTGGTGTTTTCAGGCTTTAGCGAGTTGAAATCCGTAAGGTTTTTGAGAGACGGTTTCAAGCATTGTTATGTGTTGATGCATGACGGTACGCGCTGGATTACCTGTGATCCTCTGGCGCACATGACCGAGATTGCAGTGCATGATTTACCAAGCGGTTTTAACTTGCCATCTTGGCTTCGTGCGCATGGTCAACAGGTTGTGGAGGCCGTGGTAAAAACACCGCCGATGAGACCCGCGCCATTAATGCCCATGACATGTGTCGAGGCGGTAAAGCGTGTGTTGGGGATTCATACACGGCGGATTATCACGCCCTATCAACTTTATAAATTCCTGAACAAACAAAGATAAAAGAAAGGCAATTCCTATGGGACTATTAACACCAAGTCCAAAGGCACCGCGCGTGCAAACAATTGTGCAGCGTGTGCCTGTTGTGGTCGAGGATACAAAATTAAGTGACACACAAATCGAGACACAAGCGCGCGTTGAGACAGAAAAACGGCGTGAAGAAAATTTACTTCGCAGATCACGCGGGCGGTTCGGCACAATCCTGACAGGGTTTCGCGGGATATTGGAGAACAAATCAAATGGTGAAGGGCAGGGACGCAGAACCTTGCTTGGGGAATAGGAGAGAACAGATATGAGCATAGATAATTTAGAAGAACGCCACACGCGAGCCATGTCACGCAAGCAAGGTTGGGCGCCTTATTGGGAGGAATGCTATCGTTATGCTCTGCCCCAAAAAGATAACAGCGTCAGTAAACGTAAAGGTAACGAGCTTTATGATTCAACGGCGTTGGATGCGGTTGAACAATTGGCGGCAAGTTTGCTTGGCCATCTTACGCCCCCTTGGACACAGTGGTTTGGATTAAAGCCCGGACCCGATGTGGAGGCACAAGATTATGACGCGCTGGCGAGTGTGTTGGAGAAGGCGGCAAAGACATTACAATCGCATTTTGATCGCAGTAATTTTGCAGTCGAGTTACACCAATCTTTTTTGGATTTGGTCGTAGGTGGTACGGCAAGCTTGCTCTTTGAAGAGGCAGAACCAGGCGAGCTTTCTGCGTTTCGTTTGTCCTCTGTCCCACTCAACAGTATCGCGCTTGAGGAAAATGCAACAGGCAAACTGGATGGTACATTTCGTAATTTGTCATTGAACGGTACGGGGTTAGTCGCACGTTATCCATTCGCCGAATTACCCGAAAATGTGTTGGCAGAAATTGAGAATGACCCGACCACTGAATTCACAGTTCGCGAGGCAGTCATTCCAGAAAAGAATGGGTATCTTTACCGCGCCATTTTGGATGGTGAGAGTGAACCGTTGGTGTCCGTGACTTTACCGCAATCACCGTTCATTAATTTCCGCTGGATGAAATCCCCTGGTGAGATTTATGGACGCTCACCAATCATGAAGGTTTTGCCCGATATCAAGACTGCCAATAAGGTGGTTGAATTGATTTTGAAAAACGCCTCGATTGCGATTTCCGGAATCTGGCAGGCCGATGATGATGGTGTTCTCAATCCCGCCAATATTGAATTGTTACCCGGTACAATTATTCCCAAGGCGATGGGGTCAAAGGGGCTAACACCACTTGAAATGCCGGGGCGTTTTGATGTGTCGCAATTGGTACTTGAGGATTTACGCTCGCGTATTCGACATGCGTTATTGGTGGACAGGCTTCCGCAAATTGATGCGCGCGCCATGACCGCTACGGAAGTCATCGAGCGCACATCCGAGATGAGTTTACTTCTTGGTGCGACCTACGGACGCTTGCAATCGGAACTGCTCACGCCACTTATCCAACGCGGATTTAATATCCTTCGTCGTCGTGGCGAGGTTCCCGATTTCCGTATTGATGGGCGTATGGTTGAGATTGATTACCGCTCGCCACTTGCGCGTGCACAAGGTCAAAAGCACATTCAAAATACGCTGTCATGGATTAACACCGTGCTTGCGATGGGGCCCGAGGCAAGTGCCTCTATTGATTTGGGGCGAGCATCACTTTTTTTGGGTGAGGCGTTAGGCGTGCCAAGTGATTTAATGCGCAAAGCCCCGCTTGCCCCGCTCGAAAATCTTATCGCCGAAACAGGAGGTATAGAAGATGTTACCCAGCTTTCGTAAACAGAATGACGAGATGCGCGACATTGAAAAATCATTTGCGCGTCTGTTTCAGAGTGATGATGGCAAACGCGTTTTGTCACATCTGCAATCTATCAGTTTTTCACGTGTGATGGGGATGGAGTCCACGGATGCCCAGCTTCGTTATATGGAAGGGCAACGCGCGATGGTTGCAACAATTTTAAGGTTAATTTCAAGAGGCCGTGAGGGCTAAATAATTTTAAACTAAAGGAGAAAAGAATATGAACGAAAATCTATTAGAGGCAGAAGTCGAGGAAACAGATGTGTCCGAAGTTCCTGCGAAGTTTAAAGATCCAGAAACAGGTGAATTGCGTGTTGAGGCATTGCTAAAATCCTATAGGGAGCTTGAGAAGAAATTATCAGGCGTAGCAAAGGCACCAGAAAGTGCAGAGGAATACGAGGTGGATTGTTCGCATGGGTTGTTCGAGCCTGATGCTGAGCTAAATGCCAAATTTCATGCGCAGGGTTTTACCAAGGAACAGGTTCAAGTTGTTTATGATGCAGCAGCAGAAAAACTTGTTCCAATGATTGCCTCTATGGCTGGCGAATTTCAGGCCGATCGTGAGGTCGAAAGACTGGTTGCCGAATTTGGTGGTGTCGAACAATGGGAGGAAATGTCGAGGCAACTTCTCGCCTTTGGTCGTAAGAGTTTACCCGAGGACGTTCTGGATGGTTTGGCAAGTTCCTACGAGGGTGTCATGGCACTTCATAAGATGATGAAGGGTGAAACGCCAACACTTAAAACTGATACAGAAGGGCAAACGGGCTTGGGTGAGAAAGAGCTTCGTTCGATGATGCGTGATCCAAAATACTGGCGTGATAAAGACCCGAGCTTTATCTCTAAGGTTACCGATGGATTTGAGAAGTTATATTAACTTTATCCGTCATTGCGAGGAGGTCAAAGACCGACACGGCAATCTAGTTTGTAACTCTGGACTGCCGCGCTTCGCTCGCAGTGACAGGCAGTAAATAAAAAAAGGATGGGCGCGAACCCATCCTTTTCTTAATTCAGACTAAACTCTCTTACCCTTAGGATCTGCATAACCCTTTATTAAGGAGAGACATTACATGTCTGGGAAATTCTAGTGTAACAATTAAGCTTGTGATTCTGCAAATTCGTTTGCATTAAAATCGTCAACAACCTGTTGCAAGTTTGTGCGGATGTCTTTTGTCAAAGGCGCAAATTGCATTCCAATTGTGTCGGCTGTTTTGCGGACAATAGTACCCATATGTTGAATAGCCACGATTTGATCGCGTAATTTGAATTTCATTGTAACTGGTAATTGTTGACCAAGAGCATAAGTTCTAAAGTCACCAAAGACGCGTAATCCGCCCATTGACCAATCCTGTACAGGATAGTTTTGACCATCAACCTCAGAGATACAACGATCCGCTGTACGGCGTGCGTAGGCGCGCTTGTTTTGATATGTGATTTCTTCCGGTTCAGGTAAATCTGCCATTGCCGCGCTTCTTCCTAATATATTTTCAAACATCGTGTGCTTCCTATTCTCTCTGGCTTTTTATAATTATTGATACTGGCTAGCACACCCTCGTATCTTTTAACTTACGTAAATATAAGGATTTGAGCCAATTTTTCAAGGAAAAAGCACATCTGGGGCTTAAATATGCACATTCTTTGAAAATAACACTTGACAACATAGGAAATAAATCCTAAATATTATTCATCAAGGCCACAAATGTATCCTTATTAAGCGGGATACTAAGATGGTCTTTTTTCATTTTCAGGACAACGAGCCATTTCGCCCTGAAGTTTTATTTCCGCAAACATTGCCGCGTTTTTCAAACCGATAACTTTCGTTATGTGGAACATTTTTTTCATCAACTTTTTTAAACATGAAAGAGGTTCTTCATGGCTACAACTATTTCCGAAGCGTTCGTTAAACAATTCGAGCGCGAGGTTCATAAATCCTACCAACGTATGGGTTCCAAATTAAAAGGCACAGTTCGTTTTATCAATGATGTGAAAGGTTCGACCGCAGTCTTTCAAAAGGTCGGTAAAGGAACTGCATCAACGAAATCAACACATGGGATGGTTCCTGTGATGAATTTGGCGCATTCCACAATTGAATGTGAGTTAAGTGATTATTATGCAGGTGATTGGGTTGATAAACTGGACGAGCTTAAAATCAATATTGATGAACGTCAGGTGATTGCAAATGCAGGTGCCTATGCACTTGGTCGCAAGACAGATGATTTGATTATTAATGCTATGGCATCTTCATCCACCAACATCATTACCGACAGCGCTAGCGGTCTAACAAAGGCCAAGGTTCTTGAAGCGTTTGAAATTCTGGGTGAGGGCGATGTACCAGATGATGGTCAGCGCTTTGCTGTTATAGGCTATAAACAATGGTCTGATTTATTGGCGATAGAGGAGTTTTCATCTGCTGATTATGTCGGCGTAGAGGGGCTTCCTTATAAAGGTCTTCAAACCAAACAATGGTTGGGTATCAACTTCATTCCGCATTCTGGTTTGCCCGATGATGGCGCGGGTGTGCGTTCCTGTTTCTTTTATCACAAGACAGCCATTGGTCAGGCATCTGGTTCGGATGTTCAAACCGATATCACATGGCATGGTGATCGCGCAGCACACTTCATCAATAACATGATGAGCCAAGGTGCAAGCCTGATTGATGATGCGGGGATTGTCACTGTCCAATGTGATGAGTCAGCGTAAATCCAACAATAAATTCTAACGAAAAGGAGACCAATCAATGGCTTTTCAAACCAGTGATTTGAGTGTGTTGGCCTATGCCAATAATTTCACCCTATGGCACTATGCAACGTCCGATGACGCTGTAACTGGCGCTGGATATTTTAATAGCGCAACAGAAATGCTGCGCCCGAACGATCTAATTATTTCGAATGTCGATACGGACGGCACGCCTGCAACAGTGTTCTACATTGTCACCGCAAATGATGGCGCCAATGTCACTGTGACAGCCTATTCTTAAAGGTCTGTAGCAGTTCCTGCGTGAACGCGTAATCGATAAGGGGTTATCCCAATCTTTATAAGAAGCCGAAAAATCTATGTCCTTCTGTTCCCCAAGAGTTTTTCGGCGGGGTAACCCCTCCCTTTTTTAATTTTAAATTTACGGAGAATTTCTATGGCACTTAATGATGTTGCCTTGTGCTCGCGTGCGCTTATCCGCATAGGGGCTGCGCCTATTACATCCTTTAATGATGGCACGGCGGAATCCGAAATCGCAGGCGCATTATTTGCGCCATGTCGGGATGCGTTGCTTTCTGCCTATGCATGGAGTTTTGCGAGCGGGCAAATAAGCCTCAATAAATTAGTTGATGTTCCTGTCGCTGATTATAACAACGCCTTTGAGCTTCCAAGTGATTTCCTGCGTGCCATTTCAGCAGGAACAGGCGGGCGAGGTAGAGGGCTTAATTTCCGTATAGCAAATGGTCAACTCCACTGTAATTCGGACAGTGTAATTCTGAGTTATATTTTTCGTCCCGAAGAAGAGAGCTTCCCTCCATATTTTGATAACGCATTGATAGTGCGTTTGGCTGCGGAATTCACCATTCCTATTACCGAGAGCACTTCTCGTGCCGAAGGTATGTACCGCATGGCAGAAACCGAATTCGCCCGAGCTAGACAAATTGACGCACAACAGGATAGCCCAAATCGTTTAGAGCGCTTTACGCTTATTGATGCGAGAGACTGATCTCATGAAAATTAAAGACATAAAAACGAACTTCACTGCAGGTGAGGTGTCGAGGCAGTTGCTTGGTCGTGGCGATTTACGTGCCTATGCCAACGGCGCACTGACCTTGCACAATTTATTTATTTATCCAACAGGTGGCGTGACACGTCGTGCAGGACTTGGATTTATCGATACTCTTGCAGGAAAGGGAAGGTTGATTTCGTTTGAATTTAACACACAGCAAACGTACTTGATTGCTTTGTCGGATATGCAGATTGATATTTTTCTGGAAGGCTTGAAGGTTGTAACACTAACTGGCCCTTGGACAGAAGAGCAAATCAAACAACTGGTCTGGACGCAAAGTGCGGACACTCTTTTGCTTGTTCACCCCGATGTCCCACCCAAAAGACTTATTAGACAATCAGGTGGTTGGGTCTTGGAAGACTGGAATTTTTTCACAGATAATAACGTTATTGAACAGCCTTATTATAAATTTGCAAGTAGTGAGGCGACACTTTCACCAAGTGGCGTGACAGGTTCAATAATACTGACATCATCAGAGAGTGTTTTTGAGAGCGGTCATGTGAACACACGTTTCCGCGTGAAAGACAAAGAAGTCGTTATCGACACGGTCAATTCACCTACAGTTGTGACATGCACGGTCATAGAAAATTTCGATGATACGGATGCAACAATTGATTGGGCAGAACAAGCCTTTTCACCTGTGCGAGGTTACCCAGCCTCTGTTGCCTTTCACCAAGATAGGCTTGTTTTGGGTGGATCGCGTGATTTGCCTAACCGACTTTGGTTTTCAAAATCAGGGGACTTATACAACTTTGATCTTGGTGAAGGATTAGATGACGAAGCCATTGAATTTGCTATTTTATCCGATCAGGTAAATACGATACGCGCTGTTTTTTCTGGCCGTCATTTACAGGTCTTCACAAGTGGTGCCGAATGGATGGTAACGGGTAATCCTTTAACGCCTGAAACTGTGCAACTGAATAGGCAAACACGCGTTGGGTCGGTTATTGACCGTTATATTCCACCAGTGGATGTTGATGGTGCGACATTATTTGTGGCGCGTAACAAACAGGAAATTCGTGAGTTTCTTTATACGGATATTGAGCAGGCCTATCAGGCAACTGATTTGGCATTGCTCTCTCGTCACATTATTACCTCGCCAATCGATCAGGATTTTGACCAAAGGCGCAGGCTTTTATTTATCATTCGAGAGGATGGAAAATTCGCAACGCTTACTGTTTACCGTGCCGAAAAAGTTGCCGCTTGGACGCTCCATGAAACGCAAGGTGCTGTGCAATCGGTCGCGGTTGTTGGTGATGTGGTCTACCTGCTGATTGATAGGAATGGCATTTACACAATCGAGCAATTTGATGATGACTTGTTACTGGATTCTGCCTTGACTGGTGAAGTCCCAAGTCCTGTTGCGAATTGGTCAGGTCTGAATCACTTGGAAGGGCAAAGTGTTTCAATCATTGCCGATGGAATTGTACAAGCCAGTCAAACTGTTTCGAGTGGAGTGATTACATTAGATGACCCTGCGTCCGAGGTTCAGATTGGTTTGCCTTACACGCATGTTATTGAGCCTTTGCCACCTTCAACAATTGATGGTGCGGGGGCGGGACGTTCGGTGCGTCTTGTTGATGTGACTTTCCGTGTTGAGGAAACGGCCTCGTTAATTGTGGATGTTGGGCGTGGATTAAATCCAATCGCTCTCAAACAATTTGGTGAAGATGAAATTCTGAATTCGTCCCCGCCATTAGTGAGTGGGGATATCAGGGTGAATGCCTTTGGCTGGGCGAGCGATTTAACCAATCCGCTTTGGCGAATTGAGCAATCACAGCCCCTACCATTTACTTTGCTGTCAGTTTCGATGGAATTGAGTGTCAACGGATAAAATTAATAAAGGAGAAAAGCCAATGGGTTCATTTAGTAGTGCAGTGTCCACTATCAATACAGCAGTGGGTGCCTTTAATACGATTTCGCGTATTGCTCATGCAGGCGATGATGCCAAGGCTCAAGAAGTAGCCTTAAAACAGTTACAGGAAAGTCAAAACCTTCAGTATACAAATGCACGGGAAGATGCTGTTTTACAAAAACAAACAGTACAAGCCAATGCACAAACAAGTGAACGTGAAAGACGCGAAGCCCTGAAACGTGCGGTGGCAAGGCAGCGCGCGAAGTTTGGTGGGCAGGGTATCTCAACAAATACGGGCTCTAGTGAAGCAATTTTATTAGGATTATTTGATGAAAGCGAAACGGAATTAGGCGAGCGAGAGCGTCTGGATAATCTTCGTTTTCAGACAGTTGATCAAAACCTCACACAACAGAGTAGATTGAATGTTTTGCAAGCCACGCAACTTGCAGAGCGCCAACGCTATAAAAATACGACACTGATTTAATGTTTGACTGGATCGCCGCGTCAGGTTTTTCAACCTTCCTCGCGATGACGATTATGATTTTTCATTATGACGTCACTGCGAGCGAAGTGCGGCAGTCTAATAAAAATACGTCATTTGTCTAAATACACAATTTAAACTCCTTAAATACAGAAAGAATTGTAACATGCCCGAGCATATCAAAATGCCCGAAATATTGCCGCTTGTCCGCTATTTGGCTAATGGCACAGAAACGGTCTTTACCTATCCGTTTCCAATTTTTGCCAGTGAAGATTTGCACGTTTCTTTTAATGGTGTTTTACAAAACGCTGGTTTTGATGTCAGTGATGCCGGTAACACAAACGGTGGGCAGGTGACATTTGATAGTGCGCCGTCAACGGGTACGATTGTCACATTGGAAAGACGCTTACCATTAGAGCGTTTAACAGATTTTATTGAGGGCGGTGATTTTTCTGCGCAAGCCATTAATAACGAACTGGATTTTCTAATCGCTGCTATCCAGCAAGTTTCAGGCGATCAGACATCTATGCTCCGCTATGATAAAAATGAATCACCTGCGAATTTATCTTTGCCTTCAAAGTTCGAGAGAGCCAATAAAGGTTTAGGGTTTGACGGTGCGGGTAATCTCGTTCCTGTATCTCTAGATGGCGCAAGTTCGTTACCTAACTTTTTAGCAGACGGGACGGGCGCGGTTTCTCGCAATACCAATGCGAAAATTGCCGATGCGATTTCAGTTAAAGATTTTGGAGCCGTTGGTGATGGGTTGACCGATGACAGTGAAGCCTTTCAACAAGCGCTCATTGCAAATGATTTTGTTTTTATTCCCAGTGGCCAGTATCTGATTTCATCCACGATTGCATTGAGCGAAGGGCAAATACTTATGGGTGCAGGGGTTTCATCTATCTTGCGTGCGAATGCGAGTGGATTTGCGCTTATAGAGTTTGTCGCAGGGAAATCCGCTTTGTCCTCTCTTAAAATCGAACAAGCAGAAACGGCGATTAAACTTTATGGACGAGACGGTTCTTGTGTTTCCAATCTTGTTTCAGATGTTGTGATTAATGATGTAGTAACAGGCATTGTTCTGGATGGGGATATAAACACAATGCACCCATGTTATTGGAACAGATTTCGAAATGTTCTGATTGAGCAACCTTCTGAAAATGGTGTTCATCTCACAAAAAGTGGAGCGGGCGATAAACCCTCTGCAATATTTTTGAAGTTGCCGTGTCTATTCCAATGACACAGATATTTCAGGGAATGGATTTTATGTTGAAGAGGGTGCGGGACAAAACGTATTTCTCAATTGTAAGTCCAATGTTAAAGGCACGGCAAATGCCTGTTTCCTAATTGGATCAAATTCACAAGATACGATTATAAGTAATTTGGTAACGCTCAGCGATAATCTCGTGCCAAATGTAAAGCTTGAGGCAGGCTCGTATAATACGGTTATTTCAAACCTTCAGGCGAACAGTAACGGCGCAGCGATTTGGGATTTTAGTGGCGGGAATTACACGGCTTATAATGCAGGCTATCCATATAAGAACCGTTTGGCAAAAACCAAGGCGCTGGATATAGAAGCTAACCTTTTACGTTATGATACTGAATACATAGATAGCACTGGGATAGTTGATATTGATTTGTCGCATTCTCTCCATCTGGTGTCGTCTTTTAATGGGGCTTTAACCATAAGACTGCCTGAGCCACTTGATGCAATTGGCGCGGAAATTACTGTTAAGAAGATTGATATTTCGTCCAATCTTGTGACCGTCACAACCATTGAGGCTAGCGGCATTGATGGCAAAGCAATTTATCTGGCTGGACGTTATGATTATGTGACGATGGTGTCTAATGGTGCAGAATGGTTTATTACTTCGACCAACCGCCAGAGCGGAAGTGACCTTTATTATGACGGCACGGGCGTTTTAAATATCGATATGTCCGCCGATGTCTATGTGTTGTCCTCATTTAATGGAGCATTAGAGGCGCGCCTTCCACCTGCCGATGCACCCGAGGCGATAGGGCGAAGTATAACGCTCAAAAAGACAGACCCATCGACAAATAGTGTCACTGTTACTGAACAGGGTGGGGCGGGCCCCGATCAAAGCAATCAGATATTGAGCAATCGCTATGAAGCTGTGACCGTTTTTTCTAACGGTGCCGAATGGTACGTCATTTCCAAATACTAGAATAAAAATAACAGGAATTTGTTATGAGTGAAAAACCTTTGCAGTCGGATGTTTCCGACTGTTTGCAAAAAGCTATTTCCAAGGCATTGGATTCTTACCATTGTTTTATGGAACAAGATGCGCCCGAAGATGCTAAGGGGTTTACTGCTCATCACAACGCGGCCAAAGTTGCGATTGCCCATGTCGAGCTATTGCTCAAAATTGCCAAATCATCGTCTTGTTCCAAAGATACAGAAAATAATGAAGCAGAGTTTGTAGCTTTACTAAAGGAAGCTGAGGAAGAGCTTAAGACTTATAAATCTCGTCAGGATGTTTGGGAGCAGGAAGGCGATAATGGTGATGATGAATGAGTTATTGTTCATTTGGGCTTTTTCTATCCATTTGGAACAAGATCCAAGGTTACCAAACACCAGACGTGCATTTTAAAATTGCGTATTGGCTGGAACATTCTTGGATAAATGGCGATAAGCAGCTTGTACTCATGGCTTTTCGTTCGTGCGGTAAATCAACATTGGTGGGATTATTTGTCAGTTGGTTGTTATTAAACAATCCCAATCTTCGCATTCTTATTTTGGCAGCCGAGAGTATTCTTGCCAGAAAGATGGTTTCGAACATCAGGCGCATAATAGAAAAACACCCTTTAACAAAAGGTCTGAAACCTCGTGCTCCCGAGCAATGGGGCAGTGATAGATTTACAATTGAGCGCCCATTAGAGCTGCGAGATCCCTCTGTATTGGCACGGGGTATTACAAGTAATTTAACAGGCAGCCGTGCAGATTTTATCATTTGTGACGACGTAGAGGTGCCCAATACCTGTGATACGAGAGCAAAGCGAGAGGAACTGCGTGAACGCTTAAGTGAGATAGACTTTATTCTTACGCAAGGGGGAACTCAGCTCTATGTAGGGACACCACATACATACGAAACGATATACAATGATAATCCTGAAGAGTTTTTAGAAGGGTTTAACTTTCTTAAGGTTCCCGTGCTGGATAAGGATTTAAGAACGGTGTGGCCCCAAAAGTTCACCGAGAAGGCACTTGTTAAGTTAAAAGAAAAGTCAGGGCCAAATCGTTTTGACGCACAGATGATGTTAAAGCCAGTCAATATCATCGACAGTCGTCTCGATTTTTCACGGTTTCAACCATATGAGGGCCATTTAGATTATAGTGAGTCACAGACTTTACCTATTTTAAAACTTAATGGTGTGCGCCTTATATCGTCATCGGCTTGGTGGGATCCTGCTTTTGGCTCTGAAAAAGGGGATGGAAGCGTGGTCGCAATACTGTTTACAGGCGAAGATGATAATTTATATGTACATGACGTGTCGTATATAAAAAATTTACTTGAAAAAAATCAGGACGAAGCTACGCATCAATGCCAAGAAATTTGCAAATTAGTCAGGCAATTTTATTTGCCCTCAATTACACTTGAAACTAATGGAATAGGTAAGTTTTTACCTGCAATATTGCGCCGTGAAATTGCCAAAGCAGGCCTAAATTGTGCTGTGAGAGAGGTTGCCAATCACCGCCCTAAAGATTTACGCATATTAGAGGCATTGGATGCGCCACTTGCAGCAAACATGCTGTATCTTAACAAGAAAATTTACGATACGCCTTTCCCATCAGAGGTGCGCGAGTGGCGGCCAAACAGTCCAAGAAACCGTGACGATGGCCTGGATGCCTTGGCAGGAGCACTTTCGCAAGAATCCGTACGGCTTAAAAGGCATTTATCCACAGGTACAAAGCCAAGTTGGATGCATAAGAACAATCCTTATTCAGCAAAAACAATAATCGAATAATAATTTAAATTTCCACATACTTATACACATACAGGAAAGGCGAAGAAATGACTGAATTTTCGTATGATTTGAACTGGTGGATATCGGTTGTCGAAATTCCACTTCTATCCGGAATATTCTGGTTGTTTTGGAAGGAACGCAAAGATATCGAGAGAAGTCTTTGGTCTTTACAAAAATATTGCAACTCAAGCGCGAACTTTCTTCAGCAAGGTCTCACCAATTTCAAACTAGAGGTCACCAAGGATTATGCGCGCTCTAGTGAGGTTAAGGAGCTTGAAAATAGGCTAACCGCTCATTTGCTGCGCATAGAAGCGAAGTTAGAGGTAACTGCACTCAAGGCCGAGGCTTTGGAGGCACATACAAAGGAGATAAAACCATGAAGATTTTTAAACGACTATTTGGATTAAAGACAGTCCCTAAAAAAGAAGACGAGGCCGAGGATTTTTATAAGGAGCTTACCATTGATGTTATGGCGCGCACCTTGTGGGGTGAAGCGCGTAGTGAGGGCACACATGGCCTTGAGGCGGTAGCTTGTGTAATCCTTAACCGCGTTAAGATTGCCAAAAAACTTGGTGGGTACTGGTGGGGTAACGATATTGTTCAAGTTTGCCACAAGCCATTCCAATTTTCCTGCTGGCTTAAGTCCGACCCACAATACTCACGTGTAGTGAGTGTTAATGAAAAAGATAAATATTTTGCAACATGCAAACGTATAGCGCGTCGTGCGGTTTTAGGTCTGCTTGAAGATCCTACGCACGGAGCCTCGCATTATCATGCAGATTACGTTGATCCTTCTTGGGCGAACAAATCCAAAGTAACTGTGATTATAGGTCGTCATATTTTCTATAAGCTTGTGGAGGTTTAGATGGTTGGAAATGTTATTGCCCAAGTGGGCATTCCTGTCATTATCGAGGCAATAGGCGAGGCTTTAAAGCGGGTTGATAATCCTATCGCCAAAGGTGCAGGAGAAGCACTGTCAAAAGTCGATGAGGCCTTACGGCGTGGGCAAATATCACCAGAGCAAATGCAGGAAGCCAATCGTCATTTTGAAAAGATGGCTGAATTAGAAACTGCCGAGAAACAAACGGCTCTTAAGCAAATAAATGAATCCTTGCGTGCCGAGGTTGCCTCGCAAGATATTTATGTGCGACGTATGCGCCCAACATTCGGTTATCTCATAGCCATTACTTGGGCAGCGCAAATGCTTGCATTGGCGTGGGTTATTATATTTGAAACTGAAAAAGCAAGTATTGTAATAAACGCCATGGAATCACTGGGAACTATATGGGCTGTAGGTCTTTCTGTGCTGGGTATTTATGTTTACAAAAGGTCAGAAGATAAGAAGATTAGAGGCTTCTCATATTCACATAATAAAATTGTTGACCAAAAAGGTAAAAATGAATACGTTGTGGACAAATCGCGAAACAGCCAGCCTTTTTATAACGATTAAGCTTTTTGCTTGCTAGGGTGTTTGCATATTAAACTTATTAAAAACCAGAGTTTTAAAAATGAAACACATGCGCAGAAGCTATTTTATGCCATTAATGTTTATGATCTTTATCATAAGTGTTTTCAGTATCTCTATTTTTACAGCCTTCGCCAGTTCTGGTCCGCTGATACTAGGTAGTGAAATGAACACAAATGGTCTTGTAGAATATCTATGTCTTGGTTCTGATTGCGATAATCTTTACTAAGATTTTATAAAACCATCTAATGTTATAAAACTCCATTGCATCTGGAGCATTCCTGTTTGTATAAATAGACAGGAGGAATCAGATGTCTGAAGTAAAACAAAAAAAGCCTTTTTACGTTCACACTAAACATTATCTAACAACTTTTTTCCATACAGAGGCTGCAGGTGGAATAGTTTTAATGTTTGCATCTATATTGGCACTGATTATAGCCAACAGCCCTTTTAATGGTCTTTATAATTATTTTTTTAATGAGGTCGACTTTCGTATTGGGTTCTCTGATTTAGGGGAGTACGATTTCCTTCTCCAAAAGCCTCTTCTTCTCTGGATCAATGATGGAATGATGGCGATTTTCTTTTTTATGATTGGCTTGGAAATCAAGCAAGAAATTATGGAGGGATCTCTATCTCATCCTAGTAAACTTGTTCTTCCAGGTTTGGCTGCTGTCGGTGGGATGGTTGTCCCTGCGCTTTTCTATTACTTTTTCAATATGAGTTCACCTGAGACGATTCAGGGGTGGGCTATTCCTGCTGCCACTGATATTGCTTTTGCTTTAGGGATACTGGCGTTGGTAAGTTCACGCGTACCTGTATCACTTAAGGTTCTTATTACTGCTATTGCTATCATTGATGATTTAGGGGCAATTCTGATCATTGCATTCTTTTATTCGGATTCAATTATTCTAGAAGCATTAATGTTTGGAACGGTAATAATTGCATTATTATTTTTTCTCAATATCCGAAATGTGTCTAGCCATACCCCTTACATAATTCTTGGACTTCTTTTGTGGATGGCTGTTTTGAAGTCAGGCGTGCATGCCACGCTTGCAGGCGTTGTTGTTGCGTTTTTTATTCCTCTTCACAAAATGCAGGGGCCAGACAATAAACCCTGCGAATCTTTGGCGCACGCCTTTCACCCATGGGTTGCTTTCTTAATTTTACCTTTATTTGGTTTTGCTAACGCGGGTGTATCTTTTAAGGGGATGGGAATTGATTCGTTTCTTGACCCCGTAACATTAGGTATAGCTAGTGGTTTGTTTTTCGGTAAACAGATAGGTGTTTTTGGCCTTTTATTTATTGCAATTAAATGCGGATTTTCACCCAAACCCGACGGCGCAAATTGGAAACAGTTATATGCAGTTTCTCTTCTGTGCGGTATCGGGTTTACCATGTCGTTATTCATTGGGGGGCTAGCGTTCGAAGCACGTGAAATGCAGGCTTCAATTCGCCTTGGGGTCTTGATTGGGTCTATTGCTTCTGCAACACTTGCATATGCTTTGCTTCGAAGTTGTCCTCAGAGAACTCTCGATGATAAATCAGATGAACCACTAGAAATACTTAAAAAGGGTATGGAATAAATGACGAAAGCTGTCCCTATTACAGTTGCTTACGGTAACGGTATCGGTCCCGAGATTATGGACGCAACATTAAGGATACTTGAGGCGTCAGGCGCTCAGCTTGCTATTGATAAAGTAGAGATAGGCGAAGAGGTCTATAAAAAAGGAAGTCTCACAGGTATCGAGGATTCAACTTGGGACACATTGCGCAGAAATAAGATTTTTCTGAAAGCACCTATCACAACGCCGCAAGGTGGTGGTTTCAAAAGTCTGAATGTGACAATCCGCAAAACCCTTGGGCTTTTTGCAAATGTGCGTCCTTGCAGTTCCTATCACCCTGTTATCAAGACGCTTCATCCAAAAATGGATTTGGTGATTGTGCGTGAAAACGAAGAGGATCTTTATGGTGGAATTGAGTACCGCCAGACACAACAAACAGCATGCTCGGTAAAACTTATTACGCGCCCAGGGAGCGAGCGCATTATTCGTTATGCCTTTGAATACGCCAAAACCAATGGACGTAAAAAAGTCACGTGCATGTCCAAAGACAACATCATGAAAATTGCTGATGGCTTGTTCCACAAAACCTATGATGAAATTGGTAAGGAGTATCCCGATATTGAACAGGAACATTACATCATTGATATAGGCTCGGCACGTATTGCCTCGCGCCCATCTGACTTTGATGTGATTGTAACCGAAAACCTCTATGGAGATATCATTTCAGATATCGCTGCAGAGGTCACAGGATCGGTTGGTCTTTGTGGTTCTGCCAATATTGGTTCTGATTTTGCCATGTTTGAGGCTATTCACGGCTCCGCTCCTGATATCGCTGGTAAGGGAATTGCTAACCCATCAGGCTTGTTGTTGGGGGCTGTGATGATGCTTGTGCATATCGGCCAAGGTGAGATTGCTGAAAAGGTACATAATGCTTGGTTGAAAACTATAGAAGATGGAATTCATACAGGCGAGATTTTCCGTGATGGTGTGAGTAAGCAGAAGGTGGGTACACAAGGTTTCGCCGATGCAGTCATTGAACGTTTAGGTCAATTACCAACAACTCTGGACGCGGTGTCCTATCCAGCCGATGCCAAGGGCATGGAATTACCGCCTCTCAAAGTTGTTCCCAAAGAAGACAAGAAACTGGTGGGTGTTGATGTCTATCTTGATTGGTCAGAAGGGTCGCCTGATGATTTAGCAGAAAAGGTAAAGCCAATCATTGGTGATAATTTTGAATTATCTCTCATTGATAACAGAGGCACAAAGGTCTGGCCTAATGGGTTACCTGAAACCTATTGCTGCGATCAATGGCGTCTAAGATTGATGGGTGATAATACATCACATGATACAATCACTAAACTGCTTACCAATATTGCAGGCGCGGGGTTTGACTTCATAAAAACTGAAAACCTCTACACCTTTAATGGTGAGCGTGGCTGGACCAAAGCACAGGGCGAGTAATAATACTATTGACATATGTAAACGTATGTTTAATTTAGTTTTTTTAAATAAAAGGAAAATCATGTCTGCGTATGTCTCAAACCTCTATGTTTACCCCCTGAAATCTGGCCACCGTGTTGAGTTGGACACAATGACTATTAATTATTCGGGGCCTAGCGATGATAGACGCTGGATGTTGGTTCATGCAGAGGGTAAAAAGCGAGGTAAATTTATTACTCAACGCGATAGGGGTTGTGAAAAGCTGGCTCTCATCCAAGCCCAAAAGAGTGGCAGTGCATGGATCTTTGAAAATCCTGAGAGTAAAGAGAAGCTCTCATCTCACGATTTCACCAAACTAACTATGTTTAAAGATAAGGAAAGTCCTTGTGAGCCTGGATTGGTTCAAATATGGGGAGATGAATTGTATGCTGGGGATATGGGTGATCATGCGGCCAGTTGGTTCTCTGAATATTTAGGAATATCAGTGAGAATGGTTACGCAAGATGACGGTGATCCAAGGCAAGTTGATCTCGATTTTTCTGAGAGAGGTGACCATGTCACTTTTGCAGATGGATTCCCTTTGTTGATTACTAATACGGCTTCACTAAATAGCCTTCAGCCTCATTTTAATGAGGGTGCAAACATCACGATGGATCGCTTCAGAGCTAATATTGTAATTGATGGTCTTAAGCCCTTTGAAGAGGATGTCATTCACAAACTTAAAATTGGGGATGTTGTTCTTGAGTTTGTAAAGCCATGCTCTCGTTGTGTTCTGACAACTGTAGATCAAGACGCTGGCATTAAATCTTCTAATGAGCCTGCTCAAACTTTAGGTAAAATGAGAAAGGGAATGGCTCCTGATCTGCGGGGTATGTTCTTTGGTCAAAATGCTATCCCACGTGAAATAGGTCTAATGCCGATTGGAAAAGGTGACAAGGTTGAAGTTATAGGAACACGTCCAATGCATCCAGCTTTAGAGAGGGCTATACTCAAATTTGGGGCTTAGCTCTTACTCTTTAGGTATGCCTGAACGGTGTTACTTAGCAAGCAAGCTATTGTCATGGGGCCTACACCACCTGGGACAGGTGTAAGAGCCTTTGCAACTTTACTTACACCTTCATAATCAACATCCCCACAAAGTCTGCCGTCTTCAAGGCGGTTAATTCCCACATCAATTACAATCGCACCTTCTTTTACCCAATCGCCTTTGACCATTTCTGGTCGCCCTACGGCTGCAACAAGGATATCGGCATTTTTGCACAATTCCTGTAAGTTTTGAGTGCGAGAATGTGCAGTTGTAACGGTACAGTTTTCCTGTAACAAAAGTTGTGCCATAGGCTTACCAAAAAGATTGGAGCGTCCAATGACGACCGCATTCTTGCCACTTAAGTTTTCAGTAATTGATTTGATAAGCAAAAGAGAGCCCTGTGGTGTGCAAGGAACAAAGCCACCTTTGATGCCAAGGAAAAGCTTTCCCGCGTTGGTGGTTGTCAGCCCGTCAACATCTTTGTCTGGAGAAATTCTTTGCACCAAAGATTCCTGAACCTCTGAGAGGTGATCGGGCAGGGGGAGTTGTAATAAAATTCCGTGAACCAAAGGATCACCGTTTAATTTATTGATCAGGTCTTTGACGTCTTTTTCTGTGCTCTCGTTATCAAGCTTGTATTCATAGCTCTCAATACCAATTTTTTGGCAAGTTGTGATTTTCTTACTGACATAGACTTGGCTGGCTGGGTCGTCGCCCACCAAAATAACTGCAAGCCCAGGTTTAAGATTTTCCTGTTCAATGCGCTCTTTCAGACTTTCGCGTAAATCGCGCGCAATAAGCTTGCCGTCTATGATGGCTGCGCTCATAAAACAGTGCTCCAAACGAGGCGGTCAAGAAGGCTAAGGCCAAAGATTGCAATAATTGGTGTGATATCTATTCCCCCAATTGAAGGTATGATTTTTCTTATCGGGTTCATAATCGGCTGAGTTATACGTTGTATCAAAGCAATGAACTTTTGTGCGTTCGGGTTTCTGACGTTGATGACATCAAAAACTATCAGCCAACTCAAAACAACCTCGATAATAATGATGAAGATAAGCGCATTAATAATCCATGACAGGAGTTGTGCGATAAAAAACATGATGGTCAACCTCTTCTTGTGAAACCGATATGTGGCAACTGGTTCTACTCTTTTTTAACATTTCATCTATATAGTCAAGGATATGAGATTAAATTCGTTCGCAAAGTTTGTGTTTTTTGTTTGTCTGTTTTGCCTTGTAGCCTCAAATGTACAGGCTGCATCTTGGTGTAAGCCAGATGGACAGGCAGTTTTATCAATTACGCCCAAGGAGCAACCGGTTCAATATATCCATGACCGTAGTTTTCTTGATTTGAGTAAGGTCAAAAGCGATACGGTCAATCCCTATGCCAGAGGGCAAATCTCTCACACCTTTGGTTGGCGCACAGGGAATTTCAACTGGATCAACGTGTGGAATACAAGTTGATGACCTATCCGCGTACAGGCGAGGTTTGTCTATGGATTGATAAGCTTGATGTTGATGTAAGTCTGAAGCCAACCATTTATATTGCGCGCGAGTATGACCAAGGTAGTTGTCATTTTAACCATGTGCTGGCGCATGAACAGGAACATTTGCGCGTGGACAGAGAGGTCACCTCTAAATATCTGGGAATAATCCAGAATAAACTCAACGCAGTTTCTTCAGAAAAACAGAATTTATGGTCCTATGCGCCGTAATCTACAAAATGCCTTGGCTTCAAGGATGCAACGTGATGTGTCCAATCTTATTAATGATATCGTAAAAGATATGGAGAAAGAGCGTGCCGTTAAGCAAGGTGCAATTGACTCTCTGGAGAGTTACGAGGCAACAAGTCGCTACATTACAAATGTGTGTGATAAACAGCATCCTGCCATCGCCCAAAAGCGTGATAAGTTGTTAAGGCAAGTCTATAGAAGGTAAAGTCAGAAAACATTAGTTTGTCTACTTTGTGTTAACATTTGGCGGTTATTATTAACAATATGAAACTGTTATCAAAATTACTAATTATTATGATGTTTGTAAGCTTACAAATCTCTTTAGCTGAGGCTGCCCCAAAATGTAAAACTGACGGAGTGCCAACACTTTCAGTCAAACACACAACAGAAGATATCAAGATTATTAATAATCGAAGCATGCTGGATCTCTCGCAGGTAACTACCTCGCGCTCAGAATCTCTGGACCCTGACCATGTTTGGTTTGTTTCAGGCCTTGCCTTTGATAATCTCGATTCTACTCATGGAATTGGCTATAGATACCAAGAAGATAACTTAGGGGAAGTGTGTATTTTAATTGATAAAATTGAAGTTGTAGTGAACTTTAAAGCCACTGATGTGGACTGTTTAATGACTACGTTAGCGTTACAAGGGGATATCCAGAATAGATTTTGCTGTCATGATATGAACATGATCCGAAAACACGAGTTGGATCATGTAAAAAGTTAATGAAGGGGTTAGGGAAAAATATCTCAGGAAAACCTAGCATGAGCGTCTTGATGTTTCGGGTGACTGGCTCAAAATGAGCAGCGGTTGTGACACTTCGAAGGTGAAAAACTGGATCTGCGGTAGGGAGATTACAAGACGCAAGTTCTCAAAAGGATAGCCAGAGACGGACATCCTGTTGGAAGTGAGAATCTCAGATATCATTGAAGATATGGAAGAGAGAGGAAACGCTGGAGGCACTCTATAAATTCAGACTCGTCGGAGAGTTATAAGACTTTCCGCAAGCGCTAATTACTATAAGGGATATGATGTGATAAGGTTTCTATCGCTGAAAGTATTGCTCTAAAAAGCAAGATGCAATTTGCGGGAACATAAGCGAACCAAAACTGAGAAAATAGCTTCACAATTGGGCCAGTTGATAAAGCGAAAAGTTATCTTGTGCCCAGAAAACCAAAGACCGCTGCGTTGTGGGGAGCGTCAGCTTCGGTCTCGTATGGTTTTTCAGCTATGTAAAAACGAATTAGAGGAAATCAAAAAATCTCTTTAATTCTTATATTCTAAGTATCACTCACAAATCAGGCTATTTTTTGTATTAAATGTGCCATATTCTCGCCACATTTCAGAGTTTTTCGTTGAAAATATATGCAACAACACCATTTTACTTGTGAAACACTCGTGATATTCTTTTGTCGCTGACAAATCACCAACCTAAAGGACTTCAAATGGCACGCACTGGTCAGGATACTCTTAAAACACGCTCACAGCTTGAGGTAGATGGAAAAACCTATGATTACTTTTCTCTCTCCAAAGCAGAGGCGCAATTAGGTGATATCTCGAAATTACCAAAAACATTGAAGGTCCTACTTGAAAATCTTTTGCGTTTTGAGGATGGAAGCAGTGTGACAACAAGTGACATCAAGGAATTGGTTGCGTGGCTTAAACATAAAAAATCAGATACAGAAATTGCCTATCGTCCTGCGCGCGTATTGTTGCAGGATTTTACAGGTGTTCCAGCCGTTGTTGATTTGGCAGCAATGCGTGAGGCCATTAAATCTCTGGGTGGTGATCCGCAGAAAATTAATCCACTAACGGCTGTTGATTTGGTGATTGACCATTCGGTGATGGTGGATGAATTTGGAAGTCCTGATGCCTTTAGAGAAAATGTTGAGCGTGAGTTTGAACGTAACCAAGAGCGTTATGAGTTTCTGAGTTGGGGACAAAAAGCATTCCGCAATTTCCGTGTTGTACCGCCTGGTACAGGTATCTGTCACCAAGTGAATTTAGAATATCTATCGCAAACTGTATGGTCTGAAAAAGATCAGAACGACAAGGATGTGATTTATCCTGATACGTTGGTGGGAACAAATTCACACACAACAATGGTCAATGGCTTGGCTGTACTTGGTTGGGGTGTTGGCGGTATTGAGGCCGAGGCAGCTATGCTGGGGCAACCAATCTCTATGCTTATTCCTGAGGTTGTTGGTTTCAAACTGACTGGAAAATTAAAAGAGGGCGCAACGGCAACCGACCTTGTGCTGACAGTTACAGAAATGCTTCGTAAAAAAGGCGTCGTTGGTAAATTTGTTGAATTTTTTGGTGAAGGACTTGGTCATATGACTTTGCCAGACCGCGCCACTATTGGAAACATGTCGCCTGAATTTGGCTCGACATGTGCATTCTTCCCGATTGATGAGGAAGTCTTAAGGTATCTGCGCTTTACAGGACGAGATGAACACCGCGTCAAAATGGTTGAGGCTTATGCCAAGGAGCAAGGTCTGTGGCGTAATCTTGGTGATGAGCCAGAATTTACGGATACACTAGAGCTTGACTTGGGGGATGTTGTTCCTTCTATCGCTGGGCCAAAACGCCCGCAAGACCGTATTGCTCTTACTGATGCATCACGTGCATTCAAGATTCTCATGTCTAAAGAGGTGGGCTCAGACCCAGTCGGTAAAGAAGGTGAGTTGATGAATGAGGCTGGACAGATAGCCGAATATGACATGGAAGAGCTTGACCCTACGCAAAAGCAAGTCGCAGTTGAAGGTGCAGATTACAAAATGAAACATGGCGATGTTGTGATTGCAGCTATTACGAGTTGTACAAACACATCCAATCCATCTGTTATGGTTGCCGCTGGACTTGTTGCCCGCAAGGCACACGAAAAGGGTCTCACTAGAAAGCCTTGGGTTAAAACGTCACTTGCACCAGGTTCTCAGGTTGTAACCGAATACCTTGAGAAAGCAGATCTGCAAAAAGACTTAAACGCTTTAGGGTTTGACCTTGTAGGCTATGGTTGTACTACGTGTATTGGTAACTCTGGTCCTTTACCTGCGCCAATCGCCAAGGCAGTTGAAGATGGTGATTTAAACGTAACAAGTGTGCTTTCTGGAAATAGAAACTTTGAGGGACGCATTTCTCCACATGTGAAATCCAATTATTTGGCGTCACCTCCACTGGTTGTTGCTTATGCACTTGCCGGTTCAATGTTGGTTGACTTGTATAATGATCCGCTTGGTCAGGATAAAAACGGCAATGATGTTTACATGAAAGATATCTGGCCAACCAACAAGGAAGTTCAAGACGTAATAGATAAATGTCTTTCTCCCGATATGTTCCGTGAACGCTATGCAAATGTTTTTGAGGGAACGCCAGAGTGGAAGGCGATTGCAGGTGATAAAGCATCCGAGACTTATGAGTGGAAGGCATCTTCGACCTACGTTAAAAACCCACCATTTTTTGAGGGTATGGAAATTGAACCAGAAGCTCCTCAAAATGTAAAAGGTGCGCGTATTCTTGCGTTGCTTGGTGAGTCTGTAACAACAGATCATATTTCACCAGCGGGAGCGATTAAATCAACATCCCCAGCGGGCGAATATCTTCAGTCGCATCAAGTTGCGCCGCGTGAGTTTAATTCCTATGGATCAAGACGTGGTAACCACGAGGTTATGATGCGTGGGACATTTGCCAATATTCGCATTAGAAACGAAATGGTTCCTGAAATAGAGGGAGGTTTTACAAAACATGTTCCTGATAACGAAACCATGCCCATTTATGATGCAGCAATGGAATATGTGTCCGCTGGTGTGCCTTTGGTCATTATTGCGGGTAAGGAATATGGAACAGGGTCATCACGTGACTGGGCAGCAAAGGGAACGCGTCTATTAGGCGTCAAGGCAGTTGTTGCCGAGAGTTTCGAGCGTATTCACCGCTCTAACTTGATTGGTATGGGTGTTTTACCATTACAGTTCAAGGATGGCGTAACGCGTAACTCACTTAAAATTACTGGTCAGGAAACCATTGATATTATGGGTATTGACTCAATTGTTCCGCGCGGAAGCTTAACTATGAAGGTGACTTATCCTGATGGCTCTAGCAAAGAAGTAGAGTTGCTATGCCGTATCGATACAGGTGATGAAATGGATTACTACAAAAACGGTGGAATTCTACACTATGTGCTTCGTCAGTTGGCAACGGCTGCCTAGGAAGCGTTAGAGCGGAAATAGACTTCAGAGCCTTTAGTGACTTCACCAAAATCTGGCTTATCTGGGCGGTAGGTCACATCATAGATGTTTTCAAACTGCATGATTTCACGCGAAACTTCGCCAAGTCTTTTGGTCGCTGAACTTACTGTTGCTGAGGAAATGTTTCCGATACCTGCCTTGGCCATTCCATTAGTAAACGCCAATTGAATACCCTCAAGGTAAGCGGCACTTGTATTAAGGCAAAGAGAAGGGGTGACATTAAGGCTGTCTTCTTCTGCATCATCATTGGGTTTAACCGAGAAACTAAATGTCGCACTTTCGAGTGCATTTCTGAGAATAATTCCGCAACGACCAGCTTCAGGCTTTGCTGTAATCACAAGCCCCATGTTACTTTCATGAACGATATTGACGGGTTGACCCGTCTTGGCAAAGGCTTTTTCGGCCAGTGGAATAGAGTTGTCATACTCTGAATTGGAATTAACATCGCATTTTTCAATCATATCTAGGAAAGGGTGAGCCTTACCTGTTTTAAAAACAACTGAGCCTTGTTTATAAATAACAGCCCATAAATCAGAATTATGCTTATTATCGTGGAAGCTGACAGTCTTATCCCATATCTCTTTCCAGTCAAAACTCTCTTGTTTGATGAATGTCGTCCCATTGCGTTGGTAGGATTGCATAATGTGAGCTGCCAAACGCACACAAACATGCATGGTCTGGGCACGCACAACAAAAGTTTCCATTGATTGCCCGTCATTACTTTTCAAAAGTAAGGCGAGGCGATTGCTGACCACACGCATAGTCTCGGAATCTTTGCCATGCTCATTAATGAGGAATTTTTCGCGGAGAAGTGTTGTGTCGAAAGTCATAAATTGTGCCATCTATCTTGTTAACGCATTTCAAGATAGCACAACCAATCTTAAGGAAAAATGAATTTAGTTTCTAATACGCACCCATTTTGTGGTGACGCTCAAGTGCAAGGTCAGGATTCATCTCACGTTTAAGATCAAAGTTGAATTCTGGTTCGTTTGCCTCGTCAAGTTTTCTGGCTAAAACCATATATTGACGTTCAAGTTGGACGCGTTTTGGAAGGTCGCGTTCAAAAGCCTGTTTCAGGGCTTCGCTTCTGCTTCCTAATCTTGCTGAGTCAAAGGCTGTTTGAAAGGCGCGTGATTTGGCTTGTTTTGATTTTGCGCGGTCAACATAGACTTCATCAACAGCGTCAACAACATGTCCAACATCTACGCCACCAAGACTAGAAAATGCACCACCAGTAGCCACCGTAATCATCGCATCGGCAATCATACCGCCAAGCATATCATCGCCTGAATCTGCAACGCGGGCATCTGATTTTGCGTAAATAAACCCTCTTTGTCCCCCCGGTTCGGGAGCCAGTTTCATCACTTCGGCCTCAATCATTTTCATTACTGCTGCGATATCTACTTGTGCGTCTGTTAATGCTTGGGCCATCTTTAATTCTCCTTGATTACCCCTATCCTATAGGGCACACGTAAAAGAAGTTTTAAGAATAGATAAAATTTTAGAGAGTTTTGGAATTTTAGTGATATTTGCTAATATGAAGAAAATCAAAGAGGGAAATCCATGAAAAAAGTAATTTCAATACTCATTGTATCTTCATTTATAGGAGGATGTGCGCAAGACAGCAATTCTATCGAGGCTCATTATGTCTCTCCAATGGAATATCGTGGGTATAATTGCCAACAATTAGAAATTGAAATGGTACAAACTTCCAATAGGGCAAAAAGGCTTGTTGGGCAAATTGATGAAAGGGCTTCCCAAGATGCTGTAGCCGTTGCTGGCGGTTTACTTGTGTCTGGCCCATCTTTTTCTTTATTCAAGGAAATAGCCCCAAGGCGATGCATTATGCACGCTTAAAAGGTGACTTTCAGGCTCTGGAGATGGCTTGGACCAGAAAAATTGTGCTATTGAAGTTAATAAATACACTTTGAAAGAAGTAAAAGAGACTAATAAACCTTAACGCTTAACGCTAGATAATGCCTTGCGCAGCTCATGTGTCTTTGTGAAGTAATCGTCTCTGGCTTGTTTGAGAAGTTCTGGCCAAGTCTCTTCTGGCGCTGTCTTTGCGGGAATCTTAAAACTTGGGAGATAATCATAAGGCACGGCTAGATCGGTTTCTTCAACCAAATCAAAAATACGTGACATGCGTTTTGGATTACTCAAAACCCAGGGTGATATTTTTTCGCCAACCAGTAATGATAAAGCTGTCATATTATTTTGGGGTTTTTCTATGCCATTGCCAAGTACAGGAAAGCGTTGAAAGTCAAAACGTGCGCGAAGTTGTGCCATGTAATAGAGAATGGCTGCTTTTTCCTTCTGGTCACGCTCTAGATAGGCTTGTGCGGCGTAAAAGAGGGCAGTCGGAGGAACTTTGCCTAAATCAGCCTCAACTGCATCCAGTGCCTTTTGTACTCGCGTATCCGACCCGCTTTTAATTTCGTTGAGATAAGGCCAGTCTTTGAGATATTTGAGAGGTATAAGAGATTTTTCAGGCGATAGAGGTTCTGTTGAACTCAAATTAAAAGGATGGTCAGTTTTGAGGGAATTGATATCAGTTTCGACTGTTGTTTTTTCTTTGTCAGTTGCCTGTGCAGTATCGGGAATATCCTCCTTGGCGTCTTCAACAACAAGAATGTTCATGCCTTTTTCCTTAGGGTCTAGGACTTGGGCATCCACAGGCGAGGAAAGTAAAATTATTAAAAGGCTTGCTAAAAAATACTGCATTCCCTTTTATAAAGCGTTTAATTCTGTTAGAGCAAATTTTTAATTTTATTTCCGAGGTTTTATGACCAAGTATGATGCCTTTGTTGCTTCCGATGCCAATATTGATCTTATTGCGCATGTCGATGAGAGTTTTATAGCTGAACATCCGTTTTTGCAAAAAGGTGTGTTCGTAAAATGCCTTGAACAACAAGCAGCCTATTTTTTAAAAAACTTTTCCTTCAAAGCATATCCTGGAGGTACTGGAGCTAACGTCGTTCATACAATGAGTGTGCTTGGATCCAAGCCTTATTATTTAGGTGTGCTTGGCAAGGATGCGGAGGCTCTGGTCTTTAAAGATTCATATAACCTTATAGGTATGGATTATAAAATTATTGATTCATCTCTTCCTTCGACAAAAATATTTACGTTTATTACGCCTGATGGTGAGAGAACGGGAGCCTCCTATTATGGAGCTTCCACAGAACTTAGGAAAGAGCACATATTAGAACATGCTCCACAAAATATAGGTTACGTATATTTGGATGGATATTTTCTTAATCAAAAACACGGGCTCGAAAATCTTTTGGCTCTCAACGAGGTTGCTAAAAAGTCAGGTGCCAAAACTCTTTTTGCTGTGAATAGTACCTATATTTATTCTGTGAATAGAGATGCCGTTCATAAAATGGTTGATGTTGCAGACATATTGGTTTTTTCGGAAGAGGAGGCTCTTCTCGTTAGTAAGGAAAGCGAGATTGGACTTGGTCTGCTTGAGAAGTTTGGCACCAATAAGATGATTATTGTAACAATGGGGGAAAGAGGCAGTGTGGTTTTTTGTGATGGTAAAGAAGTCTTTGTTGATGCATGTAAGCCAAATAAGCCAGTGATCGATTGTAATGGAGCAGGCGACAATTATGTCGGAGGTTTCTTATATGGCTTATCAAAGGGTTTTGATTTGAGTGTCTGTGGAAAATTAGGTGCTGCTGCAGCAACAGAGTGTATTGTTCAGAATGGTCCGCGCATTAAAGGTTTAACGCAAGCGTCTCAATCAGAGATAGAAGTCTTAATACTTTAATTATTCAAAAATTATCCGAAAGCGCGCTTTTTTATCGAATCTGATAATCCAGCTTCGTCTTCATCAAGGTTATTAGTTTGTAATACATCCAATAATTCTGAAGGATCCTTGAGGTTTGCTGAAACAAGTTCAAACATTGGTAAATGATTGTTTGGCTCTAAAACATCGGCAACGGTAACGCGTTGGTACACAGGCCATTGCTGTGCTGCTATACGTCCTAGATCCTTCAATGAGTTTATCGATGAAAGACCATGATTATTTTTATGATAGGTGTGCATCACAGCATCAGTTGCGCGTTCAATTTTGCTTTTTTCATACACAGTGGCTTCTGGAAATTCATTTTGGATAATATCTTGAAGTTTTTTCATGGCCAGTTCTGAGTATGCATGAATTTCATCATCACTTAGTACTCTTTGTGTGCCAATTTCCTTAACTTCGAATTCCATTTCGTTGTCTTGTCCTGCAACCATATCTGTGTGTGGAGTAAGAAACATGTTTTGATCTGCAGTGGCATCAGCGCGAGCAAAAACACCGTCCTCAATTTCAAGAATAAGATAAAAGTTACTTCGCGAAGTAACACATACGGCTTCTACAAAAAGATCCTTGTCATTAATGTCATGAAGTGACTCTGGAAGAGCCCTGAGTTCTATGGATTTCTCTGGGCAACTTCTTTTTGCGTCAATAAATTGTGAGTAGTAATTTTCTAAGCAGTTTATTTCGCCTTCGCATGACTCAACTTCATCTCTAATGTCTACAGATGAAAGAAGTGTTTTAACGCAAACATCGAATTGACCAAAAGTCTCTTCACTTGTTTCTTTGAGGTCGCCTCGTGCTCGAAGTTGAAGTTCCTCCTGATTAAAGTCCCTGTGTAGCGTATCAACTGACAGGCTAAGCAGGTAGTAATCCAGTGGATTTATCTCTGGTGAAACAGTGATGTCTTCCTGAGAAACAAGATATGAAAAAACCCCTGCAAAATTGGAGGGGTCATCAATAGAAATTTTTAACTCAGGCTCTTTTACGCCTGGTATCTTCTGCCACATTCCTGCAGACGCAAATACATTAGAAAGTGCCCTGCACTTGTTGGGGTTGAATTTTGGATCGTAGGCCATGAGATTCCCTGTTCAAAACGCATCAAAATTTCTTGATACTTGTATAATTTTTTTCTTATACAAGAGTCAACCTTTTCTTTATGTCAAAGGGTGGTTTTTTAAACTTTATTTCTCAAGCGACTCGCGTTATTGCTAATGTACCTTTTCGAAATACATTAGAAAAATAAAATCTTTAAAAATTGTGGATGAATAAAATGAGCAGTGAAACTAAGTACGACGTCATAATAATCGGGTCAGGCCCAGGTGGGTATGTTTGCGCAATTCGATGCGCTCAATTGGGCATGAAAACAGCCTGTGTTGAGAAAGATAAAACACTTGGCGGTACATGTTTGAATGTAGGATGCATTCCTTCAAAAGCTCTTTTGCAGGCTTCCGAAAAATATGAAGAGGCTGAAAATCATCTTGGTAAGATGGGTGTGAAGATTTCTAAAATGTCTCTCGACCTGAAGGCGATGATGGGTCACAAGGACGACGTCGTAAAATCAAATACTCAAGGAATTGAATTTTTATTCAAGAAAAACAAAGTAGATCGCCTGACTGGTACAGGTAAACTTGAAGGCAAGGGCAAGGTTTCCGTTGACGGAAAAACCTATGAAGCCAAGCATATTATTCTGGCGACTGGATCTGAGGTTGTTTCGCTTCCTGGAATTGAAATTGATGAAGACAAAATTGTTTCCTCTACTGGTGCATTAAAACTCCCTAAAGTTCCAAAAACAATGACCGTTATTGGTGGTGGTTATATCGGTCTCGAGATGGGTGCGGTATGGAGCCGTTTGGGCACAAAGGTTACGGTCGTTGAATATCTTGATCGCATATTACCAGGGATGGATAATGAGATTTCAAAAGAAATGCTTAAGATCCTCAAAAAATCTGGAATGGAATTCAAGCTTTCTACAAAGGTCAATTCTGCAAAAGCAGGAAAATCGGATGTCGAACTTGAGCTTAAGTCAGCCAAAGGCGGAGATAAAGAGAAGATAAAAAGTGAAGTTGTTCTTGTTGCCGTTGGACGCAAACCCTACACAGAAGGCCTTGGACTTGAAAAAGCTCATGTACAATTGGACGACCGTGGACGTATTGACACTGACAGTAAATTCAAAACATCAGGTGAGGGTGTTTACGCCATTGGTGATGTGATAGCAGGCCCAATGCTTGCACATAAAGCAGAAGAAGAAGGCGTTGTTCTGGCTGAGATGCTTGCAGGTCAAAAAGGGCATATTGATTACAATCTTATTCCAGGCGTAGTCTATACTTGGCCTGAGGCTGCTCAAATTGGTAAGACCGAGGAGCAACTTAAGGAAGAAAAAACAGAATACAAGGTAGGTAAATTCCCCTTTATGGCTAATGGTCGCGCGCGTGCTATGAATGCCACCGATGGATTTGTGAAAATTCTAGCTGATAAAAGAACAGATAAAGTCTTAGGTGTTCATATTCTTGGACCAGAGGCTGGAACTCTCAATTCATGAAGCGGCAATCGCTATGGAATTTGGTGGCTCAGCCGAAGACATTGCCCGCACATGTCATGCACATCCAACACTTGCAGAGGTTGTGAAAGAAGCAGCGCTTGCAGTTGATGGACGCCCTATTCATATTTAATTAGGTTTTCTTTAAAAAATAAACTTGAAAGCCCTGTATTTTCATAATAGCGTAGGCTTCTATGAGAATAGTGGAGGCACTGCGTAATAATCAGGAATGTTTGACGGCATGGGCTGCCGTCAAATCTTATGCACGTTCTAAATTTCCCGAATACTCTATTTATACTGCCTATAGCATTATGTTTATGGCGGATTGGTTTGAGCTTCAGGAAAATAGAAAGACTTTTACGGATACGTATTGGCGGGGCAAGGACGGGCTTTATTGCCAGCCGTCTTATACAACCTTGATACCTCTCTCTAAAAATCACTGGAGCAATATAGACGTCAACCAGATACCGGATGAAGATATAAGCGAGTTTGTTGCGAGTCATTCTTCGTTGAAAGAACTGTTCCAAATTATCGATAATCTCGATCATGGAGAATGGCTTTCATATTTAGAGAATTTTCATGTTTGGAATAAAGCGAGAAGAACACCTTTAACAATTGTTGATTTAAGAGAACTTGCATCAGGTCAAAAAATTGAACTCATAAAAGAATTCTCAAGGTCGCATCTGGAAAATTCTAGTAAAGCTATGCCACCCGAAGGAGCTCTCTTGATATCTTTGGAGCATGAGAAAGAAAAACTCAAGCAAGAGCAACTCAACAATCTTGAGGAAAAATCAAAATCCTACGGTATTCCTTTTCAGATTGAGTGTGGACAGAATAATACCCGCGCAGAAAAGGCGTGGTGCTCAATTCAACGATATTGCAATACACGGGATGTGCCAGATGACAATGATTTGGCCTATAAGCTTATGTTTTTAGCTGACTGTAGGTTGTTAGATGCAACAAGAGCGTTAAAACATGAGAATGCGGTGGCTCAAACATTTACAAATGGGGAATGGAATTTCTCTTCTAAAAGAGGGGTTCCTCAACCTCTAGTTTTTGTTGCCCATCTTTCGACCTTTTCCAACGCATGGGATATTAAAAACATTTCAAAATTTTCTGATAGCGAATTAGATGAATTCGAAGAAGAATATAGCGTTCTGGGCGAACTCTATAGTTTTGTAGATAGTCTATCCATCTTAGAATTTGAGAGTTTTTTAGATGATGTGCCTGTATGGAGAAGTTCAAGCGCCAGTATATACAGACCAACTAATTTAAGATTTTCAGCATTAAGTAGAGTAAATCTTGTGACGTTACCTTCTGAAATTTCGGATCTTACGAAGAGAGTTAAGGTAGATGAGATTAGTTTGAGTTTTGAAGAAGCTGCAAAAGTAATCTCATTTCCTGTCGTGGGTACTCTACAAAATAGCGGTGACAATATGGTTAAGCGCGCGGGTGAGCAGCCTTATACACCTTAAGAAGCTCGGCGGCATTCACATCTGTGTAACGCTGGGTTGTGCTTAATGAAGAATGCCCAAGTAACTCCTGAATTTCTCTCAAATTTGCGCCATTTTGAAGGAGGTGCGTAGCAAAGCTATGCCTGAAGGCGTGTGGCGTTGCTGTCTCTGGGAGTTCTAATTCCCTTCTCAAATTACGAAGGGATTTCTGAACCACTTGCTGGCTAAGCCGTCCGCCCCGAACGCCCACAAAAAGAGGTGAAGTTGTATCAGGAAGAGGTTTGCGATTTTCCAGATATTTTTGAACAGTGTCTCTTACAATATCTAGTAAAGGAATGCTTCTTTCCTTTCCGCCTTTACCCATGACTCTAAGTGAACCTTCCTTGGGGAAGTCACCAACATTTAAGGAAAGAGCCTCATCAATACGTAATCCACATCCATATAGAAGCATGAACAAAGCGTAATCGCGTTGTTTTACTGGATCATCGGGTAGATTTTCCAGTAATTCAAAAAGGCGCTCGATTTGTCCTTCATATAAAGGTTTTGGATTTTTGCGTGGAAGTTTTGGTGAGCGCACGGCTGATAATGAAGCATTGTGCAAAATGCCGTTTCGATCAGCCCACCTCAAAAGGTTTTTTATGCCTGATAAATTGCGCGCGCGTGTTGCAGAAGATGCACCGTCCATTGTACGACGTGCAAGCCAGGACCGAAAATCACGTAAATGTGTTTCTGCTAAACTGTCGGTGGTTAATATCTCACCAGTGTGTGTTGAGAGAAAAGTCAGAAATTTTGTAACGTCACCAATATAGGCACGAAAAGTATGGCGCGATACATTCTTCTCAAACTGCAGATAATCCTGCCAGTCATTGAGATGCGCTGCGAGCTTTTTATCTGTTAATGAGAGAACGCTCTCGTCTAGTGGGGTATATTCAACCATGTTCTGAAAAGTCGCTCGACCACACGGGCGAGGAATGAAACCTGTTCTGTGCCTTGACCATCTTGAAAGAGTTCAGGGTCACGGCTTCCAAAGGCAAGGATTGCTGCTGGCGTATCAAGGGAAATATCAACGCGAACCAAAGCTTGTGAACGCACAAGATTGGCACCGCCACCATAAATTGCCTCTATACCGCCTATATTGGCCTGAAGCAGAGATGGTTGTCCATTCATCCATTTCTTAATTGTCCCCGATGGAACAACGCGGATACCGGATGTCTGGATGTTGGGAATATCGTGACCGTTGGTTTCAACAATGAGGGATGTAATATCAATATCAAGCATTGCCGTAAGATCCATGGTGATGGCTTGGATAAACTCATCAAAACTTTGAGCCTCGAGAAGGGCAAGAACAGCGCGGTGAATGCGCGCCTGATTATTCATGTTGTTACGTGCAGTTTTTACTATTTCTTGAGTTGTGCTCTCGGCCTTCGTCTTGTCGGCCTTGAGGCGATCAATCATATAGGATTGGAAATCGGCAATTTTTTTACCTTTTGTTTTTTTAGGCGGTACAAGAATGTCACATACTTCTGGATGTTGCGCTAAAAAATGAGGGTTATCACGCAGATAGCTAAGAACGTCCTCTGCCTTCAGAGTGTCTTCTTTTTTATCTTTTTCGGGTGTCTCGGAAACAAGGTCGGTCATGAAATTAGTCTATCACGAGCAAGAGTCTGTCTCCAAGAGCCTTTTTAATTAAAGAATGCTTTGACCAGTTTTTTTCCAGTCTTCTACGAACGCAGCCAGACCTTTATCGGTCAATGGGTGGTTATAAAGTTGTTTGATAACCTTAGCGGGACATGTTGCGACATGGGCACCCATTTTGGCGCTTTCCGTAATGTGTAAAGGGTTTCTTACTGAGGCAACAAGAACTTCTGTGTTGAATTCATAGTTGTTGTAAATTGTTACGATGTCGGCAATTAAGTCCAAGCCATCGAGGCAAATATCATCCAAACGTCCTACAAAAGGAGAAATGAATTTTGCTCCTGCTTTGGCGGCGAGTAATGCCTGACCAGATGAAAAGCAAAGTGTGACATTTACCATTGTGCCGTTATCGGAAAGGTTCTTACAAACCTTAAGCCCTGCCTCTGTGAGAGGGACTTTAACAGCGATATTATCAGCAATTTTTGCCAGCTTATCAGCTTCCTTTTGCATGGTTTCATAATCGGTGGCGGCCACTTCTGCAGATACTGGTCCATCCACGACTTTACAGATTTCAGGAATAAGCTCGAGGAAATTACGACCAGATTTGGCAATAAGCGATGGGTTTGTTGTCACGCCGTCAATCAAACCTGTGGTTGCAAGGTCTTTGATTTCTTCTATTTCGGCAGTATCTACAAAAAATTTCATGGGTGTTTCCTTCGCTTAAATAAATGTGTCTCTTCTCATATGCTCGGCATCTTGCTAATACCTATAGATATGGGTGATCTTTTTCAAGACGGAACAGAAAATAATCTTCGATGTGTAAGTGTTCTTGTGCCTTACCCTGTTGATAAGGCCTATGACTATATTATTCCCGAAGATATGAACGTTAATGCCGGTGATTATGTTTCTGTGCCTCTTGGGAGTCGTGAGGTTACAGGCGTTGTATGGGGTGAGCCAAGGGGCGGTATATCCTCTAAAAAACTCAAAGCCATAACACACAAATTTATTGTGCAGGCCATGCCCGATGTTGCACGCGATTTCATAGACTGGGTTGCGCGCTATACATTGTCACCAAAGGGAAGTGTTCTTAAGATGGCTGTTTCTGTGCCGGCAGGATTGGAGCCACCATTAACGCAAACTCTTTACAAGTGGGATGATAGCAAACCATTACCCAAACTTACACTTACCCAGCAAAAGGTGATTGATATTCTAAGTAATGGACAACCTCGTATTCAAGCCGATATTGCACGAGAGGCAGAGGTTAGTGCGGGGGTTGTAAAAACTCTTTTCGATAAAGGTATTTTGAAAACAATAGAGGCAGCAACTCCTCCGCCTTGTACACATGCTGATCCTGATTTCTTTTCACTGGAATTGTCGCCTGCGCAGCACAAGGCAGCTGATAAATTAAAAGAAGCAGTAAGTCACAAGCCCGAAACAATTTTGCTAGATGGAGTAACGGGCGCTGGTAAAACCGAAGTTTATTTTGAAGCGGTTGCGCAAGCTCTACGCGAAAAGAAGCAGGTGCTTATTCTGATGCCTGAGATTGCCTTATCTAATGCCTTTATAGA
Organism: uncultured Alphaproteobacteria bacterium; assembly: GCA_963740205.1. Classification (GTDB taxonomy): domain Bacteria; phylum Pseudomonadota; class Alphaproteobacteria; order Micavibrionales; family Micavibrionaceae; genus UBA2137. The sequence continues at coordinate 93,567 of CAVUDD010000004.1, forward strand.
CAGATTTAAAAAACGGTTTGGATGTAGTCCCGCACTTTGGCATTCATCACTGACTCCTGCACAAAGACGTGTGACGTGGCGTGGTGTTGCAGAGGGTGAATGCCAAGTTGTAGTCGGCGCACGCTCATCCTTGTTTTTACCCTTTGCCAATTTAGGGCTGACAATTATTGATGAGAGCCATGATGGTTCTTACAAGCAAGAAGAAGGCGTTATTTATCATGCGCGCGATATGGCGGTTGTGCGTGGGCACTTATCCAGAACGCCTGTGATTTTAGCATCAGCGACGCCGTCTTTGGAGACAATGTTAAATGTATGGGAGGGTAAATACGCTCATATTGTCCTGCCTGTTCGTCACGGCGGCGTAAGTATGCCTGATGTTGAAATTATTGATTTACGAAAAGATAAACCAGCAAGGCAAGCCTTCCTGTCACCTGTTCTAATAGATGCGGTGAAATACACGATGGAGAAGGGCGCGCAATCTCTGTTGTTTCTCAACCGTCGTGGCTATGCGCCTCTGACTTTATGCAGGACATGTGGTCATCGATTTGAATGTCCGCGTTGTACTGCTTGGCTTGTTGAACATAGAGGCTCACATCTTTTGCAATGTCATCACTGCGGTTATGGATTGAAAATTCCAGACACTTGTCCTGAATGTGAAGACAAAGACTCACTTGCCCCTTGTGGTCCAGGGGTGGAACGTATCGAGGAAGAGGTAAGATTTCATTTTCCTGAAGCGCGTATTGCTGTTCTCTCTAGTGATACCGGGCAAGACCCAACTTTACTAAGGAAAATTCTCAAACAAATGCGTAATCATGAACTCGATATTATTATCGGTACGCAAATCCTTGCCAAAGGTCACCATTTCCCAAAACTGGCAACGGTTGGTGTTGTTGATGCGGATTTGGGGCTTCATGGTGGTGATTTACGCGCAGCCGAGCGCTCTTTTCAACTTCTTCATCAAGTAGCAGGACGCGCTGGGCGTGAACAAGGTGTGGAGGGGCGTGTGTTCCTCCAATCATGGAATCCTGAAAGTCGCGTCATACAGGCACTTGCCGGTGGTGACCGTGATGAGTTTTTAAAGGTTGAATCAGAAGAGCGAAAAATGGCAGATATGCCGCCTTATAGCCGCTTGGCAGGTGTTATTGTCTCGGGACTTAAAGATGAAGAAGCGGAAAATATTGCAAGGGTTTTGGCAGTGAAATCTCCTAATGGCGAGGGCATAAAGACTTATGGTCCTGCCGCTGCCCCTATGTTTCGCATAAGAGGCAAATATCGTTATCGTTTGCTTGTTCATGCAGATAAAAAATTGAATATTCAAAAGGCAGTTGCCGATTGGTTGGCACAGGTCAAAATACCTTCGACCTTAAAGGTTCAAGTAGATATAGACCCGCAAAGTTTTTTATAGTTTTAGGAAAAGCTTTCAAGCTTAGATTTGAACTCAGGCAGACACGCCACAAAATTGGGTCCGCTTCTGAAGTCATTTAATTCATAGGAAAAGTCCTGGAACAGAACACCTTTTTGAGTAAGTTTTCCAACCTTGTAGCCATAGACTTCAAAAAACTTATAGAAGTCTTTCATTAACGTCTTTGCATCAGCGTGCGTATAGCCATATTCAAATTGAATGATATCTACTTTCTTATCAGCAAGCATGTTGGTAAAGCCCTCTAGGACAAAATATTCCCAGCCTTCTGTATCAATCTTTAATAAATCAATATGGGTAATATTATTTGTAGAAATATAGGCATCACCAGTTGTGACATCGACATTTACAAGCTCAAAACTTTTCTTTTTATCGTGATAGGTAGCGCTTTGTAAAAGTGTGTTGGCGCCATTATTCGTGCCATAGCTTTTTACTTCCATCTGACCTTCTTTGTTGGAAAGGCCTTTATTATTGAGCGTCACGTTTTCTAGTTTGCCAATATTTTCCTGAAGGTTAGCGTATGTAGCGGGTGTAACTTCGAAAACATGAACAGCTGATTGAGGTGAAGCTTTTTTGGCTTCCTGTGTCCATTTACCAAGATTCCCGCCAACATCAAAGAAAACAGGTGTGGATTTATTTGAAACAATTTTGGCAACTTTTTGAATAAGTGCTAGTTCACCATTCTCTTCAAAATTGTAAGAAAAACTTCTGTATTTATCTATATATTTACGGCTGGCCTGATACAGCAGGCGATTGATATACGGGACGTTGGAGAGGGATGAAATCATTTGTGCTTTTTAGGCAAAACTTTGTTTTGAGGCAAGTTTTTTAATTTTAGGCTTTTTCATTTTGTTATAAACACCGCATAATCATGGTCATGTTAATGACTGATCGTTCCCATTTGCCTTCTACTGTGACCTCCTATGATGTCTGGAAAACGTTGGCGGTTATCTTGATGATAGTCGATCACATCGGGGTTTATTTCTTTCCTGATGACTCTATGTGGCGCGCCGTGGGGCGGTTATGTGTTCCCATCTGGTTTTTCCTAATTGGCTATGCTTCATCAAGAGATATGAGTTGGAGACTATGGGCGGGCGCTCTTATTGTTTGCTTGTCCAATCTGGTCGTGGGTTTGCCCATTTTACCGCTTAATATACTGGCAACCATTATAGTTGTGCGCTGGGTGCTCAATCCATTCATGGCGAAGGCTTTGCAAAGCTTAACGGATGGTTTTATGGCATGTCTTGTTGTTCTATTATGTTTTATTCCAGCCTCCTTTGTTTTTGAATATGGAACAGTGGGGTTGGCTCTTGCGTCCCTAGGATATGTAGCGAGAAATAGGAAGGTTTTTAATCTTGATAAGGAAAAGACCTTCACCGTGTTTTTTCTAGCATTGTTGTTTTATGTGGCTACGCAAGCCATAGGGTTTGGATTTGCCTTAAGGCAGGCAGTATTCATGGGGGTAGGATCTTTTATAATCGGGGCTTTTTTGCTTTACGGCTTTAAGCCAGCAATATTGCCTAAAAAATCGATCCTAAATACCCCTGTGATTCGAGCTTTCCTACAGTTTTTCGGACGCTACACGCTTGAAATTTATGTTGTTCACCTCATTTTATTCAAAGGGATAGCTATGGCACTTGGAACAGTAGACGCAAGTGCATGGGATTTCAGACTTTTTGAAAGCTTATAAAAAGTTGTAAAAAAAGGTCTGTAACACTTGCATGGGGTTAAACCGTGTGCTAATTCAAGCCCAAGGTTTTTACTGATTAAAAGTAAATAATTGAACGTGTTGAATATAAGGATTTCTAGTGACAACAGCTACGCGACCGACCAGCCAGCTCTCGCGCCGTTATGCACAGGCATTGCTTGATACTGCTTTAGATAACAAAGCAGAGAAAAATGTTTCAGCTGATATGGCTGATATCGCTGTGATGCTAGAGCGTGAAGACGTGTTGGCTAATTTTGTAGCGGCGCCTCTTTATTCTAGAGAAGAACAATTTAAAGCAATCGATGCGATTGGCAAAAAAGCAAAATTCCATAAATTGACAGTAAATTTTCTCAAGATGCTTGCAGATAATAAAAGACTTTCTGCCTTGCTCGAAATGACAACGGCATACAGGCAGGCCTTACGAGCGCACAATGGTGAAGCTTTTGTTGGTGTCCAAACAGCGTACGAACTAAACAAAACACAAATGGCTGATTTGGAAAAAACACTAAAAAAAGCACTTGGGCAGGATATAGAAATTCGTCAGCAGGTTGATGAAAGCTTGCTAGGTGGAATGGTTGTAACTGTTGGCTCTGTGATGATTGACGATTCAATCAAAGGAAAACTAGAGCGCTTGAAATTAAAAATGAAATCCGGAACAAACGAAAATAACCAACTAAAAGAGGTAGGCTAATGCAAATTCGTGCAGCAGAAATTTCAGAAATTCTGAAAAACAAATTGCGAACTTTAATCCAGAGGCGATGTCGCAGAAGTTGGTCAAGTGTTGTCTGTCGGTGACGGCGTTGCTCGTGTTTACGGACTTGATAATGTGCAGGCTGGTGAGATGGTTGAATTTCCAGGCGGAATTAAAGGCATGGCGCTGAACCTTGAAGAAGACAATGTCGGTGTCGTTATTTTTGGTGATGACCGTGACATTAAAGAAGGTGATATCGTTAAACGTACGGGTGAAATTGTTCAGGTTCCTGTTGGCAAAGAGTTTGCTTGGCCGTGTTGTTGATGGTCTTGGTAATCCAATTGATGGCAAAGGCCCATCTAAGACAAAAGAAGATCACCGTGTTGAAGTAAAAGCACCAGGTATTATTCCGCGCAAATCTGTGCATGAGCCAATGCAAACAGGTATTAAAGGCGATTGATGCACTTGTTCCAATTGGTCGTGGCCAGCGTGAACTTATCATTGGTGACCGTCAGACTGGAAAGACTGCTGTTGCGGTTGATGCAATTATCAATCAGAAATACTTGAACCGTGCAAAAGATGATACAAAGACCACTTGTATTGTGTATATGTGTGCGATCGGTCAAAAACGCTCAACCGTTGCTCAGCTTGTGAAAGAACTGGAAGAACAAGGCGCGATGGAATATTCAATTATTGTTGCTGCCACTGCATCCGATCCTGCACCGATGCAGTTTTTGGCCCCTTACACAGGGTGTGCGATGGGTGAATATTTCCGTGATAACGGTTTGCATGCGCTTGATTGTTTACGATGATTTGTCCAAGCAAGCTGTGGCGTATCGCCAGATGTCATTGCTTCTTCGTCGTCCACCTGGTCGTGAAGCATACCCTGGTGATGTTTTCTACATTCACTCACGTTTGCTTGAACGTGCAGCTAAAATGAATGACGATCATGGCGCGGGCTCACTTACGGCTTTACCGATCATTGAAACACAAGCCGGTGACGTATCTGCCTATATTCCGACAAACGTTATTTCGATTACGGATGGCCAGATTTTCTTGGAAACAGGATTGTTCTATCAAAGGTATTCGTCCGGCGATTGATGTTGGTGCATCTGTATCTCGTGTTGGTTCTGCCGCGCAAATCAAAGCGATGAAGCAGGTTGCAGGTTCAATCAAGCTTGAGCTTGCCCAGTACCGTGAAATGGAAGCGTTTGCACAGTTTGCGTCTGATCTTGATGCATCAACACAAAAATTGTTGGCACGTGGTGCACGTTTGACACAACTGTTGAAACAGCCACAATATTCACCGCTTACTGTTGAAGAGCAAGTTGCTTGTTATCTTTGCGGGAACGAGCGGTTATCTTGATACTGTTGCAGTTGAAATCGTAAGTGAATATGAGCAGACGCTTGCTCGAGGATATCCGTGCTAACGGAAAAGAAATCCTGAAAACATTCGTCGAGAAGAAAGCTTGGATGACAGCATTGAAAAGCCGTTTGAACGCATTTCTTGATAAGTTTCACACAAGCTTTTCTCCTGCAATTAGCAGAAAGCTGCGAAGCAGCGTAGGATTGTAATACAATGCCAAGTTTAAGAGACTTAAGAGACCGTATTACTTCCGTGAAATCAACACGGAAGATTACGTCTGCCATGAAAATGGTTGCGGCAGCAAAGTTAAGCGTGCACAGGAGCAGGCAGAAGCCTCGCAACCATACGCCAGCGCAAATGGCAGAAATGCTAGCGCGTGTTGCCGCCAGCGTATTGATCCGAACGAAGAGCCCGAAGCTTTTGAGCGGAACTGGTGCGGATCGATAGTACATCTTGTTGTGGTTGTTACTGCGATCGCGGTTTGTGCTGGTGGATTTAACGCTAATTTGGTAAAGCGCCGCGACAGAAACAATTATAGATCTTGACAAAGACAAGATAAAACTGTGAAAATTATTTGTGTTGGGCCGTAAAGGCACGCGATCTATTGCGCCGCGAGTACAAGTAGCCATGATCGAAAAGCATTTATCGGGTGTTACCGGTAAAAGACAGTTGATTATGCAGAGTGCCAATGACATTACACAGCTTGTTCTCGAAGAATTTGAGGCGGGTGAAGTTTGATGTTTGCACAGTCATTTATAATGAGTTTCAACTCGGTTCTTGATGCAAACACCAAGGGCACAACAACTTATCCCGTTACTGAGTGAATCTGCCCGTGAATGACAACGCAGATGAATAATAGTAAGAAGACCGCTGATATCTGCTGCGCATTATGCGTATGAACCGATGCGCAAGACGATATTTTGAGACACAGTTGTTGCCGCAAAAATATTGGCGTGCAGATTTTCCGTGCGTTACTTGATAGCGCCGCAGGTGAGCAAGCCGCACGTATGACAGCAATGGACAATGCAACACGCAATGCAGGCGATATGATTAAAGATCTGACGCTATCAGTATAACCGTGCCCGTCAGGCTTATATTACAAAAGAATTGATCGAAATTATTTCAGGTGCAGAAGCCGTCTAAACATATTGAAAAGCAGGAAAATAAAATGGCTAAAGACAAAGAAATAAATCAGGACGAAAAAAGCGCCGGCTAAAACAGACAGCAGGAACAACCTGACAGGCAACGGCCATATCACGCAGGTTCTGGGCGCGGTTGTGGATGTGCAGTTTCCGAACGGCGATGTTCCACCAATTTTGAATGCGCTTGACAACCGATAATAATGGCAAAACGCTTGTGTTAGAAGTTGCGCAGCATTTGGGTGAAAACACCGTGCGGACTATCGCGATGGACATCACAGACGGTTTGGTTCGTGGCCAAGAAGTTGTTGATACGGGTGAAGCCATATCTGGTTCCTGTTGGCCCGGAAACTAAGGGTCGTATCTTCGATGTTACTGGTCAAGCCAATTGATGAAGGTGCAGACGTTAATACAAAACAGAGATGGGCTATTCACCGTGACGCACCGACATTTGTGGATCAAGCCACAGAAACAGAGCAGCTTGTGACAGGTATTAAAGTTGTTGATCTTGCTTTGCCCTTACGCAAAGGGTGGTAAAATTGGTTTGTTTGGTGGTGCTGGTGTTGGTAAAACCGTTACGATCATGGAATTGATTAACAACATCGCAAAAGGACATGGTGGTGTGTCTGTGTTTGCTGGTGTTGGTGAGCGTACACGTGAGGGAAACGACCTTTACCACGAAATGATGGAATCTGGTGTTATTAACCCGAGCATGATGACAAAAAATCCAAAGCGGCACTTGTTTACGGCCAGATGAATGAGCCTCCTGGTGCACGTGCGCGTGTTGCTTTATCTGGTCTGACAATGGCTGAATATTTCCGTGATGAAGAAGGCCAAGACGTTCTGTTCTTTATGGATAACATGTTCCGCTTTACGCAAGCCGGTGCCGAAGTGTCTGCACTTGCTTGGTCGTATTCCATCTGCGGTGGGTTACCAGCCAACATTGTCAACTGATATGGGCGCAATTGCAGGAGCGTATTACATCAACAAACAAAGGTTCTATTACATCTGTTCAGGCCGTTTACGTTCCTGCGGATGACTTGACCGACCCTGCGCCTGCAACAACGTTCTGCTCACTTGGATGCAACAACTGTTTTATCCCGTCAGATTGCTGAGCTTGGTATTTATCCTGCGGTTGATCCGCTTGATTCAACATCACGTATTCTTGACCCGCGTGTAGTTGGTGATGAGCATTACAAGTGTGCAAGCCGATGTTCAGCAAACACTTCAGACATACAAAGCACTTGCAAGATATTATTGCTATTTTGGGTATGGATGAGCTATCTGAAGAAGATAAATTAACTGTGGCACGTGCGCGTAAAATTCAGCGCTTCTTGTCACAGCCATTCCACGTGGCCGAAGTCTTTACAGGATCACCAGGTGTGTTTGTTGAACTTGAGGATACGATTAAAGGTTTCCGTATGATTGTTGATGGTGAACTTGATCATCTTCCGGAAAGTGCCTTCTATATGGTCGGTACAATCGAAGAAGCCAGAAAAAAGCAAAGAAAATGGCAGCAGAGGCGGCTTAATTCATGAAAGCTAATCGTGACATAGAAAAGCAATATCCTGCGTCTGAGGTCGCCGAGAAACTTCGTCGCCTTGCCGATTGCATCGAAAAAGAAGAGAACTTTGAGATACAAGTTGCGGGCGAAAGAATCTATGTGCCAAATCGTGCTGTATTTTCTATTGAGCACGAACGCGACAGTGATGGTGAAGAACTTGAATTCCAATTTAAATGGAAGAATGAAGACTAATGGCCGAAAATACTTTTAATTTTGAACTGGTTTCTCCTGCTGCAAAGCTAATGGATGGCGATGCTTTTCAAGTAACTATCCCTGGCGAAGCTGGTTACATTGGTGTTCGCAAAGGGCATTCCTCTCTTGTGATCTCTGCTCGTGCAGGTGTTGTTGAAATTCTTCGTGAAGAAAATGGAACACCCGAGCGCCTTTTTATTGCTGGTGGATTTGCCGACGTGACTGCAACTAACACAACTCTATTGGCTGAAGAGGCCGTTCCCGTAGCCGAACTTAATCGCTCGGATCTAGAAAAGGAACTGGCTAACTTAAAAGAGGATTTGGCATCGGCTTCTAATGATATTGAAAAGCGTCGTGTAGAGCGTAATTTACTTATTGTTCAGGCTAAACTTAAAGCACTTTAGGTTTTTAAAAACTCTTTTATTTCAATGCAGACTTCTGCAAGTCCAAGTCTTTTGACTTCGACATTTTCCGGAAACGCCGTGAGTAGTCTGCTTGGCATAGCGCTATCCATCATCACAAAAACACCTTTGTCGTCATTGCTTCTTATGAGACGTCCAAACGCTTGTTGCAATTTCATGCGTGTAATCATCTCGTCATATTCTTTACCACCAAAAGTTTTTCTTCTGGCTTTATGCAGAAGAGTAGGGCGTGGCCAAGGCACACGGTCAAATGTCATCAATCTCAATGATTTTCCAGGCACATCAACACCGTCGCGCATAGCATCTGTCCCTAAAAGGCAAGAGTTTTCATCTTCACGAAAGATATCAATCAAAGTACCGGAGTCCATTTGGTCAATGTGTTGAGAGTATAACGCTACGTCCAGTTTATTAATTAAGTTATTGTGAATAGCCTTGAGGCGGTTAATGGAGGTAAACAAAGCCAATGCACCACCACCCGATGCATTTATAAGAGATTTCAATGCGCCGGAAACATGGTCGGCTCGGGTTTTATTGACATCGGTCAGAACATAAACGCGTGCGCAATCTTGATAATTAAAAGGTGACTTTGCAGAAAACTTTTTAGGCTCGGTTGAAAGATATCTTGCCCCTGTATGAATTTCTGCACGTTTCCAATCTTCGTTTTCGTCACCACTTTTATCACGCAGCGTTGCCGATGTGATTGTGAGACCATGTGCATGGGGAAGAAGTGATTGCGAGAAAGGTTTCATAGGGTCAACCCAATGACGATAGAATCCTGTATCAAGAAGTGCACCATCAATTTTTTCAATTTCCATCCAATCAACAAATTGTTCTGGTTGTTCCGTTTTTTCCAGAGCCTCGAGCATACCTATCCATGCAGCCAACATTGTTTGGGCACGTCTTTCTAAAGATCTTGCAAGTGCATCAATGCGGCGGCGTGTATCGGCATCCATTAAATCTTCATCATCTTCGGCGATGCGTTTGTTTAGATTTGTGGCTAACTTCATCATGGGCACTTGAATATTTAGCAAGGCGTTTTTGAGTTGAGGTGCTGTTTTTGTAACGGCCTCAAGCACAGGAAAAGTTGGGCATTCAATGGAATAATTGTGATCGCTTGAGGTACTTCTTGTGTTGACCTGATGAAAGACAGACAAAAAGAAAATTTCGGCAGGGCCTTGCGGATTATTTTCTTTAAGGCGTCTTATCCAGCCACCTGCAGGAAGTGATGTTGCATGATGTAATATCTGGAGAAGAAGTTTTTCATCCTCTGGATAGGCGGACACCATTTCTTCTGCACGTTTCTTTAAACCACGGTTGCGTTTACGCGTTGAGTTTTCACTGCCTAGTAACCAACGCCTTAAATCCCGTGTTTGACGACCAGTCAAATGTGCGGCAAAGGCGCTGTCTGCTGCTTGGAATAAATGATGCCCTTCGTCAAAAATCAGACGAGATGGCATAGCGTCATCAGAATGTGCAAGAGCGGTTTGAATCATAACAAGCGCATGATTGGCAATGACAATCTCGGCGTGGCGTGATTTACGAATAGCGCGTTCCTTGAAACAGCGATTGTAATGATCACATGCTGAGAATAAACACTCACCACTTTTAAGGGCCAAACCTTTGGTGTTTGCAAAACCTAGCAAACTCGGAATCCATCCTTGGAAATCCTTGCCGGTGTAATCGCCGTCCTTTGTCTCCATAATCCACCGCGCCATTAAACCTGCCGCTATTGCAACCGTAGGGGCCTTGGCAAGAGGAGCTCCATTTGCCATGTCCTCATAGTTTAAAAGGCAGAGGTAGTTTTCACGGCCCTTAAGAATAGCTGCCTTTTGCTCCTTCAGTTGTTCATTGGGATAGATACGATCAAGTTCATCCTCAAGTTGCTGTTGTAGGTTTTTAGTGAAGGTTGATACCCAGACACTTGCCTCGTTCTTACGTGCCCAAGCATAAGCAGGCGCCAAATATCCAACGGTTTTCCCAATACCTGTTCCTGCCTCTGCCATGAGGACATGTGGCTCTTCTAAATCTTCCTTAGGTTTAAATATTTGTGCTGTCGTACGCGCATATTCGCGTTGTTGAGGCCTGTCTTCTTTAAGGCGGTCACCTGTAGCAAGTAGAGATTTAAGTGTGTCCTCGGCCTCTTCTTCGGTCACAGGGTATTGTGTCGGTGGTGGAGGTGGGGCACGCTCAGACCATTCCGCAAGCTTATCCCAAACGGCAAGTGAGGTTTTTCCATCGATAGGTTCTTTAGGATCATAGGTTTTACCCATGGCAGCCAGCACATAGGGCGTCCATCCCCAGCCACGCCCATTTAAACCCATAACAGTGGCAATTTTTCTCAAACGGTTTTTTGTGTTCTCATCAAATTTGGAAAGTTCGTATAGAAGACTTTGTAAGCATTCCATCAAAAGTAGAGGCTGATCCTCTAGTGGACTTTGTGCATCCAATCCCACGGATTTTGCAACGCCTGTCACTGTTGGAACGGTAAAGCGGGAAGGGTGAACAAACAAGTAAAGCTCAAGTAAATCTAGTGACTGGAATTCAGCCTTCACTCTATTTTTCACCATTGGTGCATGGCAGACAATGCAAGGTTTGTTGGTTAGGAAATATCCAGCCTGATCATAAGATAACAACTTGATTTCACCATCAGTTGTAAGGAGGGCAACCTGCTTTGAGCCCATAACGCATACAGGTGCATCGGGTGTAAGAATTTTGGGTTCTACTGTTGCGGCTTCTACGGTCATGTTTTGTTCTTAACATGATTCTTAGAGAAATACTTTCCTAAAGGTGAGGCAGTGCTTGATTTTTCAATAGATTTCAGGCTTGATGCAAACTTCAATTTCAAAAAATTTAAAGAGATAAACATGTCAGAAGTTTCAGCAAAACATAACCAACCTCTCAACCCGCGTGAATCAAGAGAGTTTAAGCTTAAAACTCTTCAGGAAAAGGGAATTGAGGCGTACCCGCATAAGTATGATCGTTCCCATACTGCCAAGGAACTGCAGGACAAATATGCTGATCTTGCAGATGGCACTGAAACCGAAGACAAGGTTGCTGTTGCTGGTCGTATCATGGCGATGCGTAACAATGGCATGTTCATTGACCTGACAGATGCGAGTGGGAAAATTCAAGTGTTTTGCCACAAGGAAAGCATGGGCGAAGAAGAATTAGCTAATCTCGAATTGCTGGATATTGGTGATATCATCGGTGCTAGAGGAACGATACGTCGTACACCGAGAGGTGAATTGTCGGTAAGGGCAACAGAGACAGTCATGCTGACGAAATCCATGCTACCTTTGCCTGAAAAATATCACGGACTTACGGATATCGAACAAAGATATCGCCAACGCTATCTTGATTTAATTATGAATGATGAGAGCAAAGAGGTTCTGCGTAACCGTTCTCGTATAGTCTCCTTCATAAGGAATTATATGGATGGGCTAGGTGGGTTAGAGGTTGAAACACCTGTCCTGCAGAGCATTATGGGCGGTGCAACGGCTAAACCTTTTGTTACACACCACAATTCTTTGGGTGCTGATTTCTTTTTGCGGGTGGCAACAGAACTGCCATTAAAGCGTCTTATCGTTGGGGGCTTTGCCGATATCGTTTATGAAATTGGACGTATCTTTAGAAATGAGGGAATTTCAATCAAGCATAATCCTGAGTTTACGTCGATTGAGGCCTATCATGCCTATGCAGATTACTTTGATATCATGGATTTAATCGAGGATTTGGTTTGTAGTCTTGTCGAGCATATTCACGGGAGTTTGAAAATCACATTTGTTGATTACGAAATTGATTTCTCAAGGCCTTGGAAACGTGCCTCAATGATCGACCTGATTAAAGAAAAAACAGGTCTGGATTTCATGGGGTATGAAACAGCAGAGGAAGCACAGGTAGCAGCAAAATCAATTGGCGTGCATACTGAGAAAAACGCTAAATGGGGACAGGTTGTTGAGGCGGTATTTGATGAGCGTGTCGAGGATACCCTTATTAATCCTATTCACGTCACGGATCACCCTATGGACATTTCACCACTTGCAAAAGGGCATCGTGATACAGAGCGCTTGGTTGAGCGTTTCGAGACATTTTGTAATCGTTGGGAAATCGCCAATGCATTTACAGAGTTGAATGATCCAAAAGTTCAACTTGAGCGTTTCGAAGAGCAAGTCAAACAGCGCGAAGCCGGTGATGAAGAGGCTCAAATGCTGGACGATGATTTTGTGACTGCCCTTGAATATGGTATGCCACCAACAGGTGGATGGGGTATTGGCATCGATCGCCTTGTAATGATTTTGACCAACTCGCAAAATATACGCGACGTTATTGCTTTTCCAACTCTTAAGCCAAAAGCAAAAGGCGAGTAGATCTAGATACTATATGGTTTGTCGTTTGATGATTTGAACAAATCAGAAAGTGGCTTTGGGACACCACTTCCTTTTAATAAATTCATGATTTGTCTGGCTGAAAGATAATCGACTTTTTCGTTTTCCTCACCAGAGACAGGAGAAGGCCAACCTGTTGTTATATTAACGGGTATCTCTTGCTCAAGATTTGATCGTGGTGCCAATATAGCCAGTACTTGAGTTGCAGATAAAAGAGTGTTTTCCAATTCTTCGTTATCAGGGAAGTTTACTTGCTGACTTGATAAAAACATATCAATGAGAGATTGGTCACCCTTGATATCTAGAGACTGTTCATTAAGTTCACGTTTCACACCTTCAACTTCATGATTGTGCTCGAGTGCATCTGAATAGGCAAAAAGCGCGGCATGAATAGGGGCGTATGCGCCCAATGCCTGAGCATCTAGTGGTAGTCTAAAATCAATATTGTTATTCGCAAACCATGCAATGGCCTCAACATTTAAATCATGGGCAAACCCAAAAGTCAGTTTTAAAGCTTCGACCTCATTTGCTGTTTCGCCGTATGATAGATCTTCTTCTAAGGGAAGTCTGAATTTTTCATGTAAGAGCTTCACAAATTCGAAATTTTTATTAAATGCCGCGTATTGAAGTAGGGTGAAGGGAAGAGTTATAGCTCTCTCTTCAACAAAATTTTCAAGTTCATTTTGCGCCTCTTCTTGAGGGATAGTTAGTCTGAGTGATACGGGATCATTTCCACCCTCTATATATGTAGAGAGAAGCGCGCTAAAGGCTATGGCATTGTTTTCATCGATCAGTTGGAAAAGCAGGAAAGGAAAACGTTCTTTATCTGTAAGATGGTCTAAGGACACTCTAAATTACCTCTTTAAAATTTTGACATAATATATAGAGAACTTTATTTTATGTCAATAAAATTAGAGCTTGAAACCTTTACGAGGAAAACCAAAACCATCTTTATTATATGCTTCGCCTTTACGAGGTGAGTAGCCATCAGACCATTCGTTTGAGATTGCATTTATATCTGGACGTTCGCGGTCTTCTGGTTGCTCGCTAGGTGTGCCAACATAGATAAAACCCGCAATATTATCCCTATTATCTTCCAGTCTTAGAGCTTTTCTAAAAACGTCATTATAAGCATACCATTCCGTCAACCAGTTCGCGGCATAACCTAAGCCATGAGTAGCATGGCAGATATTCATGCAAACTGCTCCAGCAGTTAGTATTTGCTCCCATTGTGGATGTTTGCCTTCGCGTATTCTTGAAATAACGGCGATGACTAAAGGCGCTCTTTCAAATCTTGTGGCCTCTAGGTCAAGTTTTGCTTTAGGCGTATCAGGATTTTCCGCTTCATAAGCGGCGCGAAGATGTTCGCCAATCTTGGCACGTGAGTCCCCCTTAAACGTTATAAAGTAATAGGGCACCATTTTACCATGATCAGGAGTGCGGCAACCTATTTCTAATATCTGTTGGATTTCTGCGTCTGAAGGGCAGGGCTCGGTCAATCTTTTTGCAGAGACAGAACGGCGTGTCGAGAGGTGTTTTATAATATCATTCATGATTGATAATTTGAAGGTATGGGACGATAAGTCAATGTGGTTTTTTTATATAAATCCACTATATTACCTTTCATGCGCGGTGTAGTAGAACTCAATCAAGCGGCGGCACAACCGTCTTCTGAAACAAAACCCTTTAAGATAAGCTCGGATTTTGAACCTGCTGGTGACCAGCCAAAGGCCATTGCTCAACTTACAGAGGGTGTTAACAATGGTTTAACCGATCAGGTTCTTCTTGGTGTTACTGGTTCTGGTAAGACATTTACCATGGCACATGTCATTCAGAATGTGCAAAAACCTACGCTTATCCTTGCTCCTAATAAAACTCTTGCGGCGCAGTTGTTTGGCGAGATGAAAAGCTTTTTTCCTGATAATGCAGTTGAATATTTTGTGTCTTATTATGATTACTATCAACCTGAGGCCTATGTTCCTCGTACTGATACTTTTATTGAAAAGGAAAGCGATATTAATGAACAGATTGACCGTATGCGTCACTCTGCCACTCGCTCGCTGTTTGAACGCAAGGACATTATTATAGTTGCGTCCGTATCTTGTATCTACGGTATAGGATCAAAAGAAGATTATTTTGCCATGACTTTTGAGGTTAAAAAGGGGCAACAGATTGACAGGCAAGAGCTCATCAAGGGCTTTGTTGATATTCAGTATAAACGTAACGACATAGCATTTGAGCGCGGAACTTTCCGAGTGAGAGGTGATACAGTTGAACTATTTCCGGCTCACTTTGAAGATCGCGCTTGGCGTTTTTCTCTCTTTGGTGACGAACTTGAATCTATTACGGAGTTTGATCCTCTTAACAGGTGAAAAATATGCAGAGCTTGAAGGTGTACGGATATTTGCAAATTCGCATTATGTAACTCCTGGTCCTACCATTGCGCAAACTATTGGGCAGATTAAGCATGATTTGAAACAACAGGTTGCTTATTTCGAGCGCGAAGGAAAACTAATTGAAGCACAACGTATCGCGCAACGTGTGCAGTTTGATGTCGAAATGTTATTGGCAACAGGGACATGCCAGGGAATTGAGAATTACTCACGTTATCTCACTGGTCGGGCCCCAGGTGAAGCTCCGCCAACTCTCATAGAATATATGCCCGAAGACTCTTTGATGATATTGGATGAAAGTCATGTCATGTTACCCCAGATTGGTGGGATGTTTAACGGTGACAGAGCTAGAAAAACAACATTGGTTGATTATGGGTTCCGCTTGCCTGCTGCAATAGATAACCGCCCGCTGAAATTCGAGGAGTGGGATAGAATGCGTCCGCAGACAATATATGTTTCTGCTACACCAGGGCCCAAAGAGCTTGAGAGAACAGGCGGTGTGATTGCGGAACAAGTGGTGCGTCCAACGGGTTTGATAGATCCTCCAGTAGAAATACGCCCAACCAAGAATCAGATTGATGACTTAATGGAAGAATGTCGTGTTGTTATCGAGAAGGGCGGTCGTATTCTTGTAACTACACTGACCAAAAAAATGTCCGAGGCTTTAACGGAATATCTCACAGAAAATGGTTTAAAAGTTCGTTACTTACATTCGGACATCGATACTCTTGAGCGTATAGAAATTATGCGTGATTTACGCCTTGGGGTGTTTGATATTCTTGTTGGTATTAACTTGCTCCGCGAGGGGCTCGATATTCCTGAATGTATGCGCGTTTGTATTCTTGATGCCGATAAGGAAGGGTTCTTACGCTCCAAGACATCGCTTGTCCAGACGATAGGGCGCTCTGCACGTAATGTGGAAGGTAAAGCTATCCTTTATGCGGATAAAATCACGGATTCCATGCAATTTGCCATTGATGAAACTGCGCGCAGACGTGAAAAGCAATTGGAATGGAATAAGGAAAACGGCATAACACCTGAATCAGTTAAAAAGAATATTAGTGATATTCTAAACACTGTTTTTGAGAAATCGGATCACATCAAAATATCGCATGCTGCGGACAGGGAGCAGGAGGAATACCTTGCTAACCCTGAAGCTCTTCAAAAACGTATTAAAGTTCTTGATGCGCAGATGCATAAAGCGGCCTCTAATCTTGAATTTGAAGAGGCTGCAAAGTTACGTGATGAGGTCAGAAAACTCGAGGCTTTGGCTTTGGGAGTGTAAATTTTATAGATTGTGCATTGTTCGCACATGCAACATGAAAAGGTGTTTACTTTGATTATACCTTCATTAGGATTATCGAACATAAAAACGATATCAGTGCCTTAGGGTCCTCAAGCGTTTTTAAAGTTAACGTTAAACAAAGGAAATTTACAAATGGCTGACAATAACAATAACAACGGTATGATGGCTCTGATAGTCATTCTTTTAATTGTTGTACTTGCTGGTGGTTATTACTATATGCAGGAAAAAGACGATACAGTTCTTGAAATGAATGTTGGCGGTGAGTCAATGAGCATTGAAGCTGAAGGCAACTAAGCTCAAAACTTTGTAATAGTTTTTAAAAACCCGGCTTGATGTCGGGTTTTTTATATTGAGGAATTTGGCATTGTTCCGATAAGTGTTGCGAGACGGGTTTTTCCCAAATTTTCTGCTCTATGTACCAAACCAGTGGCATAATTAAAATCATTTGCTCCCATTTGCTTTGAGAGAAGTACTTGAGAATTATCCAGTGTCCTGATTTTTAATTCTTTTAAGGGAAAGCTACGTTTTTGAATTAAATCATCCCTTTCTTCTATACTCAAATCATCATCTATAAAAGAAGTCCCGTTGCCTAAAGATGCCCAGGTCATTACGTATGCAGGGCGCAAATCCACATGCCAAGGTTGTGTTCTTTTATTTTCGTGTCTTAAAAAACCGACATGTCTGGAATCTACTTGAACTTTATGAGGTTCCGTAGGGGACACCGCCATTTGAAATAGACCCTTTAATTTCTCAGTACATTTAGAGGACTGTTTGATAAGCTCATTAACCTCTGTATCTTTATCTACAGGCAATTTTTCTATATTGCTGGCATTAGAGCGAAGCTGTGATACAAAAATTTGAGCTTGTTTTTCAGAAAGCCCCCTTAGTTCCTTGGTAAGTTCCAAAAGTTCTGATGGCGCAGGCGCTATTACCGCATCAACATCAGCTTTCCTGATATGGGCTAGGTCATGCAGTGATTGAATTTCTATAATATTTGAATGCATAATACTCACAATTTTTAAGTGGTTTACGTATATAAGTCACAATATTAATTATGTCAATTATTATATATAGTAGCTTTTTAAGTTATAAAGTTTTTGCTACTGTAGGCATAAAGAGAGGTTACTCGTGAATTTTTGGTTGTTTATTTGGGTCGTTCTGGCCGTTTTTATCCTTGGCATTTTCTTTTGGTCTATACAGATACTGTTAAGACAGAAGACTACATGGAAGGCTTTTGCAAAAGCTAATGGCCTTGCCTATGAGAAAAAAGGCTTTCTTAAGTCTCCCATTGTAAATGGAAAATATGATGGTTTAGGTCTGACTATATATTCTGAAGAACAATTGGTTAATGATGCTAGTAAACGTCAGTTCCGCAGTATTATCCTAGTTCACATAGAAGAAGGTTATCCTACCGGCGGAGTTGTCGGCACGGCTGCCAACAAGAATTTTATTAATCAGTTAAATTTGCCAAAAATATATACTCCAGAATTAAACAAGTGGGACGAAGACATTTCATTGCACGTGCAGGATGAAAAAAATGCTAAGGCATTTTTCAATAATGAAAGATTGTCCGCCTTACATAAGCTTTTGCATATCAAAGAAAGTGAAGCCTTGTTTATTTTTGATGAGAAAGAGTCTTATTATAGGTATGAGACTGCTAATCCCTTGGATAATCTTGAGGGTTTGAATAAGCGTGTGAGTGCCATTGTCAAACAATGCCATCCTCTTTCTCCTAAATCCGAAAAAGCATAAAAAAAACGAAGCCTAAAAGCTCCGTTTTTTCATTCTATTTCATGAGAAATATTACTGTTTAGCTGCAGCAGCAGGAGCAACTTCTTCAACTTCAACTTCAACTTCTGTGTGAACTTCAGCAGTTGGAACCATTGGTTGTTCCAAACGCATTGTTACGATTTGATCTGGTTGAACAGGTGGTTCGCCGCGGTTAATGCGGTCAACATTTTCCATGCCTTCAATGACCTGTCCAAATACTGTGTATTGGTTGTTCAGGAAGCTACAGTCATCAAAGCAGATAAAGAATTGTGAATTGGCACTATCTTCGCTTGCGCTGCGTGCCATGCCCAGAGTTCCACGACCAAAGTTAGTATCGTTAAATTCTGCTTGTAGATCAGGCAACTCTGATCCACCTGTACCTGTGCCAGTAGGGTCGCCAGTTTGCGCCATAAAGCCATCAATTACGCGGTGAAAGATAATTCCATCGTAGAAGCCTTCAGATGTTAATGTTTTAATGCGTTGTACGTGATTTGGTGCAACCTCTGGCATTAAACGAATTACAACTGGGCCTTTGCTGGTTTCCAGTCGAACGATGTTTTCAGGATTGTCATAGGCCTTTGCCTGTGTTGTAGTCATAATAATTAAACCCCCTAGAAGTAAAAAGAAAAAACGGATCATAAAAGTCTCCTTGTGAATGTAAAGTCTGTATCGCAATAAAATAGATTGTTATTGTTAAGGTCAAGCTCTTAAGCTTGATATTCTTCTGGCTTTATTAGCCTGTCACTCAAGCCTCTTATGCATATTTTACAACGTCCAGAACGGCTTTTTCCTTCTGTGGCTTTTGTAAAAAGTTCTTGAAAATTCTGAGGTGTGGTTTTTTGACCGTTGGCTAGACCAACCTCGTGTTCAGAAACATTAAGGCAAACGCAGAAAATCATAGTATTTATTAGTTTGTTTAAAAGGCTTTTTGAAAAACTTTATCTATATTCTTTGTGTAATGATTATAGTCGAAAATAATATCTAAATCCTTGGCGGAAAGAGCGTTGGTAACCATCTCGTCTTGTTCAACGAATTGTCTGAAAGTTGTTGTTGCCCCGCACTCCCAGACTTGCATGGCGTTTTTCTGTACAATTCTGTAGGCGTCTTCACGTGAAACGCCATTTTGTGTTAGGGCAAGAAGCAGGCGTTGAGAGAAAACTAGACCTCCAAGTTTTTCGAGATTAGCTTTCATTGTATCAGGATAAACTAGCAGGTTTTCAATAAGTCCTGCTAAGCGCCCTAATGCAAAATCAAGAGTTATGGTCGCATCAGGTCCTATCATACGTTCGACTGATGAATGTGAAATGTCACGTTCGTGCCAGAGGGCAACATTTTCAAGGGCGGGGACAACAGCAGAGCGCACAACACGCGCAAGTCCCGTCAAATTTTCTGATAAAATAGGATTACGTTTATGCGGCATAGCAGAGCTACCCTTTTGTCCTTTAGAGAAGAACTCTTCTGCTTCACGAACTTCTGAGCGTTGAAGATGTCTTATTTCAATTGCAAGGTTTTCAACAGAGGAAGCAATTACAGCAAGAACACTGAAATACATGGCATGGCGATCACGCGGAATAACCTGTGTGGAAACAGTTTCGGAACGTAATCCCAATTTCTCTGCTACATATTCCTCAACCGATGGATCTAATGTTGCATATGTACCCACAGCTCCAGAAATTGCACAGACTGAAATCTCTTCACGAGCAGATAACAACCGTTTTTTAGCGCGTGCAAAGGCTGCGTAATGACCAGCAAGCTTTAAGCCGAACGTGGTTGGTTCTGCATGAATACCATGTGAGCGCCCAATGCAAAGTGTGTCTTTATGCTCGTCCGCACGTTTCTTGAGAGCTGCCAGAAGTCTATCTAAGCCTTCAAGCAATATATCAGCAGATTGTTGCAGTTGAACAGCAAAGGCAGTGTCAACGACATCAGAAGATGTCATGCCTTGGTGGACATAGCGAGAGTCCTCGCCAACGTTCTCCGCAACAGAGGTTAGGAATGCAATAACATCGTGTTTGACTTCTTTTTCTATCTCGTCAATTCGAGCAACATCAAAGGCGCCTTTTTCTCGCAAAGATTTAGGAACACTTTTGGGAACAAGACCAAGATCAGCCATTTTCTCGGCAGCAAGGGTTTCAATTTCAAGCCAGATTTTGAACTTGTTTTCAGGCTCCCATATAGAAACCATTTTTTCATTTGAATAACGAGGTATCATGGGAGCAGACTATAATGGGTTACCCTAAAAAATCTAGTCAGAATTCAAATTTATAAAGGGGAAACAAAGCGCATATCCTGAGTGGCTGCCTCAGGCTTATATAGCTCGTTTATATCTTTAGTAAGAGCAGTAAAGGCTATACTTAGAGGTACGATATAGGGCTTGATAATGTCTATAGCTGGTTTTGCTGTGTTTAAGTAGTATTTTGCAACTTGTTTCCCTAGGTGCAGACTTAATGCTTTCTTATTAATTTCCAAAGTTCTTTCCTCATGATTTATGGTCATATACTCAGGCACTTCTATAGAGGATTTTCGCCAAGTATTGGCCAAGCTCCGCCATTGAGGAGCACCATCATGCTCTTGCCATAGTGAATAGATAAATGCTCCTGTGACTATAAACGGAGCTTTCCCAGGAGGAAGAGGTGCATAATAGATTAGGCTAAGTAATGGGCGGTTACCAATTACCTGCGAAGTGCCTTCTGCGGATAATCTAAATGTTTCGGTAGAGCGTGCAACAGTCCTTTGAAGCATCGATAATTCAGGCATAGGCAGTTCCAACTGTTCAGGTACTTCTGGTACAAAATCAGTGGTGACTTGAGGTAAGTCTTGCAGCTCTTGTTTTAACATTATGTGAAATTACGATGGTTTGAATTTAAATTCAATTACAAAATTATCTAAACTTAAATTAATCCCTCGTTACGGAAGCTGATATGGCCATTGCGTGAAATAATTACATGGTCATGGATAATAATATCGAATGGTTTGGCTGCGTCTATAACCGCATTTGTTAGATTAATATCTGCAGGGGAAGGAGACGGGTCACCGCTAGGATGATTATGGGCAAGGATTAAAGCTGTTGCCCCAACCTCAAGCGCACGCTTAATAATTTCACGTGGATAGGCGGGAGTGTGGTCAACAGTGCCGCTCCCTTGAATTTCATCGGCAATTAACTCGTTTTTCTTGTTTAAAAATAAAAGGCGAAAATGTTCTTTCTTTTCCTGTGCCATGTCGGCATTTAAATAATCAATAAGACGCGACCACGAATTTAAAATAGGTTGTTTTAGAACTTCCTGTTTCAGTACACGTAAACCAGCTTCACGTATGGTTTTGATTGCTATTGCTGTTTTTTCTGAGATACCAGAAACGCTTTGCAGCTCCTTCAATTGTAGCATTCAGGACGCCGTTCATATCCTTAAATTTCGATATGAGATCTTTTGCCAATGGTTTTACATCTCGCCTAGGTATTGCGAGGAAGAGAAGGAGTTCTAAAAGTTCATAATCGGGAAGAGCGTCAGGGCTTTTGACAAACCGTTCCCGTAAACGATCTCTATGACCCAAGTGATGGGGTTTTTCTTCTTTCTCAGGCATAAGGTGGTTTGGTCCAACCTTTTGGAGACGAGGTAAAGATTTCAAAGCCATTATCTGTTACAGCCAGAGAATGTTCAAATTGAGCAGATAGAGATTTGTCTTTTGTGACGGCTGTCCAGCCATCATTAAGCATTTTGGTTTGCCACTTGCCGCCATTTAACATTGGCTCAATGGTGAAAAACATACCAGGTTCAAGAATTGTGGTGGAGTAGGGGTCGTCATAATGTAAAACAGAGGGCGCAGAGTGAAAAACCTTCCCCAACCCATGCCCACAGAAATCACGCACAACACCAAAGCGGTTAGCCTCTGCAATATCTTGAATAATTCGCCCGATTTCACGAAGCTCCAGTCCAGGGCGAACCGCTTCAATGGAGCGCATCATGGCTTCGTACGTTACATCAACCAGTTTTTTCGCCTTCACAGAAATTTTGTCACCAACCAGAAACATACGGCTTGTGTCGCCATGCCAGCCATCAACTATGACAGTCACATCGATATTTATGATGTCGCCTTCAATGAGTGTCTTTTCGCTCGGTATACCGTGACAAACAACATTATTAATTGAGGTACAGATTGATTTTGGAAAACCTTTATAATTCAGCGGCGCAGGAATAGCACCAGCCTTCGTAATATAATCATGGCACTTAGTGTTTAATTCTTCGGTTGTGATGCCAGGAACAACATATTCTGTAATCATGTCCAGAGTTTCGGCAGCGAGTTTTCCCGCCACACGCATTCCTTTAAAGCCCTCTTCACTGTGAAGGTCTATTCCTTCTTCTGTTTGTTTAGCACTGTACATATCTTCAACTCTTTTATTTCTCTAGCTTGCACTTTGGCGATCTAAGGCATTAAATAACCACATTATGGATTCAAAGTCTAAAAAGAAAATTACAGCAAGTGTTCTGATTATAGGGAATGAAATTCTTTCGGGTCGAACGCTTGATAAAAATACGCAGTACATTGCACAGAAATTAGGCGAGCGAGGAATACGTCTAATGGAGACGCGCACGATTACTGATAATAAGCAAATTATTGCAGACACTGTTAATGAATTACGCCAAAAATATTCGTATGTGTTCACGACTGGAGGAATTGGCCCAACCCATGATGATATTACAGCAGAGAGCGTTGCGCATGCTTTTGGTGTGTCCTATGAGCGTAATGAGGAGGGGTATCTTTCACTTGTTAATCATTATGGTGAAGAAAATTTAACAGATGCCCGCATAAAAATGTCGATGATGCCTGCGGGAGTTAAACTTATACCTAACCCTGTTTCAGGTGCGGCGGGCTTCCATATTGGGAATGTTTTTGTGATGGCAGGCGTCCCTAATATTATGCAAGCGATGATGGATTACGTTATTGCGCAGCTTGAGGGTGGAGAGGTTATTCACTCTGTAACTATTATGTGTGACTTACCTGAGAGTAAATTGGCTGATGAACTGCGTGAATTACAGGATAAAAACCCAACAGTAGATATAGGAAGTTACCCCAGATATGCCAGTGGCACTTTTGGGCTAAGTGTTGTTTTACGTTCGGAAGATAAATCTTTGATTGAGAAATCTTGCGCAGAGTATAAAACAAAAAATAGAAAATATGGGCGTAGAGGCCTCTGTTTTAAAGGAGTAAAAGACAAAAATAAGCATTTAGTTACAAATGTTTAATTCAATTATTTGTGGGATGGTTCACATTTTTTGTATTCTCGAGTCATGAACACACACGAAAACATTTGTGATTTTGCTTCAATGGCTGACTTTCTAAGGGCTGAGCGTATGGCTGAAAGCTACAGACAGGAAATTACACAACGTGAGGTTTGCCGAGAACACTGCAAGGATTTTATAGAATTCTTGAAGGAGTGTAATTTTCCCAAGGATATTATCCGTGACGTATTACTTGATAATCTAAGTCAGGTAGCAGTTCCAGAATAAAGCCACTTTTGATTTCATAAATATGGTGGCCCCACCCGGACTCGAACCGGGACGTCCGAAGACTCACGATTTTAAGTCGTGTGCGTCTACCAATTCCGCCATGGGGCCAACTCATATCTATATGCCCCGCTATGCAGAGCAAATCGACTTATAGCATTGAAGTTTTTGATTGCCTAGACGCTAGCTGAAATTTTTTCTAAACGTTTAAGAAGTGCTCGGCCTTTGGTCGTAAGATGAAGTTCTTTTCGACGTCTTTCGGTTTTTGAGATCCGCAAATCAACTAATTCATAGGGCTTACCATTGGCACGGTAATCGGAAAGTGCTCCAACAATACGTGAAACCGTTGAAAGTGTAAGATTTGTCTTTTTGGCAAGTTCTGTTAGAGACATGCCCTCATTGTTTGCTATTTCTATAAGCGCAATCATGTAGTGTAACGGAAATTCGCCATTCACATTTCTAAAAACTTTTAGATAGGATAAACAGGTATTAAGCCCGCCGTGTGCTTGGGATTTTACTACGGTTTTTTTCTGTTTTACTACCATGTTCTCTGCTCAAAATAGTCGGTGGTGTATAGATTAATTGGCTATACGGCAAGTCAATGACCCACTCTTTATTATATTTGTTGAGAGAAAACAACGGTTTTTTTCCCAGAACTATTGCACATTCAATAAAGACAGCGCCAGTAGCCCTCGATTTGAAGTATAAAGTTTTCATGATAAATGCTCCCCAAATTAAGCTTAACTTAGTATATTCTAATAAATTATTAATTTACATAAAATAACTTATAGTTTTCAGAAGTTAGCCTATTTAATGGATTTCAGTTTTTGAAAGCCTTTGTGAATGTCATCGCTGCACGGCCCAGTTTGTGAGAGCGTTGTATCATCCAAAGATATGAATTTCTTATGTGACACTCTGCATAAAAGAGGAGGCGTAGACATAGGATAGATTTGTCCGTGCCATTTATACAAGGCGCACTTCATTGATACGGCCTCATGTAGATGAACATCAAAAAGGCCGGGGCCTTCAAAAAGGCAATTATCAAGAGTGGCATAAGAAAAATCAGTACAGCCAAACAGGCAATCTAAGAATCTGGAGCCTGTGAAATCAGTTTCACAAAAACAAGTGTCAAAAAGTCGTGTATTTTGAAAGAGACAATTTTTCAGAATAGCTTCGGATAAGTTTGCGTCCGTAAGATTTGTGTTTTTAAAGATAGCTTCGGATAAATCATAACCATCCAAATTAGATTGAGAGAGATCCATATTGGAAAAATCAGCATGTTTAAGATTAATATTATCTTCCAGAGCATTTTGAATTAATGATTTGAAGTTAGGGGCTTGCCCTTCATAGAGCAAAGTTCCGTACGCAGAATAAAGTTTCATTTTACCACCACATTTATTTATTGTTTATAATTAATAGTTGATATTAATCAACAGTGGTGGACTATTAATCAAAATATAATTTTTTGTCAAACAATTTTCTTCGCACTTGCTGTTAGAGCCATGTCGAATTACATTTCGGGATATGAATAACGTGCCATCGATATCTATTGAAAGAGGACAAAAAGTCATTCTTGCTGTTTGCAAGACCTTGGGAAACGAGCCAGGTGTCTATCGTATGCTCAATGACATTGGCGATGTTTTATATGTAGGGAAGGCGCGTGCTTTAAAAAAGCGTGTGATGAATTATACAAATACAAGTAAGTTAACCGTGCGAATTCAAAGGATGGTTGCGGAAACTACTAGTATGGAAATCATACAGACGCAGTCTGAGGTTGAAGCTTTATTGCTTGAATCCAATCTTATTAAAAAGCTCAAGCCCCGCTACAATATTTTACTGCGTGATGACAAAACATTTCCCTATATCTGGCTGACGTCTTCGCACGATTACCCAAGAGTTGTGAAGTATCGTGGAAGTAAAAAAGAAGATGGCGAGTTTTATGGTCCTTTTGCCAATGCGGGGGCAGTCAATAGAACAATTGATATTCTACAAAGGGCATTTTTACTTAGAAATTGTACAGACACAATGTTTGAGAGCAGGCAAAGACCTTGCCTGCAATATCATATCAAGCGTTGTACTGCGCCCTGTGTTGATTATGTTAGTGAAGAAGAGTATGCGCTGCAGGTTCAAGAGGCCGAAGATTTTCTTGAGGGGGATAGTGATAAAATTCAAAAACGTTATCAAAGTAAGATGGAAGAGGCCAGTAAGGCTATGAACTATGAGTATGCTGCGACCTATAGAGATAGGTTAAAGGCATTAACGGCTATTCATTCCAAGCAAGCAATTAATGTGAAGAACATCAAGGATGCAGATGTTCACGCTATATATATGGATAAGGGAAAGAGCTGCATACAGGTATTCTTTTTCCGTGGAGGGCAAAACTTTGGAAATAGAAGTTATTTCCCGAGACATAGTCCGGATTCGGAATTGAGCGATATATTGGAGGCGTTCCTTGTACAGTTTTACGAGAATAAACCTATCCCGCCACTTATATTGCTTAATGAGAATCCAACAGATGCTTTGCTTATCCATCAAGCTTTAGAGCACCGAAAGGGAAGTAAGGTTGAGATATCCAATCCAGTCAGAGGCGACAGGAAAAGGCTCGTGACCTTTGTTGAATTAAATGCACGTAAAAGTTTAGCAAGAAACGTTACGGATTCTCAAAATGAAGAGGATATGTTGGAGAAGTTGGTTGAGTTGTTTGACCTTGATCATGTCCCGCAAAGAATTGAAATATACGATAACTCCCACATAAGCGGAACAAATATGGTCGGTGCGATGGTTGTTGCAGGTCCCGAAGGATTGCAAAAAAGCGCTTACAGGAAATTTAATATTCGTGAAGCATCGGCTTCTGATGATTTCGGTATGATGCGCGAGGTTATGAACAGACGTTTTCGCGGTGCACGTGAAAAACTGGATAATAATGAAGCCGAAAACTGGCCTTCACTATTGCTTATTGATGGTGGGAAGGGACAACTTTCAAGCGTGATGGATGTTCTTAAGGAGCTGAATATTGATGACGCTGTTAATGTTGTGGCAATTTCAAAGGGGCCAGACAGAAATGCGGGGCGAGAACAATTTCATCAGGCGGGAAAAGACACTTTTCAATTACCTATAAACGACCCTGTTTTGCACTATTTGCAAAGGCTGCGTGATGAGGCGCATAGATTTGCAATTTCAGCGCACCGCGCGCGGAGAGGTAAGGCTCTCACACAATCTGGCCTTGATGATGTTCCGGGAGTAGGGGCGCGGCGTAAAAAAGCTCTTCTCCACCATTTTGGTTCTGCTAAGGCTGTGGAACGAGCTTCTCCCGAAGATTTGGCTGCTGTTGAGGGGATTTCAAAGGCGATGGCAGAAAAAATTCGTGCGTATTTTCAAGGGGATGCATAAATCCTTATAAAAAAGGCAAGAAAATCACCTTAAAAACTTGCGGAATTTGAAAAAAACATGCTAACTTCCGCACTCTCACAGGAGAGAAAAGCTTTATAAACTCATTCAGCGCACTAAATATGTTGCCACTGAATAAACGAACTGGACAGAAAAGAGAGTTTGCATGTTTCACAGACCTAAAACAACAACTCAAAATGAAGCAACTGAAGGTAAGAAGACCGAGTCAGGTGCAACTAATACAGACAACAACAAGAAGGTTGCCAATACCAATCAAACCGCATTGGATTTAGATAAGGCTACGCCTTCAACTGCTGCTTCGTCTGCCTCAACACAATCTTCAAATGAAAAGGACACAAAGCCGATGAGTGCTGATAAAACAGAAACAACAGAAACAAAAGCATCGGACGATACTTCTAGCCCGTTTAAAAAGGATGAGCCATCTGTTCCTAAAACACCGGGTGCTTATGGGACATACCGCCCAACGCCTTATGCTCCACCATCTCAATCGGCAACACCAGCTTCATCTATGGGGGCATCATCAGTTTCACCATCAATGTCATCTAGTGGCAATGGGCGTCGCCTTGTTATTGGTGAAGGTATCACAATGTCTGGTGAGATTGAATCTTGTGACCATCTTTTGGTCGAGGGAACAGTTGAGGCAGCTTTGAAGGGTGCCAAAGTTCTTGAAATTTCTGCGGCTGGTACATTTTATGGAACAGTTGAAATCGAACAAGCAACAATCGCTGGCCGTCTTGAAGGTGATATTACCGTGTCAGGTCGTCTAATGATTAAATCTTCAGGTTCTGTGACAGGTAAACTGTCATATGGAGAACTTGCAGTTGAAGCGGGTGGAACATTGGATGGAACTTTAAGTCCTCTTAACGCGTCTTCAAGTAGAGCTAATACTGGCTCAGCAACCGAGCTTTCTAAGAAAGCGGTAGGATAAGGTAGAAGGTACAGAACTTAGCTTAAAAAAGCTTATAAGAAGCGCTTGAGTAGTACTCGAGCGCTTTTACTGTATAAAAAACAATGTTTTTTAAAAACTTAACACATTATTTACTGCGAATCGTGATGCTTGGATGTATGAGCATTCAAAAATACATCCGCAGTTTATCATTGCTTGCTATCAAGCCAGCCTTGCGTGCCAATAAAAATCTTTCTAAAAGAGGTGTTTTATCGCACAAAACGTCTTCTGTCGTTCTGGGTGTCGCATCTCTCATTCTTATGGTTTTTTCTGTGCAAGCAAGTCTAAATGCAAACCCATTGCATAGTAAAATAGTAACGACTGATATTGAAAATGATAAAACAGAACGCTTAGCAATGAACTTGCCTCGTATCGATATTAACGGACGCAAACTGGCAGATCTTATCGCTTTTAACCCTGATAAAGTTAGTGACATTAGCGGTGATACTGTGCTTTCTGCTTTTAAAGAGCCTGATTTGGAAATACGTGATGGCAAAATTGCTGTGCTTCAATATCAATCAGAAATATGTGTGGCTGATTTTCACTTTAAATTAGGTCAGGACAACTCACTACAGTCATCCAAACTCGCTTCCTTTAGCTTTCACACGCGTGACGTTGTTATAGCTGAGCAAGAGGGTGTTTTTGCAAAGGACTTGGCGAAAGCGGGAGAGCAACGTGACTGCCTGCAAAGCATTCTGAAAGACAGAGATACTGCGCCAAACTTCTTCAAGTTCGCATCTGCTGAAACTATCAAAAACCTCTAAACTGTTTTTTGCTTATATCCGCATAAATCAATAACTGGGCATTGCCCACAATCAGGCGTGCGTGCTTTACAAATATAACGGCCGTGCAAAATTAACCAGTGATGTGCATGAAGTTTATATTCATCGGGAATAACTTTTTCTAATTTCTTCTCAACGGCATCAGGTGTTTTGCCTTTGGCAAGTCCTGTGCGATTACTTACACGAAAAATATGCGTATCTACGGCAATTGTGGGTTGCCCAAATGCCATATTTAATACGACATTTGCTGTTTTACGCCCGACACCAGCAAGATTGATAAGTTCTTCGCGTGTTTGGGGTACTTGGCTATTATGTTTTTTAACAAGGTCATGACTAAGCTTAATAACGTTTGCACCCTTGGCATTATATAAGCCAATTGTTTTAATGTGTTCTTTTAATCCATCTTCACCAAGGATCAGCATTTGTTCTGGGGTGGTAATTTTTTTAAATAAGCTCTCTGTAGCTTTATTTACCCCCACGTCGGTTGCTTGTGCAGATAAGACGACTGCAACTAATAATGTGTAGTCGTTGACGTGATTAAGCTCTCCCTTGGGCTCGGGATCAGCTTTCTGAAGTCTGGAAAAGAATTCCCTTACATTTTCTTTTTTCATGCGTGAACACTAAATGTCAAAAAACGGATTGTCTATTCCTGATCGTTAAGGTTTATATGGGTGTATGAACAAGAAATCTCAAAATTGTAGCTCAAGCCATAGATGATTTCATTTGCGATGAGGTTGAGCAGGAGACCCTTGAGGATCGTATTAAGCAATATGGTTATGAGCCAACATATTTTACGAAATTATTCAAAGAGAAGACTGGCTTAACGCCGTCCCAATTCATTCGTTACAAAAAAATGCGCCAAGCTCGTGATTTTCTTCTCGAAGGGTATTCAACCTTGGATGCTGCTTATGCAGCTGGATTATCAGGGCAGGGACGATTGCATGAACTGTTTGTCACTTATGAAGCGGCATCTCCAGGAATGGTTAAGAATAAAGGGCAGGGGCTTACTATTTATTATGGGATCCATCCAACATCTATTGGTGATGTATTTATAGGAATAACAGATAAGGGTCTGTGTTGGCTTGGTTTTTCCATGAGAGGAAACCGTAACGCTTCGTATCAAAAAATGGAAAAACATTGGAAATATGCGGATTTTCAAGAAGATAAAAATAAGACAAAATCGTATGCTGAAAAAGTACAAGATATGCTTTCAGGCAAACGTAGTAAATCTTCATTGAGATTAGACTTACATGGAACTAATTTTCAAATTCAAGTCTGGCAAGCGCTCTTACGTATACCTTTAGGGACAACCGTGAATTATCAGGCTATTGCAAAAGCTGTTGGTAATCCAAAGGCCAGCCGAGCAGTAGGAAGCGCTGTTGGTGCTAACCCTATCTCATGGATTATACCATGCCACCGTGTAATACAGGCAAGTGGTTTGGTTGAAAACTATGCCTCTGGAACAGACAGGAAATGCGCTTTGCTAGGGTTTGAGTCTACTCGGTCAAATCAGACCAAAGGTCTTTGACTTTTGTAAAGAAACCCTCTGTTTCCTGATAATGCTTTCCTGATTTGGCAAGGGTATCGTCAAGTTCCTTCATAAGAGTTTGCTGTTTCTTATCCAGATTGGTAGGCGTTTCTACAAAAACTTCTACGTACATATCACCGCGCGCAGATGAGCGTAAAATGGTCATACCTTTGCCTTTAAGGCGGAATTGTTGACCTGTTTGTGTACCTTCTGGAATTTTTACCTTGGCGCGAGAACCTTCGATTGTTGGCACTTCAACTGTGCCACCCATTGCAGCCTTAGTCATTGGGATAGGTACACGCCCATAAAGGTCAGAGCCTTCACGCTTAAAGAATTTATGCGGCTTGATGCCAATCAAAACATAAAGATCACCAGCAGGCCCACCTTTGACACCAGCTTCACCTTCACCTGCCAAGCGAATGCGTCGTCCATGATCTATTCCCGCAGGAATATCTACTTGCAAGGTTTTATCTTTTTGAATGCGCCCAGCCCCACCACATTTGTTACAAGGGTCTTTAATAACCTGACCTTCGCCCTGACACGTTGGGCATGTACGCTCTATTGTGAAGAACCCTTGTTGCGCGCGAACACGCCCGCGTCCACCACAATCAGTACAGGCCTGATTTCCTTTATCGGATTTTGAACCTGTACCCTTACAGTCACCGCATTTTTCAATGCCGGGAACTTTGATCTTGGTTTCTTTGCCTTTGAATGCGTCCTCTAGAGTGATGTCCAGAGTATATTGCATATCATTTCCGCGGGCAGGGCCAGACGAGCGGCCACGACCACCCATACCGCCACCAAACATGTCTTCAAAGATATCGGAGAAGGCAGAACCGAAACCCGAAAAGTCGGAGGCGTTGAATCCAGCTCCGCCTGGCCCACCTGCGCCTCCTGAGAATGCCTGTGATCCATACTGATCATAGGCGGCACGTTTTTGTGGGTCTTTTAGAATATCATAAGCTTCGTTGACCTCTTTAAACTTGGCCTCGGCGCCTTTATCATCCTTGTTTTGGTCAGGGTGATATTTCATCGCAAGCTTGCGATAGGCTTTTTTAAGCTCATCGCCAGAAACATTGCGTTCAACGCCAAGCGTTTTGTAAAAGTCTTTTTCGTCACTCATAGGACAGATGTTCCATTTGGGCTATTGTGCATAAGTTCCGCAAAGGGATCTTAAAGAGGAAGACGGCCCTTAAGCCGTCTTACCTTCTGTTTTATTATCTTCGTCCTCATCATCTTCCATGGATAAATCCGTGAAATCAGCGTCAACAATATCGTCTTTGTTGTCGGCGGATGATGCGGCATCGTCGGCTTCTTCTGCTGCCGCAGCTTCTTGAGCTTTGCGATAGGCAGCTTCACCCAGTTTCATTGAGGCCTCTTGTAACGCCGCCATCTTCGTATTGATGGCTTCGGCATCGTCAGATTCAAGAACAGATTTTAAATCTCCAAGAGCAGCTTCTGTTGCTTTTCTATCATCTTCTGAAACTTCATCACCAACCTCGGTGAGGGTTTTTTCAGTTGCATGAATAAGGCTTTCAGCTTGGTTTTTAGCTTCAATCGAAGATCGACGTTTTTTATCAGACTCTGCATTGGCCTCAGCATCTTTGACCATTTGCTCGATATCACTATCGCTCAAACCACCAGAGGCTTGGATACGAATTTGCTGTTCTTTGCCTGTTGCTTTATCTTTTGCGGAAACCTGGACAATACCGTTTGCATCAATATCAAAGGTCACTTCGATTTGAGGGATACCGCGAGGGGCGCCTGGAATACCAACAAGATCAAATTGACCGAGCATTTTATTGTCTGCCGCCATTTCACGTTCCCCTTGGAAAACGCGGATAGTCACGGCCGTCTGGTTATCTTCCGCGGTCGAGAAGCTTTGAGACTTCTTGGTCGGAATTGTTGTGTTACGCTCAATTAAGCGTGTAAACACTCCCCCCAATGTTTCGATACCCAATGACAACGGCGTAACATCAAGCAACAAAACGTCCTTAACGTCACCTTGTAAAACACCACCTTGAATAGCAGCACCATCAGCAACAACCTCGTCAGGGTTTACACCTTTGTGAGGCTCTTTACCAAAGAACTCCTGAACTGTCTCAATGATTTTTGGCATACGTGTCATACCACCGACAAGAACAACTTCATCAATCTCGGACGCTTTTATACCTGCATCTTTTAAGGCAGATTTGCACGGTGTGATGGTCTTACGGATAAGGTCATCAACAAGAGCCTCTAACTTCGCACGCGATAATTTAATGTTCAGGTGTTTAGGGCCTGAAGCATCGGCTGTTACGAACGGAAGGTTAACTTCTGTATTGGTTGAAGAAGAAAGCTCGATTTTAGCCTTTTCAGCAGCCTCTTTCAGTCGTTGCAAGGCAAGCTTGTCATCACGTAGATCAATCCCGTTTTCCTTTTTGAATTCATCGGCTAAGTAATCAATGATGCGAAGGTCAAAGTCTTCACCACCAAGGAATGTATCCCCATTTGTAGATTTAACTTCGAATACGCCGTCACCAATTTCGAGGATAGAAACATCAAATGTACCACCCCCAAGGTCATAAACGACCACAGTACCGGATTTTTTCTTGTCTAAACCATAGGCAAGAGCAGCAGCAGTTGGCTCGTTGATAATACGAAGAACCTCAAGTCCTGCGATTTTACCTGCATCCTTTGTAGCTTGTCTTTGTGAATCGTTAAAGTAGGCAGGAACAGTAATAACTGCCTGTGTGACTTCTTCTCCAAGGAAACTTTCTGCAGTTTCCTTCATCTTACCCAAAATCATCGCTGAAAGCTGAGCAGGGTCATAAACTTCACCGTCTACTTCAATATGCGCGTCACCATTTTTGGCCTCCACGATTTTGAACGGAGCTTTGTCGATCATGTCCTTGACTTCGGCATCCTTGAAACGGCGGCCGATAAGACGCTTTACAGCATATAATGTATTTTCTGGATTGGTTACAGCTTGACGCTTAGCTGGTTGACCAACAAGACGCTCACCGTCTTTGGTGAACGCTATCATTGAAGGTGTCGTTCTAGCACCTTCAGAGTTTTCAATAACACGAGGCTCTTTACCGTCCATTACGGCGACACAAGAGTTCGTCGTTCCTAAATCAATACCAATTACTTTACTCATAGTTTTCCTCATTTCTTTGGCAAATTAATGTCAGCCCTTTATTAGGCACCGTCATAAATCCCCTAAGAGGATGTCTCTTTAACATTTAGAGACGCTCTTAAGATAAGACTTGTCGTACATCAAACCCTTTAAAGGCATTTTTTGTTCCGACATCTCTTATACGGGACTTCTATCGAAACGGATTAAAGCAGTTTCATAAAAAAGGTTCAACCTTTACTCGACTAAAATTACAGATAAATTGTTAGGCTTTCGTGTCAATGGTATGACCTGTCATTTCTTCAGGATCTACAGCTTTTGCAACACCGACACGCGCCGGGCGTAAAAGACGCTCGTGCAGAGTATAACCAACCTCCATCACTTGAATAATAGTTCCAGGTTCTTTATCGCTGATGGGTGCCTCAAACATAACCTCGTGAAAGTTGGGGTCAAAAGTCTCGTCCATTGGAAAGATCTGTTTTATACCGTGTCTTTCAAGTGCTCTAATTAGTTCGCGCTCCGTTGCTTCAATGCCAGTCTGTAAGTTAGTAAAATGTTCTGATACACCACTGTTATCCTCAGGTATAGAATCTAATGCACGGCGAAGATTGTCAGCAACCGAGAGTAGATCTCTGGCAAATCCTGAAATGGCATATTTGGAAGCTTCTTCACGATCTTTCATGGCACGTTTGCGGGTGTTTTCTGCCTCGGCCATTGCACGGAGAACCTGCTCTTTGGCCTCTAATAACTGTGCTTTGACTTGGCTTTCTTCAGAAACCTGCTCTACTGAACTCCTCATCATCGTCTGATGTGTCAATGTAAGAGGCGTAATCTTCTACATTTGAATCCTCGATAGAGGAGTTCTTGGCAGGTCGTTTTGCAAAAGGGCCCGTTGGCTCATCAAAACCTTCAGGCATTTTTTTGTCTGTACCATCTTCGTTATGTGTATTGCTATCTTCTTTTGGCTTCTCGCTCATCATTTTTCCTGATGTTTACTTTGGTTTGGACGAATATAACATATTTAGGCAGTGACACTTAAACAATCAAGCCTTGTGACGTAAGAATTCACTTAATTTAACATTATCAATGAATTGACAATTCATGCGCACTCCGTTTTGATGCGCATATCTTGAAACACATGAAAGAAGGATTATCTATGCGACCATCTGGCCGAACACCCGAACAAATGAGAGATGTTACTGTTTGAACGCGGTTTCTCAAAACACGCCGAAGGCTCATGTCTGGTGAAATGCGGTAATACGCATGTTTTATGTACAGCATCAGTCGAAGAAAATGTTCCTGGATGGATGAGAGGCTCTGGTAAGGGCTGGGTTACAGCAGAATACGGCATGTTGCCTCGCTCAACACATCAACGCATTGATAGGGAAGCAGCCAAAGGTAAACAATCTGGCCGAACACAAGAAATTCAACGTTTAATTGGTCGCGCATTACGAACAGTTGTCGATATGAAGAAATTAGGCGAGAGACAAATCCGCATTGATTGTGATGTCTTGCAAGCAGATGGCGGAACAAGGACAGCTTCAATCACAGGTGCCTATGTCGCACTTCAGGAAGCAATAAACTATGTCATGAAAATTGGGCTCTTAAAAGAAACCCCTTTGATTGATAGTGTTAGTGCCATTTCATGCGGGATATATAATGGAACGCCTGTTCTTGATCTGGATTATGATGAGGATTCCTCTGCAGAAACTGATGCCAATTTTGTTTTAACTGGTAATGGCGGTATTGTTGAAATTCAGGGAACTGCGGAACAAACACCTTTTTCCGAAGAAGAGTTTTTGACGCTATTATCTTTGGCAAAAAAGGGCTGCGGTGAACTTAAACAACTTCAAGAAGATAGCTTTAAATGATTGAATCCCTTGTCCTTGCCACACACAACAAGGGCAAGATTACCGAAATGTCTAGTGTATTAAAGCCTTATGTGGGCAGGCTTCTATCTGCCAATGATATTAAATTTTCTGAGCCAGAAGAAACAGGAACAACATTTGCCGAGAATGCACTTTTAAAGGCGCGCTCGGCATGTAAGGAAACTGGTTTACCTGCCTTGGCAGATGATAGTGGTCTGTGCGTAAATGCTCTTGATGGGCAGCCAGGAATTTATTCTGCGCGCTGGGCAGGAGAGGACAAAGATTTTGACATGGCTATGGGCTTTATCGATACCAAGCTCATAGATAACGATGACAGATCGGCATATTTTATTACTGTGCTGGCCTTGGTTTTTCCGGATGGTCAAGAACATACATTCGAGGGACGAGTAGAGGGCAATCTTATCTGGCCACCAAGTGGTGATAAAGGATTTGGTTACGACCCTATGTTTGTTCAAGAGGGTAAGCGTTTAACATTTGGTGAGATGGAACCAGAAGAGAAACGTAAAATTTCTCACCGTGCAAAGGCATTAGAGAAATTAAAAGATTTTATGGCTGCTTAAAAAACCATGCCAGAGGTAAAGGTAAAGTTGAAATAGGAGTTTCTTTGTTACTTAAAACTTCCTCATTATTTGCTGCAGAAGAAAAAATTGTCCTATGTGAACGACCTTCTTCTATCATTCTGTTAAGCCAAGGAGAATAAGAGCTTCTGATATACATAAATGAACCTTTGGTGTATGAAATAAAAACTGAAGAAAGCTATAGTTTATGTCAATGAAAAGCGCAACAGATTTATCTATTTATATCCACTGGCCGTATTGTCTGTCCAAATGCCCGTATTGTGATTTTAATTCTCATGTTGCTGAAACGATTGACCATGACGCATGGCTAGAAGCCTACAAGCGTGAATTAAGTTATTATGCTGAGCAAGTAGGCAAACGTAATATCACCTCTATCTTTTTTGGAGGAGGGACACCGTCGTTAATGAAACCTCATGTTATTGAGGGTGTCTTGGCATTTATTTCCCAGAATTGGCAGGTTGATAAGAATTGCGAAATCACGCTTGAGGCAAACCCAACATCAGTTGAAGCTAGTAAATTTCAAGGCTTCAAGCAGGCGGGTGTAAACCGTGTCTCTGTAGGTGTTCAATCCCTAAATATTCAGGATCTAAAATTTTTGGGTCGTGAACATTCACCTAGTGAAGCTTTGAAAGCAGTTGAAACCGCCTCAAAGATTTTTGATCGTTTCTCATTTGATATGATTTATGCGCGCCCTAAACAAACCGTTGAGGAGTGGAGCGATGAACTTAGTTTTGCTCTCAAACACATGGGCAACCATGCATCTCTTTATCAATTAACGATTGAGCCTAATACGCCATTTTTTACGCGCTATAATCGGGGTGATTTTCAGATACCTAACGAGGACATGAGCGCGGACATGTATCTGGCAACAGAAGAAATTATGAACTCTGTTGGATTTAAATCTTATGAAGTGTCTAATTATGGACGAGAAGGCGATATGTCAGTTCATAATCTAGCCTATTGGCGCTATCAGGATTATCTGGGGATTGGACCTGGAGCGCATGGGCGTGTGACGCTGGTTGGACAGAAACATGCAACACGTATGCACCGCGCACCGCAAATTTGGATGGACAAGGTCATGGACAGGGGGAATGGATTACAGGATAATTTTGCCTTGACCCTAGAGGAACAGGCCCACGAAAAAATCCTAATGGGCTTGCGTCTTGATGAGGGAGTAAGTGCAAAATTACTTCTAGCACAAAAGGTTGCAATTCTTGTTCAAAATGGAGACTTGGTTAAAACAAAAGAAGGCAATGTATCGGCTACAGCAACAGGTCGTCTTCGTCTAAATGCCGTCCTTGATTATTTGATTAACTCTACTGACCAGATTGCATCCCAGTAAGTGCAGATAAATCAGCACCGTTAATTGTAAACGCACCAGTCTTATCCAGTTTTAAATCATATGTGCGTATGTCGTTATCACCCTGTTTTTGTCCCATTAATTGCAACATTGTTAATGTCTGCATAATTTTTGTTTCCATAGCGGACAAAGCAGTCTGGCGGGATTTGAAAGATTGCATAATGGTATCGAGCCCTGTTATTTTTGCATTGAAATCAGCAACGGCACCAAAAGGTAAATCTTGACTAGCAAGTGCAGAGCCTTGAAGTGCTGCAATATAATCTTTCCCAGCGAAATACAGCTTATCGATTTTAAAGCTTGCGCCGGCCTCTGATAAAGTCTGAGGCATGGTCATCATAGCAACCATTGGGTTAGCCTGTGACCCTTGTAAAAGGTCTGAATTAGCTTCAAGAATTTTTTGTGCGGGCAAATTTAAGAAGTCAAAATCAATGGCAACCTCATGAGGGACAAGATTACCGTCAATATTGTTGACTGCGGAAACGGGATTATCAAAAGGCTGTGTTTTATAGCCAAAGCTGAGGCCAAATTTAATTTTATCCTGTTGTAATCCATCCATACGCAATCCAAAACGTGCAGAGTCAATTTCTACTGCATCTGGTTTAGTGCCGTCTTCTTGTTTGGGAGGGTAAATTGTAATGTCATTTGCATTGAAATTGGCACTCATACCCTCAAAGATGGAAAAGAAAGAATTAGTAGCCGTACTTGTAAGTTTTTCAGATTCTTGCGGTGCGTTTGTATTGTCTTCTAGGTTTTCAACCATCTCTTCCATATTATTTTGGAAGGCAGAGAGCTTTTCGAAATCCATATCCTTAATTGTCGTCATCATGTTGACTTCACGAATAGTAGCAACTGGCACGTCTTTTTCCTGAAACGTGATTTTCTCAGCCTTCAACTGACTTGGGCCTGAAAGTTTATTTCCGTTACCTAAAACACCGTCTTGTGTAATGGAGGTTTTGGCAATTAACATTTTACCATCGTTCTCGGTGAAATTTACGGATGTATCTGCATATTTGGCATCAATTTTTGTAAAGTTGTGAATTCGAGTATCCCAAACACCTTTGAAAAACTGGTTATTAATATCCATAGAGAAGATTTCTGTACCATCTTTTGCAACGGCTCTAATGGGTTTCTTTAACGCCAATGTCATATTCCAGATATTACCGTCTTTGCTGGGACTTGCATTGATGCCCATACCCCCTAGAAGTAATTTTTCGCCTTCCATGCCTGTTGAGTAAACAGGTGGAATATCAACGGCATAATAGTTGCCCTTTTCTTCGATGTTGATCTCTTTACCGTCTACTATTTCAAGGTTTGAAATATCAAGGTAAGTCTCAATTTCCTGCAAAAGTAAGGACTTATTATCTTCGGTCAATTGTGCCTGTGCAGGCATGGTGACAGCAAAAGAAATAAGGAGTGTAACGAGAGGAAAGAGAGAAAGCTTTTTCATATCAGAGGAACCTTTTATTGTCTGGGCTTTTAGTATTTGAACATAAACTAGGGCAAGTTAACAACAACACCAAATAAAAAGGTAATTTTCAAAAGAAAAAACTGGCTTGATAGCTTAAAAACGGCATTATAGAACACATCCAAATGAAACACTGACTACAGGATTAATGAATGAGTATTCTCAAGGCGGAAGCCTCGCAGTTCCAAATCAATGATGAAGGTATTATTACCTATCAGAAAACCTTGAATAACCCTGTGCCAGGAACGCCTGTTGCAAGCCTTGTCAAAGGTGAAAAGCTTTTAAAGCCTGAGCTTAAATTAGTTGAAGGCTATTCAGAAGAAGGTACAAGCGAGCAAGACATACAATCAAAATTATACGAATGGTTTGATGGCTATCTTAAAGAGGCTCTTGAGCCATTAAAAAAACTTGAATCGGATGAATTAATTCCCGCACCTGCTAAAGCTATAAGTGAAGAATTAATAGCAACACTAGGTGTCATTCACAGAAGTGAGTTGGAAAAGCATATAACTGAATTGGATGAGGAAGGGCGCAAGGCTCTTCGTGCACTCAGAATTAAGCTGGGACCAATTCTTGTTTTCTTGCCAGAGTTAAACAAACCAAAGGCTGTGCGTGCGCGTGCTTTATTATGGGCGTTGTGGAACGATAAAAAGCTACCTGTTTCTGTTCCTGCCGATGGGTCTGTGTCCGTTACAATCGATCCTGAAAATGTTGATAGATTATTTTACCGTGCAATTAGCTATCCAGTATTTGGACCCAAAGCCATTCGTATTGATATGTTGGACCGTGTTTTGAATGAAATCTATGAAACGGCACAAAACGGTCAATTTCGTGCACAACACAAAATGGCGGAATGGTTGGGATGCTCAATTGAAGACCTCTATGCCATCCTTCAAGCGATGGGCAACAACCGTATTGAGGCTAAAAAGCCTGAAACAGCGGAGAAATCTGTATCCGAAGAAACGCCTGAAGAAAAAGTCGAGACCAAGCCTGCTGATGTCAAACCTGAATTGGATATGTTCTGGTTGAAAAAGGGTCAGGCACACAAAAAGAAAGACTTTAAGCCCAAGCCTCAGAAGCAAGAAAAGAAAAAGCCTGCACATAAAGGTAAGCCTAAGGCTGCAAGACCTCAGGTTATTTCGACAGGGCCTGCGCCTAAACCTGAAGACTTCTCCGTTCGCAATTCTCGAACAACTAAAAAAACAAGGCAAATAATGTCAAAATCACGTGATAATAGGGATGAGATGGATGTTAATGACGAACATTATTCCGCCAAGTTTCCAGATAACCGTCTGACCTTTGTTGATATATTTATTAATCGCTATCTGCCTATCCTAAGTATTACCTATATTGCATGTGTAATTGGACTTGCCTTGAAACGAGGCAGCGGCGTTTACTTTTTCAATTACCTACTTGGCGATGAAACCTCGTATTTTCTAGCTTTTCTAGTTGCGGCGTGGGTTTCAATTCCAGCGGTAATTTGGATGTCCATGCGCGGGGTCGGAGCTCTTACTGCCTATGCTAACAACTGGTACAAATCGACAACGGTAATTATGGTTTTGATTTTATTTGCCAGCTTTATGCTGTTCCCGCCAAATGGTCAGGGAAGTCAAATGTGGTATACGGCAAGACTATTTGTAGCCGCTGCAATCCCAATCCACATTATACAATACTGGTTTTTTACTAAGGGTGGCTTACCGACAAATTATTCTGCAACACTTGGGGTGATTGCCTTGACGTTGTTTCTCTATGGCGCGATTGTTCTGTAGATTTATTCCAATGTTCTTTGAGGGTCTTCTCAATAATGCCCATTAATCTTAAGCGCCCATCTTCATGTCTTGATAAGTCTTCAATCAGAGAGATAAGCGCCTTTGGGGATTGTCCATTTAATCGCATTCTTTCTGCCAAAACTGGTGCTGCGCCATACTGAGGTACTACCCCAGAGGCAATAACAAGTCCTTCTCCTAGATCTTTTGTAACGATAGCTGGAGGTGTGTTTTCAACATCCTTGTACCGTGCGATTATTTTATAATTTTCTCCGTCTTCGGGATACAGGATAGGACCATTCCCATAACAGATATCAGTTTCAAAGCTTCCAGCATCATCTTCTACAATTAATGTCGTAGTTGTACAGCCACTAAAATCATTATCTGCATTATCTGGAATATAGTGCTTTGCGATGGGGCCTAATGCCGTACCAATTATTAATCTATTATCGTTCTTTTGCAGTTTGTGCATCGATGTGTGAGGCGGTTCATATCTTATGGTTGAAAGTGCATGATATGCTCCCGCGCATAAACCTAGATAAGCCCCTCCATTACTTATGAAGTCATTTATTTTACAAAATCCATTATCGCCAATATGTGCAGGGTAGAGACATTCTTCGCCTATAATTCCTGGCAGGACAAAAAGAAAAGTATCTTTTTTTATGGAATTCACTTCAGCAAGCTGATGTCTGTCAATAGGTTGTACAGCCATATCTTCAAACATTCTGCTAAGTTCTCCCTCTAGGTAAGAGGTCGAAGTAAAGCTTTCTCTGTCACTATAGATAAGAATTTTATTACGCATTTTTATATATCTATTATTTTCAGAATATCGAGTAAGAGATTTCCAGAAGAGCGGTTATCGCTTAATCGATATTTCTCTGCAACTGATTTCTGCCACTTATAAGAAGAGTTGAGCCTTTCACTAATGGCTCCCTCATAACTATTGGGGGTAAATTCTATGTGTGGGCTACTCAGCAGAACGCTACCTTTTCCAAAAGAAGTATAAATAATCGCCGGAGGAATTTTAGGTAAATCAGAGTATCGAGCTAAAACTTTAAAATTGTCGTTTACGGATTCCGAGAATGTGGGGCCTGCACGATAGAGAGTAGTATAGATTTTATCTCCTATTTTAACCTTTGAAATATTATCCCAACTTTTGTCAATGTCGCTATCCTCGATAAATTCATAAATTGGACCAACGGCTTTACAGTTTACAAAATTCAATTCCCGCGAGCCTGTGATTTCTTGGTTTGTATTTTTCCCCCACTCAATCTCACGACATGCATAATAGGCTCCGGCACAAATACCTAAGTAATTCCCGCCATCTTCAACGTATCGTCTAATGGCTTTGTTGCCATCACCGTTTAACTTTTCACAATAATAAAGATCAGCACCACCTGGCATAACGAAAAGCTTTACCGTGTCATCTAGATTACCCTTCAGAATATCATTAGCATCACAGAAATTGACGGAATATTCAGGAAAGAGGGTGCTTAGGCTCTTAAAGAGAACGCCATTATTGTGCACATAGTCCTGATAGATCAGAATTTTGTTCATGCGCGTTTTATAATGGTTTGATGTGTTTTAGCCAAGAAAAAACACCGCCTCGATATGAAACGGTGTTTTTTAAATTATATTTAGCGAGAATGATTACTCAGCAGTTGTATCGGCATCTACTTCAACATCTACACTTGTGTCTGTTGCGTCTGTTGTTGCATCTACGCCAGCATCCCAATCAGCTGTTGTGTCTGCATCAGTATCTGTTTCTGTTTCTGATTTAACTTCTACACCAGAAGTACTGTCAAGACCGTCGTATGTGTCTGTAGTAGCATCTGTTTCAACAGTTGTTTCTGTGCTTGTTGTTGTATCTGCATCAACCATCATGTCTTTTGATGTATCAACAGTTGTTTCAACATCTACCATAGTGCCTAAGTCTGCAGAAAGTTGTGCTGAAGCAGTTAATGGTGTGAATGCGATAACGGCTGCTGTTGCTGCCAATGTAAAAAGTGTTTTGTTTAACATGTTCGGTTTCCCCTTAGTGGTTGTAGAAGGTTTATAATTTCATACATCTATATAAATTTTAGAGTATGTCCAGCGGAAAATTTTACTCGTGAAATTCCGCTGTGTCTGGAATACGCGAGAAAGCAATTTTAGTTCCCACGTGACCGGATTTTGTTTCGGGCGAAATGCCCAGATTGATGGTTTCTGCACCATATTTTTTGTTCAATTCATCCATTATGGATGTTAGGCGTGTATCTTGCATTTTTTGCTGTTTATTCTCATTAAGGCAGTCTTCAAACAGATCTCCAGTTTTTTCACTTATTGCTTCAAGGCCATGCATTGTCACCGACACCTTTAACAGCATATGTGGGCGAAGCTCGTAAACCATAACCTGCCAGAGCTGATCCAGTTTTTGAAGGAAGGTGAAATTATCCTGAGAAGAGGGAAATGACATCTGTTTTTTCCATCTTCGGCCATCCGTTGTGCGAGCGCCCAAAGCAAAATAACGCGCATAGTAACCTTGTCTGCGTAATCGTGCAGCGGCTTTTGTTGTTAATCGGCGTGCAATGAGGCGTGCAATATCGGGAGGGCGGTGTGCAGGATCAAGAACACGCGAGTGTCCTAACATGGAGCTACTTGTTTTTGTTTCGGGAACCTCGAAACCATGGAGATTGTACCAGAAGCGCTCCCCACCGACAGAACCCCATATCTTTCGTGCATGTTTAGGTGTGATGTTCCAAAGTGCTTCTACTGAAGTGATACCACCTTTACGGAGCCGCTCCTCCATATTGACGTTAATTCCAGGCAAATCCCGCAGTGATAGATCAAATAGTTTTCCAGGCATGTTTTCTTTGCGCAGAATGACGAGACCATCAGGCTTTTCCATATCAGTAGCCACTTTGGCAAGAAAGCCATTCGGTGCCAAACC
Source organism: uncultured Alphaproteobacteria bacterium (assembly GCA_963740205.1). Taxonomy (GTDB): domain Bacteria; phylum Pseudomonadota; class Alphaproteobacteria; order Micavibrionales; family Micavibrionaceae; genus UBA2137. The sequence continues at coordinate 137,190 of CAVUDD010000004.1, forward strand.
GATAGAGCATTTGATCGCAACACCGACATTTTCTGCTAGGCCTCTTTTTATCTTATGGGCAACTTCTACAGCATTCTCAGGGGACTGCTTGTTAGGGGGAAGTTTACTGGAAAGTTCATCAACCGACCAAACTTTGTTAATGGGTGTATACTTAACTACCTCTTCTAAAATACGGTGATGGTATTCTACATACTTGTTGTGTCGTGCTAAAACACATACCAGATCAGGACACATTTTCTTTGCTTCATAAATTTTTGTGCCTGTCTTTATACCAAATGCTTTGGCCTCGTATGAGGCAGCAATCGCACAGGTAGCATCAGTCATTGAGGGCACAACAGCAATGGGTCGTCCACGAAGTTCGGGATGCTCTTGTTGTTCCACACTGGCAAAATAACTGTTTAGATCGAGAAACAGCCATCTTATTTGGTTTGTTGGGGCTTCAAACATAATGTTCCTATTTTGTTCTTTTTATTTAGTACATATACCCGCCCAAAAGCAACAAAATAGTTTATGTTTTTGACTTCCCATTCATCCAAGAGCTACGTATAACTTAGACAAATAAGGAATCCCTATGCCTGATAAAATAATTACTGAAAGTCGTTTCAACATGTGGCGGGCCGTTTTTGCAATGGCGCATGCTGATGAAGGAATAAGCAGTGAGGAAGAGACTTTCATGCGTGAAGCTCTTTCTACTTATTCGTTTTCAGAAACACAGAGAACAATTCTCGGGAATGATATGCGTCATAAGGCTGATATTTGGGAGCTGTTCCAAAACGTCAGTGAAAAACAAGACCGGAGCGATTTTTTTAAATATGCACGATTAATTGTGTGGTGTGATGGTGATTTTGATGAGCAAGAACGTGAAATCATGTCGCAGTTAAAGGGGACTCATTTCAGAACGCTTAATGAGGATGAGATGAAACGTGAAATTCATATTGTTTTTGATGAACAGGAAAAGAAGCAAATGAAAGAGCGTATGGTCGCAATATATAAATCTCTGCAGAACGAACAAAAGTCAGAAGGTGGATATTTCGGTGCTGTTGTACGTAAGATGTGGGCGGATAGCTCAGATAGATAAATTATTTATTTTTCACATAGCTTTTTAAAGCATAAAGGGCATCTAGTGCCTCTCGCGGAGACAAATCATCTGGATTAGTTTGCTTTAGCTTTTGCTCAAGTTCTTTCAAGTAAACAGGTGGCTCAGAAGGTTTTGTTTCCGAGAAAAGAGGCAGGTCTTTTGCCAGTGCCTTCATTGTTTTGGAATGCTCACCTGTTTGCAGTGTTTTTAACACAGCTTCTGCGCGTTGGATAACGGCAGAAGGTAAGCCCGCCAATTTGGCAACATGAATACCATATGAGCGATCCGCTGCCCCTTCCTTTACCTCGTGTAAAAATACAATTTCATTATCCCACTCCTTCACACTCATCGAGTAAGAGGCAAGTGATTTATAGCGCTCAGTTAATTGCGTAAGTTCATGATAGTGGGTGGCAAAAAGCCCGCGGCATTTAGTCAATTCATGGAGGTGTTCGACACACGACCATGCAATGGATAGCCCATCAAAGGTCGCTGTACCACGGCCGATTTCGTCTAGAATGACCAATGAATTTTCGGTTGCCTGATTAAGAATTGTTGCAGTTTCGACCATTTCGACCATAAAGGTTGAGCGACCACGCGCCAAATCATCAGCGGCGCCAACGCGTGAGAATATTTTATCGACAAGCCCGATGTTAGCCTCATTGGCGGGAACATATGCTCCCATTTGTGCCATAATCGTGATAAGCGCGTTTTGACGTAGGAACGTAGATTTACCAGCCATGTTCGGACCAGTTAAAAGCCAAAGTTTTTGAGTGTCCTCTAGGTTACAGGAATTAGGCACAAAATTTTGTGAGGAGTTACTTTGCAAGACTTTTTCAACTACAGGATGGCGACCATCTGTAATCGAAAACTGGTTATCATTGGTTAATTGCGGACGAACATAGTGGTGTTCATTAGCGAGCACAGCAAAAGCAGAGGCTATATCCAGTGAGGCAACGGCATCTGCAATTCTATTGAGGTCGTGCGCTTGCTCTATTACAGCATGACAAAGTTTGTCAAAAATTTCCTGTTCTATTGCAATGGCTTTTTCTGCAGCTGATGAGATATCACGCTCTAACTCTGCTAAATCAGGTGTTGTGAAACGCACAGAATTTGCAAGTGTTTGACGATGGACGAATGGGTTGTCACTTTCTTCGGACTTAGCACCAACCATCATCTCGTCTGCTTTTTTGGCAGGGACATCGATATAATAACCAAGTACATTATTATAGGCAATTTTGAGGCGATCAATGCCCGTCATTTCGGTGTATTTATGCTGTAAGCGAGCAATGAGTTGCTTGCTTTCATCACGCATCATCCGCAATTCATCAAGGCGAGCGTGATAACCCCTTGCGATAAAGCCGCCATCACGTTGTAGGGCAGGGGGGTCTTCTGTAATAGATTTTGAAAGTAAGTCGCCTAATTCTTGTAAATCAGGTGTAAGTGATAGCCCCTCAATTATATGGTGCAAACCGTCATCTTTTTGTTTTGTGGCGAGAGTGCTGGTAAGTTCTTCAATACAGCATAAGGCCTCGCGCAAGGCTGTAAGATCGCGCGGAGTTCCTCTTCCAATATGAATACGTGCAGTCGTACGCTCAATATCGGGAAGGGATTTCAACACCTTGCGGCAGCTTTCACACAATGACGGTGAGCTAATAAGACTGGCAATTTCGTCTTGGCGTTTTGTAATTTCTATTAAATCCCTTAACGGTGCAGACAGACGCTGGACAAGTTTTCTTGCGCCTGCGGATGTTACTGTTCGGTCAATTGACCATAACAACGAGCCTTTTTTTTCACCGCTCAAGGTTTGGGTAAGTTCGAGATTACGCCGTGTTGCCGCATCAATATCCAGAATTTTGTTAGAGGTTATTTGTCTCAATCGCGAAAGATAGGGTAAGGCTCCTTTTTGAGTGCGCTGGACATAGTCGATTAAGGCTCCAGCCGCCGCAATTTCTGCGCGGCTGAATGCACCGTAACTTTCAAGTGTTTCAACACCAAACATCTTTTCTAAGCGTACACGACCATTATCGGCATCAAACAGACTTTTAGGTTGTGGCGTTAAAGCGCATCCTATGGATTGGCAGGGTTCTTCTGTTTCGCGCGCTAGATTATCAGGGCTAACCAGTTCGCTAGGTCTTATGCGTTCCAATGCGGCAGGTAAGTTGATTAAATGAACGGCCTGAACAAAGAACGCTCCAGTCGACATATCCAGCCAAGCCAGTCCAAATTGTCCAGCAACAGAAGCTATACTTGCAATATAGTTATTCGTTCCGGGCTCGAGAAGATTATCTTCAGTAAGTGTTCCTGCAGTAATGACGCGCACAACATCACGATTAACCAATGCCTTGTGACCTCCGCGTTCCTTGGCTTGTTGTGGTGTTTCGGTTTGATCACATATAGCAACCTTGAAGCCCGATTTAATCAGTTTGGCAAGATAAGGCTCATGTGAGTGATGAGGGACACCACACATGGGAATACCTTCGCCCTTAGTTTTTCCACGTTTGGTAAGAGTAATATCCAAAACAGATGAGGCTGTTTCAGCATCCTCGTAAAATAACTCGTAAAAATCACCCATTCGGTAAAAAAGGAGAGTATCGGGATAGTCCTGTTTCAAGGTGTGATATTGCGCCATCATAGGTGTGTGTCCTTCGGCGATAAAATCATCGGTGGTTTTGACAGCGTTTTGTGACATGAGATAAGTTTAGAAACTAGGCAGATAAAGATAAAGCTCTTTTCAGGGCTTGCTCACATGTTAAGCGGCTTCAGGTTTTGAAAGATGTGATAAGCCATCTACAAGATAATCAGCTTCCAGAACTTCGGCAATTTTCAAATAACTGTCTTGAATTTGGCGAACATCACTTGAGGATAATGATGAAAAATCTGGAGAACGTTGTGCCATATCATTCACAAAAAGTGCGGAACGATGTTTGTTAGGGATGCGACCTGCTTTTTGATAATCGTCAGAAGATAAATATTTATGTTTTTTTACAGCAAAACGTATGGCTTTTACTCCATCTTCTGAATTTAAATCTTCAATTTTCTCAATGACGGCTTTTTCACTTGATGTCATTTCGGCTTTTTTCCAATTTTGTCCATCTAATCCAATTACGGCCTCTCTGAACCTATAATCAATATCCGTTTTATCAAAATCACTGAGAAGAAAGTTTATATCCTCTTCAGTAAGTTCTTGATGGCGTGCTTTGAAAAACGGGCTAATGCTGCCATCATTTAACTTTTTGCCCTGAAGCTGTTTGAAGTCGCTAGTATTTCTTCTTAATTTAGATTTGAAGTCGGAAACTGCATTTTTTGAATTGAATATAATTTTATTATCTTGTCTGCCATAAGGGACATCTACTAATTTCTGTAATTCCGTTAAAAGTGAAATCGTTGTATAGGCTTCGCTTGGATCAGGATAATTTGCTTGGCGGGCGGCATCAGAACTAGCTTCTCTATGTGCCTTAGCATAAGCATTAAATCTTGTGGCTAAGCTATTAAGAAAATTAAAGTTTAAGCTTTTTCCTGCAATATTACCCATATATTGCAACGCATACGTATTATCATTTGAAAAGCTCTCAGAAGCGGCAAACATAAACGGGCGCATAATGTGCTCAATTTTACCGATTTCAGTTCTTACAAGTTTTCTCTGTTTCGTCTCTAAAGACATATAAAGCACCTAAATATGTTAGTTGAGGAAACACTAATAATAGCTTTATGTTAAAAAATCAAGTTTTTTATGGAAATCGAACAGGGGCTTACTGCCCAGTAGAGCCAAATCCGCCTGCTCCACGATCTGTGTTTTCCAGATCATCGACTTCATCAAAAGAGATGTGTTCGTATCTCGCAATAACCATTTGGGCGATACGCTGTCCACGCTCAATAGTAAAGGGCTCTTGCCCAAGATTGATAAGAATAACCTTTAATTCACCACGGTAATCGGCATCAATTGTACCTGGAGTATTTAGAACTGTAACGCCGTTTTTAGCGGCCAAGCCAGAGCGAGGGCGAATTTGAGCTTCAAATCCTGCAGGTAGAGCTATGCCAATGCCTGTTGGTATAATCATACGTTCTCCCGGCTCAATTTCTACAGCCTCGTCTATGGCTGCTAATAAATCCATTCCAGCTGATTGCTGCGTTGCATAGGCAGGAAGAGAGAGGCTTGCACCATGTGGAAATTTTTTTACTGCGACTTTGGCTTGAGTGCCGTCCGCGTAATTATTCTGCTGCAAGGATTGTGCTTGTGTCATTTCTCTCTCCGTTTTTTAATTCGTCTATGATTTTACTGACTAGTTTTTGTGCAATAGCGGATTTGGTCATTTGACCCCAATCGTCGTTTGAACTTATACCCTGTTGGAATAGAATGACATAATTCTCATCTGTTCCGAAAACTTTTTTCTGAGAGGCTACGTTATTAGCTAAAAGCCAGTCACAACCTTTTTTATTAATTTTGTTCTTGGCATTTTGTTCCAAATTCTCTGTTTCTGCTGCAAACCCGATCACTAAGGAAGGTCGTCTTGAACTATGTTTGGAAATCTGTTGTAAGATATCAGGGTTTTCGGCAAATTCAATTTGTGGCGTGGCTTTATACTCTTTTTTAATTTTTTGCCCCGCGGTCATTTCTGCGCGCCAGTCAGATACAGCCGCAGCTCCTATGAAAATTTCACAAGGTAAGGCCGCTTCCGTAGCCTCAAGCATTTCTTGTGCCGTTTCTACACGTGTTACCTTGGCGACGGAAGGAGGAGGAATATTAACTGGACCAGTAATAAGATGAACATCGGCACCAGCCAGACTTAAAGCTTCAGCAATAGCCTGTCCTTGCTTTCCTGATGAACGATTACCAATAAAACGTACAGGGTCTATTGGTTCATAGGTAGGGCCGCTGGTAATAACGGCCCTCATTCCTTTTAAGGCATCTTTGTAGCGAAAGAAGTTTTCAATCCTGTCAAAAATTGCTTCTGGTTCGCTTAAACGTCCAATACCGTGCTCACCACAGGCCATATCTCCAGATTCTGGCCCACAGAATAAAAGCCCGCGGCTTCTCAAGGTTGTAATATTTTCCTTTGTGGCTTGATTATCCCACATCTTGTGATTCATGGCTGGTGCAACAAGTATAGGCTTATCAGATGCAAGAAGGCATGTGGAGGCCAAGTCATTTGCGTAGCCATGTGCCATCTTGGCGATAAAATCGGCACTTGCAGGTGCAACCACTATGAGATCAGTTTCACGGCTTAGGCGAATGTGCCCCATTTCTGTTTCGTCTTTTAGGGACCAAAGGTCTGTGAAAACCTCATTTTCGCATAATGCAGAGACGCTTAACGGGGTGACGAACTGTGCGCCTCCATTTGTAAGGATACAGTTAATATTTGCCTTTGCCTTTTTTAGGAAACGGATAAGCTCCAAAGACTTGTAAGCAGCAATGCCACCAGTTATGACCAGCAATATGTTTTTATTTTCAAGCATGGAATTATTTATAATTTAAATATTCTCAAAAAGAAACAGCCCTGCAATTTCTTGCAAGGCTGTTTAAATCTTTTCGATGTAAGTGGCGTTAGCCGAGATTACATTTCTGTGTTTGTTTCAACTTCGATTTCTGTAGAAGTTTCACCAGAAGCAGGCTCTGTGCCTTCTGCAGAATCTTCGATTGCATCTGCTGTTGCTTCTGCGGCTTCTTCAGTTGCTTCAACTGTTGCTTCTGCAGCTTCTTCAGTTGCTTCAGCTGTTACTTCAGCGGCTTCTTCAGTTGCTTCAGCGGCATTGTCATACGCAGCAGCAGCTTCGTTTGATGCTTCATCAGACCAGTTACCGTTTTCTTCCATTGTGGCTTCTTCACCAGCTGCAGGAGCTAGATCGCCGTATTGTGATTCATCACTGCTGAAGTAACCGATGGCTGCGATAGCTACGATAACGGCTGCAGCAAGTGCTGTAAGTGTAGATTTATTCATAAGATTTCTCTCCTCTTGAGTCATTCTAGTTTTGTTAATGATGGCTTTTTAACGCTTTCTTATAGGTTTTGAAAGAGAAAACGTACAAAGACGTCATCTATGTACATTAGTTTAATGACATAATGCAAGAAGTTTTTGCATAAGTCTTTTGGTTGTTATGCCCAGCCTTCGTGTACACAGACTATTCCCAGAGACATTCTTTTATATTTCGCCTTAATAAACCCAGCATCCAGCATGCGTTTTTGCAAGTTCTCTGGTTTTGGGAATTTACGAATACTTTCAATTAAATATTGATAGCTATCTCTGTCTTTTGCGACCACTTCACCGATTTTCGGAATAACCTTGTCTGAATAGGCATTATAAAGCTTTGCGAGAAAGGGGTCATTGACATGTGAAAACTCCAAACAATAAAAACGACCTCCTGGCTTGAGGACACGCACAGCATCTTTGAGTGCCTTATCTATATGCGTTACGTTACGCAAGCCAAAGGCAATTGTATAAATATCATATGTATTATCGGGAAGGGGCAGGCTTTCTGCGTTTCCGCGCACCCAGTCAAAATTTTCAAAGTAACCAGTATCAATGGCTCGGGCTTTACCTTCGTTAAGCATTTCCTGATTAATGTCACAAACAGTAATGGGGCTGCTTAAGTCTGTTGCATTCCTTAATCGAAAGGCTATATCTCCCGTGCCACCTGCCACATCCAGAATATGTTCGCCTTTTTTTGGACGTATCATGCGGATGAGCCTATCTTTCCATAAGCGATGCATTCCACCAGACATAAGGTCATTCATAACATCGTAATGCGAAGCAACACTGTCAAAAACACCAAGTACCCTGGATGTTTTTTGGGTTGGATTAACTTTCTCGTTACCAAACCATTCTTTTTCGGGGTTATCCATGTGCGTGCCTCTAGTCCTGCAATTGGTGTCGTGATATGGAATAACATATGAAATTATTGAAAGCTATGGCAACTGTTGCGGGTTTGACTTTTGTTAGTCGATTGGCAGGTTTTTTAAGAGATGTTTTGACAGCAGCCTTCTTGGGCGCGGGCCCTATGGCTGATGCTTTCTTTGTTGCACTCAAACTTCCTAATCTTTTTCGTCGTGTAACAGCAGAAGGCGCATTCAGTGTATCCTTTGTTCCTTTGTATACGCGAACAATGGAGGAAGATGGGGAGGACAAAGCCGGCGAATTTGCTGGGCGCAGCTTCTCTATAATGCTGATAGCACTCAGCATATTTACTGTGATATTCATGATTGCGATGCCGTGGGTAATTGATGTTATAGCACCTGGCTTTCAAAATGATGCTGTGCGTTTCCCTCTGTCTGTAGAACTCTCAAGAATTACATTTCCTTACCTTCTTCTAATGTCGCTTACAGCGCTATTCGGTGGTGTTTTAAATGCCAATAATCGCTTTGCACCGTTTGCAGCCACACCCATTATCTTTAATTTATCATTGGTTTTAGCGTTGCTTTTTGGTTCAAAATATTTGCCTAGCGTAGGGCACGCAATGGCTTGGGGGATTACTGTATCTGGGGTATTACAGTTACTTTTTATGTGGTTTTTTATCCGTCGCCATAAAATAAAGTTCCATATCAAAAAACCTGAATTAACACCTCGCATAAAGAAACTTTTCAAACTGATGGGCCCCGGTGCATTAGGGGCAGGCGTTATGCATATCAATTTATTTGCGGATATGATTATTGCCTCGCTTTTGCCAACGGGAGCTATTTCCTATCTCTATTACGCGGACAGACTCAACCAGCTGCCTTTGGGTATTGTTGGTATTGCTATAGGAACAGCCTTACTACCCATGCTCTCACGGTCACTTGCCTCTGGAAATGCAGAAGAGTTCGAAAGATTTATATAATCGCTCTCTAGAATATTGTTTTATGTTAGCTCTACCCGCAGCGGTTGCTCTATTCATTATCCCAACAAGTCTAATTACCGTGTTATTTGAACGTGGTGAATTTGGAGCGGATGATACAAAAATAACAGCGCTTGTTCTTATGGGGTATTCGATTGGTTTACCTGCCTACATTGCCGTCAAAGTGTTTTCGACCGCCTTTTGGGCAAAAGAAGATACTTTGACACCGGTGAAAATCTCAATATTTATCACTTTACTAAATATTGCCTTGGCTTTCACCTTGTCGCGGTTCTATGGAGTAGCAGGGATTGCCTTCGCGACTGGTTTTGTAGGATGGTTACAGCTTATTCTTTTGAAAATTAAACTGGGTGATACGGCACACGCCATTTTTGATGCACGCTTCAAAAGAAATATTTTAAAGATTTTTCTTGCAACCTTTGCTATGGGCGGTGTTTTATACGGTTTAACAACAGTAGTAAAAATAGAGAGTGGTGATGATCTATTTACAAAAATATTTGAACTATCTTTTTTGGTGGCCTCAGGCCTGATTTCATACGCTACAATTATCCTTATGACTGGTGCAATTAGAGTCACCGATTTTAAAAAATTCTTTATCAAGAGGTCTAAAAAATGACAAAACGTATTTTGTCCTGCATGCAACCAACGAATAATCTCCATTTGGGAAATTATCTTGGTGCTTTAAAAAACTGGGTTAAATTACAAAGTGAGGATGCAGATTGTCTTTATGGTGTTGTGGATTTGCATGCGATTACAGCCAGCTATGATCCGCAAGCTCTAAAACAATCAACAAGAGAAATAGCTGCAGCCTATATCGCTGGCGGAATTGATCCGTCTAAATCAACATTATTTGTTCAATCATCTGTACCTGAGCATTCACAATTGATGTGGTTGTTCGCCACCATGACACAAATGGGTAAATTGAACCGTATGACACAGTTCAAGGATAAGGCAGGAAAGAATGCTGAAAAAGCAGGTTTAGGTTTGTATTCCTATCCCGTTTTAATGGCGGCAGATATCCTTTTATACAAAGCAACGCATGTGCCAGTAGGTGATGATCAACGACAGCATCTTGAGCTTGCGCGTGAGATTGCGGGAACATTTAATCACCGTTACGGAGAAGAATTCTTTCCGCAACCAGAGGCTTTTATATTGGGTGAGGGTGCGCGCGTCATGTCTTTAAAAGACGCCACACAAAAAATGAGCAAATCAGCAGAATCCGATTTAAGCCGTATTAATCTTATTGATGATGCCGATACGATTGCCAAGAAAATCAGGAAGGCTAAAACTGATCCCGCACCATTACCTGAAAAACTAAAGGATCTGGAAGGGAGACCCGAGGCCAATAATCTTGTAACAATTTATGCTGCACTTTCGGATGTTTCAAGCGAAGTTGTTTTGAAGGAGTTTGGTGGAAAAGAATTCTCTGTATTCAAACCTGCTCTTGCAGATATGGCTGTTGCAAAGCTTGAGCCTATAACAAAACGTATGAGTGAGTTGATGGCAGATACAAGCGAAATTGATAGAATTCTTGAGAAAGGTGGTCAAAAGGCAAGAAGCATAGCCGCCCCTGTTCTCGAGGATACTATGCGTCTTATGGGCTTTTGGAATTATGCGTAATTTTTTTGCAATTTATGGGAATTCAATGCATCATACCTACATGAAATACTTAGTTCTCACAGCTTTTGTTCTTTTCTTCGCATCGCCTTCACAGGCTGAATATTTCGTGTGGAAGGATGCTGATACGGGCGTATTGCTGTCTTATCCCGATACGTGGAGGCAGGCACTTGATTATGCTGCAGATGAAAGGCTTGTTATTGAGGCACCTGGAACTGATCAGGCGCGTTGCAGTGTGAAGGCACGAGAAGATAGACGCTTTCTTGTTTACCCGCAAAGATATCGCGCCGCCATACAAGAGCAAGCTTACAGCGAAGATTTCTGGAATGACTATCTGGCTTCGTATGATAATGTCGTCATCCACAATATGCAGGATGGAACAGGTTTGGGACAAGCCTTCGCAAGTATGGTTACAGCCTCTTATATGACTGCGCACCCACTTAAAAATCAGCATAAAACTTCCATTGCCTCTGCTGGTCTTTACGGTGATACAGCCTTTATTTACGAATGTTCTGCTTTGGCGCAGGCCTTTCCACAATATCAGGTGATTTTCCAAAGCATAATGAAGTCAATATCCTTTCCAAAGGCTTATCACGAGTTACCTCAAGGAAATAATCTGGAAATGCAAAGAGGCGCTATTATTCAGACACGAGATCCTTCTGATAGATATACTGGCCAGTATTGATTTTCCATGCAAAACACACTAAGTGCTAATGCATGTTTATAGAGACAGAGCAAACCCCTAATCCCGAAACAATCAAATTTTTGCCTGGCAGAACATTGATAGAGAAGGGAAGTGCAGAATTTACGGATATTGATGAGGCAGAAAGATACTCACCTTTGGCTTTCCGATTACTTGCTCTTGGCGGAATTAAACAAGTGTTTATAGGAAGTGATTTTGTATCGGTTACAAAAGACACCACATGGGATTGGTCCGTTTTAAAGTCAACTATTCTTACGTCGCTTTTGCAGCATTTTACGTTCGAAGAGCCTGTTTTCCACGAAAGCTATTTCAAGAAGAACGAACCTAAAAGAGAATTGTCCTCTGAAGAGGCTGAAATCATAGATCAAATTCAGGAATTACTAGATGAACGTATTCGCCCTGCAGTCGCACAAGACGGTGGAGATATTGAGTTTGATAATTTTACCAATGGTGTTTTGTATTTGAGAATGCGCGGTGCATGCGCTGGTTGTCCAAGCTCTAGCATGACTTTGAAGTCAGGCATAGAAAATATGATGAAACATTACATTCCCGAAGTGCAAGAAGTTCGCGAAAGCCTCTAGTTCTTAAGGAACTTTATTCTTACTGTAGTGTTGATTAAGTATTAATTACAACACAGGGGAATTTATGTCTAAATCAGCTCTTTCACAAACTGCATTCGAACAACTTTTTTCCGAAGCAAGAACATATAATGGTTGGCTTGATAAGGATATTGACAAAGATACGTTACATAAGCTCTACAACGCTGTGAAATGGGGACCAACTAGCGCTAATTGTTCTCCGGCACGCTTTATATTTATAAGAACTGATGAAGCTAGGGCTAAGCTAAAACCAACTCTGGATGATGGTAACGTCGATAAGACAATGGGTGCGCCTGTCACAGTCATTATAGCAAAAGATATGGAGTTTCATGAAAAGCTACCCCAGCTTTTCCCTCATGCAGATGCTAAAAGCTGGTTTGTAGGTAATGACAAGTTAATTAAGGAAACAGCTTATCGTAATTCAGCACTCCAAGGGGCGTACCTCATTTTGGCAGCTCGTGCTTTGGGACTAGACTGTGGGCCACTTTCAGGTTTTGATAAAGATAAGGTCAAACAAGCATTTTTCCCTGATAAAAACTGGAAAGCTAATTTCCTGTGCAATATAGGTTACGGCGATCCAGAAAGTCTTTTTCCTCGCTCACCACGCCTTGGCTTTGACGAGGCTTGTGAAATCCTTTAAAGCATTGAGGTATGAATAAGCCTCTTAAAATACTGGCTATAGAGACTGCACTTGATGGATGTGGCATAGGTGTCCTGTGTGATGAAGAAACAACCGTTTCCTATGAGTTTATGACAAGAGGGCAAGCCGAAGTTCTTATTCCTCGTATACAAGAGTTGTTGAAAAGCAAAAATCTACAATTGTCGAATTTGGATGCCGTTACCGTAACTTTAGGCCCTGGAAGTTTCACAGGTTCACGTGTGGGGCTCGCAGCAGCTCAGGGCATATCTTATGCGGCCTCCATTCCTTGTTTTGGATATTCAACATTGGAAATTGTTTCTCTGTGTGAGGAGGGCAAGGTTGCTATTGGTCTCGATAGTAAGCGTGGCGATGTCTTCTTTCAAATGTTTGATAGAGAAAAACAGCCAATACTAGAGCCAACAATATTGTCTTATGAAGAAGTGGAAGCTCTTTCTGAAAACGCTACATTGCTTACTAATATTAGCCACTTAAATGGAAACTCATTAAAAGGGGAAAAGGTCGTCGAAAAGTTGCTTTTAAAAGCAAAAGAAGATTTTAAGGCAGGAAATATCCAAGATAATCATGTTTCGCCAATATACCTGCGTGATGCCGAGGTTTCAAAATCCAAAACAAAATATCGTGAGATTGGTTAATTAGCCAATTCTTGGGCACGCTTGTAGGCGCTCTTTACGGCCTCATTATATATCTGTGGTAATCTCCCTAATAAAACATCGAGGGCGGCCTCTGTTGTCCCGCCAGGACTAGTGACCTCGTTGCGTAATTCAAGAGGAGTTTTGTTTTCTTGTCTCTCTGCAAGTGCAGCTGCCCCCACCAATGTTTGTCTGGCAAGTTGAACACTTTCCTCTTCGGTAAGACCGATTGCTTGGCCTGCGGCACTAAGTGACTCAACTGTCATAAAAAAATAGGCAGGCCCACTCCCTGATACACATGTAGAGGCATCAATTTTGGCATTACCATTTACCCATAAAGTAGCGCCTCCATTAGCAAACAGTTTGTCGACGAAAGCTTTTTCCTTTTCATTAACACAGGAATTGGAAAAAAGAGTTGTGACGCCCTTACCAGTTGTTATGGCTGTGTTGGGCATTGCTCGAATAATCTTATGATTTTCACCGTCAAGATAGGAATTGAGAATATCCGTAGAAATCCCGGCAAGCGTAGAGATTATAAGTGTATTTTCACTTATTAAGTTTGAAAGGTTGGCACAAACTTCCATTGCCATTTGTGATTTTACGGCAAGAAGAATAATATCAGGTTTTTCTTTTAAGTCTTTAAAATCGGTAACATAGCCGTCGTAAAATTCCCTTAAATCACCGGAAGGTGCAGAGGGCTTTAAAATTGTAATTTTGGAGAATTCTTGACGCTGTTTTTGGAGGCTTTTCAAAATTGCGGAACCCATATTTCCGCATCCTACGCACAATAAAGAAAAGGCCATAATTTATTCCAGTATGATTAACAGGAACCCACAGCTTCGGTCATGATAAGGTGCATTTTGTCTGCATGTGGGAGAGGTTTTCCCTCATCAAGGAATGAGAAAACATCAAACAGCCTTTCGCATTCTTGCAAAGTATAGCTGATAAGTTCTTTCATAAAGGCAACGCCTTGGGAAGGCATAAGGCTTGTGTAGCGAAAGCATGGAGAATAAGTCTGACTGTTTTTATCTAGCGTTAAATCAAAATGTCCAAGCCAAAGCTTACTATTCATTTCGCCTATTACTCTATATCCTTCGTCAATGGTATCCATATCGATTTCAAGCCCTAGCTCACAGCAATATTGCATAGCTTGTTGTTGCTGATCCCATATAAACAGAACACGATAATTTCCACGATCCCCTTCGACCGTAAAATAAAGTTGATCGTCATCAAGGCGCTGGAAAGACCATTCTTGTAGGTTCAGAAAGTCTTCGGCGCTGTCCAAAGGGTTGTTAAGTTCTTCGATCATTATTTCTTTTTCTTAGGTGCTGTTTTCTTAGCAGGCGTCTTATTTGTTGCTGTCTTTTTAGCGGGAGCTTTTTTCACCGGTGCTGATTTTTTTGCTGTACCTGTTTTGGCAGTTTTAGCCTTTGGTGTTGCTTTTGCTTTGGTATCGGTTTTCTTTTTAGGCGCTGCCTTTTTTGCTTTGCTTGTTTTTTCAGGTGCGGTGACACCAAGCTGCTTTTCTAGAGTGGCGATACGTGCCTCAAGTTTTTCAAAATCAACGCGAGGAACAAGATCAAGGCGTTCTGCCATCATGTCGACGCGCTCCTTGATGTCATCTTGTAGTTCTTGTTTTAAGGAGTTGAGAATTCCAACAGTACCACCAGCCATGCGGGCAATGTCATCCATAAACTTTGAGCCAGATTTAAACATTTTAGCAGTTCCCCGAAGTTGAATTAAATTCAAATAATGTTTAATGAAGTCAGGCTTATTTTGATACGCGCATGATAAGGAGTTGGCAAGTTTTGAAGTCTTAATCTTGTCTCTTTGGTGTGGATAAATGAAAACTTGGCATTTGGAATGACCTTCTATAAAAATAGGCGGCATAAGTTTAAAGTTTAAGAGGTTAAACATGATTATTGTTACAGGCGGAGCAGGATTTATTGGGTCTAATTTGCTCGCTGGTCTCGAGGAAAAGGGTGTGAAAGACATTGTTGTGTCTGATTGGCTTGGAACCGATGATAAATGGAGAAACATCTCCAAACGTAACCTGCGTGATATCGTCAGGCCCGAGGAGTTATTTGATTATCTTGAATGGCACGCAGACGAGGTGGAATGCATTTTTCACATGGGTGCAATATCTGCTACAACTGAGCGCGATGCAGATCTCATCATGGAAAATAACTACACTTTATCTCGCGAGCTTTGGAAGTGGTGTGCAGAAAATAACGTCCGTTTCATTTATGCGTCTTCCGCTGCAACATATGGTGATGGTGAAGAGGGGTTCGATGATGATTTATCAGCAGAGCATCTTCAAAAACTACAGCCTTTAAATCCTTATGGCTGGTCAAAGCATTTATTTGATAGGCGTGTTTCTGAAATTGTGAATGGTAATAGTTCTGAAAAGGGTGTTCCCCCACAATGGGCAGGTTTAAAGTTCTTCAATGTCTATGGTCCTAACGAATACCATAAAGACGATATGATGAGTGTTATTTGTAAGTTGTATCCGCAAGTCGAAGCTGGGGCATCCGCAAAACTTTTTAAATCAGATCACTCTGATTACGAGGACGGTGGGCAGTTACGCGATTTTGTATACGTACAAGACTGTGTGAACGTAATGTTGTGGTTATACGACAACCCGAAAATTAGTGGTTTGTTTAATGTAGGGACTGGAAAAGCACGTTCATTTAAAGATTTGGCGTCGGCAACTTTTGCAGCGGCGAATAAGAAAGAAAATATAAATTACATTGATATGCCTGAACATCTTAAGGGAAAATATCAATACTTTACTGAGGCAAATATGAGTAAACTTCAAAAGGCGGGTTACAACGGAGGCTTTACTTCACTTGAAGATGGTGTCACCGATTACGTTCAAAGTTACATGGCAACCGAAGATCCTTATAAGTAGTTCATTATGGCACTTTCATTTCCTCAAATAGATCCCGTCGCAATTCATCTTGGTCCATTACAAATCCATTGGTATGCACTCGCCTATATGGCGGGTTTTTTGCTGGGGTGGGCTTATGCTAATTATTTAGTGAAAAAATACCCTCATCCTAATGGTCCCGATAAGGAAGCTATAAGTGATTTTATGACATGGGCAATTCTTGGCGTCCTTCTTGGAGGACGCCTTGGCTATGTAGCTTTTTATAATGCTGGTTACTATCTACAGAACCCTTTAGAAATCCTGCAGATTTGGGATGGAGGAATGTCTTTTCATGGCGGAGTTATAGGATTAGTGAGTGCTATAATACTTTTTTCATTAAAGCGTAAGATTAATATGTTTCGTCTTGCCGATATCGCTTCATGTGCTGCGCCTATGGGTTTTTTCTTTGGGCGAATTGCTAATTTTATAAATGGAGAGTTGTACGGAAGAGTCACCGATGCACCGTGGGGAATTGTTTTCCCAAGAGGGGGTGAAGACCCGAGGCATCCGAGCCAGCTATATGAGGCTATTTTGGAAGGGTTAGTTTTATTCGTATTACTTTTTATTTTGATACGTTCTGAAAAAGTGAGGGAGCGCCCAGGTCTTGTATCAGTAGTATTTCTTATAGGATACGCTTCGTTTCGATTTTTTGTTGAATTTTTTAGAGAACCGGATTCTCAACTAGGTTTTGTTTTTCTTTCATTTAGTATGGGGCAAGTTCTTTCATCAGCTATGATAGTGGGGGGATTAATTCTGTTATTTTTAATATCTCGTGGCAAAACAAAATATGACCCCGCTTGAGTCGTATTTCATTAATCATATTCGTGAAACAGGCCCGATAAGTCTTTCATATTATATGGAGCTTTGCCTTTCTCACCCAGAGCATGGATATTATATGTCTGGTGATCCTTTTGGTAAGGAGGGAGATTTTATTACTGCCCCCGAAATATCCCAGATGTTCGGAGAATTGATTGGCGTTTGGCTCGTAGATTTATGGCGTCAGGCAGGCTCACCTAAGGAGTTAGTTTTACTAGAGTGTGGGCCTGGTAGAGGGACGTTAATGGCAGACGTTTTAAGAGCCACAAAAAACGTAAATGGTTTCCATGAGGCTGTTCAAATTAAGTTGCTGGAAAATAGCCCAGTTCTGCGTGAGAAACAAAAGCAGAATTTAAGGGGCTTTGATATGGAATGGTTTTCTTCATTAGAAGATATTAATATTTCTCAAGCGCCTATCTTTATTGTTGCTAATGAATTTTTTGATGCTTTACCGATTAAGCAATTTGAAAAAGTTAAAGAGGGGTGGGCAGAGAGGTGTGTTGGTATTGATGAGGACGAAAACTTAACATTAGGATTAATGCCTGTGCAGGATTATGGCGCCATGCCTGCTGGATTGTCCAATGGAAAAATTGTCGAGATGTCACCATCTCAGGACATGTTGTTTCATGCCTTGTGTAATTTAATTAAAAAAAATGGTGGCGCATTACTGTCCATTGATTACGGTTATTTGAATGGATGTGGCGATACTTTGCAGGCAGTAAAAAAACATCAAAAAGTTGGGATTTTTGAAACGCCGGGGCAGAGTGATTTGACTGCTCATATTGATTTTCAAAAGTTTATAGAGAGCGCCTCAAAAATAAACATGCACATTTGTAATGTGAAGACCCAAGGGGAATTTCTTAAAAATCTGGGCATTGGGTTGCGCGCCTCCGTTTTGAGAAGCAACGCAAATTCTAATCAGGCAAAACTGATTGACTCATCTGTAAAGAGATTGTGTGATACTGATGAAATGGGTGCTTTGTTCAAGGTCATGTGCGTGCATTCAGAAATAAATAAAATAAAATTGAAACCTGCAGGCTTTTAAACTCCAATGAAGAAAATCCCGTACCTTACAAGCAGACGCTTTAATGATTGGTCAGGCCAACATGTTGCGCACGGTTTTTTTGGCCGTAAGGGTGGCGTAAGTGAAGATATTTATGAGTCTTTGAATTGCGGGAAAGGATCAGAAGACAATCCAAATAATGTTGATGAGAACACCCAAAGAGTTTTGAAAACTATAGGTGGAGATACGCTTCAGAAGGTGTATCAACATCACAGTAATATATGTGTTTTTTCTAGGGATTTTTCCAGTGAGCTCTTAAAAGCTGATGCGCAAGTCACAGATGTAAAAGGTTTAGTTCTTGGAATATTGACGGCGGATTGCGCACCTATTTTGTTTTCTGCCATAAAGGAAGATGGAAAGCCAATTATAGGTGCTGCACATGCGGGCTGGCAGGGGGCACTAAAAGGTGTTCTTGAAAATACTCTTAAGGAAATGCACAAATCAGGTGCAGTCATGGAAACTGTCTCGGCAATTATAGGACCGTGTATCTCACAGCTATCCTATGAGGTTACAAAGGGGTTCGAGGAGCCCTTTCTCAAAGAAGATGAAAAAACTGACCATTTCTTTGCCAATGGTAAAGGAAAAGATAAACTCCATTTTGATTTGGGTGGATACGTTGTTTACCGACTTTCACGTGCAGGTGTAAAGAATGTGATTTATACGGGCATTGATACTTATTCCAATGCAGATACTTATTTTTCTAATCGACGTAGAGTTCATAACGGCGAGCACGATTATGGACGACAAATATCCACAATAGTTATTCGCTAGGCATTGCAATTTAAAGAGATTTTCTTATAGTCCTAGCAATCAAAACTTTTGCAAAGGCTTAAACCTTATGAAACTGATTGCCGGAAACTCTAACCGACACTTGGCCGAAGCTATTGCAACTTACCTGAATACTCCACTTGCTAATGCATCCATAAGACGTTTCTCCGATATGGAGGTTTTTGCAGAAATTCTTGAAAATGTTCGCGGCGAAGATGTTTTTGTTTTGCAATCCACCTCATATCCAACCAACGATAATTTGATGGAATTGCTTGTGACAATAGATGCTCTTCGTCGAGGCTCGGCAAGGCGTATCACTGCTGTTGTTCCTTATTACGGCTATGCAAGGCAAGATAGAAAAACAGGACCAAGAACACCTATTTCTGCAAAACTTGTTGCCAACCTTATTACGACTGCCGGTGCGAACCGTGTTTTGACAATGGAACTTCACGCAGGTCAAATCCAAGGGTTCTTTGATATCCCAACGGATAACCTAATCGTGGCGCCTATCTTTACGCCAGTCTTTCAAGAGCGTTTCAAAGGAGAGGACTTGGTAATGGTATCACCTGATGTTGGTGGTGTTGTGCGCGCGCGTGCTCTGGCAAAAAAGGTCAATGCTGATTTGGCAATTATTGATAAGCGCCGTGAAAAGGCGGGTGTTTCAGAAGTTATGCATATTATTGGGGATGTTAAAGACCGTGTATGTGTTTTGGTTGATGATATTGTTGATAGTGGTGGAACGCTTTGTAATGCAGCCCAAGCTTTAATGGATAAAGGTGCCAAAGAGGTTCACGCCTATGTTGTTCACGGTGTGCTCTCTGGTGGCGCTGTGGCACGCATTACATCATCACCTATGAAATCTCTCGTTATTACTGACACAATTGCTGCCACCGAGGCGGTAAGGGTAGCTCATAACATCGAACAACTTTCTGTTGCGCCTCTTCTTGGCGAGGCTATCTTGCGTATAGCTGAGGATCGCTCTGTTTCTGCAATTTTAGATTGAAAACAAACAGCTTGTTTTTCATAATAAAAGAATTCTCTAACTCATTGTTGTAAAATAATTAATTTTTGATTTTTAGATTAGAAAACTCTTAAGCTCATTAACCTATGCTTAACCGCGATTCTGTAGAATAGAAGTGGGGTAATGTTTGGGGACTCTTATGGAAGAATCTGAAATGAAAGAAGGAGATGCAGCTAGCGGTACTAATGTAGCCGAAGAAACCGCTGTGCCAGTTCCTGATCAAGATAGATTAGAGATTACTCTTGATGATGGTTCTCTCGAACTTGAAAATCCTCTGGCAGAAATTTATGAGAGTCTTGTAGAAATTGAGAGCTCTGCTGGTGACGATGATGATGCAGTCAAAGAAAATGTCTTTGATTTAACTCTAGACGATATTCAGACACTTGTTCAGGAATTACCACCAACTTCCAATTTTGTTGCAAGTAAAGCCAACGCGCCGTTTGCAGAAGAGAACTTTCAATCTGAAATTTCAACATTAAGGGTGGGGGCATTAGGTAATGATGAACTTGACCTAAGTCAGCGGTCATTATTAGCGGATCTTGATGGATCGCTATATTCAAGAATGATTAATACTTCTTCTATAGAAACTTTTGGAACATATATATTTAATAGCTATGTTAAGCGTTTTGATGAGAATGATGTTTTCAATCAGCGTAATAATGCACCTACCAGCACTTTATCTAATCGTCCAATTATTATCACTGATTTACCTGATAATACTCCTCCCGCACCTCCACCTATTAATCCACCGAGCTTGGACACAAATGCAGGGGTTACGGTTGCTGAGGGTTCTACAACGACAATCACAACGGCGATGTTGGATTCATCTGATGTTGATACGACAGACCCGAACTTTGATTACACATGTAACTGGTGCCTAAGCTAACGGTCAGTTAGAGCTGACAACCAATGTTGGTGTAGCGATTACGAGCTTTACGCAAGATGATCTTGAGCAATAACCGTGTTGTGTATGTTCATGATGGAAGTGAGACTACTTCAGACAGCTTTAACTTTACAGTGTCTGATGGAACGACAACGCTATCCTGCTGATACGTTTAGTATTACGGTGACAGCTGTCAATGATGCACCGAGCTTGGACACAAATGCAGGGGTTACGGTTGCTGAGGGTTCTACAACGACAATCACAACGGCGATGTTGGATACAAGTGATGTTGATACGACAGACCCGAACATTGATTACACGTTAACTGGTGCCTTATCTAACGGTCAGTTGGAGCTGACTACCAATGTTGGTGTAGCGATTACGAGCTTTACGCAAGATGATCTGAACAATAACCGTGTTGTATATGTTCATGATGGATCCGAGACTACGACAGACAGCTTTGACTTTACAGTGTCTGATGGAACAACGACGCTTCCTGCTGATACGTTTAGTATTACGGTGACAGCGGTCAATGATGCACCGAGCTTGGACACAAATAACAGGGGTTAATATTGCTGAGGGTTCTACAACGACAATTACAGACGGCGATGTTGATGGTTCTGATGTTGATACGACAGATCCGAACATTGATTACACTTTAACGGTACCTTATTACTAATGGTCAGTTAGAGCTGACGACCAATGTTGGTGTAGCGATTACAAGCTTTACGCAAGATGATCTGGTAAATAACCGTGTTGTGTTTGTTCATGATGGATCCGAAACTACGACAGATGGCTTTGACTTCACAGTGTCTGATGGAACGACAACGCTTCTGCTGATACGTTTAGTATTACGGTCGACAGCGGTAGATGATGCACCGAGCTTGGACACGAATGCAGGGGTTACGGTTGCTGAGGGTTCTACAACGACAATCACGACAGCGATGTTGGACGTATCTGACGTTGATACGACAGACCCGAACTTGGATTACACGTTAACAGGTGCACTTATCTAACGGTCAGTTGGAGTTGACAACGAATGTTGGTGTAGCGATTACAACATTTACGCAAGATGATCTGAACAATAACCGTGTTGTGTATGTTCATGATGGATCCGAGACTACGACAGACAGCTTTGACTTTACAGTGACTGATGGAACGACAACGCTTCCTGCTGATACGTTTAGTATTACGGTGACAGCAGTAGATGATGCACCGAGCTTGGACACAAATGCAGGGGTTACGGTTGCTGAGGGTTCTACAACGACAATCACAACGGCGATGTTGGACACTAGTGACGTTGATACGACAGACCCGAACATTGATTACACGTTAA
Source organism: uncultured Alphaproteobacteria bacterium (assembly GCA_963740205.1). Taxonomy (GTDB): domain Bacteria; phylum Pseudomonadota; class Alphaproteobacteria; order Micavibrionales; family Micavibrionaceae; genus UBA2137. The sequence continues at coordinate 159,117 of CAVUDD010000004.1, forward strand.
CTGGTGCATTATCTAACGGTCAGTTGGAGTTGACAACGAATGTTGGTGTAGCGATTACAACATTTACGCAAGATGATCTGAACAATAACCGTGTTGTGTATGTTCATGATGGATCCGAGACTACGACAGACAGCTTTAACTTTACAGTGAGTGATGGAACGACAACGCTTCCTGCTGATACGTTTAGTATTACGGTGACAGCGGTAGATGATGCACCGAGCTTGGACACAAATGCAGGGGTTACGGTTGCTGAGGGTTCTACAACGACAATTACGACGGCGATGTTGGACAGTAGTGACGTTGATACGACAGACCCGAACATTGATTACACGTTAACTGGTGCCTTATCTAACGGTCAGTTAGAGCTGACTACCAATGTTGGTGTAGCGATTACAACATTTACGCAAGATGATCTGAACAATAACCGTGTTGTGTATGTTCATGATGGTGCGAGACACTCTCGGACAGCTTTGACTTTACAGTGAGTGATGGCACAACGACGCTTCCTGCTGATACGTTTAGTATTACAGTGACAGCGGTCAATGACGCGCCGACATTGATCACAGGTGTCACGAGGGCAAGTAGCAGAGGGAGGAAGTCTTGAGTAATTACTTCATAACCAAATTATTGCTTGGTCTGTTGCACCAGTAGACGATGCACCGAGCTTGGACACAAATAATACATTTAATATAAATGAGGGTGCTACAACTACGCTGACAACGGCGACACTTTCTTCTTCTGATGTAGATACGGCAGACAGCTCAATTACGTATAGTTTGACAACCCCTATCTCGGGTGGCGGCCAGCTAGAGTTAACGACTGGAGTTGGTGTAGCGATTACAAGTTTCACACAAGATGATCTGGTAAATAACCGTGTAGTGTTTGTTCATGATGGATCAGAGAACACAACTGGTGGATTTGATTTCACTGTTTCTGATGGCACCACAACTTCTGGTGGAACAACTTTTGATATTTCAATCGCAGCAGTAGATGATGCGCCGAGCTTGGACACAAATGCAGGAGCTACAGTTAATGAAGGTGCTTCGCTTGGGTTAACAACAACAATGCTGGACAGTAGTGATGTAGATACGACTGATCCTAATTTAATTTATAACTTCTCTACAACACCAGGCAGTCAACTTGGAAACGGTCAGTTTGAGCTCACGACAAATCTAGGTGTTGCGGTTAACAGTTTCACACAAGATGATTTAGTAAATGGACGTGTGGTCTACGTTCATGATGGCTCAGAAACAATTTCAGATGCAGTCAGATTTTCAGTTACAGATGGCAATACATCTACTGGAAGCCAATTCTTTAACATCACAGTTAACCCTGTTGATGACGCCCCGACATTGGGCACAAATGCAGGGGTTACGGTTGCTGAGGGTTCTACAACGACAATTACGACAGCGATGTTGGACACATCTGACGTTGATACGACAGACCCGAACTTGATTACACAGTCACAAGCGCACCTGCCGATGGACAGTTAGAACTGACAACGAATGTTGGTGTTGCAATTACAACATTCACACAAGATGATTTAAATAATAACCGTGTTGTATATGTCCATGGTGGACCAGCGGACGCAGCAGACAGCTTTGACTTCACGGTATCTGATGGGACAACAACACTTGGTGCAGCAACTTTTAATATTACTGTTACTATTCCTGCTTTGGCACTGCGTGGTGATGATGGAAATAATCTTCTAAGTGGTGGAAGTGGGAATGACACTCTTGAGGGGAATGACCCAGTAAGACCAGACCCCTTGGGAACTAATAGCGCGCTTGCTGGTCGTGCAGATTATGTCGATTTAACAGGGAATTACTACGCAAAAGCAAACAATGCTACTGGTGTTGTCACAATCTATGACACAGCCACAGACGCTCTCGTGCAAACGATCACGCATGGCGGGCCTACAACAGACCAATTTGGAATACAAATCTCCATCAGTGGAGATAACATACTCATTGGCGCGCCGGGTGTTGATACTGGCTTTACAAATGAAGGGCGCGCATTTGTATATGATATTCCGACAGGAAACCTAGTACTTCAGATAAATAATCCTGATCCCGAAAGCTTAGAACGCTTTGCTGATAGTGTTGATCTTAATGGTGATTACGCTTTAATTGGTAGCCCAGAAAGTAATGACGGCGGATTTAATGACAGCGGTGCGGCATATGTGATTGAAGTTAGTACTGGTAACGTTATTCACACACTTTTTGATCCTACACCTGCAAGTAAAGAGTTCTTTGGTAGAGGCTGTTGCAATTAATGCAAATTATATCGCTATTTCAGCGCCCGCCGATGCGGCGGCGGTTGATACAGGTAGTGTACATATCTATGACAGAGCAACAGGTAACTTACTACACAGTGTAAATAACCCTAACGCAAATAATGAAGATTCATTTGGTAACGATATTGCTATGGATGGCGATTATTTGGTTGTTGGCGCAAAGCTTACGGACGTAGGAGCACAATCAGAAGCAGGTTTAGCATATGTTTACGACTTAAGTTCAGGCGATCTTTTGTACACGTTATCAAGCCCAAGTGTACAGGGTAGCTCTAGATTTGGTGATCATGTAGCCGTTAATGGGGATTATGCGCTTATAGGTTCTGGTAATGAAGTTGCAATTTTTGAAGTTTCTACAGGTACTCATCTGCATACTATTAAGGGCACATTTGGTAACGGAAAAAATATGGCCATAGAGGGTAATGAAATTATCATTGGCTCTTCAACAAATGCGTACATCTATCAAATCGATTTTGGTGATGCCGATACGTTGGTTGGTGGCGATGGTGATGATCAGCTCTTTGGTTTTTTTGGTGATGACCAGCTTATTGGTGGGGCCGGTAATGATACCCTTACTGGCGGTGCAGGTGCAGATCGCTTTGTTTTGGATATGGATCAAGACATAATTACAGACTTTAAGATCAGTGAAGGAGATATTCTTGACGTAAGTAACCTTCTAGTAGGATACGTCAGAGGCGTGAGCGATATTAATGATTTTGTTCAATTCGCAATTGCAGGAGGCAATGACTACGACGTACTTATAAGGTCTAACGGCTCAGGAGTTTTTTGGGATACAGTTGCTAGAATAACGAGCACTGATGGGGCCCCAAATGCAACAACGTTGGAGTCTAATGGTCAATTAGACGGAACAATTGGCTCAATTTATTACACACCAACGGTTGAAACAAATGCAGGTGTAACGGTAGTTGAAGGTGCATCTGTTACAATTACAAATGCGATGTTGGCGTCATCCGATTTTGATTCAACGGATGCAAATCTGACATATATTCTTAATACAGAGCTATCAGAAGGCCAGCTTGAACTTACAACCAATCCTGGCGTGGCTATTACTAGTTTTACGCAAGATGATGTGGATAATAACCGTGTTGTTCTTGTTCACGATGGTGGCGAAAGTCTAAGCGATAGTCTTGATTTAACTGTGACTGATGGAACAACTGGCGAGCGTATTACCTTTAATGTCACGGTCACACCTGTTGATGACGCACCGACATTGGATACGAATGCTGGAGTGACTGTCGTCGAGGGCTCTACAACGACAATTACGACAGCGATGTTGGACACAAGTGACGTTGATACAGCAGACGCGAACATTGATTACACAGTCACAAGCGCACCTGCAGATGGTCAGTTAGAACTTACAACGAATGTTGGTGTTGCGATTACGACCTTTACGCAAGATGATCTGAACAATAACCGTGTTGTTTATGTGCATGGCGGACCAGTTGATGCGGCAGACAGTTTTGACTTCACAGTGTCGTGATGGAACAACAACGCTCGGTACAGCGACTTTCAATATAACGGTAACACCTCCACCATCGCTTTCTTTACAAGGTGATGATGGAAATGACTATCTTGTCGGTGGTGCAGGAAACGATACAATCGAAGGTAATGATCCCGCGAGCCCAGATCCAATAAGTTTTTTCAATATTAACGATTCACACAAATCAGTTGATATCTCCACAGATTATTATGCGGTAGGTAAGGCGCTTGCTAATGGAGCAATTGGAGAAGTTGATATCTATGACAGGTCAACAGATGGGCTGGTTCGAACTATTGCCAATCCAAACGCTGATAACGGCGCTTTTGGTCAAGATATGTCTATATCGGGTGGAAAAATACTTATTTCCGCACATGAGGCAAATATTGGCGGTACAGATGTAGGTGAAGCATACATTTTCGACATTGCTACGGGCAACTTACTTTATACGTTGACCAATCCTGAGCCCGATAATGGCGAAAGATTTGGTAATGAAGTCTATATGGATGGTGATTATGCCATTGTCGCCAGTTTATGGAGTGACGACAATGGAGCTCAAGGTGGGCAGGCGTATGTTTATGATACCAATACAGGAAATTTATTGCACACCCTTGTTGACCCCGCCGCGTTCCCTGGGCAATTCGGATATGATGTTTCTATAGGTGGCGGTAAAGCCTTCATTAGTACCTTGACCACGGAAGTGCAGGCTTATGACCTAGCCACGGGTAATCTTTTAAATACATTTACTTATCCAGGTGTGGACGGCAGTAGTAGCTTCGGAACAGCTGTTGCAGCCAATAATCAATACGTCATGATTGGCGCTCGTGCGGATGATATAGATTCTGTCGCAAGTGCAGGTAAAGTTTATGTCTATGACGCGAATTCATATGTATTGCTACACACAATTGATAGCCCTTCAATCGAGAGCAGTGAGGGTTTTGGCCACGCTATGGCTATTGATACAAATTATGCAGTCATACTCTCTGAACAAGAAATATTGATATACGATATCAGTACTGGCTCATTACAACATACTATAGTGAGAGATTCACCAAATACGTCTCACACTACACAAGGCAATACAGTTTCTATTGAAGGTAACGAAATCATTGTGAGTGATGGAAACTTTGGTTCAAGGGCAAGGGTATATCAATTTGATTTTACAGATGCCGATGTTCTCGTTGGAGGTGATGGCGATGACACGATTTATGGTTTGTACGGAAATGATGTTTTGTATGGAGGAGCTGGTATAGATGCTCTTGATGGAGGTGATGGTGCAGATAGGTATATTATTGATTTGGTGGGTTTAGGTAACATTGATGGAATAGTGTTTGATCAAAGTCAGGGAGATATTATTGATGTAAGTCACATACTCCAAGGCTATATTCGTGGAACAAGCGATATCAATGACTTTGTTCAACTTTTGGATCAGGGTGGTAATGTCTATCATTTATATCTAGATATAGACGGTATTGATGGTGGAACTAATTTTGAAATAGCAGGCATTGTTGTAGCGACTTCTGCGTTGACAGTTTCTGGCACTTGAGGCTTCCGGTCAAATCGATGGAACATTTGAAGGTTTCGTTGGTGGTCTAGGTAATAATATCCTCTATGGCTTTGCTGGTAACGATATTATTCAGGGGAGTAATCCAGCTGCGCCTAATCCGATAACATTATTATCAACGCAAACGGACCCGGATGGTCAATATAGTGTTTTAGAGTGTTTCAATTACGGATGATTATTATGCTGTAGGGAGTGATGGTGGCACATTTCAGGAAACTGGCGCAGTTTATATTTACGATGCTTCACAAACTTTATTTATAACTATAAACGATCCTCTTCTTTCAGGTTCTGAATTCGGTAATAGTGTTGCAATTGGTGGAAATATATGTTGTTGGCGCGTTTAATGACGATACTGGTGGGACAAAACGGTCATGCATATATTTATGATATTACAACAGGAAACTTATTCACACCTTAAATAATCCTGCTCCAAATGAGACAGATGATTTGGTTATTCTGTTGACATGACGGTAATAATAATTGTGGGTGCCCTATTGACGATACATGGGCACTTAATGGCGGTTCAGCTTATGTCTTTGATGTGGCTACAGGAAATCTAGTTTTTACTTTTACAAACCCTAATCCAGTTGAATAATGTTTGGCCAGTGAAGTTGCATTGGATGGAGATTATGCAATTATTGGTGAGGGAAATGGAGACGCATTCCAAATATGGGATTTGATAACAGGTGCTATTTCAGGAAATCACTAAATCCACTTCTCTGATCCTATGGTAAGGGTTTGGCGAAAAGTTCGATATTGATGGTAATTATGCAATTGTAGGGCTGAGGGCAATTGATACCTCTGATCCAGCAAGTGATGGTTCAGCCTATATTTATGATATTACAGACTGGAAACCTAGTACATACACTTAAAAACCCTACCTCAGGTGGTTAATGATCAATTTGGTTCTTATGTAGCTATTAGTGGTGGCTATGCGGTAGTCAGTGCTATTGGCGATGATGTTCAAGCTTTTGATCGTGGAGCAGCTTATATTTATGACGTTAAGCACAGGTAATTTATTCCATACTTTATACGACACTCAGGCGTGGGAACTTCGGAAGTTCAGTGGCAATTGAGGGTACACTGTGGTAGGACAATTAACGGTAATGTAGTTAGCAGGTGGGCAAGATAGCGGTAGGCATCTAACTTTCCAAATTGATTTTGGTGATGCGGATATTCTTTATGGTGGAGCTGGAGATGACACATCTTTATGGTCTTTATGGTGATGATGAACTTCACGGAGAAGTAGGTGCAGACAGCTTAATTGGAGGTCAGGGCTCTGACCGCTTTGTGTTTGAAATCTGCAAGCGTTTTTGATGCTGTGGATACGTATATTGATTTGCCGTAGTCTGAAGGTGATATTATTGACATTAGTGATGTTCTGACTGGCTATACACGCGGTGTAAGTGACATTAATGATTTCGTTCGTTTTGTTGACAGTGGTGCTGATACGACCATGGAAATTGATGTGGATGGTGCGGCAAATGGTGTTAATTATCAGGCAGCGGCAATTATTATTAATGGTGCGGGATTGAACGTCACCACTCTTGAAGGTACTGGTCAACTTGACGCCACTCTCTAAGTCTATCTTATGCCGTCTTTTTCCTTGATTTTACTTCACTTATTTGGTTAATAGAGCCACCGACACCCCTGGAGGTCGGGAATTTAACCAACTAAGAGGAGTATCCCTATGTCTGCAAAGAATAGATATCAACTGGATGCGCAACCTCGAGATCGAGCCGGTAAGGGGGTCGCTCGTGCATTGCGCAGAGAAAATTTAATACCATCCGTAGTCTACGGAGATAACAAAGAACCGATTCTGGTTTCCCTTACGGAAAAGGAAATCACGCTTCAGTACCACAAAGGTCACTTGTTCACGAATTTGTGTGAATTGAAAGTCGGTAACGATGACCACCTTGTGCTTGCGCGTGATGTGCAAACTCACCCAGTGAGCGATCGTGTTCTTCACGTAGATTTCTTGCGAGTAACACCAAAAACTAAAATCGCCGTTAACATTCCATTGAACTTCATTAATGAAGAAGAGTCAGTCGGAATGCGTGATGAAAAAGGTATTTTGAACGTTGTGCGTCACTCAATTGAATTGCTATGTAGCGCAACCAACATTCCTGAAGCTGTAGACGTTGATCTTACTGGCCTTGAAATTGGTGGTTCAGTGAAATTGTCAAATGCGAAACTTCCTGATGGAACGAAGCCTATCATTGACGATCGTGACTTTACGCTTGCAACATTGGTTGCACCGAAAACTGCTGCAGAAGAAGAGGCTGAAGAGGCCGAAGCTGCTGAGGGCGAAGAAGGTGAAGCTGCCGATGGTGAAGAAGGCGAAGGCGCAGCCAAAGAAGGCTCCGCTGATACAGGCGCTGAAAAAATCGAAGGCGATGACGCTTAATTATAAATTCTTGTGATATGAGGGATAGAACATGAAATCCCTCATATCGCTATTTTCAAATTTCAAACGTCCTGAACATAAAAAAGAGGACAGTCCTATGCTCCTTTTTGTTGGACTTGGAAACCCCGGATCACAATACGATAATAACCGTCACAATATTGGCTTTATGGCTATTGATGCTATTACGAATGATATTGGAGGCCTATCGTTTCGTAATAAATTTAGTGGAAATTACGTAGAGACAACAATCTCTGGTGTCAAAGTAGGGTTACTTAAACCTGAAACTTTTATGAATGAGTTCAGGCCAATCCGTTGGAAAAGCAGTAAAATTTTACAAGCTCAATTCGGAACAGGTCGTAGTGTTTCATGATGAACTTGATCTTGAGCCTGGTAAGGTGAGATTAAAAGATGGTGGTGGCCATGCGGGGCATAATGGCCTGCGCTCAATTGAGGCACATCTAGGAACAAAAGAATATAAGCGTGTGCGCTTGGGGATAGGTCATCCAGGTGATAAAAACCGTGTTAAGACTTATGTGCTTAATGATTTTGCAAAGGTTGAACAGCCTGTTTTTGAGGCGTTAATAAATTCTGTTGCCAAGCATATTGCCTTATTGGCAAAAGGTAACGAGAGTGATTTTATGAGTAAGGTTGCAAGTGATGTTGCACATGTTAAGGGAGATACAAAGTAATGGGTTTTAATTGTGGAATTGTTGGATTGCCCAACGTTGGTAAATCAACATTATTTAATGCGTTGACACAAACTGCAGCAGCACAAGCGGCAAACTTTCCGTTTTGCACAATCGAGCCAAATATCGGCAAGGTTGGCGTGCCTGATGAGCGTTTGGACAAGATTGCAGGCGTTGCTAAATCTGCCAAAATTATTCCAACTCAATTGGAATTTGTTGATATTGCTGGTCTTGTGCGCGGAGCAAGTAAAGGTGAGGGGCTTGGTAACCAATTTCTTGGTAACATCCGTGAAACTCACGCGATTGTTCACGTCCTTCGTTGTTTCGAGGATGGCGACATTACCCATGTCGAGGGTTCTGTTGATCCTGTGCGAGATGCCGAAACGATTGAGACTGAACTTCTGATTTCTGACATGGAAAGTCTGGAGCGACAAATACAGAATTTGTCACGTAAGGCCAAATCGGGTGATAAGGATATCAAGGCTCAACTGGAATTAATGACTGCTGTGAAGGCTGTTCTTGATGAAGGAAAGCCTGCGCGTACTTATGAGGCCTCCGATGATATGCACAAATATTTTAAATCTCTGCAACTTCTGACGTCTAAACCAATTCTTTATGTATGTAACGTATCCGAAGATGATGCGGCAACGGGTAACGCGATGAGTGAGGCCGTTCAAAAAATGGCCACCGAACAAAATGCAGAATGCGTTGTGATAAGTGCTGCTATCGAGGCGGAGATCGCGCAACTTGATGATGAGGCACGACAAAAAAGAACTGCTTGAATCTTTGGGATTGGAGGAGCCAGGTTTGAACAAAATTATTCGTGCAGGATACAAGCTTTTAAACCTAAAAACCTATTTCACGGCAGGACCAAAAGAGTCGCGCGCATGGACAATCACCGATGGCATGAAAGCTCCCCAAGCGGCAGGCGTTATTCATACCGATTTTGAAAAAGGCTTTATCCGTGCAGAGACAATTGCATATCCTGATTTCATTACCTGTAACGGTGAAGTTGGAGCAAAAGAGGCGGGTAAAATGCGCTCCGAAGGTAAAGAATATGTCGTCAAAGACGGCGATATCCTACTGTTCAGATTTAACAATTAGAACATAACCTAAAAAATTATCTTGTTTCTCGTATAGCAGTTATGTATAGCTGTTAGAAGAAACAAGGAAATTGCTGTGCAAAATCAAAATCACATATGTGCGCAAAATACTGCGCTTTATCCTGCCTCGAGAGAGATTGCAGGTGGATACGTGTTTGGATTCAGAGACGCAATTTACTCCAAAAACACCCCTCAAATTGGGAACACAGTTTACAAAAACAAGCTGCATTAGATCTTTCTTCTGTCAGCTTTCAATAGGCTGACAGAGTATTCTTCAAAACATAAAAGAACCCTGTTTGCTTATTAAATTTAAAAAATAATAAGGCGAATAGTGATGTTTAAATCAGAAAAAAAAGTAACATATAAAGATATAGCTCTGTTTAGTTGGAGCTATTGGAAACGACGCAAAAAACTGGGGTTTGTTGCGATATTCCTTATCATGCTCTCAACGGCGTTCGATGTTTTTATTCCTGTCCTATCAGGGAAAATCGTTGATGCGTTTACTCTGCCTGTCGAGGTGGGGAGTAAGGACGTTATTGACGCGATATCCTTGTTCCTGTTGGCGGTTTTCCTAGTTTACACAACGCGTTGGGTCGCATTCCAGTTTTATAACACTTACGAATGCTATTCCATGCGCGATGTGTTGAAGGATGCTTTGCACAAGGTGCAGAACTTTTCGACTGTATGGCACAGCAATAATTTCTCTGGCGGAACCGTGCGTAAAATTACGCGTGCGAGAACAGCATTCGAGGTTTTCGAGGACAGACTTTTTATCAATCTCATCCCTGCGCTGATTATCATGTTTGGCGTAACTGCAATGCTATATCAGGCTTTGCCAAGTGTCGGATTGTACATTCTTGTGCTGTCTCTTGCCTATGTGGGATTTAGTGTCTGGGCCTCTCTGAAGTTCCTAGCGCCAAGATATACCGTGTCCTCGTCTGCGGATACACGCATTGGTGCGCATTTGTCCGATGTCATTACAGGTAACCAGACTGTGAAGGCGTTTGGCGGTGAGGGAAGAGAAAACGAGACTTTCTCCGGTATTGCCGAGAACTGGCGCACTAAGACAACCCATGCCTATCGTTTTGCTGGTTGCGTTGATTATGTGCGTGACCTTGGTCGCTTGGCAATGATTGCCGGGATGTTAGGGTTGACCTATATGCTATGGCTGAAAGGTGAGGCAACACCGGGTAATATTACTTTGGTGATTACCTCTTATTTCATCATAAGTGGTTACCTCAGGGATATTGGTCGCCAAGTTGCCGATATGCAGAAAGCCATTAGTGATATGGAAGACGTTGTCTGGTATTGGAAAACCGATGTTGCCGTAAAGGACAAATCAGAGGCAAACGAGTTGCAAGCGAAACTAGGAGAGGTTGTTTTTGACAAAGTAACTTTCTCCTATGGCGTGGACAGCTCTGCCATTTACGATGATTTCTCTATTGCGATTAAGGCAGGCGAAAAAGTTGCTTTGGTTGGTCATTCTGGCTCGGGTAAATCAACATTCGTAAAGCTTTTGCAACGACTTTATGACGTCAACAGAGGTGAAATCCGTATTGATGGGCAAAATATCGCTGATGTGACGCAACGCTCTTTGCGTAAATCCATAGCACTTGTCCCACAGGAGCCAATCCTGTTTCACCGCTCGCTGTTTGATAATATTGCCTATGGTAATGAACATGCCACCAAGGAAGATGTGGTTGAGGCAGCAAAAAAAGCCTATGCCCATGATTTCATAAAGTCTCTTCCGCATGGCTATGACACGCTTGTGGGTGAGCGCGGTGTGAAATTATCGGGTGGTGAGCGTCAACGCGTGGCACTTGCACGTGCGATTTTGTCCGATGCAACGATCCTGATACTGGACGAGGCGACCTCGGCTTTGGACTCTGTGTCTGAACATTATATCCAGTTGGCGTTGAAAGAATTGATGAAAGGGCGGACAACAATCACGATTGCGCATCGTCTCTCAACAATTAAGGATGCCGACCGTATTCTTGTCTTTCACGAGGGTAAAGTGGCAGAACAAGGCAGGCACGAAGAATTGCTAAAGAATGAAGGTTCTCATTACAAGCAATTATATGATGTACAGGTCTTGGGTTTTATAGGTGAGTAATGTTTAAAGGCAACGCTGTACAGGCGTTGCCTTTGAGCTGTGTATCAGATTATAGTTATTGAAAATATGATGGAGTATTTAGGTTTAATTATTAAAAACTATGAGTGAATTTATTGAATATCCTCCTAATAGGGCGCATCACTTGAATAACATAAACTGTGTTTATTGTGGAAACTTGCTAATGGATAGTGAAAGTAATAAAGAGCACGTTGTTGGAAGGAGGTTTGTGCCCAAAGGATGCTTAGATGGTGAATGGAATTTAATTGCGAATGCTTGTTTGAAATGTAATGGCCATAAATCTAATCTAGAAGATGATATATCAGCAATTACCATGCAGCCTGATGCATTCGGTAAATATAGTAATGATGATGATGTCTTGCAAAAAGAAGCAAAAAGAAAGGGCAGAAAATCACTTAGCCAAATTACTGGTAAACCCGTGATAAGAAGTCAATCCTCCATAAATATAGATTTTAAATCACCTGATTTTACGATGGAGTTTGGGTTTGTTGCTCCACCCCAAGTGTTACCAATTAGAGTATATCAGCTAGCTTGCTACCATGTTACGGGCTTCTTCTTTATGCAAACTTATAATAAAGAAACTAGAGCTGGGGGCTTTCCTCTGGGTGTTTTTATACCTTTAATTGAAGCTGATAAAGCTGATTGGGGTAATGACGTGATGAAATGGTTTATGAGAGAAACTGAAAATTGGGATACCAGATTGTACGCAATCACAGCCAAGGAATATTTTAAAATTTCATTTAAGAAAAATAGTAATGGGCTTTTAGCTTGGGCTATAGAATGGAATCAGAAAAAGCGCTGTATAGGGTTTTGGGGACAAGAAATTGATATAAAGAAAACTATAAAAACTAAACCAATATTAGAGCGTCAATGTATTAATGGAGATACTAAAAATGGCTTGTTTGTAAGAACAGAAAAAGCCTTAAACCCTATAGAGGATAATCTATTTTGTAATCCTTGAGAATTTTAATTGCTTACAAATTCACTGTAAGCCCTCATCAACTTTCTCGTAACCTCACCAACCTGAAATGTGGTATTGTCGATTTTACCGATGGGTGTGACCTCGGCGGCGGTGCCTGTCACAAAGATTTCATCGGCCTGCATCAATTCCTCTGGCAGGATATGTTTTTCCTCAACCTCTATACCGTTACCTTTGGCAAGCTGGATAACCGTTTGGCGGGTAATACCGTTGAGAAAACAATCGGGGATGGGTGTTAATAATTTGCCGTCCTTGACCATAAACAAATTTGCGCCCGAGGATTCCGCCACAAGCCCTCGATAATCCAGCATCAACGCATCATGGTAACCATCCTTAACGGATTGATCCTTTGATAAGGTTCCAATCATGTACAATCCTGCCGCCTTGCTTTGTGAGGGGGCTGTGTCGGGTGCGGGTTTCTTCCATTTAGATGTCTTGAGGGTAATGCCTTTTTCTTTCAGTTCTGCTGGGAAGTAACTTGGCCATTGCCACATGGTTATGGCGACATTTACGCCTGCCCCTTGGGCGCTAATCCCCATGACCTCACCACCACGCCAAGCAAAGCACCTGATGTAGGCATCAGTGTAACCATTGGTTTTTAAAAGTGCATGTTTGGCCGTTTCAATTTCATCAACCGAGAAGGGAACATCCATGTTGAGTATATTGGCAGAGGTATGGAGACGTTGCGCATGTTCACGGCTTTTGAAGATTTTACCGTTATAGACGCGCTCGCCCTCGAATACACACGAGCCGTAATGCAGGCTGTGGTTAATAATATGAATGGAAACATCATTCCATTGTTTAACTTCACCGTTGAGCCAAACCTTTGTATGATGAACGCTTTCTGGTAACAGCATAATTGCTCCTTATCCCTGTTTGATGTAATTATAAATCTGGTGAAGGCATAGGCGCAATGGAATTAAACGAAAATAAAACACATATACTGATTATTGATGACGATGAGCGTATCCGTAAATTGCTGTCGCGTTATTTGACAGAGAGCGGTTATCTTGTGTCCACCGCAGAGGATGCAAGGCACGCAAGCCAAATCCTCAAGGATTTCATTTATGATTTATTGATTGTTGATGTGATGATGCCAGGTGAGACTGGTTTTGAATTTGGGCAGAAATTCAGGCAGAAATCAGATGTCCCCATTCTCTATTTAACTGCAAAGACTGAATTATCCGATAAAGTTGAGGGCTATGAAGCTGGTGCGGATGATTACGTATCAAAGCCGTTTGAACCACAAGAATTGCTATTGCGTATTACTGCGATATTGAAGCGCAAAGGTTTGAACATTCAGAAACAGGACAAAATCGAAATTGGTGACTGGATTTATAAAAAGAAAACAGGGACATTGTCACATCAAATCATTGAAAAAGCGGTTTCTTTAACCGATGTTGAGGCAAAGTTATTGCAGGCCTTGTTAATGAAAAAGGGCAATATAGTCACGCGCGATGATTTGGCATTGTTATTGGATATAGGCGACAACAGCAGAACAATTGATGTTCAGGTCACACGATTGCGCCGTAAGATTGAAGATGACCCTAGCAAGCCACATCTTTTACAAACGGTAAGAGGGAAGGGATATATTCTTCATGCTTAATATTAAGAACCTTCTGCCCAGCACTTTGTTCGGACGTTCGCTCCTTATCATTTTATTGCCTGTTATCCTGTTACAGGTTATTTTGCTTACGGTTTTTCTTGATAACCACTTTAGGAAAATGACATCGCGCTATACTGAGAGTGTGGCGGGTGAAATTGCCTTTATTGTTGACGATCTTAATCGTGGACGACCATTTGAGGATTTACAAACAAAAGCGCAATCTCATTTGGAAATGCACTTAGAGCAAGTTTCAAAAAGCGATTACGATAACGTAGTTTCGCCTGTAAAGGGGCTTTGGGAGCGTTGGGTGTCAAAATCTTTAAAAACCGTTTTGCAAGAAAACCTGAATTACCCTTTTAGAATTATCTATAATAATGATGCTGGTTTCGTGAAGGTTTTCATTAACGGTGATGGTAATTATTTGCGTGTGACCTTTCCCGAGCGTAAGATTTTTACATCTTCTTCTTATATTTTTCTTGTATGGATGGTGGGGTCATCACTTTTTTTAAGCTTTATAGCCTTATGGTTTATGCGTAATCAGGTGCGCCCCATAAGGCGCCTCTCTGTTGCTGCCGAGCGTTTGGGACGTGGTCTTGATGTTGCAACCTTTAAGCCGACTGGGTCGCGCGAGGTACGCCAAGCATCACAAGCTTTTTTGGTAATGAAGGAGCGTCTACAAAAGCAAATCGAGCAGAGAACAACGATGCTTGCGGGGATATCCCATGATTTGCGTACGCCCTTAACACGCCTCAAATTAAGCCTGAGTATGCTTGATAAAAGCGAAGACATTAAAGACATGCAGCATGACGTAAATGAAATGGAACAGATGATTAAAGGGTATCTGGATTTTGTCCGTGGTGAGGGTGATGAGACGGTTAAGCGTGTGAAGCTTAATGAGTACCTTAATAATTTATGTCAGGATCAAAGGCTGGATAGCGTCGCTTTTGTTGATAAGACAGGTGAAGATATTTATTACTCCTTGCGCCCTCTTGCGATGGAACGAGCCATCACCAATATCATTGTTAATGCAGGGCGTTACGGCGATAAAACTGTACTGACCTTGGCAAGGGAAGGTGAGTGGTTGGTTATAACTATAGAGGACAATGGAGCAGGTATTCCTGAAGAAAAATTCGAGGAGGTGTTTAGGCCTTTTTACCGTCTTGATGAAGCGCGAAGTGCCGATACAGGTGGTGTAGGTTTGGGTTTGACTATTGCTCAGGAAATTGTGCTGGCGCATGGGGGAGAGATAAAGCTTTCGAAAAGCGAAGATTTGGGCGGGCTTAAGGCCGATATTTATATGCCGTCATAGTCTTTTCAGGAATTAATTTTGTTTACTCAACCTTAATGTCTCTCAAGCATGATAGAATTGTTTAAAGACGAAATATTCTATGACTGATTTAGATACAAAAAAACCAATCCGTTTTGATGCCCAGAAATTGAAAAATATTCTCTCAGGGCAAGCCGGGCTTGTGCTCTCAGGAGCCGTTTTGAGTATCGTGGTCTTTATTGGCTTACACCTTTATGTAAGCAAGGCGGTTAATGACCTTAAAGGTATGCGGGTTGAGACAACTGTTCAATCGCTTCAGGGCGATATCGATGATATTCAAAAAGAATTTAATGCACTGTCCCAGATCGTAAAGGTCGCCAATGATAAAAATCTTATAGAAGCTAATTTCTTGAGAAATATTGTTTCGGAGGATCTTGGTGCCTATGAAGCAGTCCTGTGGTTAGATTTACAGCCTATGGTGCAATCCAAACAGATTAAGCCAATTGTTTTGTCGGAAAATGTTCCTGCAGGGCTTCTTAAAAGCCATTATCTTGTAACGGAAAATATTACAAAGATTTTTCAGGTTTACTTGAGCGATAAGGCTCAACCAAAGGGCGGATACGTTCAGGATTTCACATTCAACGCTACGCCTGATTATAGAGGCATATGGGCTATTTCAGGAAAACCTTTGGTTCTGTCTCAACAGATAGTATCGAGTGAAAGTGGTAATGGTGGGATATTGCTAGCTTTTATTAATATAGAGAGCGCTCTTCATGGCCTTGAGTTTAAAAATATTAGCGAGATTTCAAGTCTTTCAATTGCTCTTGATAACAACCAGCTTTTATATGATTTAAAAGTAAATAGCGGAAATATAGATTCCTCTACACATGCTGATTTTTCGGTTCCTTTATATAATAGAAACTTATCGGGACAGATATCTTTTCAAAAACCAACGCATATTAGTTTTTTAAAGCGTATCCCTTTTTTAGGTATGTTTGTTATTTGGGTTTTGACTGGGATTCTTGTGGTTATGCGCTCCGCTATTCTTAAAAAGGCGCGGGACATGTTTGCCTTGAATAAAAATCTCGTTGATAAAAACCAAGAAATTATGCTGGAGATGCGTAAGCGCGAGAATTTAAACCAGAAAGTTCGTAAATCCGAACGCGAGAACAGAGCTATTATTAATGCGGTATCGGATGTTATTTTTGAGATTGATGAGACTGGTAAAATCCAATTTATAAATGAGACATGGTTTAGAATTACGGGTTTTTCTGTGGCAGAAACAATTGGTCGCAATTTGGTGGGATACTTTGATGGTGAACACAGAGATGTTGAAGAAGAAAACTTTAATCTACTTATTCAAGGTAAGAAAGCCGCTTATACAAATATGATATCACTTGTTACAAGTTCACAAGAAACGCGACCTGCAGAATTAAGAATTTCCATGTTGAGGCAGGACGAAGGTAAAAACCTACGTATAGTGGGAACACTGACTGACTTACAAGAAAAAGAGCAAGCGGAACGCGCAGTTCATGAAGCGCAAGAAAATTACAAACGTATTTGGCAAAATGCGGCTAATGGTATCTTTGAAATTGCCTTGAATGGACAGGTTTTATCTGCCAACCCTGCTATGGCGAAGATTTTAGGCTATGAATCGCCAGAAGATATGATTGGTAAAGTTACCAACATAAATAAAGAGATATACGAGAGCTTGGACGAAAAGAAAGCTTACCTCAATGCGGCAATGGCCACAGGTGACCCTGTAAGATTTGAAATCAAAGCCAAACGTTTAAATGGTGAGGACATCTGGTTGAGTGAGTCTCTTGTGGCGGTATTTGATAAGGATAACCGTGTCACGCATTTCGAAGGAACTATGGAAGATATCACCGAGCGTAAAATGGCAGATATTACATTGAAAAAGGCTAAGCTGGAGTCTGATATGGCCAACCGAGCCAAGACGGACTTCTTGGCCAATATGAGCCATGAATTAAGAACACCCTTGAATAGCATTATCGGATTTGCAGAACTTATTAAAAACCAGATTTCTGGCAAAACTGATCCCACTTATGTTGAATATGCGTCTGAAATTCATGAAAGTGGTAATGGTTTATTACGTATCATTACCCAAATTCTAGATGTTTCAAAAATAGAAGGTGGAGATCGTAAACTTAATGAGAAGTCTTGTAAGTGTTCATAAATCAGCAAATATATGTATTGAATTAATGGCAACAAAGATTGCTGAGAAGCAATTGGAAGTCGTTAATACTATACCAGAGGATATAGAAAGTCTTGTTGCTGAGGACAGATCTGTAAGGCAGATGTTTTACAATCTTTTTTCCAACGCCGTAAAATTTACACCTAATCAGGGAAAAATTACATTATCTGCGTCGCGGGATAACGAGAGTAACTTCTGTGTTTCCTTTTCTGATACTGGGGCAGGACTTACAGAAGAAGAGCTTCAACGTGCCATGACACCTTTTGATATTATAGAAGGTGACCACTCACGAGATACCTATGGTATGGGGCTTGGTTTAACATTGGTTCAGATGCTTATTAAACTGCATGGCGGCAAGCTAGAAATGCAATCGGAAAAGGAAAAGGGGACAACCGCTACACTGGTTTTCCCAGCCGAGCGTGTGCGTGAGAATAGCAAAAAATCCCAAGAGGATTCAGCTAAAACGAATAATGTTGATGAGCGAGAGACGCAAAGCGGAGTAAGTCATCAAGAAGCAGATGTGTTTGAAACACCGAAAAGTGTTCATTAATTATCTTCAAGATATTCTGCTACTTCATTTATACTCATTTTTAATGCCGTGTTTGCAATTTCATAGGAAAACCCTTGCCTTGCAAGTGCAGATAAATCTTTATCGTAAGCATTTTCCTTGTCGCGCAAGGCAAATAAACCGCGCCGTTTTTTCTTGAGATAAATGAGTGCGGATTTGAGGTCCTCCTGTTTAGGGTTTTCAACGTGCAGCACTTTTTTCAAAAGGTCACCCACTATACCCTTTTCATGAAGTTTAGAAGATATACGCGCCTGCGATGTTCCCTTGTTACGCAAGGATTTGACCAATGCCCCTGCATAGGCTTCATCATTAAGGTAACCATATTCAATGAACTTATTAGTGACTTCATCAAGCATTTCAAGGGCTTTGGATTCTTCTGGGTCATTGTGATGTTTTATGGATGTTGTAATTTTGCGCATCATCACTTTTCGAAATTGCGCAGTGCTGGCAGGGAAGCGCTGTAAGTAATAAAGGCCTGAATTGGAAAGATAGCTCGCTGTAATTTTTTTTGGAGGGCGAGGTTTCTTCTTTTTTTGCTGCTCTTTTGCTCTATATTTAAAGCCTTGTTCAGAACTGTTTCTGCCGTCAGGGGATTGTGCATTTTCCTTCATATAGATATACAAGCATATCTCTGAAAAAATAACAGGGTTTAAATTTCATTATTGAGGCAATTAATCCAATGGATTCACAACAAATATACAAACTTCAACACTTTGGACTGTTTAACTGGGTGGGTTTATACACTTTCAGTAAAAAGGAAGTGCTGCGCTTTTTCAGCGTCTATATGCAAACTCTCGTTGCTCCTGTTGTAACAATGCTTTTATTTTATGCCGTTTTTTCCCTAGCTTTGGGAGGCGCAGATCGCGTAGTGGAAGGTGTGCCGTTCATGGTTTTTGTGGCGCCGGGGCTTATCGTTATGGCTATGGCTCAAAACTCTTTTGCCAACACATCTTCTTCAATTGTAATTGCCAAGGTTCAAGGTAATATCGTTGACATATTGATGCCGCCATTATCAGCACTTGAGATATTAATAGGTTATACAGCAGGAGCAGTTATACGTGGGCTAACCATAGGATTTTTTGGTTATATTGCCTTGAGTATTTTCACAGATATTCCTCACTATAATATTATCTACCTCATATTATTTGGGTTTCTGGGTTCCATGATGCTTGGCACTATGGGACTTATTGGTGGAATATGGGCGAATAAATTTGATCATATAGCAGCAGTCACTAATTTTATTATTACTCCGTTAGCTTTTCTTTCAGGTACATTTTATGCAATGGAGAGCCTGCCAGGTATCTGGAGAACAATCGCCTTATTTAATCCCTTCTTTTACATGATTAATGGTTTCCGATATGGAGCAACAGGTATTACCGAGGCGCATATTGGATTGAGTTTGATAATACTGATTGGCTTTAATATATTTTTGTCCTTTATCGCCCACAGAATGCTCGATAAGGGCTATAAACTAAAGTCATAAGCCTATGTCAAAAAAGCCTCCTAAATCATCGGATAAGAAGTCGGGGAAAAGCATTGTCGATTTTCCTCTGCCTCAGGATAACATAGTTCAGGGTTTTCAGCTTGAGGCCTCCTCTATTCGTGGGAATATTTTAAAGCTTGGAAGTGTACTGGATGAAATTCTTGAGCCGCATAACTATCCTGCGCCTATTGATAAGTTAACATCGGAAACAGTTATTCTGGCTTTAATATTGTCATCCATTTTGAAGTATCAGGGAATATTTACGCTTCAAATTCAGGGGCAAGGCGCACTATCTATGATAGTGGCTGACATTGATGCCAATGGCGGGGTTCGAGCATGTGCGAGCTATAATGAGGAAAAATTAAAAGCTATCGATAATTATGAGAATGCGTCCCTTGAAGATCTTTTTGGGAAGGCCTATCTGGCATTCACAGTTGACCCTGGTGAAGATATGGAAAGGTATCAGGGCATTGTTGCATTAGAGGGCGATACTCTTGAGCAGGCGGTTAAACATTATTTTTCTCAATCCGAACAGCTTGAAACAGTTATTAAGTTAGCAACTAAAAAAACATCAAAAGGCTGGCGCGGTGGAAGTATTATGATCCAACGTATGCCTCTAGATTCTTCGGCTGTCCAAGAGGAAATTAAAGAGATAGTCGATGAAAACTGGACGCGTTCAAGCATTTTGCTGGATACGGTTACTGATAAGGAATTGCTGGATAGTAAACTTCATGAAAATACTTTGCTTATGCGACTTTTTCATGAAGAAGGAATTAGGGTTTTTACCGCAGAAGAAATCAGACATACCTGCCGCTGTTCTGAGGATAAACTCAAGCAAGTATTGAGTACTTTGCCAAAAGATGACCTTGAACACATTACCGTTAATGGTAAAGTAGAGGTGAAATGTGAGTTTTGTAGTCACATCTATCTCCTCGACCCACCAAGGTAAAGATGGATATAAAGAAGCTTCTACTAACGGTTTGTCTCTTAACGCTCACATCTGCATGTGAAACCTCGTCCATAGGGACAGGTTCTACTTCTTTGCCCACTTTGACATTTGAAAACTATCAGCCGGTACAAATTAATCTAGGATCTGTGAGTATAATCAGAGATCAGATGGCAATTAAGAGCTATGAGGACGTTGTCTACTTTCCGATAGACGTAGAAAAATCGATAGACAGATACCTCCATAAGCGTTTTCAAAGTCAGGCGGCATATAAATCCAATTCTAATAGAAGTACGACAATAACACTTGGAAACCTTGAAACATCCGCGAAAGAAGTAAAGAAAGAAAAGCCATCATTTGTAGAGAATTTCAAGCAAGTTTTTGCGGGGAGAACTCATTACAAAATAGATGGCTTAGTTAAAATGGAGATGGCTTGCGGTGATGAGAGGCGTCATATATCTCAGAGTTTAAACTTTCATAAGCAAGTGAGTGTTTCTAACGCGTCATCACCATATGAAAGAGACTTAACCATTATTAATATGATGGAAGAATTAATATCTAATATTGACCCTGAATTGGTAAGGATATTGGATGGTTTTGCGCATACTTGCTCTTAGAGGGCTTTATCTGTCTCGCCAGAATTGAGGCATGATGAGCACAAAGAACGTAAAGAGCTCAAGGCGACCCAGTAACATTCCTGCTATTAAAATCCATTTTGATAAATCGGGTAGGGGGGCAAATGTTCCATGAGGGCCTATAATTGGCCCCAATCCAGGCCCAACATTTGAAATTGACGTTGCCGCACCAGACAGAGCAGTTAAGGGGTCGAGGCCGGTTGCTAAAAGCATTAAGGCTAGTACAGCAAAGGTTATGAAATAAAGAAATACAAACCCTGCGACGGAAATCGGCACATCACTAGATACGGGTTTACCATTATATTTGATGGGAAATACGCCACTAGGATGGACAAGTTTTTTGATCTGATTTTTGACCGTAAAGAAAAGAATTTGATAGCGGAAAACTTTTACACTACAGGTCGTTGAACCTGAGCATCCCCCAATAAACATAAGTAGAAAAATAAGAACAGTTGCGAAAACACCCCATTGATCGACATCATGTATGCCATAACCAGTCCCTGAAATAATAACCGTGACTTGAAAGAGGGCATCCCTGAGTGACGTATATATATCCCCCTCATTCTTAAGGACATTGTAAAGGCCGAGTAACAAAGCTGCACTTAATATGATGCCTAAAAAGGTTTTGACTTGACTGTCCTTCCATAGAGGGGATGGGTCACCTCTTAAAGCTTTAATGTACAAAACGAAAGGGAGGGCACTCATAAGAATAAAGACAACAGCTATAAGGTCTGCATGGGTTCCTTCAAAAGCTCCTATTGAGGCGTCTCTCGTGGAAAAACCGCCTGTTGCTATAGTTGTCATAGCATGAAGAATTGAGTCAAACATAGAAAGGCCTGCAATCCAGTATGAAAAAGCACATAAGAAAGTCAGTGAGAAATATATAATTGAAATGGTTGCTGCCAATTGAGTGGCGCGAGGTAGGGCTTTTTCATTTTCAGAAGATTCTGTTTTAAAAAGCTGCATCCCACCAACTTTCAAAAATGGAAACAGAGACATTGCCGTTACGATAATTCCAATCCCACCTAACCATTGTAGAAGCGCCCGCCAAGTTAATATTCCTGGCTCAGTATTGTCTAGGTTCGTAAGTATTGTTGACCCTGTTGTGGTTATACCTGATACGGCCTCAAAGACAGAGTTGGTAATACTAAGACCCATATCCGAAATATAAAAGGGTAGGGCGGCAAACAAAGAAAGGATTATCCATGTAAGGGATGTAAGTAGAAAACCTTCTTTTACCCCGAGATTAAAACCTTCTTTTGTCGCCGTAACCATCATCATAATGCCACCAGTAAAAACGGTAAACATAGAGCAGTAAAAGAAGATACGCCATGTCGCGACACCATGATGAATATCGACTATTGCAGGAAGCAACATGCTTGCTCCTAGGATGCAAACTAAAATACCTATGGCATAGATGATTGGACGAAATTTCACGAGTGGAGTCTATATCCTAGATGTTTAACGATAGTGCCAATGTGAAGTTTAGGCAAAAAAATAGCCGGTGGCAAACCGGCTATTTCATATATTCACTATATTAAGTTTCTATTGAAAGGAAACTTCAACGCGTCTGTTTGCTGGCTCACGAACACCATCGGGTGTTTCAACCATCAACTCTGACTCACCGCGGCTATCTGTTGTAATGATATTAGCTGGTATACCACGTTGAACAAGCGCGTCACGCGCTGCATTCGAGCGACGTGTCGCCAATGCTTGGTTATATGTGTTTGAACCAGAGGCATCAGTATGTCCAATAACCATTACAGAAGTAATGTTTCCTGCTTTAACTTCCTGTGCAACAGCATCAAGAACGTTGGCTGCACTTGTTTCGATGTTTGATTTATCAAAGTCAAAGAAAACAAGATATTTAGCATCTTCAACGCGCATTGGTTGTGATGGGTCTATACCAAGATCAGTGACAGGAGCCATAACATCTTCAACAGGAGGTTGCGCGCCTACACGAGCTTCAAGATCATTCATAGCTTGTAAGAACTCATCCTTACACGTGATTTCCTGAGGCTTGTTCCAGCTTTCTTCCTCTTGCTCAATCCAGCAATCAAATTTGGCTTGTGCTACAGCAGAAATTTGAGGTGCGATCTCACGTCCGCCTCTGTCAAACGCACTCATAAGACGTGCACGTTGTGGACGAAGTTCTTCTATATCATTTGGCTGTATGTTCCAGTCACTAATAGGTTCTGGCAGAACAGCTTCACCTTCGGCAGCAGCTAAGCCTTTACGAGCAAAGTGAAGTGAGTCAGGATAGTCAGCTTCTGTGTTTTGTTCGTAATTTGAAAATGCTCTGTATTCATCGGCCAATGCCTGAGTGAATGGGCTTCCAACGGCCTGCACTTTATTTAAAGCGCCAACTTCCGTGTCACTTCTAAAGCCACAAGCAGCAAGTGCCATAACGGCTATTAAGGCAATGTATAATTTGGTTTGTCTCATTGATGAGCTCCTTCAATATTTTATAGTCAATTTGAATTCTTTGAATAACTTGTAAGACTAAGAAACCTAAAAGTCAAAGCCTATGTTCTTATAATCCTTCATTTTTCTGTGGTTTGAAAATTAAATCCTTGACAAAAATTGGTCAACACTTTTATAAGCAAGCCCATGATACAAACCTAAAATTTACATAGAGTAAAATTCACAGAACACACACGAAGGAGTGATATACATGACAAACGGTACGCCAGCGATTGCAATGCTTGTAGCAAATGGATTTGACGAGGTTGCTTTTACAACTTTGCAGAAAGTCATGTTAAAGCAGGGTTTTGTAACTCAAGTTGTTTCGCCAGAAAGTGCTGTTGTTAATGGATGGACAGGCCAAGGTTGGGGATGTTTCTTCCCTGTGGATGTTCCTGTAAATCAAGCCTTAGCTGCTGATTTTAATGGTTTGATTATTCCCGGCGGATCACGTGCTTTGGAAAAATTGATGAAAACTGCCCATACACGTCGTATTTTTGAAAGTTTTGTCCGTTCTGAAAAGCCAATACTTCTATGTGGTAATGCGGAAATATACGATGAGCTATATATAAATCTTACAAATGAAGAAAAAGAAGCTCTTTTGCGTTCAGTAGAAAATACTGCAGAAGACTTGCAGAAAAACTGCTCTGCCTTCATCAAACATATTACTTCTGACACTCACCAGATGAGTAATGCTGCCTAAGAGGTTGACGGTTAAAAATTATGAGTGCGGAGATTTCATCATTACAAGACTCTATTAAAGAAGGCCTCGACCTTCTGAGGAGGCATCTTTGACTGGGAGACTGCAAAATCTCGTTTGGATGAATTGAAATCATTAAGTGAGTCTCCTAACCTTTGGGACAATCCTGAAAAAGCACAAGCTTTAATGCAGGAGATGAATTTTCTAGGCGAACAAGTAGGCTCGGTTCAGCAAATTGAAACAGAACTTGATGAGTCTGTTCTTCTTTTCGAAATGGCAAAAGAAGAACAAGACGAGACTATGGCGGATGAAATTATCCGTTCTCTTAATTCCTTACAGCAAAAAACGCGTAAAATGCAGTTAATGAGTCTGTTGTCAGGTGAGGCTGATAGCAACGACGCGTATCTTGAGGTTAACTCGGGTGCTGGTGGCACAGAGGCTTGCGATTGGGCACAAATGTTACTTCGTATGTATATGCGTTGGGCCGAGGGGCGCGGCTTCAAAGTGGAGATTATGGACAGAAATGATGGAGATGAGGCAGGTATTCGCTCGGCAACAATCCAGATTAAAGGTCATATGGCTTATGGTTGGGCGAAAACAGAGAATGGTGTTCATAGGCTAGTGCGTATTTCTCCTTTCGACTCCAACTCTAGGCGTCATACTAGCTTTGCCTCAGTTACTGTTACCCCAGTAGTGTCGGAGGATTTTGATATTGACGTTCAAGAAAAAGACCTTCGCGTAGATACCTATCGCTCAAGTGGGGCGGGTGGACAGCATGTAAATACAACGGACAGTGCAGTGCGAATTACACACATTCCAACAGGGATTGTAGTTGCCTGTCAGGCGGAGAGATCGCAGCATAAAAACCGTGCAACTGCCATGAGCATGCTCAAGGCAAAAATGTACGAGGCTGAGCTCCATAAGCAAGAGGCAGAGAATTCTGCTGCTTATGAAGAAAAATCTGAGATAGGGTGGGGGCATCAGATTAGGTCATACGTATTGCATCCTTATCAGATGGTGAAAGACTTAAGAACGAGTGTAGAAAATACACAAGCCCAACAAGTTTTGGATGGAGCATTAGATCCATTTTTGGAGGCAGCCTTGGCTCAAAAAGCGGGTGCGGTGCGCGAGGATTAAAAAAGCGGGAATTTTTCAGAATTGATGTTTGTGATTCTAAACGTAATTCTGTATAGCTTATAACGCTTTTACGAAATATTGAAAAAATTGAAATTTTTTAAAGTACAGATGATTTGTAATACGTTTAAATATTTGCTCTTGGCGGGAAGTATTACTTTCTTTGCCTCTGTTGCCCAGGCGGGTTTCCAGTTTGAAGGCGCGCCATCCATGCCAGCAATGCCTTCTGGTGAAATAATGGAATCTGCCGCGATGCCTCCTGTTACAGCCGAGCCTATAGGTCAAACTATGGATGCTCCGTATATCCCAGCTGCTGCAACGGCTGAATTTGACGAGCCTATCGATATGGGTATGCCTTCTTCTTCAGGATTTGCAAAGGGCGGTGCCTTTCAGGCGGGCACTTATATGAAAACAAGGCTTGATGACCCAACGGCAGGTATGCAAGAGCTTGTATTACCGCCTGTAACAGCTGGTATGCGTGTAACGCCTGATAGATCACTCATAATCAAAAATACCGGAACACCACAAGATCAAGGCAATTATGTTGCCACGCCTAATGTACCCTCTGTACCTATGACAGAATCTCAAAGCTGGCGCGCCAGAAAAGGTGAGTCAGTGCGCGAAGTTCTACAAAGATGGTCAACACGTGTAGGTGTAAACTTTGTTTGGGAAAACCCGAATGATGTTATGCTGACACAGGATATTTCTTATGTGGGTGATTTTGAAAGTGCAGTAGATGAAGTTATTCACAAATCAACCGACGCCTCATTAGGAAGTCAATTTCAAGAGGGTGCCTACGCTTCAAGTGTCTATTCGGAGCCTGTAACATACTCAGATGAATTTTCTGGTCGTGATTATACGAGTGAAACATTCTCTGGTTACAGTGATACGAGATGGGATGTGGCATCAGGATCATCTTTGCGAGCTATTTTGGAGCAGTGGTCACTGCAAAACGGCACGAAAATTATTTGGAATGCTAGTCAGGATTACAAGTTTGACAAGCCCTTCTTTATAAAGGGGTCTTATGAGCAAGCTGTAGAGCGTGCCTTAGACCAGTTCTCTCGTGAAAAGCGCAGTCCTTTTGGTGAGATTTATCAGGACCCTACAAGCGGTGCTCCAATTCTTGTTGTTAACAACACATAATCAATCATAATAAAAAGCCTTACTTTTATTGCCTTGAAAGGTGATGTAGGATATTCATAATTAATGAAGTTTGATTCCAAGCTGCATCTGCAAAAAAGGCTAGTCTTTATACATGTTCAGAAAGCGTTTCCTTATTTCATCGGCATTAGTTTGCGTTGCTGGCTTTTCGGCAGGTAGTTCGCATGCTGATAATTTTAAGACATCAGGTGAGTGGAAGGTTACTTCTGAAGACGCGCAGGGATATTGTACAGCCGTTCAGCCTTTCAGCGGCAATACGTTTGTAACCATTGGCGAGCGTGATGATGGCGCGATGTCGATGGCGTTTGATTTTCAGAAATCTGTATTTCAAACAGGTAAGACACAATCTGCAAAAATTACAGCAGGATCTGTTTCTAGGACTTATAGTGCTAAGCCAAAGTCCGACAGTGCAATTGTGTTGGCGGTGGGAATTGATGATGCCTTTCGTAAGGCAATAGCGCAATCACCAAAAATGACACTATCTGTAAATGGTCAAACTCACGATTTTGAACTCAGAAATTCTAGTAAAAGCCTTTCTATTCTAAAAGAATGTATTCAAGCCTTGAGGCAGGCTCCTAAACAGGAGGTAATCGCTTCGGCTGTGCCAGTCGCATCCGTCCAGCCTGCAAAAATAGAAACAAAGCAAACGAGTGAATCTCCTCAAAATGTTAGAGCTGTTGCTCCCGAGCCTACGCCTCAGAAATCTTCATCCGTTATTTCGACTGTGAATACATCGTCTTTGCAAGAAGAGAATGAGAGACTTAAGAGTGCTCTTGCAGATACACGCCGTCAGTATGAAAATCTTTCGGCGGAAGGCAATTCAAGCGCACGTAATGCTGAAATGCAGGAAAAAATCGGGCGCTATGAAAGGGAAATTCAAGAGCTAAAAAGTAAAGTTGATACGCAGTCCAAAGTTGTTGAGGCGCCTAGGGTGCCTGATGCTCAACTTGAGGCGATGAAAACAGAGCTAGCGGCCTCAAAAAGCAGGCAGATTGATCTTGAGGCTCAGCTTGCCGAGGTAAAAAACAGCAATTCAAACTCTATGACAGCAGAGACACAGGCCATACAACAGAAATCCTCTGCATTGGAGGCTGAGAAAAACGCTATGCAATCTAAATTGATTGCTGCGGAAACAACGATTGCAAATCTGCAGTCACAGTTGGTGGCAACATCAAAGGTTGATACTGTAACAAAGCCTGAGACAACGCAAAAAATTACTGAGCTTACATCTCAACTCAATCAGGCTAATACAGAAAAATTAGCGCTTGAATCTGAGTTGTCACAGGTGAGGGGAAAGTTAGATAACGTTAGCGCTCAGCAGCCAAAAATTTCACCTCAAGCGTTACAGGAAATGCAGCAACAAACAGCATCACTTTCTGCCGAGAAACAGGCTGCCGAGACTAAACTTGTGGCGGCGGATACTACCATTGCAAATCTGCAGGCACAGTTATCAGAAATGGCAAGGTTGAAAACTGATAATTTGAAATCAGAAGATTCTTCTCAGAAACTTGCTGCGTTAACGACGCAACTCAATCAGGCCAATTCGGAAAAAGTAGCTTTGCAAGCGCAATTGCAGGAAGCAAATACAAATCTTTCATCCTTGCAAAAGACATTGGACGAAACAAAATCTGCACCTGTTAAAAACAATGTTGATACTGAAATTGTTTCAAGGCTTGAAAAAGAACTCTCAGAATTGAAAGTAAGAAATCAAACTCTTTCACAAAATTTAGCTGAGGCTAATAAGGTTAATAATGTTACCCCCAGTCCTGATGCACAGATACTGGCAAAGTTACAGAGTGAAGTCGGTTCGCTTGAAGCAGAAAATCAATCACTTAAAGCAAAGGTGGGGGAGCTTAACCGTAACTTAATTGAAAACTCTGCCGAAATGGCTTCTGTTAAGGATATTAAGGAACGAAGCCCGGAGACGAATTCCTTGCGCGCAAATCTTCAGGAGTCACGCCAGCAACTTGATCGTCTTTTAGATGAAAATGCAGCATTAAGTGCCGATTTGGAGAAGCTCAGAAATAACGCTGACCAGCAAGTGGCATCTGCTACATCAGGCGATTGGAATTTGGAGCAAGCAACACGTCGTTACCAAGAGGCGCAACGTGAAATTAGACGTTTAGGCTCTCTACTAGAACAACAAAGAGGTAAGTGCGAGGCAGAGAAGAAGGATATTGAATATATGCTTTTTGATCCAGAGATTGCCGATCGCGAACAAATCTCACAATTACAATCTATGGAGGCGGAGTTAATTGAAGCCAAATCTCGCATACGCGAATTGGAAAACCAATATGGTCTTGCACCTTCAAACATAGCAAACGCACCTTCGCCATATGCGCCACCACAAGAAATCGCTGTGACCAGCCCGCGTGTTGATGTGCCTTCGGTGACATCCGTGCCTGTAGGGGGCGCTGCTGCAAGGGTTAGTGCTAATCCAACAATATCCGTTACTCCTCAAGAACCTGTAGTGAGAGAGGCGCCAGTCCAAAGAGTGACGACAATCGCTCCAGTTGCTCCTCAGCCTACTATTACATCTTCAACTCAATCAGGATTTAAAGGGTTACTTGATAAAGCCGGTGTTAGATATAATAGCCTTGCTACTAATGTAGGATCTGCAAAAGACAGCACAACATGGAAAATAGGCAATGGACTTTTTGGAACAGCGCGCAGTGTGCCTGTTCAAGGTTCTTTTGAAACAATGGTTAGGAGTTACATTCAAACCGCAGAGGGGCGTTGTGGTGGCGAATTTGCCGCTATTCCAGTCTCTACTGGTAATGCACAGGCCGGTGCACAGCGTGAGGCTTATGAGATAGCGTGTGTAAATGGAGCTGGTGGTTTGTCTGCCTCATTATTGTTTTATCAGCAAGGTAACCAGTTTGTGAGTATTGCTCATGAGGGTGGTACGTCGCAGATGGAACAGGCTATGGAAGCACGTGACAGTCTGGATAGAACACTCCAAAGTTCTTCTTAAGTCTGAGTATTCTCATCTTTTGTCGGCAGTAGATGGCTGGTTAGTTCTTCTCTATTATCAAGAAAATCACCAATGGATTTTTCTAAGTATTCAGGGAGTAAGGGTTGTAATTTATCGCCGTATAAGCTGATGGTTTTTTTGAGGAAAGGCAGTGTAAAATGACTTCCTGCTTTTGAGTCCTTTTCTACGACAATCTGTATAAGAACTTGTTTTGTTAAGTCTTTTCCAGTTTTTGCATCAAGAACAACAAAGTCATAGTCCTCCTTTACCATCTCGTAGAGATCTTCGAGTGTCACGTATGAGCTGCGCCCAGTATCATATAGGCGCCTATTCGCGTATTTTTTCACCACGGTAGGTTTTTTCTGCATAAATCAAATTATAATGCAGAATTTTGTGCAATGCAAACAAGATGCTTGCCCTTTATTTTCTCTAGAAAAAGACTATAACGTTACTACATAGATTGAATTTACAAAGGGGATTTAAATGAAGGTCAAGGTGCTTTCCGGAATATTGGCATTGGTTACGATTATACTTGTTGGAGCTGTTGTCGCACCTTCATTCGTTGATTGGTCGAAATATAAAGAAACTATCAAAAATGAAATCCAAGCAAAATCTGGCTATACAGTAAATATCGATGGCGACCTTTCATTGGCTGTTTTGCCATTTCCACATTTAAAAGCAGAACAAGTAACAATCTTAAATGACGCTACACAGCTTGTGTCGGTTGATGAGGCCGAAGTGAGCGTTGATCTTCTTCCTCTGCTTTCCAAAAATATTTCGATTAAATCTGTCAATTTGGTTAAGCCCATCATAACGCTTGCCACAGATGTTAACGGCAAAGGTAGCTGGGTTGTCGAGAGCGCAGAAAAAGTTGAAGGTAAAATCAAACAAGAGACGACTGAAAATAAGGAAGAGTCCAAAGGCGAAGAGCCAAAGGAAACAAATTTCAAAATTTCCTCGCTGGAAGTCACAGACGGAAAGCTTGTTTACAGAGACGGAATTAAAGGCGCAACAACCACACTTGAAAAAGTCAATATGACTGGTGAAATGGATAGTCTGCAAGGGCCCTTTGAGGTTGATGGTTCTGCAATTTATAACGGACGACCTGTTGCAATAGATTTAGAAACTGAAGCCATAGAGAATGGCAATATGCCTATAGATTTGGCATTTTCGGCCGATGATAAAGCTATTGAAGGTGAGTTTGATGGCAAGGTTAATCAAATAAATAAATCTGTTGAAGGAAAATTTTCTGTCAAAGGTGATGACTTTACAAAATATGGTGGAGCAATTGCGCCGGGTCCATTTTCGGCTTCTGGTGAAATGGCCTTTGGTGGTGACACATTAGTTCTAAATGATCTTGAGGCAGCGCTTGCAGGTCTAGAGTTTGCGGGTGACATCAAGGCACTTAGTAACAAACAATTCCAGTTTAATCTAAAGGAAACCACAGGTAAAAAAGGTAATGGCACGCTTGGGCAAGCATTAGCAGGAGCCAATGTTAAGGCTGATTTGACCTTACTTGAACAAGCAGTGGACATTTCTTCATATACTGCAAAATTGAATGGTTCTTCATTAAGTGGCCGCGGTAAATATAGTTTTGCTAGCGAAGCAACGCCAGCAGCTCTGACTTTAGCAATGAATGCTGACAGTCTTAATATTGATCAGTGGATGGGGCTTTCAAATTCAATGCAAAATTCTGGTGAGAAGAAGACAGATAAAAAAGCATCTGAGAAGTCTTCACCAAAAGGTTTCTCAATTCCAATGAATTTAGATTTGGACGCTGCAATTGGGTCTTTGGTTTATCAGGGTAAGGCTTATCAAAATGTTAAGGCTGATATAACTTCAAAATCTAATGCATTGCGCATTGCAGGGGCTTCATTGCAAACAGCGTTTGGCACCTCTGGTTCTGCGACTGGTACTATTGGTAATACTCAAAATTTGAGTGGGCTTGATCTAAACCTTCAAATGAAAACGGCAGATATAGAAAAGCTAGCTCAAAGCTACGGCGTTAAAATGCCTGAATCAAATGTTACTGTTGGGGCATTAGAGGCAGATACGACATTAAAAGGTTCGCTTGATGCCTTACAATTCTCTGCAAAAGGTAAAGGTAAGGGGTTGGTTATTACTGCTAGCGGTACAGCACAAAACCCTATGAGTAATTTGAAAATTGATAATCTGGCTCTTCGTGTCCAGCACCCAAATATGGTTCAGGCCATACAGATTGCCAATCCTTCATTTTCAATGGGACGTTACTGGCAAAAGCCTCTGGACATAGAGACATCTTTGTCTTTGGCTGAGAAGGTTATTTCACTTGCTAGCTTGAAAGGGAAGGCTGGGCCTGTTGATATCAACTCTGCCAATATGACCATTAATACTGGTGGCGCTGTTCCTTCTGTGACTGGTGATTTAAATCTTGGGTCTTTGGTATTGCCAGGGACTTCTACAAAAACAGCCAATCAGGCATCTGCAAAATCAAGTGGCGGATCAAACAGCTCTTCATCCGATAATGGCCGTTGGTCACCACAACCCATTGATTCAAAATGGATGAGTGCGGTTAAGTTGGATTTGGATATAAAGGCGCAATCCATTGCACAAAACCGTTGGATATTAAGCTCTCCTTCATTGGATGTGACGCTTGCTGACGGGGTAATGAATATTGCATCCCTAAAAGCTGGCTTATTTGGTGGCTCTGTTAATATGGATGGTCAAATTAAAGGTGCGGGAAATGGGCAAGGATTTTCTTCAATTTCTTGGAATTCACAGGCCAGCACAATTGATGGTCGCAAGCTTTATGAGGCGATAGTTAACAAATCTACTGATTTAATTTCTGGGCGTATAACATCTGGCTCTGAACAATTGACAACAGCAGGGGCATCAATGAGTGCGCTTATCCAAAATCTGAATGGTAATGCTAAGGTCAATGGCGAAAATATAGTTATTAAAGGCATAGATATTGCTGGTCTTGCAGGCGCATTATCTGATGATATTAAGCCAGGTGAGACGGTTCAAGGTCTTTTGACTTCATCCATTTACAAAGGTGATACAAGCTTTGACACAATGGAGGGTAACTTTGATATCACAAAGGGTATCGTAAACTTGAACCCTTTATTTCTCGATGGGGGTCGGGCGCGTTTTGATGTTACCGGTCGTGTTAATTTGCCTGACTGGACACTAAATGTAATTAACAAAGTGACTGTCAAAAATTCTGATGTTCCTCCTTTTGATATTTCTTTCAGTGGCTCCCTCAGTAATCCAAAGCGACTTGGCGGAGATATTCTCGAAGATTATCTGCAACGTAAAATTGAGCGTAAAGTTGGTAAATTGCTTCAGGATAATGGTATAGCCGAAAAAATTAACAGCAAGTTGGGTATTCCTTTATTGGGAGGAGCCAAAGAGGCAACCCCAGAAACGGCAACTGAACCGGCATCTGGAGCTAGCACAACTGAAACAGCACCCGAAGAGCCTGTTGAGCAAAAGCAGATAACACCTGAAGATCTACTTCGTGGTGCGGTCGGTGAATTTTTACGCTAATTATTTTCGTAATCGGTGAAGTATATAAAGTCTCAAGGCACTTGAAAGGCTTATTGCTCCTCGTACTTCGTCAACCTTTGAAATAAGCGCGTTAAGTGAGACCTTTTCTGTTTCTGCAATTGATTTGATTTCTATCCAAAACGGTTCTTCCAAAGAAACACTTGTGCGGTGCCCGTTCAAGGTCACAGAGCGTTTAAGAACAGGCGCAGAAAAAAGCGCCTTTAGCTTTTCGGTTTGACCATTTCTTCCGGTTTGATCCATTTGTCAAATTGCTCTTCTGTTAAAAGTTTAAGCTCTATGCCCGCTTGCTTGAGTGTAGTGCCATCCTGATGCGCCTTTTTAGCAATCTTGGCAGCATTATCATAACCGATATGCGGGTTGAGTGCAGTTACGAGCATCAAGCTTTCGTTTAGCAATGTGTTGATACGTTCTTTATTGGCCTCGATGCCAACAACACAATTATCTGTAAAGCTATTGCAGGCATCACCCAGAAGGCGAATAGACTGCAACACGTTATAAATCATAACAGGTTTAAAGACATTCAACTCAAAATGACCGTTTGATCCTGCGATAGTAACGGCGACATGATTACCCATTACTTGAGCACAGACCATTGTTAAGGCTTCACACTGTGTAGGGTTAACTTTACCAGGCATAATAGATGAGCCTGGCTCGTTAGCTGGTAGGGATATTTCTCCTATACCGCAACGAGGGCCTGAGCCTAGAAGGCGGACATCATTTGCTATCTTCATCAATGATGTTGCAAGAACGTTTAATGCACCTGATAGTTCTACCATTGCATCATGTGCGGCCAATGCTTCAAATTTATTAGGAGCTGTTTTGAAGGGTAGTTTTGTAATGGTGGCAATATGTTCAGCAAAAATTTCTGCAAAGCCCGCTGTAGAATTAATACCTGTTCCAACAGCAGTGCCACCTTGCGCCAACTCCATAACTCGCGGAAGAGTGTTCTTAATGCGCTCAATACCATATTTAATTTGTTGCGCGTAGCCTGAAAATTCCTGACCGAGTGTTAGTGGAGTGGCATCTTGCAAATGTGTTCTACCAATTTTTACAATATCCGAAAAATCTCTCGCTTTACTATCCAACGCCTCATGGAGCTTTTGAAGGGCAGGGATAAGAAGATGATGAACTTGCTCACCTGAAGAAATCGACATAGCGGTTGGAAATGTATCATTAGATGACTGGCTCATATTCACATGATCATTTGGATGAACAGGATCTTTACCGCCCCGCTTACCTATAAGTAACTCATTGGCAAGTCCTGCAATAACCTCGTTACTGTTCATGTTGGATTGTGTGCCCGATCCTGTCTGCCAGACAACAAGGGGAAATTCAGCATTGCGCGCCCCGCCAATAACCTCATCTGCTGCGCGCATGATGGCTTGTCCCAATTTTTCATCTAACTTGCCTTGCTCCATATTAGTCATGGCGGCAGCTTTTTTAATAAGGCCAAGCGCACGAATAAGGGGTACAGGCATGGTTTCTGTACCGATTTTAAAGTTTTCGCGTGAGCGCTGTGTTTGTGCCCCCCAATAATTATCTGCTGGCACGTCTATTTTTCCAATTGAATCTGACTCTTCTCTAATGCGTGATGAAGAAGGATTGGGGGCGGATTGTGTCATGGGTATTTCTTTCCATTTGTTTTCTAATTAGACTTTTGAAAGACCATGAACATTAAACATCAAGAAGGTTATGACGCAAGACAGTTTTTAAAATCTGTTCTATAAAGTGAAATGATGGAAAATTTATCAAAACTTAAAACTGAACAGGTTCACCCTGAATCTAGAGGAATACATAAAAAAAGCGCAGGTGAGCTACTGCGCCTGCTATTTAAGTATCAGTTAAGAACAGTTGATGTTGTTGAGGCTCAAATTAATGAGATTGCAGAAATAGCCAATCAGGTTTCTAAAAAATTAAAAACATCAAATGGTCGTATATATGGTGTAGGTGCTGGGACATCTATCAGATTACTGGTTCAATCTTTGATAGAGGTTCAACACACGGATTCCCAAGAGAGCGAGTTGAGTTTGTTATAACAGGTGGACGCGAGGGTCTTATCACACCAAGGGACGAGGCGGAGGATAGCGAAGAAATTCCAGCGCAACGTATTCGTAAGCTCGGTTTAAATGAAAACGATATCCTCATAGGTGCTTCTGCAAGCGGACGAACACCGTTCGTTATAGGTGGCTTAAGAGAGGCCAATAGATTGGGCGCAACAACGATTTCGATTGCGAATAATCCCAATTCTCCAATAAGCCAAATTTCAAATCATTCACTTTTTCTTGATACAGAGCCTGAGCCCGTAGGTGGATCGACTAGAATGAATGCTGGAACTGCTCAAAAGATTTGCCTCGACTTATTAATGAATGGAATCGTTTTTGGTCTTGGAATGGTGAGCCAACAAAGCCTTGATGAGCTAGTGGAATATACACCATCTTATAAAAGTAATTCGATTACCAATATGAAGGAATTTCTGATGTGTCTTTTGAATCATGAGAGGCAATCAATTAAGTCCATTGGTAACAATATAGAAGCGCTTGTTCCTGCAGTGGAATGTGTAGCTAGACAATTAGGTGATAAGCAAGGCAATCTTCTTGTTGCGGGCGCGGGGACTACTGCACGAGCGATGGTGCAGGAACAAGCAGAGCTCTATCCAACCTTTGGATTTTCTCTTGGTCGTACAAAATTTGGTATAGCGGGTGGGAACGAGGCGTTGCTTAGGGATTATCACGAATTAACAAATCAGGATGGCGCATCAGATAATTTAGTAAAAAAGTTCGAACCTACGAATAATGATGTCTGTCTTCTGGGTTCCGTTAGTGGAAACACAAAATTCACTAACTATCTTGCTGAAAAACTTAAGGCAACCAATACACCTACAATAGGATTTTGTAATTCTGCAGAGGGAAAATTATTAAGATTGGTAGATATCCCAGTTTTACTGAAAACATCTAATAAACCTGGTGGTAAGTTAACGCGACTAGGTGCAGGAACTGCGCATAAAGTGGCGCTAAATATCATTACTACCTCTGCAATGATACTGATGGGACATGTTTATGATGGTTATATGATTGACGTTAAATTATTTTGCGAAAAGCTTGTTCAGCGTGCAACGAGAATGGTTTCTGATTTATCTGGATCTGATGAGCAATCAGCAAGAGCGTCGCTTGAATTAACGGCTAAAGAAAAGTTTGATTGGAGTGTAACAAAAGCGGTTCTGCATCAATTTGGTATATTACCTGGAAATTTTGAGCAGTTTATAAGAGAAAAAGGTAAGGGCAAATCAAGTGTGGCCATAGAGGCTGCCAAAAGTTTAAACGTCAATTAATTCAAGATGGTGACGTGCCCCATTTTACGGCCTTCACGAGTTTCTGACTTACCGTAAAGATGAACACAGGCCTTATAATTTTTAAGATATTCAGGAACTGTATCAATGTCATTACCGATAAGGTTTATCATTTTCACATTGCTGTGTTGAACAGGCATGCCTACGGGTAAGCCACAAACGGTTCTGACATGATTTTCAAATTGGGAAATTGTGCAGGCATCTATCGTCCAATGTCCTGAATTATGAGTTCTTGGTGCAATCTCATTAGCAAGGATATCTCCTTTATCCGTAATAAACATTTCCAGTGTCAAAACACCACGTAAATTAACTTTCTCCGCTAATCTTTCCGTAAGAACAGCTGCGCGAACCTTTAAGGGGCTTGATATTGGAGCGGGACACTTGCTTGTGGCTAGAATATGGTTTTCATGGATATTATGAGATGGACCGTAGGTTTCCATTTTCCCATTTTTATCACGAGCTACAATAACCGATATCTCGTGGGTAAAATTGACAATCTCCTCTGCAATAAGATTTTGTCCTTTGAATATGGCTAAGATAGTATTCAAGTTATCAGACTTGTTTATTTTCTTTTGTCCTTTTCCATCATATCCGAAACGTGTCGTTTTTATAATTAAGCTTTCGCATTTCCATATTTTAAAGCATTGTACTATATCCTCGCTCGATTTAATTTCCTTCCACCTAGTTGTGGGGATATCAATTGAATTTAGAAAAGATTTTTCGGTAATTCTATCTTGCGCAATCTCTAGAATTTTATCGTCAGGAAAAACAGAGTTTTTGGATTGTAAATATCGTACGGTTTCAACAGGGATATTTTCGAATTCGTAAGTAATGACATCGACAAGGTTAGCAAATTTATCAAGTGCAGATTTGTCATCATACTTTGCAACAATTGTTTTCCAGCTCACTTCGGACGCAGGGTGGTCATCACCATCAGTAAAGATAACGCATTTAATACCAAGTCGTGCTGCAGCAAGGGCGCTCATGCGCCCAAGTTGACCGCCACCCAGAATGCCAAGTGTCTTGATATTCTCTGTCATTTAATCTTTTGGATGTTCGGCAACACTGCCTGATTGTTCTTTGCGCCAATCAGAAAGTTGTTTTGAAATTGTTTCATCGTCATTTGCCAAAATGCCTAATGCAAGAAGTGCAGCATTTTTTGCGCCAGCATCCCCAATTGCCAAGGTTCCTACTGGAACTCCACCAGGCATTTGGACAATAGAGAGCAAACTGTCCATTCCCTTCAAGGCTTTTGATTTAACAGGCACGCCCAAAACCGGAACAATTGTCATTGAGGCAACCATACCTGGTAGGTGTGCCGCGCCACCTGCGCCTGCGATGATAACTTTTAATCCACGCTCTTTAGCAGTTTTGGCAAATTCAACCATGCGACCGGGTGTACGATGCGCGGAAACTATGCGGCATTCATGAGGAATATCAAAATCATGCAAAATATCATGAGCATGTTTCATAGTGCCCCAATCAGATTGAGAACCCATAATAATACTTATAAGGGGCTTGTCGTGCGAGTGTGTCATGGTTTTGAAATAAGTCTTTCTCTAAAGAATAAATATCTTATGCAATAATATCAGGCACAAGATCGCTTTCAATTTTTTGAATTGTGTCTTTAAGTTGAAGTTTGCGCTTCTTCAGGCGTTGTAATTGCAAAGCATCCACAACAGACATGTGAACCAGCCTGTCAATGGCTTGATCTAAATCCTTGTGTTCGGCTTTGAGTTCAGCGAGTCTTTCTCGCAGAGCGTCTTCGTCTTCCATATACCCTCTAATGCAATTTTCTTTTAGGTCTTTTCCTTTTGGTGCAAATAGTTTACCAAATTTCTATGAGTTTTTTAAGAGTTTTATGAGCATGAAGAGAAGAATTGGCATTTTAACGAGTGGTGGTGATTGCGCGGGACTGAATGCAGTCATCAGGGCGGTTGTGCACAGCGCAAGTATTCGTGGCTGGGAAGTCGTGGGCATTCTTGATGGTACACATGGACTTTTGCAGGATCCTCCGCAATATAAACTCCTTAATGCGAATGACTTTGATGGTGTTGTTATGCGCATGGGGGGCACTCTTTTAGGTACAACAAATAAGGGAAATCCTTTTGCATTTCCTATGAAGGATGGGTCGACTAAGGACCGTTCTGGCGAAATTATAGAAGGTTTTAAAAAATTAAATATTGATTCTGTGATTGCAATTGGCGGTGACGGAAGCTTTGCGATTTTGAAAAAATTGGCAGAGCAGGGTGGTATCAACATGGTTGGTATACCTAAAACAATTGATAATGATATTGGTGAGACAGAAACATCTGTTGGTTTTGACACGGCAGTATCGGTTGCAACAGAGGCGCTTGATAGATTACAGCCAACGGCAGCATCCCATGACAGGGTGATGGTTCTTGAGGTTATGGGGCGGGATGCAGGTCACATCGCCTTAACGGCAGGAATTGCTGGTGGTGCGGATGTTATTCTTATTCCAGAAATTAAATACTCAATGGAAACTGTTGCCAAGAAAATCAAGGCTGTTATGGAGGGTGGACGCAACTTTGCACTGGTTGTTGTATCTGAGGCTGTAAAAACAGAAAATGGTGAAAAGTTTGAGGTTACATATGCTGGTGGCGAGAAACGCTATGGTGGGATTGGTAATTATATTGGTGCACGTATATCAGAGATGACAGGTGCAGAAACGCGCGTGACAGTTTTGGGGCATGTTCAACGAGGAAGTCAGCCTACATATAATGATAGACTTCTTGCGTCCGCTTTTGGTGTTAAGGCAGTAGACCTGATTGCAGAGGGTAAATTTGGACGTATGGTTGCTTGGAAAAACAGAACCGTTGTTGATGTGGCCATTGAAGACGCAATAGCAGCTTACCAAGAAGTAGACCTCGATGGCACTTTGGTTCATACTGCAAATGCACTAGGTATTTCATTCGGGGAATCATAAAATATGCTTTACGTTCAACAGTCGCTTGCGCCCGATGAAGAGATCATTCATATCGGACATTTTCACTGGATGTATGATGTAAAAGCTTTCTTGAGTCTTTTTTGGGGCGTGCTTTTCACCGTGATAGTTATTGCAGGAAGCTTGTATGTTCAGGACAAGGTTGGACTTCCCTTAAGCAGCTATGCGGTTGCACCCGATGCGGGCACTATTGATAAATTTCGTGCTCTCCATCCTGGTATTAAATTACTTGCCTTCCTTACTTTTCTTTTTGGAATTTTTCGTTTTGCCCAAATGATGGTCTACAAAGCAACAACTGAAATTGCGATTACTACGTCACGTCTAATATATAAGCGCGGATTGGTTGCGCGCGCAGTTGTTGAAATTAATATCGATCGTATTGAGAGTGTAAATCTCCTGCAAGGTATCTTGGGACGTATACTTGATTACGGACGTGTTATGGTCAGAGGTATGGGAGTGGGTGAGATCATTTTACCCCCGGTTGCTCGCCCGGTTGTTTTTAAGAAGGCAATTGAAAAGGCGCGGACATCATGAACGTTGATGCTTCACGATATGCAGGTATATCGTTAAGAGAAGGCGAGAAAATAATTGCTGAAGGTTTAATCTCGACAGGTATTTTTTGGAAATCATTTGCTGTTTTAATTATAGCAATTTGTGTGGGTTTATTCGCTTGGCAGCTAGGCGTTTTTCTCTTGGTTGTAACCATGCTTATGTTTTTAGTGTCTAGTCTAACTAAACGTTTTTTGCTTCTCGCCTTAACAGATTATCGTGTTCTTGTGCGCTATGGCATTATGAATTTAGAAACTTTGCAAATTCGCTTTGATTCACTTGAGAGTGTTGAGGTTCACAGGACTTTAATGGGGCAATTCTTGGGGTACGGTAATATCGTATTAACAGGAAATGGAACGCGTAGAATTATCATACCCTTTGTATCAAATGCTGCTTATTTCAGGGACAAGTTGGATCAGGTTTTGTATAAGCGAGAAAAAGAACGAGAGCCATCTCCCAAGAAAACCTAATGTTTTGTTAAGCATTAGTCTTGTATGATGGGGAATTGCAATCTTAAGATAATCATGAATTTTACATCCGTAATAAAAATAACTGCCTTTGTGGCATTTTTTCTATTCTTTGCAACGCCGTCGTTTGCACAAGAAAAGCTTTCTCCTGTTCAAGAAGATATCCGTGTGCTTTCTCAAAAGCCCAGCATTAGTGTTTTACCAATTGAGGATAACAAAGGTTTTTACGAATTTTACCAATCAAGAAACTTTACCCCTTTGTGGACAAGCAAGCGTGACATAAAGGATGTCATTATGGTTTTTGAAAATTCTTGGACACATGGCCTTAACCCACAAAATTATCTGAGTGATATTTTACTGGATTTAGTAAACAGTCCGCATGATGCTGATAAGGCACCCTTGGATGTAATGATGTCCGCAGCAGTAGTGCGTTATGGACGTGATTTAACAGGTATGCGCATTAACCCTGAAGAGATAGGACAAAGTTCGGCTGATTGGCGTAAGCCCGTATCTTCAAATGCCATTCTTAACTATGTGATGGATGAGGGCAGTAAGAAAGAAGCTCTTGAAGCCCTTCCCCCGCAGAGCAAGCTTTACAGCTCTTTGCGCAAGGCGCTCATAAAGGAAATTGAGGATTTGGGCGAACCTGAGCCATTTGAAAATGTCTTACCCATTAAGGTCGATGGTACGCTAAGGCCTGGTGACAGGCATGGTGTTGTTCATAATATTCGCTATCGCCTAGGTATGGAGCCCGAGCCCTATAATGATGTTTATGATGATAAGCTTGTTAAAGCTCTAATGTTATTTCAACATGAAAATGGGTTGCGTCCCGATGGTCTTATAGGCAATCAAACGTTAGA
This sequence comes from uncultured Alphaproteobacteria bacterium, assembly GCA_963740205.1. Taxonomy (GTDB): domain Bacteria; phylum Pseudomonadota; class Alphaproteobacteria; order Micavibrionales; family Micavibrionaceae; genus UBA2137. The sequence goes on from CAVUDD010000004.1 coordinate 200,666, forward strand.
GGCGATGAACAAAACCCGTCAGGATAAAATAAACCAAATTATTGCTAACCTTGAGCGCATCCGTTGGCTTGATCCAAGCAAGCCTGACAAGTACCTGATTGTAAATATACCAGCTCAGACATTATGGGCTGTTGAGAATAACAAAATTTCATTAGAGATGCCTGTTGTTGTCGGACGTCGTGGGCGCGAGACAATGTCCTTTAAGGCGCGCGTCACAGGTGTTCGTTTTAACCCGACGTGGACAGTACCGAAGACTATAAAGTCTGAGGACTATATTCCTAAATTAAAAGAAAATCGTTATTATCTTGATGATAAAAACGTGACTTTTATCAAGGGATGGGGAGAAAGTGAGCAAGTTTTAGCATCCTCTGAAATTGATTGGGCTAGTCTGAGCGAAAATGAAATTAAGCAGATTAGAATAGTGCAATCTTCGGGGTCTAATAATCCGTTGGGACGTATAAGACTTCTGATGCATAACAAATATGATATCTTTCTGCATGATACCAACACGGATGAATATTTTGGACACTCGGCGCGCGCATTAAGTTCTGGTTGCGTAAGAATGTCACAACCAGAAAGTGTTGCCAATTTTGTTCTATCCGATAATAAAGGGTGGGATAACAATGCTCTTCAGGATGTTTTGGACAAAGGTAAGATGCGTGATATCCCAGCCACGACTAAAATTCCTGTCTACCTTATCTATCAAAGTGCATGGATGGATGACGCTGGAAAGCTTGTATTTAGCCCCGATTTATATGAGTGGGATGCAAGACTGGTTCAGAAATTAAAAGCTAAGAATGAAGTTTATATTCCAAGAATAATTTAATTTTCTTGCAGTTATATCTTAGATTCCGTAAAGTAAGATTGTCTGTGGGCAATCCATGGCAAAATTTAATCAGTACTATTTTTCATTTTTACGATTTGTTAAGCCTTATTAGGTCATACTAAAAAAGGTTCTATTCATAATTTTCTTATTCACAAGAAATATAAATTAAAAAAAAGTTTACGGGTATATCAATGAATCTAGAAACTCTTCTTGAAGACAAGACGTTTGATCGTCGTACATTACTAAAGGGCTCACTTACGCTTTCTGCGGCAGCACTAATATCAACTGTAGGTATCAAACCTGTTTTTGCAGGTGTGCCAGGTGGGCGTTACAACCTTTCGGTTTTTAATCTCCATACGCATGAAAGCTATGAAGGTCTTTACCGTGTAGGTAATCAGTATTTACCTGATTCATTCGAGCAAATTAACTACACGCTTCGTGATCATCGTAGAAATGAAGTTTTTCCTATGGATCCTCGTGTGATTGATATTGCTGCAGCAATTCATAAAATGTCTGGTTCCAGAAAGCCTTTCAAAATTCTTTCAGGCTATCGCTCACCAAAGACAAATAAAATGCTTGGTAACAACAGTGGTAAAGTTGCAAAGCAGTCTTTACACATGTCTGGCCAGGCAATTGACTTGGCATTAGATGATGTTCCGTTGGGGCGTCTCCATGAAATAGCAATGAAACTCAAGGCTGGTGGCGTAGGATATTATGCTAGAAGTGGTTTTGTCCATGTTGACTCAGGTAAATTCAGAAGCTGGTAGTTCTCAATAATTTGTGAAGTTTAGAATTTTCTGATACAGTTCATTTCAACAATAATATCTGAATGGGACTTAGATGATACTGATTGGCTTAAGTGCTGAGGTGCCGTCGAGGCATGGCTTACCAGAAGAAGTTGTGTTGCTTGCCAAAAATGCATTAGAAAATAATCAAATTGCCATTAAGGCTACTTCGTCCGTATGGCTTGAAGCTAATCGTGAAAACGGTTACGGCGAGTATTTCCCCGCCAGTCTAGTTTTATCTATAGATACCCACCTTTACCCTTTACCGCTTTTGGCATTGTTGCAGGATATAGAAAGCGAGTTTGGTCGTATTCATGGTTTCAAAAACGACCTTAAATCTGTTGAATTCTTTCTAATTTCCTATCAGAGAGAAGTTTTTAAAAACGATTATCTCACTTTACCTTACCCGCAAGTGCATGAGCAAACCCATTTCCTCCTCCCTCTTAACGAGATCTACTCGGACTGGGTTCACCCATATTTTGACGAGCCTTTAAAAAACCTGCTTGATAAGCGTACAGATAAAAACAATTATATTTCTGAGAGCGAATTAAAATCTATACAAAAAGTGACAAAAAAATAATGTCAGACAACATTGGAGCCTCAGAAATATTAATTGGTTTAGGTGCCAATTTGCCAAGCCAGTACGGAACACCAGCTGAAACCCTCCTTGAGGCTCAAGCAGTTCTCGAAAAAGAAGGTATTAGGATTCTTAAAGCCTCAAGCATATGGCTAACTGCGCCCGTCCCAGTAACGGACACTCACCCTTGGTACGCCAACAGGGTTCTATCTATTCAAACAGATTTGTATCCTATGCCACTTTTGATGAAGCTCTTGGAAATTGAAACAAGATTTGGACGAGTAAGAAGTTACCTAAATGCACCACGTGTCCTTGATTTAGATGTTATAGCCTATAGGGACGAAATGTCAGATGATAAGGATTTAATACTGCCTCACCCTAGAATGCATGAGCGTGCATTTGTTTTAAGGCCTATGGCTGAGATACTAGATTATTGGAAGCATCCTGAAAGCCAAAAAACCTTAAGCGAGCTTGTTGAATCCTTAGATGAAGAGCAAAAGGTAAGATGTCTTAAGGATGGAGAGGAATATCGTCTTGCTGGTTGAGAAAGCCCTTAAAAACTCACCGTGCATTATGGGTATTGTAAATGTTACGCCCGATAGTTTTTCTGATGGTGGTAAGTACCTTGATAGCCAAAAGGCGATTCATCATGGTTTGGAATTAATAGAAGAGGGGGCTGATATCCTTGATATTGGCGGGGAGTTTACACGTCCAAACGCTGAACCTGTGTCTGCACAGGAAGAAATTGACCGTATAATTCCTGTAATCGAAGGTCTTGCAAAGTCTGGAGCTATTATTTCTGCAGACACTCGCAACGCTTCCGTGATGCAGGCAGCCATTAATGCTGGGTGTCATATCATTAATGATGTTTCTGCTTTGACAGACGAAAATGCAATTAAAGTTATCTCAAACAGTAACGTTTCTTTGTGTTTGATGCATATGCAGGGCACCCCTCAAAATATGCAAAAAAACCCACATTACGAAGATGTTACTAATGACGTATATAATTTTTTAGAGCAAAAAATTCAGCTTTGCGTAAAAGCAGGCATAGATAAAGATAGATTGATTGCGGATGTCGGGATTGGGTTTGGAAAGACCTTGGAACATAATCTGGTGCTTTTAAAAAATTTGAAGAGTTTTCTGAGTTTGGGTGTTCCACAAATGTTAGGTACATCTCGCAAAAGTTTTATAGCTAAAATCGATGGCATGGGAGAAAGCCCAGAGCAACGTTTGGGTGGTTCTTTGGCAACTGTTATTCATGCCTATCAACAAGGTGTTCAAATTTTCCGTGTACATGACGTTCTTGAAACCAAACAGGCTTTATTAACCTATCAAGCTATTCAAGGAGCTGATATACAATAGAGTATGGAAAGTTGGTCAGATAATGGAATCGTATTGCACGCGCGCCCTCATGGTGAGAATGGTGCAGTTGTTATTCTAATGACTGAAAATTATGGTCGTTTTGCAGCGTATCTTCATGGCGCCACTTCATCAAAAAACAAAGTATTTCTGGAGCCTGGGACGCATGTTCAAGCTGATTGGCAGGCAAAAAGCTCTGATCAATTAGGTCATTTCAAATTGGAACAACATAAAAACTGGGCGGGCAACTTTATGGATGACCGCTTGAGATTGTCTGCGCTTATCTCTGCTTGCCATTTATGTGAGCGCGCACTTGCAGAAAGAGAAAGTCATCCTGAAATCTATAATGGACTTTTGGCTTTGTTCGAGGGCTTGGAAACCGATTTTTGGGGCGCATCATACGTTATGTGGGAGAAGGCTTTGTTAAAAGAGTTAGGTTTCGCGCTAGATTTGTCACGTTGTGCGGGTGGAGGGAGTTCTGATGAGCTAACCTACGTAAGCCCTAAGTCGGGTAGAGCTGTATCAAAATCAGCAGGTGAAATTTATAAAGAGAAATTGTTGGAATTGCCCGAGTTTTTGAAAAGTGGAAACAGAAACGCCGATAAGATGGGGCAAGCAGAAGATGTATACACTGGCCTTAAATTAACAGGCTATTTCCTTGAAAACTGGGTTTTTGCACAACATTCGCAAGGGATTCCCGAAGCACGCTTGCGTTTCGAGGAGCAATTTGCCAAAAAGAATGACGTATCTGTAATTCAGACCCTTAAAGTACATCAAGAAGCTTATGGTTAAATCTAAACCTCCTGTATCTGAAGAAATTATAATGGATGTGCCTCTCACCGAGGCTTTGTCCGATAGATATCTTTCATATGCATTGTCGACCATCATGAGTTGTTCACTGCCTGATGTCCGTGATGGTTTAAAACCTGTGCACCGCCGTATTCTTTACGCGATGTACCAATTAAAATTAAGCCCTAATCTCAACCCTAAAAAATCAGCGCGTGTTGTCGGGGATGTCATTGGTAAATTCCACCCACATGGTGACCAGTCCGTCTATGATGCGCTTGTAAGGTTGGCACAAGACTTTGCCGTAAGATATCCGCTTGTCGATGGTCAAGGTAACTTCGGTAACATTGATGGCGATAATGCCGCGGCTATGCGTTACACAGAGGCACGTCTGACGGCTACAGCGCTAAGACTTCTTGAGGGAATAGAACAGGACTCTATTGATTTTCGTCAAACCTATGATGGTGAAACAGAAGAACCAATTGTTTTGCCTGCGAATTTTCCGAACTTACTTGCCAATGGCGCAACAGGAATTGCCGTTGGTATGGCAACCAATATTCCACCGCATAATGTGGCTGAGCTATGCGAAGCAATGCTTCATATGCTGGATAATAAGGACGCCACGAACAAAGAACTTTGCAATTTTGTAAAAGGCCCTGATTTTCCAACTGGTGGAACTCTTGTTGAGAGTAGAGATGCCATTATTAATGCCTATGAAACAGGGAAGGGTTCATTCCGTGTTCGTGCAAAATGGGAAAAAGAAGAACTCAAACAAGGGCAATACCAAATTATTGTCACGGAGATTCCCTATCAGGTTCAAAAATCCAAGTTGATTGAGAAAATAGCGGATTTGATAAATACACGCAGATTGCCTTTGCTTGATGATGTGCGTGACGAGAGTACAGAAGATATTCGTCTTGTTCTTATCCCTAAGAACAGAAATGTAGAACCAGAAATCCTTATGGAGGCTCTCTACCGCGATACAGATTTGGAAAATCGTTTCTCGCTAAATATGAATGCGCTTGATGGTGGCCTTATCCCTAAGGTCATGTCATTAAGGGAAGTCTTGCGCGCATGGTTGGATCATCGTCAAGTCGTTTTGGTTCGTCAATCGCAACACAGACTTGCCAAGGTTAAACACCGCATCGAAATTCTAGGCGGTTATCTTATCGTCTATCTCAATATTGATGAGGTTATCCGCATTGTTCGCGAGGAAGATGAACCAAAAGTTTCTTTAATGGAGACCTTTAAATTAACCGAGGTGCAAGCCGAGGCTATCCTTAACATGCGCTTGCGATCTTTGCGTAAGCTTGAAGAAATGGAAATCCGTACCGAGCATGATGCCTTGGTGAAAGAGCAGGATGATCTTGAAAAACTCATTGGTTCTGACGCGCGCCAATGGACGGTAATTAAGAAACAAATCCAGATTATGCATAAAGATTATGGTGAAGACACCGAGCTTGGGGCTCGCCGCACAGTTATAGGGAAACCTCCTGGCCCTGTTTCTGTTGATCTTGATGAAATGCTTATTGAGAAAGAGCCAGTCACTGTTATTTGTTCGGCTAAAGGTTGGATAAAGGCAATGAAAGGCCACGGTGTTGTTGCAAAGGATGTTCGCTACAAGGATGGCGATAAAGAAAAATTTGTTCTAGAGGCACAGACTACTGACAAGATTATATTATTCGCAACTAATGGTCGCTTTTACACTTTGCCTGCCGATAAATTGCCACCTGGTCGCGGATTTGGTGAGCCAGTAAGGCTTATGGTTGATTTGCCTAACGAGGCTGACCTAGTAGATGTATTCGTCTTTAAGCCTGAAGATAAAATGTTAGTTGCATCCAGTGATGGGCGTGGGTTTATTGTTAAATCAGAGGATGTCTTTGCACAAACACGCTCGGGTAAGCAAATTCTGAATGTTTCTGATAAAGTTGAGGCAAGTCTTTGTGTTCCTTTGCAAGAAGGTGATAACATGGTTGCCGTGATAGGGGATAATCGCAAAATGTTGGCATTTGAATTGCAGGAAATTCCAGAGATGTCTCGTGGTAAGGGTGTTATCCTTCAGAAGTATAAAGACGGCGGTATTAGTGATGCTAAGACCTTTACCAAAGAAGATGGACTTTCTTATAAATATGCTAGCGGTGAGACCAAGGTTGAGGACTTAACACCTTGGCTTGGAAAGCGAGCTCAAGCTGGTCGCATGCCTCCAAATGGTTTTCCTAGAAATAATAAATTTTAAGCCTATTTGCACTTGCAATTATCTCAAATAGCCGTTAGACACCTGTTGTCATAAAACAGGAGTTAATCGTGAATCATATATCCCAAATTAAAATGGACTTTAATCCAAGACCTTACAACGACAACGTTGCTTACTGCCTTCAGAGAATAAAAGAAGCCTCTCAATGCTTTCATAAAAATTCGTTGAGCTTAAGTTTTTCAGGTGGGAACGGTCATCGCTCTAAGCCAGAAAAAATCCATGATTTGATTCAACTTAATTATTTAGAAAATCTTTCTAATGAAGAGAGAAAAGATTTAGAAGGTGCACTGTCAGATAAAAATAAATCTTTTTTGAGTGCTTGCGGTATATCTCTGGATGGTTCCCTTTCGAAGCCATCTTCTTTTTCAAGGTTGGGTCGCGCAGTAAATACTTTTATTTCCGAAAGAATAAAATCACGCGCGATATTTGCCGAGCGTCATGTAAGGCCTCAGGTTTCTGAAACTAATAGAGAGGCTCCTTCAGATAGCATAGAATTTATAAAAATGGCTATGCTGCGCTACAGAAGATTAGATGGAGTTTGGCTTCCGAAGTCTGATAAGGTCGAAAAAATTGCAAAATATATTTTTCATGCTCATATACATTCAATGGATGATATGGACATTGAACATTTGAAACAATACTTACGTGAAGATGAAAAACAACTTTTAGCTAGTACTGGGGTCAATGGTTTTTCAGATGAGCTACAAGAGGATTCTTCAATAAATGGCTTAAGTAGAAAAATTAGAAATTTTTATCAAAGTCGTGTTGAGAATTACTTCATGAACGAAGAGGCTACAGAAAGAAAGTTAGAGGAAGCTTTACAGAAGGCTGTACAGAAGGAAAGGCAAGAAATGCCTTTATTCGCAAATAGCTAATATCTCTGAAAATTTAACTGATAAAGAAAAGCTTTTAGTTGCCTTTAGAAGTGCTGTTAAAGCTTATAAGCCTTGGCATTCACCATTGGCATGGAACAGTAACATCCAGGCTGACCCTTTTCCTAAAATTGTAGACGGTGCGCATAAGTTAGGCTTTCTTAACGCGTCAATAGCCATGGAACATTTTGAAGTTACTGGCAATGATTATGAAAGATGGAGAGAAGGAGCAATTCCAGAAAGGCGTCTGCGCAAAAAAGTTTGGAGTTTTCTAAAAAAAGAGTGCGGACTTAATTAATGGACGTGTCAGCTATTTGAAGGTGTTAGCCCTAGGATATCTAAAACAACTTTATTGTAATCTGGCCCTGTTTTGTGAATTTCAGGATCGAAATCAACCCATTCGCTATCTACTATAGTTTCGAGACCCGGGAATCTGGATTTATAACCCATTTTACGGCTCCCTTCGACCCAAGGCCCTACATACATATGTTTTATATCATGCTCTCTGCAGCGGTGAATGAGGGCAAGCCATGCAAATGTACCTAGGCTATGCTTTGAGTTACTTAATGCGGCGTCATATGCGAGGTAATCAAAAGTTGCGGCTTGCTCGTGAATATCGATTTGAGCAAAGGCGACGAGCCTATGACTATCTCCCTTGTCGTAAATATTAAGAATTGAATTTTTTGCTAAGCAACCATTCAGGAACTGCTCGTAACTTTTATCACGCATTCCTGATTCTGGATGGCGCCTAGCAAGATAATCTTCATATAACCTGTGATGTTCCCTGCCTGTTGCTCTGGAATTAGTAAGCTGAGTTTCAAAGCGGTTACTGTTTTTTACGAAATTTTCTTTCTGACTTTTTGTGAAAGCGACCTTGTCCCCATTAATTCTCAGGGGGACGCATTTTTGGCAAGTTTCGCAACAGGGTGCACTGGGGGCAGAGTTTATGGAGATAAATCCTTTTTCTTCTATAAGGCGGTATTTTTCGTCTCTGCTCAATTTGCGAGACTTAAATTCATATTTCCCAGTACGAACAACGCTATCGAATAGCGCAACCATGGTTCGTGTTTCGTCATTTAAATAGGTGCAAGGAACTTCACTGGTTAGATAATCCATTAGGTAATTTCCAAACCATCTTTATTTAGTTTATCAAGGATTGCTTGGTAGTCAGGTCCCTCTGAATGAATTTCAGGATTAAAGTCTACCCATTCGCCATCAACAAAGGTCTCAAGACCAGGCAGTGATTCTTTATAGCCAAGTTTAGGACTGTCTTTCACCCATGTTCCACAGTACATTTCTTTGAAACCCTGCTCTTGGCAGATATGAATGATTGCCATCCACGCATGTATTCCCAACGCCTTTTTCTGATTAAAAGCCAAGTCAATGTCATATGCGAGGTAATCAAATGTGATTTTATCTTCATGCGCATTTAACCAAGCAAACGCCACTAATCTATCGTCTGTCTTCACTATCAAACATTTCGAAAACATGAGAAGTTCGCATACACATTAACTTGAAGTCAAACCAAGTGACATTCGCAAGTTCAAATTCAGGATGCCTTTGTTTGCAGTAATCTAAGCATAAGCTATGGTGGGGACCAGAGTAATATTCTCCAGTCTTCATCCTAAAAGGAAAACGCTCGAGGTTCTTTTTAAAAGTCTTAAGGTGGCTTCGTCTTATTTTGTCGTTCACTTTATCGCTATTGATTCTTAAGGGGACGCAAGCATTGCATCCTTTGCAAGCTGTCGCAGAAGGCGCGCTGTCGAGGGGCAGGAGGCCGTGTTGACTAATAAGACTAAAATACTCGGCGCGCGAAACATTTCCAGAAGGAAATTGCTCGAAACCTTTGGCACGTTTTAGACGAACTAAGCTCCTTTCCTGATTAGGGACATAAGAGCAAAAGTCTTCAGGATCTTCGTCAAATTCAAAGTGTATATTCATAGTGCCGTATTAGCATTATGTAATACAAAAATCAAGCTTTATGGAAACTGTATATTGCCTCGACTTTTACGGTATCCATCATCCATTGGCTTAAGGGCTTTATCGTTTGTATTCACACCATCCGTAACATTGGGGTCGCTGTCTCTGAGAAGGATAATGCTTATACGTCTGTTTTGCGCATCGAGAGGCTCTTTTTTGTTTAGATGATCTGTATCGGCCTTACCCACGACATTAGCAATTTTTTGTGCGGAATAACCATTATCAAGTAGCACACGACGACTTGCATTTGCGCGATCAGCAGATAACTCCCAATTAGAGTAATCTCCAGCTCCCCGGAACGGTTTGCCATCTGTGTGACCACGAATAGAAATACTGTTGGGTAAGTCAGCAATGGTTTTTGCAACCAAAGACATCAAGCCATCAGTTTTATCGAACATACGTGCACTTCCTGAGGGGAACATAGGCTCACCTTCCTGATCAACAATTTGGATACGTAATCCTTCAGGGGTGATGTCAACCAATAGGTTTTTGGCCAAATCGCGCAATTCAGGTGTGCTTGAAATTGTTTCTTGTAGCTTACGCTTAGTTTCTTCAAAACGAACCTCTTCGCGCTTCATTTTTTCATTTTCAATTGCTCGGTCTGTCGCCTCGGTCACATCTGTTTTTGTAACGTCGTCGGCGTTATCACTAATTTGCTTATCTGCAAATACAGGAGCCAGGTCGGACGGGGGTGGTTGGTCTGTAATCGTAACCATTTGATTGTCTTTTGAGATGGAAAGTCCGCCTAATATACCGCCACTTCCGCTCTCGCTACGTGATATTTTTGGATTTGTCGGATCAAAGTAGTTCGAGATACCTTCTTTTTGCTCTTCTGAGGTTGCGTTTAAGAGCCATAGAAGAAGGAAGAACGCCATCATGGCTGTCACAAAGTCAGCATAGGCGACTTTCCATGCGCCACCGTGATGCCCATCACCAGACTTTTTAATCCGTTTAACGATTAAGGGCTGCGTGCTTTTCTTCTCTTGTTGTTTCTTTTTGGTCAAACTGCTCTCCTACCAAAAGGGCTTATACTATGCCGCAGGGTTTGGAAGTTCGTTTACGTAGTCTTCAAGCTCAAGGAATTTGGGTTGAACTTCGTGAGGTAAGAACTTACGTGCGAATTCAATAGCGACCTGAGGGGCAGCACCTTGTAAGAAAGCAAGGATACCAACCTTAATACATTTGTAATACATAACCTCGCTTTGTGCGCGTGATTTCATGGCTCCTGCAATAGGACCAACAAAGCCATAGGCTAGCCAAACTCCAAGGAATGTTCCAACCAACGCTCCACCAATCATGCGACCTAGAATTTCAGGAGGCTCAGTAATGGAGGCCATAGTTTTAATAACACCGAGAACCGCGGCAACAATACCGAGGGCAGGGATACCATCCGCCATCGTTTGAACAGCGTGTCCGGGGTGGCTTTCATGGGCATCGATTGTTTCTATCTCTTCGTCCATAAGGGCTTCGAGTTCGTGTGGATTGTCATTGCCCAGTGAAATAATTCTGAGATAGTCACAAACAAATTCAACTGCTTTTTCATTTTTTTGAAATCTTGGGAAAGCCTGAAACAATGAACTTTCTTTAGGATTTTCAATATGCTGCTCCATAGCGAGCCAACCCTTTGTTCTTGCTAGCTTAAAGACCGAATAAAGCATTCCCAATAAATGTAGGTAATCTTCTTTTTCGTAAGCATGGGGCTGTTTAATAGCCTTCATGTATTTAAGAGTGTGTTTGATGTCGCTACTGCTGTTGGCAATCACAAAGGCGGCACAGGCGACACCAAAAATAATCATAAATTCGCCTGGTGTGGCCTTACCTATGACGCCCATAAGGCCCATGAAGTGGTGAGTGTCAAAGCCCATGGCGATAAAAAGTCCGCCATAGGTGAATATAAATACAAAAAGAATAGCTATAAATTTCATGAGTAAGACAGCACCTGTTTTAAGTATTACACGAAGACCCATAACAAAATGGGCATATTATGACGCAGAAGAAACCGCGCGAAGATAGCTTGCGGTAAAAAGTTCAACTAAAATTGTACTTTAGAATACCTTCTTACTCAAGCAACAACACGCACAGACTTATTATATTAGAAGAATCTTAAATTTTAGGAAACATCCTTGTGGGGAATGATATCAATTGAAAGACCATCAATTCCTGTCTCGTAATCACCATTCCCAAAGTCAATCTGATCCGCGCGGGCGGCACTTAGTAATGATGTATCAAGCTTTTTAACAGTTGTTTCAAGATTTCCGCCGTTTGAAACTTGTAAAACAAGCCTATCCAAACGTGCTCCTTGACCAATTTGACGCTCACTACGTAATTTACGTACTGCATAAAGTGTTTTTAAAATAACTTGCATGTCTTCACTGCGTTCGAATTTGAAATCACTTTGCTCTGGCCATTTTGAAACGTGCAAGGACACTGAATCCTCACCAAATTTACCCGCCTGCTGATAAATTTCCTCGGTAACATGAGGGAGGTAAGGTGCAAACAAGCCTACCAAAAGTCGTAATGATTCATAAAGTGTAGATTTGGCAGAGAGAATATCCTTCTCGCTCCAATTGGTGTTTTCCCAGAATCTTGTTTTCACAAGTTCGAGGTAGTCATCACAATAGGTAATCCAGAAGAATTTGTGTAGGGCTTCCTTGGCTGTAGCGTAATCATATTTCTCAAAGCACTCTGTCATTTTAGAGTTAAGCCTATTAATTTCGTTTAATAGCCATTGATCCTCAACAGGACGCTCATCCACTGGTACAGTTTGTGTGCTGGCATCAAAATCATCCATATACATGAATGCAAGGCGAGCGACATTCCAAAGTTTGATTACGACCTTGCGGCCATCTTTGACATCTTTTTCATGGAAACGAAGATCGCGTCCTAATTGAGAATTGGCGGCCCAGTAACGTAAGGCGTCCGCTCCATATTTTTTGATAAGAGAATAGGGGTCATAGCGGTTATAACCATTTTCGTCGGTAAACTTTTCAAGGTCGCGCTTAGAAATCTTTTTGCCCTGTTCGTTCAGTCCCCAACCAGAAATCATCACGTTTTCCCATGGAAGTGAATCTGTATGAAAGTTAGATTTTGCCATCGTATAGAACAGCCATGTGCGAATAATTTCGAACGCCTGAACACGAAGGGTCATAGGGTAAATTTCCATCCCAGCCTTACGACCTTCACGGCCAGCCCAATTGGCATTGATAAGAGGAGTTAAGGATGATGTCATCCATGTTTCCATCACATCTGTTTCTGGAACTATGGTCATGCCTTTATATTTTTCCTGTGCCCATTGTGGTGGTGAATCTTCAATGGGGTCGATAGGTAGGTCTGCCTCATCGGCTAAAATTACTTCGCCAGTTTCCTGAACATACCAAAGCGGGAAGGGCACACCATAAAAGCGTTGGCGTGATATGTTCCAGTCGTATTTAAGTCCATCAATCCAATGCTCTAGACGAACTTTCATATGCGCAGGGAACCATTCTAATTCATCGGCACGCTTAAGAAATTCATCCTTATGCTTAAGTAAATTGATAAACCATTGTGGTTCCATCACGAATTCAACAGGCACCTCTGAGCGCTCACCAACCGATACATTTTGCTCAACTGTTTTTTCACCAACTATAAAGCCGGCCTCTTGTAGATCGGTCACAATATGTTTGCGAGCTTCGGCAATTTGCATGCCTTCATATTTTCCAGCTTCCGCGCTCATTTTCCCGTCGGGCGTAATAACAAGGCGTGTCTCAAGCTTGTTTTCTTTCCATTTTTTAACATCCTCACCATCCCCGAATGTACAGCACATCATCAGACCAGTTCCAAATTCCTGATCAACATCATCAGAGGTCAGAATAGGCACTTCAATATCAAATAAAGGAACTTTAGCTTTGCCTCCTTTAAGTTTCGTGTAGCGCGTGTCGTTGGGATTAAAGAACATACCAACACAGCCAGGAATTAGCTCAGGTCGTGTTGTTGAAATAATTAAAGGATTACCATCGGCATCTTCAAAGCGGATATCGTACATCTTTCCTTTGCGGGAAATTGTTTCAAGATCAGCCTGTGCAAGAGCTGTTTCAAAGTGCGTATCCCATAAAACAGGCTCATTCGCACGATAGAGAAGGTCTTTTGAATATAAATCTAGGAAAGACTTTTGTGCTGTGTGACGAGAAAGATCATCAATCGTTGAGTATTTTAAATCCCAATCAACAGAAAGCCCTAGGGCACGCCACAATTCTTCATATGTCTTTGCGCCTTTTTGGGTTTCTTCAATACAGAGTTTTCTGAACTCTGAGCGAGTGGTCTTCTTCTTATTGATTTTGTAGGTTTGTTCAACATAACGCTCGGTTGGAAGTCCGTTGTCGTCAAAGCCCATTGGATAAAAGATGTTGTGACCCTGCATTCTTTTGTAACGGATAATAATTTCTGCCTGTGTGTAGGACATGGCATGACCTGCGTGTAAATGAGCAGCCGAAACATAAGGTGGGGGGGTGTCCACAGAGAATAGAGGCTTTTTGGATTCAGGATCGTAATCATGAATCTTTGTTTCATCCCATAGAGTTCGACACTTTTCTTCAACTTCGGCGAGGTCAACGCCACTATCCAGTTCAGGGAATTTCATATCTGTCCTTTAATTCGCTTAAAAACTTTGAATTGATTATCTATTAAGGAGGATGCGTGCGGCGTCAAGTGCTGTATAGGTTAAAATACCATCTGCCCCCGCACGTTTAAACGCCATCAGGTTTTCCATCATTACGGATTCATAATCTATCCAGCCATTTTGCGCGGCTGCTTTCATCATCGCGTATTCACCACTGACGTGATAGGCGAAAGTTGGAAGTCCAAATTCCTGCTTAACTTTTGAAACAATATCAAGATAAGCAATTCCCGGTTTTACCATAACCATGTCTGCACCTTCTTCAATATCAAGAGCAGTTTCCTTGATAGCCTCAAGGGCATTGGCTGGATCCATTTGATAAGTTTTTCTGTCTTTGGCAACATTATCATACTTGCCAAGTGCGCAACCAGCGGCCTCACGGAAAGGTCCATAATAAGCAGAGGCATATTTAGCAGAGTAAGCTAGTATTGGAATATTAATATGTCCAGCCTCATCAAGTCCTTGTCGAATAGCGGCGACTTGTCCATCCATCATTCCCGATGGCGCAATAATATCGGCACCTGCATTCGCGGCACTAACCGCTTGTTTGGCTATATTGGCGATGGTGGCGTCATTATCGACGTCACCATCATCGCCTATCGGTCCACAATGTCCGTGGTCTGTGTATTCACAAAAACACACATCAGCTATGACTGCCGTCTCGTGTGAGGCTTGCTTTGCGCGGTCAATCATACGAGCGAGTAAGCCATTGGATTTAAAACTGTCAGAACCTTCAAAGTCTTTGTTGTGTGAAACACCAAATAGAATAACCGCGGGAATATTTAGCCCAGCGGCCTCTTTGACTTGTTTGCCAAGGCTGTCTTCTGTTTCACGGTAAATTCCAGGCATTGAGATAATTGGTGTGCGCTCATCTAGATTCTCTTCAACAAAAATCGGGTATATAAGATCATGTGTTGAAAGAGTGTTTTCACGAACCAGATTACGAATGGTTGCTGTGCTACGCAGACGGCGAGGACGGTAAAGTAATGACATTTGGCTTCCTTATTTATTTGCTCTTTATGTTTTAATGGCACTAAGGAAATAGTCAACAACCTCAAACATCTTGACATAATAAAAATATAATATTATTTATTAGCGCCTAGGGAGAATTCTATGCGTGATTTAAAAGATTTGGGCTCTGATGAATTGCTTGAGCGCTTTCAGCAAGACAGAGAAGAAAGGCGCCAAAAGCTTAATAAGATGTATTGTAAGTTATATCTTCAAATGGCGGGTGGGCTAGCAATAGTAGGAGCCTTTTTCGCTGTAACCCAATGTTCGTCTGAAGAAACACATTCGCAAACGGCTGAGGTCGTAGACAATCAGCAAGGCTTTATGGAAGGGCTTGGCGATATGATGAGGCCTCCGCAAGACCATAATCCCTGAAGATTTTTTCATTTAGAGCTTGCCAAAACTGGACAGGCTCTTTTTTATATTTGAATGACATTTGTCCAGACAAGAGAGCATGGCTCCATATGTAATATTCACCTCAATCGTCCCGAGGCGTTAAATGCGCTTAACGGTGATATGATAGATGATGTTGCCATCTCGGTTGATAATTTTGAAAAGAATAGTGATTTGGAAACGCTTGTTTTTACAGGCGAAGGGAAAGCCTTTTGTGCGGGTGGCGATATAAAGGCTGCCTATGCTGCGGGTAAACAGGATCCTAAAATAGCAGATGATTACTTTGCTCGCGAATATGCATTGAATCAAGAAGCTTTTCAATCTTTCCAAAACAACAATTTCGATTATGGACGGTATTACTATGGGCGGGGGCGTAGGTCTTGCAAATGCCTGCCAAATGCGTATTTGTACAGAAAATACACGCTGGGCAATGCCAGAGACAACAATAGGTTTTTTTCCAGATGTTGGTGGGGCTTATTATCTATCTCGAATGAATGGCGCGAATGGTCTCTATTTTGGTCTGACGGGGCAGGCAATTACAAATCCACGTGATTTGATTTTCAATAAACTTGCGACACATTACGTGCCCTCCGCATTCGTAACTTCATTTTTTAAAAGTATTCGATATGGAGATAAGGTTGAAGAAGTGCTTAGTCAGTATTGCAAAGCTCCAGAACCAAAATCAAATATAGGTCTGATAAGTATCGAAATAGAAAAATACTTTAATTACAAATCATTGCAAGAGATATTGATAAATCTTTATCAGGGTGGTTCTTGGGCAAAAGAATGTTACGATACTCTACAAGCCAAGTCACCAACCAGCCTCATTTTGGCCTTTCTGCATATTCAAAAATCCAAAGGTGAGGAGTTTGATCAGGTAATTGCGCGTGATTTAAAATTGGCTCATTATGCTATGCGTTCACACGATTTTTACGAAGGCGTGCGGGCCTTGCTTTTGGATAAGGATAAAAATCCGCAGTGGGAGCCAGACACACTCGATAAACTTGATTTTCAACAAATAAACACTTTATTTACTTAAAGAGCTGTATAATAAAAGGATTAGAGTTTGTCTTTTTTTTTAGCCTGCGTATCATACTATTCATGTAATTTCACTCATGTCATTGACATGATTATCAAAAATAGAGGTTAGCCCATGTCTACGCCATATTATAATACCATTCAGTTGATGGAACGTTTGCACCGTTATTTTCTTGACGTTGTGAAGATTGAAATCGATCGTAAAGGGATACACGACATTAATAACGTGCAAACCATGATCCTTCACTCAATCGGACATGATGAGATGACAGTAGGTGAGCTTACATTGCGTGGGTATTATTTAGGTTCAAATGTATCTTATAATGTAAAGAAGATGGCCGAGAATGGCTATATTGAGCAGGAACGCTCGCGCCATGACAAGCGCTCAATACGTGTAAAATTAACCGATAAGGGTAAAGAGCTACATGCTTTGATTGACGCTATGTTCCGTCGTCACGAAGAAAATCTAACAGCGACTAAAATCACAGATGAAAGACTACAGGATACAGCAGAAACATTACGTATGCTTGAGCGTTTCTGGAATGCTCAGACAAATCTGATGGATTAAATTTCTGCAGCTTGGGTTTTTGAGCGCATTTTTATTGACATAATTATAATAAAGCCTTATATTTGCGCTTTCGAATATAAGGTCTTGAATGAAATTACGCGCTAAACATTACAATTTTTTGATGTCCCATGTGAGTGAGCATGAGTCTTTAAGGCCGTGGATGGGGGCTTTTTTGGACACAATTCCTGCTGCCGACACCATGATTTTGCTTCTTTTGAGAGGGGAGCACGGTTTGGCGACAATGCAGGGCGATACAAAAGAAACCTTGATGCGCAATACAATCAGATTGGGCAACGAAGGTCGTAAAGAGGTTATAAGGCTGTTCGCAAAGTATGGGCTGAATTACAACGCCTTAAGCATTGCTTTGAAAGGAATAACAGACATATCGATCTACAGTCCACAGACTTACTACAGTGACATTGAGAGAGTTGATTTAACTGGTGATGTTTTTGCTGGGCTGTTCTCGCCAGAACAACTTAATTTCCTATTTTCTGTAAATGAGATAGATAGCGACCTCAAAAATATAGATCTTATAACTTTAGATTTTAGTAAAAAGAACACTATTACTATCGATGAGGCTATTCAGGCGTTTGAAGGTGAATATTTGGATTTTGCAGCTTTACGAGAGGATGATAGGTTTACTAGCTTGTTGCTTGGTTCTTCCAATCAGAATAGTCAAGACTTAAGAACTTTACTTGAATATCAGGCTCTGCCTGCTCACGTTTTTACCTTGGATGCTTTAGCAAGCAGTGAGCTAACGACTAAAGAAGAAGATTTATTACGAATAATTTTACCCGATATTAAAACTTCAAAACAGTTTGCCCGTGCAGCAACGGATCCACGCGTTATTGATGCTTTGCGAGAACTACAAGAAACAATTCGGGAAAGTATTCAAAAGCCTGATGAGCCAACACTTTAAAGTTAACATCCAAATCTTGACATAATTTTTAAATTACTTTAATTACAAGCTTAAGTAGAATAGGCTTGAATCATGAATGAACTATCCGAAATAAAAATTAGCGATACTTTTTCACAAAAGGGTGACCTAGGCGCTGTAGTAATGACGGCTACGTGCATAGCAATGCCCGGTGCAAAGCCTGGTAATATTAAAGATGCCTACACAAAGGCTGCATCTGACCCAGCTGTTTCTAGGGCGGCTTCAACGCTTCATTTTCTTGCTACACAGGCTTGCGAATAGCTATTTTTAACCAATTGAGATTTTCATAAAATAAAGTTGTATTTTCCTAGGAAGACTGTATGTTTCGCCGTGTTTAAACACCGGAATGGGAAGCCGTTAAAATGAATAAAGAATTTAGCACAGCAACAAATCAAATTGTTTGGGATAATCTGGATAAAGAGCAACAAGGTTTACCTCAAAATTTCAAGCAACTCCTTAGAATATGTATTGCTAAGGGACAGAACTTTTCTGATATAGGTGAACTGCTTGGGAAGCCTGCCCATATTGTTGAATTCTATCTTAACGCTCCTTTTTCTCCAGAGACTAGAGAAGAGTGCAGGGAAGTCTGCAAAAGTCTTTTTGACGGGCTATGCCAGTCTGGGCGTAGAATGTTCTGGGATTTAAAATCCGATGAACAACGTGCTCATGCTGACGAAGAGAGATTGGGCAAAGAATTAAAAAAATCTAGACTTGCGATGGCTTAACTAAACGCCTGTATACCTGTCTGAGCACGACCTAGAATGAGGGCATGAATATCATGTGTGCCTTCATAGGTATTCACTGCCTCTAAATTCATCATGTGACGAATGACATGGTATTCGTCTGCAATACCGTTGCCACCAAGCATATCTCTGCACACACGAGCAATATCGAGTGCTTTGCCACAGTTGTTACGTTTTAGAAGTGAAATGGCCTCTGGTGCTCCGCGTTTTTCATCCATGAGTTGTCCTAAACGAAAAGCGGCTTGTAGACCCAAAGTGATTTCGGTCTGCATGTCAGCCAATTTCTTTTGTACTAATTGATTGGCCGCAAGCGGACGATTAAAAACTTTTCTGTCCAGCACGTACTCTCGTGCAATGTGCCAACAAGCTTCTGCTGCACCCATTGTGCCCCACGCAATACCGTAACGTGCTTTATTCAAACAAGAGAAGGGCCCGGTTAGTCCTTTGACTTCAGGAAACATATTTTCTTTAGGCACAAAAACTTCGTCCATAGCAATTCCTCCAGTAATTGAAGCACGAAGTGAGAATTTGCCCTCAATCTTTGGTGCGCTCAAACCCTCCATGTCTTTTTCAAGAACAAAGCCACGAATTTCCTTATTATCATCCATTGCCCAAACAACAAAAACATCTGCGATAGGTGAATTTGTAATCCATTGCTTTGCGCCACTAATTTTATAGCCACCATCGACTGATTTTGCGCGTGTTTTCATGGAAGAGGGGTCGGAGCCGCCATCAGGCTCGGTTAGTCCAAAACAGCCAATGAGCTCACCCGTTGCAAGTCCTGGAAGGTACTTTTCTTTTTGCTCGTCTGTCCCAAATGTGTAAATCGGGTACATAACCAATGAAGATTGAACAGATAGGCATGAACGGTAACCCGAATCAACGCGCTCCATTTCTCGCGCAATTAACCCATAGGCAGTCTCTGAAACCCCAGGACAGCCATAACCATCAATTGTTGAACCCAATAGTCCCAATTCACCCATCTCGCGCATGATGTTTTGGTCAAATTTTTCATGTCGATTGGCCTCTATGATTCCCGGGAGCAGTTTATTCTGTGCATAATCACGCGCAGTTTTTTGTACCATCTTGTCCTCATCAGAGAGCTGTTCGTCTAAAAGAAGGGGGTCTTCCCAATTGAATTGTGGGCGAGTGTTCATGTTGGCTTTTTTCCTTATTCTATTTATGGCATCTATTATACACATGGTCGGACAAGGAATAAAAGACAGAGAAGTAATAATTGAATTTCATTCGATGGGATCGATTGTGAAAGTCACTGCCATGGACACAAAATCGTTAACTGAAATTTCCATTCAAGGTCCTGCAAGTGCTGGTGAGGCGACATTAAAAATGAATGCTGTGCGCCGTTTGGAATATGTTTTAAAGAAAAAAGGATTGATTGGGTAGCACCCGCTCTCTATATGTATTGACATGAAAGTTCTTATTGCTTCTGACCATGCTGGCTTTGTTCTTAAATCTTCTTTGATGCATTCATTTGACTATGAGTGGATAGATTTGGGTCCAAAATCTACCGACTCAGTTGATTATCCTGATTATGCACACAAACTTGCTAATGCTTTGAAAGATGGGCAAGCCGATAAAGGTGTTTTGATATGCGGGTCAGGTATCGGAATTTCGATTGCGGCAAACCGACATGATGGTGTTCGCGCCGCTCTTTGTACAAATGGATTAATGGCAAGACTTTCGCGCCAGCATAATAATGCAAATGTCCTTGTTTTGGGTGAGAGACTAACAGGTATTGATGTTGCAAAAGACTGCGTAAATGAATTTTTTAAGACTGATTTTGAAGGCGGACGCCATGGGAGGCGTGTCGCCAAAATAGAAGAGAAGGGGTAACAGCAATGGGACAAGTGATGAAATTAGATGATTTAAGAAAAGACGGATTTTTTACTGAAGAATTGAAGGATGCTGATCCTGAAATATTTGCCTCGATAGAGGGTGAATTACAACGCCAGCAAGATCAAATTGAATTAATTGCCTCTGAAAATATCGTGTCCCGCGCTGTTATGCAGGCGCAAGGTTCTGTGATGACAAATAAATATGCAGAAGGTTATCCGGGTAAACGTTATTACCAAGGTTGTGCGCATGTTGATGTATCAGAAAACTTGGCAATTGACCGTATCAAGAAATTGTTCGGATGTGATTTTGCAAATGTACAACCTAATTCTGGCTCGCAAGCCAACCAAGGTGTTTACACCGCATTACTTCAACCTGGCGACACAATCTTGGGAATGTCTCTTGATGCTGGTGGACACTTAACGCATGGGGCTGCGCCTAACCAGTCCGGAAAATGGTTTAATGCCATCCAATATGGCGTGAAAGAAACAGACGGTCTTATTGATTATGAGGAAGTCGAACGCTTGGCACTTGAGCACAAACCGAAAATGGTTGTTGCAGGAGCGTCCGCTTATCCTCGTGTTATTGACTGGAAACGCTTCCGTGAGATTGCTGATAAAATCGGTGCCTATCTTTTTGTAGATGCGGCGCATTATGCAGGTCTAATTGTTGGTGGGGCCTACCCATCACCATTTCCCTACGCGGACATTGTAACATCAACAACACATAAAACATTACGCGGTCCTCGTGGTGGTATTATCCTTACCAATGACGAAAAAATTGCAAAAAAAATCAACTCTGCAATTTTCCCTGGTATCCAAGGTGGGCCACTTGAGCATGTGATTGCTGCTAAGGCTGTTGCTTTTGGTGAAGCATTGCAACCTTCGTTTAAGACATACGCGCAAGCTATTGTAGATAATGCAAGAATTCTTGCTAACGAACTCAAGGAAGGCGGTCTGGATATCGTCTCTGGTGGAACGGATTCTCATATTGTTCTTGTTGATTTACGTCCTGCAGGACTAACAGGTAAAGTGGTCGATTTAGCATTGGAGCATGCGGGAATAACCTGTAACAAAAACGCTGTTCCTTTTGATCCCGAAAGTCCATTTGTTACCTCTGGTATTCGCCTTGGAACACCTGCTGGTACAACTCGCGGATTTGGTGGGGATGAATGGAAAGAGATTGCATCTCTAATTCTCGAAGTAATCGAAGGCTTAAAGGCCAACGGTGCAGAGAATAATGGTGGTGTTGAATCATCTGTTAAGGCAAAAGTGAAAGCCTTGTGTGATCGTTTCCCTGTTTACACGGCATCAATAGGCTAATTAATTATGCGTTGTCCTTTTTGCGGAAATGAAGAAAGTCAGGTCAAGGACTCGCGTCCTACAGAGGACTATTCTGCCATTCGTCGCCGTCGCGCTTGTCCATCTTGTGGGGCGCGTTTTACAACGTTTGAGCGCGTGCAGCTTCGTGACCTAATTGTCCTAAAATCTGGCGATAAAAAGGAAGTCTTTGACCGAGAAAAGCTTTTGCGTTCAATGACGATTGCCTTAGGAAAACGCCCTGTCACCGAAGAACAAATCGAGCGCGCAGCAAATGGCGTAGTGCGCCAGCTTGAATCATTGGGCGAGCCTGAGATTCAGGCAAGAACAATTGGCGGATACGTTATGAAGGCTCTCGCTAATCTGGATGCTGTTGCCTATATTCGTTATGCATCAGTCTATAAGGACTTTAGAAAGCCCGATGATTTCAATGAGTTTTTGGAAGAATTAAACACTCTTCAAGCGCGCCCTACCAAAAAAGCCTCGTAATCCTTTACGAATGCCTTGATATATCGCGTGAGATAAGCCATATATTTGCTCATGTTTACTGGGATTGTCAGAGATACAGGCACAATTAAGAAGCTTGAGCGTAACGGCGATGATATTCGCTTAACGATTGAGACGTCTTTGCCACCTGAGTCCCGCACGTTGGGAGCTTCCATTTTATGTTCGGGGATTTGTCTTACTGTTACCGCGTTTGATGATGCTTCTTTTACCGTTGATGTTTCT
This sequence comes from uncultured Alphaproteobacteria bacterium, assembly GCA_963740205.1. Taxonomy (GTDB): domain Bacteria; phylum Pseudomonadota; class Alphaproteobacteria; order Micavibrionales; family Micavibrionaceae; genus UBA2137. Next base: position 223,345 of record CAVUDD010000004.1, read on the forward strand.
TCTGAGACAGTCTCAAAGACTAATATTGCTAATTGGAAAGAGGGAGGACACATCAACCTTGAGCCTTCCTTGAGATTGGGTGATGAGCTTGGGGGGCATTTGGTGTTTGGTCATGTCGATGCGCAGGCAAGTTTGATTGAGAAGCACGAAGATGGTGATAGCTGGCGTATGACATTTGAAGTGCCTAGCGATCTTGCAAATTACTTTGCCTCTAAAGGATCAGTCTCTCTGGATGGAATATCTCTGACGATTAACGAAGTTGAGGGTAATCGTTTTGGCGTGTGTATCATTCCTCATACATGGGAGCACACAACTTTATCAGAGCGCGAAATCGGTGATAAAATTAACCTCGAAATTGATATGTTGGCGCGTTATGTATCAAGAATGTTAGAGGGGCGCGCGGCATGAATTTAACTTTAGCTAGTCAAACCGAGGTTGTGTTCTCTTCTATTGAAGATGTTGTTGCCGATTTGAAAATGGGAAGGGCGATTATCCTTGTTGATGATGAAACCCGAGAGAATGAAGGCGATATAGTTATAGCTGCTGATTATATTACACCAGAGGCCATCACTTTTATGGTAAGGAAAGCAGGTGGTCTTGTGTGTCTCGCGTTGGATCACGATAAAGTGCAATCCCTTGAATTAGGTCTTCAGCCACAAAGGCACCTTAATGATAATCAAGCACGTTTCACAGTATCAATTGAAGCGCGCGAGGGTGTGACTACAGGTGTAAGTGCCTCGGACAGAGCGCATACAATTTTGACTGCTGTGAATAATGCAACAACTGCAAGTGATATTGCGACGCCTGGTCATGTTTTTCCACTGATGGCGAATGAAGGTGGTTTAAAGGCGCGCCAGGGTCATACGGAGGCCTCCATTGAGCTTGCGAGATTGGCAGGATGTACACCAGCCGCAGTTATTTGTGAAATAATACGAGAAGATGGCGAAATGGCACGCGGTGAAGATTTGCAAAAATTTGCGACCGTGCATAATCTCAAAATTGCGCGTATTGATAGTCTTGTCTCATATATAGGAGAAAATTTATGAAGGACGAAAAGAGTAAAGAAGACATTAGTCACGATGTTTCTGGTTCAAAATTTCTGCTTGTGAAATCTGCCTATCGCCAAGAGGTCATAGACCAGTTGCAAGAGGGTGCCGTTGAGGCACTTGAAGAATATGGCGCGACTTTTGAGACCGTCGAGGTTCATGGTTCTCTTGAAATTCCTGCTGTTATTTCATTGGCTGAAAAATCAGGTAAGAATTATGATGGTTATATTGCTTTGGGCTGTATTTTAAAGGGCGAAACCATACATGATGAGGTTATAGCCTATACAGTTTACGAAAAAATTCAGGATATGGTGATTGATCGTGATTTGGCGATTGGTTGCGGAGTTTTGACCGTGAATACTTTGGAACAAGCCGTTGAGCGAGCAGATCCAAAGCAAGAGAACCGTGGCCGTGAGGCAGCGCTCGCTGCCTTGCAAATCGTTGCTGTAAAACAATTTTTGAAAGCATAAGTTGAATGCCTAATCCATCCCAGAAGCCATCAGCCACTGCCAAAAAAATATCTGCGCGCTTACACGCAGTGCAAGCTGTTTATCAAATGGCTATGAATGAGCAAAAAGCCAAAGAAACAACACGTGAATATCTTGCGCACAGGGCGGGTATGACGATTGATGATGAAACATATGTCATGCCAGATGGCGCATTGTTTAAGTCAATTGTTAAGGGTGTTGAGGAAAAACAGGAAGAATTAGCAACTACTCTTGCATCATTTCTTACCAAAGATGACAAATCCGTTAGGAAAATGGAAACACTGCTTAAATCTACAATTTTATGTGGCCTATATGAGTTAATGATGCATCAAGAGATCGATACAGCAATAATTCTTAATGATTACATAGAGATAGCCGCAAGTTTTTATGACGAAAAAGCCAAGGCAATTGTTAACGCTATTTTGGACAATGCTGCAAAGGCATATCGCTAGAAACCCATATAAACTGCGGTTTAGCAAACTATATACAATTTTATATAATCGTTACCTGATATTAATATTTAACTGACATACTTATGAGTAGGTTGGGATAAATACATATATAACGAAAAATAATAATTATGAAAAAGTTTATGATTTTGGTGGCAATCTTGCTTGTTTGTGGGGGAAGCATTGGAGCTTATTTTTACTTCGGTAATTCTGCAGTAGCTTCTATACCGGAAGGCGAGGCTGGTGATATGGCAGAACTAGAGTCGCATGAAACTCTTCATTTCGTCGAATTGTCTCCGTTACTTTTGCCAATTGTTGACAATAATGGCGTGTCACAGGTTGTCTCATTGGTTATATCGCTTGAGGTAAATAGCGAAGAGTCTAGAGAGATGGTGGAAAAACTATCGCCACGCTTAACAGATGCCTACATCCATGATCTTTATGGGGTCTTAAATTACAAAGCAGCGCTTCAAGGTGGAGTGGTTCAGGTCAGTGAAGTCAAACGCAGGTTAAACATGATAACGACCAAGGTTATTGGAGAAGACGTTATCAATGATGTCCTTTTACAAGTAGTTTCGCAAAGACGCGTCTAGAATCTCTTTAAAATGAATATTTCTGAAGCCCTCATCGCGAGGGCTTTTTTGTGGTTATCAACAAAACTTATCCTCACCAATCAACTTGAGTTCCATGCACCTGTCTTGTCAGGTGCATTTTTTTGTGTATTCTTTTTGAGTTTACTTTTATCTATATGATTTAATTACAAATTTAACTATGAAAGAAAGTTTAAAGCTATGGAAGTCATTGAAATATATTTTCTGATTGCCTGCTGTGTTGGTATTGCTCTTGGTTACGGGCAGCTGGCTGGTCGTCGTATTATGGCGCTGAATGCAGGTAACAAAAAGATGCAGGAAATTGCCGAAGCTATTCAAGAGGGTGCAAAAGCCTATTTGAACAGACAGTACAAGGCGATTGCTATTGTGGGTATCGTTGTTGCTGGTGGGCTTGGTTATTTGCTTGGTTGGCACGTTGCTGGTGGTTTTGCCATTGGTGCGGTTCTATCAGGTTTGGCTGGTCAAATTGGTATGCGTGTATCCGTTAAGGCTAACGTTAGAACAACACAGGCTGCCAAGAAAAGTCTTGCGGCGGCTCTTGATGTTGCATTCAAATCAGGTGCTGTGACAGGTATGCTTGTTGTCGGTCTTGGTCTTGCTGGCGTTGCTGGATACTACTATTACCTTGTAGAACACACAGCCTTTGATCAACGCCAAGTTCTTGAAGGACTTATTGGTCTTGGTTTCGGTGCGTCTCTTATCTCAATTTTTGCACGTCTTGGCGGTGGTATCTTTACAAAAGGTGCTGACGTTGGTGCGGATTTGGTTGGTAAGGTTGAAGCTGGTATTCCAGAAGATGACCCAAGAAACCCTGCTGTGATTGCCGATAACGTTGGTGACAACGTTGGTGATTGTGCTGGTATGGCTGCTGATTTGTTTGAAACATATGCCGTGACAGTTGTTGCGACAATGTTGATTGCATCATCTGTCTTTGCGGCTGGTCTTGTTACAACAGACATGATGCTCTTGCCACTTGTCATTGGTGCCTTGTGTATCCTTGGCTCAGTTGCGGGAACATTCTTTGTGAAGCTCGGTAAATCAAAATCAGTTATTGGTGCGCTTTATAAGGGCTTTATCGGTTCTGCCGTTATCTCTTTTGCACTGATTAGTGGCTTTATGTACTACAAGCTTGGATTTGATACTGAATTGGCACTTGCTGCTGGTGGTGTCATGACAGTCAAAAGTCTTTGGATTTGTTCAATTGTTGGTCTTGTGGTTACAGGTCTTATTGTTTGGATTACAGAATACTATACAGGTACAAATTACCGTCCTGTTCGTTCTGTTGCCAAGGCTTCTGAGACTGGTCACGGTACAAACGTCATTCAGGGTCTTGCGATTTCGATGGAATCGACTGCCCTTCCAGTGATTGTTATCTGTGGCGGTATCTATGCTGCATTTACCTATGGTGGTCTTTATGGGATTGCGATCTCTGCAACGACAATGCTCTCTCTTGCGGGTATGGTTGTGGCACTGGATGCGTTTGGTCCTGTGACAGATAACGCTGGTGGTATTGCCGAGATGGCTGAGTTGCCAGAGAAGGTTCGCAAAACAACAGATACACTTGATGCTGTTGGAAACACAACCAAGGCTGTGACCAAAGGTTACGCAATTGGTTCTGCTGGTCTTGCGGCTCTTGTTCTGTTTGCTGCCTACACAGAGGAAATCAAACATTATCTGCCACAATTTGCGGATATCGAGTTCCGTTTGACCGACCCTTATGTTGTGATTGGTTTGTTTATGGGTGGGTTGTTACCTTACCTGTTCGCAGCCATGTCCATGACAGCGGTTGGTCGTGCAGCGGCAAGTGTTGTGATTGAAGTGCGTCGTCAGTTCAAGGAAATCAAAGGCATTATGACTGGTAAAGGTAAGCCTGAATATGGTCGTGCTGTTGATCTTTTGACACAGGCTGCCATTAAGGAAATGATATTGCCGTCACTTCTTCCTATCGTTGCTCCAATCGTATTATTTGGTGCTGTGTGGGGACTTGCTGGTCTTGAACCTGCGTTCCAAGCACTTGGCGCGATGCTTCTGGGTACAATCGTAACAGGTCTATTTGTTGCGATATCCATGACCTCTGGTGGAGGTGCATGGGATAATGCCAAGAAGTTCATTGAGGACGGTAATCACGGTGGTAAAGGTTCAGACGCTCACCACGCGGCTGTAACTGGTGATACAGTTGGTGATCCTTACAAGGATACAGCAGGCCCAGCTGTGAACCCACTTATCAAGATTGCAAACATTGTTGCCATTCTATTGGTTGCCGTTGTTGCCAAATACTTGAACGGTGAATTGTTCTAGGAATTCTCTACTATTCGAATAAATAAAAAGCCCTGCAATTGCGGGGCTTTTTTATTGACATAAAATTATTTTCTGCTAGTTTACATAAAAATTATAAAGGAGTTCATTATGAAAAAAGGTTGTTTGGGAATAAATTGTTAGCTGGGGTAGCTCTTACTTCATGCGCACAAAATGGGGCAGAATCCGATGGGTCAAGCCAAATGCATGAAGTGAATCAAAGAACACCACATATTGAGGCGGACTACATGATAAGATTTGGTGGGCAAAAATTAAGTATCGTGGAGTTTACGACCTGTAAGTGACCCTGATACTATTTGTGTCGCAAGTTGGCAAACGGATTCAATGGAATGCTTTAAAGCACCAAAAGCGAATTAAAGATCTGTAGCTGAACCACCGCCACCTGGTCTGTTGAAACGACCAAGGTTACCCAGCAATTCTTGCGCGATGGAAGGGTCATTGCCACCCGTTCTGGTTATGTCGTCGGATAGGGGGATATCCATGCGATCTTGGTCAACTTCCATAATGGTTTGAACAGTTTCGAATTCCTTATCGTACTTCACGAGAACCACGCGCTCATCAACAACCTCTGGGTCAAAGATACCGACCTTTTTGGTCTTTTGTCCCAGATAAAACCACACAGTCTCATCAAATGGAGAGACAGTGGTGGGGGAGCCCAATTTCTTAATTACATCAGAGCGAGTATCCACACCCTCTGTGACCTGCATAATTTGGTGATCCTGTAGAAAGTTTCCACGGGTCTTCAACACAGGCGAACAGGCAGTTACCGTGGCAACACAGACTGTTGCTAACAGGGCAATGCGTAGGGGTTTGAATGCAGTCATAAGTTTTCTCTCATGTGTATTTATCTTGCGAACCAAAATTCTATCTATTAGATATAGAGCATTCACATATACAAGTAAATTAACGTCAAATAAGTTTAAGGATTTGTAATGTATCAGTGGTTGAAAGCAAGGCAAAATGTTAAGTCGCAAGCCAAAAGTCTGTATCATCAGGCCGTGACAACATCCCGCACACCAGAGTTTTATAACGATTTTGGAGTGCCAGATACATTTGATGGCCGCTTTGAAATGTTATGTATTCACGTGACATTGACCATGCGTCATCTTGATAATGACAAAACAGAACAAGCCTTATTTGATGTGATGTTCCGCGATATGGACAGATCCCTTCGTGAGGCGGGAGTAGGTGATTTGGGCGTCCCCAAGCATATGAAACGTATGATGAAGGCATTCAAAGGGCGTTATTTCTATTACGGGCAAGCCTTGGATGATAATGACAAAGAAGAACTAAAGTTAGTCTTGCGGCGTAACGCTTATGGAACGCTTGATGATGTGAATGCAAAGAAGTTGGATGCCTTGGCAGAGTACATGATGGGCGCGGATAAGGCTGATAATTTGCAGGAGTTGAAATATGCCTCTTGATAAAAATCCATGGGTTTACCTATTTGATACACGTAAGATGAATGAAACCTCGAAGGTTGAGGCAGAAGCCTCAGACGATATTCGAGAAAAACTGGCAAAACATCTTGATGTTGATGCAGTTGACTCTGTGAAAGCCAAATTTTTATTGTCTCAACCTAAGGGCAGCCATGCTGTAAAAGTAGAGGGCACAGTTAAGGCAAGATTGAAACAAACCTGTGTTATTACGCTCGAGCCTCTACGTGTGAACATAAAAGAGGATTTTGAGGCTTATTACGCTGATTACTCTCAGGCGACACCCTTTGCTAAGGCCAAAAAGAATCTGTATTCAAAATACGGCATGGATGAAATTCCTATTATGGAAGAAGACGAGGAACCAGAGCCTATGAAGGATGGTAAGATTGATTTGGGTGAGTTGGCAATGCAGTATTTGTCGCTGGCAATCAATCCCTATCCTCATAAAGAGGGGCTTCCAGAAGAGGAAAAGGTTATAACGGTTGGAAAGTCTGACGATGAGACTTACAAAAATCCATTCGAGGCATTGAGGGATTTGCAAAATAACACGAAATAAATTGAGGCGTTTTTCCTTGCATCTGTTGTGATTTTTAGTTATCACTCACCACTTGTTAAGAAAGACACACAAAACAGGATAAAGATTATGGCTGTTCCAAAGAGAAAAACCACCCCATCGCGTCGTAACAACCGTCGCGCACATGACAGTTTAACAATTGTGAACTGGGTTGAAGATGCAAATACAGGCGAACCAAAGCGCCGTCACCATATCGACATGAAAACTGGTATGTACAAAGGCAAGCAGATTCTCAAGGTTGAGGACTAGGTTTTACCGCTGTTTATATTTTTATGGGGACAGACCGTAGCAACACGGCTTGTCCCTTTTCGTTTTTCCCCTTAAAATCACCGAACTTATGCGGTAGTGCATTTCAAACATCCAATCCAAAGGATATTCCTTGTCTCAAACAGTAACACTGGCAATCGATGCAATGGGCGGCGATCTTGGAATCGAAGCAACTATTCCAGGCTGTGCCTTAGCTTTGGAAAAAGACTCCGCATTACGCTTTATGATTTTCGGAGACGAAAAGAAAATTCGTCCTTTGATAAGTTCGTACCCCGAGCTTAAAAAAGTATCGGAAGTTATCCATACAGATAAGGCCATTAAAAGTGACGAGCGTGCAGTTGTTGCACTTCGTACTGGGCGGGAGTCCAGCATGCGTTTAGCGATTAATGCTGTTTCTGAGCATAAGGCAGATTGTGTAATTTCTTCTGGAAACACTGGCGCATTAATGGCAACAGCAAAAATGGTTCTTAAGACTCTGCCTGAAATTAGACGCCCAGCCATCGCAAGTGTTCTTCCAAGCAAGACTGGCCAGACGATTATGCTGGATTTGGGTGCTAATCTATTCTGCGATTCGGAAGTCCTTGTTCAATTTGCATTGCTTGGAGCTGTGTATGCCAAGGTCGTAAAATCAATTTCTAATCCGACAATCGGACTTTTAAATGTTGGCTCCGAAGATATGAAGGGTCACGAAGAATTACGCGCCGCACATGCTGTTTTGTCACGTGTGAAGTTTCCTGGAAAATACATAGGTTTTGTTGAGGGTAATGATATTGCTGGAGGCAAGGTAGATGTTGTTGTGACTGACGGCTTTACAGGCAACATCGCGCTTAAAACATTTGAAGGTGTTGGAAAGCTTACAGAGTTTTACCTAAAATCTGCGTTCAAATCATCACCCTTGGCAATGCTTGGTGGGTTATTGGCAATGCCAGCCATGAAAAAACTTAAAAAACAGGTTGATCCGCGCCAGCATAATGGAGGCATGTTCCTTGGTCTTGATGGTGTCTGTGTCAAAAGTCACGGTGGCTCCGACGCTATTGGTTTTGCCAGTGCCTTAAGGGTGGCCTCAAATCTTATCCGTAATGACTTTAATAAGCGTGTCGCCGTTGAGCTTGACCATCTTATGAGTCAGGAATCTTTCTTTACATCTGAATTGGAGCAAGAGGTATGAGCCAAATCCGCTCGGTGATTGCGGGAACGGGAAGTTTCCTGCCGCATAACGTTGTCACGAACAAAGACCTTGAGAAAAAGGTCGATACAAATGATGAATGGATTGTGCAACGCACAGGCATTACACAGCGCCACATTGCGGGCGATGATGAATCAACAGTGACTATGGCAACGCAAGCCGCGCGTAATGCCTTGAAGGCTGCGGAATATCTACCATCTGACATTGATGGAATTATTGTTGCTACAACGACCCCTGATAACACGTTTCCATCTGTTGCCGTACAGGTTCAAGCAGCACTTGAAGTGCCTCCTGGCGCGGCCTTTGATATTCAGGCGGTGTGTACAGGGTTTGTTTATGCCCTAAGTGTTGCGGATTCCATGATACGTTCTGGTTCTTGTAAAAGAATGTTGGTGATTGGTGCCGAAACCATGTCGCGGATTCTGGATTGGAATGACCGCACAACATGTGTTTTGTTCGGTGATGGTGCGGGAGCTATCGTTCTTGAGGCATCAGAGGGTAAGGGCGAGGTTAACGACCAAGGTTTACTCTCATCGCATCTCTATAGTGATGGACGCCTAAAAGATTTGCTTTATACGGATGGTGGTCCGGGAACGACTGGTAAAAGTGGTGCAATCAGAATGCAGGGTAGGGACGTATTTAAACATGCTGTGTCTCTTATGCATGATATTGTTGGTGAGGTGCTTGAGCACAATGGTCTTAAGGACACTGATATTGATTGGCTTGTTCCACATCAGGCAAATATTCGTATTATCGGTGCAACCGCAGACAAATTGAACATGTCGATGGATAAAGTTGTTGTGACAGTAGATAAACACGGCAATACATCGGCCGCCTCAATTCCTCTGGCTCTTGATCATGCCGTGCGTAATGGCTCTATAAAACGTGGTGATTTATTGCTGTTTGAAGCCTTAGGTGGTGGTTTGACCTGGGGCGCGGCACTTATGCGCTATTAGGGTGTGGCGCCTGCAGTAGGACTTGCAGCGGCAGCAACTGGCGCCACTTCTTCTATTGGCGCCCCCGTTGTAACTTCAGGTGACTGAGCGTCTTCCGTAACTCCTTGACCATAATGAATTGCTGGATTTTCAGTGTCAGTGAATAATGGCACAACAGCATCTGGTAATTGCGTGTTTTCATCAATCGCAGTAAAGGTCGCGTTACTTTCATCACCACTATAGTGAAGATAGCCCACAACTTCTCCTTGTGCATTTTCCATGAGGACATGCGTTCCTGCCATTTCACCATCTTCCATACGAACGGTTCTAAAGCTACCGCCTGTGGCTGAGTGACGGTTCAAATGGTCACCAGCACTAAGGTTTTGATCTTGTTCCACTGCAGGCGGGTTCTGTGTGCCTGCATCAACTTCGGGTAGAACGTCTCCGTCATCATTTGATGCTGACGCGTAACCACTAAAGGCTTCATCAAAAGACTGTCCACGAACGAGTTTCAACTGGACGTGCTGTGACAACAGGCTGAACGGCAGCAAGTTCTATATGTGTGGGTGTCCCTTCTTCGGGAGGTCTAGCAGGCTCATCCATCGAGCGAGTAGGGGCGTTGGGGTCAATATCGCGGTAATCCATAACCATATGATTATATTCGCCATTATGTGTAGCAGCGAGTGTGTACATTAAAGCTAAACTCATAATATCCTCTATCCCATTAAAATTCCTCTTTACTATAATATGTAAACTTTAATATTGAGTTAATAAGACATAAGAATTTGCTGTAACTATTCTGGGAAGAAAATCGCCTAACTCATTGACGAAAATGTGGTTTCGCACTAATATTAAAGTATATCTAATTGAGCAACACGAGGTTTCAAGCAATGAGCGAACGTACAATCACACGTGCAGATCTGGCAGATGCGCTATATCACGAGCTGGGTTTATCCCGTAATGAATCAGCCGAACTGGTCGATGATGTGTTTGAAGAGGTTTCAGACGCCTTGATTAAGGGCGACAACGTTAAAATTTCATCTTTCGGAAGTTTCACGCTTCGTGAAAAGAAGGAAAGAATAGGGCGTAACCCGAAAACAGGTGTCGAGGTGCCAATTTCACCACGTACTGTTCTTGTGTTCCGTGCCTCGCATATTCTAAAGGAAAGAATGAACCCATAGGGGTTTAGACGCGCATGTATTCAAGCCAAAGCGAAAACACTAACGAGGATAACAAGAAGTCACGCAAGGCCGATGGCGCTTTCCGTACGATTAGTGAGGTCGCCGACGAGCTTGAGGTGCAACAACATGTTCTGCGTTTCTGGGAAACAAAATTCTCTCAAGTTAAGCCTCTCAAGCGTGGTGGTGGTCGTCGTTATTACCGTCCAGAGGATGTTGATGTTCTTAAGAAAATTCATCACTTGCTGTATTCCGACGGTTACACAATTCGCGGGGCGCAAAACCTTGTTAAGGGGTTGAGCAAGAATCAGGTGGCAAGTCTTAAGCTTAAACAACCTGTTCCCGAGCAATCCAATGACTCTGCTGTGGGTATGCCAGAAAACAAAGTCGCGCAAGCCCATGATCAAGCATTGCAGGCGCAAAGCGATAAGAATAAACAGGCTGTTATTGCCATGATTGACGAGCTAAAGACACTTCGCGATATGCTGAAGTAATCTTCTGTTTGATTTCTATTCATCTTTTCATTACAAAACTATACATGTCGGAGTGTGGCGCAGTCTGGTTAGCGCACTAAGCTGGGGGCTTAGGGGTCGGAGGTTCGAGTCCTCTCACTCCGACCATTTTTAGAGATTCAATTATGCCGTTCCTGATTTACACTACATTTTCTGACAAAACTGAGGCCGAGAAGATTGCCTCTGCTTTGCTTGAGAAGAAGCTGATTGCCTGTGCCAATATCTTTGCGCCTCATACCTCGATATATAAATGGGAGGGGAAGGTGCAAAGCGAAACCGAAATTGCTGCCATTCTTAAAACCGAGCAGAAGCATTTTGACGAGATAGAGCGTGTTATCAAATCAATGCATTCCTATGACACGCCAGCCATTATTGGATGGAGTGCTGATAAAACGGCGCCTGACTTTGCCAAATGGATTGAAAGCGAAGTTCAGTAACATTGTCATAGCCCGAATTCATATAAATGAATTCTAGGGCTATCCATGGATTCCCTTAGAATTTGGTATAACAAATTCAGGGAATGACACGAGAGTTGTTTTAATTAAGTTTCCCTGCTGTCATTGCGAGTAGAACGAAGCAATCCATTAGTATAGATTGCCGCAGTCGCTAATGACCCTTCGCAATGACGAAAAGTAAAACCCATTTATAGTGATGGAATTTAATGGGGTAAAATAATACCGTAGGTTAATCTTATTGTTTTTAAACGAAAAAATATAATTCACCTCTTGTTTTTTTGATTGACAGGGAGGGGTGTAATGCGCGATAACACGCCCACTTACTTTAATTAAGGAATAAAAATATGAAAACATACTCAGCAAAACCAGCAGAGATTGAGAAGAAATGGCTTCTTGTTGATGCAGAAGGTGTAACGCTTGGTCGTTTGGCATCACAGATTGCCATGCGTTTGCGCGGTAAGCACAAGCCAATGTTCACACCTCACATGGATTGTGGTGATAACGTGATCGTTATTAACGCAGAGAAAGTCCGCCTTACTGGTCGTAAGCGCGAACAGGATAAATACTACTGGCACACAGGCTATCCTGGTGGGATTAAAGAACGCTCCAAAGGTCAAATCTTGGATGGCGATCACCCAGAGCGTGTTATCGAGAAAGCCGTAGAGCGTATGTTGCCTAAAGGCCCATTGGGTCGTCAGGTTTTTAAAAACTTGCGTGTGTATCCTGGTACAGAGCACCCACATGAAGCGCAACAGCCAGAAATTCTGGACATTGCCGCCATGAACCCAAAAAACAAAAGAGGATAAGTCATGACAAAAGCTAAAGAAGAAAAATTGACTGATTTGAATGATTTGGGTGAAGCGATTGCTGCGGAAGCCAAAACAGACACAAAAGACGCTAAAGTTGAGACAACAGATGCAAAGGCAGAAACTGCTGATGCTACTCCTGAAAAACGCGAACCTAAGCGTGACGATCTTGGTCGTGCATACGCAACTGGTCGTCGTAAGGATGCTGTTGCTCGTGTATGGATTAAGCCTGGTAAAGGTAAGGTTACTGTGAATGGTATCGAGCAAGCAGAATATTTCGGTCGTAAGACACATTTGCTTGTTATCAATCAGCCATTCTTGATTACTGACCGCGTTGGTCAGTTTGATGTGAACTGCACTGTTAAAGGTGGCGGTAAATCAGGTCAAGCTGGTGCTTTGCGTCACGGTATCTCACGCGCTCTTGAAAATTACGAGCCAGAGTTGAGACCTTCACTGAAAACAGCAGGAATGTTGACACGTGACTCACGTGTGGTCGAGCGTAAGAAGGTTGGTCTTCACAAAGCTCGTCGTTCCAAGCAGTGGGCGAAGCGTTAAGTTTTACACGATACAGATTTCAAGAAAGCCGGTTTTTACCGGCTTTTTTATTGTGTGCGCCCCAGACACTACTTGTAATATGGCGCGTTTTACGTCAATCTTGTGTTCTGAATTTTGACCAACTGTGATGAGTATCTTCAAATGACATTTCATTTACCATCTGTTTCTAAAGGCGTTCTGCTTGGACTTGTTGTTCTTGCATTACCAGCTTGCGACACATTAAGGCAGTTTTCTGCCGATGGTCACAGTGACGGTACATATCGTGGAAACAGTTATTCATCAACACGCGCAAATTATGTGCCGGGTGTTGTTTATCCTGATGCGCAGGGAAATGAACTGGGCTATCAGGCATTGGGACGTGACCTATCAGATGGCAGTGTCGAAATTTATTCTCTTGGTGGTCCTGAATTTGTAACGGCACAACAACAAAGACCAGCACCATTGGACAGCTATCCTGTGAATGAAGGTATACCGACGAATGATTCAAGCGTAGTGGTTTATGATTTAGGTGGGGCAGTCGTGGCGCAACAGACAGTTGTTGAGACTGGTGTTATTTTGCCACCACCAACAGGTACAAATCGTTATCCTTCACCTTTTGTAGCGACAAATGATCCGACAACAATAATTGCAACTGCGCCACCTGTGCAGGAAGTAGTTGTCGAGAGAACTGTTACAACAGTTGAAAGCTCGCCAATTACTGCACCAACGATGACTGGCCCGCAGTAAATTAAATTCAAGCTTTATCCCTTGTTATTACATCTGTGTTTCAGTGGTTTCCTTGTGGGAATCGCATTGACGCATTAGAGTTTAGAGGCTTTAAATCACGCGGAAAGATAAACCTATGACTGATGATTTCTCAATGGATCGTAACCTTGCACTCGAAGTTGTGCGTGTCACCGAGGCAGCGGCTCTTTCTGCTTCACGCGAAGTTGGACGAGGGGATGAAAAGGCTGCCGATAAGGCCGCTGTGGATTCTATGCGCTCTGCACTTAACTCTCTTCATATTCAAGGACGAGTTGTCATTGGTGAAGGGGAGCGTGACGAGGCACCTATGCTTTACATTGGTGAGGAGGTAGGTCGTGGCGAAGGCCCAAAGGTAGATATTGCGCTTGACCCATTAGAGGGCACAACCATCACAGCTAAAGGCGGTTATAACGCAATGGCGGTTGTCGCGATGGCGGATGAGGGCGGTTTTTTGAACGCGCCCGACACGTATATGCAAAAACTTGCTGTTGGGCCCGGTGTTGAACTGGACAAGGATGATTTGGATGCGCCAATAGCCGATGTTCTAAGGCGTGTCGCCAAACAAAAGGATATAGATATTGAGGATATGATGGTTTGTATTATGGATCGTCCACGCCACAATGACTTGATAAGCGATGTCCGTGCGGCGGGCGCCCGCATTACGTTGATACAAGATGGTGATGTTGCGGCAGTTATTGCAACCACCAGACCAGATAAAGGGATTGATGTTTATGTGGGAACAGGTGGAGCGCCAGAGGGGGTTCTTGCCGCAGCAGCCCTTCGATGTACAGGCGGGGATATGTTGGGCCGTTTGGTGTTCAGAAATGATGATGAAAAGGCGCGTGCTCAAAAATGGGGTATTACCAATTATGATGCGGTTTATGGTCTTCGTGATTTGGCTAAATCAGATAATGTTATGTTTGCCGCCACAGGCGTAACGGAGGGGACAATGCTTCGCGGTGTAAGACGCTTTTCAAAAGGTGCGGAAACACATTCGCTTGTGATGAGATCGCTATCGGGCACTATGCGCGAGATTACCGCAACGCATAACTTTAAACGTAAAACTGGCTTTTACGGTGGCGCGGATTAATGTCGAATGAAGTCTTAGCAATATTAGTGGCCATATTTTTCATGTCTTGTGCCGTTGGTGCGCATAAACTTGGGCGTAACTGGCTTCAGGCGTTTATTTCCATTTCCTATATTATTACAATTTGTATTGCGACGAAGTTCTTTGATTTCTTTGGTGTTGCGGCCTCTGCTGGTGCAATTACCTATGCAGGTATTTTTCTGGCAACAGATATAATGACGGAAAAATACGGCAAGCAAGCAGGCTATCAAACTGTGCGCATAAGTTTTGCTGTTGGATTGTTGTTTGTGGCGATAACACAATTAACCCTGATATTTGATCCTATGGATATGTCGCGGGCTATGTCAGATGCAATGGATGTTGTGTTTGGAAGTACGGTCAGATTACTTTTGGCTGGTTACACGGTCTACCTAATTGCACAGCATTTCGACGTTTGGCTTTATCATAAAATTGATGTTTGGACGGGTGGTAAATATCTGTGGCTCAGAAATAATGGCAGTACCATTACCTCTCAAATTCTAGATTCTGTGCTTTTCTTTACATTGGCGTTTTATGGAACAATGCCAAATGATGTGTTTGTACAGGTTCTTCTTGTTGGACTGGGAATGAAAATTGTAATTGCTCTATGTGATACTCCGTTCATGTATCTCAGTAAAAAAATAACCCCTCTGGATGAAAAAGCCTGATGTCTGAAATTGTGCTCAACGTTTCCAAATCTGTAATGAATACCAAATGGGTGTTTCAGGACACTGATGATGGGCAGGTCTCAAGGTTGATGCAGGCGCATGGCTTGCCCGAAATGATTGCGCGTATGTTGGTGGCGCGTAACGTTGATGAGAATTCAGTCGAAGCATTTTTGCGCCCACGTTTGGGAGAGCATTTCCCCGATCCATTTTCACTCAAGGATATGAAGCCTTTTTGCGAATGGTTGGCGGACTCTCTTGAGGCTGGGAAGAAAGTTGGCGTATTTGGTGATTTCGATGTTGATGGATCAAGCTCAACCGCCATCTTTGTAAAGTTTTTTCGTCATATCGGATATGAAGTTCCTTTTTATATTCCTGATCGTCTCACTGAGGGCTACGGCCCCTCAATTAATGCAATGCAGTCATTAAAGGAACAGGGCGCAAACATTGTTTTGATTGCAGATTGCGGGACAACATCATTTGACGTGATAGAGCAAGGGCGTGCTATTGGTTTGGATATTGTTGTTTTTGACCATCACGAAACTGAGGACGAATTACCCGATACTAATTTCCTTATTAATCCGAAGCGTAAAGATGATGATAGCGGGTTGGATATGTTATGTGCCGCTGCAGTTTGCTTTTTGGCTTGTGTTGGGTTGAATACCGTTCTGCGTGATCGCGGTTTTTACAAAGAAAAAGGCATTGAGCAAGCGCCTTTAAAGAACTGGCTGGATATTATTGCTTTGGCAACAATCTGTGACATGGTGCCGTTACTTGGGGCTAACCGTTTATTTGTACGCTATGGCTTTCAACAAATGGCACAAACCGAAAATATTGGATTGCAGGCATTGCTCTCTGTGTGTGGCATTAAGGGTGATCCATCTGTAATGCATGCTGGGTTTGCATTGGGCCCTCGTATTAATGCCGGGTCTCGTATACATGATGCCTCGCTAGGAGCTAAATTACTCTCTGCAACAGACATGGAAACAGCCAGCACCATTGCTTGGACCTTGAATGACTGTAATGACAAGCGCAAAGAGATACAGTCGAGCATGATGCAAGAGGCTATTGGTCAGATCACAGCAGTAGATGGTGATAAAGACTCCCTTATCTTTGCAGCCAATGAAGGTTGGCATGCTGGATTATCAGGATTGGTAGCAGGTCAAATCAAAGAAAGATTTGGTAAGCCTGCGGTTATTGTGACCTTTGCCGAGAATGAAAAAGGTGAGCTTGAGGGACGTGGTTCGGGACGCTCTGTGCCTGGTATAAATATGGCAGCGGCATTTATTGATGCACGAAATGAAGGCTTGGTTCTCAAGGGTGGTGGGCACGCAATGGCCGGTGGGTTTACTGTTCTTCCTGAAAAAATTGATGAATTAAAAACCTATCTTTCTTCTCATGTAGAAAAACAACTCAATGGTCAGGAAATTGTACCCGAACAATTGGTGGATACGCTTGCAAGTGTCTCTGCCGTTAAAACCGAATTTGTGAAAATTATAGATGAAAATGGCGGGCCATATGGTCAGGGTAATCCCGAGCCGTTATTTGTGGTACCGAGTGCGCGCATTCAAATGGTGAAGATAGTTGGTAAAGATCACGTCAGTTGCCGTATATCCGATGTCGAGGGGGGTGCTTCTATAAAGGCAATTGCCTTTCGCGCAACGGGGACACCTTTGGGTAAATTACTTTTGGATCAATCTCGTGATATTACTGTTCATCTGCTTGGGCATTTCAAAATCAATGAATGGCAAGGGCGTGAGAGCGTAGATTTCATTATTAAGGATGCCGCCTTTGCTAATGAAGCACATAAGAATCAGCAAGAAAAAAAGCTGTTTGCCTGAAAGCTACCAGTTGAGTAGTTTTTTACCGAAAATGGCACCTAGGCCAGTAAGCGCTAAAACCCCAAAACCATAAAATCCTAGAATATAAAGAACGCCATCCATATTACAGTGAAGGGCATAGCCTGTCGCTGCAATATTTGCTGATGTAAAACCAGATAGCGCCCCCAGTAAAACAGGGCGTGTTGATGCTGTTTTCTTTAGCCAGAACTTCCAGAATGCAAAAGTCAGAAGCATGCCACCAACAATTGTAACCATCAGACATGAGGTAGCAGAAGATTTTCCAAGGCTGTCACTTATCTGAGCCAATGAAATATTAGGATATTGTATGATGGTCTGCCATGTCATTAACGCTATTGAAAGTACGATAAAGCCCAGTGTTATAGTAGATAGTCTACCCTGTGGTCTTGAAAGGCTACTCATAGCGTATAGTCCACCTAGAGAGGCAAGAAGAAAGATAGCTGGTTTCCAAAAGATAGAACCGCTGTCTAAGGCAGATTTGTAATCTACTCTTAGGCCAAAAACAGAGAGAACAACAAATGCAAATATCATAAGCGTAAGCGCATAAAAACCGTAAAGGTTTCTATTCTTTAATGCCTTTGTTGGCGTTAGGTTATCAACCAATGTATCTATAACTGGATTGCTCATGCTTTATTCTTCTTTGCTAGTTTTTGCATCTTTTGCATGCCTCTATGTACCATAACTTTTACTGATGATGGGCTATGCCCGGTTCTTTCTGAAATATCTGCAACACTCAACTCCTCAAGCTTCATCATGCGAATAATTTTAGCCTGTTCAGAAGGAATTTGGCTTAACATTGTTTCAACATCATGCGAGGCATTCTCGGCATCATCTGTATGAGGGGAGCTAACATCTTCAGGTAATTCAACGTGTATGTGACGACCTGTTTTCCGAAAATGATCAATCATCCGGTATTTGGCAATCGCAGCAATCCATGGCCCAAATTTTTGGTCTGGATCAAAAGTTTGCATTTTTGTATGAAGTGCCATCATTGTTTCCTGTACAAGATCCTCTATATGAGGCTCTGCCACTCTTTTTCTGTAATAAGCTGTTAGCCAGCCATGTAATTCCGTTAATAAAAGACGATAAGCATTTTTGTCACCTTCGAGGGTGGCAGACATCCATTCGTCCCATCTATTACTGTTATACGGCTGCAAGTTCCCTCCGGTTACATTCTCTTTATAAAAAAAAGAAAAAATAATTTTTTGCATACGGTGTAACCAAAAGAGACGCGCTTACGTATTACACCACTGAACACGGCAACAATGTTTGTGTTCCTCTGACAAACTAAATAAAACTCAGTGAATTGTCTATAAAACTTAAACTGTAATCTTGAAAGGATTTAAAAATGACTATTTCAAAAAAACTAATGACAACAGCAGCTCTTGCAACTTTTGTAGCGGGTGCAAGCTTTATTGCCTCAGATGCTAATGCTGGAAAAGCAGGCTATGAGAAATGTGCAGGTGTTGTTGAAGCTGGTCAAAATGACTGTGGCGCTAACGGTCACAGCTGTGCGGGACAAGCTAAAACAGATGGTGATGCTAACGAGTGGATCTACCTTCCTGAAGGCTCATGTGACAAGATTGTGGGTGGTAAGGTAGTAGAAGGTTAATTTTTTATCACTCCACTAGGAAGGAAGTTGCGTATCATGTTTAAAGGTTCTCTTACTAAATCTGGTATCGGATTGAGCTCTCCTCATGTGCGTGATTTCCTTTCTTCTTCTGAACATGATGTTGGATTTTTAGAAGTTCATACAGAAAATTATATCGGAGGAGGGAGACCTCGTGCTGATATTCTCCAGATAGCAAAAAATTATCCGATTTCTCTTCATTGTGTTGGTGCATCATTAGGGCGTGCCGACGGTTTGGATAAAGATCACATTCAAAGAATTAAAAATTTAGCAGATGAAATTAATCCTGTTTTTATATCTGATCACCTTTCATGGAGTGGGTACCAGCATACATATGTGCCTGATTTGTTACCCGTCCCATTCACCAACGAAGCTTTAAAAGTGTTTGTCGACCATGTATCCGAATTCCAGGATATAGTTGGTCGTCAGATGTTGGTCGAAAACCCGTCCAACTATGTCGCGTTCAAGGATCTAGATTATTCAGAAATGGATTTTCTAAATGAAATATCGACCAGAACAGGGTGCGGTTTATTATTAGATATCAATAACATTAAAGTCAGTTCTCATAACTTGGGTTACGATCCGATTGAGTATTTGAACACAATTAAAGATGATGGTCGCGTGAAAGAGATGCATTTGGCGGGCTATCAGGTGAATAAACTAGATAGCGGCGAAGAGGTGTATCTTGATACGCATGGAGCGCCTGTCTATGAAGCTGTTTGGGGATTATATGAATATGCACTTAAACGCTTTGGGGATACGTCAACTTTGATGGAGTGGGACACCGATGTCCCAGAGTTAGATATACTTTTAGCAGAGGCACAAAAAGCAGATGATATTAGGTTAGAAGCCAAGCAAAAGGGAGGGGTAGATAATGTCCTCGTTGCGTGAGTTTCAAGCTGATTTCTTGAACGATATTTACGATAGAACGTTTGAGAGCGCCAAGTATCTGACTGATGGTAAAGCAGGCGATAAAAAGCGTCTCCGCATTTATCGGAATAATGCTATTTTCATTCTCTCGGAAAGCCTTTCGGAAACATTTCCTGTTCTTGAAAAATTGGTTGGTGAAAAGTTTTTCTTTATGTTGGCACGTGAGTATCTAGCAGAGTTTCCACAGCCCTCAGGTAACCAGTTTTCATTTGGTGAACATCTGCCTTCATTTCTGCGTACATACGTCAAAGGCCTAATCATTCCTTATTTGTCTGACGTTGCTGCTTTGGAGTGGGCAAGGCACATAAGTTACTATGCCGACGACATTAAGTATTTAACTTTTGAAACTCTTACAAAGGAGATTTCAAAGGATGAGAATTATATCTTAAAGCCCGCCGCTACAGCGCATCTTATAGATACTACTTATAATGTATTGGATATTTGGCAAGTACATCAAGCCGAGGATATTCATGAGATTACATTAGAAAAAAAAGCTCACTCTGTTCTCATATGGCGTACCCCTAATAATGAATTGAACATGATGAGGCTTAGTCCTCACATGGAACAATTTCTAAAATCTTGCAAAAAAGGCGATACGTTCATGTCTGTAATGACTGATCTAAGTTTGACTGAAGAGGGCCAAGAAAGTTTCCAATCCGAATTCGCGCGTCTTGTGGCTGCAGGAGTATTTACATCTTAACTTTCAAAAAGGAATAATTATGTTTCATAAAATTTGTACACTTTGCGATAAATTTTACCCAGTAATTGGGTGGCTGCAATCTTTATCGTTGCTTGCAGCGCGTT
This sequence comes from uncultured Alphaproteobacteria bacterium, assembly GCA_963740205.1. Taxonomy (GTDB): domain Bacteria; phylum Pseudomonadota; class Alphaproteobacteria; order Micavibrionales; family Micavibrionaceae; genus UBA2137. The sequence goes on from CAVUDD010000004.1 coordinate 243,896, forward strand.
TGTGGATAGCAAAAGTATTTTTCATGGCTGGTCTGACCAAAATTGATAACTGGAAAACAACGGTCACATTATTTGATTTTGAATATGGTGTACCTCTATTGCCACCTGAAGTGGCAGCTTACATGGCTACAGCTGGTGAGTTAATTTTGCCCGTCCTTCTTGTTTTAGGCCTATTTACGCCAGTTGCTGCAGTAGGGTTGTTTATTATGTCAGCCGTGATTGAAATCTTTGTATATCCCGGTACTACAGAGCATTATTACTGGTTGCTTCTGACCGCAATTATAGCGACACATGGCAGTGGTAAGTTGGGATTAGACTATTGGATAAGAAAACGCTGTGGTAAGTGTGAGAAGTAAAATTTTATAAGTTTCTTATTGTCTTAAAAACACCAACCATTTGAGCGGTTGGTGTTTTTATATGAAAATCTTGATATCTGCAAAATTCTACTGTATTTCTCTCCTTCTTATTGATAAAAGTAGAGCATATGCAGAAATTACAAAAAACATTATCGGGCGCAGTGGTCCTGAGTGAATTGAGTCACATCTTTTGTTGTGGTCTTCCTATTATGTTTTCGCTAGCTAGTCTAATGGCGGGCGTTGGCTTAATTACTGTTATGCCCGGCTGGCTAGAGATTGTTCATGAGTCATTCCATTCATATGAAATCCCCATGATCGTTGCATCTGGTGCTATCCTTCTTTTGGGTTGGGGGTTACACCATCTAGCACGAAGAATTGACTGCAAAAGTACAGGGTGTGGGCATCCACCATGTGCACCAAAGAAGAAAAAATCAGATATTATTCTTATCTTTGCAACCGTTTTATACTCTTTGAATGTTATTCTTTATACATTCATTCATTTTCCCCATCTTTAAACAAAATACAGCATGACTGGCGTGTTAATTACATTCCTGCTCTTTTTAGGAGCGTTTCTCCTAGTAGGTTTGTTTTCTGCAATAAAAAAAATCAAGACATCTGAGGATTATTTGTTAGCCAGTCGAGATATTTCTCCGACTGCCGTAGGCTTGTCAGCGTCATCAAGTACAGCTAGCGGCTTTGCATTTACTGGTATAGTAGGCTTTGGATATACAATGGGTTTACCTGGTATCTGGATTATGTTGGCTACTATCATTGGAGGTTATATAGCGGTAAAGCTTGTTTCCCGGCCATTTAGAACATTTACACAGAGGCATAAAACATCGTGCTATACGGGATTTATAACTTCAGGGCTAACTGGTAAAGAAACGCCCGTTAGGTTGGCAATTGCAATTATTACAATTGTGGCGGTTATTCTTTATGCAGCTGCTCAACTTACTGCTGGCAGTAAGGCGTTACATGTTTTGTTTGGCTGGCATTACGACACTGGCTCGATTATTGGCGGAATCATAGTCCTAACATATTGTTTTGCAGGAGGTATAAGAGCCTCAATTTGGACAGATGTGGCGCAATCTTTCGTGATGTTGTTGGCCATGATGGCCATGCTGTACGCTTGTATTCACTATGTTGGTGGTTGGAATGAGTTAATGGGGCAGCTTTCTGCTCTTGATCCTACCTATGATGATTTCTGGCCTGGAAATATGCAAGGTGGGGCTGCCGCTTTTATTGGAGGTTGGCTCTTCCTTGGGGTAAGTTTTATAGGATTTCCCCACGTTATGGTTCGCTTTATGGCTCTTCGGAAAGTGAAAGAAACCAATAAGGCCATAAACTGGTATTTTGCAATGTATGCAGCTTTCTACATTATTGCTTATCTGGTCGCGGTTTGTACGCGCGTTATCCTGCCTCCTGATATCATATTTGATAAAGAATTGGCGTTGTTAGAAACGGCGCAAATTGTTGCCCCATTTTTCCTTATAGGTCTGTTACTTGCTGGTGTTTTTGCAAGTACAATCTCAACAGCAGATTCCTTGGTTTTGAGTGGAATCATCAGCGTCGTAGAGGTCCATCCATTCTCAACGCTCCATCTCTCACTTCAACAATTATGGGGTGCCAGTGCGCTTCATTGTAGCCACGACGGTATCCACACCACACTCCCTCTTTGTGTTCATCCGTCCATCTCCCTTCCATCTCTAAAGAGTTGTAACGTCCAAAATAATCACCAGGTGCTCCTTTAATAATGCGGATGGTCGCGTCTGCCCCAAGCGGTCCTCCTGCTCTCCTGAGTTCTTCTTTGAGCAGCTTCCCAATATCCACTCGAGGAGACGCTGTCCCCTATCATAGGTTCACGCCTGCGCCTCGCGACGTGGCGTAAGTAATCTAGCGGTTGAAGCCACTTCTCTAGAGGCAACTCTCTCACATCAGCGAGCCTCAACAGCATCCTTATCCTCCTCCGAGCTCATACGAATTTTTCGGACGACCTCTTGATCTTGAGCCTGCAGGGATATTTCCTCAGGGGGTGAAGCCACCCCCAAGTATGCAGCGATGCCTCCTCCTACGGGCACCCAATGAGCAGGAGACGGAGCCAAGTATGAATCATTGCCAACATAGACTTCGTAGCATTCGCCCAAGGCTATGAGCTCTGCGAGTGAATACTTTACAGGGCTCGTGTCTTCTATAGCGCAAGCTCGCAGTTGGTCTCGAGCATACCTGAGCACAGCATGCTTGGGGCTCAAGCCCCATCTGCGGAGCGGTTCCCGTATGAGATTTGCCAGCGCTCCACGCCTTATCTCACCCTGCCTGTTAACGTAACCGGAGCTTTATCGCGAGCTGAGATTTAGTTGTTTTCTGAAGCATTAGTTCTCTCCCTCAGCGGCGTTCTGCGCGATAGCAATGATGTCTCGACACTGATCTCCATGAACCACCGCGATGAGAAGGACCTTCGCTCGTGTGCACGCCACATAAAGATCCTCCCGACGGAAGAAATCGCTGAAACCGCTAAGATCATAGAGGATGACAACCTCAGACTCCAAGCCTTTAAAAGAGCGCGCGGTAGTCACTAAGACGCCACCCCCATCGCGCCATTTACTCGTCGATGTCGTGAGAGGTACACCATCAACTTCTGTTAGATCAAAAGCTCCCCTTTGGCTTTGATGCTGGCCCTATGATCGCGATCTGCTCTGGAAGAGATGTCTTCTTCCTCATGAGCGAGCGCAGGCCCTCTGCATGACGAGCCCTTTTTGTTGCCTGCTTGAACCTGCTCGAAGCACACGCAGTCCACTCCCTATGGGGGCTCTAGAGAAAACGTTTGGTTCTAAGCTCAACATAGAAGCGCAAGCCGCCGCGATGCGTCTGGTGTTGCGGCAGTTTATAGTGAGCTTGAAGTGAGCAGCGAAGTTCACGTCAGGACGTTGGACTTCGCCGTAGAGCGACTGGTTCGGATCCAGTTGCAACCATACAATGGTCCATCTGGCTTTGACAGCAGTGACTGCGTTAAGACGTACCACCACCCTAAAGCGAAGTCTTGTGCTTCATCTACGACGATAGCGTCGAAGTGATTGGGGTCGACCGAGCATATCCAGTTCTAAGATGGCCTGCTCCATTATATCTGGTACCTCTTCCTGTCCAGAACTCCGATGTCATCTCGCCTCCGTTTGTTGGCGAAAATGCTATGCCAGCGTCGTCAGAGAGTCTCCTCGCTAGACCATGGAAGTGGTAAATTGAGAGGTGTTTGCACCGACACCCCTGAGTTGTCGGGTCTTCTTTCACCTGACGACGAACCCACTCTGCGAGGTCCTTGTTGTAGCACGTGAAGAGTACATCTTTACCTTCGCGGGCGAACGCGATCGCCTTGTGTAGCGCGAGGAATGTCTTGCCGGACCCGGCGACCCCCTCGACGAGCACCCTCTCTTGGCTATACAGACCTTCAAAGACTTTGGCCTGAGTCTCTGTCAACTCAAGGAGCCGCTGAGTGGCCAATTCTATGTCTGGCCCCACAGGACGAAAAATCTTGAACTTTGGCATCAGACAATCATGCAAGAGCGTTCGATAAAGATTGGCTTGTAGGCTTTGAGAGGACTCTGTCCAGGCCTCGAAAGCAAACTCCACTGAGTCGCTCATACTCGTCAACTGTCGACGCGAAATGATGATTGTTTTGTCTGAATGAGGCGGAGGTTCGCCTTCATAGTCCATGTGAGGAAAGACGACGGCGTAGCCATGCACTACTTGAAACCTCTGAATCTTTCCTCCTGAGCGCTCCTTCACGATGCTGAGCAGCGCGTGCATGTTGCGTCGGGCTTGCTCAAACGGATCCTGAAACTTTCGGTGCCCTCCCTTCGTGTCTCTGAACCATTCACGACCATTGTGTTTGATCGTGTCTCCTCCTTTGACTTTAGAATGAGCATGCCCCGTCAGGATGCAACACCACAAAATCTGCCTCTCCCTCTAAGAAAGCTTCTCCTCGCCATGGTCTCAACCACGGATATGAATGCAGCACGGTGTACTCGTCGCTGAGTTGATCACGCAGCGCTATGTAAGTAGACACCTCTGAGGCGTGCTCTAACTCAGATGGATCATATTAGGTAATATTCGCGCCATCACTGCTCTCCGTCGCGTTGGATTTTACCGTTACTCACTACTCCATACACCTCGCCGATTATGCTGATGTCTGTGATGGGGAATGACTCTCTGCGGACGCTGACCCCTGATGTATACAAGATGGAGGCTTTCTCTTCACGCACCTTTGGAAGACCAATAGTCCATCGCTCTCCAGTAGCTTCAAATTTGCTTTCGTTCAGGATCAAGCGAGGAGTAGAGTCCTGGTTGCCCGCCGTGAACCCACTCTCATTTGGTGGAACTAAGACCACGTATGAACCTTCACTTAGGGGCCACTTGACGGAGCTAAATATTGATCTGTCCAATCTGATGACGAACGCTCCTGCTGGAGCGCCCGTTAGGGAAACTCTTTCAATGACTGTTCGTTGAGTATGTGGGCTCAGGGAATCGAGAGCGTACACAGGTAAACCATCTCCTGTGACTGGCAGGATTGGTGGATTACGGTCGTTCGAAGCTCCGTCGCTTGAGACGCCGATAGCCTTCTTTATCGCCGCTGGGAGCGCTCTATCGATGAGGAGCTTATCGATGATTACGTGGTTGGAGTTTTCAGAGATCAGTTTTCGGCCAGCTGCAGTTCCCGCCTCATCGCTGACCATCGGGTGACCAACTACGACGACGCGATTCGATCCACTTAATAGTCTCAGGCCCCCGTTTGTATTCTCTACAGCGTGATCTGATTCGGCTAAGTCCACCTCCATCATGCGAAGGAGGCGAGCCTCTTCCTTTATACCAATGGCGGGCATATCTCCCCTGCAGATATGATGCAGAAACTCTGCTGCTAGATTGCGATCTAAGTACTTGTGGTCCCACTTGTTTTTGTAGCTACGCAAGCATTCATAGCAAGAGTGCGTGCACTTACATGACTCCAAACGTGTCAACGCTTCTTTAACAGCAGCTCGGATCCTTCACAGCGGCGCTAACAAAACCTGCGCCTCCTGGCGTAAGATCATAGAGGTAAATCTCAACCTCCTCTCCTGTGCGCCCCCCTTCTGTCATCGTGATACGTACCCGCAGCCCCGATATCAGATGGTTCAAGGTCAAGGATCTTCGCTGCCGCCGTCGCCAAAGCCTCAGCTGTAGTCGTGAGGACTATTTTGGCGGCGATTGAACCTGGCTTAAGGTTCGCTCCTCTGCTCAAGTTGAAGCGTAAGAGCGCTATGTCGGTTTCAAATTCATTGCCGAGCACGACGGTCGTCGCGTAGCCGTTACAGATGGATCCACTTGTTTTATAATCTGGGTTTGGCCGCGTGTGACCGCCGCGGCTTTGGAGTTCTCCAGATCCCCAGCCATTGGGTTCAGTTCGCCCACAATCGTGACAGTATAAAAAGCCAGGGCGATTTGGCTCTTGGGAGCCAGTGTTCGTCAAGACGAGGCGCTGTTTCTCCGTCCAAAAAAGTGAGCCGATAACTACTCAATGAGGAAATTTTCGCGGAGGCTCGACCATCCGTGAATGGTGCGCTCAGCTTAGCACGTGTGGGACGAGTAGGAGTGGGGCTGTCACCTAAAGGCAACTCGGCTTCCATCTCCACGGGGTGCGCGAAGCCAGGAGGTCTGAACCACCGAACCCCTTTCTCGAAAGCATCGGGGGTCTTACACGCTGGGCATGCGCGATCGCTCCTTCTTCCGTTCTCTCCTGTTCCTCTACGAGAGCGTATCCGCAGTGATCGCATTCGAAGTATGTCTTTGTCTTCCGCCAAGCTTCTTTGCAATCTTTTCTGCCAAAAGGAGTCCATATGGCGAATGAGTAGTGACGTTCGCCGTTTACTACTTCTGGCGCGTAGCTAGAAAGGGCTTGGTTGAGACCAAGCTGAGGAGAGTATTTTATACAAGCACGTCGCGATGTGCTCGCGCTTCGATCAACACATGGAATGTCACGACGTCTGTTGGGAACGCGTATCGGGGGAGCACCCCTCTCGAGCAAATAAGAGGTCGAGCAGCTTCTCTGAATGAAGATTGGTCCTTGAGTCCTCGCCTCTTTGTTCATCAGCGTAAACCTCAAGACCTCCCCGATCGGTGTCTTCGGCCTCAGCTATAGAGTTACTGATTGGCTCTTCGTTAACTGTATTCGATGCCTCTTTGGGGCCAGCTTCTATCAAGCGCAGCATCCTGAGCAGTGACTCAGGGACTTTTTCTATGAAGTGTGGGTTCCTCTCAATGATTTGCTGAATGGACAACTTCATTCAGAGCTTCTTCGACTTGCTGGCTCTCTGAATTCAACCAGGCTTTCAATCCGAAGTAAGAGAACCCTTCGGCATCACCATCTCGAAAGTCTCGAAGCATTCCTAAGCTTTCGAAGACGTTCGCGCTGACTTCGCCTTCTTGTGCTGGAATAGCGTACATTTGGAACATACTCATTATGAGCGAGAAGCAGTGCCTCTGAATAATCTCCTCATTATCCATGTTCAGGATAGGATCAGGCACTGGTCCGCTCACCATGTCTGCAGGGCTCTTGAGAAACTCTTGGTCGTGGCTGTCTGCTCCGCAATAAGTCACCACGCTTGAGAGGGATGAGCCTCTCCTGCCGCTCTCTGCCCGCTCTTCGTCGATAGTTGGCGCGACCCGGCGGCACGTTCCTCAACGCCACAGCAGTGAGGCTGCCGATGTCGATGCCAACTTCCATCGTCGTAGTGCAAGACAGCACGTCAATCGGCCCTTCACGCTCCCCTTCTGTCTGACGACGTCTAAATCTTGGAACCTTAGCTCGTGCCATTCTGCTCTAGCGACAGCGCCATTGTTAGCGCTGTCATTGAGCGCTGCTGAGTGTTCTGCTGCGATGTATGGGTGTGGAGTATAATTCTCGTCTGCTCTGAGTCGTTCGGTGTGTCTCCGGAAGTGCTCCTTCCTTGATCTAAATACAGTGTCATTGAGAGGATTTACATGACTCGTTGTGCCTCCACAGGCTCGCTGTCCAAAATGAACATAGCACTTCGTGCCAGCCAGAGGGTTCAATGGTTGTACTGTCGTGCATATGTCGCATCGACGCCATTCAATGTCGGAAGATACTACTTTTAAGCTGTTCGATTTTAAAAGGAATCCATTCGCTGTCTGTTTATCACCGAGGACTCCTTCTACGAATTCGCCCCATGCTGACGATCTCTTGCCGCGCTTATTGAGATTAGCGTTGGACCATTTTTTTCCTACGATCTCTTTGAGATGGCTAGGGAACGCCCCGCTGACGCGACTGACTCTCGCCCTCTGTCTGATCCCCTGAAGCATCTATCCAATCCAACGGTGTGGTGGGTAGGCAGATAGCGTTCCTTTGAATCGCATGATGCAACCAGAGATCCAACAGCGCTCGCCGTCGTACGTCGTCTGAAAAGTCCTCTGCTCCTGGGGGCACCGGTAAAGCATTGAATTCATCTTCGTCTAGTCGGTCAATAACAGCGCTGATAGTCGCCAGCCCTAGCGCGTTGAGGCCGGTGTAACGATCTTTTAATACAGGATAGAGAGCAGACATCAGTGACTTGTTTATTCGTCCTTCATTGATGTGGCTCGACAGTTTTGCAAAATTGTCCCACGACCCTGGCGGTGACAATTCCATCAGCTTTCGAACTGAGTCCATGTCCTTCTCAAAATACTTGGCTTGAGGAGGGCGGAGCTTTACATCATGCTTCACACATCCGGAGAGGAGCACTGCATAAGCGTGAGATAAAGTTATAGGTCTATCGAACTGGGATTCTAAATGCTCCAGCCCGCTTAGAAAGAGAGGGCGGACAGCGTCTCTCATCGAATATTGCTGTAACTTTCCAGCGAGCCGAGAAGATGCCTGTCTCCCATCAGAAAAGATGAGAGCTTTTCTTCCTTTCAATGGGGTGTTGACCTGAAAATTTGGTGGCTGTTCAAGAAGCTGTGACGAGACTAGCTCTTGAAAAGGTTCATCACCTTTAGTGACGTGATCCATAGAATCTCGCCCTTTGGCGCCACATCTTACGCAAGACTGAAACTCCCCTTCAGGTGTGTCTTTTTGCCCCAACATTGGAAGCCACACCTCTCTCGCCTTATCGCTTTGAGAGCCAAGACGTCCAGACACAGGCTCTAAATAGTCGAGCCTCGCTGATCCTGTGGGGGGCTCTTCCAAAGACAAATATATCGGTTCAACTACACCTTCAGCGTCATCTGCTTCTCCGACATCTTCTGGCCACAGGTAGTCAGGTTTATTCGGGTCGAATGCGTACGCTTTAAAATATGCTGAGCCACAAGATCGGCATGTGTGTAATTCGAATGCCCGAGCACCGCACTCGCATGTTCTGTGAGGCTGAGCGTAGAGTGCTCCCGTAGGAGAAGGAGCGTAATCATCGTCTGAGGTTGACTTCGCGATCAGTGAGCATTCTGTGTCTGCGCATGCCCATAGACCAGGGAGGCCTCGAAAGAAGGCGTGGACTCTCGCGGCTAAAATAGGCGCGTCCTTGCTGCTTCTTTTAGCCATGGACGCAAGCTCAACCAACGCATTCGTGGCTTTATGAGCGGTTCCTGTCTCTATCGTTGGAAAGAGACGGGCACCAAGCTTCTTGATGTCTCTTGCGCTGGTCCTATTCCTGGACTTATCGCGCTCCAGATCTTCTTCAGCTAATGCTCCGCTTGTCAGATTTATGAGTCGTCCTGTAACCGGTAATTGATCCAATGCTTCATACAGCAACCGTCTCAGGTACTCGTCATCTATCAGGGCTGAGTCTCCTTGAGTCAACGTATCCAGTGAGACATCTGGGTCTGTCAAATGAAAGACTGGAAGAAGCGCCTGCAGTCGTTCACTCGCTGTACCTTGATGAAGGCTGTGAAGACCTATACTCGCGAGCGCTTCTCCTGCTGAGCGTGTCCCTGGTCCTGAAGGGTGTTCTGCCCGCTTCGTCCCTGTCAGCACCTCAAAGCCGTCCTCTCGCTTTCCTGAGAGGTTCGCCGCGAATCGCTTCGGGCCTCAGGGTTTGAGAATGAGGCGCTCGTACATATGACCTGGATTTGTTCCAAAGACAGCGCTAGGCGGTTGCGGAGGCGTCTGATGAGCATGGCGACCTCTGTACCCTGCGCTCCTCTGTAAAGGTGTGCTTCATCTAAGATTAGGATGAGGCGTTCTTGAGGATGAGCTTTGTAATAGGCTTTGGTCTCTTCGAATATACCGCGCTCAATCGGTCTAAGGAGCATGTATTCAAGCATCGAGTAGTTCGTGACGAGCAAGTCAGGCAGGCTTTTCTGTACCTCGTGCCTCAGAAACAACTCCTGGTCTTCCAGCCTCTCTACTGCTCTGACCCACTCTCCATCACGCCTCCACGAACCCTTTCCCAGCCAAGCGCTGATGCCATCTTCAGTGTTCACTCCTGTAGATGGCTTCGAAGGCCACTTCCCACGCGCTCGAAGATCGTCGATCAGTTGCTTTGTGTCAGAGTTTTCTTCTGCTTCTTTTTCAAGGTCCGTGAAGAATTGTATGGGCTTCTTCAACCTATCCCAGTGCTTGGCCGTCTCTTCCTTACGACGCCCAGGGTACAAAGTTCGCCCAGTGTATCTGGCGAACTTCATGGGTCGTCCGCCGTGATCAGTGAACCACCTTGATACGCTGTTGCCTCCAAACAGCATGCGAAGGCGACCCAGTTGATCGTTCACCAAGGCGTTCATCGGATAGAGGAGCAGTGATCTCACCGCGCGGGTTGAGAAAGAAGCGCTGCTGTTTTTCGCCTCCTCAGCGATGCGGCCAAGGATGGGCAAA
>CAVUDD010000005.1:0-575177 GCA_963740205.1 uncultured Alphaproteobacteria bacterium
GCGGGCTAACATGCGGTCATCAAAGTTATCTTCTATTAAAAATACGGTGCACGGCTCCTTTGCAATGCTGATTTCGTTGCTGTTTGAAGTGTCCAAGGCAATTTGTGTCATAGCAATGTACTCTTTGCAGGAAAGGTTGAACTCAGAAAGGTAGGACTATTTTGCTTTTTTCACAAACCCAGAACAGGCGCTAAATGTGCAGTCCTTGTAAACTTTAAGTGCTTAACAATAGTATATCATGTTCACACAACTTTAGTCTAACTTACATACATTTTGATGTTCACTAAAGTTCCACTTGTTTGCAAATAATAAAAAGGCCCCATTGAAGGGGCCTTTTTCTATATATGTTTAGGACTTATCTAAATGAAATATGTTTGCTTAGATTGACGCCCTTATCTCTATGGTAACCACCCATGGTTGCTGCCCACCAAGCGGTGACCGCACCAAATAAAGCTGTGGCACCTGCTGCGAATGCATAAATTATGGCAATATTTTGATCAGTATCTGTAAATGAATCTACTAGATCAACATTCGTATCCGTTGTGGTTGCGAAGGCAGCTGCCAATGCTCCCACTATAGCCACAGCAACTGTTCCTGTGGCCCAAACAGCGAGGCCATAAATACCATCACGCGTTTCTCTTTCGTGGGCTTTGACGCCTACTACTGGTGCGCGCATGTAACCTGCAACATATCCACCAGCTAGAGAAGCCACAAGTTGTATCCAAATTAACCAGATGCCGATTGTGATAATGCCCCAACGTGCAAGCTCCAAATCTTCACTTAAAGGTTTGTCCGCGGCCAATCCGATAATTGTACCGAATTGCGCCAAGACAATTGAAATTGCAGCAGCAACGACGGCACCTGCGATTACAACACCCCACTCAAACGAGGCATTGGTAGTGGCAGCAACAGTCGTTGTTTTTGCACTAGTTTTAGTTTTTGCTTTAGTAGCCATTTTTTCTCTCCCTTATGCTAGACCGAGGAAAGATAAAATAGCCATGACCACGACGATCAGACCCACAAGGTAAATAATACTGTTCATGATAGTTCCTTTGTAAAATAGTTGGATTTAATTATCTGCTGCACAGAGCACCAGATTACAAAATTAGTAGTATGATTAGTATGACTATAAGAGGTAACCCCATTAGCCACATTATTAGCGCGTGCATTCCTCATCCTTTCATTTAAATGAGTTAACGAACGAATCAATTATACAGAATTTTGTTATTTTTCAAACCCTTGAGCAATTGAAAAGGTTCCAACGTTTCAAAACGCCTTCCTCTATAAGCACTTTATGGTATGTTGTTGCCATGAAAAATATAAAAAAAATTCTACCCGCAAAAGAATTAAGAAAACCAATTATTATTGCTTGGTCTTTAGCAATTCTAATTGGAGCCTCTGTTCCTTTTATAACCGGTCAAATTTATGGCTCTGAGCAAGCCAAAGATCTTTTAGAATCTGTTCAAAAAGCCAGCTTGTATTATGGCTCTGCAATCACAGCCTCATCAGCCACAATCCTTGCTTTAATGCTAACTCTTCTAAGCTTAACTAATGGGAGAGACAAGAAATCTAATAAATCAACATATATACGTTTGAAATCCATTGCTTCCCATTGTGTTTTGGCATTTCTAGGATCTATTATATTATTATTATTTGCTAGTTTCCCCGTTACCGATTTCGATAAAATACCACTCACTTGGTATGAATACGTATACTACGTAATTTGCTTCTGGAACGGAATTCTTGCAGGCCAAATTATCTCCACCATATTAATACTTCGCGATACGGTCACCAATATGATTGCCGATATATCACCTGATTTTGACGAAGATGGCGATGAAAAATAAGTAAGGGCTTAGTTATTTGTTTGCTCAATGACATCGGATATATCAGGCTGTTTTGAGAGTCTAACCTCGACACGTTGGAAGGCGCGTATACCATACTCCCTCTCCTCGCTTGCCTGATAACGTCCCTTGTACTCTGCACGAATTGTTGCGCTGATGTCTTCATTTTCAAGAAGGTTCTTAACATTCTCAGCTCTTTTAGAGGCTAGAGATGAATTATTGAAACGTTGCGACTCACCGACTGAACTTGCGTACCCCAATACAGTGACCTCACTCACATTCCATCGCCTTAAAGTCCATGAAATATCCATTAACTTCTCCTGCGCGACGCGTGAAAGTTTATCGTCGCCAATGTCAAAGAACACATATGGCAAAGCTTGTACGGGAGGAATTACAAATATCGACCAGTCAGGAAAGCGTGCGCGTAATGTGTTTTCAACGTTTCGAAGAATGGAAATATCCATTCTCTCTGATGATTCTGGATAAACCAAAATTCTATTGTTTTCGGTATCAACCTGAACGAACTTTACGGGAAAAAATACCTCGCTTTTGATTGATTGTGTTATTTCATCTTGTGCAGATGCTAAGCTCAGTTTTTCTTGGGCAATATTTGTGAGCGCGCTCTCTGAAATTTTTTCTTTTTCTTCAAGAATTTTTTGCTGCTGCGATCTCGCTACGATAATTTGATCAAGAGATAGAGCTACAGGTAAACCAATTTCTTCATATAAAGTTTTTTGAATATCTTCCTTTGCACTCGGAATATAAGTATCTGTAATCATAATACATTCGACACCAATCTCATCTTTGTTATTAAAATTAATAGAAAAATTACTTATGCGACTAACTGTGTCATTAAATCGATCTTCTATTTCAAGCTGTACTGTTTTTGCGACATAAGATTGGTAAGCGATTTTGTTTAAAGACAAGCCTAAAGGGATAGAGAGCATTCCAAAAACAATAAACACCAAACTGGTCTGCCATATCGTATATGATTTGTTGTGGTGGTTACTTTTGAATCCATACCATTTTGCCATCAAAGTTACGCTCAGAGATATTGCTAACAGGTTCGTCATGAACAAGAAAAAAGCGCCTTGCGCAACTGGCCAAGTCGCTGTTGCAATGCCATAACCAACAACTGCTAATGGGGGCATCAAAGCCGTTGCGATTGCAACACCAACAATGGTTGCCCCCTTTTGACGGATTGTTGCATAACCACCAGCCATTCCTGAAAAGATGGCCACCAGTAAATCAAATAGATTAGGCTTTGTTCGCGCTAAAATCTCTGCTGTGGGATCGGTTATAGGCGATATCAGAACAATGAATGCCGCTATGCCGACTGAAAATATAAAGCCGAGGACAATAGCAATAAGTGCCTTTCTCATTTGTCTCAAATCAACAATACAAAGCGAAAAACCCAAGGACATTATAGGTCCCATAAGCGGAGAAATTAACATAGCCCCTATGACAACGGCTGGTGAAGATAATAAAAGTCCCAATATGGCAATCGCGCAAGACATAGTGACCATAAAAGAATAGCGCGACGTCATGCGCCCATCTTCGTTAACAAGAGGAACTATTTCTTCATGATTGATTTCATTCACAAAATTTTTATTACGCCAACGTCTGTGTGCGCGAAAAAGGACGGCCGGAGAATGCAGGGTTTCGTCTAAATAGGTCAAGAACTCTTGAAACTTAGTCTTTAATACCTCTATTTGACTCATAAAATATTCTATCTTTAAAAACTGGCGTGCCCTGGAGGATTCGAACCTCCGGCCTTTGGCTCCGGAAACCAACGCTCTATCCGACTGAGCTAAGGGCACTTTAGCACGAACTTAATCATGCATTGCTTTATTTGCAATAAACAAAAAAGCCGCCCCAAGGGACGGCTCATTGTAAAGAATATAAAAACAGAATTAAGCAGCTTTGCGTTGCTGTTGTAGACCTTCTGTAATTTGTTGTTCTGTTTTACCGATTTGGGCCTGCTCAGCTGCTTGTGCTAGGTCACCCATTGAAACTATACCAACAAGGCGCTTATCGCGGTTTACAACAGGAAGTCTGCGAACCTTAATTTCTGATAGATTCTGACAAATTTCTTCAGTTGATTGATCATCGTAACAGTAATAAGTTTTAGGTGTCATAATGTCACCCGCTGTACATGTTGAAGGGTCTTTACCTTCTGCCACTGCGCGGATAGCAATATCGCGGTCAGTAATCATACCTGTAAGTTTGTCGTTCTCACCCACTGGCAAGAACCCCATATCATACTGCTTCATCATTTGGGCAGCTTCTTTAAGTGTTGTTTCCGGTGTAATTGTACGAAAGTCCGTAGACATAATTTCTTTTATCTGTGTCATTCTGTGTCTCCTTTGAATGTTTTTTTATTTGTATGGCTTATAACTTAGGGCTCTTAATAAAAAACTCAAGCTACATCTTGTGTTATCTGCATAAATACATCTTCAAGATCAGCGTCATCCGTTGAAATATCAACAATTCCATAACCAGATTTCTGAATGATATCAATAAATTCTCCGACGTAGTGCTCACTCGGGCTATAAGTGATTTTCATTACGTTTTTATCCGTTTTTTCGATATTAAAATCTTTTAGACGTTTTGGAATTTCAGTAATAGGCTTATCAAGCACAAAACGGATACCCTTACTGTCTATACGTGAGAGTAATGTTTTCTTTTCCTCGTTAGCGACAATTTTCCCATGATTAATGATGGCAATTTTATCGCACATCTCTTCAGCTTCTTCCAAATAATGTGTAGTCAAAAGGATTGTCACACCGTTTTTATTAAGTTCTTTGACGTTTTTCCAAAGGGATTGCCTTAATTCTACATCAACACCAGCGGTAGGTTCATCCAAAACAAGAATAGGAGGTTGATGCACCATAGCCTTTGCCACCATTAGCCGACGACGCATTCCGCCTGATAAAGATCGCGTGTATGCGTTTGCCTTGTCCGTAAGTCCCATAAGCTCCAAAAGCTCTTTAGTGCGTCTCTCAGAGCTTGGAACACCATACATTCCACCCTGAATATCCAGAAGGTTCGCAGGCGTAAAAAATGGGTCGTAATTTATTTCCTGCGGCACAATTCCAATCGAAGCCTTGGCTTGACGCATATCGGTGTCAATGTCGCTTTCCCAAACCTTCACTTTGCCAGATGTTTTGGTAACTAGACCGGCCATGATATTTATAATAGTGGATTTTCCCGCCCCATTTGGCCCCAGAAGCCCAAAAATAGAACCTCTTGGAATATTCAAAGAAATATTATCCAGTGCTTTTTTCGGCGCTGATTTTTTTGTTCCAGCATAGGTTTTTTCTAGATTTTCAATCTCAATCGCATTTTCAGGCATGTTTAATAAACTCCGCTTCTTTTCCTAGATATTCTTGAACGCCACTACTAATAAACCAGTCCGCGGCTGTTTTATCATCTTTTAATTTCATATCCCAGTAAGCCAATGAAATACGGCATATAATGTTTTCATGTAATTCGCGTTTTGGATTAATATCTAATTTTCCACGGGAACCGTTAAAAACCATGTGATCTCCGTCTTTGAGAACCAGAAGATATTTTTCATTCGAACCACCAAATTCCCAGACGGGCATACGAAAAGTATAATCGACTTGGTCTACAGGATTATCATCCGCAGTACCTGTCATATATAATAGAGGTAGATCCATAGCTCCGAATAAATCGGATGGATTTCCATCATATAAATGCCCCATTGCCACGAAACTATAAAGAAGGCCGGCCTTGAGGCGTACATCCTTAAAACTTACCAAATCATTGTTTTCATTTGGGAATAATTGCCCCGCAACAACCTGAGTGGTCAGCGCCCCAAAAGAATGCCCTGACATACCAATACGTTTCGTATCTATTAATTCGAAGTGCTCTATTTCATTCAAATTATCTAAAACAAACGGCACGTCACGAAATCGTTCCAGAGTTGTCGCTCTGGATATTTTAGCGTTTCGAATATGATCCCAAGGGTGCCCTTCTTTACCTGCCCAAAGACTACTGTCGGTTCCATCATGTTGAATGTGAAGCAAACAATAGTCATGCGCAGCAAGATACCTCGCAATGTAGCCAGCGCCATCTCGCGTTCCACCCAATCCATGTGACCATACAATAAGAGGTTTAGTCGCATTGCCGCCTTGAGGGTAATAAAACTTGTAAAGGACAGTCCTGTTATTACGGGAGCTGTCAATGAATTCCCCACGCTCAATAAAGACTTTCAATAAATTTTTATCTGTCGGATCTGTGTTCATTCAGCTTATCTAACAGCTTTTAAAATAATTGGAAACACGAGGCGTTGCAGATTTGCACAAATGCGCAATAAAAAGGCATAAAAGGGCTTGATGTTACAAGTCTTTCTAATGTATTTCTAACATGCGTTTTAAATGAGAAGCGCCTTTACAATTTAACCTATGGATTTAGATAACTAACATGATCCGATTTTTTCTTATTCTTCTTGGCCTAGGCCTTACATTTCCTCTTGCTTCGGCGCTAGCACAAATGCCTGAGGGATATTCCCTTGGATTTCAAGAGGCGGCCACCCCCGTAGCCGAGCGTATGCACGAATTTCATAATTTACTTCTAGTTATCATCACAGCAATTACTTTGTTTGTTTTGGCTCTGCTTCTTTATGTTGTTTTCAGATTTAATGCGAAAGCAAACCCAGAGCCTTCACAAACAACGCATAACACACTTCTTGAAATTTTATGGACTGGGGTTCCAGTTCTCATTCTCATTATAATCGCTGTCCCTTCCTTTAAACTTTTATATTACACAGACCGACCAGTTGACCCTGAGATGACATTAAAGGTTACTGGCTATCAATGGTATTGGGGCTATGAATATCCAGATCATGACGGACTAACATTCCTATCTAACATGGTTGCCGAAGGGGATATTGATCCAGAGACTCAGAAGCGTAACCTTTCAACTGACAACGTCGTTGTCCTCCCTGTAGATACAACCATTCTTGTTCAGGTGACTGCCGCTGACGTATTACATTCTTTTGCAATGCCCGCCTTTGGTATAAAAACAGACGCTGTTCCGGGTCGACTAAATGAAACATGGATACGCATTACAAAACCAGGTGTTTATTATGGTCAGTGTTCCGAGATTTGCGGCATAAACCATGCCTATATGCCTATCGAAATACACGCCGTTCCAAAAGACGAATTCAAAAATTGGCTTATAACTGCCAAAGAAGAATTCGCATATAATGCAACCACACAAAATTTGATTTTTGCCAAAGCAGGCGCTTTTTAAGAAGGACTTTTTAAATGAGTACGGATACTACATTACACCATGACCACCACGATGATCACCATGATCATATGCCAGGGTTCTTCACACGTTGGTTCATGTCCACTAACCACAAAGATATAGGGACGCTATATATTATCTTCTCTATTTTGGCTGGTCTGATTGGCGGCGCATTTTCAATGTTGATGCGCGTCGAACTTCAAGAGCCTGGCCTCCAACTTGTTGCCGACGGTCAAATGTGGAATGTCTGGATTACAGCTCACGGCCTTATAATGGTGTTTTTCGTTGTTATGCCCGGACTTATCGGAGGATTTGGGAACTGGTTTATCCCACTGATGATTGGGGCGCCTGACATGGCGTTTCCTCGCTTAAACAATATATCCTTTTGGCTGTTAATCCCGGCCTTCTTACTTCTTATAGGTTCTGCTTTTATCGGCTCTGGTGCTGGTACTGGCTGGACAATATATCCGCCACTTTCCTCAACGCTTGGTCATCCAGGTATGTCCGTTGATATGGCTATATTTTCTCTTCATTTGGCTGGAGCAAGCTCAATACTTGGTGCCGCCAACATGATTACAACCATTTTAAATATGCGCGCGCCTGGCATGACATTACACAAAATGCCTTTGTTCATTTGGGCAATGTTGGTAACGGCGTTTTTACTCGTTCTTGCCGTTCCTGTTCTTGGGGGCGCTATTACGATGCTTCTTACCGATCGTAATTTTGATACATCTTTCTTTAAACCTGAGGGAGGTGGTGACCCTATCTTGTTCCAGCATTTATTTTGGTTCTTTGGTCACCCAGAAGTTTACATCATGATTTTGCCTGCTTTTGGTATTGTCTCGCATATCGTAGCAACATTTTCAAAGAAACCTGTGTTTGGTTATTTGGGAATGGCCTATGCTATGGTTGCCATTGGCTTCGTGGGCTTTATTGTTTGGGCACACCATATGTTCACAACTGGCCTTTCTGTTGACACGCGCGCTTATTTTACTGCCGCTACTTTGATTATTGCTGTTCCCACTGGGATTAAAATTTTCTCATGGATTGCTACAATGTGGGGCGGTTCAATCGAATTTAAAACACCAATGCTCTGGGCTGTTGGGTTTATCTTTCTCTTTACACTCGGCGGGGTAACTGGTGTTGTTCTTGCCAATGGTGGTATGGATATTGCTTTGCACGACACTTATTATGTCGTTGCCCACTTCCATTACGTACTTTCTCTAGGGGCTGTGTTTGCCCTGTTTGCCGGCTTTTATTACTGGATGGGGAAAATGTCTGGTCGTATGTATCCTGAATGGATGGGTAAGCTTCATTTCTGGCTTACATTTATTGGTGTGAACTTGATTTTCTTCCCTCAACATTTCCTAGGCCTAGGTGGCATGCCTAGACGTATTCCTGATTATTCCGATGCTTATACAGGCTGGAATGAAATATCGTCTTATGGTGCATATATAACAGGTGGAGCAACAGTATTTTTTGTCTTTATTGTTTTTTATACCTTGTTTTTTGGACGCAAAGCCGAGGGCAACTACTGGAATGTTCAACCTCAGGTTATGACGCTGGAATGGACATTATCTTCGCCTCCTCCATTCCACCAGTTTGAGATTCAACCGAAAGTTAACGACTAGGAATATGACCGTATCAACGGACGTTTCCCAACCCGAAGCTCCGACAAGCTTAATGGATTATTTTGCCTTGCTTAAGCCACGCGTCATGTCACTTGTAGTGTTCACAGGCGCAGTTGGACTATGGCTTGCGCCCACCGTCAACACAATGAATCCTGTTCTGGCAATTATATCTATCTTTGCTCTGGCATTAGGTTCTGGTGCAGCGGGAGCATTTAACATGTGGTACGAACGCGACCTAGATGCGCTCATGAACCGTACAAAAAACCGTCCATTGCCACTACAGAAAATGCTGGCCGATAACGCACTGGGTTTCTCAATTTTTGCATCTCTAGCCTCTATTATCCTTATGGGTTTGGCATCAAACTGGATGGCAGCAGGGCTTTTGACTTTTGCTATATTCTTTTATGTCGTGATTTACACAATGTGGCTCAAACCGCGTACACCACAAAATATTGTGATAGGCGGTGCAGCGGGTGCTTTCCCACCTATGATAGGCTGGGCGGCGGTCACGGGAGATATAACCTTATTCCCAATACTTCTTTTCGCCATTATCTTTTTCTGGACGCCTCCTCATTTCTGGGCATTATCATTATTTGCAAATGCCGACTATAAACGTGCTGGAATTCCAATGATGACGGTGATTGCAGGAGAAAAATCAACTAAGATCCAGATGCTTGTCTATACAATTTTACTAGCTGCAATTTGTTTTCTGCCTTGGTTCTTTGGTTTTACAGGAATGCTCTATTTTATCTCGTCTGCAATTCTGAACATATTGTTTATAGTCTCTGCAGTTGCGACTATCAGAAATAAAGATCTCAAATATGCCAAAACAATGTTTGGCTATTCAGTCTTTTATCTCTTTGCCCTATTTTTGGCTTTAGTTATTGATAAGGGACTATAAAAAGGTCATATATATCCCATGAGCAGAAGCCCCCTACATACAGAAAAAAAGAAGTCCAATTTCATTATATTAGGATTGATAGTCGCATGGTGTGCGCTCATTTTCGCAGTTGCGATTATAAAAATGTCTTGGTTTTGATTTTTGAGA
Source organism: uncultured Alphaproteobacteria bacterium (assembly GCA_963740205.1). Lineage (GTDB taxonomy): Bacteria > Pseudomonadota > Alphaproteobacteria > Micavibrionales > Micavibrionaceae > UBA2137. Next base: position 9,801 of record CAVUDD010000005.1, read on the forward strand.
TATGAATAAAAATAACAAAACTTTGCTAACTATTTTTACTGTTGTCTTTGTTATGGTCGGCTTGGCATTTGCGACCGTTCCTCTATACAAGCTTTTCTGTCAGGTCACAGGCTATGGAGGAACAACTCAGGTTGCATCAAGTGCCCCCGACACAATATTGGATAGGGAAGTCACAGTTCTATTCAATACAGATACTGGCCTAAACCTGCCTTGGGATTTTTCTGCTGAGAAAAATGCTATTACTCTTCCTATCGGTGGACAAAGCCTTATTAATTTCAAAGCAGAGAATAATTCAGACAAAGTTATAACTGGCACAGCAATCTACAACGTAAGTCCGCCAAAGGCCGGCAAATATTTTCACAAAATAGAGTGTTTCTGTTTTCAGGAACAAGTTTTAAACCCAAATGAATCTGTAAACATGCCTGTTGTTTTCTTCGTTGACCCTTCATTTGACAAAGATCCAAACATGGATGATATAACTCAGCTTACTCTTTCCTATACGTTCTTCGAGGCAGACACAAAGGCTCTTGAAGATGCGATGGAAGACTTTTACAATAGCGACGCAGATGATGCGTCAAAGATCATAAACTAAGGATCATTTATGAGCACAGATCATAACATTACGATGGAAAAAGATATGACTTATGGAACTACTGGGAAGCCACATCCTTACCATATGGTAAGACCAAGTATTTGGCCTTTGGCTGGGTCAATAGCTGCAGGCATCATGACCTTTGGTATTGTCTTGTTTATGCATGACGCAAGCTTTGGAAAATTCAAACTCAATTGGTTTATCGCCGTCCTCGGCTTAATTGGTGTTTTAGCTGTTATGTTTTTCTGGTGGAAAGATGTGATATTCGAAGCCGTAGTTGAAAAGGCACACTCGCCCATCGCTCAAATCGGCTTGAGATATGGAATGGCATTGTTTATTGCCTCGGAGGTCATGTTCTTCGTAGCATTTTTCTGGGCATTCTTTGATGTAAGCCTATTTGTAAATGATCCTGTACAATTTTTACGCGAGGCCTACACGCAAGGTGCATGGCCCCCTCCGCAAGTTGAAGTTATTTCAGCATTTGACCTTCCCTTTTTGATGACATTAATACTGCTACTTTCAGGTTGTACAGTCACTTGGGCACACCATGCCGTAATGCACGGGAACAACTCGGATACTGTTAAAGCGTTAGGATTAACGGTAGCGCTTGGCGTAGTTTTTCTTTGTTTGCAGGTCTATGAGTACTTCCATTCACATTTTGGGTTTACAGAGGGTGCTTACTCATCAACATTTTACATGGCGACTGGTTTCCACGGCTTCCACGTATTCGTAGGAACAGTTTTTCTCTTTGTCTGTTGGAGACGCGCACGAAAAGGGCATTTCACTCCAGAGCGTCATTTTGGATTCGAGGCGGCTGCGTGGTATTGGCACTTTGTTGACGTTGTATGGCTTTTCTTATTCATCACAATCTATTGGTGGGGCAACACAATCGGCATAGGCGGCTAACAGACCGCCCTAAGCTAATGACAGTTGAAAATAAGCAAAGCTTTCTCAAACTCATTAAAAATGCATTGAAGTGTAAGTGTCCTAAATGTCATGAAGGAAACCTTTTTAAATCGGGTTTTACATTAGACGTCGTCCATAAATGTGAAAGCTGTGGTTTACCTCTTTACAAACATGATAGCGCTGACGGACCGGCTGTTTTTATTATATTTATATTAGGGTTTGCCCTAGTTCCGCTCGCTCTTTTACTTGAGGTGATATTTGCGCCCCCTTTAATTGTTCACGCAATTCTGTGGGGTTTTGTAATACTAGGTCTTACATTGCTCATGATTAAACCTCTTAAGGCTCTTGTAATAGAACTGCAATATACACACCGCCCAACAGATATAGAAAAAAAGTGAGAAAAGCATGCGTAAAATTGAATCTTCCTTCCCTTGGTTTGCTACATTTTTTACCTTTATTTCTCTTTTGATACTCATTGGTCTGGGCGCATGGCAAATACAGCGTTTGGCATGGAAAAATGATTTAATTACATCCTTAGAAAGCGAATATAAAAAAAACGCCCTTCAACACCCGTTAAATCTTAAGGATTTAATAGTAGTCTCCAAAAATAACCCTGTAAAAGGTTCAATCACTGGTCAGTTTGACTACTCAAACGAGATTAAAATTGGTCCCAGGGGCGAAAATAGTGTGTTGGGCTATGATATTTTTACGCCCTTTTACCTCAATACAGGAGGCGTCATTCTTGTTGACAGAGGATGGGTCAAATCATCTGATTCAAACCAGAAAAAACGATTACGATCACATGTTCAAGGAAAGCAAGTTTTAACAGGTATAGCTCGTTTACCATCTCGACCTTGGAAGATTGGCCCAGAGAACATACCCGAGCGGAATGTTTGGATATATCCTTCGCCTATACAATTTGCCCAAGCCAAAAATATTTTGAATCTGGCTCCAAGTGTATTTCATCTAGAAAATGCAAATAATCCAAACGTTAGTTTTTTTCTTTCAGACGAAAGATGGCAACCACGTAACAACCACCTGCAATATGCAATATTTTGGTTTGCAATGGCTGGCGTTCTAATCGTTATTTATTGGATACGCTTTTTAAAGAAATAGGCTTACAGAAAAATTAAAGATTTCTTTTTCTAGTAGAGCTTGAAGCAAACTCCATGCCCTCAACCCCTTGTTTGAACTGTTTTTCGAACTGTTCAACATTGGCTTTGAAACGTTTCAATTCTTCACCACTTAACTCTTCTGATGTCGGAACATTAACGGAGCGTGGGTCTGTTGCCTTGCCTGCAACCAAGACTTCGTAATGCAAGTGAGGGCCCGTAGAGCGTCCAGTTGTACCTACATAGCCTATGATATCGCCTTGTTTTACACGCTTACCTTGCTGCATGCCCTTGGCATAGCCATTTAAGTGAGCATAGGCTGTTTTGATACCACTATTGTGACGAATGCGAACGTAATTTCCATATGAACTAAAACGACTTGCCTTTTCAACAACACCATCACCGGCAGCGTAAATAGGTGTGCCCGTCGGTGCGGCAAAATCCACACCTTTATGCATTTTACTGTAACCAAGAACAGGGTGTTTACGCATTCCAAAGCCTGATGACATACGCGCGCCATCAATTGGCGTAGATAGAAGACCTTTTTTGGCTCCCTTACCATCTTTAGAGAAGTAACTTACGTTTCCATCTTTTGCTTCGTGCCTATAAAAGGCTGTATCACCAGAAGCCTGCGACAATTTAACATAGTAAGGATCACCACTACGAACATATTGGCCATCGTCTGTCATGTAGACATCGTAAAGAACCTCGAATGTATCGCCGCTTTTGATTTCGCGTTGTAAATCAACTGACCATGACAGAATTTTGATTGCTTCTGCAACGATAGGATCAGGCACACCTTGTTTTGTAGCTGAACCATAAAGAGAATGTTTGACTTCTGTGCGGACAGCGAACAATTCAGGCTTGATTTCTTTTTCATGAACAAATGATTTGATGTCACCATCTTTTTCACGCTTCACCATCACTGTGCGAATAGGATCAGATGACAATTCCAATTCTGTAAACTGCATTTGATCGTCAACAGGATCCATTTTAACAACAACTTCTTGTCCTGCACGGATAAGACGAGGATCAAAATATTCTGATACTGCCTTTACAACCTTATAGGCTTCTGCTGGCTGGACACCTGCACTTTGCAAAGATCCTGCTAATGTATCACCGCTTTGAATTTCGATAACCATATCTTGAGGAACAAGCTTTTTTTCTACCGGTTTACTCTGTGGCAAAGCTTCTGCGGACGTTTGTTCGGTTGAATTTGTTGTAGCCATTGCCATTTCAAAAGGCTGACCAGATTGAGGGGCTGATAGTGATGCCAATGCTTGGCCACCAACGCTGGCGCCAACTTGCAAATTCATCATTTGTGGCATGACGGAAAATACTGTTAAACAAACTGTGGCGCAGGCGACCGCTTTGCAACGATAGCGCAAACGTCCGTCACGTGTTTTTATGTAACGCTCTTTAAGCCATAGGGTGTTCAGAACATGCGATAGGGTCGAGCGGGAACGCTGAGCCGTCGCTTGAAAAGCTTTTTGAGTTTTTTGTGAGGCGCGTGATTTGCGCAAATATGAAATATCTAACATTCTAATTTATATACAAATTTTTTCTAGATTGGAGTGATTTCTGTGATGCTTTTATGAGACAAGTGTTACTAGCATAAAGTAATCAACACAAGGCAACAAGGATATTTTTGCACCGCTTTATATCAAGTATCAAACACCACATTCTTTGGAGATTGCTTTATAGGCCGCTGTCGACCCCTTTAAACTATATGTATCTGTTGTTTCAGTACCTTTTGTCGAAACACCATTAACAACCATTTGAGAGCCAGATTGTATAGCATTTGCCAATTGCTTGTCTGTATTACTATCTGGTGCCCATGCTGTTTCTTCATGCGTAAATAAACTATATTTGCGCCCATCAATTGTAATACCCGCCTCGCTCTCGCCTTTGTATGGGTAACCCGCCATATAACTAAATACGTTCGTTGTATTTTCTGCTGGCCTGTGAGTGACAAGTGCATAAATGTCACCTCGGCGCTGATAATTACCTTCATCGGTTACAGGTTTTGAAATCATGTAACAGACTTTATTTCCATTTTCGATCAACTTGTAGGCTGACCAAGACGTAAATGTCCCAATAAGCTGAGGCTCTTCTGCATGAGCAGTGCCTGCTATGACTAGCGCCATAAACGTTGAAAATACTGTAATTTTAAAATGGGAAAAGCCCATAAATAATCCGTTTAATTCGCGTTTTAAATTTCAAAGTCACCTGTTTAAAAGGGATACAGGCTTCTGTCAAGCAAATAGGATTTGTTCTTATATCACAATAACCTATATAAATTCATAACTGTCTAAATGAACTTTTTGCTCTGCTTATAGTTAGTTTAGATATCATGTGAAACAAGAGGGGCTTTATAAAATGTCCACACGAGAGCATATCGCTCCGAAAAATGAACCGCCTTTGAGTAAAGATGGCGAGAACACCTTGTTTTTTGAAATGACAGAGGCACTGAATAACATTGCTCAAAACCAAGACAAACAGGCCTTTATCACTCTTTTTTCCTATTACGCACCTCGCCTGAAGTCCTTTTTGATGCGCGGTGGTTTTGCCCCACAAGCTGCAGAAGAATTAACACAAGAGACACTTCTGGCTGTATGGAGTCGTGCAAAATCCTTTGATTCCAGCAAATCCAGCCCCTCTACCTGGATATACACAATTGCTCGTAACAAGAAAATTGACTATTTGAGAAAACATCTCAGGCCCGAGCCAAACCCCGAAGATATAAAAAATGATGAACAAACTCATCCAATTGATGTTTTACAACGTAAGCAAGAGTCAGAGGAAATAGCAAAATTGATACAAGAGCTGCCTGAAGAACAAGCTGAACTTATAAAAAAGGCATTTTACGAAGACAAATCACATCAGGAAATCGCCGATGAAACAGGCATAGCACTAGGTACTATTAAGTCGCGCATCAGGTTGGCTCTTAAAAAACTTAAAATAGGCCTAAATGAAGAGATGAAGAATTTATCGTGATAAGATAGAGATAATAATGAACAGAAATACCGCACATAAATCCGCAGATACTTATTACCAGGACATATTATTTGAATATGCAATAGGAAATCTGCCACATCAACTTTCTCTTGCGATTGCCTCTCATCTGCCTTATCGACCAGAAGCTCTCAAATTTGTACAAAGATTGGAAGTATTAGGTGGCTCAATTATTGATTCAGAAGAAAATAACTCAAATATAAGCAATGATTTACTTGAGCAGACACTAGATAAGCTGCAAAACAATGTTGAGCAAAAGTCTATAAAAACAGATCAAAGCAATAATGATATTATAAGCTTGTTCGGCGAAAATCTCTCTTGTTTTCCTAGTGTATTGCAAAATTATATTGCGGGTCTAAAAAAGAAAGTCGAATGGTCAGAATTATCTGATAAAGTTGAGCTTATGTGCCTTTCGGAATCTCCTGAAGATTCCACAGACATATTCATCACCCGCATTAAGCCTGGCGGTGATATTCCACATCACGCCCACGATTCCACAGAGCTTACTTTTGTTATAGAAGGCGCTTTTTCTGATGAAAACGGCCGATATGAAAGTGGGGATTTAGTTGCTTGCGAAGAAAAAAGCAACCATCATCCAGAGGCTTGCAGTGAAAAGGGCTGCTTGTGTCTTTGTGTTATAAGCAAGCCTATTGCCTACCAGTTTTTTGAAAGCATCAGACAAACTTAGGATTTTAACTCTAAAAGATCCTCATACAATTTAAGGGATTCAGGGTTTGCCAATGCCTCAACGTTTTTAACGGGGCGACCATGAACAACGTCCCTTACGGCTAATTCAACAATCTTATTACTTTTTGTACGCGGAATATCAGCAACCTGTATTATTTTTGCAGGGACATGCCTTGGTGATGCCCCACTCCTCACCTTAGTACGAATTTCTTTTTCCATATCATCTTTTAGGATCAATCCAGTAGCAAGACGAACGAACAAGACAACACGCACATCGCTGTCCCAATCCTGTCCTATTGCTAGACTCTCAAGAATACCCTCAATTTGCTCTACCTGTCTGTAAATCTCGGAAGTTCCTATGCGCACCCCTCCTGGATTTAATGTTGCATCAGAACGACCATGTACAATCAGGCCATGGTTTTCCGTCTTTTCAACCCAATCTCCATGTCGCCAGATATTTGGGTATTCAGCAAAATAGGCCTTAAAATATTTCTGACCGTCAGCATCATGCCAAAAGCCTACTGGCATGGATGGAATGGGGCCTGTGCACACCAATTCTCCTGCGCCTCCACCCTCAGGGATTGATTTTCCTTTCGCATCATAAATATCGACCGGGGTCGCCAGTGCTGCACCTTGTAACTCTCCTCTAAAAACTGGAGACCAAGGATTTCCGATTCCAAAACTGGCAGAGATAATATCCGTTCCACCGTATATAGAGGCGACGTGCAAGTCACTTTTGATGTGCTCATATATATAGTCAAAACTTTCATGCACCAGTGGGGAACCAGTAGAGGTTAGAATTTTCAAATCACTTAAATTAAAATCCCTATCAGGTCTGATATCCGCATTTTTCAATGCGTCGATATATTTTGCAGAGGTTCCAAAAAGCCTACATTTATGCTTACTGGTAAATTCCCATAGTATATTTCCATCAGGATAAAATGGTGAGCCGTCATAAAGTAAAAGCGGAGCCTCGCAGGCTAACGCAGATATTAACCAATTCCACATCATCCACCCGCATGTCGTGAAATAGAAGACAGGCTCACCAGAATGGATATCACATTGTAATATCCATTCTTTCAAATGCTGTAGAAGTGTTCCACCATGGCCGTGCACAATACATTTGGGAACGCCTGTAGTACCAGACGAGAACATAATATAAAGCGGGTGATTGAACTCCACTTGCTCGAACTTAATATCCTGAGGTTCAAAATCTTTTATTGCCTTATCAAATAAAACGGCCTTATCAGTTTCAACTAATGAAATATCTGGATTATCCTTCGTAAAAGGAACTACGATAACCTGTTTTAAAGACGGTAAATGCGGACAAAGCTGTTTAACCTTGTCTAGACAATCATGTGTTTTACCGTTGTAGTAATACGCCTCTACAGTCACAAGAATAACAGGGTCAATTTGTCCAAAGCGATCTATAAGACCTTGCACTCCAAAATCGGGGGAAGCCGATGAAAATATTGCACCTAGTGAAGCAGTAGCGCACGCCGCAAAAATTGTTTCAGCGCAATTAGGCATATAAGCCGCGACACGATCTCCTTTTTTCACACCTTGTTTTATAAATAATTGCTGGAAAAGACTGACTTTTGCATGAACATCATCAAAGCTAAACTTTCTTTCCTCGCCTCTTTCATTTCGGAATATAATGGCCGTATCTTTCCCTTTTTTACGTAATAAATTTTCTGCGTAATTAAGGGTGCCTTGGGGGAAAAACTGCGCACCCGGCATTTTGTGTCCGTCATTAAGAATAACGTCACCTTTCTCACCAATGACGCCTGCAAAATTCCACAAAGCCGACCAGAATTTTTCAGTGTTTTCATTACTCCATTGCCATAAATCTTGGTAATTTTTAAAATTGCCTTCGTTCAAAAATTTTACGAACGCACTTAATCTTGAATTCTCTACACGCTCCTGTGATGGCGTCCATAACGGTTTACATGGATCTTCCAGCTTTTTGTTATCTAGTTGCATAGTCAAAACCTTTATTAAAAAGCGGTTCTAGTGCTTTCTTTCATTGGAAATAATGATATATCTTAAAACATTAAGTCCCTAAGACAAATAATGGCTGAAACTTATCCCATGCGACACATAATACTTCTCTTTTTCTTCACACTCGCCGTACTTGCCAGCAACAATGCTTTGGCACAAGACATCGAAAGCCGTATTGAGCCTACGCTTTACGCCTCAGTTGATACTGCCGTACCAGGGCAGAGTTTTGATGTGGCTCTCGAGCTTATTATTGATGATGAATGGCACACTTACTGGAAGAATCCCGGCGATTCAGGAATTCCCATTACTGTTACATGGACACGTCCAGAAAATATAGAAATTGGGGATTTGAACTGGCCAACACCTTCTGTTAATCGCACAGATAGTATTGTTGATTTTGGCTATGCCGAGCGCGCAATCCTTACCACCAGAGTTACTCTTCCAGAAAATTTTGCAGCAAGTGAATTCGTTCTTACTGCCGATTTGAATATGCTGGTGTGCAAAGAGATTTGCATTCCTGAGAATGACACAGTCCAACTTCTTTTACCTGTGGGTGACGCGGTAGAGTTTGCCAATGAAAATATTTTTGCTGATGCAAAGAGTATGATGCCTGCTTTTGATGTTATAAAAGCAACCTATGCAGAAGATAACGGCTTTTTTGTCTTAAATTTAGTTCCCGTCCCAAAAAATCTTGAAAACGCCACTAATATTGATGTGTTCCCAGAAGAATGGGGCATTATTCTTAACGGTGTCGTTCCAAAAGTAAGCATAAATCAATCTGCCGCTACTTTATCTATTCCGCGTGGCTCAAGAGAACTATCTGAAATTTCTGAATTTTCAGGTGTTATATCTTACGAAAACAGCGGTGAGAGAACATCTTATTCTTTCAGGGCAAGTCATAATAACCAACTTGAATTACCTGCACAAAAGCCTCTCACAACATTTGCAGGACAAGACGGTCAAAATGTTCCTGCTCCACAATCACCTTCAAATGGTAACATTACAGAAACTGAAAGCTCATCTAATATTGGATATATAGAAGCGTTACTTTTTGCCTTTATAGGCGGACTTATTTTGAACCTGATGCCTTGCGTATTTCCAATTCTGTCAATGAAGGCGTTGAGTTTTGCAAAATTATCATCAAAAGAGCGTAAAGACGCCGCCATGCATGGTATTCTTTACACCGCAGGTGTCGTTTCATCCATGCTTGTTTTTGCCGGTATTATCTCAGTTTTACAAGCTGGTGGAAGCCAAATCGGCTGGGGGTTCCAGCTTCAAAATCCTCTTATTGTCGCCCTTCTATTCTGGCTTTTCTTCATCATTGGCTTGAACCTCCTTGGTCTTTTTGATGTGACAAGCAGTTTTTCAAATATTGGGCATCGTTTTACTTCTAAAAATGGATATAGGAATGACTTCTTAACTGGAGTCCTTGTTGTTATCGTAGCAACTCCATGCACGGCGCCTTTTATGGCCGCAGCTGTAGGCTATGCCCTTGTGCACTCACCCATAGTTACCTTCACTATTTTTACAGGATTGGGACTTGGTTTAGCTCTACCATTTCTTTTATTATCCGTTTCTCCATCCCTACAGAAATTCATGCCAAAACCTGGATCATGGATGATTGTGTTTAAACAAATTATCGCCTTCCCAATGTTTCTGGCGTGCATATGGCTTGCTTGGGTTATTGCCCTCCAGACAGGTGCAGACGGTATCGCTGCAACTCTTTTCGTTGCAACCCTTATTGCATTCTTTATTTGGTTTTCCAAAATTACATCAGGCCTGCTATTCTTTATTATTACGCTCCTGAGCCTTTTTGGTTTTTACAAAGCAATTGATGTTATTCATAAGGCTGACATGGCCATTGAGGAGCGCGTCGAAAGCCGTAAGCACAGTGATGCAGTTCGCTACACTCCTGAGGCATTAGAGGCAGCGCTAGCTGGTTCAAATCCGGTATTTGTGAATATGACAGCCGCATGGTGCATTACTTGCAAAGTAAATGAACGCACAACGATAAAAAGTGACAGTGTTCAGGAATACTTTAACCAAAATAACGTAGATTACATTGTTGGTGACTGGACACGCTTTGATGAAAACATTACGAGCTACCTTGCCCAATTTAAAAGAAGTGGCGTTCCAATATATGTTTTCTATCCATCACCTGATGAAAATAACAATCGAGCAGAACCAATTATATTACCGCAAATTCTAACACCAGACCTTGTTATTGAGACAATGCAAGCCAATTAAATATACAGAGTTGAACTAACGGAGGAATTCCAATGAAACTAATTCTTGCACTAACACTATTAATTTTTACGCCATTTCTTGCACATGCAGAGCCTGTTGTGGGCGAGGCCGCCCCAGATTTTACGGCTGTCGACTCCATTTCTGGTGAAGAAATAAAACTTTCAGACCTAAAAGGTAAAATTGTTGTAATGGAATGGACCAATCATGAGTGTCCCTTCGTGCGTAAGCACTATGACAGCGATAACATGCAAACTTTGCAAAAAGAAACAGCTGGTGAAGACCTAGCTTGGATTTCCATTGTTTCCTCTGCAAAAGACAAACAAGGATTTTTGACAGCAGAGGAATCTAATGCAGTTATAAAGGAAGTAGATGCCTCGCCGAACTATAAAATTCTTGATGCCTCAGGTGAGCTCGGCGGGTTATACGATGCAAAGACCACTCCTCATATGTTCGTAATCGATGCAGATGGTACATTACGATATGCTGGTGCAATCGACAGTAACAGCTCACCTCGTGAAAGCTCAATCGAAGGTGCTACAAATTACGTTCGCGATGCTATTATTTCGATTAGAGCTGGTGAAGATGTAAAGGTAGCTACGTCACAACCCTATGGTTGCAGCGTAAAATACAAATAATTTACAACGCATACTTGCAATTAAAATATCGGGGTTTGGTCATGCTAAACCCCGATTTCCTTGTGTTTGCCCCCTATTTTGTATTATGTTTAAAGAGTGATTCGTTTCTCGCGTCACCTCTCTTGTTAACACATCAAAATTTATACTCATGGCTCAAAAAACAGCAAAGCACGCGCAAGCTGCAAATAATTCTATTAAATCCAAGGATCAAAAAGCTGATCCAGGTTTAACGCGTGTTTTATTAGATGGTGACGGTCATATCTGTTTTATGGGGAAAGATTTATCAAAAAAACTTTCTTACAAACATAAGAAAAATACCATTCAAAGCGCGCTTGATATTTTTGATTTTGAAGATAGCGAACAGGTTTTTCATGATACTGGGCAAGCTTTATTCGGCCTTAACCGCAACCAAAACCTCACTTTTTCAGATACGTTTCAAGATGGGACACATAAAGTCAGAACGCCACAAGGCAAAGCCCTTGAAATCTTTTTTAACAGAATAAAGACTGAGCAAGGTACGTTTATCGTAGGCAATATTATTGATGACGATTCAACAAAGTCTGTTGTTGAGGAATTGACTGGATGGATATCGCAAACATTACCCACTAACGAAGACACTCAGGAAAACTCAGATCTTTCAAATGAAGACATTCAGAATTTCTTACAAATGACCAACGAAGTTATGGTTTCGTGTCACAAAAACGGATCGTTTCGTAATGTAAGTAAGAAATTCTATGAAACCTTTGGTTACACGCAAGATCAACTCCCCTCCCTTCAGTTCATGGATATTATCGCTCCTGAAGACAGAGGGACTGTGCGACCTATTCTTATTCAGATGAAAAATGGCGATATTGATAAAGATCAAATCGTAAGTTTTGAGACACGCATTGTTTGTAATAACGGTGAACGCAGATGGGTAGAATGGCGACAAAAGAAGCTAGGCTCAAACATCTTTATGGTCGGGCAGGATTTAACAAGGCTAAAACAACAGCAAGCAATACTGGAAAATCAAAAATACCAACTTTCCGAAGCACAGGCTATTGGCCGCATGGGGCATTGGACATGGCACTTGCATGATCATTCTGTTGAATGGTCCAAAGAAATATTCCGTATTCTGGGCGTAGATGAAAAAACTTATGAGCCCAAAATAGATAATATTACCAAAGCTATTCATAGACGTGACTTAGGAAGAATTGTGCAATCTTTCCAACGCTCTATGATAGACAAAAAAGATTTTGAGCTAGAATTCCGCATTAAACGCCCCGAGGGTGATACGCGTTATATAAGGTGCCAAGGTCGCTGTCGTATGGAAGAAGACGACGAGGTCACAGCCCTTTTCGGAATTATGCAGGACATCACCGATCGTCACGAATATGAAACGGAACTCATGCAGGCAAAGGACTCTGCTGAGCGTGCCTATGCTACCAAATCACAGTTCTTAGCCAACATGAGCCACGAGCTTCGGACACCTCTGAATGCCATTATTGGTTTTTCCGAGATGATACAGCAGCAACTTCTAGGGCCTATAGGTACAGAAAAATATCTGGATTACGTGAGTGGCATAAGGGAAAGTGGCGAACATCTTCTCGATCTGATTACGGATATTTTAGACATGTCCAAAATCGAGGCTGGAAAATACGAACTGGATATTGAAAAAGTAAAAATTCACGACGTCTTAGATATGGCTTTGCATATGATGGAAAGTCGTGCCCTGGATGATAATATCAAACTTGTTGGCAAATGGAAAAAAGAGACAAAATCTCCAGTCATAAAAGTTGACCGAAGAGCTGTAATGCAGATCGCATTAAATATTATATCCAATGCTGTTAAATTTTCCGATAAGGATGGCAAAGTTACAGCGGAATGTTTAGAGCGCGACAACTATATTGCTATCAAGGTTACAGATACTGGAATTGGTATACCTGCAAACAAAATCAACGATATTTTACGTCCGTTCGAACAGGTTTGTAATCAATATTCGCGTAATCACGAAGGCTCCGGTCTTGGGCTCGCTATTACCAAGGAGTTGGTAGAGTTACATGGTGGTAATTTGTTTATAGAGAGCGCAATGGGAAAGGGTACAACTGTTACAATACGCCTGCCCATTGATGCCAATAAAACACGACAGGATATCCAGCGCGCTTAAATTAAGATACCTCTGATGCCTTATTCCTTGTTGTGGCAAGGCAGTCAGCAAGACCTTCCCTATATGTTGGAAATTTAAGATCCATTGAGAAAGCACCCTTTACCTTCGCATTATCAACTCTCTTATTATCCGAATAAAAACTCATGGTTATAGGTGCAAGATTAGCCTTTTCAATCTCAACAACTGGTGGAGGGTCAATTCCCATCAATTCGCATGCATAACCAATGACATCGTGGCTTGGAGCTGGCTCATCATCAGCAACGTTATATATTTCACCTGATGTTGGATTTTCCATTGAATTCACAAGAATATTGGCAATGTCTTTAACGTGAATGCGATTAAAGACGTGGCCTTCTTTATATATGCGCCTTGCAATTCCTGCCTCAACTGACTCAATTGCGCTTCTATCCGGGCCATAAATCCCTGCCAACCTAAAAATATGCAAGGGAAGTCCATTCTTGTAGTGAAGGCTTTTCCATTGATCTTCTGCGTTAGCGCGACGTGAACCCCTGATTGTACTAGGTCGTATTTCCGCAGTTTCATCAACTATCTGGCCATTACGATCGCCATAAACGCCAGTAGTAGACAAATAACCAAACCATTTTAGATTTTCGAGTTGAGCTATGTCCTTTGCATAAGCACGAAATACAGGGTCGCCTTCTTTATCGGGTGGAGCCGATATGAGGATATGCGTTGCATCTTCAAGCCGATACGCTAATTCGGGAGCAGGTGTGAGCGTGTCATGCAAATAAAGCTTAATACCACGCTCTTTGTAATAATCGCGCTTTTCAGGGTCACGCGTTGTTCCCTTTATGACCCAGTCACCACCTTGATCATTTAATTGTTTAAGAACCTCTGCCAAGTGCGCACAGGTATAACCGAAACCAAAACAAAAAAGGACTTTTTGGGCGGAAGTTTCACTCATGTTATCTGCAACCTTATTATTCTTATTTTTGTACAGGATTAAAAATTAACGTCTTCGTAGTGCTTTACAGGTGTGAAGCCTGGAACGCGGTCACTCAATAACGGCTTAAATGAAGGACGAGATTTTATGCGCGCATACCAATCTCGCGCTGCATGGTGTTCGTCCCAAGGCACGTCGCCCATGTAATCAATAGCAGAAATGTGGGCCGCAGCCGCTACATCGGCCAATGAAAAATCATCACCAGCCAGCCAACGTCTACGTTCTATAAGAAAACCGATATAGTCGAGATGATAATGAATGTTGGCATGTCCCGCGCGCACGGATGGCCCATGTGGCTCACCGAGATGAAGGATTTGCTTCATTATTTTCTCACCGAAAAGATTATCCGTGACTTCGCGATTAAATTTGACATCGAACCAACCCACAAGTCTGCGCACTTCCGCACGCTGCACAGGGTCATGTCCAAGCAATGTTTTCTCAGGGTATACCTCTTCAAGATATTCACAAATCACTGCACTATTTGAAAGCGTTGTGCCATCTGCCTCAACCAGAACAGGCACATCTCCAGCAGGGTTCAAAGCCAAAAAATCAGTGCGTCTTTCCCAAACCTTTTCGATTTGAAGATCAAATTCCAGTCCTTTTTCCGCTAAAACAATGCGTGTTTTTCGGGAGAAAGGTTGCAGCCAAAGGTGAAAAAGCGTTCTCATGATGTAAAATCATATCATTTTTTACGCAATACGCTATTTGTTTTTAATTATTTGGGAGAGCTTTATTTGCTAAAAGGCGCACCTTTATAGTTATTTCTCTTGATACAGTACGGTCCTCGCTCCAATCGCCACCCCCAATGCCGTAATCCAGTCGATCAATAGTCATGCTTCCCTCAGCCTGTGCCAAGCTCTCTTCAGGATAGGTAACATTAAAAACAAGAGATTGTGGTTTTTCTATTCCCCTTAAATTAAATATACCCTTTGCCACGTATGACCCATTTTCGTTTCGGGTAATATCATTGGAAATAAATGAAGATTTTTCATACGTATCGGTGTCCAGCCATAATTCATGCCCAATATATTCGCTTAATTTAGGTAGAGATGTCGTAACAGAATTCATATCAATTTCGACATTTATCGCACTATTTTCAAGATTATTTTCATCAAAATAAATATCTGATTCCCACTTTCCAAAACTACCCGAAAAGTCTTTACCCATTTGCACACCGTTAAAAACAATCTCACTCTCTTCGTAATTAACATTCCAATTCGATTGGGGGGATTTAGCGTGAGCCGCAGAATTTACAAAGCTTGTGATTGCAATGAGAATAACAAGCTTAGAAAACGGTAACATTCTTTTCAGGGTTATATCCTTATCCCAAAAATGGTGTTTCAATGCCCCCAGCGCGTGAATTGAGATTAAACCAATCAATGCAAAACCAAGATACTCATGTATCACTGCTAGGTTTTCTCCCAAGGATTCATTTTTTCCAATTAAGTCTGGTAACGTAAAAATATCGAAAAAGGAAACTGGAAATCCATACGCTGATGACATTAGCCATCCCGTAACAGGCATAAAGAAAACAATGACATAGAGAAATATATGCGCGATTTTAGCCAAATTTCTTTCCCATCTTGCGTGAGTGGCCAATGGTTTTGGTGATTGATGGGTTATTGTCCATATTAGACGTAGAGAAACTACCGCGAGTATAGCAACACCAATTGACTTATGTAGAAGATATAACTCCATCTTATCAGGTGAGAAATCAAGGTCTGTCATATACAAACCTAAGCCCAGCATAAAAATGACAAGGATCGCATTTAACCAATGAAAGGTTTTGGCTGTAGTGCTGTATCCAGAAATTGGCTTATTCATTACCTGGTTCTCTGTCGCGTATCGCCTCAACTTCTAGAATAATATTCACCTCATCACCAACGAGAGGTAGCCCATAATCCATACCGTAATCAGATCTGTTAATTCGTGTAGTTGCGGAAAAGCCTGCAACATATTTCCCGCTAAAGGCATGTTTACCTGCCTTGTTAAACTTTGTTTCAAGAGTAACTGGTTTCGTAACACCCAAAATCGTCAAATCACCTTTGATATTTGCAGTATTGTCTCCTGTGATATCAATGGCGTTACTTTTGAAAGACATTTCAGGAAATTTTTCAACATCGAAGAAATCCTCATTCTTCATATGCTCGTCCCATTTCTCATCATCCATATCAATACTGGCTGTTTTAATGGTGATATTGACCTCTGAATTTTTAGGATCCTCTTCGTTAAAAAGAATATGACCATCGTAATCTAAAAATTCGCCCCATGACTGCGAGAAACCCAAATGGCTGACGTTGAACAAAATCTGTGTATGGGCTTTATCAAAGCTATAACTCTCTTGAGCAGCATGGGCAGGAAAAGCCATAAGCAAGGCAAGCGCGAAAAGTGAAGGTAATTTCATGAATATCTCCGGATTTATTATTTTCTATACAACCTAAATATGGGGTAATTATATGAATTCAAGTTGTTTTTACATGGTCAGATATAATTGAATTGCCAAATATGATACAAAAAAGGCAATAGCCCAGTTCATCGTACCGTAAATCCAGTGCAGTTTTTTATTTTCAAGAAGTTCCTGACTTGGCCGATTACATAGTATTTTAGCCAATAAGAACTGCCCCAAGACAAATCCACTGATGAATCCGATTATTCCAACCACATAGATCATAGAGAATAATTTACTGCGGCCTTATTCTCATGTAAATGTTGTATAACCCTCTAACCCCAAAACTTGAGAGATTTATGTTACTTTTTCCCATTATTATTCTTGCCTTAGTTCAGGGTATTACAGAATTTCTACCTATCAGCTCAAGTGGCCACCTTATTCTTACGCATTGGTTATTAGATGGTGATGGTGCCTCTGAGAATTATGCTCAGAATCATCTTATGGATATTGCTGTTCATATTGGAACCCTATGCGCTGTACTACTTTATTTCAGAAAAGATGTAGTAAAACTCTTCGAAGGTTTTTTTGGATTTTTTACAAAAGGCAAAACTGAAAAAACAAAACTGACTAGCGCAGTTATTGTAGCTTCTATTCCTGTTATTTTTGCGGGTATCATCCTACATAAGCTGCAGCCTGATTTTATGAATTCACTTATGGTGATTGCGATTGCAAATATTGTTTTTGCAATTCTTCTTTACGTCTCTGACAAAGTGAAGGTGGAAGCCAAAACATCAGAAGATATTGGTTTTAAGGAGGCTCTCTTCATTGGCGTTATGCAAGCTCTCGCACTCATCCCTGGGACAAGCAGATCAGGCGTAACAATGACAGCTGGACGCTTTTTAGGCTTATCCAGAGGAGAAGCTGCTCGTTTCTCACTACTTTTGGCAATGGTTGCGATAGGTGGTGCTGGAACTCTTGGTGTATATGACGTGATACAGGGCGAGGATGCAAAATTTGGAATGGAAGTAGCAATAGCAGCAATCATATCATTTATAACTGCTTATATCGCGATTATTCTTATGATGAAATGGCTCGAAAGGGCGACTTTTACGCCGTTCGTAATTTACCGTATTTTATTTGGCATCGCCTTGATTATACTTATCCAAACAGGAATGCTCGGATAAGTTTTATCTCTCACTCAAGGATTGATTCAGCGTCTTCACAAAAGGTTTTAGCAAATACTGCATAACGCTTTTGCGGCCTGTAAGAATATCAACTTGCGCTTCCATACCCGTTGTAATCGGAAGAATTTCGCCCTTACGTCTTAACTCAGTTTCTTTTGTCTCAACACGAACACGGTAGAACGTTTCTCCCTTTTCATCGGTAATCGTATCAGGAGAGATATCTATCAGCTCCCCTTCAAGACCGCCATATATAGAAAAGTCATAAGCTGTGATTTTAACGGTGGCCTTCTGACCTGCTCTATCGCCTACACGAGGGCGCAAGAATGCGATATCTTTCGGTTTGATACGAACTTCGGCAAATAAAGGCTCGCCTTCTGGAACAATTTGCACAATAGGTTGTCCAGCTTGAACGACGCCGCCCTTCGTATTGACAGTAAGATTATGAACAATACCGTTCACTGGTGAAACCACTTCTGTTCTGTCTCTTCTATCTGTTAAACCCGTAATACTTGCTTCAAGAGAGTTAATTTCAATCTGCTTTTCTGACAATTGAATTTGAGCATCAGCCTGCGCTGTTTTTTCTAGCTCTTCCATTCTGGCCTCTGCCTCTTGAATTGCAGATTGAGCTCGAGGCAAAGATTGTAAAACACCGTTCAACTCAGTTTGTTTCTCACGAATACCGCGCTCTAATTGAATGAGCTCAATTTGTGGAGCGGAACCACGCTCGACAAGAGGCGCAATCATATTTTTTTCTTGTCTTGAGAGACCTATCACTGTTCTCAGGTCACCTGCCCTTGTATTCAATTCGGAAACCTCTTGGCGCCGCTGACGAAGTTGTTGCTCAAGAACACTTCTTTGCTGATACATCTGAGCTTTATTTGCTAGAAACGTGTTTTTCTCTGCATTTACACTACGAGGCGCATTTTTTACAACTTCCTCAGGAAATTCTATTTCTTCTTTGCCTTCCACTTCGGCTTTTAGACGCGCAACAGTTGCAAGCAGACCATAGTAACGCGCTTCGTTTGTTTGTAGATCAGAAGTCGCAGCAACATCTCTTAAACGAAGAAGAGTATCGCCTTTTTTTACACGGTCACCTTTAACCACAAAAAATTCATCAACAATGCCTGGCTCTAGAGAGGCTACTTCTTGTAGCTCGCTTGAAGGGATAATTTTACCAAAGCCGCGTGTAACTTCATCAAGGCGCGCAATATTTGCCCAAACTACAAAAAATATAAAGAAAAGAAATATTACAACGAGAACAACATGTTTGCTTACTGGTAACTCTTCATCGGTAATAAATGTTTTTTCTGCATGTGCCTGAAGTCTTTCGACCTGCTTTTTAGCCCAGTCCATACGAATTTTATTCCACTCAGTTGTCTCATTGACACTCATATCAAGAGTAGCTTTGCCGCCCTCTGGCATAGTAGGGACATCTTTACCATCTTTGGATTTTTTTTGAACTTGCTGATTATCTTTATCTTTTGCCATGACTAAATTTCCGTATTCTCAGCGTCTGTTCCATACTGACGCGATTGCAATTTCTGAATAACTTCATCTTTTGGCCCATAAGCAACAAGACGACCGCGATCAACAAGAATGAGCTTGTTCACTATAGAAAGCATTGCGCCCTTGTGTGTAATAAGCAGAACAGTTTTATCCTCTGTAATCTTGTGCAATCTCTTACGTAATCTGTTCTCAGACGCTGGATCCATTGAAGCAGTAGGCTCATCAAGTATCATTACAGGCGGATCGTAAAGAAGTGCACGTGCAATAGCTACTGATTGCCTCTGTCCACCTGATAACGCCTCACCACGCTCTCCCACTTGGGTATCAAGTCCAGTCTCAGTATCGCGCAAGAATTCTGATACACCAGCCAATTCCGCTGACCTTACGACTGCTGCATCTGGCGCAGTTTCGTGACCCATAGTGATATTTTCACGTACGGAGCCAAAGAAAAGTTGTTCACCCTGTTGAACACCTCCGATGTTACGGCGCAAATCACCGGGATCAATTTGACGAACATCTGTTCCATCAATAAGAATAGCACCACTCTCAGGCTGATAGAGGTTCAACAACAACCTCTCGATAGTTGTTTTACCAGAACCAACAGCGCCAATAATCCCAACATGATCACCTGGCTCAACAGTAAAACTTAGATCGTTAACGGCTGGGCGAGTTTGCCCTGGATAGCGGAAAACTACATTTCTAAATTCGATTTTACCTGTCACACGAGGCATAGAAATAAAATGTTTTCCAGCAGGACGCTCAACTGGTTTTTGCATTAAATCTTGCAATTGTTTATAGGACTGCCAGCTTTGGTTAAAGCGTGTCATCAAGCCAGCAACCTGTGCCAAAGGTGCCATAGCACGCCCAGATAAAATCACACAGGCAATCAATGCGCCCATACTAATAACAGCATTCGAAATCAAGAAAACACCAGCTATCACGATACCTACACTTGTAACTTGCTGTACAAAAACAGAATAATTAAGAGCAAATGCTGAAACGCGGCGAGAGCGCACAGATGTACGAGATGCCTTTTCTGTTAGCTCTTCCCATTTGCGTTGCGTGTGGCCCTCGGCAGCTTGTGTCTTAATAGCCTCAAGGCCTGTAATTGTTTCGAAGAGTAAAGCGTTCTTCAAAGCATTTTCATGCAAAGACTCTTTCACAATGCTTTCCATTGGTTTTTGTAACAACCAACCGCCGAAGATAACAAGTGGGATGGACAATAATGGTACAAAAACAATAGGACCACCAATAATGGCAATAATAATTAAGAAGAACGCCGTGAACGGCAAGTCAATTAATGCAGCCATAGTCGCAGAGGTGAAGAAATCACGTATAGTCTCAAATTCACGCATATTAGCCGCTAAAACACCAGCACTAGCGGGTCTTGCAGCCAATTGCATCCCTAGCATTTGTTCGAACAGCTTGGCGGAAATTTCGACGTCAGCCTTACGTCCAGCAACATCCAAGAACATTGCGCGCAAATTCTTTAGTATGAAATCGAAGATAAAGGCAACAAATACCCCAATCGCCAGAACCCATAATGTCTCATAAGCCTGATTAGGAATAACACGGTCATAAACATTCATAATGAATATCGTACTTGCCAATGCGAATACGTTAATCATTGTCGAGGCCGCGATAACTTCGCGGTAAATCTTCCAGTTTTTCTTAAGTGAACCCCAGAACCAGTCGCTTGTATTATCTATAGTTGCAGGGCCTGCACGATCGTCTGTGCGAGCCACGGGCCTTACAAAGAAACAATATCCCGCATAAAGATTTTTCATCTCGCTCAAAGAGATAACCTTGCGCTCATCCTCGGTTTCAGGAAATTGGACTACAAATTGCGTTTCTTCGTGGATTTCAATGGGCTTGCCAGGCTCTTTTTTAGGTGCACCTTTTTTAGGATATTGCACTTCCCACAAAATAGCAGATTGCTTACTTTCTAAAATTAAAATGCAGGGAAGATTTGGAGCAATAGCAAGAGCTTCGATAGATTTTTCAATAAGCTTTGCATGCATGTCCGCGCGAAGAGCCGCACGTATGAATAATGAAGGTGTAACACCAGTTGGTGGCAGTGGTAGGCCAGCCGTTAAAGAATTTCTGCTGGTGCGACGTCCATAGTGGCCTGCAACCATACGAAGGCATTCAATTAGAGGGTCTTGAATAGCCAGTCTATCCGCCTCCAGTGGCCAAGGATCAGGATTATCCAGATGGGCCTTTACCTCTCCGCCAGGGTTTTCTTGAGACAATTCATCGTCCTGAACAGGCTCTCCTGAATAAGAACCGTTCTCGGAATAACCAGAGTTTTCCTGTGCTGCGGGCGATTTGTCCGTTGCCTTATCGTCTTTTTTATTAGCCATGAAGTGAAACCTGCGAAGATTAGTCGTTTAAAATCTTCGACAGATTATCAGTATTTATCGTCAGGGTCTACTTCTGCTTGATAAGCAACATTTAAAGTTGGAAGTAGCTCGCCCTTAAGAGCTAAGATTTTGTAGATCGCAAACATCTCAACAACTTCGTTATTGATTGTGTTAGAGCGAGATACAAAAAGTTCGTTCTGTGCATCAAGAACATCAAGAAGAGTTCTACGATCAAGATCGAATTGGTCACGATAAGCATTTACAACGTCTTCGTTGGCTGCAGCTTGCGCGGCGAATTGTACAGCACGCTCGCGAGCTGAAAGCATACGTGCCCATGTCTGGCGAACATCATCTTCAACTGCACGAGCAGCATCGTTACGCTCTTCTTTTGTTTGTGCATGTCTATACACAAATTCACGTTCACGTGCCTTATCAATGCCCCCACGGAAAAGATTCCAGTTCATCACTACAAGGGCTGATGCGCCTTGCTCGTCATCCTCAATACCACCAACGTTGTCAGCAGCATTTGCATTTAATTGAAGGTCAACCTGCGGGTAGTAAGAGGCTTGTGTTTGTTTCCATTCAGCTTCTGCAACATTCACATCCGCTTCGAAGATGTCCAAAGTCGGGCTATGCGTTAAAGCGTGCTTAACTTCTTCTTCTACATTAGATTCAAGAGCGTCGACAGGAACAACAGGAACATTTAAGTCACCTGGCATTTCACCAACTTCACGCTTATAAGAAGTTTCAGAAACACGCAAAGCCTCGACAACGTTTGCCTCGTTAGCGCGTGAAGCAGCTAAACGAGCACGAACTTGCTCAACATCAGCCTGAGTTGAACGACCTGCAGATGCACCATCCTCAATACGAGACATAATGTTCAAATGCTCTTGTACGTTGTCGCGAGCAATTCTTAGCAATTCACGTTGGCGAACAACATCCAAGTATGACTCAACAATATCAAGGCCTACGAATTCAGAAGTCTCACGCACACGGTGAGAGGCAGAACGCACACGCTGGTATTGGCGTTGATTTTCGTATTTTGTATCAAAACCATCAAAAAGAAGTTGCGTCAAAGTTACGCCGATTTGATTACGATATAGAGATTCATCATCTCCAGTTCTTGCGCGAGTTGTGATGTTATCTGTGTATTCAAAACCAGTGTCACCTTGAAGATCAACTGAAGGAAGGTAAAGGCCTTGCGCTTGTCTCAATTCTTCATCTGTTGCACGACGATTGTTTTCAACAACGCCCGCCTCAGGATTTGTTTCCATACCAACAGAAACAGCTTCTGTTAGGGTATCAATACTCAAGTCCGAAGCCTCTTGTGCATAGCCAGAATTGAAGGTTGCTACACTTATCAAAGCAGTGCAGGCCAACAAGCCGAAAGTCTTTTTCACATTTAATTTCATCTTAATCACTCCTAGCCCTCGTATCCGAAAGCCCTAAAAATTGACTGTAAATCCCCAGTAACAAATAAAAATCCAGCCCTTTTATGACCTTTTTGCAACATAATGGCAAGTAATAATTGGTCAAAAATAAGGTCTTAACTCCTGACTATTGCAGTTATGCAACAGTTTCTAATTCTAAAAAAAAGCGCCTCCAAATTTCAGAAGCGCTCTTTGATTGTATCTCTTTACATCGATTTAGACGATGGTTTCTTGAGCCTGAGCAAGAATTTCACTTAATGATCTGCCTGTTACGTTCTCAAGAACAACAACATCTTCTGCTCCTGCCACGTTGCCAGAACCAGTTACGTCAACAGAAATAACAGTGTTGTTACCTTCCTGTCTTTGGAACACAAAATTCTCGATAGCCTCAGTTTGAGCATCATACCCTTGTAGGAAGTCTGCAAGATCTATGATGTCACCCTCAGTAGTAGAGAAATCATGAATGATATCTACACCTGGATCGTTACGCTCGAACAAGAACGTATCGGCTCCGCCACCACCCCATAGCTCGTTTGGACCGCCATCAACGTTGTTGTATGACTCCTTAAACATTGTAGCGCCACCGTTAATAATATCATCCCCGTCACCGCCGTAGATTTTATCAGTTCCGCCACCGCCAAGGAGGATGTCATTACCAGCACCACCGTAGATAGTGTCTTCATCCAGTCCACCGTAAACAACGTCATCACCTGCACCTGCATAGATAACATCATCACCTGAAAGACCTGCTATGACATCATCACCACCTGTACCATGAATAGTTTCTTCACAGTTTTCGCCAACAATCGTGAGGTGACCATTTTCACCCATGAATGCAAGTGTTGCTGTATCAGAGTCACCATCACTGTCTGTGACTGTGTACTCGAACTCATCCATGACATTAGAAATATCAAGGAACGCCTCAACATCTTTAACAACAAAGTCAAACCACCCGCTGTTACCAACATGGTATAATGATGCAATTTCAATCTTAGTGATATATCCACCGCCAAAGTCAGACGCATCTAGGATGATACCTACGTCTTCTTGGAAACCTGTACCATCAACAAGAACGTGCTCAAGATAAAGAGTACCACCACCTGTTGTAGTAATAAGAATATCCAAAGATGCATTTGATCCGTAACTCTGGAAATGCTCCAAGCTCAGGTTCACAGTTTGTACTGGTTGATTGTTGAAGCTAAATTCAAGAACCTCGCCACCGTTGACACGATCGACCGTAGCTGGCTGTCCATTACCCCAAACACCAAAACCTTTATCATAAAAGATTAACTTACCTTGCTCTTGTCCTGTGTAGGCAGGCGGAAGAACTTTAACAGTAATATTGTCTTTCGTAAGTTGCATCGGCATTGAATCAAAGTCAGATTTCGTTGGATTGAACTCAAGCGATAACAAATCAGCATCAAGTGTATATGTGTAGTCGCCGTTTGCTTCGATTTGAAGTGTTCCATACTGTCCATCGATAGTAGTTACACCTGTTTGGGCAACAACATGTGACTGACCACCAAATTCAACTGAAGTCACAGTGTTAGGTGCGTCTTCTGAGAGCACATCATTTGCCAAAACATTACCGTCCGCACGAAGCTCCTCACCAACCTTGGTGACAACTTCATCAAATGCGATAGGTGCATCATCTTTGACTTGGATAGTAATTGTACCCATCGCCATATCACCATCGTTGTCTGTCGCAGTAACACCAAATCTCAAATTGATAATTTCGTTCGGGTTGTTTGGATTGGAATGATCAAGCACATCCTTAGCTGTGAAGCTGTATGTACCATTGTTGTTGATAGTCAGTGTAAAGACCTCACGACCACCAGCAGTACCAATGTATGTGCTTCCAACCAGACTAACAACGACCGCTTGACCAAGCGATGTTAAAGTCCCACCTGTTGCGCCAGTTGCTAAGAATGAACTTGCACCTTTTGCTGTAATTGTACCAGGACCATCACCAAAGAAGTTCGCTGTTACCGAGCCAGTCACAGTAATGTCATTACCATTATAGTCGGTCTCATCAACCATATTCGTGGCATTCGTAATGATTGGAGTATCATCCTGAATGTTAGCAAGTGTAACCGTCAAATTTGCTGTATCAGAGTCACCATCCTTGTCAGTCAATGTGTAAGTAAACACATCTTGACCTTGGTTATCACTCGTACGGCTATATGTGTAAGACCCATCAGCAGCAATTGTAAGGTTACCAAAGTTACCAACGATAGTGGCAGTTCCTGAAGCAGGCACATTCACGCTTGAGCCATTAAAGTTAATTTGAGTAACCGTCGCAGCCTCATCAAAACCTTCATCATCATTGTTAGTGACATTACCTGTTGCAATCGTGCCAGTATCCCCAAGTGAATCACTGTCGTCATTTGCAATCGGAGCATCATCACGCACACGTATTGTGATTGTAGACATAGACATGTCACCATCAGCATCCGTTGCTACGTAGCCAAAGTTCAGATTAATGATTTCGTTTGCGTTGCTTGTATTGGAATGATCCAATTGATCAAGCAGATTGAACTTATATGTTCCATCTGTGTTGATCTGCAATGTAAAGACATCACGTCCACCCGCACGTCCGATATATGTGTTACCAGACAATGTTACAGTAACAGCATCACCACATGATGTCAGTGATCCACCAGTATTACCAGTTGCTGTAAAGGTATTCGCGCCTTTCGGTGTGATTGTACCAGGACCATCGTTGCCAAAATCAACATCAATTGTACCGGTCGTCATCAGATTACCAGTTTCATCAACCTCGTTAGTCTCAGTTGTCACGATAGGTGTTACATCGCCAGGCTGTAAAGTGATTGTCAAAGTTGCCGTATCAGAGTCACCATCCTTATCAGTCAAGGTATATCTGAATGTTTCTTGTCCTGCGCTGTCGCTCACACGGTTATAGGTATATGAACCATCTGATGCAATTGTTAAGGTACCATATCGACCTTGAACGGAAACGGAGCCGCCATCAGGTACAAATTCAAATCTTAGTGCATCACCATTTATAGCAGTGATGTCTCTGACTGTAGCAACATCATCAAATCCACCATCGTCGTTACTCACAACATTGCCAGTTGCTTGAGTGCCCGTATCACTAAGCGAATTCGTGTCATTTACAGCCACTGGACCATCATCACGTACACCAATTGTAATTGTACCCATCGCCATGTCACCATCAGCATCTGTTGCTGTGTAACCAAAGCGAAGGTTCAAATTATCATTAGGATTATTTGTGTTCGCATGATCCAATTGGTCAAGAAGATTGAATGTATACGTACCATCTGAGTTAATACGAAGCGTAAAGACGTCACGTCCACCAGCTGTACCAACATAGGTGTTACCATTCAAAGTTACCGTAACAGCTTCACCACAAGATGTAAGCGTACCACCAGCAACAGAACCTGTTGTTGAGAATGAGTCCGCACCCTTTGGTGTGATCGTTCCTGGACCGTCAGTACCAAAATCAACATCGATTGTACCAGATGTAGTCAAAGTGCCGCTTTCATCGACTGAATTCACTTCATTCGTTACTATTGGCGTTACATCACCCTCAGTCACATTGATTTGTAAATTGGCTGTAGACATATCGCCATCGCCATCACGCATCATGTAAGTGAAGTTATCAGTACCTGTTGCTGTAGATGTTCTTGTGTATGTATAGGAGCCATCAGCAGCAATTGTTAGGTTACCAAAGTTACCAGCGATAGTGGCAGTGCCAACAGCTGGAACATTTGTGTCAGAACCATTAAATGTCACCTTGATAACTGCAGGGCTCTCATCGTCAACGCCGATATCATCGTTCGTCAGAACATTACCAATAGTTGTCGTGTCTGAGTCACCCAATGAACCAGAGTCATTGTTCGCAACAGGGCCGTCATCGTGGACATCGATCCCGATAAAGGCTGTATCAATATCACCATCATCATCGATCACGTTCACTTGGAACTTCAACCAGATAACATCATCTGGATTATTTGAGTCAGGATGGTCAATCTCTTCGTACTGCGTATAAGTGTACTGGCCAGTCAAAGGATCAATGGTTAGATCAAAGATAAGAGCACCGTTAGCGTCACGACCTTCATAGCCATTTCCAACAACTGAAACCGTTACAGGGGAACCGCCAGAAGAAATTGGCACATTTGGACCGCCTACTACATTCATAGCCATGAATGTACCTTCAGGAACAACCTCGCCCGCACCATCTTCACCAAAGTCAAAGTTAAGAGTATCTGTTACAGAAATTGAAGTCACACCATCAAGATTAGTTTCATCAATTGGTGTAAATCTATCAAATACTTGAGGACCATCATCCAATACGCGGATTGAGATAGTGCCCATTGCCATATCGCCGTCGGCGTCAGTCGCAGTTACACCAAACACCAAGCTAATAGCATCATTTGGATTTGTTGTATCAGCGTGATCCAAAACATCTTTAGCTGTAAAGATATATGAACCGTTATTGTTGATTTGCAATGTGAACACTTCGCGTCCACCAGCTGTACCAACATACGTATTGCCGTTAAGAGTCACAGTTACTGCATCACCGTGCGAAGTAAGTGTGCCGCCAGCAACAGATCCGTTTGCTACAAATGTTTCTGCACCCTTGGCAGTAATTGTACCTGGGCCATCACCAAAGAAATTAGCACTTATCACGCCAGTAACAACTTCATCAGCACCGTCATAATTTGTCTCATCAACCTGATTTTGAGCATTTACGATAACTGGGTTATCGTCGTTCTCAGCAACCGTCACAGTCAATGTAGCTGTGTCTGTATCACCGTCTTTATCAGTATAAGTATAAGTAAATATGTCCTGACCAGCTTGATCCGATGTTCTTGTATAAGAATAAGCACCGTCCGAAGATATAGTTAGGGTACCAAAGTTACCATTTATGATAGCTACAGAAGCAGCAGTAGAAGTTGCAGCAACTGGCACAGGATAATCAACACCGTTAAAACGCACATTTGTAACTGTTGCAGGATCATCAAAGCCTGCATCATCGTTGTTTGTGACATTACCAAAAACAACAGTGTCCGTATCTGCAAGTGAGTTTGTATCATTATCTGCTATTGGGCCATCATCAGCAACGCGAATTGTGATAACTGACATGGACATATCACCATCAGCATCTGTTGCTGTATAGCCAAAGTTCAAGTTGATAACGTCGTTTGGATTAGAGCCATCGGCGTGATCAAGTTGATCAATTAGCGTGAACTTGTACGTTCCATCTGTATTAATGACCAATGTAAACACATCACGTCCACCAGCTGTACCAGTGTAAGTATTCCCTGAAAGAGAAACTGTTACAGGTTCCCCGCATGACGTTAAGGATCCACCGTTTGAACCAGTTGTAGAGAATGAGTCCGCACCTTTTGGTGTGATTGTGCCAGGACCATCATTGCCAAAATCAACTTCAATTGTGCCAGTGACCATCAATGGACCACTTTCATCAATGTCGTTAACTTCAATAGAAACGACTGGAACAACATCACCGGGCTCAAGAGTCACAGTCAATACCGCTGTGTCTGTGTCGCCGTCTTTATCAGTCAATGTGTAAGTAAATATGTCCTGACCAGCTTGATCCGATGTTCTTGTGTACGAATAAGCGCCATCAGATGAGATTGTTAAAACGCCAAAGTTACCTTGTATCATTGCCACAGAAGCAGCAGTAGAAGTTGCAGCTACTGGCACAGGATAATCAACACCGTTGAAGCGTACATTTGTAACTGTTGCAGGATCATCGAACCCTGCATCATCGTTGTTTTGAACATTTCCGAAAACAACAGTGTCCGTATCACCCAATGCGTTAGAATCGTCATTAGCAATCGGAGCATCATCACGCACACGAATTGTGATTGTCGACATTGACATGTCACCATCTGAATCTGTAGCAACATAACCAAAGTTCAAGTTAATAATCTCATTTGGGTTTGTCGTATCAGAGTGATCTAATTGATCAAGAAGGTTGAACGTATAAGTCCCATCTGTGTTTATAACCAGTGTAAATACATCACGTCCACCAGCTGTACCAGTGTAAGTATTCCCAGAAAGAGAAACCGTTACAGGCTCTCCACATGACGTAAGAGACCCGCCTGTGTTACCACCAACAGTAAAAGTATCTGCTCCTTTTGGTGTAATTGTACCTGGGCCATCGTTACCGAAATCGACATCAATAGTGCCACTCACAGTCAAAGGACCGCTTTCATCAACCACATTAACTTCAGTAGAAACGATTGGAACAACATCACCAGGCTCAAGAGTTACATCCAAATTGGCTGTATCTGTATCACCATCATTATCAGTTAGAGTATATGTGAACTGGTCAGTTCCTGCAGCTGTTCCTGCACGTGTATATGTGTATGAACCGTCAGCTGCAATTGTCAATGTACCAAAGTTACCAACGATTGTTGCCGTACCCGAAGAAGGTACCGCTGTATTAACACCATTAAAGTTTACATTTGTAACTGTGGCATCTTCATCAAAACCATCAGTGTCGTTGTTTTGAACATTACCTGTTGCTGTAAGATCTGTATCACTCAAGGATGCTGTATCATTAACAGCTACCGGACCATCATCTTTTACACAAATTGTGATTGTACCTGTTTCACTATCTCCCTCAGAGTCAGTAGCAACAACACCAAAGACAAGATTAATAACATCATCCGGATTTGTTGCGTCAGCGTGATCAAGTTGATCAAGTTGAGTAAATGTATATGTGCCATCATTGTTGATAACCAACGTAAACACATCGCGTCCGCCAGCAGTACCAGTAAAGGTATTACCTGCAACAGCAACTGAAACCGCATCACCTTTTGATGAAAGAGCACCTATCAATGAACCGTTTGCAGAAAATGTGGTCGCATTACCCGCAGTTATTGTTCCCGGAGCATCCGTACCAAAATTAACACTGATTGAATCGTTAACAATTAACGCACCGCTTTCGTCAACCTCAGCCTTATCATTTATGATGATAGGGTTGTCATCAGGCTTAACCTGAAGCTCAAGCGTGTCAACATTTTGCGCTGTGTTATCAGAGAAATCCAGCTCTCTATCTGATACTGGGTCTTCTGTTGAAAATACTGTTACTGTTAGGTTAAACGTACCTGTGGCTGAGCCATCAGCAGCAGTCGCAGTCAAACCAGTTAGGTCGGCAAGAGAAAGCTCCCAAGTTCCAGGAGAAACCTCTGTACCATTGTTAAGAGATACCCCTGTTGGCACACCCTCAATGCGAACAAGAGAAATACGCTCGGAACCGTCAGTATCCGTTGTCGCAACATCAATATTTAGAGCGACAGCTTGACCTTCTTCTACACACGCAGCTTCAACTTCGATTGTTGGGATATCAGCCACAGCATCAGTAAGGATATTATATGTTCCTGTGCTAATTTCCGTTCCGTCAGGACCTCTTTCTGTAACACGAACAAATAGACCGTTTTGGTCAATATCCGTGTCCAGCTCTGTCATAAGCTTTGGACCGCCTGTAAAGTCAGCACCAGGTGCAGTTGTAATTGTCCAATAGCCTGTTACAGGATCAATTGCTCCACCATTAAGGTCGGCAACAGTCCAGTTTGCAGGAATTTCAATTTCGATTGTGTTTGTCGCCGTCGCGCCACCATTATTTGTAACATCGATAACAACTTGAACCATGCCGTCTTCTTTAACAACAACACTAGGTACCTGAAAATCAGGAGGTGTCGGAGCAACAGGAGCGGGCGCAGGAGTCGAAGCCAAGAAAAGTGTTTCCTCAGGCTCAGGAAGCCCAAACTCAAGTGCTGTTTCACCGATAGGTCCAATAGCTGGAACACCATCAAGGGGAGACGCATCTACTGTTGACTGAAAACCATAACCACGACCAGAGGCGACGTCACCAATACCAGCTTCAGGCTCAAGGTTAGCAAATTGCTCTGCTGAAGGCTCACCAGCGGCAGGCTCAATATTAATGACATCTTGAATTTCGGCAGCAGCTTCTTCGACTGCATCTTCTTGAACTGTTTCCTCAACAACTTCTAAATTTGTTTGGGCAGGCTCTTCCTCACCAGCGGCAGGCTCAACTTCAACAACCTCGAGTTGTTGCTCACCTGACAACATGGCATACATTTCTTCGGGGTAGATAATGCTGTTATCTGAAAGCTGGATGATTGTGTCACGCCCACAACTTTCAGCAGAGAATGCAAGCTCTTCGAAGTTCTGGATGACAACCTTTGAACCGTTAACAAGTGAAATTTCAACAGATCCGTCTGCCATTAGACGAGGGCTTGAAACCATAGAGTCACTTGGAAAAGACAAGGTGTTGACCTGACCAGGCTTAAGCATGATCGTCTCAGTTGTTCCAGCTTCTGGTAATTCGATATTGCAAACATCTTTAGGCATGGTAATTCCCCTTATTCTGCCTGTGTAAAAATAAACACGTTAAATTTATAACCTTCAAATCCTTATAAATGCACTTCTATATATACGAAGTCATAATTTCATTCAAATTTTATTCGATTAGAGCGAGAAACTACATGAGTTTTCGTTATATGTCAAACTTTATGTTAAACAAATTTTAATTTCTCGTTAACTTTTCTGGTTCTTAACTTTAATCTGCGTGTAACAAGTTAGATTAGTATCTTATATTAAGCAGTCAAAATCCCCCAATAACGTTGGCAAGACTTTGAAAAACATTAAAAAACCGTCAAATAAGTACTTTCGTTTTCTGCCTCCAGTATAAGAATCGTAGGGAAGGTATAATTTTTCACCTCCAGTTTTACAAATACACGTTACTATAACGTTAACAAAAGCCCCTATGAATCGGTTTAAAAAATTTAAGCTACAAGGGTTGCTATAATTAAAATATTTAAATAGAACAGCTACTGAAGTAATAAGCGCCTTCTTCATAAAAAAAATTCATAAATTTTAGTCTGTGTACAAGCTGTGGATAAACTTTGAATAAGATTATTTTTTATAAGCAATTCGAATAATTTAATATATTTCAGTCACTTACGCACCGCGCATATGCAGCATAAGTTTTTTTAAGAAATCTTAAAAAATGACTCGACAGTCAAAAAAATTTGAGACAATGTTGGGGTGTCTTCAAAGAGTTTATGTTCTTCACGGAACACATTTATAAAATAGCTTCACCGTTAATTTATAAGTGCTTTGAGAGGATTTGGAAAGCTTAGTCACTTTCCGGGTTTTGCAGATAAACATCTTTTACCTCGTGTATTAAATGTCCTGTAAAGCTCAAGAGAGCAGATAGCTTAAATACAGGATTTGAAGTAAAGACTCGTCGTCGCTGACGTAAAAAAGTTAGTGGTGCTTCAAATAAAACTGACTTAGGCACTGACCTGTTTTCGAAATGGCCCTTGAAAATGCATAATCAAAGGTTGAGTGGTTGATCGCCACGATAAATAAAGCGATGTCCTCACAGACATCACCAAGAATTGGATTGGAAGACACGCGATCTTTTCAATCCAAAACTTCGGATCAAAAAGATTGACACCTGGAATATAACTGGCCTTCGCGGTCAACATCTATAAAAACTACGGTTTTCTTATATGGGTTATGTTTACAGGATCAAGCTTCCCAGAACAGCCTCGATATGGCTAATCGATTAGATACTTGTATTTAATTTGATTATGTTCATATCGAGGTTTTCTGTTTCTAAGCCTATTTGCTCAGCAAAAAGCCGCCAAAAAGACGGCTTTTTCAATTCTTACATAAACCTGTTATTACTTTCTAAGGTGCTCCAGTAGAGCTTCGACATCTCCACCACCACGCTGAATAACTGAGGCAAAATCCGAACGTTGTGTAACACTCATGCTTACGCCGGAGACAACAACGTCTATAACCTTCATAGAGCCGCCTTTTTGGCGCACTCTCCACGATACTTTTACTGGGTCTCCACCATTGGGATTTTCAATGGCTGATTCTACAAAAGCCTCGCCTTTAGCACCTTCTCGTGCACCAGTAACTTTCACTACCTCGCCCTGATAATCAGAAAAACGCTTTGAATAAGACCTTACAACCATATCATTGAATAATTTCAAATATTCTGATTGCTGTGCAGGAGTCATTTGTTTCCAGTAACGCCCAATTGTAAATTTTCCAATTGCATCAAGATCAAAGTTTTTATTTAACAACTTACGAAAAGCTTCTGTTTTCTGTGCCTGAGTAAGACTTTTATCTGATAAAAACGCCAAGCCTGTTTGCGTCATATTTTCGACAAAACCACGCGCATCATCTGCAGTCGAGATATTAATAAGATCGTATGTGGTCTCCGAATTCATGGATGGTGATGAAATAGGGCCGGCGAACGCATTTTGTCCAAACAAAAACGCAGTCACTGCCATAGAAATCAATAGAGGTGTTTTTTTCATTTTTTCCTACCTTTTAAATTTATACGTTTTCTAAAATAAAAACCTTCCTTTATCAAGTTATAAAGGAAGGCTTTGAAACTCTTTCATCTATATAGAGTGACTTAGTATTCAGAGAAGTCCGCTCCACCTGCTAAATCAGGATTTTCGTCACGTACCAAAGCGGCACGTCTTTGACCATATACACTGCGCAGTGTTGCGTAGTAATCAATTGAATTGGCACGAAGATCATCAACTAAATCGAGAACCTCCTCACGTGCATCCACTAAAGTTACTAAAGCACGCGCATAATACCATTCCTCATTTTCCGTTTCAAACAACCACAAACGAACGGGATCAACATAGGCATCTAATGCGCGGCCTGAAAAATCACGAACAGAACTTGGCCCTACGATAGGCAACATCAGATATGGACCATGTCCAACACCCCATGTCGCAAGCGTTTGTCCAAAATCTTCTTGTTCATATGGAATGTTCTCAGCACCAGCGACATCAAAAATACCGCCAACACCAACAAGCGTGTTCACAACTGCGCGGACAACAACATTTCCTGCACCGTCTAAATCACCTTGCAACAATTCATTCATCAAAAGTGTTGGAGAAGACAGATTTCTTAGAAAGTTTCTAACGCCTGATCTAGCAGGCGAAGGTACTAAATAGCGATATCCTCTTGCTGTCGGCTCTAAAACGGCCTTATCGACCACTTCATTAAATTTAAAGATACCGCGATTAACACCCTCAATAGGATCGGAAATTTCAGATGACGTTTGAGCCTGCGCAGTTGAAACAACAACAAGCGACAACATCAAAACTGTAAAACCACCTAAAATACCTTTTGTCAAAACCCTCATATCAACACCCCTAAAATTCCTATTATTTTACAAGAAAAAAATTAATAAATTATTCTGAATATGAGTAAAAATGTTTTTTGATACAAAATCAATTGTTCATGTTGCAAAAATACACTTTACCCGTCCTCTAGTGATAAAATTACACCAGTGCCAAACAAGAAAGTAATAACTATGGGAGACCATGCTGCTACTGCGATTCCTATTTGATGAGAAGCACCCAACGCCTGTAAAAAATTCGTCACAAAAAAGATGGCAAACCCAGCACTTACTCCGAGCACAATCAAACCAAAGGTAGCCTGTGTTCTGGGAGGACGCAGGCTTACACAAGCTGCAATCAAAACTAACGCTGCAAATAAAAATGGGCGCGCCCATAGACTTTGATAGTGAACTTTAAGGCTAGCGGGGTCGAAACCTGTGCTCTGTAAGGTATTGATATGTCGCGGTAAACTCCAAAAAGATAATGTGTCAGGATCAGAAAAGGAATCTTGAATCTTATTAGCAGTCAGTGCCGTCTCCACTCTCATTTTAAGACCCTCTTGGGTAGGACTATTAGCACGGGATAAAGCGGCATTATCAAATTCCCATGAACCATCATCTAAAATAGCCTTCGGTGCATCAATTCTCCATTGGAAACTATCATCCATGTTGAAGAATAACGTCATAACCTCCTGAAGATGCCAGTTCGCTACATTCAATCTCTTGGCATGCATTATCAAATAACCGTTTTCAGAAGGTTGCCTTAGCCATAAACCATTTTGTAGAAGCGATATCTGTGGCTCCCCTTTGCTAAGGTAATTTGCCTCAAGTGTGTTGAACTTTTTAATAAGCACAGTCTTTACAGGATTAAGGAGCGTAGTCATCAAAAAACCAATGATAATTACTGCTGTCAAAATAGGGCCCGCAAACTGCCATATAGAATAACCAGAAGTTCTGAAAATTGTTGTCTCGTAACGTCTGTTAAACTGCCAAAACGTAAACATCGCACTAAACAAAATGATAAACGGTGAAATTGTTTCCAGCAACTCTGGTAGCTTTAGTAAACTCATTTGTAAAATGCGCGTAAAAGGAACATCTTCAAATTTTGTGGCACGCCTGAGCAGTTCAATTACATCAAAAAATAATATGAGACCCAGCAGTATCAAACTCATAAATATAAAATTCGAAAGAAAGCGTAAAATCATATAACGCCAAAGTAAGGGAGAAATCTTTATATTCATCATCTGCTCCCCTTCTGCCCATAAGTCAGCAAGTATAGGCATATTAAAAAGGGTATAAGCAAAAGACCATAAGCTAGATATAAGGCATAGGGTGTTTTTACAGCTGCGTTCATGCTTGCAATGAACAGGGATTGTATTCCGATAACGGTAAGAGATGCATATACAATGGACATCAATTTGCCTTGACGTCTGTACGACCCTAAAAGCAAGAATGTTGCAGCAATAAGACAATATACAGGCGCGAATAATGGTCCAATAATACGCTTATGAGCCTCAATTTTAAACTCGCGTCTCTTTTCGACATCCATTGAGTTAGTGGGGTCAATCCGTATTAATTCAGGGAAGGTTCTCTCATCTGGCTCAAGCCACCTCTTTCCCATTGGACCTTCACTCTCTGGCAGTTTGATAGTATATCGCTCAAATTTGAGACGCTGTAATTGCTTTGTATTTGGGTTGTAATCTTGGCGTGCGCCATCAAATACTACGACTTCTTCACCCTCATCCGTAAGCGCAAGTACACCTCTTTGCGCGTAAACCGTTCTAACTGGTTTTGAAGGGTCACGTTCATCCTGAATAACAATACCTTTAAATTCACCACTCCCCGTTTTTTCGCGGATATAAACAGTTAAATCATCGCTTATCGTATTAAAGACACCCTCCCTAAACAGTAAAGCTGAGAACTGCGTTTTCACCATCTGTCTTACCACCTGCATCTTTGAAAGTGACATGGGCGCAAGCCATGTAGAAACAATCAAAAGAAAAACGGATATAACCAAAGAGGCGTAAAAGGCAGGTCTTATGATGCGCCAGAAAGAATGCCCTGTTGCCTGAAGGACAACCAGCTCACTATCTGTTGCAAGCTTGTTTATTGTGAACAAAACAGACGTTGCCAGTCCAATGGGAATGATAATTTCAAGAAAACGAGGTAAACTTAAAAACGTTAGCAACCAAAATGAAGAGGTTGAAGCCCCAGACTCGACTATCAATTCCAGAAACCGCAAAGACTGCGTTAGCATTGTTATTGCTATTAAAACCGCCGATACAAAAATCGTTGCAACGGTCAGTGTGCGATAAATATAGCGATTGTAAATCTTCATCGTGATGATACATTCTGTTTGATACACATTAAGGTGAACATATATAAGTGGTAAACCCAAGCCAAGATAAAAACCATCCAGACGAAACAATAAAGGACTTCACAAAAAATGACGAACTCTCACGCTCTAATAGATATAAAATTTTCAGATAAAAAAGCTGGTAAAGGTCGCACGTGTGTTTTGCCTGTTTTTAAGGACAATGAGCTCTCTCCATCTGCAAAATCAGTCGATAAAGAGGGTGGAAAATTCATAAGTGAGTATTTGAAGGATCAAACAAGTTTTAAGGGTAACAAAGGTCAAACTCTTTTGATTACTGGCACAAAGGGTGCGAATTTCAGAAACTACGTCCTTATTGGCATGGGCAAAAAGGACGAATTAACCGTATATGATGTTGAATGTGCTGGCGGACATACATGGAAGTTTCTTTCTTCTATTGCAGAACACGATATGACACTCGATCTAAACGATTGGGGTAAGGCCAGTGCAAAATTGGCAGATGATTCTGTAGCACCTGCTTTTGCGACGGGACTGCAACTGGGCGCTTACACGTTTAATGATTACAAATCCAAAAAAGAAGACAAAAAGGACGATAACAAAAAGAAAACTCTTACCGTTATTTTAGCAAAAGCAAAAAGCGCACAAAGCACTTACAAGGAAATGGAGCACTCAATACGCGGAACATTTTTCGCACGCGACCTTGTCAATACTCCACCTAATGTTTTATATCCTGACGCCTATGCGAAAATCATCCAGAAACGCCTAAAACCTCTTGGTGTTAAGGTCACAATTCTAGACGAAAAGAAAATGGACAAACTTAAGATGGGCGCGCTTTTGGCTGTTGGTCAAGGCTCCGTTAATCCATCACGCATGGTTGTCCTTGAGTGGGACGGACGCACAGGCACAAAAAGTAAAAAGGATCGCCCCCTAGGCTTTGTTGGCAAGGGCGTAACATTCGATACTGGTGGTATTTCTCTTAAACCAGGCCCTGGTATGGATGAAATGAAAATGGACATGGGCGGCTCTGCTGCTGTTGTTGGCCTCATGGAAACACTCGCTCGCAGAAAGGCAAAATCCTATGTGGTGGGCGTTGTCGGTCTTGTTGAAAATATGCCTGATGGCAAATCCTATCGCCCAGGCGATATTGTGACTTCAATGTCGGGAAAAACAATCGAAATTCTTAATACTGATGCAGAGGGTCGTTTGGTTCTTGCAGATGCATTGACCTATATTCAAAAAGAATATGATCCCGAATTTATCGTTGATCTTGCAACACTCACAGGTGCAATGATGGTTGCCCTTGGTTATGAATATAGCGGATCGTTTGTGAATAATGATTCACTATGGGAGAAAATGGAAAAAGCCAGCAAAACTTCAGCCGAAAAATTATGGCGTATGCCACTGGATGAAGTCTGGAGCAAAGAGATGGAATCTTCCATTGCAGACCTGAAAAACTTAGGTAGTGGACGTTGGGCAGGAGCCTGCACGGCTGCTGGATTTTTGTCTGCCTTTATAGACGAGGGCAGGGTTTGGGCGCACATGGATATTGCTGGTACAGCCTATATTGCCTCACCTCGTCCCACCAATCCAAAGGGCGGAACGGGCTTTGGCGTAAGAGTTCTGAATGATGTTGTAAAACATAATTACGGATAGAGAATAAATATATAACGATACGCTTTGTATTTAATTTAAAAATGACAGAAATCAGATTTTATCATCTAACTAAAAAATCACTTGAGCAGACCTTGCCAGACCTCCTTGGCAAAGCGCTTGAAAATGATAAACGTATCGTTGTGAAACTACCTGCTGAGGATTTAGTCAAACCGATGAGCGATCATCTTTGGGTGTGTCGTCGTAACGGCTTTTTTCCGCATGGAATAAAAGGTGATGGTGACGAGGAAATGCATCCTATCTGGGTAACGTCGGCAGATAATGACAATCCAAATAAAGCAGATACACTTATTCTTACCAACGGTGCCAAGGAAAAATCTCTAAAAGATTTCAGTTTAGTTTGTGAAATGTTCGATGGTAACGACACCTCACAAGTTACTAGCGCGCGAGAGCGTTGGAAAGAATATAAGGATGAAGGTCACATCCTCACCTATTTCCAGCAAAACGATAAGGGTGGCTGGGAAAAGAAAGCGTAACGCGAAGAGCCCACAAACCCACCTAAGGCTGTTTTCTTGAGAAAACCAGTTCTTTATCCGAGGATTTTGCTTTTACGAATTTATAGCCTTCCGCGTTAAAATCTGGCAAATCATTTGCACTCTCGACCTTATTCTCAACCATCCATTTAGTCATTGCCCCACGCGCACGTTTCGCGAATAACCCTATGACGCGCGCCTTGCCGTCCTTTTCTTCAAGAAATTTGATGTCTATGACTGGCGCATCCAGCTTTTTGGCGTTCACGACCTTGTAATATTCGGCAGAGGCTAAATTGATAATCTTCTTATCCTTTTGTCCCTTTAGATCCGCGTTCAATACCTCGGTTACCTCATCCCCCCAATATTCATAAAGCGTACCCCCTCGGTCTGTTTTGACCTTTTTTCCCATTTCCAAACGATAAGGTTGGATAAGATCAAAAGGTCTTAAAACACCGTAAAGTCCCGAAAGCGTCCTCACCGTTTTTTGTGCAAAAGCAAGTTGCGAGGCATTAAAATCATCGGGTTGCATGGCGCGGTAAACATCCCCCGTAAAGGCAAACAAGGCAGGCTTTGCAGAATTGCTTTTGCCACTCACCTGAAATGTTTTAAATCTTTCAACATTAAGCTCGGCAAGCTTGTCACTGATACCCATCATTTTTTTAAGATCATCAGCCGTTTTGCCCTTCATTACCTTGGCAATTTCTGTAGTGTGCGCCTGAAGTTGCGGTGTTGTGGTCGCAATTTCGCGCTCTAATGGGTCAAAATTCAAATCTTTGGAAGGGGATAATAATATAAGCATGTCGCAAAGTTTATGTATGTCGCCACCATGAGACAAGTTAAAAATCACGTACCTACATTGAAGAATAAACTTTTCCTCAACACGCATATTAATTTCATAAAGTTGCTTGACCTTGAAATATTATTTGTGCTCAATATTCATAATAAAAAATTACATAATATAAACAATAACTGAGTGAGGATGATATGACGCAGGGAGCGCTATCGCATAATTTTTATTCCGTATCCATCGGAATAATGGTCGCCGCGCCGACAAGTTTTAACCCAAAAGATGATCTTATTCCGACATCGATCATTAATATTAACGAAGTGTCTCTACCACGTGAACTTGATACGATAGAGGAAGGCACTCTTGAAAATTTACGCAAAGCTTGGTTAGACTCGCTTGATAGGCCCGAAGTGTCTCTCACCGAGAAATCACATGCACCCGAGGATATCATTACCTGTGTTTTGTCAAAAATGGCTAAAACAGCTAATAAAGATGTATTAAGGCAAATCCTTTCAACCATCGCAGTTCCTATCCCCGCGGACTACACAATCGCCATCCCTATGATGGATAAAGAGGACAGAAAATTCCTGATTTCAAGCCTTGTGCCATTTCAAAATACACAGGCAAGCCTTTTAAGGCTTGAGGACGAGCTTGAACTTCCCATGCGTGTTGTAAGAATTGCATCCGAGGTGACACAGCATTTTGATCCCGATGTTATTAGTTTTACGCGCCACTAGGTATCGTGGTGGCAATTAAGGATATCAAGAAATTATATGGGGGATAAATGGTGCCGCAACACGGACTCGAACCGCGGACCTGATGATTACAAATCAACTGCTCTACCAACTGAGCTACTGCGGCGTACACCATTCAAGTGTAATAGACACGCTTTCTAGCAGACTTCTTTGCTCATGAAAAGATTTCAATCCGATTTTTTGCATTTTTTTTTACTTTTTTGTTATCCTCTTTTTGTGTGTTACATGCTTTGTGTGTATCATAGAAATTATCAGAGATTTTCTCTTACATAAAAGAACAGATATTAGGGATTAAAGACAGACCATGAGTGGTGACATCAAAGGTAGTGATAATGCCGCCGGCTGGTTTATTCTTGCCGTTATCTTTTTTATTATAATTTCATTAGTTTGGTATTTCTTTCAATACGACGTGCGCTCCGTCGTGCGCTATTTACGCTTTGGTGAAATGTGGCTTGTGTCCTGGTTTGTTGGTGACAACTACAGTGTGCCTTGGGGCGAAGGACGACTTTTACATTCGCAGTGGGTTGAGGTCGCGCCCGAATTGCAAAAGGGTGATATTTCAAAAGATGTATCAAACCAACTTGCAACCGTTGCGCTGTACCCTGTCAGATGGATCATTGCTGGTTTATTGGTTCTAATGGGGCTATGGGCTTTGTTTAAAGGTCCTCGCGCGCACTTCAGACGCACGCACTCTATGGATACACTTATTGATTTCCAATCGAAAATGTTTCCTTACATCCAGCCATTTGCAAAGTTCAACCCATCCAACCAGCCACCTCGCCCGCCTGGATCGCCCGTTCCCGCGGAACTTCCTTTGTTTTCAGAAGCATTAGGACCAGAAGAATGGTTAGCGTTTAATGGAATTCCTGTGCCAGATGGCGAGGTTGATAAATCGGCAGCATCGCGAGCGTTTGCGAAACAGCTTGGAAGACCCTGGCGCGGATATGCCCACCTTCCAGAACATAAGCAGGTTTTGCTTGCTGCATTTTGTTTGAAAGCCGCCAGAAAACGTTCAGACTCCGATGATTTGTTAGGTAGCCTTGCAGAGTGCTGGAGCGACAAAAAAGGTCTTGTGATAAATCGTAAAACTTTATCAAAGGCTCGTAAAACCCTTAAAAATCGGGAATTGAGTGGTAAGACACTAGCTTTATGCAACCAGCATGCCTATGAAACTACTGCTTTAATGCGTGGTTTGTTGCACGCTCGCGAAGAAGGTGGCGTTTTAGCGCCATCACAATTTGTCTGGCTACGCGCACATGATCGAAGTCTTTGGTACCCATTGAATAATCTGGGTCGGCAGACTTTTCACATGGAGTCATTAGGCGCAACATCACACTATCGTCACGAAAAACTGACTCAACGACCTATCCTGCGTCCGCGTATCGATGATGCTGTAGAATCTATCACAAAATACATGAATTCCGACAGAGCCAGACCTATTCCTGCTCTGGACTATTCAAACTCGAAAGTGAAACGTGGTATTAAAAAACTCAAGATAATGGGAAAATAACGGACAAATTTTATGAAAATACTTATGCCCAACACTTTAAAGCCCTCTGCAAAGGTTATAGATGGAACATTGATTTTGTCTCTTCCAGATGCAAAGACCCCTGTTGTTTGGAAAATGGATTTTGGAACAACAAAAAGCTCTGCAATTGAAGTTCGCGAAGGTAAAAATGACAACCATGATTTGGTTCTCAAAACTCCAAAGGCTGACGCCTATACTATTGCAAGTTACGATAAAATGTCATTGGCGACCCGCGCCCTTATGACAGTTACAAACGCAATGAATAACGCGCAAGGACATATTAACCCCTATAAGGGAAACAATTTACCAGTGCCTCTTTATACTCAACCTTATAAATCGAGACCTTCAGGTAATATTATCCTAAGGCTTTTAAAGTGGTTTTTTCTAACAATAGCGGTTATTGCACTTCTTTTCGTTGCCAGCATTGCTGTTCCACTCTTTTTTGGCGGATCATCCAATACTCCACAAATGACACAAACAACGCAGCCACAAAGTGATACATCAGGGGCAAAGGCTTCTGTTGGAGAACCTGTTTCGGCAGATGACTTTTTAATGGGTCGATAAAAACAGGACATCAGGGAATAAACTAGACAATGGCACTCGACCAGAGAAAATATGAAACCAAGCATACCGATATCCTTAGGGATAATCGGTCATTCTGAACTCGTACCGCAGATAGTCTGACAAACACAACAACGTCACTTGCATTGTTTGTCTTCTTGGCAGCCTGTTTCTTTATTGTTCCACAATTACTTGTTTATGCTGATTTCGTTCTGTTAGCGGGCCTTTTATATTTCTGGTGGCTCTCAAGACGCGACCGAACACTTATCTTTAAATCTCCTTACGGTGCCAAATATAAAGACAAAAATAATGTTGGTGGAGGCAAAACAGGCCAACCCGAAGGGATTATGTACCTAGGAAACCATAAACAAACAAAAGAAGAGGTTTGGTTTACCAATTCGGATGCCAGAACACACATTCTTTATCTTGGAACAACAGGTTCTGGTAAAACCGAGGGTTTGAAATCTATTGCTACTAATGCCATGTGCTGGGCATCAGGTTTTGTTTATATTGACGGTAAAGCGGATACGGATTTGTGGTCCAGTTTGTCATCAATGGTACGTCGTTTTGGTCGTGATGACGATTTGATGGTTCTAAACTATATGACTGGTAACTCGGACACCAAGGCACCTTCAAATTCCATGAACCCGTTTTCATCGGGTTCTGCATCCTATCTAACCAACATGCTTGTATCCCTTATGCCAGAAGCAGAGGGCGATAATGCCATGTGGAAAGAACGTGCCGTTGCTTTGGTTGGTACGATTATGCCTGCCCTGACTTGGAAACGTGACAATCAGGATACGCCGCTTAATGTATCAACAATCCGTAAATTCCTACAGTTAAATAGTATTGTGAAACTCTCCCGCGAAGAGGCTTTACCCGAACATTTGCAACAATCTGTTTCTGGTTATCTTGAAACACTTCCAGGCTTTAGTAAGGATGCTTGGGATGATGAGGGTCGTGAAAAACCGGCAGGCCCTGGACAGCCTCCGATTGATCAGACAACAGCACACCAGCAACATGGCTATCTTTCAATGCAATTTACACGTTCGTTGCAGTCCTTGGGTGATGAATATGGTTATATTTTTGACGCGGAATATGCCGATGTGAACATGGTTGATGTAGTTTTGAACCGCCGTATTCTTGTTGTTCTTATTCCTGCTCTTGAAAAATCTAATGATGAGATTGCGAACCTCGGTAAAATCGTGTCTGCCACAATCAAGGGCATGATGGGATCTACCCTTGGAGCCACTGTTGAGGGGGATTCCGCAACGGTTATTGAAAACAAACCAACCACCTCTGCAACACCTTTTGTTACCATCTTTGACGAGGTTGGTTACTATACCGCACAAGGTATGGCTGTTATGGCCGCGCAAGCGCGTTCTCTTGGGTTTAGCCTTGTGTTCTCCTCGCAGGATTTACCCGCACTTGAAAAACG
This sequence comes from uncultured Alphaproteobacteria bacterium, assembly GCA_963740205.1. Taxonomy (GTDB): domain Bacteria; phylum Pseudomonadota; class Alphaproteobacteria; order Micavibrionales; family Micavibrionaceae; genus UBA2137. The sequence goes on from CAVUDD010000005.1 coordinate 53,729, forward strand.
CGTGAAGGAAGAGGCGCGCTCAATTACTGCGAACTGTAACATCAAGATTTTTGGGAAACTGGAAGATCCCACCCAAACCAAAGAATTTTTTGAAAAAACAGTTGGTGAGGCTCTTGTTACCGAATTATCAGGACTTCAAGTGGACAATACTGGTTTTTCTAAAACCTACTACGATACACACCAAGCTAGTGTTCAGGTTCGTCCTCGCGCTGCCTATGACGGATTACGCGCCTTTAAAGAGGGTGAGGCCATTATGGTTTATGGTGACAGTGTCGTAGATGTTAAAATATTCTATTCCAACCCTGGTTTCGCAAAAGCCATGCGCGTTACAAGATTCCTATCCCTGCCACCACATAAAGAAATCACATTAAAGCATGCAGGGTCGATCGCTGCTTTACGTGATAAAATGGTTAAAAAGAATTGGACTGCTCAGCGTGCAGATGTTGGTTCGGATATCCCTGAAGTCATTGCTAACCTTGCAAAGGCATATGCTAAACATGAGAGCGGCGCATCCAACTTAACTGACGCAGGTATTTTTAGTGTTGTTGAAACTTATGCGGCAGACAACCCAATCGATATGAACGCACCGAGGCAGCAATCCGAAGCAGTTACAACACCACAAGTGCAAGAGCAACAAACACAATCGCAAGAAGCAACCCCTACTTCTGAAACGCCTCCTACACAAATCAGCGAACAATCGCAAAAACAAGCTCCTGCCTCACCGTTAAGTTACTTTGCAGGTGATAAAGCTAATAAAGAGCCTCAGGTTAAAGAATCAGGGAAAAGCACGCCTGTTTCAAAAGAAACAGCACAGCCAGAAAAATCCGCAGAAAGCGCAAGTGAATCCATTCAAATTCTCAAAGAGGCCGCTGCTAAATCTAGAGCTGAACTTGTTAAATCAGAAGATGACAAAGAAACTGTGGATGTCGGCGAATAGCCTAAACTACATACGCTCTGGGATATCAATTCCCATCAAATCCACCGCAGTTGATAACATGTCCGAAACTGCTTTGCTTAACGCCAGATAATTTGCACGCTTAGCTTCGTCCTTTTCAATAAGAACAGGTGTGTTCGCATAGAATTTTCCAAACTCCTGTGCTAAACGATACACATATTCGCATAAAATATGCGGCGTATAGGAACGGATAACACCTTCAATCGCGTTCGGGAACTGGGTCATTAATAAGACTAATGAGCGCGTGGCATCATTCACTTCAATATCATCTGCGTAAGATATATTCTGATCAGATGCCTTTCTTAGCATCGATTTCACACGCACAATTTGGTAAAGAATATATGGACCTGTTTTGCCCTCAAAAGAGACAAGCTTATCCAGATCAAAAATATAATCGGTGTGACGCGGGTTTTGTAAATCGGCATATTTAATTGCAGCAATTCCGACCTTTTTGGCAATATCCACCTTTTCAGTATCGTCAAAATCATTGGCTATATTTGCTTCGTTGATTTTAGTCAGCGCTTTATCTTGCGCCATCTGAATAAGGTCTTCAAGTTTCATAATACCGCCTTCGCGGGTTTTAAATGGCTTTCCATCATTACCATTCATTGTCCCGAAACCAGCATGCGTTAATTCAACATTATCAGGCACAATTTTGGAAAGTCGAGCTGCACGAAAAACTTGTTCAAAATGAAGGTGTTGGCGTTGATCAACAACATAGATAATTTTATCGGGATTGTATAAATCCATACGCTCAACCAATGTCGCCATATCGGTTGTTCCGTACATGACCGCTCCATCTTTTTTATAAAGTATAAGTGGCGGATAGGTTTTATCGTCATCATTTTTCTCAACATAAACAACGAGTGCGCCCTCACTATCAACTGCATGACCATCAGCTTTTAAATTTTTGACCATAGGCGCAATCAAGTCATGAACATCGGACTCACCTTTCCATAGGTCAAAATAGACATTCAAATTGGCGTAATTTTCTTTCATGCTTTTTATAGAGACACTCATGAAATGCTTCCATAGGGCATAGTATCCTGCACGTTTGTTTTGCAAATCTACTGTTGCCTGTCTTGCTTCTTCAGCGCGCGTCTCGTTGTCTTTGCATGCCTTTGAAGCTACAGGATAGATTTCTTCAAAATCATTAATTTTTAGAGGGCTATCTTTTGGATATTTGCCCGTGTAATTTTCATCAAAATAAGGCCAAGCGGGATAACGATGTTTTAATTCCATCAATATCATTCCCATTTGAGTGCCCCAGTCGCCCATATGGACATCACCAAGAGTTTTATATCCTGAGAATTTCAAAATACGTCGTAGCGTATCTCCAATGATTGCCGCTCTTAAATGGCCAACATGCATCGGCTTTCCAACATTTGGGCCACCATAATCAAGCACTACTGTTTGGTTATCGCCATGTGTGGCCATACTGTAATTATCTGCATCAATTAATGCATTAACAGCACCTGATAACTTAGCGTCTGTAAGATCCATATTGATAAAACCAGGTCCGGCAATTTCCAATTTTTCGAAAGAACTATTCTCCTTTAATTCATTTATAATAGAAGATGCTATTTCTCGTGGAGGCTTACTAAGTATTTTTGCTCCTGACATGGCACCGTTGCATTGGAATTGCGCCAAATCAGGACGATCAGAATATCTTACCTCCCCAAGGTCGCTCGAAAGGCCTGCCTTTTCAAAGGCTTTTCCAGATATGTCAGAGAGTTCATCAGTTAATTTTTTCATTGAATTTTGAATGTTTTAAACTTTTTCTATTATGAATAAGCATGTAACATGGTTTCAACATTTTGAACAGATTGAATAAAATGAAAAAATCTATCTATTTTGCGCTTTTATTAGTTTCTCTTGTTATCTTGCATGACACGGTTTACGCCGAGCGCAACAATCTGCCATTTGCATTAACTGATTTTGGCTGGATAATTCATAATTATGTTCCAGCCTTTGAAACTTTTCTTATAGATAATCTATCTCAAGATTTTCGTGTTAAATATCTCGCGCCTCTTTTCAGCACAAAAACACTTTTTGTTGCTCTGGCAATTGGCGGGTTTTTTGTGCTTCTAGCTATAGTTCATGCAATTAAAACTGGGAAATCAATTCTAAAGTCGATCCCAATAGTATCCTTGTTTTTTAAGGAAAAAAAATCTGAGTATGCACGGCATAATTACAGAAAGAACAGCGGTCGTTTCAAATACAAAAGCAAAGATTAAGCAATTATCTTACTGAGAGCGTCTTCAAGATATTTTAGATCTTTATCTCGAGAAAGACTGTGACCTGCATCCTTTATTAAAATAATGTCCGTCTCATCCGACGTTAAACATTCTTGAATTTTTAATGCTTTTTCCCATGGCACATCCTTATCCTTTTTTCCCTGTATAATGATGACAGGCGCAGTGACATCTATAGCAGAGTTAAGAAGACAATAATCCTCACCATCCTCAATGAGTTTTTTTGTGAAAATGTAGGGTTCTTCGCTATAATCATTTGGAACATCCACATGACCATTTTTCTTTAAATCAGATTTTTGTTGATCATCAAATCGATCTATAATTTCACGCGTAAAGTCGGGAGCTGGTGCCAAAAGAACCAACCCTTTAATTGTGCTTGCACGTTCTCTTGCGCATAATAGAGATATCCATCCACCCATAGATGACCCTACGAGAATGTATTCTCTTGTGCCTGAAATATTATCGATAATACTCAAAGAATCTTCAAGCCACTGACCTATAGACCCATTTTCAAATTTTCCTTCTGATTTGCCATGACCAGAATAATCAAAACGTATAAAAGATATATTTTTTCGCGCACATAAATTTTGAAGAAATAATGCTTTTGTGCCTTCCATATCAGATTTAAAACCGCCAAGAAAAATCACTGTTGGCTTATCTGTATCACCTTCAAATAAATGATAGGCCAATTTACGCCCTGATTTGGCTGTGTGCAGTCGGTGGTTTTGTTTGTGCATATCTTTTCCTAACCTCTAAAAATATGGTACATCCTTAGATAGAAGTATTTTTTCTGTCTCTACAATATCTCAAGGATTAAAGACCACAATGAAAAACGGAACAATACCTGTTGTCATGCAAATTATCCCATCTTTGGGTGCGGGTGGTGCAGAGCAAGGTTGCATTGATATTGCAGCAGAACTTATAAAGTCCAGTGCCGAGGCTATTGTGGTTTCAAACGGGGGGAGTCGTCTCCACGAATTGCAAAGAATTGGTGCAATGCATGTTAATCTTCCTGTTGATTCCAAAAATCCGCTCGTTATGTGGAGAAATATATTCAAACTAAGAAAGCTTATACGCCGTTATCAGGTTGATATTGTGCATGCAAGAAGTCGCGCGCCAGCATGGAGTGCATGGAAGGCATGCCAAGGAACACATACGCATTTCGTCACAACGTGTCATGCACCATATAACATCCAAAACTCAGCCAAAAAATTCTACAACTCGTCAATTATAAAGGGTGAAAGGGTCATTGCCATTTCTAATTATGTAGCTAATTACCTGCGCAAACAATATCAACTCCCCGATAGTCGCCTTCGCCTTATTCACCGTGGTGTCCCGATGGAAAAATTCCACCCTTCGCTTGTTACGGCAGAGCGTCTCGTTAAATTAACAAATGAGTGGCGTGTACCAGATGGTAAGAACATTATCATGCTCCCTGGTCGCCTCACGCGATGGAAAGGCCACGCTGATTTTATCAATGCCCTTACTATGCTCAAGGATAAAGATTTGTTCGGTATAATCATAGGCGATGATCAAGGGCGTACTGAATATCGTGAAGAACTAATGACTCTCATAAAAGACAATGGCATGGAAGGGCGTATTCGTATCATTGATCATTGTTCCGACATGCCTTCTGCTTATATGCTCGCCAGTGTTGTAGTAAGTGCCTCTGTAGAACCTGAAGGCTTTGGGCGCGTCCCAGTTGAAGCTCAAGCTATGGGGCGACCTATTATTGCGACCAATCACGGTGGCGCAAAAGAAACGGTTATTCATGGAGAAACTGGCTGGCTTATTCCACCTAATGCTCCAAAAGAAATGGCACAGGCCATCTCGGCTGCTATATCGCTTGCACCTGATCAAAGAGAGCTTATGGCAGAGCGCGGTATGCAGCATGTACATAGTAATTTCACTAAAGAAATTATGGCTGATAAGACTCTTAATGTTTATGCCGAGCTTATCCGTCCTCAAAAATAAAATCTTATGAATTCCGCACAACGCATTCTTGTTATTAAACTTAGCGCACTTGGTGATTTCATTCAGGCCTTTGGCGCCATGCGCGCTATTCGTGAACATCACCCGCACGCACACATCACTTTGATGACAACAAAGCTATTTGCAGAAATGGCTGAAAAATCCGGTTATTTTGATTCAGTTTGGGTAGCGCTCAAGCCTAAATGGAAAGATTTAAGTGGCTGGCTTTCTCTAAGAAAAGAACTTAATAAGGCTCAATATACAAGAATATATGATCTACAAAATAATGACCGTACAAATCTCTATTTCAAGCTTTTAAAGAATCCGAAACCTGAGTGGATTGGTATTGCTAAGGGAGCTTCTCACAGAAATGATACTGCCAGTAGAAAAGCAGGAATAGCGTTCCAAGGTCACGTCGAAACACTTCAAAAGGCAGGCTTGAAAAATATAGCCATAGATAAGTTGGAGTGGATGGAACAAGATCTGGATAAATTTAATTTACCGCCTAAATTTGCTCTTATCATTGCTGGCTGTGCTCCTAATCGTCCTGAAAAAAGATGGCCAACCAAATATTATGCTGCCATAACCCAATACCTTATAAAAGCAGGTATAACTCCCATTCTGATAGGGACGAATGCCGAAGGAGACATAAATGATGAGATTGAACAAATTGCCCCAGAAATAATTATTAACCTGACCGATAAAACGAGTTTTTATGATATTGCGACATTGGCAAGATGTGCCAGATTGACAATTGGTAACGATACAGGCCCAACTCACCTTGCCTCTGCAACAGGCGGACATACAATTGTAATTTTCAATGAAAGCAAAGTGAGCAATCCTGTAAAACATGCACCTCTGGGTGAGAACGTTCATGTTATATCTTCAGGAAATATCGAATCTATTCTACCAAAGCTAGTTATAGAGAAAATTGAAAGTATTATTTAAATAATCGCTTATTCGGCTTCGCCTTCAACTTCATGAAAAAGCTCACAGATCGAGCCTAGAATGTGCGAAACATGTTCACTGTCTAAGGAATAATAAATCGTTTGTGCATCACGTCTAGTTTTCACTAAACCATCTCGCCTTAAACGTGCAAGGTGTTGTGACAGAGCAGATTGCGAAAGACCAACGATTTCCTCGAGGTCTCCAACGCATTTTTCCTCTTCGACAAGAGCACAAATAATAGTCAAACGTTTTTCGTTTGCTAATGCTTTAAGCAGGATGACAATTTCATCCATATTTTTATTTATATTATTTATATCCATCCGATTTCTCTCGTAAAACTTTTTTTATTTTTGTTTTACGCAGAATAAGTAGTGATTCTTCATCGTCACTTTTTTCTTATATTAAAATTATCCCTCATAGTCAAAACAAGCAATTGTATTGCTTATATACCCTTTTTAGCGGGCAAAAGGCGAGTTAGCAAGGAAATAAATGAACTTGGAAAATATGAAAATATGCGTATCAATGCGTAAATTATTAACGGAAAAACAATAAGTGTCTTTTTTCTTTCTAAACCGTTTACGATAATTTGTGCTGCTCTCTCAGAATCTATAATTAACGGCATAGGGAAATCGTTTACATCGGTCATACGCGATTTCACGAATCCAGGGCAAACCACCGACATAGAAATTCCATTTTTTCGACAGGACATAACCATACCCTCTCCCAAGAATCTCACGGCTGCTTTTGATGCGGAATACGCTGGTGCGCCCGACCAAGGTGAAAAAGATGCCATTGAACTTATGAGTGCAATTTGCCCTTTTTTACGTTCAATCATTTTTTCAAAGGCAGGTTCAACAGTATTAATAACTCCCATAATGTTTACATCAAAGATTTTACGTGTCTGGGCAAATAAATCTCCCCCGCTTAACCCACCCATACCAGCAGAAATACCTGCATTGGCAACAATGAGATCAATAGAGTGTTCATTATCAACTTCCAAAACCCATGATCGCATTGCTTTTTTGTCGGTAACATCAACTACAGCACTAATAACTTGGGGGGATCCTTTATCCCTGCATAGCTTAACAACCCCTTCTAAACGCTCTTTATTACGGCCAGTAAGAGCTAATGAACAGCCTTGACTTGCATATTTATAAGCAAGTGCTTCACCTATACCGCTTGAGGCGCCAGTAATTACGACCATTTTTGAATTCGTTTGGGGGTTTTTCATACACAACTCGCTCTCTTGCCTTGTCAGACATGTGTGAATAGTTAGAATGTTTCAATGGATCTGTCAAAACTCAAAAGACGTGGGCTTATGTTTGTTCTTTCCTCTCCCTCAGGTGCGGGCAAGACAACAATCACACGCGAACTCTTACGTAATAATAACGACCTGAAACCTTCGATTTCCGCTACCACGCGCAAACGCAGGGGTGGTGAAGTCGATGGTAACCATTATTACTTTATTGATATTCCAAATTTCAATCAAATGGTTGAAAACAAAGAAATGCTCGAATATGCAAAAGTTTTTGATAATTATTATGGTACGCCAAGGGAGCCTGTAGAACAGGCGCTTCAAGACGGTTACGATGTAATTTTCGACATAGACTGGCAGGGCACTCAGCAACTTGAAGAAATTGCTCGCAATGATCTAGTAACCATCTTTATTCTCCCTCCTTCGCATGATGAGCTTGAAAGAAGGCTTCGTGCACGCGCCACGGATACATTGGAAACCGAAGAACAAATCCGCAGTCGCATGGAAAAGGCCTCTAGCGAAATGTCACATTACTCAGAGTATGACTATGTAATTATTAATAAGGATGTTGAAACCACGCTCAATAAAGCACAAATTATTCTTGATGCAGAGCGCATGAAACGTGAAAGACTAACCGGAATTTCTGAATTTGTCAGAGGCCTTAAAGGCGGACTTTAGGAAACTGAGTAGGCTCTATCAATACAATTGCTTATATCAGATGTATTGTAACCTAAGGCGCCCAATCTTTCGTTTGCCTCTGCCGCATTTCTACAATCACGAACCATTTCGTTGCGCCTATTCACCCTAACTGCCTCATATGTTGCATCAAGAATATGCTTTGTAACCACACCTCTGCGACCTGTCGCATTGCCAGTTGTAATACTACATATTTTTGTTTGGTCATCTGGCTCTGCTGTCGAAATAAGGCAGTATCCAGAATTCCGTGTGAAACCTGTTTTTGTTCCAATAACACCGTTTGTGCGCGCATATTCATTGCCTGTATCATAATCTCTGAAAAGGGGATTGGTCGGCGGCGCCATATTTATAAGTAAATCATTAAAATGGCTTCTTAAGCCTGGAATGTTATAGCCTTGTTTTCTTGTGCTTATTTCCAATTCTGGATAATCCCTATGCATGACAACAAGCATACGCGCCATATCCTCGATACAAACGACATTATTAAACCTTGAAGATTGACTCATTCCATCCTGATTTGCAGGCAAGCCACTTGGATTAATGAAAAAGCTATTTGTCATTCCAATTTCTCTAGCCTTTTGATTTATCAAATCAACAAAGCTTTCATAACTACCCGCTACAAAACGCCCGAGAGATAACGTTGCTCCATTGCGCGATCCCACCAAAACCATATCCATCAATGTACTGACCTGGGCTGCGTTCATTGTTCCTAAGACATTGGACAAATTACCGTATCTTGAGTCCGTGCCTCTTAAATTTAGGGATTTTTCCCGTGAAAGTATGGGCACAAATGTATCCATGCTTAAAGGATGCCCCGTGGCCGTTCTACCCAACCTTACAAAATCTGCAACAACCATCGCAGTTAGACATTTCGTCCATGAGGCTGGATCATAATTACGCGTAAGATCACTTGGGTTAAATTCACCAATAATTTGAGGAGAGGATAAGTCAGATAGATCGAGACCTATATCTATGCGACGAGGCGTTAAGTCACTTTCAAGTGCGGGGGCTGTACGCTGTTGTCTATTTGAGGATAACAACAAAGGTGTTCTTGTCGCCTCTGGCATAATGAAGGAACGCGGATCTTGCGAAGTAACTTCTTGCGCAAAAACAGAGGAAAGTGGAAATGAGGTCGCAACAAACGTGCCTATAGTTCCGCCAACAGCAGATGAAAGTACTTTTCTTCTGGTTACTTCTTCACGCATATTCCCTGCCTAATAATTTATTAAGGCACACATTTACATATTTTAATATGTAAACGCAAATATATCTTTGCTGTGTGGTATCTATTTGATACTTCGTGCGACTCCTAGGAACTGTTCTACCGACAGATTTTCCGCACGATCTGTTTCATTAATATCATAATTCGATAATATATCGCAATATTCTTTTAAACTGCTCCTCAACATTTTTCGTCTCTGGTTAAAGGCCAGAGCAGTAATTTTCTCTACATTCTCAAATTGCGGGTTATCTTTAAGATCATTACGAGGATTAAATATAACTACACTCGAGGTAACCTTAGGAGGGGGAACAAAAACAGAAGGTGCCAAATCGAATGCCGTGTGACACTGACACAACCACTGTGCAAGGATGCTAAGGCGTCCATAGGCTTTCGTGCTCGGTTGCGCAGTAATTCTGTCTCCAACCTCTTTTTGAAACATCAAAACCATTCGTTCAATTAAATTTGGATTATCAAAGATGTCTTTTAGCCATTTGGTTAAAAGCGGAGTCGCTATGTTATAGGGTAGATTGGCAATAATCTGGCAAGGTTGACCTTGTGATAGCTCAGAAATATTCATATTAAGAGCATCCGCCTCAACAATCTCTAGGGTCTCAGGAAAAAATTCAGCTAGCTCGTTTAAAATCTTAATTGCTCGCCTGTCTTTTTCAACAGCAATGACTTTTTTTGCGCCATTTTGCAAAAGACTACGCGTCAAACCACCAGGACCTGGCCCAATCTCGATAATTATACTTTCTGATAGGTTCTTTGCCTGTCGCGCAATCTTATCTGTCACATTAGAATCGAGAATGAAATTTTGCCCAAAAGATTTTCTAGGCGTTAAATCATATTTTTCAAGAACATCACGTAGTGGGGGTAAATCAAACACGGCTTTCGATAAATGCGCTTGATTTCAAATCTTGAAAATAGCCGCGCGCTTGGCGACCTAGTCTTTTTGTACCCAATGTTTGCATAACAGCATCTCTATCGGGCAAACCCGCCGCGTCAAGCTGTCTTTGGTTTCGCAATAATAATATATGATATCCAGACGATGTTCTAATAGGCTGTGATACAGAACCCTGCTGCATAGATTTTAATGTTTCTTCCAGTTCAGCTTGCACCTGCTGTCCTTGTACCCATCCTAGATCCCCGCCCTGTGCTGCCCCTGCAGCCTGAGAAAACTGTCTGGCAATTGCAGGAAATTTGTCAGGTGTCTGACTGGCCTGCTGGGCAATTTTAATTGCAGATTGCTTAACCTCTGACTCTTTATCAGGCGTATCAACACTAAGGAAAATTTCAGAAACGAGGTATTGTTGAGAGCCAATAGTGCCTGATAGACGTTCTAATTCCGCATCAATATCAGCATCAGCAATCTGCACACGTGGGCGCACTTGAGAGGCAATCACTTTACCCCATGCAACTTCTGCCTTGATTTGATCGGCAAGTGTAGAAAATTTAAGACCACTGCCCTCGAGCATTTTACGGAACTGCTCTGGTGGAACATTATTTTGCTGAGCCAGAGTTGCGAAACCGTTTTGAATTTCTTCTTCTGTCACCTCTATACTCAAGCGGTCCGCCTCTTGAACTTTGATCTGTTCATCAATGAGCATGGTAATCACCTGTTGTTCAAAACGTCCGCGTGTCTCGGTATTATTAGGTATACCAGAAGCAGTCATAATGAGGTTAATTCTCTCATTCACATCTGACGTTGTAATCGCGCGGTCGTTAACAACCGCGGCTATACCATCGTTTCTTGCTTGAGATTCGTTGACTGCTCCAAAAAACAAAAGAGCCGACAGTAAAAATAAAGATAAAAATTTGTATTGCATGGTCATAATCATAATCTCTTTTTCCTTATGAGCAAGTTTAAACAGAAACCTGCTTTTTATCTAAATATGTACCGCCCTCTTTATAAACACTTAGATAACTGGGCAAAATAACAGACATAGCAGTGGGCTTAATATCTAAGTCTTGAAACGACAATTGTCCTTCCTTGACAACGTTTTCATTTTTAAGGGATCTAACCTGATCCACTGTAAGCAAAGGCGCTCCTGGTAATAATTGCAAGAAAAACCCTTGAATTTTTGCAATCCAAAACGGTAATTTTATCATCGGCTTTGACCTGCCTGTTTCTTTAGAAATGATATCGTAGACTTCCTTAAAACCCACTTTTTCAGGTCCACCAAGGGCGTATATACGCCCTTGTAACTCATCAGACCCAAAAATGGTTTTTATCGCTGCATTCGCAACATCACATACATAAACAGGTTGGAATTTAGGCTTATTACCACCAACCAAAGGCATGAAAGGCATGTAGCCCATCATCTTTGCAAAACGATTAAAGAAATCATCCTCTCTTCCAAAAATAACACTTGGACGTAAAATCACAGCCGTAGGAAAGTTTTTCAAAATAGCTTCCTCGCCAGCAAGTTTGCTTTTACCGTATTTGGATCCCTTTTCTTGAACCCCCAAGGCGGATAAGTGCACAAATCTTTTCACATCGTTTTTCTTACAAGCTTTGGCAATAAGCTTGGGTAACTCTGCGTGAATTTTCTTAAAAGAATTTTTGCCCTTTTGGTAAAGAATTCCTGTTGAATTCACAACAATGTCGCAACCTTGCACCGCATTAATAATACTTTTTTCGGAGTAATCGCAAAAGACAGGGACAATTTGACCAACATTCCCATAAGGACGCAAAAAATAAGCACTTTGCGGAGTACGGGACGCTATCTTGATTGTAACGCCCTTACGTGCCAATTCCTGAACAATATAGCGCCCTACAAATCCTGTTCCACCAAATACACATGCTGTTTTCAACTGATCTTTCATCACTTCACTCTAAAATTTAAATTCTTATGTAACCTTAATCTGATTTTACTCGTATATCTTATATAGAACGGAAAAAAAATATGTTGAGATTAAAAACCCTACTTCTATCTACGATTCTTATGAGCTCTTTCCTTTGGTCAAACGCAGATGCCGCAGATAACCCAGTCATTATAGAGCTTTACACCTCGCAAAGCTGTTCGTCTTGCCCCCCTGCAGACCGCCTCTTTGAAGAATTGGTGCAGGAACCTAATGTTATAGGCGTTGCTTGTCATGTTGATTACTGGGACCACTTACATTGGAAAGACACACTTTCCCTTAAGGAATGTACAGCGCGTCAAAGGCTCCGTGCATCCCAAATTGAATTGGGTCGCGTGTATACACCCAATCTTGTTGTCAATGGACGCCATAGTTTTGTGGGCTCAAGCTCCTCAAAAGCAAGAAAAGCTATCAAAGCAGAACAAGATAGAATTCTTGCCAAAATTAAAGGCACATATAACTCCGAAGCACAGATACTGACATACACTGTTCCGCAACTTGCGTCGTCTAAAAGTCCCGAGAGTGTTATTACGCTTTTTGCTATTGAGAAAGAGCGCAAACAGGATATTCCTCGCGGTGAGAATAGCGGGAAAACTGTAAACTACGTGAATAGTGCACTGATGGTAAAAAACTTGGGTCAGTATAACGGGAAGAAAGAAGATAAAAATTTAACACTCAACCTACCTAAAAATACGGATTCAATCTTGCTACTGGCTAATGATAGGAAGAGTGGGGAGGTTATTGCTTATGGAACATTTGACGTCAATTAAGCTGATAGCTTTTCTTGAATTTCTGGGTATGCGTTACTAATATCTGTCAAATTGACCCAAGCGTAGTTAAGAGATTCATTTTCCTCTAATTCAACGCTTGGTTTATCGCCATAGGTAAGCAGGTATCTGAAGTCAAAATGGTAATGTTCGCCCTCTTCTTTTTCTGGTCTGGGTGGAATTTTGTGACAATCAATATCAATTAACTCACAAGATTGGGGCTTATCAGAAATTGATGTCTCTTCTTTTAATTCACGAAACATTGAAATTTCAGGCATTTCACCTGCATCAACATGACCACCAGGAGCCAACCATTTTTTTAGTGCCTTATGCTCAAGCATAAGAAATGTCATATCTGTTTTATCGTAAACAAGTGCTGAGGCCGTTAAATGCCCGGTCATGTTCTTGCGATCACAAATATCCAATCCATTATCTAGCGCATCAAATATCGGTTGTGTTCGCGATTTTTCTTGCGGATATTTATCCAGGTAACTTCTCAATAGATTAAGAACATCATCTTGCATATCAAATCTTCTCTACGAAACTTGCGAGTACCCGTTTAATACCCGTCCCAAATTCAATATCTAGTTTGTTACCATCGGCATGAACAACTTGTCCTTTACCAAATTTATCGTGAAAAACAAAATCTCCATTTTGAAATTTTGGCGCTGATGATTCTTTTGCAACTGCACGTCCAATTCCCTGTAATAAATGCGCGTTAGGCTTAAATCTGTCGGCCGCTGCCCGTCCTTGCGCCCCACTTGAATCCCAATGGGAAGATCGTCCTCCACCATAAAGTCCCATTTCATTTTCGACCTCAATAGCCTCTTGGGGTAATTCATCGACAAAGCGCGATGGTAATGCATTCACCCAGCTACCATACATTCGCCTATTGGCAACATAAGAAATATAGGCACGTTGTCTAGCACGGGTTATTCCCACATAGGCAAGTCGGCGTTCTTCTTCCAATCCTGCATTTCCATTTTCATCCATACTTCTTTGCGAGGGGAAAAGACCTTCTTCCCACCCCGGTAAAAAGACAGCATTAAATTCAAGTCCCTTTGCCCCATGTAATGTCATTAATGTTACTTGATCGGCACTGCTTGCAGAATCCTGATTTTCCATTACCAACGAAACATGCTCGAGGAACTGGCCCATATTTTCAAATTCCTGCATGGCAGAGACAAGTTCTTTCAAATTCTCAAGGCGCCCAGGACTGTCGGGCGATTTATCCGATTGCCACATTGCCGTATAACCACTTTCATCCAGAACAACACCAGCAAGCTCGGCATGATGCATTTGTGTAATCATTGAGCGCCAACGATCAAAATCACGTATAAGAGTTGAAAGTGTTGAACGAACCTTAGGACGCAAATCTTCCGTTTGCGTCAAATCAGTAATCGCCTGATAGAGACTAATATTTGAGGCGCGCGCGTGATGATAAAGCGATTGTATTGTTGCATTTCCTATTCCGCGCTTAGGAACGTTGATTACACGCTCAAGCGCTAAATCATCGGATGGTTGGGCAGTAACACGCAAATACGCCAGCGCATCTCTTATTTCTTTGCGTTCATAAAAACGCGGTCCACCAATGACACGGTAAGGAAGCCCGAGTTTTATGAAACGTTCTTCAAACTCACGCATTTGAAAACCAGTTCTGACAAGAACAGCCATCTCATTAAGCAACCAACCCTTACGTTGCAGGTTTTCCATTTCCTCGCCAACGAAACGTGCCTCGGCCTCACCGTCCCATAACCCACGTACACGGATTTTTTCACCTTTATCAGTTTCCGACCAGAGCTCTTTACCTAGGCGCCCTTGGTTATGAGATATCACGCCACCAGCAGCCTCTAAGATATAGCCAGTCGAGCGATAATTTTGTTCCAGCCTGATAACTTCCGCACCTGCAAAGTCACGCTCAAATCTCAGAATATTCCCAACCTCTGCACCGCGCCATCCGTAAATGGATTGATCATCATCACCGACACAGCAAATATTATTATGCCCCTGCGCGATGAGACGAAGCCAGAGATATTGAGAAACATTTGTATCTTGGTATTCATCAACCAGTACATATTTGAAACGGCGATGGTAATCATCAAGGACATCCTTGTTTTTGGGGTCTTTGAAAATTGTAATCATATGCAAAAGTAAATCTGCGAAATCACAAGCATTAAGAACCTTGAGGCGCTCTTGATACTGCGTATAAATTTCCTTCATACGACCATTGGCCATATCACCAGCCTCTGCGACTGATATATCGCTTGGAGTTTTGGCACGATCCTTCCAACGGTCGATGACCGAAATAACCATCTTAGGTGGCCATTTCTTTACATCAATATTTTCGGCTTCCATGATTTGCTTTATCAAACGCACCTGATCATCTGGATCAAGAATTGTGAAATTGGATTGAAGTCCAACGAGATCAGCATGTTTCCTCAACATCCGTGCAGCAAGCGCGTGAAAAGTACCTAACCACCACCCTTCTACAGGTTGACCTAGCAATGAACCAACTCGCTCTCTCATTTCTTGAGCCGCTTTATTTGTGAATGTCACTGCCAGAATCTGCGAAGGGAAAGCTTTATTAGAATAGAGTAAGTGTGCAAGACGTGTGGTTAGAACGCGGGTTTTTCCAGTACCCGCCCCAGCCAGAACAAGTAGAGGTCCATCAAGAGCCTCAACCGCTTTTCTTTGTGGTGGGTTCAATTGCTCAAGATAAGAAGGTGTGTTTTGCACGGCTGTTTGTGTAGACATAGGCTATAGATAGCCTGTGATACGCGTCACTTCAAGAACAAATGGGTTAGTAACCGTTGCTTGCATAAACAAGGTTAAAGCAATTACCATTAATAGTAATTTCACCCTCAGTAATTGGGTCTTTAATGGTGTTTCCCTTGGTGACTAGATTGCCTTCAATAACTTGAGGGCCAAAGATAATAAAATGTCTATATGGGTATATCCATGAAAGTGGATAATCAGAAGACAAGCGCTTACCTTGCATTGATGCCGCTTGGCAATCCATATTGATAGTTTTTTTGCCTTCTAAAGTATGAAAAAATATCATTGTTAAATCGCTACCCGCTTGAATAACATCATTGCCCCCTCCAGAGTCCAACAATGCTTACTGAACCGCCGGTTTTAATAGTATCATTTCCTGGTCCAGAAATAATCATTCTGGCAAGACCCTCACTTGCCCTGGGACAAACCATAATATCATCATCTATTCCACCCGAGAAAACGGACGTCGATGCAGTACAATTTGAAGCTATCCCAGCAACCGCTGGGTTAGTGGCCACTCTTGCCTGAGTTGTACTTGAGACTGCCTCAGGATTTATATTAATGGAGGAAAATCCTATAGGTTTCGTCCCATCACCATAATCCAAAGGGTATAAAGCGGGTAGATTTCCTCTTTTAACCAACTGCAAGAAAAGGCTGTTTGTTGCCTCTGCTGGCAAAGGCAACTTCTCAGAGTTTTCATCATAAGAGTTAACCGCTTTCAAAATCATCTCAACAGCTTGATTTTTACGCTCTTCTAACTCAGGAGTTGAAAGACTAGGGGCTTCCTCTTTTTCAATTTGTGTTGTTGCCAAAGGATCTTCAAATGAAATCGGGCGGACAGTATCAGGTTGGAAAGCCATGACGGAGAAAATGACATATCCTGCGCCAGTCAAGAGTATAAGAATTGATAGAATGACAAGTTGTTTCATTAAAATATATTTCTATTTGTTTTTGCCGTATGAGGAGGCGACTTGGTTACGACCATTATTTTTAGCTGCATACAGAGCCTTGTCCGCACGCTCTATCAAATCATCCATAGATTCATTTTTCGAGCTTTCGGCAACGCCTGCGGATAATGTAATTTGTGCCAGTATATTACCCGTCGATTTGTTTACAACATCTTTAGTCGCAACAGTTTTGCGCAGGTTGTTCCCCACTGCCACTCCTGCACTAAGTGGTGTATCGGGCAAAAGAACAGCAAATTCTTCGCCACCATATCGACAAACAAAATCTTTGCCGCGTATGCCATCTTTTAGTGTTTTTGCAACAAGTCTTAAAACCTGATCGCCAACCTGATGACCAAAATCGTCGTTA
The DNA here is from genome assembly GCA_963740205.1 of uncultured Alphaproteobacteria bacterium. Taxonomy (GTDB): domain Bacteria; phylum Pseudomonadota; class Alphaproteobacteria; order Micavibrionales; family Micavibrionaceae; genus UBA2137. The sequence continues at coordinate 70,749 of CAVUDD010000005.1, forward strand.
AATTTTTTAAAGTTGTCGATATCTATCATCATAAGCGTAAAACCTATACCTGACTTTTTACTCTGCTCTGAAATTGTTTCATATGCATGATAAAAAGCACGCCTATTAGGAATATCGGTTAGACTATCTGTTATTGCTTCCTGACGCACATGTTCAAGGTCTTTTTGTAAAGAAAACATAACTTCAGTTGATTTATCAAGCTCCTGTTCAAGACTTGCATTGCGCTCTAGTACCTGTTGAGTCTCAGACATGACGGATTTAATCATAGATCTCAATTTTGCAGAATCTTTTTCAGACTCAATTTGAGAAGAGGCCTTTTCAAGTTCTCCGCTATATCTGCTAGTAGCATTTTTGGCTTCTTGTACTTTATCTGAAATACTTTTAACTGTTTCATAAACACGCTCACCAGTCTTCCTAATAACTTCATCGTTACTTTTGTTATTTAAAAATTGCTGGTGGATTTCCCTGCAAATTTGCTCGTTCAGTTTTTTGTGTTTTTCAATGTATTTATCTATGGCGTGATTAAGATTTGCGTTAAGTCCCTCATAATAGGCATACAACAACTCGTAGTTTGCAGGGATGGCGGACAGACCATCTTTTTCAAGATGGCTCAAAACGTTTTTTGACAATGCTTTGGAAGTATTGATTGGCATAATTTAGCGTAGAATCCTCTCAGTCACTCATTCTAACAAAAATTCCTTAAAAATTAAGAAAAAGAAACTAGATTTTTCCTTCTGCAGGTTGTTCCAATTTGAAGTCCTTGCCTTCAAGTTTAAGAATAAGGTCTGGGCAACTTATTGACTGGTTTTTCGAAGCAATCTTAATTGCCTTGGTACAAATTTCTTCAGAAGAGCCTTCTTTGGCATCATCTTCAGGTATTTCAATATCCTGCTCAAAAGACGTCATGGCAAAATCTGGGCCACAAACAATGTTTCCTTGTTTTTCATCAAGCTCAGTTACGACTGGAAGTTTAAAGCGCTTTAATCTTGGCTTTCCAATGATAGGATTGGCCGCAGCAAGAATATTAACTATTAGGTTATAATCATTTGTCTCTTTATCCTGAGCATAAGATATACCCATCATAAACTCTTCATTACGGTCGTCGCAATCCAAATCGGCACTCATGTTCTTTTTTTGCGTCCAATAGACATCTGGATAATCATTAAAAGCAGAATTCATCCATCTTGGAGTCGCGCCCAGCTCTGGAATAATATCCTCACCAGATGAAGACACCAAAGCGTAAGAAAGCTGCTTTGCTCTCGCATCAGTTAAACTTGAAAGACATGAAGCCTCATAAAGTCTTTTGGCAACCTTTCCTTCTACAAGATTTTTTTCCCAAGCACATTGTTGGTCGCGATAATTCAACCAAGTGTTTTGCGTTTCAATAAAATCCTTACGGGTTTTCTTGTCACGGTTTTTGACTAAATCATCAGAAGCTTTCTTGAGAGATTTTTCTGCATTTTTTTTGTGCGCAGCCAAACATTTTAAAGCCGCTGCTGTACTCGAGGTTCCTTCACAAAAATCTGCATGGGGATGCATTAGGTTTTTGTCTTTTGCGCCTGCAGGAAACGCAGAGATTGCCATGCATGCAAAAATCAATATAGTGAGAAACAATTTCATGGGTATTACCATATAGGAAGGTATAAGAATGACAAGCCCCCAAGCTGATAATCAGAATGAAAACACAACAATAGCGGGAACTATCAAAGGTATGGTTTCTTCCTCTATTAAAACACTGTCATTTCCAGTTCATCCAGCTGGTTGGCCTTTCATTGCTGCATTTGCTTTTGTGACTATATTATTATCTCTTGCTTCAACGTTTCTGGGTCTAGTTGGTTTACTTCTGACTGTGTGGTGTTTGTATTTCTTTCGCAATCCCATTCGTAGTGTTCCCCAACGCGAGGGATTGATGGTTTCACCTGCGGATGGTCGCGTCACAGGTATTACAAAAAATGTTTCTTTGCCTGTTGAAATCGATCAAACAAGCGAGGGCGAAGAAACTTGGACACGCGTTTCTATTTTCTTAAGTGTTTTCAATGTTCATGTGAACCGTGTCCCAATGCAGGGAACAGTTAAACAAGTTATTTATCATCCGGGGCAATTTTTAAACGCATCACTGGATAAGGCCAGTGACCTCAATGAACGAAGCACAACCTACGTCCAAATTGACAAAACAAAATCATATGCTTTTGTTCAAATTGCAGGGCTAGTTGCGCGTCGTATCATTAATGATCTTTCGGAAAAGCAAGCTGTGGAAACTGGACAACATATGGGTCTTATCCGTTTCGGAAGTCGTCTCGATATCTATCTACCTAAAGGTGTAAATCCACTTGTTGCCCTTGGACAAACTGCTATTGGTGGCGAAACTATATTGGCTGATTTCACTTCGAAAGAAAAAGATCGCAAAGCTGTTGATATATAAATGTCTGAACTTAAAACAAATATCAAAGATAGTACTTCAACAGATGACACTCCCGAAGAGCTTGAGCTTTCGGTTTTAAGAAAATTGATACCTAATTTTCTTACGCTTCTTGCGTTAATGTCGGGACTAACTGCCATTCAAATGGCTATTAATGGTAAAATCGAAATTGCTGTTCTATTTATCCTTGTTTCTGCAATTCTTGATATGCTTGATGGGGCAACAGCAAGATTACTTAAGGCTAATACAGAGTTTGGCGCTCAAATGGACTCCTTGTCAGATTTTCTGTGTTTTGGGGTAGCCCCCGCATTCATATTATATATCTGGGGATTGCACGATGCAGGAAAGCTAGGTTGGATAGCCACACTTGCCTATGCATCCGCATGTGCCATTAGGCTTGCGCGCTATAATAGTGCGGAGAAGGTCAAAGACAAAAAAGGTAAATGGGCTACACAATTCTTTTCAGGTGTTCCTGCACCAGCTGCAGCTGGTTTAGCACTCTTTCCCTTATTCGTATGGTTTCAAGCGCCTCGTGATTTCGCCGAATTTAGCGTAGGACTTCCCTTAATCGGCGTTTGGATAATCGTTGTATCAGGCCTTATGATAAGCCGCATACCCACATGGTCTTCCAGACAACTACGCCTAAAGCAAAAGATGTTAATACCGTCTCTGGCATTCACAGGACTTTGCCTTGCCATTCTTATACATGCGCCATGGATTTTCTTATCCGCTATATCTATTATCTATATGATAAGTCTGCCTTTAGCCTTCAAATATTACCGAAAGCTTGAAAAAGAAAATAACCCTGAGACCGAGGATATTACCGATTTGGCTTTCGGGGCTTTTGATGATGATTAATTAGGCAGCCAGCGCAAAAGTTGGGCGCGGGAATTCAAGAGCTCTTCTGGTGTTAAGCCCATCAACATTATCAATCATTTCCAAATTATGATCACGTTGTATAGACAAGTCCCCTGCAAGCTTTTCTTCATTTGTGTCAGCCCAATATAATGCCTTACCAAATTTTGGAGGCTCCATGGCAACTGGTGATGGCATAGCATACTTCGATACTTTTGGTGTATCCAGACTATCAGCAAATGCTGTGTAATCATCATTATCAAAGTCCGTGTTCAAATCACTCGAGTGATTCTGCGTATGTGAGGTGTTTGAAGACAAGGCTTGCACACCAATACTTGCATATTTGGCTGTTTGTTGAAGAACCGCGCCAGTTGCAAAGGCAACGCCCAAGGCAGGGTTAATTGCGCCTAGTCCCACAGCAATTCCTGCCATAGCAGGTGCAGCTGCGACTGAGGCTGTGGCCTCCAACCCTATTTGTTTAAAAGTTCCTGCCTGCTGAGGCGCAACTTCGTTCTCTGATGCATTTAAAGCCCTCAGGCCTTCTTCAGCCTTTTGGACATTATCAATTGCACGCATACTAATTTGGGACAAATTCATATCGGGGGCAACATGCGCAGTAAGGGAATCTCTTGCCGGAGACACGCTCGAAAAAGCCACCGCCAAAGATGACGGCGTGGAATTCAGTTCTGAATCAAGACTACGAGTAAAACTCATACTTTTCCCCTAATAACGTATTTTCACATAAAATAGAGTTTTTTGTCCAAAATCAATAAAATTATGCAAATATTTCATGCGCTTAACATTACCCTGCCAGAGAAGGTCGTTTATAGCTTATGGCCTCGGCTATATGTGAGTGACTTATTTGAGTAGCGTTACCATCCATATCGGCAATGGTGCGTGCAAGCTTTAAAACGCGGTGATAAGCACGCGCAGAAAGTTTCAATTTATCAACCGCCTGATTAAGAATTGCCTTGCCCTTTTCATCAAGCTGGACACATTTATCAAGATCAGCCGTAGATAATTTCGCGTTGGTATTTGAGCTTAATCCCAAATCACGCGCACGCTGTTCTTGTATTTGCCGGCATCGTGCAACACGTCTAGCAATTGTGGCGGAATCCTCACCTCTCTCACCATCTTGCAAATCTGCAACCGATACAGGCGGCACATCTACCACCAAATCAATACGATCAAATAAAGGTCCCGAAATTTTGGATTGATAATCAGCCCCGCAACGCGGCGCCTTTGTACACTCCCTCTCTGCATCACCTAAATGACCGCAACGGCAAGGATTCATCGCTGCCACAAGCTGGATATTAGCTGGATATTTTGCATGATAATTGACACGGCTAACTAACACCTCACCACTTTCAACTGGCTGCCTCAGTGACTCTAATGTTGCGCGTTGAAATTCAGGTAACTCGTCCAGAAATAAAACACCATTATGAGCTAAGGATATTTCACCAGGCTTTGCCTTTTGACCGCCACCAATAAGTGCAGGAAGAGAAGCCGAATGATGTGGATCACGATAAGGGCGCGCCTGAACCAAACCTTCTTCTGGCAAATTACCTGACAGAGAATAAATCATAGAGACCTCAAGTGCCTCGCGCGGGGATAGATCAGGCAACAAAGCGGGCAAACATGATGCCAACATAGACTTTCCTGAACCAGGAGCCCCGCACATTAATAAATTATGACCTCCGCTTGCCGCAATCTCAAGCGCGCGCTTAGCAGTTTCCTGTCCCTTCACATCGGCAATATCAGGTCCTTTAAATTTATGTCTCTCTCTTAATTTTGCCTCAGGTCTTCCCAAGACCTGCGACCCTTTAAGATGGTTAATAAGAACAAGTAAATCTTTAGGGGCAAGAATTTCAAGGTCACCCGCCCAGGCCGCCTCTGAACCGCAAGTCGATGGAATAATAAGACTCAAATCTTTTGATTGGGCATGCATGGCAGCGGGTAAAACCCCCGCAACTTTCCTAAGCGATCCATCCAGAGATAACTCCCCAAGACACAGATACTTATCCAACTCGTTTGTTGCAATTACCTCCATTGCAGCCAAAACACCCAACGCAATCGGTAAATCAAAATGCGAGCCTTCCTTATTAAGGTCAGCAGGGGCAAGATTAATTGTAAATCGTTTGGGCGGCAGAGATAAACCAATCGCATGCAGAGCCGAGCGTACACGCTCACGACTTTCACCAACAGCTTTATCGGGCAAACCCACGATATTAAAAGCAGGTAGCCCATTGCTCATTTGCACCTGAACATCAACGTCCAGAACCTCCACACCATGAAACGCAACTGTTTTAATCTGAGCGACCATTAAAGCTCAACCTCACCACATTTTGTTCTAACCCAAAAATCGTAATCCCTAAAATCTGGATAAACTCGCTCCGGTGTATAGAATTTTATGTATTTATCCCAATCTTTAGGATGGTTATAAGAGGTGTAGGTAAGTTGCCCGTATGTGTCTTGTAGAACTATAAGATAAGGTGCAGTAAGGTCATTTCTCTGACTAAAATCTTTATTTACTTGAACAGGATAAAAAATAGGAGCATCAGCTAAGTTTTTGCAATCTGTTTCGCTGTCTTTACCGAAAGTACAATACATTCCGTAAAACGCCGTATACGCTGTTCTTCCCCTACCCATGGAAGAAACATTCCCAAAACGCATTCTTGATACTTTTTTACCCGCTTTATTATAAGCATCAAAATTTAAAAAAGTATTTCTCCCCGCCCCACCATCACCTTTCGTAACATTTAATACGAACGACAAAGTTCTGTTTATTAAATGAAGGTTGGGGTCGTAGGTATCTTTGATTTTTTGATTTTGGGGAACGTATTCCGCACCATGAAAAGGACAGCCTTTATCTGCTCTGGCTGAAAAATTATAAAATAACACCAAGATTATAATGATATATTTCACTATATTCCCCTTTTGTTCTTTTTGTAATATTTGGTTATGACATAGAATGAAATACAAAGAAAGTATCTAAATATTATAAGTCTTTGAAATGAATCTATTTACTTCCTCTTAATTTATGCTTATGTCTAATTTAATCACTATAAAAATATAAAAGGTTTATGCGTTTTGGGAGCACAAAGAAACACATCATATGTTGCTGATAGAGGCCCCATGCTTATTAACCGCGTGGAAAAGGATGTGTTTTTCTACTTTTGCTCTTTGCCTTCGGAAGACCTGACCCACTTCGGTAGAAAATGGGGCCAACTTCAAAGGTGTAATTTCGGCGGGAAACACTTATCTGGTTTACTTGCAAAAATTGCGCAATATGCAAGTTGTTCGATCAATGATTACGATATAAGACATAATGGTTTTTTAGATGTCGTGAGAAATAGGTTTTCACTATGGGAGCAAAAAGCCTGTCGTAATATGAAGGATTTCCTTCCCGCACATCAGTCTGTGTGCCTTGTATCTCTAGCCAAGCTCGGCATTGCCCCAAGCGAACATTTCCTTAGGGCGTGGCACAAACAAGCACGTAACAATCATGATAGCTTTAGTGTGCGTGATGTCAGTAATTCCTGTTGGGCTTTGGCTGTTATAGATAGTATTGAACCTTCACCTCTTCTGGCAACTATTGCACAAGAACTCAGATTATGGGTTGCCGATGACAATATCAAAAGAACCGATCATAGAAAGCAAATTTCTAGACTCTGACCTTTGGTTCCATGGCTACTCTGACATACAGAGTCCCAATCGCCAAAACTCTCTAATTTCAACTTCAGAGGTTTCAATTAGAGATACTTTTAATCGCGCTGGATTAGAGGCCTATAAACTTTCTGTTGCACCTATTGAAAGACTTCCTCAGGCAGTAGATTTCGTCTTATCTGATAGCGAAACAGACATTCTCGTAGAAATAGATGGACCGACCCATTTTTTAAAAGCACGGCATTCAAATGGTGTAAAAGCTTTACCCTATGATGGAAAAACGCTTTTCAGAAGCTCTCTTATGCATAAACAATCACCTGATTCCACAATCTTAAGAATTGATTATAAAATATGTAATTCTTTATTAGAGTGTAGAAAAGAAGCACAATTTCATTTCTGCCAGAAGTTATTCCACGCGGCTGCATCGCAAAACCCTGGTGTTTACCGAACATCTTTGGAAGGTGACGCTGTGCAGCCTTTATTTTCAAATGAAAGAGCCTTTGCATGAGCCACTATCGACTGCGTATAACTGAGAATTTTTTCGAGACACTCGAAGATCGCAATACACACATATATATGCATAACATTGCCAGTTATGCCGCCAGCGAATTTTTGAAAAACCCTATTTCCGAAGTTATTCGAGATTACTCGCAAGAGGAGGAAGCAAAAACTCTTCTAAGTTCTCTTCAACAAATTGCCATGTATTTTGAAACACGAGGACACATTAGCCCTGATATTGGAGAAGACTGGCATGAAGATGCCTATACCTATTACGATCAATCTATAGACACATTATTAAAAACAGCAGACGTGGTGCAATCCGTACAAAGAGATTCACAGTGGGCGCGAGTGTTAAGAGCCGTAGCTAATCAAATTACACCATATAGAGACGGAATATTCAGAGAAATAACACTAAGACAAAACGAAGAAGGCACCACCTATCAGATGCCTATCTCGAAACATTCGATTTTCAATGCACATTCTATGGTGCCAGCACTTGCCGCAGATATTGCTCTGTTGAGTGCCACTTTAGAAAGAAAAATATCTTTTTCTCGATCAGAGGAAAAAGAAATGGAATATGAAGGCTTAAGAGATAGATGTGCCTTTTTTGTTGACCAAAACCTGATGAATTCAACTATATCCAAAATTCATAATCACACAGACAAGACACTCAAAGGTAAAATTGCAGAGGCGCGCGGAATATTTAATTACGCTTCGGATGTATTCATAGGCAATGAAGATTATGATTTGGCATGTCTTGCTAACTCACTTGATAGCTGGATTGGAGATCTATCTGAGAGACAGGCGCAGATGGAGGAGCTGGGTGAACGAAGTACACACAAAAGAGTCGTTTCAACTACTGGGAATGTTACCCAAGTGGCCTTTGGAAACAGAAACCCTTAATCATCCATCACCATCGGACCCATATGTCTACCACCCATGATATGCATGTGGAAGTGTGGAACTTCTTGGCCTCCATGTTCGCCCGAATTGGCAATACAGCGAAAACCATTATCTTTTAAATCATACTCCGTCACAATTTTATCAATTGATGAAAAGAAATCTGTCTTTTCCTCATTACTGGCATTTGCCGAAAAATCCGCAATATCCTTATAAGCGTTTTTGGGAATAACAAGAATATGAACAGGTGATTTTGGAGAGACATCATGGAATGCCAAAACATTTTTTTCATCCAGAACTGTCTTATTGGGAATTTCGCCACGTAAAATTCTGGCAAAAATATTGAAGTCATCGTAAGTCATGCAAAAACTTTCTTTATTATTTATGTAAAACCTATTTTTATCTCAAGTTATTCTTTTTATCTTAGTAAGAATCAAGCTTTCTGCCAAGACATGGTTGATTTTCCTAGATTTTTAACTCACTTTGTGATATAAGAAGAAACTAATAAGAAATATAAGAAAAAAATAATAAGAACTTATTTGGGAGAGTAGGACATGGAAACCAAAGGATATTGGGTAGAATGTATCCCCGTACAAAAAAAATCAAATGAGAATTTTGGAGCTGATCTTTACAACGCCTCAATAGATTCTTTTCCTGACATGACAGTCAGTGCTTCATCACCAGACATGGCCGTTCAAAAGCTTCGCGAGAAACTTGCCAAGGTTAAGAAATACTATGAAATGACAGGCCGCAATCTTCCAGAGGCGCACAACCCTATAATGCCAACATGTAAAATGAGAGATGTACGCGGATGGATGTCCATTTACGTCGCTATGGCAGAGGCCGAATAAGAAAAATTATTATTTAGAATTCTATAATCAAAGCCACTTATTAAAGTGGCTTTATTATTTTGTAGTAATGACGCCCTGAAATGTATTCCCCATCGACCATGGCGTAATAAGGATGTGAGGAAATCTGAACATATCCATGTCCCTCATATAACTTAATCGCAGAAATTTGTGTTTCCCGCACATCCAGATTGATAACTTCGATGTTTTCACCAATGGCTTTATCCTCGATAAATTGCAGAAGCTTTCCTGCAAGTCCGTATCCACGCGCCCAAGGTGATATAAATAGTGAGGTGAGTTGTGCAGCAAAAGCCTGTGCCTCGTTGTTTTTAGGAGGCAGGACAAGTTGTGCTGTTCCACAAATAACATTATCTAGCCTTGCTACGAACAGAAGCCGTGAGGGAATAGTAATGACACCTTGCCAGTATCGCTCAAGAATGTCGCGGGCAGGTGGCTCAACCCAGCCAAATCCACCACCATCTTTGATTGCTGCATCCGTAGCATCACATAGATCGTTTAGATCCCCTATTTCAAGAGGCTCGAGAACAATCTCCAGCGAAGATTGTGGTTTATCTTTTGTTGGTTGTGCCCCTGTTTGTGCCATATCACTCATTTAGTTCAGAATTAAGCTAAAGTCACACTTTTATAATAACGTATAAAAGTTAAGAAACTTCGCCGTCTTTATTTTTTTCAGGAATATATTTTGTTGCCATAAAAGATAAAATTCCACCACCTATTAATACCACTAAAGTCGTTGTGAGTGAGACGGTAGGGGTAATATGTCCACCAAAATAGTTGTAGAATATTTTAAGGCCAATAAAGACAAGCACTATTGATAAGGCATATTTAAGATATTTGAATCGCTCCAGCAATGAGGCGAGCATAAAGTACATGGCACGCAAACCTAAGATGGCAAAAATATTACTAGTGAAAACTACAAACGTATCTTGTGTGATTGCCAAAACAGCTGGAATTGAATCCATGGCAAAAAGTAAGTCAGCAAACTCAATTGTTATGAGCGCCATAAATAATGGTGTTGCATGAAGTTTTGGCAAACCTGTGGTTTCAGATTTTTGCCAGATAAAGAAACGATGCCCATGAAGTTGATTACTAACATTAAAATTCATAGTCAGCATTTTACGAAAACGGCTTCGCTCCAAGTCTGGTACTTCATCTTCTGCGCTAAACATGATTTTGATACCTGTATAGATAAGCAGACCACCAAAAATAAATAGAATCCATGAGAATTGTGAAACCAGCGCAGTTCCAAGCGCAATACAAATACCGCGCAGTATAAGAACGCCAATGATACCCCAGAATAAAACGCGATGCTGATACTGCAGTGGAATGCCATAATAGGCAAAAATCACTGACATCACGAAAATATTGTCGAGTGACAGGCTTTTCTCCACCACATAGGCGGTAAAAAACGGTAAAGCCCGATCACCTCCAAATTCCCACCAGACCCAACCACCAAAGGCAACGGATATAACAACATAAAATATGGAGAGATACAGGCTTTTACGGAATCCCATCACCTCATCCTTGCGATTGAGAACACCGAGGTCAAAAGCTAGAAGAACAACCACGATGGTCATAAAGCTTAGCCAGACCCATACCGGCGTTGCAAAAAGAGTAAGGAAGAGGAAGTCCATAATAAGGTTGTGTACCTAGACTGTTCGTTTTTTATATATTCTTGTCTTCAATATAAGTGATTACCAGTCACGTCCAGCGAAAAATCTTGACGAAAACATCTCATATACCCATATGTTTTATAAACACATAAAGTAAAGAAAGTTTAAGATTCCATGACAAATCCGTACGATAAATCCCAGTGGCGCTCAACAACCATACTAGCAATCAGAAAAGGTAAAGACGTTGTCGTTGCAGGCGATGGACAGGTTTCCCTTGGTCAAACGGTTATGAAATCGAATGCGCGTAAGGTCAGAAGACTTGGCGACGGAAGTATTATCACAGGCTTTGCGGGTGCCACTGCAGATGCCTTTACTCTGTTTGAAAGATTAGAGGCAAAATTAGAGGCGCACCCTGGGCAATTAACTCGCGCTTGTGTCGAACTTGCCAAAGATTGGCGCACGGATAAATATCTTCGTAAGCTAGAGGCTCTCATGGCTGTCTGCGATAAAGAGACTTCTCTCATTTTGTCCGGTACAGGTGATGTGGTTGAACCAGAGGATGGTATTATAGGTATAGGTTCTGGCGGAAATTATGCGTTATCTGCTGCACGAGCACTTATGGACAACACAGATATGAGTGCTGAAGAGATTGCAAAAGCTTCCATGAAAATCGCAGGGGATATCTGCGTTTACTCTAATCACAATATTACACTAGAAAAGCTATAGTTTTTCTTGCAAATTTTATAATTTCTCTGTAAATAATATTTCCCATAACTTTTAGGAAATACAATGGAACTGCGTAAACAACACCCTATATTAACTCAAGCTATTCAAGATGCTTTCGCGGGGGAAGAACATACACTTACTGCAGGCTTGGTTACTGTCACACAACAGCATATCAATTCCCCTGTGGTTGTTGCTGCGTATGTGGGCAAAGATACTTTAAGAGCCGAATTTGAAATCGTCGCGCCTGAAGGCTATGAAGCAGATTTTAAAGAAAACGTATGGGCTTACATCCATGATGTGCGCTCGTCTCAACCAGCTTAATTTTCCAATTTTTTATAAAGTGTGAGGATAGTGAATATGTCGGGCCCTAATTTCGATTCTATAAATCTAGGTCGTGCAATTTCTGGAGTGTTCACCTCAAGAAGTAATCTATTAAATTTAATCGACGAAAATAAGGCATCATGTGACTTGCTACCTCTAGAAAGCCTCATGGTTTCCGATGAAGACGGTTTTGAGATTCCCGCTGGCATAGCCATTATTTTTACAGTTGAGGCAACAATGGACGAAGAAGCATATACAGAAGATGTTTTCTTAGAGGCGCCCAAAAGCATGAAACTTCAATACGTAGCGGAGCAAGTCCAAGCACATATTGATAGTAAGCCACATAAAAACGGTATTCATAGTGTCTGTGGGCCTAAAGGTTATTAAATAAATCAAACGCACCCCTTTGAAATTTCTTTCGCCTGCGTTAAATAGAACGCATGACACAAATTGATATACCTGCCTTTACCCCTCGTGAAATAGTATCTGAGCTTGACCGCTTTATTATTGGTCAAAGTGATGCCAAACGCGCCGTTGCTATTGCCCTTCGTAATCGTTGGCGTCGCATGCAACTTGATACGAACTTACAAGAAGAGGTGCACCCCAAAAATATTCTTATGGTTGGACCGACTGGTGTAGGGAAAACAGAAATTGCAAGAAGATTAGCCAAATTGGCGCAAGCACCCTTTACGAAAGTTGAAGCAACAAAATTCACCGAGGTCGGTTATGTTGGTAAGGATGTTGAATCCATTATCCGCGATTTGACCGAGGTTTCAATTCATATGACGCGTGAAAAAATGCGTAAAACTGTTCAGGCACAGGCTGAAATTACCGCAGAAAACCGAGTACTTGAGGCTTTGGTTGGCAAAGATGCCGGCGAAGCCACACGCCAATCCTTCCGTAAAAAATTACGCGAAGGTGAATTGAACGATAAAGAAATAGAACTGGATTTACAGGATAATTCCAGCCCCTTTGGTGCATTTGATATCCCTGGTATGCCTGGTGCCTCTATGGGAATGGTCAATATTGGTGACATGATGGGCAAGGCGATGGGCGGTAAAACTAAGCGTAAGAAAATGCGCGTCGAAGAATCATACGATATCCTTGTGGCTGAAGAGGCGGATAAATTACTTGATGAAGAAAAAGTTGTGGCAACAGCATTGGAACTTGTTCAGCAAAACGGAATTGTCTTTTTAGACGAGATCGACAAAATTGCGCGTAATAACGAGGCACGTGGTGGTGATGTATCTCGCGAGGGTGTCCAGCGCGATTTACTGCCATTAATAGAAGGCACAACCGTGATGACTAAACACGGTCCTGTGAAAACAGACCATATCCTCTTTGTTGCAAGCGGAGCCTTTCATTATTCAAAACCTTCAGATTTACTGGCCGAACTACAGGGTCGCCTGCCCATACGTGTAGAATTACGCGCACTAACTCAAGAAGATTTCAAACGCATACTGACGGAAACAGAGGCCTCTCTCCCTATACAATATAAAGCCTTATTAAAAACCGAAGGACTTACTTTGGATTTTAAGGAAGATGCGATTGACGAAATTGCCAAGATTGCCTTTGAGATAAATGAGAGTGTTGAAAATATAGGAGCACGCCGCTTAATGACAGTCATGGAAAAATTATTGGAAGAAATTTCTTTTAAGGCATCCGATATGTCAGGTGAAACTATTACTATCACGAAAAAAGAAGTACGCGAGAATGTTGGCGATCTTGCTAATAGCGCAGATCTCAGTAAGTTCATCTTGTAATGGCTGGTAATTCAAAAAAAGTAATACTTGCGGCACTTATCGGAAACTCCCTGATTTCGGTAACGAAATTCGGAGCGTCCTTTATGACGGGAAGTTCTGCCATGTTTTCCGAGGGCATCCACTCCCTCGTAGATACTGGCAATCAAATACTGCTTCTCTATGGCCTTAAGCGAGCTAAGAGAGCACCAGATGAGGCTTTCCCTTTTGGATACGGAAAGGAAATCTATTTCTGGAGTTTTATAGTTGCCATTCTAATTTTCGCCGTTGGGTCAGGGATATCACTTTATGAGGGAATTCATTCCCTACATGAACCTTCAGAAATTACTAACCCCATGATTAATTATATAGTCCTTGGGCTAGCAATGATATTCGAAGGTGGTGCTCTCTATTTTGCCGTTGTTGAATTTAATAAATCGCGAGGCCCTCGCAGATGGTTTCAGGCTGTACGGCATGGAAAAGACCCTACCCTCTTTGTTGTTTTGTTTGAAGACAGTGCCGCCATGATTGGTCTAGTGGCTGCTTTTATAGGTGTTGCACTGGCTGACTATACAGGGAACATGATGTGGGATGCTATCGCTTCTATTATAATCGGTATCATATTGGGGCTAACCGCCATTTGGCTTGCTGTCGAAACCAAAGGTCTTTTAATTGGCGAAGGAGTCGGGCCAATTGTTCGTAAATCTATTAGAGATATTATTGAACAAGAGCCTCAAGTGGATGCAGTGAACGAAATTCTTACCCTACACATGGGCCCCGAATTTATTCTGGCTAATATCAGCATTGATTTCAAAGAAAGCTTAAAGGTCGGTGAGTTAGAACAGCTTATTCAAGACATCACTATAAAAATCAAAAATAAGCATCCTTTTATAAAGCGTGTTTTTATTGAAGCTGAGGCGCCAAAATGAAATTCATTCTATTTGCGCTAGCTGGAATTTTTCTATTTTTACCTTCTGCCTATGCTCAAGGAGCGGACAAGAATTTTAAAATTGTTTTGCCTGCTGATTGTGAACTTGGTGAAGATTGCTGGTTCATGAATTACGTCGACCATGATAGTGCGGGAAATAGCGTCAAAGATGCGGCATGTAATGCGCGGAGCTTCGATGGTCACAAAGGAACGGATCTTGCTTTGCGTGATATGTCTGCAGCAAGAAAAGGTGTTAAAGTTATTTCTATTGCTGAGGGACAAGTTCTGCGATTACGTGATGGTGAACCTGACGGTTTTAAAACACGTGAGGAAATGAAAGAAATTTCGGAACAAAACAGAGATTGTGGGAATGGAGTCATTATTGACCACGGGCAAGGCTGGTTATCCCAATATTGTCATCTCAAAAAAGACTCTATTATTGTGAAACAGGGACAAGCTATACGTCGTGGCGCCCCCATTGCAGAAATTGGCATGTCTGGCGTAACAGAACATCCACACGTGCATGTTAGTCTCATTCACGACGGTAATATTGTTGACCCCTTCACGGGGCGCGAGAATACGGAAAAATGCGGACTTGATGATGTAAAGCCACTATGGGGCGGAGACAGCATAAAATATACGTCCTTTTCTGCCTATGATGGTGGCTTTGATACAAAAGAGCCTGATTTCACAGCCATCGCACAAGGGCAACGCGGTGCGTTCCCTCGCATTAATTCGGAATCTCTTATTTTTTGGACCGGGTATTTCGGTGCCAAGGAAGGTGACAAAGTCACACTGACTATTCTTGATCCTGATGGAAAGGTTTTCGTTGATAGAACCATCACCCAAGCTAAAACGCGCGCACGACAATATTACTATGTCGGGCGCAAATCACCAGCGGCTGGTTTCAAAAAGGGAACATGGAAAGGAAAGACGACTATTAAAAGAAATGGCACGAGTGAAAGCGAAACCCTCACCCGCGCCGTAGATATTTTTTAGTCTTTAATCAGAATTCTAGCGCTTACCGTCATATTCAATTCTGCTTCACCTGGCTCGGCAACAGCCTCTTTCATAACAGCGCTATCCGCAGCCATTTCCATTCTTGCCATCATCGGAACAGGGCGTGGATAATTCATACCACCATCTGTATTGATTTCAAGAAACTGGATGGTTTTCTTACCTAGGGCATCTGCTGCTACTTTTGCACGCTCTTGCAATTTTTTCAGCGCATTTGTCATCATCTTATCGTTTAAAGATTCCTGCTTTTCAGGTGAAAGCGTATAAGACAAATTATTCATGATAAGCCCCATGCCTTGCAACTTAGTAACCACCTCAAGAAGTGAATCTGCATCCAAGCCTTTGAGCTCAAGTGTTTGTTGTCCGCGCCACTCTTTGATGCGCTCTTCTTCCTTGTCTTTTACAGGACGATAATTTTGATAAACGTTATATGATCCTGTTGAGACTTTAACGGACTCAACTTTTTTAGCCTCTTCAACGGCCTTTTTCATTACACCATTAAT
This sequence comes from uncultured Alphaproteobacteria bacterium, assembly GCA_963740205.1. Classification (GTDB taxonomy): domain Bacteria; phylum Pseudomonadota; class Alphaproteobacteria; order Micavibrionales; family Micavibrionaceae; genus UBA2137. The sequence continues at coordinate 86,806 of CAVUDD010000005.1, forward strand.
TTTGGATTGGACTTCTTTCGTATCCTTGCCAACAACTTCGTAACGCATGCTAGAAACAAGCAAATCCTGACCAACTTCCATACGCTCATTTGCAGACAAATTTAATACTACGCTACCCTCTGGCGGAATGCGGGACATGAAATCCTCTGCTGCATTTGCCGTGGCGGGAATTACAAGAAGTGCCAGGGCACATAGAATTGATTTCAACATAAGATTCTCCTTTTTAAATTAGTCTTCTAAATTTTCATCACATTTTTGGTGATACGCATCAAGCCACTGAATCTCTTCGTCTGTAAGTAAATTTCTATCGATTAGACTTTCATCAAAACGAACTAGTGTGATTGTTTCAAAAGCAAAAAGCCTTTTGCCCTCACTATTTTTTTCGCCGCTGTCTTTAACAATAACCAGACTTTCATGCCGTATGCCGTATTCACCCTCCTCATAATAACCTGGCTCATTGGACAATATCATACCCTCCAGCACCGCATTATGCGACCTTGGAGAGATGCTGGTTGCCTCTTCATGTACACTGAGATAACAGCCTACGCCATGACCAGTTCCGTGCGCGTAATTCAGGCCTTCATCCTTAAGTGGTTTGCGCGCAATCATGTCTAGCTCAGCCCCAGTTGTGCCCTCGGGGAAAACTGCCATTGCCAAATTGATATGGCCTTTAAGCACAAGTGTTGATTTATGAATTTGCTCTTGGGACGGCTCACCTATGGCTATTGTGCGCGTAATATCGGTTGTACCATCCTCGTATTGACCACCACTATCCAGTAATAAAATGCCTGGTGATTTTATGGGTAAATTTGATTTCTCATCTGCACGGTAATGGATAATTGCGCCGTTGGCATTCCATCCAGCGATTGTCTCAAAGCTTGTATCTTTTAACCTACCAGTTGCTTCACGGAATTCCTTGAGTTTATTTATCACCTGTAATTCATCAAGCTCGCCTTTGGGTGCCTCTTGCTTAAACCATTCGATAAAGGCTGATACCGCGCGTCCATCTCTTTTATGGGCTGTGCGCATGGCATTTTGTTCTGCGTCAATTTTACAGGCACGAATATCAATGCAGGGGTCTTTTAATTTGATAACTTTGGCTTGCCCCTCTTCCATGACTTTTTGAAACCAAATTGGGCTGCGTTCGGGATCGACGCCAATTTTTTCGTCCATGTTTGATGCCAAAGCCATTAAATCGCTTTCAAGTAATTTGGGGGGGCGAATAGATACGGAATTGCCAAGTTTTTGTCTGATATCTTCACTCACGCGTTTCTCCGAAATATACCAATCAACATGCGCATTATCGTGAAGGACAAGATAAGACAGAGCCACGGGTGTATGAGGAATGTCATCACTTCTGACATTTAACAGCCATGCAATAACATCAGGTTGGGTTATAACAAACGCACTCAAGTTTTTACGTGAGATTTCATCGGCAATAAGTTCACGTTTCTCAGCGGAGCTACGTCCTGCAAATTTATCAGAAAAAAGGAACGTTGGTTTTTCAGGAGGTGATGGCTGGTCATCCCATATATCATCAATTGGATTTCTATCTAATGCTTTAAATTTAATGGATTTATCAATACCTGCATCTTCAAATTGTTGTAGCTGTTTTTCAGTCATCAGTTTGGGATCGTAGCCAATTAAAGAATTTTCTTTTGCATTCTCGGCAATCCAGTCACTCACCTTATTTTCAAATACGTCACCAATCGCAAAATGTTCCGAGGGAACTTCTTGTTTAATTTGTAAGGCATAACGCCCATCTGTAACGATATTTGCCTTGTCTGGAAGAATTGCTGCAAAGGCATATGAGCCAGTAAACCCTGTTAACCAAGAAAGTCGCTCTGCATAAGGCGCAAGATACTCGCTTTGGTACTCATCAGTTCTGGGAAGCAAGAATCCATCACACTCTAGCGTCTGGAGATGGGCGCGCAGTTTACTTAGCTTTTCCTGTGTGGTCATTTCTGTATTCATGGCGTGCAACCTAGACAAGTGTTTTTATTCGTGCGAAATATGATGCGTTATTTAACGCGAAGTATATAGGCTTTTTTATGAGTGACAATAAGAGTTGGAAACCTATACGTAAGGCTGTCTTCCCAGTCGCAGGTCTGGGCACGCGGTTTTTACCTGCAACCAAGGTCATGCCAAAGGAAATGCTCCCCCTTGTTGATCGCCCTTTGATACAGCATGCCTTTGAAGAGGCAAGAGACGCTGGAATTGAAGAGTTTATTTTCGTCACAGGCCGTCAAAAAGAAATGTTGGAAGAACATTTTGATTTTCAACCCGAACTTGAAAAAACATTGGAAGCTCGCGGAAAAACGGCTGAGCTTGAAAAGATGCGCTCTAGCGAAGTGGGCGAAAGCCAGCTTTTCTGCACACGCCAAGCTCGTCCTTTGGGGCTTGGACACGCCATATGGTGCGCGCGCAAGCTTGTTGGCAATGAACCCTTTGCGATTATGCTTCCCGATGATGTTGTTTTGACCGACAAGCCTTGCCTGAAACAAATGGTTGAAGCCTATAACGAGACGGGTGGGAATCTAGCCGCCATTATGGATGTCCCACGTGAGCAAACCTCCAAATATGGAATTCTGGATATCGAAAAGGATGACGGAAAGCTTGTGTCGATCAAGGGATTGGTTGAAAAACCAAAACCAGAAGATGCCCCTTCTACATTATCTATTATAGGTCGCTATATCCTTCAGCCCGAAGTTTTTGATTACTTATCCAAATTTGAAACCGGTGCAGGTGGCGAAATTCAATTAACCGATGCCATGGCAAAATTAATTGGCAAACAGCCTTTCCACGGATTTCGTTATGAAGGTCAACGTTATGATTGCGGAAGTCGTATTGGATTTATCGAGGCTAATATTGCCTTTGCAATGCAAGACCCAGAAATCGGAAAAGCCGTTCAATCTATTGTTAAAAAATCAGCACAAAATATTTCTTAAAAGTCATGAACCCACAACGCAAACCTCATCAATTCAATTCCAGCATTCTTCGTGAATATGATATTCGCGGCAAAATAGGAGAAACTCTTTTTGATGAAGACGCCTTTGCCATAGGATGTGCATTTGGAACGATGATACGCAGGCGAGGTGGATCAAAAGTCTCTGTTGGCTATGATGGCCGCCCCTCATCACCCCTTTATGCCGACCTTCTTATTAAGGGACTTTTATCGACCGGCGTTGATGTTACTGCAATAGGAATGGGGCCTAGCCCTATGCTTTATTTTGCGGTCAAATCACGCAAAACGGATGGCGGAATTATGATTACAGGCTCGCATAATCCTCCTGAGTATAACGGATTTAAAATGATGTTTTACGACGCACCAGTTTACGGTGAATTGGTAACAAAAGTCGGCACACTTTCCTCAAATGCAGATTATGAAACAGGGGAAGGTCAACGCGAGGACATTGATATCTCCGATGCTTATGTAGAGCGTTTATTGCAAGACTATACAAGTCAAAAACCATTCAAAATTGCATGGGATAATGGCAATGGGGCGGGTGGTGAAATTTTACAAAAACTTGTTCAAAAATTACCGGGTGAACATATTCTTTTATACGAAGATGTTGACGGTACATTCCCTAATCACCATCCTGACCCAACGGTTGACAAGAATTTACAAGATCTCGTGAAATGCGTAACAGAAAATAATTGCGATTTAGGAATTGCATTTGATGGCGATGCGGATCGTATCGGAGTCGTTGATGAAACAGGGCGTATTTTAAAATGTGATCTATTGATGGCACTCTATGCGCGGGATGTTTTAAAAACACATTCGGGTGCTTCAATCGTCGGTGATGTAAAATGTTCGCAAACTATGTTTGATGAAATCGCGCGCCTTGGCGGAAAACCTGTTATGTGGAAGACAGGGCACTCCTTGATTAAATCTAAAATGGCAGAAGTAGATTCCCCACTTGCAGGTGAGTTAAGCGGACACATCTTTTTTGCCGATAAATATTACGGGTACGATGATGCCTTGTATTGCGCCATTCGCCTTCTAAATCTTATTGCTGATGAAGATAAAAAGCTATCTGAACTCACTAGTCATTTGCCCGAACTATACAGCACCGAAGAAATCCGTTTTGAAGTTGATAAATCAGAGAAATTCTCGCTGATTGAAAAAATTGTAACGGACGTTAAATCACAAGCCAGCCAAGATATTCAGGTGAATGATATCGACGGTGTGCGCGTTACAACCAAAGACGGTTGGTGGTTATTACGTGCCTCGAATACACAAAATGTTCTGGTCACGCGCGCCGAGGCAACAAGTGCGGATGGATTGGAAAAACTCAAATCAATGTTGCAAGAAGAGGTAGAGAAAATTGGCTATCACGTCCCTTTCACAAACTGATATGAACACAAACGAACTTGCACATGCACAAGTTAAATTACTCGAGATGCTCTCTTCTCGCATTTGTCACGATTTAATCAGTCCTGTTGGTGCCATTCATAATGGTCTGGAATTTCTTGAAGATATGGGTGCAGATGCCCTCGAGGATGCCCTTGATTTGATGAAGCATTCTACAAAACAAGCAACAGTTAAATTGCAAACCTATCGTATGGCCTATGGAGCAGGAGGTGCAGAATCTTCACTCACCTATAAAAATATTTGCGAAACAATTGCGCCCTATTTCGCACTTGATAATAAAATCACACTTGATTGGGAAGACGGCAAAATCAATCAAGATGACCAACCCAAAGGTATGGGAAAAGTTCTTATCGGTGTGTTTTTGTTAATGGGTGAAACGCTTCCCAAACATGGCACGATTTCAGTTACAGAAGACGGCGAGACTTTAATTTTTAAATCGCAAGGTGATGACTGCAAATTCCGTGACGGAACCAAAGAGGCGTTGGCCAATATAACAGCCTTAGAGGATGTTGACCCACGTCTTGTCCACCCCTATGTTCTGGGTCTTTCCGCCTCTTACTATGGTTATGATATTAAAATTGATAATGGTGACAACCAATCCACTTTGACACTGACAAAGGTCTAAACAGCAACATGTCCACACCCCTTAAGATTACTCGTGCACTCCTATCCGTCTCCGACAAAACAGGCCTTATTGATTTTGCAAAAACACTAAGCACTCAGAGTGTAGAATTACTCTCGACTGGCGGGACTGCAAAGGCTTTAAAAGATGCCGGATTAAACGTTAAGGATGTATCCGACCACACGGGTTTTCCTGAAATTATGGATGGCCGTGTAAAAACATTACACCCCAAAATTCACGGTGGATTGCTCGCAAAACGCGACGATGATTCTCACGTAAAAGCAATGAATGAAAATAACATAGAGCCCATCGATTTGTTGGTGGTTAATCTCTATCCATTTGTCGAAACCTTGGCGTCTGGTGCGGATTTCGAAACCTGTATTGAAAACATCGATATTGGTGGCCCAGCCATGGTACGCGCTGCATCCAAAAATTTTGATCATGTCGGCGTCATTACGCGCGTTGAAGATTATCAGACCGTTCTTGATGATATGAAAGAAAATGACGGTCAAATTTCCTATAAATTACGCAAGATATTATCCGCCCGCGCCTTCTCACTTACCGCAGGATATGACAGCGCCATTTCACGCTGGCTACAGGAACAAGCAGGTTTAACCTCGCCCGTTAAAATCAGCTTTGCAGGAAACCTAAAACAAACACTCCGTTACGGCGAAAACCCTCACCAAGAGGCCGCCCTTTACGTAGACGGAACCAACCGCGCCGGTGTTGCCACCGCCACACAGATTCAGGGTAAGGAATTATCCTATAATAACCTCAATGATACAGACGCGGCATTTGAACTGGTCTCGGAATTTGATGACCCAGCCGTTGCCATCATCAAACACGCTAACCCCAGCGGCGTGGCCATTGGCGAAAATATACTGGATGCCTATGGTAAGGCACTTCAATGCGACCCAGTCAGTGCCTTTGGCGGCATTATTGCGCTCAACCGAACGCTTACTGCTGAGACGGCAAATATCATCCTTAATACGTTTTGTGAGGTGATTATCGCACCTTCTATTGAGGGCGACGCGATGGAAACTCTTAAGGCCAAGAAAAATGTGCGTGTTTTAACGACAGGCTCCATGGCAAACCCGATGGAGCAACGCCGGATTGTGAAATCGATTGCTGGCGGGTTACTTGTCCAAGGCGCAGACAACGGGCGTATCACCGAAGATGAATTAAAGATCGTCAGTGACCGCGAACCAACAGAAGAAGAATTGCGTGATTTGTTATTCGCCTTCCGTGTGGCAAAGCACGTCAAATCCAACACAATTGTTTACGCCAAGGGTTTGGCGACGGTGGGTATCGGTGCGGGACAAATGAGCCGTATTGACGCCGCAAAAATCTCAGCCAGTAAAATGGAAGAAGCAGGCCTTAAAGGATGTGCCCCCGTGGTGGCATCGGATGCCTTTTTCCCCTTTGCAGATGGCTTAATCGCGGCGGCGGATGCTGGTGTTACAGCTGTGATACAGCCAGGCGGGTCAATTCGTGATGATGAAGTGATTGAGGCCGCAAATGAACGCGGCCTCGCAATGGTATTTACTGGAATGAGACATTTCAGGCATTAGCCGAAATGGGTTCCATCGGCTGACGAAGTTTGATGTAGCTCTATAAGCATCCCCTGCAAGGTCTACAGCTAAATCGATAGTATCGTCTACCGCTTCAACAATGTTCTCGCCTATGTCGACAGCTTGCTCCAAAATATTTTTAAATTGGCGACCGCTTCATCCGCGCGCCCTATATCTGCTTCAATTTCCTGTCTCGAGCGAAACACTGAAATATCCTCAGGGTTCTTTTGCATTGCTGCATTTCTAAACTCTTCGCTCGCGCTACCTTCCTCAGTGTATTGTTGTGCTACAGAGGGGTTATCTTCAATGACATTATCTAATATTTTAAATGTCTGATCTCTTCCATCCAAGCCGATGTCTTCTGTTCTCAAATTATAATTCTCATCATAATGATCTGGACTTGCTGCAAACCATTACCCATTAACCAAGTGTGCATAAGTACTAGATCTATCTATGAACTTCAGTTGAAATTATCTCTATTATTTACAAATTCAGTCATAAGCTGGTTAAAACGCAACTCAACGTCAAGAGTTCTGCGGCCTAATTCTAATTGATCAGTATCATCAGAAATCATATAGCTATTTCTTGTTGTAATGACACAACGCATCCGCTATTGCATTCTTAGTTTCATCACATCCGGGAACAGTATCTTCTTAAATGATCTTGAGGTAAATCTTCTACATATATAATAGGAGCATTGACCTGATTAGCATCAAGTTGAAGTTGCATAATTCCTCTTCTAGAGGATAAAAAATCATTTCCCCTGAGTAGATTATCCAGATAATCTATTAACTTGTTGTGGCTTGGGGCTAGAAAATTTAAGCCCATAGCTCCCAAATCAGCGTATCCTAAGTTATCTAAAGTATTCTCTAATCGACCTGCACTTGCTGCCCTACCCGCAGCTTTAGCAATTAACGACCTTACTATAAATGGGTCTGCAATATTTCCTATAATAACAGCAGCTGCTACTTCTCATCACCAAACTTGCATGTCTCACCACCATCCATCGAGTAATTCCAGCCTTGCACACCATCATGTCCCTGCTCGTAGCACCATTCTTCAAATTCCTGCTCTATATGTTGGTCAAGAAGAGCGCGCCCCATGGCTATATTGCCTCCTGATTGCTGCGTAAATTCAGCTAAAAGTCTGTTATAATTATCTTGATTTGGAAGAAGCCCCAACGATCTAAAAATCCCTCCTCTGGAGGAATGCCGAACTTCTCGTTACCACGCATATAAAGATCTCTATTTGTTTCATAGGTAATTCTATCTAACCCCGTATTCTCATTGATCCATGCAGATACAGTACCTTTTGTCCCCTCATAAAAGGTATTTGAATAACTGTCCTCTATCTATACATACGGTCAAAAATTCCAACGTCTAATCCCTGTGATTTAGCACATTACCAATCATCTATTCCGCCTAGCACATCTACTACAAGTCCACCTAAATAAGCGTACTCCGGTATTAATTCATCTGAAACTTCTCTCCAGAAAATTTGGCCGTAGTAAGTCGTACTTAAGTATGTAGCTGCGGTGATTGAATTAGAAAGTAAAGTCGCTCTTATTAGATGTTGTGAAATATCTTCGGGACTTGCAGTTAAAGTGGTCATAATATACTCGTATTGTTAAAGTTACGACAATCATAATTATTCTTTGTGTAAATTTTTGGTTAACATCAAAATTAATTATATTATGTTAAGTAGTTATTAAGATATCCCTGTCATGATGGAATTACAAATTACAGTGAGAAAATTTATATATATCAGTTTGTTCATAATAATTTTTGAATAAATCAAATATTTCCAATATGATATACGTAAATTACGAAAGATTTTGAGAGGATAAAAAGATGGCAGGCGGACCTACAGGTGGAGAATGCTTTAAGAAGAGCGGCAGGAGGCAGTGGTCGTTCACTTGACGATGTTGGAGGTAATGTCGCGCCAGCTAGACGCGGATCTGCAGATCCTGAAGGTCGAATGAGATCTCGCGCTGATAACCCAAATGCACCAACTAACCGCACACCAAGGGCTGATGACGGAAGAGGTGCTGCTCCAGGAGATGCCAGAACAGCTCAACAAATTGAAGAAATCACTCATGCAGAGTGCGAAGTAGTGCAAGAACGCGAGCAGAGGGCTTGACTGAAAGTATAGAACCAGTGAAGGCCTGTTGCCTGATAACGCACGTGAAATCGGTATGCGCCTTAAAGATGAAATGTTCCGCAGTCATCGTGTGTGTTAATCCAAATTTAGATATTACAGAAGGTTCAGATACCTTAGATGCTATAGCCAGAGGCGATGACGTTCACCCTTAGTTTTTAAGAGCCTTACCACATGAGCTCGAATTTATGCGTATACAAGCAAGAGCTGACTATGATGCGCGCACAGTAAGACTAACCGAAGAAGCAAACGCTCATAATAGAGCACCAGGTGAGCCTGCGCCTAGCCGCCCCTTCAAGAACTGCTAGAGCATCAGAATGGTCTAAAGGAGTTTTAGGAAAAGTCGGTACTTCGATTGCAGTCATAGCAGGTGTTGGTGGTGGAGGCTACATCGCAGATCAAGCTCTTTTTGGTGGAACATTCTTTAATATTGCCGGTAGCATAGTCGGTGGGAGAGAGTTCTGGTACTGACACAACCGAACTTCAAAGAGATCTTGAAAATGAATTCGCTAGAGATGTAAGGCCTGCTGCTGGTAGCTTTGACACTACTATTACTGGTGATCCTAGCACAGCCGCTTTGCCGGCAGCACCCGACGGAAATTCTTCATTATCATCTGTTGCGTCAATCTCTGAAAGAGCCACAGCCGTATTTGGTGAGGTTGCACCCGATAACGCGTCGACTATGCACAATCAATTTATGGCAGTAGTAAGTCAAGCAGCCTCAACAGACGGTGTTGTTAATGATTTGAGCAAAACTTTGAAGCTACGAATGTTAAGTGGAGATAGCGTAGTTGCAATAGATAACTTGCTTGTTGAAAATGGAATTACGTCAGCAGAAACTAAGCAAAACGTAGTTACCCGCATATTGGGAATGTAAAGCAAAACTATAAAGTTAATTAACCAATTGTTATATAATGATAATATTTAATACTTTTGCAATTATACAATAAGGTTTTGTTAGTATTCTTTATAAGAGAGATATTTAGTTTAATAAGGAGAAAAAAATGCCCGGTTTAGAAGACGTAACAAACCAAGCTGCCAGAGGTATCTTGCAATCCGCATTTAACAGTGATGACAACTTCACACAAGATGACATTGCTCTTGCGATGACAATTGCTGAGGTTGTTCCAAACGTTCCAAGAGAATCCCAGGCAGCGATCTTTTCTGTTACAAAGCAACTAGCGGAAACGCTGGTACACTAGCTAGTTTACCTGCAGCAGATGCATCTGCACGTATCGCGAAATGTTACGTCCGATATCTGGCGTAGCGGCTCGGCGCCCTTACAGAAGCCGAACAAACAAGAATTACTCAACAGATTCAGACAATGGCGCAAGGTATTGCCGCCTACATTCAAGCAGATTTGAATTTACAACAAAGAGCTGGTGAAGCCAATATTGCTCTTGACGAAGAATCACAAGGTGGTCTTGCAGCTGGAACATGGTGGAAAGGTCTGATTGCCTCAGTTACAGAAACAGTCTGCACGATTATGGGTATTGACGTTCCGATTGGCTGTAAGCCTTCGTCAACAAGCAGAAGGACAAGCGGCCACGGTACAAAATAGAAATGCCCGTCAGGTCGATGGAGACTACGACCAGATTTCAGACCTGTCTACTGCGCAGTTATCTGGGCTTGTAGGTCGTGTAGCTGGCTTAGTTGGTGGAGCACAAGGACAGAACAGAGATATGGTGGTTGGCGCACAACAAGACGCACAAGCAGGAGCAGTTGATTCTGTACGAGCTGGTACTGTCCCTACAGCTAGAAATGGTTCAGTCGCCGGAAGTGGCGATGTTGTCTAGAACTTGCTCATCCATCTGCAGCAATGGCTCGATCTGTATTGGCACAAGATTCGCCAGCTGCGGCAATTTCCCGATCTCCACTAGCGAGAGACAGCGTTCCCGCTCCAGTAGGACCTTAGTTTTTAAAGTTTTATCTCTCTGACTAACCCCGCGCTTTGAGGGGTTTTTCTTATGCTGGTTTGCCACGCTGTGCGCGCAATGACAGAGTTAATTATTCCTGAATTTGACCTTGATCATCATAATAGATGGCTGGAAGAGGTGCTTTTTCATCTTCATCTGCAACTTCACCTTCAAGCATTTCACCGTCTGGGACAATGCCCTCAAGGATTTGAGGCACATCTGCTTCCTCAAGTGTTTCGCCGTCTGTAGTAATTTCAAGGTTAAGGACTTCGCCATCACCCGGTGTACCAGAAAGCGCGGCAACGAAAACAAGGCTTAGAAGGCCAATAATGACCAGCAAGCTTACCATTGCAAAGATTATGATATTACGCTTTGTTTTTTTATCAGATACAGCCATGTGTGAAACATCCCTTTTGATGATTAAATTCGGGACATGTTTTAACGCGAAGTTTAACCCATGTAAAGATTTAAGGAATTTTATGGTGATTAAGGTTGAGGATTCTGAGCTTGCGCCCCTTCGGCTAAAGGCGTGTCAGGGAAAGCTGGATGTGAAAACATGACCTGCCTTAAACCATCGCGTCTATTTTGTGACATACCACCATCACACTGGTTAAGCAGTGTTTGAACAGCCTCCATCTTTTCATCATGTCTGCGTTGGAATGAGGGGAAAATTTCTTCTGCAGGTAAAAGATTGTCTTCGTCATCATAGAAAAGCGAAGGATTAGAGGCAATAATTTCAGGGGCAAAGACTTCCTCGGTTGTGCGACCATCGGGACGGTAATGTGCACGGACAATTTCTGCGGTTAAATCATCACCCAAAACAACATGCATAAACAAAACATATTTACCTATCGCAACATCGGTCAATCCAGATGCCTCAAGGCGTGTTTGTAAATTATCTGTTGCCTCGTACATATTGGCCAACGTCATATAGGTCGCAATATATGGGTCATTTCGTAAATTCAGAATATAATTTCTAAACAAATTATCACGACCCAAATCATCGGCATCAATGATGCGCGCACCCGAGATTTCACCCTCGTCATCATAGGTGTATTCTATATGCCTTGCGACATCGGGTGGGCCATGACGTTTCATCAGTTGAACAAATGTTACACGGCCAAAGTGAAAGGGGCCTGTAAATTCAGGCTGGCCATCTGTATCTTGCGTACCATCAGGCTCAAGCTCTGCACCAGCGCGACTTTCAGAATAAAATTTTGCCAAAAGGAAGTCTGCGGTTTCCTCGGGCGTAAGCTGTAATTGAAATTCATCCAAACTACTTGGTTTTGTGACACTCGCCCACCATATGGACTGTACAACGGCTTGCCTGTATTCGGAAAGTTCTCCTGTAAGTGCGCTATCTACGCTACATGCGGTATTCAGACCGCGATCAATAAAGGGGAGTGAAAAATTCTCAGATGTCATAAACGATGTCATCGGCCAGGATTTTAGACTGGGCAAGCCCCTTACGTCACCGCGCGCAACAATTTCTGGGTCATTAGAAAATTTAATATCGCTTATGTCCCCGGACTGATTTGTGGCGACAAAATACATATCTTTAGCGGTTTGGTTAACTTCATCCATATTCTGATAATAGGCCAAACCTCCGAACATAAGGGAAATCCCGCCTACCCCAATACCGAGTCTGCCCCATCTAAATTTTGGCTTTTCTGTAGCTTTATTATCCATGGCACCGTACCTAGCATCTTTTACCATAATAAATCAATGAAAATCGTTGGTTTTCTTGAAAAAATCGAAGTTGCAAGCGGGCGCGCGCCAATGTATAAATTCTCGCCATGAGCACACCAAAAACAAAACCACTGAAGCAAATACGGAACTTCGCGATCATCGCGCACATCGACCATGGCAAGTCGACTCTTGGCCGATCGTTTGATCCAGAATGTGGCGGGCTTGAAGTCCGCGAGATGAAAGAACAGGTGCTTGATTCCATGGATATCGAGCGTGAGCGCGGTATCACGATCAAGGCGCAGACCGTTCGCCTGGCCTTTACCGCCGAAGATGGTATCGAATATCAGCTCAATCTGATGGACACACCGGGTCATGTGGACTTTTCCTATGAGGTCTCGCGTTCACTGGCGTCGTGCGAAGGCTCTTTGCTGGTTGTGGATGCCTCACAAGGGGTTGAGGCTCAAACCCTTGCCAACGTCTACCAGGCGATCGACAATGACCATGACATCATTCCTGTTATCAATAAAATTGATCTGCCAGCGGCAGAACCGGACCAAATTGCCGAGCAAGTCGAGGAAATGGTCGGCCTTCCAGCCGAAGAGGCCGTCAAGGTGTCCGGAAAATCGGGGAAGGTATTCAGGAATTGCTAGAGGCGATTGTGACTAAACTTCCCTCCGCCAAAAGAAGGTGCTGCGGATAAACCATTAAAGGCCTTACTGGTGGATAGCTGGTATGACTCCTATTTGGGCGTGGTTATTCTTGTCCGCGTTATTGATGGTTACCTCAAAAAAGGTCAACGCATCCGATTTATGAACACAAAGGCCACACGCGATATTGACCGCATTGGTTTGTTCTCGCCAAACCCGTTGTTATTGATGAACTCGGCCCCGGTGAAATGGGCTTTATTACGGCGGCTATTAAGGATATCGAGGAAACACAGGTCGGTGACACAATTACCGAGGAAAAAAACCAGTGCGCGGAAAAGCTAGCCGGATTTAAGCCCTCTATTCCGATGGTGTTTTGCTCCCTCTTCCCTGTTGACGCGTCCGACTTTGAAACATTGCGCGATTCCCTTGGGAAATTGAAACTGAATGATGCGTCCTTTCATTACGAGCCCGAACAATCACAGGCCTTGGGACTTGGTTTCCGTTGTGGTTTCCTTGGACTTTTGCACATGGAGATTATTCAGGAACGTCTTGACCGTGAATTTGACCTTGACCTTATCCCAACCGCACCAAGCGTTGTTTACAAAATTTATATGACCAATGGCGAGGTTATCGAGCTATATAACCCAGTGGACATGCCCGATGTGGTGAAAATCAACAAGATTGAAGAGCCTTGGATTAAGGCAACAATCATGACGCCCGATGAATATATGGGTGGGTTGTTGAAATTGTGCCAGGATCGCAGAGGCGAACAGATTAACCTGGGCTATGTCGGCACACGCGCGATGCTGGATTATAAATTACCATTGAACGAGGTTGTGTTTGATTTTTACGATCGTTTCAAATCTATTTCGCGCGGATATGCAACGTTCGATTATGAATTAATTGAGATACGCCCCAAACGACCTTATGAAGCTGGAAATCAAGGTCAATGGCGATGATGTGGATGCCCTTGCCATGATTGTTCACAGATCAGTGGCGGAATACCGTGGTCGCCAGTTGTGCGAACGTCTCAAGGAACTTATCCCGCGCCAAATGTTTAAGGTCGCGATACAGGCCGCCATCGGTGGCAAGATTATTGCCGCTGAACACCTCTCCGCCCTTCGAAAAGATGTGACCGCCAAATGTTATGGTGGTGATATTTCACGTAAACGCAAACTGTTGGATAAGCAGAAAAAGGGTAAGGCAAAAATGCGCCAATACGGCAATGTCGAAATCCCGCAATCCGCATTCATCAATGCCCTGAAAATGGGGATGATAAGTAGATAGAACAGTTCGAGAGCGTTGTTCTTGATTATATAGAAAAATTTGAAAATTTCTCTCCAGAGCAAAGACTTCTTTTCAAAAATGAATGCTCAAATATCTTCAAACTTCATATTCAGAAATCAAATGAAGGCGTCCACATACTAAATGCTTTTAAAACTGGCGACCCAGAATCAATAATTCAGAGATATTGGGAAATGTTTATAAGCACTTTCTTAGAACAAAGAGCCTTTAAGTTTAAGTGCCCCCAAATAGGGCCGGATTTTATGGTTAAATTAGCCAGTGAAACACTCTGGCTAGAAGCTGTGGCCCCATCTTTAAGTGACGAGCTAAAGAGATTATCAGAGATAAAAGACCCACCTGAAGTTTATTCGGTACCCAGTCACGAATACCAGTCACGATATACTTCAGCCCTTTTATACAAGAAGCAGAAAGTTGATAAATATATAGATGATGAAATCATCAAAGGTACAGACCAAATCATCATTGCGATAAACGGTGCTCATCTTGGGCTTGATGGTGACATAGGCATCTCACAACAACCAGTAATACTTGAAGTTCTATTTGGCATAGGGCCAATCTCTATAACAATTAATAGAGAAAGTAATAAAGCTGTAGATATGAGCCTAACTTACGAAGAATTTCTTGAGAAAAAAAATGGAGCGAAGGTAGAAAAACAAATTTTCTGGAGTGGCGAGTATAGAAATATAAGCGCAGTATTACATTCTAATACAAACCCTTGGTACACTGCTCTTCATGGAAAATCGAGAAATGTAATTTTAGTACATAATCCGTTTGCTAAAAACCCAATAAAAAATAATTTATTTAAAGGCGTAACAGAGTTCTTTATGGACACAGAAAACGGAGAGATAGCGAAATTTGAAAATTAGAGCTTTATGCTAATTCTATAGAAATCTTTGCTTAACAAACTGATAAATCCTTTTATTATAAATTTTATCTAAACCTTCATACCATGATAAAGCGTGTAGAAAATCGGGTTGCCATTTCCCACCGATTGAAAGCCGTAATGGTCTTTGCACTCCACACCACATTCAGCCAAAATTGCCTCTACATCCAGCGCGCTGTGGTGGAAATAATCAAAATCCTTGCCTTGCACAATTTTAGATCTGGCCTCCATATTGCCCTCATAGGCAAAGGCAAGATGACTTCCCGATGATGCTAGTCGTGCCATCTCGCCAAGCGCATGCCTGATATTTTCAACATACTCAAGAACTGCACAGCTTATGATGTAATTAAATGACCCGTTTGGCTCGGGGATATTTTCGTTGTTGAGGTCAACAAGGCTTAAATTTTCATAGGGGATACCGCCCGCATTGAAACATTTGGTCAACATTCTTGGCGAGATATCACAGCCAGCGTAATCAACATCGACCTTATCCAGAAACAGTCGCGCCAGATAACCCGAACCTATGCCTACCTCGTATATTCTTTGATTATCTTCAACATGGGGAATAAGCGTATTGCGCACCTCGGTTGGTGCGCGCCATTGCATACGCGTAACATCGGCCTCATAGCTGTCCGCCCATGCCTCGTATTTATTAACCGCCAACTGGGAATGTGATTGTTTCATGGGCAAATTGATAGCGATTACATAAACTTATGTCAATAAATTTATGTAAATTTGCACGGTATATAAGTTTTGTCTTATAATTGTTAAATACAGTGTGGGGACGTTGTGACTTATTTTAATTTTTTAGAATTTTTGATGGATCATGCGCCAGCCTTGCCTCTTTTAGGGGAAGGTCGCAGACCCATTCCTGTTGCCCATCCCGAAAAACTTTTTGAAGAGGGAAGTTTTCTCCTCAATAATGATGTTCTGCATTCTCTTGAGCGCGCCTGTCATTTGATCCGCAAACAAGCTGTTTATAACAATGTTGATCTTGTCAGTTTCTCTGAAACACAAATCGCCATGGGGTGGGATGGTGTTGATACACACCAGCTTGATAATTGCGAGTTAAGTGCATTGATTGCCGGTTTTGGCCTGGAGAGTTCGGTTATGACCATGCATAACGACTATGTCTACAAAAGCGAACCTCTTCGTTTGCAATTTGATAAGGTGTCCCACCCTGGCCTTGCCCTGCAATTAGGGCGCGCCATTTACGGTGAAAATTTCGCCATTCCTTTGGCTAATCCCTTTGATACAACCAAATAGATAAAATTTTACATAGTTTTCATAACTTCTTTAAGCTTTTTGGCTACTCTTAGGGCTTAATAAGAAGGAAATATTATTATGCCTGATCCAGTAATAACAACTATAGAGAATTTTATAGCGCATCATAGTAATTTGCCTGTAATCCTCCACCCAAATAGACATGTCTCCTGAAGAAGCTTTAAGAGAGAGCGCACAGTCAGGTATAGATATGGGATACCAGCTGGGTGTTAATGGCGATGTAGTCAATGATGGCGATTATGAATTCAGAGCAAGCGTTCAACAAGATATAGCTCAAATCGGGGCAGGCATAAAGGCATATGCTAGTCAAATCGGCTTTGACCTTACACAATTAGACGATGTGCGCGCTGCTGCCGCATGGGATCAAGACCCTTCTGACATATCTGATATGGAACTAGGTTCTTTAGTCGTAAGTTATGGTCTCCAATCTTCTACGTTGATTAGTGATCGCGATAACGTAGTTACGGAACTCACAAACGTATTCAATATGTCCGCAAGCACTGCCGATATGGATTTAGCTATACAATTAGGCGCCCAGATATACGGAGATAACAATGGTAATCCTAATGGAATAGGATTAAGCACGTCCGATCTTGAAAACGCTGCGATAGAAAAGCAACTTGTTACAGGCGAAGAATATATTGAGAATGAACGTTGTGGAGGTTTTCAACCTAATTTAGGTGCTCCATGCCCTTAAAAATTAAATCAAACCATCTGCATTCAGCTTTTTAACCATTTCATTTCCAAAACGCTCGGCGAGCCTTTTCCAACTCATGCCATCAGGCCCGCGTGTTGAGAATTCACCAATCCAAATACGCTCGAAATTAGGAAGAAGATAAATCTCTGCCTTATAAAATGCCTCGGGTTCACGAAAATGCGTACCACCAATAAAGCCACCTTCATCAACGCCTACTCCTATGGGAAATCCAACACCAATACCAACACCAGAGGAACTGCCCGTGTATCCCCCAACGCTCACACGGGGCGAAGAGCGATCAGGATAGGTATGAATATTATGAATGTCACGGCCTTGAGGTGAAATGAGAAGAATGGCCTCGGTCTTTGAACCTATTGCGATTTGACGTTTTTCTTCATCATCATAACGACGCGTTGGAATATAAAGCTCGCGTCCCAACACAGTCCCAACATTATATGTACCAAGACTTTTGGCTATTTCCTGCTCCAATGCCTCTTGTTCGCTCAATTTCATATTTTCTGCGGAAACAAGAAATGAATTGATACGTTTAGCGCCAAATGCAGGATCGGTGTAGCTATCAGATTTAGTGAGTGTTGTGCGAGTACACGACACCAATAAAAATAACGCAAATAATGGTAATAATACTTTCATAAGGTAAAAAACCCGCCTAATGGCGGGCTTTTCTCTAAATCTTAGTTAGCTGCATCTTGGACGGCTTCGCCACCGCGCTCAATATCTTGTCCCATGCCATCTACTGTATTGCATGCTGCAAGGCTAGCTGATCCGAGAATAACAAGACCAAGTACCGCTAAAAGTTTAAAGTTTTTCATTATATTTTCCTTTCATAGAAGTTTTCTTATATTATGAACGTCTTAAGTCTTTAAAAAGTTCGTAACTTATTCTGTTTAAAGGAAATTAATGTCAGTGAATAGAGCCTTTTTGGCCATGCAAGCCGCCGTCGACATCGTAAATGATAGTCCGCACCCGACAAATAAGGTGGCGGCATGTGTTTTCGATGACACGCATCTTGTCAGTGAAACTAATCAATGGCCTGTCCCCATTGAAGACGCCCTTGGACATGAGGTGCGTATTGGTAAGAGTAGCGGGACAATCCATGCCGAGACCGCAGCCCTTTTAAACACAGGGTTTCCTACTAAAAATTCCTCTATTTGTATTACCGATCCTTTCTGTCCCAATTGCGCAAAGAATATTGCCGAGGCAGGTATCGCGGTTATCTATATTGATCACAAAGGTTTCGAGAAGGATTTCTGGCAAAGACGCTCGGGTACATTTGATAATATGTCGATGCAAATTGTGGAAAAAGCAGGTATTGCCGTTTACCGCCTGCACCGTAAGGAAGAAAAAATAGAACCCATTCACGAGCCTGAAAAATCCTATATTCCCAAAGAGGACAGCCCGATTGAGGTTGAACCAGCAAGCAATGATGCTGGGTTTTTTGATATGTTGATTACACATAAGGCAACCCAGCATTATAACCGCAAGATTGCCATTGGTTTGGCACAGGACAAATCAGGCAAGACGTATAGCCTTACCACGCGTGTTCATGCGGTTGTTGGGTATTCCATGCAAAATGATTTTGATATTGACCAAATCACGCAAGCACGCGGAAAATATTCATTTATGCAAGAACCGATAAACAGATATTTGATGTCATGTAAGCGACTTGGATTAACACCTATTAAGGAACATCTCTTTTGCTCGCAAATTCCGACGTCACGCGAACAGGTCAATTTAATAGGTGCAGGATTTACAGAGATAACAATTGGTGATGTGTTCCGCTCGCGAAGTCCTGATGGTTTTGTGGCACGTGATTTGGTCGAAGAAAAAGGCCTGCTGAAATTCAAACAGGCCTCTCGCGATTTTTAAGAATTTCTATAAGCTTATTAAATATCCAGCAATAGTCTTTGTGGATCTTCAAGTGCTTCTTTAATGCGCACAAGGAAAGTCACAGCCTCGCGCCCATCAATAAGGCGGTGATCATAAGACATCGCCAAATACATCATCGGGCGCGCCTCAATTGAGCCATCAGGCATAACCATCGGGCGTTGCTGGATTTTATGCATACCTAAAATAGCAGTTTGTGGCGTGTTCAAAATTGGGGTTGAAAGAAGAGAGCCAAAGATACCGCCATTTGTAACCGTAAATGTTCCACCCTGCATATCATCCATGGTGATTTTACCATCACGTGCACGAGTTCCCATATCGACAATATCTTTTTCGACCTGCGCCATGGACTTCCCATCCGCATCACGCACAACAGGAACGACAAGCCCCTGCGGTGTAGAAACTGCAACACCAATATTATAATAGTTTTTGTAGACGATTTCCTCGCCATCAATTTCAGCATTCAGTTCCGGAATTTCTTTCAAGGCATTCACTGAAGCCTTCACAAAAAATGACATGAAACCAAGCTTGATGCCGTGTTTCTTTTCAAACACATCCTTGTATTCAGAGCGTACTTTCATAATCGCTGTCATATCGACCTCGTTGAAAGTCGTTAGGATGGCTGCTGTATTTTGTGCTTCTTTCAAACGCTCGGATACGCGCTTACGAAGCCTTGTCATTCTTACACGCTCTTCACGCGGTGCATCATGTTCTGCAACAGGATGAGTAGAGACGGCTTGGTGTGCAGGCGTTGAACCAGCATCTTTTTTACCATTTTCCATGTAATCAATAATGTCGCCTTTTGTGAGACGGCCATCTTTGCCAGTACCTTTGATTATTGATGGGTCTAAGTCATTATCTGCAACCATCTTGCGCACGGCTGGTGATAATTGCTGGCCAGCTTCACCATGAACCGTATCTGATTTAGGATCGCCTTTGGCTTTGTCTTCAGGAATGTAACCTTCTGGCTCGGCTTTGACTTCTGTCGGTTTTGTAGCGGCTTGTTTATTGCCTGAATCATTTGCTGCGGCACCAACCTCAATTTCCCCAAGTACCGCACCAACTTCAACGTTGCCTCCCTCGGCAACACTAATTTTTGCAATTACACCAGCCTCTGGTGCGTTAACTTCTAGGGTTACTTTGTCTGTCTCCAACTCAACAATAGGTTCATCTGCTGCAACCTGATCTCCTTCTTTCTTCAACCACTGAGCAACGGTTGCCTCTGTAACGGATTCTCCAAGTGTTGGGACTTTAATCTCGGCCATTATTATTTCCTCTAATTATCCTTTAAATGTCTTCATGTGACGGTAAATTATATCTTCGTGCCTTAATGTGGCTTTTTACGCGGTAAAAATCAATGGGGAAGACGTTAAAAACATTACACTATATATCCTTTTTATGTTGCTTTTTTCTCAATAAATACCTATCCTCCGCGCAAGTTTATGTAAACGTATAGGACAAACCATGCGCGGCGCCCTAGCTATTTTTACCAAGACACCGGAATTAACCCCGGTTAAGACACGCCTTGCGCGCGATGTCGGCGAAGAAGTTGCGCGTAATTTCTTTTCTTGGTCAGTGCGCCAAGTTGCTAATACTGCGTCTCAGGCAGCCAACGCAAAGGGCAATCTGGACATTTTATGGGCAATTGCCGAAAAGGATGGTGTGACTCATGAAAGATGGGAGAACAGCCCTTTTACAAAGATTTGGAGTGGAGAAGGCTGTCTAGGCACCCAGATGAATTATATCTCTAACAAATTACTAGATGAGGGATATGATTATGTTCTTCTCACAGGCACCGACATTCCTGACCTTACACCATCTCTAATACTTCAAGCGGCAAAATACCTTGAAAGCACACCCGATGCTTGTGCTATTGGCCCCTGTGGTGACGGTGGATTCTATTTATATGGAAGCAATCGTAAATCCGAAAAAATGCCTTGGGTATGCAATGATTATAAGGCTCCTGATTCATGGCAAAAACTGACATCTGATCTGGGGTTTGAAAATATGACTATACTGCCTTCCCTTGTTGACGTTGATGAGGCCAGCGATCTAGAAAAAATTAAAGGCGCCATCTAATGTCAGAATATGAAACACAATTGGTTATTGCTGGTGGCAAGGGTCCTAACATGTTCCCTCATGCAAAAACCATTGAAACATGGACAAACGCGGAACTTGAAACTCCCTATGGCAAGCCCTCGGGCGGGATATCTCTACTTGAATGGAATGGTAAGAGGTTTTTTGCTTTCTCACGACATGGCGACGAAGAGCAACTTCCACCTCACGAGATTCCTTATCTGGCGAATGCCTATGCACTTAAAGAAAAAGGTGTGAAATACTGGCTTGCAGTATCACTTTCAACCACCTTGAGTGAAAAAATCGGCGTGGGTGACTTGGTTGTTCCCGACACCTACTTTTCCCACAACACTCATAGGATAGATAATTTTTTCTCTGGTGAAACCATTAAGGGTTTGGTTCTTTACATGGATAACTATGAAACTTCCGTGTGCGGCACTCTCAAGGATGCACTTGCAGAAGCTTTTAAAGATAGTGACGTTAAAGCACACCTAAATGTACAACATAATCCATCAGAAATAATTCCCTCAAGCAGAATTATTTATGCGGGGATGCAGGGTCCAGAAACTGGAACTATTGCTGACGAGAC
Organism: uncultured Alphaproteobacteria bacterium; assembly: GCA_963740205.1. Lineage (GTDB taxonomy): Bacteria > Pseudomonadota > Alphaproteobacteria > Micavibrionales > Micavibrionaceae > UBA2137. Next base: position 108,522 of record CAVUDD010000005.1, read on the forward strand.
AGCTTTGACAAATACGTTCGGGGAAGCGGCACTGATTAGCGGTATGACAAATATGACCGAAGCCAAAGTTGCAGCTCAAGCAGGAATTGGCTATGCAAGCCTTTCCTACATAGGTGGCGCTAATTTGAATTATAGCGGCGTAGGAAATGCCATAAGCAAATATTTGAATGGCCTCGATACAGACGTTGCACCTATTCTTGAATCTTTCATTAGAAACGGTCTACCCAAGGCAATAGATAGAAAAGAAAGTGATTTTTTCGGAATGTGTACTGGTGCTAAGCAGATAATGGAATCTGAAGAACAAAGCCTTAGCCATGAACAAAAACATTTAAAGACAATTCTTAAAGTTCTTATTCCTTAATTTTTTTTCGTATAAATTTTATAAATCTCACTTGGGTCTTTACCACTAAAATAGTGAGTCAGGCATTTGGCATTGGTAATTATCCTTTTTATGTACCCGTTTTTGTAACGCTCGTTTGAAGTTACAGCCTGCGCGCATAATCGTCTTAATCTTTTTCGACCCAATTTACGTACAAAATCAACGTCCTCCATTAAGGGATAATCAGCACGGAAACCACCAAGTCGTTCATACAGATTTTTATGAATAAGAAGTCCTTGGTCACCATAAGGTAGAGCCAGAAAAATATTTCTTAAACCAACCAGTTTTTCGAGAAGGTAGGCTTTCCAGCTACCCCCATCTTGTTTAAAGCGAAAATACGCCGCTTTGCAATTTTCGTTTTCTTTTTTTATGAAATTTGAGAGTTCAGTCTCCCAATCACCTTTCAAGTATGTATCAACGTGAAGAAATAATAACCATCCAGATTTAACTTGCTCCGCACCTTCCGCTAGAGCAGCCCCGCGCCCACCTTCTGGCGCCTTTATAATTTGAATGTTGGAATATTGTTTTTCTAAACGGATAAAATCGTTATTTTTAGACTTTGAAACAATAACAAATCGCACCGTATCTATTAAATTTTGAGAATTAAAATCTTGAATTGTCTTTTCAAGATAAGGATGAAAATGGAGGGCTGGAATAATAATAGTCAGCATTATTAAACAACTTCAGGTAAAGGTAACTCAGAGCGTGCCTTCATAATTTGGCTAGGCGTTCTTCTTTCAATTTGACGCTCATCAGAAACCTTTACATACATTCCTATATTTCCATTTCTCATCACGCTACTTCTAACAACACCCATGATTGAGTGTCTCCCTGCTTCTCTAAAAGTATCTCCAAGAAATTTATTCCTCGTTAAGTCCAAATCTATATGTGGGATTATAAATCGTGGCCCATCTTCTAAACGATCCAAAAATATTGCCTTACATGAAACAGTTGGAAATTTATCCTTGGAAGAAATAATGCTTTTTTCAGTGGACAGCTCTACCATCCTAGGCAATCCACTGTTCCTTTGGGGTTCGCTGTTAAGCTGTTTTAAAAATCTTTGAAAACGCTTACTACCAAGGCCTTCTTTGTTTGCATCCTCCCTGAGAATAAAATCACGAAAAGGTATTACTCTATGTCCAGCCACAAGGTAAGATTTTGAGAGACGATCAAGGTCAGCTTTCTCCATTAAATCCAGAAGGTCTGAAATACTGCTCGCACTTACAGTTTCCATTTGTTGAAATTTATCTGCATTTATACCATGAGGAAGCATATTTTCTTGTGCACGCCACTTACGTCCCTCGCGAGAATAAAGAGTTCGTGAATTAAACTCGCCCGTTGGGTTGGGTATATTTAAATGTACACGTAACCCACTATTAACATCATAAAAATGTCTTTCATTACCCTCGTTTGGATTAGGTCTTGAGCAAGTATGTTTCTGTCCTGGGTTTAATGCGAAATGTTCTGGTCGGGGACTATAGTAAGAACTACCAACAAGGCCAGACGATTGTGAAACATAATGAACCTTGGCATCACAGCAATCACAAATTAATTTACCTTTATGTTTTTCTTCACGATATTCAACAGAACCGTACGCGTCATACCTTGCATTAGGGAGCCTGATGAAAGTACGACTTCCATCTTCGTTTACCACTTTAGCTCTACTTAATGTAATTGCCATGACATTTTCCCTTCGCGTTAGGATTTATGTCAAATATTGTTGTAAAAATCAAGCTTTTTTGAGTTTCAACGCATCCGCAACTAATTCTGCTTGCTCTCTCTGATGAACTTTCAGTAATCCTGTAGCGGGAGCGGCCGCTGAAATGCGCCCAACATATTGTGGACGATCGTTTTTCAATTTCGCTTCCTTAAGAACACTCTCAATCAATGGCTCGACAAAGAACCAGTACCCCTGATTCTTTGGCTCTTCCTGACACCAAATAAATTCAGCATTTTTATATTGCTTAAGCTCCTCGACAAGCTCCTTGTGCGCAAACGGATAGAGCTGCTCTAGGCGCAAAAGCATAATATCATCAATGCCCTCTTCTTCGCGCTTTTCGAATAAATCATAGTAAACCTTACCTGTGCAAAGAACCACACGCTTGATTTTATCGGACTTCTTAAGCTCATCCTTTTTATCATCCCAAAGGAAACGATGGAATGTTGAATTACCTGTCATCATGTCTGCAGGTGACACAGCAAGCTTATGTCGCAATAATGATTTCGGTGTCATGATAATAAGAGGCTTTCTAAAGTCTCTATGCATTTGACGACGCAAAGCATGAAAATAGTTTGCTGGAGTTGTCAAATTACAGATCTGCATGTTGTCTTCGGCACAAAGCTGTAAGAAGCGCTCTGGTCTTGCCGATGAATGCTCAGGCCCTTGCCCCTCATAACCATGGGGTAATAACATTGTAAGGCCCGACATACGCAACCATTTGGTTTCACCCGAGGCAATAAACTGATCAATAATGACCTGTGCGCCGTTCACAAAGTCACCAAATTGTGCTTCCCAACACACAAGCGTTTTTGGATCAGCCAGCGAATAGCCATATTCAAACCCAAGAACTGCGAATTCAGATAATGGGCTGTCATGCACCTCAAAACGACCTTGGTCTTTTGAAATATGCTGTAGAGGAATATATTTTTCCTCTGTTTTTTGATCATATAAAATCGCATGGCGCTGTGAGAATGTCCCACGACCAACATCCTGCCCAGAAACGCGCACAGCGTAACCCTCATCAACCAATGTTCCAAAGGCCGCCGCCTCAGCAGTTGCCCAATCGAAGCCCTCGCCCGTCTTGAACATTTCGGCCTTGGCTTTTAATTGGCGTGTGATTTTAGAGTTTTCTTCAAAGTCATCAGGAGTCTGGCTCAAGATTTTTCCTACGCGCTCAAACACATCCTTATCGGCAGATGTTTGACCACGGCGTGCATCATCAGGTGCAACTGTGAAACCTGCCCATTCTCCTTCAAGCCAATCGGCTTTATTAGGCTTATAGCTTTTGGTTGCGTCAAAGGCATCTTCTAGAAAGCTTTTGAATTCCTCAACCATTTGGTCAGGCTCATCTGATTTCATGATGCCTTCACCAATTAGTGCTTTGGCATATTGAGAGCGCACAGTTTCGTGTGTTTTAATTTTTTCGTACATAATCGGTTGTGTGAAAGCCGGCTCATCACCTTCGTTATGCCCATAACGGCGATAGCAAACCATATCAATAACAACATCTTTTTTGAATTCTTGGCGAAATTCAGTAGCAATACGTGCCACATGTACAACTGCCTCTGGATCGTCGCCGTTCACATGGAAAATTGGTGCAGCTAACATTTTGGCAACATCAGTTGGATATGGACCCGAGCGTCCATATTTAGGCATGGTTGTAAAACCAATCTGGTTATTAATTACAATATGAATTGTTCCACCTACACGGTAACCAGGCAACTCGGAAATCATTAGCGTCTCAGGCACAACGCCCTGTCCTGCGAATGCCGCATCACCGTGCAAAAGAAGTGGAAGTACTTTTTCAGCCTCATAATCTTTTTTCAAAACTTGCTTGGCTCGCACTTTCCCGACGACAACAGGATCAACGCATTCAAGATGTGATGGATTAGCCGTAAGGGATAGGTGGATCATATTGCCATCGAAATCACGATCGGATGATGTACCCATATGGTATTTAACATCCCCTGAACCCTGTACACTCTCTGGTGTTGAGGGTTGCCCCTGAAACTCGGCAAATAAGGCTGTGAAAGGCTTACCCATTACATTAGTGAGAACATTCAAACGGCCACGGTGTGCCATACCAAGTACGATTTCTTGTAAGCCCAATTGCCCACCACGCTTCATGATTTGCTCAATTGCAGGAATAAGGGACTCACCGCCATCAAGACCAAAGCGTTTTGTACCTGTATATTTGGTGTTCAGAAAACTTTCCAAACCTTCGGCAGCAGTTAGTCTTTGCAGTATGGCACGCTTACCATTCTCGGAAAAATCCGTGTGGTTTTTAGGGGCTTCAATGCGCTTTTGGACCCATGCTTTTTCTTCGGGGTCTGTAAGGTGCAAAAATTCAACACCTATCTTATCGCAATAGGTTGCACGCAAAGTATCCAAAATTTCACGCAAAGTTGCATATTCGTATCCCAATACACCATTTATAAATATTTTGCGGTCATAATCGCCGTTGGTAAAACCATAGAATTCAGGCTCAAGTTCGCGATATTCTTTGCCTTCTTTTAAATTCAATGGGTCAAGATGTGCAAGCAAATGTCCACGCATACGATAGGCACGAATAAGCATCAAAGCGTTAACCGAGTCGGACGCCATTTTCTTCATTTCTTGTTCGGTTGCACCACTCTGGTTTTTATTTGCTGGTTGTGCTGTCATTGCCTCATCAGCGGGCATGACGGTTGCAGTATGACCGAAACTACGGCGTGTTCGCTTATTCTCATCTGGTGTCCAACTTGCCCCATTTAATTCACGCAAGAGGTCTGCTTCGTCATCTGCCAAAGTATCAAAGAATTCCTTCCAACTGTCATCAACCAGATTTGGGTTAATCAGGAATTGTGCATAAAGATGTGCGATGTATTCGGAGTTAGAAGAAGAGAGAAAATTTAAACGTTCAGCGTCTTGTGTGCTCATTATTAATCCTTGAGAAATGGCAGTTTTTGTTATCAGAGACTAGATTTAGACTGTTGCCAGCGCATTTGCAAGGTCTGTCAATGCGCTGTCCTCGGTTGGTGAGATGTTCATTTCTTCTCTAAGTGACCCGCCTTTTAGGTTTGAAAAAAACGCCCTATTTTTTCACCCAAACCAACTTGAGCAGCTTCACCAAATTCATTTTCCTCGACGGCGGCCGCGACAGCAGTTGCAACATGCAAGCAAGCCTTTTTATAGGCATTTAGTTCTTCACCCGACAACCTTGATTTCAAAATTTCTGCAGTACGCACCGCCTCTACTACAGCGTTATCGGATTGCTTTGCCCAGCGCGCATGATTGCTTTCCTGATTAATTGCCTCGGTAGCCATCGCATTAATTATAGGAATAGCCTTGTATGTCTTTGCTACAGTCTCCAATACATTTATTAAAGTCTGTTCTTCCTCTGTATCTGCGGCTTCTTCCCCGCTATCATCAATATGCGACATCCAAATACCAATTTTGTAAAAAACTGATACCAACGCTGCTTGTTCATCGGGGACATAAGCTGATAAAGCACTCATTTTGGTATTACCTCTTTTGCTATGGGTTTACCAAGCGCCGCTGCAAGAATTTGCAAACTTGCCCATTCTTTTTTCGAGACATTACTATATTCAGCATAGGGGCTAATTTCGATAGGTCTGGCACTTAATCTCTCGCGAATTAGGCGGCCGAATTTTGACAGTTTATCCTTGAGTGACATCACTGGCTCACTTTCACGATAGGCAAGGGCTACAGAAAAACCAATTTCAATCAGATTATCGACAAACGCGCTTGTTTCAGCATCTCCTATTGTCATTCTGAGATAATTAAGAGTCTCTGCGCATTCTTCTGGGACTTTATTTAAGTTTGTTTTCCAAACATCCCATTCATGGCGTTGCTTTAGTGTTTGCACCATTAGGCCTTGTACAAATTCGGATTTACAGAAATCCTCTACATATGCGGTAATCATGTTCTCACATGCATGAAGCTCGCTTTCTTCTGCCGCGTCACCACCGTCAAGATCAGAAAATGAAATCCACATACCTACACGGTATGGGAGGGCTATAAGACTTTGATGTTTTTCTTGGGGTATATCGGCAAGCGTTGTCATGAGAAAACTATATCAGTCGACCCATTACCAAGCAATCCAACACGATAAGAAAAAAACGGTATGCCTCGGGGTGAGAGACATACCGCTAGTTTTACACCTTGCTTGGGGTAGAAATTGATTCTGTTTGTGTACCTATAAACCTTTTATAAAAATGATGAGAGAGCCGTAAAAAGCTTTTCTGTGAAGGGGTGATCGGCAAATGTTACCAATCCTGCGCCAGAACTCATCAAAATTACCTGTATAATATTTTCACTCATTTGAAACCTCTTCTGTTATAACCACCTACCCTATACCTTGCACGAGTTATGCCAAATATAAATTTCATTAATATCAATAGCTTACTGTTAATGTTGGATGGATTTGGGGTGTAAAAATTGCCTCCAAACCACTCCATAGGCAATATTTTCCATATAATGGTTGACTTACTTATGTGAATTTAATAGTTTTCATTAAATTTTTTTGGAGATGGTATTGAATGGAAAAATGGTACGAAGACTACGGCTCTTCTTCATCAGGGTCAGATGAAGACTACTTTGAGGAAGAAGAAACATCATTAGTTGATTCTGACCCTGAAGAAATTTCTCAAATTCGTACAATTTCATCCTCCTCAATCTGGGATTTACATGACCGTGAGAGCTATCATGAAATTATTTTACAATCCGATGGCACTTATAAACTCAAGGAAACATTTGTTTCTCAACACGACGACCAAGAAACCCTTAAAATCGCAATGGAGCACATGACAGAGCAAGACGAATTGTCATTCAAGCGCTCTATTAATTATCTTAGCGAGGAAGAAAAGAGGCGAATTGAAATTAAATCCCCCGAATATCATGAAAAGCGTGATGAACTTGGTCAATCACATTGGTCCTATACAGCAGAGGCCTCTGGTAAGTTTCTAGTTGGTTTTGAGAATGCATTAATTCTATTGAACGATGATGGATCGGTTCCCGACCATTCCAAATATTCACCAGAGGATTTGGAAAGGGCGAACAAACGATCTGCAAAATCTAAACTTCCTCACCTCCCCAAAAAAATAGAAGAGAAACCTCAAGAAATTTCTCTAGCTATAGCTTTCAAGAAAGCTAATTTACTTGAGCGCATAAAGGCATTTTTTACACGCCAAGCCAAAATGACGAAAGCAGAGTGGCAGTCCCAATTAGAGACAGCCATCAAAGAAGGTGATTATCAACGTTTTTACGATCTATTAGAAATGGTAGACCAACATAAAGTCGATGCTTCGGCCTTTAGTGTTTCACACCGCATCAATCAAACGTTGGATGGTTTGGGTAAGAGCAGCGATGTTACACCTTTCTTAAACATTACCCAAAAACTAGGCCAAGATAGTGTCTATGCGAATATAGTTGCACTCAAGTTAAGTGATATTATCAAGGATGCTAGAAAAAGCCATAACGTGAAGCAGTTCTTGAATGTTTTAAGGGTTGCGCACGGGCACCCTGCCTATTTAGAAGTTTTTGCGAGAGAAGACGTTGACGATATGGTTTTTCACAGAGGAGAGTTAAACCAAGCAGAACGAGTAGAATTGTTATCAATGGTAATGGATATTCCTCCTAATAAAGGGGCAATTATTTGGGATGCGTATTTGAGCTTAATCACCAGAGATATTATATGGGAAAAGGACAACACAGACTTTATACCCACATTTGCCAAAGTCATTGACCATTATGAGCGCGCACAAGGATCTTACGGAGCTATTGAAGCCGTTTGCATTCTTACAAAAAATTTGATTGAACGTGATTGCTTTGATGACTTGCGCGCCCTTACTGAGGTTAAACGCTTTCCCTCAACTCTAAGGCCATTTATAGAAAATATGTGTTCTATTAGACCTGATGAAAGGGAAAAAGACACCTATAGAATTGCGCTTGAATATTTTAATGGTTATCAACGCGAAGATAGGCTGAATGCCCTTACCCACACAAAATTCCCCTTATCGGCAAAAGATTTCAATACCTTTTGTGAAAACATTGGAAGCAATAACTACAGGCCAGGTGATGAGCACTGCTTTTTAGAGAGCTCACAACTGAGCGCTCCTAGGCTAGGTCGTGGGACCGTTTTTTAATCTCAAGCAGCCATCGCTTCTTTAACAGCTTCGCCTAGACCTGCTGGGCTGTCGGCAACTGCAAAACCACATTCACGCATCTTTTTCATCTTGGCAGGAGCCGTGTCATCTAATCCACCGATAATTGCACCAGCATGTCCCATGCGTTTACCCGGAGGTGCCGTTGCACCAGCGATAAAGCCAGCGATTGGCTTTTTAGATTTCAAGTCACGGTAATATTCAGCGGCTTCAATCTCTGCAGTTCCACCGATTTCACCAATCATCAGGATGGCCTCGGTTTCATCATCATCCATAAACATTTTGATACAATCAATGAAGTTTGTGCCGTTTACAGGGTCGCCACCAATACCAATACAAGTAGATTGACCAAGACCAACCGCACCCGTTTGAGCAACGGCCTCATACGTCAAAGTACCAGATCGAGAAACGATACCAACCTTACCACGTGTGTGGATGTGGCCAGGCATAATGCCAATTTTGCATTCATCAGGCGTAATAACACCCGGGCAATTTGGCCCGATAAGACGGGAGTTTGAATTGGCAAGTCCAGCTCTTACGCGCACCATGTCTTGTACAGGAATACCCTCGGTAATACATACAATAAGTTCAATTTCAGCATGTACGGCCTCTAGGATTGAGTCTGCAGCAAAGGGTGGAGGAACATAAATCACAGAAGCATTACAGCCAGTCTCAGACTTTGCCTCGGATACAGTATTAAATACAGGTAAATCAAGGTGTTTCTGTCCACCTTTACCTGGTGTCACGCCCCCAACCATTTTCGTGCCATAAGCAATGGCTTGCTCGGAATGGAATGTTCCTTGTGAACCTGTAAAACCTTGGCAAATGACTTTGGTATTTTTATTAACTAGAACTGACATACTGTCTCCGTAAAATTTAAATATCGACAGTATTGTTTTACATTTTTTGTGTGAGCGCGCAACAATAGGATAGAATTTTTTACGCTTTATTCAAAGTCATTAACAGCCCATTGCCTTCCACTAAGCTCCATATTGATGCCGCCATCGCTCGATTTTATACGTGACAGACCCATATGTTGCATGCGCTCCATTTGCTCAGCGGTCATGGTAACAAGATCAACAATATTTGCATTTTTAGGGGGTAGAACAACCACTCTAAACTCACCTCGAGATGAAAGTTCAGATGCTTCTATACCTACAATTTGACCCTTAACAGGTGCATCTGTATCCAAAAGAGTTTTAAACCTCAACATCTCTCTTTCTGATTTTGGGGCCGCCGCAGCAACAAAACTGAGCTTCATCGTTCTGTTAAGCGGTGTTCCCGAAACAATAATATCCTGTTTATCTGTAATTGCGACGCATAGTTTTTCAATATCCAATAAAGATGGCTCCCTTAAAAATCTTACGGTCTGTGGATTTTCTGACATGTCGTTTCCTTTTGCCGTTAACTATTCTGAAGTTGAAAAGATCTTTGTTTAACAACATGAAGATCAATATCTCCTGTTTCTAATCTTGTAATTCCAAGATCTAGGGCTATTTCCTGTTTTTCATTTGAATGGGCGATGTCTTCTAATGTTCGAGCATCGGCAATACCCGCATCAAGGAGGTATGTAAAGCTACCCAGAGGGTCTAAAGATCTGCGCCAAACTTCAGCAAGATTTCCACCCAATCCTAAGTGCTCATACAAGGCAAAATGTTGTCTTCTTAAATCTATCCAGCTTAGGGGGAGTGCGTCATTAGAAAATGTAACTTTTAAGGTCGCAGAGTTTTCGCGCATAAAATTTAAGCGCCCACCTTCATTTAAAATTTGAGTGGCTGCTTGATATTTTTGGACTAACCCTTTTGGAAAATCTTTTCGACTTCCCGATAAGAATTCATCTTTTTGGCTATATAGATTGGTACGCATAAATCCCTGTAAATAATTTACATCTGGATTAGCAAAAAATTATAAATATGTAAAGAATTAAAGTTCGTTCTTATCGTCAGAACTCATTTTTTTGAGAGCATCTGCCATTTTAGAAATAACTGCAGTACTTAAGACTAGAACGACGTAGGTACCTATAATTTTAAAGAAAAATTCTTCACCGAAATAGTCAGGGAACCAGATTTTAGCCAGAATTATAACACTCAACATGAGTGTCATAAGTATGAGGCAATAGATTGCCCAAGCGGGCAATCCCATCAGATTTTTATATGTCGGTTTCAGATCGCGCATTCTTATAGCTTAGGCGGCTTTACTAGCTTTTTCTGTAGCTTCAACAATTTTGCGTGCTGCGTCACCCAGATCATTTGCAGCGATAACATCAAGGCCAGAAGAATTCAAAATTTCCTTACCCTTTTCGACATTCGTGCCCGCCAAACGCACCACTAAAGGCACAGATAGTGAGACTTCCTTAGCGGCAGCAATTACGCCCTCGGCAATGATATCGCACTTCATAATTCCACCAAAAATATTAACCAGAATGCCTTTTACGTTTGGATCAGAAAGGATGATTTTGAAGGCTGCAGTCACTTTTGCAGCATCTGCACCGCCCCCAACATCCAAAAAGTTTGCCGGCTCTCCGCCATAATATTTGATGATATCCATGGTCGCCATCGCAAGACCAGCGCCATTGACCATACAACCAATATTCCCATCAAGCGCAACGTATGACAGATCGTATTCATGGGCTTGCTGTTCTTTTTCATCTTCTTCTGTTTTGTCACGCAAATCAGCAACCTGCGGGTGACGGAATAGCGCGTTTTCATCAAAAGATGCTTTTGCGTCCAACGCCATGACCTCATCCTTGTCAGTCACAATCATGGGATTGATTTCGAGTATTTCAGCATCAAGCTCTGTGTAAGCCTTGTAAAGCGCACCAAAGAATTTGACGGCACTTTTGAATGCTGCACCAGACAGATCCAAAGCAAACGCCAATTCACGTGCGTGATAAGCTTGCATGCCAATGGCAGGATCAATATCAACCTTGATAATTTTTTCAGGTGTGTGTTCCGCAACTTCTTCGATGTCCATACCGCCCTCAGTAGATACAGCAAATGTCAGGCGTGATGTGGCACGGTCGAGTAAAAGCGAGCAGTAATATTCTTTTGTAATATCCACACCGTCGGTCACATAAAGACGCTGAACCTCTTTGCCCTCTGGGCCAGTTTGCTTTGTGACCAACACATTACCAAGCATTGCTTCGGCGGCATCGCGCACATCATCCTCTGTTTTGCATAGGCGAACACCTCCCTTTCCCTCGGGATTATTCGTAAAATGTCCTGCCCCGCGCCCACCAGCATGAATTTGTGCCTTTACGACGTAAAGAGGCCCTGGCATGGCTTGTGCGGCGGCAACCGCCTCGTCCACTGTGAAGGCAACCTTGCCATCAGGCACAGCTACACCGTATGATTTGAGCAATTCTTTAGCTTGGTATTCGTGAATATTCATGTTTTTTCCACTTTTGGTCGATTAATTTTATTTATATGGGTTTTATTTAACATGTGCGAAGCTTTTAAAAAAGAACGAATTTCTGGTTATAACGTACTTAGTTTTTGCTTTTTTTCATAAAATAGATTATAAGAGAGACATGCAATCATCATATGCAAGACGTTTGAATTTACAGTCAGGAACCACACTCGGTGGAGTTACTACGCTGGATTTGCATGACTTAGAATTCCCTGAAGCGATCACAGGAATTCCAGATACACTTGCCAAATTTACGGATTTCGGCACAACCAAATACGTAGGACCTAGCTACACAGGTAGCCTTGCTGGTATAGCCAAGGCGGAAAGCGGTCACGGAGAAGAATCGGGGTGATTTTGCCAGTAAACGTACATTTGACCTTGCAACAAGTGGCGCTTTATTGGGCGAAAGTCTTTTTGATAAAATGCTTAAGCAACTTGGTGTTTTTGTGACATCTGAGCGGTTTTTAAGAGAAATGGCTGATGCTGTTTCGGCAGCTAGTGCGCGTAAAGGAATTAATTTGAACGATGATGCCGTTCTTGACGCTTTGGACACGGTTATTGCGCAAGAAGGTATTTCTGTGCAAAATTTAGGTATCAACGAGAGTAACGTTGAGCAAGCTGCCAGTATTGTCCAAAATACGGTCATACAAAACAACAGAGGCCTTTTTGTATCTGTTGACATAGAAAACTGTAACACTCCCGAGGCTATCTTAGCCCGTTGTTCAACTGGTATGGATAGTGACCTTGCGTTGATTTTGGGCCAACGTGCGATTGAAACACAATTGAGCGGTCGACTACCCAATATCACCCCTTCATTTGCACCATCATACACACCGAATTAATTTATTATAATCAACAGGTTAACTCTTTGTTAAGTTTTTCTTGAAAACCAAATTTCCTTTATATTTCAATATACTATCGATCAAAATTGAGAATACACCCGGTTTTAACATAAAATAGGGTTATGGATTTACACGAAGATCGCGCTATCAAAGATTTTATTTCAGGCACAAGGTCTTCTTTTGCCCATGAGGCAGACATCTTGGCTTGTACAGGCGACTTGCATTTAGCAAACATTCAAAATCCATTTTCTGATTTTACTAAATCTGAAAGAGGTGAATATATAACCTCTGGTGGTTTAGCTGGACGAGATTTACATCAGAATGACGATCAGAACGAGGCTCACCTTGCTGCGACTAAAGGCCTTAATTCTTTTGCAGGTATAAGTGCCGAAATTCAAGGTAGAACATTATCTATGATGGTTGAATTCTCCAAAGTCGGCCTACTTTCAAACGCACAAATTGCAGATATCCGCGCAACTACAGCACGATACAAAGCTCTAGCAATACAATTAGAAGAAAGTCGCGCCGCCCAGCTAGCACTCGAAGAGGCCGCCGCTGCTGGTATTATGGCCAAAGATGCGCAAGGCAACATCGCTATGACTGATGAAGAGGCTGTAACTGAAGGCGCCACAGTAGAGGACACTATTAATAACCCTAGTGCTGTTCAAGCAGATGCAGAAGATGCCATGATAAAAACAAATGGCATGGGAATTAATAACGCTGCAATCAATGGCGAGAGTTCAACTGCCGTTGCAAATGTTATGGGTCGTGCTCGAGATGAAGCAAGTGGTGAATGTAATCACGCGGAACACAGAGCGACTGCTACAGGGCCAGTGGCAGGATTATAAATTATGCCAGACCCAGAACAAACAGCGCGCTCACCAGCCCAGCCAAGTATTTTAGAACAATTCGGAAATGCAGTCGAAGGGACTATGGAAGAATTAAGACAATCACTTCCTTCCTTACCTAATCTTCCAGACATCCACATTCCTACTCCTCAAGAGGCTCTAGACGGATTAAAAGGCGCGTGGGATCGTGGAGTTGAACTTTTTGAAATTTATGTTGCAAGGCCTTTTGATGTAGCAATCAATTCATCATTTTCCAGCGGACACAGACCAAATCACGGTGGTATCGATATGGCAACCCGGGCTGGTACTCCTGTAGGCGCTGTTGCAGACGGTAGAGCCATAATGGTACGTGACTTTAGATTTGGTAACCAAAGCTCTACATACGGTAATGTTACGGCCTTTGATCATTGTAACGGTAACTTTATTACAGTTAATGCACATGCATTGAATGGAAGCATAACAGTTCGCCCAGGAGAAACAGTGAGGTCTGGACAAGAGTTTATGGGAGTAGGCTCAACTGGTCGATCAACTGGTCCTCATCTTCACTTTGAAACTTGGGTGAGAGGTCGCGATAACTTACTCTACCGTGTTAACCCAGAACTCGTTTTGAACAATCAGCTCAACATGCATGATGAGAATGTTAGAGAACAGCTTATTCGCCAAACTATGGATGACTTTGGAAAAACACGCGCTCAGTTACGACCGCTTATGTCAGATATGGTGGAAGACTGCCTGCGTAGAAATGTGAACTTACGACCCTCAGGGAAAACCTAAGACACTGCAGAGGCCGCCCCGAACAGAAACACAGAATTTGGTTTAGGTGGACAATAGATTTAAACTATTGTTTTAATTAAATATTTACGTTTTTTTTGCAAACATTAGAAGAATTGAGTATTTTGTAACTATGAATAGAGAGATAACAGATTTAAGTAACGAGCAAGGTCATGGGATGTCCCATGCAAGCCTTTATGGCATTGATATTAGAACAATCACTCCCGATGCAATGCTAAGAGAGCAGTTTCTACAAAATCAAGCATTGGATATTGATGAGGACGGTAAAGAGAGATCTCCTTCCCCGACTGCGAACGCACATGATCAAAAATCACAAGTAATACCTGCTCAAGATAATACAACACTTCTTTATATCGTTTCTGGACTATTAGATTCAGAAGATCCTGAAAACTTCATGGAAGAAAACAATATTCCTTGGGCTTTGTATGAACAGATTCTCATTGCGCACGGCGCGCCAACAATAGAAGTAAACGGTGAGCTAGTTGTAAACTGGAACGCGAGCGATGAAGAATGGGAAAATCTTTCCCCTGAAGCGGCAAATGTTATGGCTGCCATTGGTGGCCGTGGCGAATTAACAAATTCTAGTGGTAATTATAATTTTGGTATTTCTAGTTTCAATGGTGATGCATTCAACCACGCAGTAAATGTTGTACTTGTAGCAGAGGGTGGATTTAATCCGGGAAAATTTGATGCTGGAGGCGCAACCTACATGGGTATAGCGTCTAGATACCACCCTGAAGCTTACAGAGAGATAATGTCATTACGTGGAAACCCTGAAGCAGCAACAAACTACGCTAAAGACTTTTATAAACGTGAATTTTGGGACAGAGCAGGTATTGATAATATTACCGACCCACGTGCGCAGTTAATTGCCTTTGATACAGCCGTAAATGCTGGTATCGGAACCGCCAGACGCCACCTTGAAATTGCTGGTCGTGACGGTGTCGTCACTGCAGAAGAGTTACTAGATCTTAAAAGAGGTCATTACGATAGATTAAATGCTACAGGTAATCCTAATTACACTGCTAACTACAGAGGCTGGATAAACCGTATTGGTCACCTTGAAGATACTATTGGTAGCATGTCTGCACCCGCATCAAGAGCCCCGGCTTTTGAATTATCTTAAATTATTGAAATATAAAGAAAAAATGTAATTAAATTGCATTTTAGGCACCCAAAGTGCTATTTTATAGATAAGAATAAAAATAAGTAATTAGAGAGTGTTTAGATGTCAAACAGACGTATAGCTGACAGAAGAAGAGATCGAAGCAGGTACCACTGCCAGGGGCCGCAACGCTTGCGTTTCTGCAATGATCCCAAGCAATGTAAATCCTGGAACGAAGAAAAGGGGTCTGACGTATCCCTCATCAAAAATTCAGAGCCTCACTTTTATCGCCGAAATTTTTAGTAAAGGCCACGCTGGAACCCAGTTCTCTAAATAGTTCATTCACTTCAGCCGTTAATAATCTTATTACACAAGTTACTGGCGTTGAATTTTGTACGGAATCTCATTCCGAAGATGCGACATGGCTCATGAAGCGGAAGAGATGAACTGAACAAGACCATGAAGAAGGCGTCCCTGCATTTTCACAGACATCAGGCGGGCTCTGCACTTGATAGTAACTATGGTACCATATCGCCTATAGTACATGACGGTTCACGGGAAAGTTTTTCACGCATGATTGAACGCGTTGCCGAAGGTGCAGAAAATAGAAATATCGGTTACCGCATGGGTGGTAAAGCCAACGCGCTAGTGAGGGCAAATTACCACGTCAATTGCACTTGTAGTGGTTTTGTAGATGCTGCTGTTCACAACACAAACATTGCAGGTGCAATGACTACAAATTCAGAAGGTCAAATTGCCGCTCTTGACACAATGGGTGTAAATATTTTGACTGGAAGTCAAGTTAATGCTCAAACGATTGGCGCTGGATTTGTTATTGGAATAGATACTGGTAATAGAGGTTGGGATGCGGGTCGCGCAAGAGGTATTGACCACGTTTTGATTACATACCAAGATACAGAGACTGGTCGTCTAATGATTGCAGACAGCAATGGTAGAAACGGCGTTACAACAAGATCATTTGATGACCTGGCTTGAAAATGCAAACCGTAGAGGCCACACAATTTACGCTGGTGATGCAACGAGTGTTTCAGGCATAGGCGGTCCGTTCAGCCCACCCTAGCTTAGTTTAAGAAAAATCTCAATTCGGGCCTTGTTGCCCTGAAGAATCCCTTAAAGCTGGCAAATTGGATGGGTTATTTATCGTTACATCTTGGCTAGGGACTATCTCTGCCAAAGACAACGCTTCTATTTTAGCTTTTTCAAATGTCTCATAAAGAGGTTTAATACCTTTTATAATACGCAAGTTGTGCAAATATGCTCGCTTAAGGAAAGACCCTTCACCCATTTCAGCATGATTTTCTGCATTGAATGTCTCAACCAAAGGCTTCAGTTTTAATGCTGCCTTCTTAAGTTTATTATAGTTAATGAGATACCCTAAATAATTCTCTCCCAATCTCTGCAACATAGAACTGGCCTGCAAAGGGTTCTCTTTTTGAAGTTTTTGGAATTTTTTGGACGCTACACCAAATTCTTCAAAATCATGCATTATCATATCTAAAAAGATGGATTTAATAGAAACACCACTTCTAGAGGGTAAAGCTAATGTATCTTTTCTTTCATGGATTGATCGCCAAATTTTGCCAAGTTCTTTTATTTCATCATTGACATCATCTGTGTCAAAAATAACTGTGATATCAGACTTTAATTTCTGTTCAGATTTAAGTTTAAGCTTTTTTAAATCTTCAATCTCATAGTTTGTTTTTTCAATTTCTTCCAGACTTTGTTCAAAATAATGAAGCAGTTGAGGGAATTGTTCTTCTTCAACCTCTTCTGAGGCAAAAAACGCTTCGGGATTAACCATGGGATCAAATAAATCAGATAAAAACACAGTTTTATCTTCAGAAGAATCATATGTGATCTCTTCACTTCCCCTTCTTGACCAACTTCGCACTACCTTTCTTTGGAAAACCAGGTTTTTGTTATTTAAGACATTATCTTCACAAAACTGAGTAGCAGAAAACTCTTCTTGATCAATTTGCTGTTGGGATAGCTCCCTGTAAACTTCCTTGTATTCACCGTATTTATTTTCGACAATTTCCATGTGTAGACGAAGCAAGTTAGGCGGCATAGGATCATCCCAGTTTTCAGGAAGAATATGTGCTGGATGAAGCCCTAAAAAGGTACATATTTTTTTTATATCTGCGGTTGGAGGAAAATCTCTAATCCACTCGTCATAACTTCTATTAAGAGGTTCTTTCGTATAGGCCTTAACAAAACTTCTGATGAGTTGGTTTTGAGAAAGGTCTTCAAAATTATCACTCTTTAGAAAATCAGCTGTTTCAAAAAATGGATCACGATAAATTGCTAGTGCCAAATCTTCCAACCCATAACCACACACATCTGCAAGTCCCTTTATGGGGTGAACACTAGAATTAAATCTTGGGAGAGATATTAAGGGTTTTTCTTTAGAAAATTGCGCATTGTAAAGGCGTTCAGAGAGTGGAAATAAAGATATAGTGTTGTCTTGTTTACGCATTAATAATTCCCTGTTTATTTTGACCTATAGCATGAAATGCTAATGAACAGGAGAAAAAACTAAAAAGAACCCACTTTTTGAAATAATATTACTCAATCAATTCCTAAGAATTCCAACTGCCAGCGAATTTCTTCTTCTTTCATGGGATAGTCTGTACCACCTTTGGGATGTAACAATTCACTTGGTGGAATTTTTACGAGCTCTCTTTGCAACAAAAGGGCCGTTCGCATAGAAAACCCCGCTTTCCAGCAAAGAGCCGTAAAAGGTTTTGCCGCTTGAAGCTTTATAATGCTTTGTATTTTTTTGCGGGTGGTTTTCGTAAGATCGGCAAGGGCGTATTCTACAAATTCTGTATCACCTACACCCATAGCCGTTTGGATGGTTTCACTGTTAAGTGTTCCATTATCTTTGTGCTTTTTTATACGCTCATGCACACTAAGATTATCTTCTCTGTTTTCGAGCAATGTCATGCCACGTTCGACCGCTCTGCTAATCTCTTCAACAGTTTCCTCATCAAACTCCTGATGCTTGAATAAAACATCCTTAATGGAATGATCTATATACCCCGCCATTTCACGCGCTACTTCTGGGGGTAAATTTTTACGCATTGCAAGATGCTTATGCCACGCAGGTTGGTTTTTTGCCTTTTCAAGAATGTTTGTAAAAGTCTGCGTAGAGATATTTGCACCCGCATTTGAAATCAACAAACTCACTGCATCTGCATCATCAGTCTTGATAACGGCATCAGACACAGCCTCACTCAAACTTTTACGCAACGCAACGGCTTGCACCTGCCAGCTTTGTTTGTAGTTTTGTAAGATATCAATCAAATCTTCATCAGGTAGCGCAAGGCTGTAACGTAGTATAGGCTCTGACACCTGTCTTTCTACATCTCTGGCCAATTGCAATGCCAGCTTAGGAGGAGTGTGAGCATAGTTCTTTAGAGCAGCTGAAAGGGAAATTCTAATTTTTAAAACTTCATCTAAAGCCAGAGTTCCTAGGGCCTCGGACACATGTTTGTAAACGCTCATTTGGCGATCAGGAGAAATATCAGGTAGGAGTTTTGTTAAACGTGCAAGAAGTAACTCACGAACCGCTATATCTGCGTCTTTTGACAATATGTGGGCTGTATGAATTGGAACTGCAATATTTTTAACAACCGCTTGGCGAACCTTAACATCTTTATCGTGCTCAGCTAGATAGTAAAGAATCTCAGGAGATGTTTCTTCATTTTTAGCAAGATTTAAACGCTGGGGTAGAGTCCCGCTTCGCGCAATATGTTTTTCATCCGCCTGCGTAAGGATGACTTTTCGCTTTATCAAATTTTTAAAAAACGATTTCATCACACAATGTCACTTAATTTCTTTAAATAGGCTTCCGTTTGCATTTCGTACAATCGGCTTAATGTTCGCTCAAATTCGAATTCGTAGTGTTTGCCTTGATAAAGATTTTCGAGGCTTGTGTTCGCTGACAAGATAAGTGCGCGACCTTGATCGTACATAACGTCTATAAAGGACATAAATCTTTTTGTCTCATTCCTTATTTCATCATTAAGTGCTGGAATATTTTCCACAAAAAGAACGTTATAATGATGTGCAAGTACGAGATAATCCTCTGCACCCAGAGGTTTTTCGAAAAGCTCACCAAAATCAAATCTGGCGATTCCCTTTGCGGTCTTTAGAACTTCAAGTGTACGGCCTCTAACCGCCATAGACTCCATTTGTGGTTCGGCGCCACCCGTCAGAACATCAAATAGATTATCTATTTTTTTTCTGGTTGCCTTATCATCCACGTTGAAAAATTTTGGGGATTCACCAAGTGATAATTTTCTGTAATCTGTATTTCCTGCTACCTCGACACAAATCATTTTGGATTTTATTAAATCTATAAAGGGTAGAAATCTGACGCGTTGCAGACCTCCCTCATATAATCTATCAGGCGTCCAGTTACTGGTCATGACTATGATGATATTGGCCTCAAACAATGCAGTAAACAGGCGAGATAAAAGCATTGCATCGGCGACGTTCGTGACGTGGAATTCATCAAAACATAAAAGCTTTGCCTCAGTTGCAAGAGATTTTCCAAAATCAAGTAATGCTTCATCGGCACCCTTATCACTTTTTTTTGATTGGCGGTGCTTATGCAGAAAGTCATGCACCTCAATCATAAATTCATGAAAATGAACACGTCGCTTAGGTATCATTTTGGAAACTGCATTATAAAACAAATCCATAACAAAGGATTTTCCACGGCCAACTGGTCCATAAATATATGTTCCCTGAATGACAGATACGTCTTTCTTTCCAACTAAGCTCCAAATATTTTTGCGAGAATTTTTCAGTAAGGGAAAAAGTTTATCAAGCTGGATGACGGCATTTTTTTGATCATCATCAGGCTCAAAGCCATGTTTTTTAAAACCTGTTTTTGCCCATTGCGGCAGATCAGTTTTTGCGGCCGACATACCGTACTATCAGAATTGAGATTTCATAAAGAAAGAGTATTGGAACCGCGAGACACACCTGAGAAATAATATCGGGAGGTGTCAAGAACGCCGCAAGCAGGAATGCAAAAATAATGACATAGCGGCGTTTGGCAACAAGAGACTCTGCTGTGACCAAACCAGCGCGCCCAAGCAAGGTAATCAGAACGGGGAGTTGAAAACACAACCCAAATGCAAAAATCAATAACATAACCAAATCCAAGTATTCAGAGACACGCGCCTCAAGTTGGATAGGCAGAACAGTTTCACCTGCTCCTGTCTGAAAACTTAAAAAGAACGGCAATGCCATCGGAAGCAATCCGTAATACACAACCGCGCCTCCGCAGAAAAATAAAACAGGTGTTGCAATCAGAAATGGGAGAAAAGCATAGCGCTCTTCTTTATAAAGCCCGGGCGCAATAAACCGCCAAATTTGTACTGCGATAATCGGAAAGGTTAAAAAGAGTCCCGCAAAGAACGCAACTTTTAAATAGGTGAAAAATGCCTCAGTCAAACCCGTATAGATTAATCGACCTGTTCCATTAGGCTCCATAGCATTTGCCAACGGGGCCACAAGAAATCCGTATATTTGTTCTTTGTAAAGATAGGAAATCGCCATACCGATAATCATGGCCGTGAAAGCCCAGAGTAATCTTGTTCTTAACTCAAGAAGATGTTCAACAAATGGCTTCGGCTGTGTGCCTTCTTCCCTATCTTTTGGCAATGAAACATTCAAAGGCATCTCTATTTATCCTTTTCCTGTGCATCACGAAGATTTTTTAGAAAAGACAACTCGGCTTCAACCTCACCCTCATCTTCTATTGTATCTTCTTCATTGGAAGGCATACGAAGTGAAGGTGTCTCCTTAAGTTCCTCTTTTTGCATAAAATCATCAAACTGGTTGGACAAGGCAAATTTCATATACTGAAATCTGCGCACGATTTTACCCAAGCCATACATAAGCCCAGGTAGTTGCTTTGGCCCAATAACCATAACACCTATAATCAGGATAAAAAGAATTTCTGTCCAGCTGACGTCAAGCATAGGTTTCTACTTGGTCTTTGTGGATTTTTTCTTTGCAGGCTTCGTGTCATCATCATCGTCACTCATGCCTTTTTTAAAGCTTTTGATGCCTTCGGCCAGATCACCCATCATACGTGGGAGGCGGCCAGCACCAAATAAAATCATTACAAGTGCAACTACGATTAAAATTTGCCAGATACTAGGAGACATGTTTTAGACCTCTTCTTCCAAAAGTTCGTCATTATTAGTAGCACCCTCTTCGTCACTTTCAAAGAGGTCAGATGTTTCCGGGATGGTTTCAATGGCAGGGCGGCGATCCAACAGGCCAGATGCCTTTAATTCATCAAGCCCCGGAAGATCGGTTAAAGTTTCAAGTTGGAAATGATCCAGAAAGTCATTTGTGCTGACCCACGTTACCGGTCGCCCAGGTGTTTCACGTCTGCGCCCCGGCTTTATCCAACCTTGCTCAAGCAAAATGTCCAAAGTACCCCTACTGGTCGCCACACCTCTTATATTTTCAATCTCTGCTCGAGTCACAGGCTGATGATAAGCAATAATAGAGAGTGTCTCGAGTGCTGCCCGTGATAATTTTCTCTCTTCTTCTTTTTCCAAAATCAAATTATCGGCCAAATCTTCGGCTGTGCGAAACGCATAAGCATTTCCAACCTGCACCAAATTAACACCGCGCCCCTCATATGTCTTTTCAAGCTCGGATAAAATTGCAGATAAATCGGCATCCTCAGGAAGGCGAGAGTAGATATCAGATGAGGTCAAAGGCTTATCAGAGGCAAATAACAAGGCCTCAACAAGGCGTGTTTGTGTCTTCTTATCCATGTGCAATGCTTTCCTCTTCCTTTGCACGCAAATATATAGGGCGGAATAATCCGTCTTGTCGAATTTCAGTTTTACCTTGTTTTGTCATTTCCAGACTGGCTGTAAACAAAGAGGCCATAGAGGAACGCGCATATAAAATATCCTTAATGTTCTCTGGCATGAAAGATTCTAGGGTTGTCCATACACTGAACTTGCCCTTGCGTGGTAAATTTCCCAGCATTTTACTCATTCTCGCGACTGCCTCGTCATTAGACATCAGTGCAAATTCTTCCAGCTTGTACTGGCTGTAATTTTTACGACGATCAATGGCACCATAGGCCTGCATCAAATCAAAAATATTTACGTTGTAGGTGGAATTTGTTCTGATTTTAATACTTTCCGTCATGCCCCTTGCAAAAATATTTTGACCAAGGCGTGGACGGTTCATTAATTTTTCGCCAGCCCCTTGCATAGCTTCCAAGCGGCGTAACTGGAATTGCAAGGCATCGGCCATTTGCTCACCACTCAATTCTTCCTCATCGTCCTGTTCTTGGGGAAGTAAAAGTCGTGATTTTAGATAAGCCAGCCACGCGGCCATGACCAGGTAATTAGCGGCCAGTTCTAAACGCAACTCTTTAGCGCGCTCCATAAAAGCCAAATATTGTCGAACTAGCTGCAAAATAGAAATGTGCATGAGGTCAACTTTTTGATGACGCGCCAGCTCTAGTAAAACCTCAAGAGGACCTTCATAGCCATCAATATTAAGAAGGAGTTGATCTGCATCATTGATATGCGCAGTCTTATCCTTCGGAGGATCTTCCTCGAAATTCTCGTTAGTAGGTCTAATGGTTACCTGTTTATCCATAACTCATCATAGACAAGTCAGACAACACAATACCAGAGGAAAATCGTTAAAAGCCCTGTCTTTCCAGAGTTTTTAGTGAACACCAAACTTACTATGGTCTTAATTACGCTTTTTCTCCCAAACGAGACACAATCCGCTAATGATAATGATAGAAATTCCAATAGCCGCATATAGGTCAGGTACATCTCCGAATAGCAACCAGCCCAATCCCACACCCCACAGAATTTGAGTATATTGAATGGGGGCCACAACAGCTGCTGGAGCCTTGGTAAATCCAGTAGCAACAGCTATAACCCCAATTAATCCGAATGGTATGATAATCAGGAAGGCCGGAATTGTCTCCACAGGAGGCGTAACCCCTATGAAATAATGTACTACTCCAGTGATAGTCGTACTGATTAGAAAGGCGTAAAAGGCAAATGCATAACCATTATTTTCTTGGTCGCCGATACCGCGCGCTATTAAATTTACACTTGAAACCATAAAAGCGCCCAGGCAACCCATCACAAACCCTATATCTGTGAGATTGGAAACATCTGGCCTAAAGACAATATAGGCTCCTGCAAATCCCATTGATATGATTGCGAGCATCTTAACGGTTAGCTTTTCTTTAAACAAAAACCTCGCAGATATCGCAGTAATAAAAGGTGAACAAAATAACAGCGTATAAATCATTGCGAGAGGCATATATTTAAAAGCGTATATGACTGTAAATATCTGAGCCGTAACAAGAAAACCTCTTACAATATGCAAGTTACGATTTCCAACGCTCCAGAACGAAAACACATTACCTTTTATAAGTCCGTATAAAAGAATAAGAAAAAGTGAGACAAGGTTCGCATAGAAAATACTGCTCACTGCTGGAATATAATCAGAAAGCCACTTAAAGGAAGCATCGGATATCGAGAAAGCAGAAAATCCAACAAACGCATATGTAATTGCTAACGTCTTTTTATAATCAATCATTCACACCTCATACGTGGCTTTGTCAGATGTTTCCACACCTAATCACCGACTTTTACCAAAAAGTCACTGGATTTTTTATGTCAGGTCGGCATGATGGGTGAGATTTGAGACGAATCTCAAAAAAGAGCACTTGCCATGACTTGGGTGAACAACCTATAAACTAAAGAGATATGATGACTGACGACGACACACTTCGCTATGATAAAATGGTAGAAAACGCCCTCCGAGGCGTTGTGCGCGATGCTGTGCAAGAGGTTGTCGAAAATGGACTGCCTGGCGATCATCATTTCTATATCACTTTTCTGACCGAACACCCTGATGTTGATATTCCTGACTATCTCAAGGAAAGATACCCAGGTGAAATGACAATTGTACTGCAGTACCAATTCTCTGGCCTTTCTATTGATGATGAATTTTTACGTGTGACACTGTCATTTAACAATCAGCCCGAAAAACTGGTTGTGCCCTTGGCAGCAGTTAGCATCTTTGCCGATCCTTCAGTGAATTTTGCTCTTCAATTCCAGCCTTTGGGCGAGGAAATTGATGGCGATGATTTTCCACCCGAGAATGATGAAGGTACAGAGAAAAAATCTAAGAAAAAGAAATCTCCTAAAAAAGACAAAGAAAAGACTGGTGAAGTCGTTTCTCTTGATAATTTCCGCAAGAAATAAGTGCCTTATTTGCCCGAAGGGTTAAAAAGCTTAAATCGTATGAATGTTATGAAACATTTTTCGATGAAACTTTTGCTATCTGCTTTTCTTTTGACTTTCTTTGTTCCTGCCGAGGTACAAGCACAAGGCAAAACTACGCTTGTCTATGAAGTTTATGCTGGGGGTATTAACGCCCTCAAGGCACGTATGGATTTAGATGTTCAACCCAGCACATTTAAAACGTCTTTTACTGCAAACACCAAAGGGTTTCTTGGGAACAGTCGCACCTTGGCAAGGAAATTACGCCACTAATGGTATTCTGAAAAATGGAGAGGCCTTTCCCCTTCAACATATTGCAACATCCGTTTGGCGTGATGAGGTCGAAACAAAAACCTATTCCTATAACAGGCAAGGGCAATTCCAAGGCTTAAAGATTATTGAAGAAGGCGCAGATAAAAGCCCTAAAGACATAGATAAGGCTTTGACACAGGACACTATTGATATTGTCAGTGCCACTATGAATATTATGATGCAAACCGCCACAACAGGTGAATGCAGGGGTACATCGGATATCTTTGATGGTAAACGTCGCTTTGCACTAAATTTCACCCCCACAGGCACCGCGACCTTAAAATCATCCAAATATAATATGTATGATGGTCTAGCCTCGAAATGTGATGTTGAAATTACACCCAAGGGTGGAAAGTGGCACGAAAAGCCACGCGGATGGCTCTCTATTCAGGAACAAGGACGTCAAAGAGGCGCATTGCCCGCTGTATGGCTTGGTAAGATTTCACCTGATTTGCCCGCTGTTCCTGTAAAGGTCAAAGTCAAAACCCAATATGGCGTTCTATTTATGCATTTGATTGATGTCCAAAATCATGGGATAAAGTAAGCCAACGTATTTAGCTTACATCTCATAGGTTTAGGGCATGGCAAAAAATCTCCACATTCTTATATTGGCAGCAGGCCAAGGAACGCGCATGAAATCGGCACGCTCCAAAGTCATGCACGAAATTGCTGGTCTGCCTATGATAGGTCACGTTATCCAAACAGCCGAAAGCCTGAAACCACATTGTATAACCGTTGTTACCTCACCCAAACAAGATGAAGTGACGCAATTCGTCAAACCGCATAAAACCGCGACACAAAAAAAACAATTAGGGACTGCAGATGCTGTTAAGGCAGGATTAGAATCTCTTAAAGAAAAAAACGGAACATTGTTAGTTCTATATGGTGATGGTCCCCTGTACACCAAAAATACTCTTACAAAATTTCTCAAGGATTTCGAAAAAGGCGATGCGGGTCTGTCTTTCCTTGGTATGCATGCCGAAGATCCGACAGGTTATGGACGTATGATCGAAAGTGATAAGTCCATATCTAGGATCGTAGAGGAAAAAGACGCCAATGCGCTCGAGAAGAAAGTTAATTTATGCTGGACAGGTGTTATGTGTGCCGACCTCAAAAAAATTAGAGAGTGGTTGCCAAAAATTAAAAATAATAACGCATCCAAAGAATACTATCTTACTGCGCTTCCAGAAATTGCCGATAAAACCGCCTATTCAATTTGCCCTCAAGAGGAAAGCCTAGGCGCTAATACCCGCAACGAATTGGCGGTTCTGGAATCAAAGGTTCAAGAGCGCCTACGTCACAAACATATGAGTAACGGTGCAACCTTGATTGACCCGCAAAGCGTGACCTTTGCCCATGATACTAAAATCGGGCAAGACGTTCTGATTGAACCCAATGTCTTTTTTGGAAAAGGTGTCACTATTGAAGATAACTGCCACATCAAAGGTTTCTCACATATTGAAGAAACGCATATCAAAAAAGATGTTGTCATTGGCCCCTTTGCACGTCTTCGACCAGGTACGATTTTAGAAGAAAATACCAAAATCGGTAATTTCGTTGAAATCAAAAATGCCACTCTTGGCAAGGGATCAAAGGTAAACCATCTCAGCTATATCGGTGATACCAAAGTCGGCAAAGACTCCAATATTGGGGCAGGCACAATCACCTGTAATTATGATGGCTTTGATAAACATAAAAGCACAATTGGGGACGGTGTTTTTGTTGGCTCAAACTCCACACTCATTTCGCCAGTAAAACTTGAGGACGGGTCATATGTTGCCGCAGGTTCTGTAATCACATCAAATGTTTCCAAAGATGCGCTTGCGATTGCCCGAACAAAGCAGAGTGAAAAATCAGGCTGGGCAAAATCCTACCGCGCCAAGAAAAAGAAATAATGAAAATCGTTCCCTTAAGTGAGTGTCCTGAATTTGCCGAAACATGCGCGGCATGGAGTTTCGGGGAATGGAGTTCACAAGTCAAAGGCAGAAAAATTTCAGATAGCCTTCTACGTTATCAAGAAACCTCTCAAGGCAACACTAACACTCTTCCTATAACATGGGTTGCGGTTGTCGATGACAGGCCTGCTGGTATGATTTCGCTTAAGGAGAATGACCATGAAGATCATCAAGATTTGACACCTTGGTTGGCCTCTCTTTTTGTTCACAGCGATTACCGTGGGCAAGATATTGCACGCAAATTGTGCACACATGTTATCGAGCAAGCCAAAGACAGTGGCTGGGATAAAATTTATCTTTTTACACATAGTGCGCCCAAGCTTTACGAGAAATTTGGGTTTAAAAATATCGGTACTGTTCGCGACACATCTGGGCGAAACGCGCAGGGTGAGCTCCTTATGTGCAAAAACCTGTAACACCCTGCAAGACAGCGTGATTTGCGTGATTCCCTTTAAATGCTAATTTAGTTCGACAACATTTTTTACAACAAAGTGGAATAGCCTAATGTGTGGAATAATCGGAATAGTTTCAAATAAAGATGTCGCACCGCGTCTTGTAGATGGACTTAAACGTCTTGAATATCGCGGGTATGACAGTGCAGGAATTGCCACACTTTCTGATGGTCACATCAAGCGTTTGCGCGCCGAAGGCAAGCTCATCAATCTTGATGCGCGCATGCAGAAATCCCCTATTCACGGTAATATTGGTATTGGTCACACGCGTTGGGCGACACATGGTGGACCAACTGAAAATAATGCCCACCCTCACGCAACGGAACAAGTCGCCGTTGTTCATAACGGCATTATCGAGAATTATGCAGAGCTCAAAGAAAAACTCGAGCAACGCCAACATCGATTTGAAACCGATACTGATACCGAAGTTGTTGCACATCTGATTTCGGAAAATCTGAAACAGGGGGACACCCCAAAAGACGCAGCGTTTAATGCTTTCAAAGAATTAAAGGGTGCTTATGCGCTTGCTGTTATTTTCAATGGCGAAGAAAATCTTATGATTGGTGTACGTCAAGGAACACCGCTTGCAATTGGTTATGGCGAGGATGAAATGTACCTTGCCTCTGACTCCTATGCGCTTGCCCCCCTCACTAAAAAAATATCATTCCTTGAGGATGGTGACCGCGTGGTGGTTAAGGGCATGAAGGCCTCTATTTACACAAATGACAACACAGAGATTGAACGCCCTATCCGTATTACCGCGCAAAGTGGTGCAACAACAGGTAAGGGCGAATACGCGCATTTCATGCTCAAGGAAATTTACGAGCAACCTTCTGTTATTGGTGACACGCTCAATTCATTTATTAACCCAGCCACTGGTGAAATCACTTTACCCGAGGGCGTGGTCGAAGCTCTTAAAAATGCACCGCGCATTACGCTTGTTGCCTGCGGAACGGCCTTTTATGCCTGTATGGTTGCAAAATACTGGTTTGAACAAGTTGCAAGAATTCCTTGTGAAATTGATGTTGCCTCTGAATTTCGTTACCGCGAGGCGCCCATGCCAAAAGGTGGTGTTGCCATCTTTGTCTCACAGTCTGGTGAAACGCTCGACACGCTCGAGGCACTTCGTTACTGCAAACGCGAGGGACAAAAAATTCTCTCTATCGTCAATACAATCGAAAGCACAATAGAGCGTGAATCCGATCTGGTTTTACATACGCTCGCAGGGCCCGAAATTGGCGTTGCCTCTACCAAGGCATTTACTACGCAACTTACAACTTTGGCCTGTCTTGCTCTGGCTTGTGCCAAAGATAAAGGCACCCTCACCGAGGAAGATAAACAAGCCTACGGCGATGCACTGCGTCATGTTCCTGCCATGGCTGCTCAAATTCTGAAATATGATGCAGACATTAAAACCATTGCCAAGGATATCTCTGAGGCGCGCGATGTTTTATATATTGGACGAGGTCTCATGTATGCGATTGCATTAGAAGGCGCGCTTAAATTGAAGGAGATTTCCTATATCCATGCCGAAGGGTACGCCGCTGGTGAAATGAAACATGGACCTATTGCGCTAATTGATGAGAGCGTTCCTATCGTTGTTGTCGCCCCCAGCGCGGGCGATCCGTTATTCGAAAAAACCGCATCTAATGTGCAGGAAAGTGTTGCGCGTGGCGGAAAGGTTTTCCTTATTTCCGATGAGGCGGGCGTTAAAAATCTAAAGAAGGCAACGCGTTGGTCTGTCACGCTTGGTGATGTTCATCCGTTTGTTGCGCCAATTCTCTATTCAATACCTGTGCAACTTCTGGCCTATCACACCGCCGTTGCCAAGGGCACGGATGTCGACCAACCAAGAAACCTTGCGAAATCTGTTACGGTGGAGTGATAGTTAAATTTTAGATTAGGTGCATAAAAAAAATGGCTCTTAAAAAGAGCCATTTTTAATTCTTAGATAAAACGATTAGAGATTATTTATCGTCTTCATCTTCTAGGTCATCAAGATCAATATCATCATCGATATCTTCTAAATCACCATCAATTTCCTTTAGAGCTTCAAGATCAGGATCTTCATCATCATCCAAATCATCATCGTCAGCATCAAGATCATCCATATCTTTCACAACAACGTCATCGTCATCGTCATCTAGGTCGTCTTCATCGTCATCTATGGCTACTGAATCATCATCAAGATTAACTTCTTTGCCTGACTCATCATCCTCGTCTTCTTCTTCCTCTTCGTCCTCATCATCCAAATCGGCTGATTCATCATCCAAATCATCCTCATCCATATCCTTAGGAGATTTTTTGGACGCCTTGGCAGGGGAAGCCTTTTCAACGGCCTTTAATTTATTATTTTTAACCTTCACATCACCTGTGTATTCAGTGTCGCAACTTGGGCAAACAACAGGGCGTTTGTTCAAATCATAAAAACGTGAACTGCAATTCAGGCAGATACGCTTTAATCCTCTTGGATCGGCTGTGGCTTGTTCTGCTTTGCTCATAATATTTATACTCCTTGAAATGGGCTAAACCCATGTTTTGCATTCTTATATAATTCCAATGCTATGGAATTGCCTGATTTTCGCACACATGTCAAAGGGAAAAATGGAGTTTTTTTATACTGGAAAGCATGGACTAGAGACCTAGTTGGTATTAAGGTACTCATAACTAAGAACGAATAGCCCCCATTCAAGGAGATTTCCATGCACAAACCAGTTGTCATTTGCGGATATAAAAGATCCCCGATGCACTTTGCCAATAAAGGCGCACTTGCCAAGGTTCGCCCAGATGATATGGCAGCAACTGTCCTGTCCGCACTGATTAAAGAAACAGGTATCAAACAGGAAGATATTGAAGATTTACTTTTGGGATGTGCGTTTCCCGAGGCCGAGCAAGGTTTTAACGTTGCTAAAATTATTCTCCAGATTATGGGTGCGCCTGCCAGTATTGCTGGTGCAACAGTCAATCGTTTTTGTGGGTCATCCATGACGACCATTCAAATGGCGGCTGGGTATATCCAGATGGGTGCAGGAGATTTATTCCTGACCGGTGGCGTTGAATCAATGAGCCGGGTGCCTATGGGTGGATTTAACCCTATGCCAAACCCTGAACTCGCAAAAACTTTCCCTGATGCCTATATTTCTATGGGAATTACAGCCGAGAACCTCGCGAATGAATATAGTATCGACCGTAAGGCACAAGAAGAGTTTGCAATGGGCTCGCATCAAAAGGCCGCCAAGGCAGCAGAAAGTGGAAAATTTGATGATGAAATCGTGGCAATTGGCGATGTCACAAGTGATGGAACAATCCGTGCAGATTCTTCTCTTGAGAAAATGGCTGAGATGAAACCAGCCTTCGATGTGAAAGGCTCTGTGACTGCCGCTACCTCATCACCTCTTACTGATGGCTCTGCTGGTGTTATTGTCGCATCCGAAGAATATGCGGACAAAAACAATCTTCCAAAACTCGCGCGCATTAAATCCGTTGCCGTGGCAGGATGTGATGCACATGTGATGGGAATTGGTCCTGTTCCGGCAACCAAGAAAGCATTAGAGCGCGCAGGTTTAAAAATGGAAGATATCGGGCTTGTTGAATTGAACGAGGCATTTGCCGCACAATCACTCTCTGTTATCAAATCTTTGGGCATTGACCCATCAATTGTTAACGTTGACGGCGGTGCGATTGCACTTGGTCACCCATTAGGAACATCAGGAGCACGTATTACAGGAAAACTTGCCTCGTTGATGCAACGTGAGAAGAAAAAATACGGCCTTGCCACAATGTGTATTGGTGGCGGTCAGGGTACAGCGATTATTCTGGAGAGTATTTAATCCCAAAACATTTAAGGACATTGAAAAAATGACAATTAAAAAAGTTGGTGTAATTGGTGCGGGATTAATGGGAAGCGGAATTGCTGCGCAAGTTGCAAATGCAGGAATTCCAGTTGTCTTGCTGGATATTGTTCCACCTAAACTGGATGACTTTGGTGGTAACCGTAATGCATTTGCCGAGGGCGCAATTCAAAAAATGCTTAAGGCTGATCCAGCCCCGCTTATGACGAAAAAAGCCGTCAAACTTATTACCACCGGTAACATGGATGATGACCTTGGGCTTTTGGGTGATTGTGATTTGATTATTGAGGTTGTTCTTGAAGATCTAAAAATCAAACATCAAACATATGAAAAGATTATCAAGCACAAGAAAAAGGACGCCATCGTTAGTTCAAACACATCTACGATACCCCTTCGCCTTTTGAGCGAACCTTTCGATGACGAGTTTAAATCAAAATTTATGATTACGCATTTCTTTAACCCTGTACGTTACATGCGTCTTCTTGAAATTGTCACAAATGAAAAAACAGACAAAAAGGCTGTAGCTGAGGTTCGCGATTTTTGTGATGTTCAACTTGGTAAGGGTGTTGTTGTCACCAAAGATACTGCTGGGTTTATTGTAAACCGCTTACTCGTGTTCTGGATGCAAACAGCCGTGAATGTGGCGATTGAGGATAATGTCTCCATTGAGGTTGCGGATGCCGTTATGGGTAAACCTATTGGTATTCCCAAAACAGCGGTCTTTGGATTAATTGATTTGGTAGGTGTTGATTTAATGCCGTATCTGTCGACATCTCTTTTGCAAACTTTACCCAAAGATGATGCTTACCGTGATATTTACAAGGACTATCCTTTCGTTAAACAAATGATTGAGGCAGGCTATAATGGACGTAAGGGCAAGGGTGGATTTTATCGCTTAAATCCTGATGCACCTAAGGGGTCAAAGGAAAAACAGGCATTACAATTAAAAGCTGATTCATTTAACGAAGAACAATATCAGCCAGCGACCAAACCAAAACTAGCATCTGTTGATGCTGGGAAAAAAGGTCTTAGAGCTGTCGTAGAAACAGAAGACGAAGGCGGTCGTTATGCATGGAAAGTTTTAAGCCAGCTTCTTTCTTATGCTGCCTCTCTTGTTCCGCAGATTGCCGATAATATTGCCGACGTTGATGAAGCCATGCGTTTGGGTACAAACTGGAAAAAAGGCCCGTTTGAAATGATTGACGAGCTTGGCGCCAAGTGGTTTGCAGATAAACTTCGTGCTGAGGGTCTAAGCGTGCCCGATCTTCTTGAAAAGGTCGGCGAGGGTACTTTCTATAAGGTTGATAATGGAAAACTTCACTACTTTGGCACAGACGGTAAATATCACGAGGTCGCTCGCGCAGAAGGTGTTTTACTCCTGAGTGATATCAAACTTTCATCCAAACCTGTAATTAAGACTGGAAGCGCCTCTGTCTGGGACATCGGTGATGGTGTCCTCTGTGTAGAATTTACAGGCAAAATGAACGCACTTGATGAGCAAGTTTTCGAGGCCTATCACAAGGCAATAGGAATGATTGGTGATGGGTCTGGCGATTACAAAGCCATGGTCATCTATAATGAAGGATCGCACTTCTCCGCAGGGGCTAATTTGGGTCTGGCGATTTTTGCCATGAATATCGCGCTTTGGCCGCAAATAGAATCTCTGGTAACGGGCGGACAAAAGGCCTACATGGCGTTAAAATATGCACCATTCCCAGTTGTTTCCGCACCATCGGGAATGGCACTTGGGGGTGGATGTGAAATCCTACTTCATTCCGATCACGTACAAGCACATGCCGAGACATACACAGGACTTGTTGAAGTTGGTGTTGGTCTTATACCCGGATGGGGCGGGTGCAAAGAAATGCTCCTGCGCTTCAAGGAACGTGAAAAACAGGCTTACGACAAGCAGACAGGTGGAAATCGTTTATGGTTCTCACCAAAGGAAACGCCGATGGGTGCAACACGTAAAGCTTTCGAAACTATTGGTGTCGCAACAGTTGCGAAATCAGCACATGAGGCAAAAGAAATCGGATACCTCAAAGATAGCGATGCAATCACTATGAACCGTGACCGCTTGCTATTTGATGCCAAGCAAAAAGCTCTTGAGCTCGCAAAGGATTACCAAGCTCCACAAGAGCCTGGTGAAATCCGCTTGCCTGGACCAACGGGTAAAACTGCACTTGATATGGCGGTTGGCGATTTAAGACGTTCGGGCAAGGCAACACCTTATGATGAAGTTGTCTCGGATTATTTGGCCGTTGTTCTTTCTGGAGGTGACAAAGCCGACTGGACGCAACCTGTTACGGAAAAGGATATCCTGAAACTTGAGGCTGAGCAGTTTATGAAACTGGTAAAAAATCAAGGAACGCAAGAACGTGTTGAACACATGCTTGCCAAAGGTAAACCGCTTAGAAATTAGAGAAATCTAGCCAGCAGTAAGTCCGCAATATCTTTTCCCTAGATGATTGATATAAGCATCTGGCCCTAATTCCGTACCAGTAGCATTCTTGATGAGCTCTTCAAATCCAAGAGTAGACCCTTTGCTGTGAATATTTTCACGAAGCCATTCTCGCAAACTATCAAAACGACCTTCACCTAATTCCTCGAGAATTTCAGGATTATTCTTTGTGGCCGCTGAGAAGAGCTGAGCAGCAATAGCTGCACCAAATGTATATGCGGGGAAATATCCCTGAGCCGCACCAGGCCAGTGCACATCTTGCATACACCCTTGCGCATTATTAGAGGGACGAATTCCCATTTTTTCTTCGATTAGATTATTAAATGCCTCAGGTAAATCTTTTACCTCAAGTTTGCCCGCAAATATTTGTCTCTCTAACTCATAGCGCGTCATAATATGAAATGGATAAGTCATTTCATCTGCGTCCACTCTTATATAGGAAGGCTCAACTTTACGCATATGAGCCAGAATATTTTCTTCCGAGAAAGCAGGGTCAGATGAGCGACCAAATTCTTTACGCGCGGTTCTAGCTAAAAAACGCACATAAGGTTCAGACATAGACGCCTGATACTCAATAATCATGGATTGGCTTTCGTGGATAGCCATTCCCATATGGTTACCTACCGCATGATAGCCCCAACTAGGTAAAAGATTCTGTTGGTAAAGAGCATGCCCAGCCTCATGAAGAGAAGCAAATACAGCTGGCAGAAAGTCTTCGTCATCGAGTCTTGTTACCAGCCTTACATCATCACTTGGCCCCGCCATGAAAGGGTGAGCATCTTTTGTGAAATAAACAACCGCTCTGTCCATGTCTAAACCAAGACCATTAATAAGAGTTGAGCTTAATTTTTTCTGCTCATCAAAGGGAAATGTTCCATCAATGTCTATGATTTCCTTTTGTCTATCATAAGCAAGGGGAAGCAGTTCTTTTAAACCTTCATTTAGTTTGCCAAAAAATGGATCTATAATTTCGCAAGACAACCCTGGAGAATAAAAATCAATTAAAGCGTTGTATGGATTATCAATGCCAAGTGCCTCGGCTTTGTATTCACCAACTCTTGCAGCCATATCAAAAGCTTTTTGATAATGCGGATACATAATATCCCAATCACCTGTTTTGTGGTTTTTGCTGTGAGCGGCCTCACCTTCAGCAACTGTCTTTTGATATTCACCGGCAAGTTCTATTGGCAAGCATGCCTCATGAACCCAGAAACGTCTCATTAAACGAACATCTGTTTGCTGAATATCAGATAAATTTTGAATGTCTTCTTCTACAGCTTGAAGTAAATCAGGAATTTTAGGATCGGTAATTATTGTAGCGCGCTGTTTTGCAATAGTTTCAACCATTGCCGCTCTGTCTGCTTCACTTCCTGATTGCATAGTCATTTGACCATCAACCATTAAAATTTCTATGGCTTTATCAAGGCGGTCTGCAGATTTATGCCACTCGGTTAATTCTTTATATTTGTCTTGAACATCAGGCATATAAAACTCTCTTACACATAATTTTTATTTTTTTATAATTATGTAATTACAAATTTTAAGGTGGTTTGCAACTTAAATTTCCTACTATGTTTTTGTTACGAATTGGTTATAAGCTGGTTTGTAGAATAACCAACGCATATAGGGATAATAAAAAAGTGGTATTCAATTCGGTTGATTTCTCGCCTTATATTGAAAAGCTGATTGCGTTTTTCAATCTTATTAATACGCCATTAGGCCTTCTTTTTATTGTTACCCTTTTCGGGTTCTTGCGCTCACGTTTTTTGATACGTCAGGCTCTATCCAAAAACATCTTTCCTGGTACTCAAGCTACGCTGAGTGAAACACTTTACCAACCAACTGGTGAGATTAACCCTGCAACAGGTGGTGAATTTTTTGACCAGAAAATCAGAACAGTAAATCACGCCATAGATATTGGTCTAATTTTTCACCCCTCTATGCGTGAACAAGTCATGGGGTATTTAAGAAAAGCAGCACAGAAATGCGAGGGTGAGGACATTGTTGTTTTTCAAAAACTCTATGCGAGTAAGGCATTTACAAAAAAGGGGATGCAAACAACACGCGAAAGAATATCGCGTCGATGGAAAAATTATTTTGGTGAATTACTAAATACCTCACATATCGAAGTGCGTAGCCGCGCTCCACGAGAAAAATTTATCGGTCAGAATGTTTTTCTGATTATGGTCAACGAGAAATTATCTCGTACACAGCAAATCCGCATATTCATTATTCCAGGTAATTGGTTGTCGAGTAACTCTATTCCACCTTTTGCGGATGTACGTTTTGAAAATCCTGATGGCTCATTTTCACATGATGAACATCACGCAGAAAGCATTCGTTGGAGATCAAACCAGAAAATTGTTGAAGCACTCAAAGAAGATAAACGCTTGTTTGAAGACTGCCGTGTAGAATTTTACACGGGCGAGAGTCTTTACGTAGAGCCACCAAAAATTAAATAATAAAAAAGCCGCCTGCAAAACAGACGGCTTTTTTTGAATTTAAAAAATAAGATTATTTATTTTGATGCATCTGAAAATACAACATCACCTTGTTGTGAAGTTGTTGTACCTTGGCTGTGCTTCACAAGCAGAAACAGCAGTCAAAACAGCGATACAAGCTAAAACGCTAAGTACTCTCATTAGTCTCACTCCTTAGTAGGTTTTCTTAATTTTTCCACTTATATAGCTAAGTGAATAAAAACACTAACAAAATTTCAACTTTTTAAAAATAATAATGAAAATTATTTGGGATAATAATGATTCATGCTAGGGCTAATATATGTTCTTACAGAAATTCGCCTTAGCAACAATCCATCATGGGGTCGATTTAAACAAAATTGACCAAGAACATGATATTGAATTGCGTCAATTTCTAGAAACCTTTTTACGATTTCAGCAGCACAATGAAGAAGCCGCAGAAGTTCCTCTTTATTTTAAGTTCAAAGCTTATGAACCTTACAGCTTTACTTTAAGAATATCGCAAGAGGGAGAGGTTTCAGACCCTTTTGTGTTTCTACGTTTTCGATCTGAAGCATTACTAGGGAAAGACATGGAAACATACATTAACGCTTGTTACCAAAGAGACCGGGTTGGTTATCCAAGTAGTGGGCAAAGAAGATTAGAAGATCAAAGAAGGCGTGAGACACATATAAGGTTGGCCGAGAAAATTATTGACGTCTTTAAGGCACATAAGCTGGTGTTTGATGGTGTAGAAAACAGCGAGATTATACCGAAAATGAGAATTTTAATTGCGAGAATGGCTCAATTTCATCCTAAATTGGAAATGAGAGAAGCTTCAAACAGTGCCTCTGACCATATTCGCTCTCACTTGCAAAACGGACCTATTGGCCCATGAATTTCTGTACTGATTTTTGAGCTTCCGACATAAGAACTGCCATATCGTTGTCTGAAGGATCTGTATTGTTACCTTCAACATCCGCTCCGCAAGATTTACAGCCCTGCATCCCACCATCGATAACTGTAAGATTTTTAATTCCAGCTTGTGAGAGATACTCGGCCGCCTTCATCGCGCGCCCACCCATTTTGCAAAGAACATAAATTTCACTCTCTGGCTTATTCTGAAGTGATGTCACGTCTAATTTGTGCAAAGGCATCTGAGTGTGTTCGGCAGAGAGGCAATACGCGTCCATTTCCGCTTGTGAACGGACATCAAGAATAAGGGCATCACCCAAAGAATTATCCTTAAGTTTTTGAGTGAAATCCTCAGCACTGATAACTTTAATTTCTGACATTTTTATCCCATCGCCTGAAAACCAAGATAGCCCATATAGGCTGCATAGGCGGCCAGAAACATAACACCTTCCCACCGCACAATTTTCCAGTTTGTCGCACTTACGAACATTACTGCTATGACGGCTGCCAGCATCACCCAAATATCCAGATGTATGACTTCTGGCGGAACATCAAATGGCTTAATTATCGCTGTCACTCCTAATATCCCAAGTATATTATAGATATTCGAGCCAATAATATTACCATATGCCATATCACCCTGCTTTTTAAGGGCAGCCATTAAAGAGGCTACAAGCTCTGGGAGCGATGTTCCGATTGCCACAATGGTCAATCCAATAATTGTATCAGAAATTCCAAAATTTGTTGCCAGTTCAACACTTCCAGAAACCAAGTATTTAGCTCCCAAAAACGTTAAAAACAGCCCAAAAATAAATTGAATAATAGCGTATGGAAAAGTTTCCTTAAAACCAGGAATAGTAACGGTCGACACTCCCTCTTCATCAGCATCAAGCTCAGTTTTGCCAACTTGGCTTGATTGCGTTTTCCCTCGTTTTTCAAGCCAGATGGAA
Source organism: uncultured Alphaproteobacteria bacterium (assembly GCA_963740205.1). Classification (GTDB taxonomy): domain Bacteria; phylum Pseudomonadota; class Alphaproteobacteria; order Micavibrionales; family Micavibrionaceae; genus UBA2137. Next base: position 146,467 of record CAVUDD010000005.1, read on the forward strand.
AATCCTATATAGAAGGCGAGCACAAGCAAGAAAACTATCCCTGACGCCCGTGTAAAATGACCTGTCAAAACAATTATAACCATAACCAAGGTCGCCAAGACCATAAAGACACCGTCTTTTTTAAAGGCGCTCTTATCACAAACAAGTGGTATTATTACCGCGGTAGCGCCAAGAATAAGAAGAATATTGGCAATGTTTGATCCAATAACGTTACCAATCGCAATCCCAGGTTTTCCTTCTAATGCGGCTAATACACTTGTAATCAACTCGGGGGTAGATGTCCCGAAGCCAACAAGAATAAGTCCAATAAGAAGAGGTGAAATATTAAGCTTACGCGCAATATTTACTGCGCCATTAACCAGAGATTCCCCCCCGAAAAAGAGAAGAACAAGACCACCAATTATAGAAAGTGCAATTATCATAACGAGCGAGTGTAAGCGCTATGAGTTATTCTATAAAGAGCTAAATAGCATGTTCATACCTTTTTAAGAGGTTTTATGCGATAATGGATAATGTTTTGGAAAAAGAAAAAACCTAAATTGACGGAACGTGAAGCCTTGCTTGAAGAAGCTAGGAAGAATGCGCGCTCTGCGCGTGAAGCAATAGGTGAAGAAAGGTTGTCCCAGCTTGCCGAAGCTATTGCAGGGAACAAGGCCGAAACACCTATTTCACCTATGGAAGAAGCGGAAAAGATACTCATTCATATGAATAAGGAAAAAGTCGGTGATCATTTACTTGCCCTTATCCGTGAAAAATCCTCTTAAGTCTTTTAAAACTCAACAATTGCGCTATATTTATTAACTTGAAATACATCCCTATTTTAGGAGCCTCACCACATGCCTGTCTACCAAGCCCCCCTTGATGATATCCGCTTTGTTCTAAACGAATTAATACAAGCCGAGGAACTTGCAAATCTTCCTGGTTACGAAGAAACAGCGTCTCCTGAACTCGTTGATCAAATTTTAGAAGAAGGCGCCAAAGTTTGTCAGGATGTTCTTTTCCCCTCAACATGAGCGGTGACGAAGAAGGGTGTAAAATTGAAAACGGGGTAGTGACAACGCCTAAAGGATTTAAAGAAGCCTATGATTTGTTTTCAGAAAGTGGTTGGTGTGGTGTTGCCTGTGACCCTCAATATGGCGGGATGGGACTTCCGCAAACTGTAAACTTTGTTATGCAGGAACTTATTTGCTCCGCAAATATGTCATTCGGCATGTACCCAGGATTATCTGCTGGTGCTTATGATGCAATTTACTTGCACGGCACACAGGAACAAAAAGATTTATATCTTCCCAAAATTGTTGAGGGAAAATGGTCAGGAACAATGAACCTGACCGAGCCACATTGTGGAACTGATTTAGGTCTTATTAGAACTAAAGCTGAGCACATGGAGGGCGAAAAAGATGCCTTTGAGATTACAGGTCAGAAAATTTACATTTCAGCGGGTGAGCATGATCTAACAGAAAATATTGTCCATCTGGTTCTCGCCCGCCTTCCTGATGCGCCAGAAGGTGTGAAGGGAATTTCACTATTTGTAGTTCCTAAATTCTTACCAAAAGAAGAAAATGGCGACTGGGTTCCCGGTGCGCGCAATTCCGTTACTTGTGCCTCAATTGAACACAAGATGGGAATTAAGGCCTCTGCCACATGCGTAATGGTTTTTGAAAAAGCTAAGGGATGGCTTGTTGGTGAACCACATAAAGGTTTGAAGGCAATGTTTACCATGATGAATGCAGCACGTCTCGGGGTTGCCATGCAAGGCCTAGGTATTGCCGAAGTTGCTTATCAAAATGGTTTAGCATACGCAAAGGATAGACTTCAAATGCGCGCGCTTGACGGTGCAAAATATCCAGATAAACCAGCGGATCCGATTATAGTTCACCCAGATGTGCGTAGAATGTTGCTAACAGGCAAAGCGTTTACCGAAGGTGCGCGCGCTCTTGTTTTGATGACAGGCATGCAGTTGGACAAGGCTGAAAAATCAGAAGACGAGCATGAAAAAGAGGCGTCCGAGGATTTTGTGGCTTTGCTCACGCCGATCCTTAAGGCTTACTTCACCGACATGGGCTTTGACGTTGCCTCCATGGCCATGCAGGTTCATGGTGGTGCTGGTTATATTTGGGAATATGGCGTCGAACAATATGCGCGCGATGCACGTATTGCCATGATTTACGAAGGCACGAACGGTATTCAGGCGCTCGATTTGGTCGGACGTAAAATGGGTCAAAATTTTGGACGTAACTTACGTCGCTTCTTCCACCCGGTTTCTGATTATATTGAGAAAAACCAAGCCAACGAAAAAATGGGGGAGTTCATCTTCCCGCTTGCAAAGGCCTTTGCAAAATTACAGCAATCAACAGCAATGGTTGCACAACGCGGGCTCAAAGACCCCGTTGAGGCTGGCGCAGCCTCCAGCGATTATCTTCGCCAATTTGCACTTGTTGCCATGGCATATGTCTGGGCATTAATGGCAGAAAAGGCGATGGAAAAACTGGAAAGTGGTGAAGGCGACAAGGCTTTTTACGAGAGCAAATTGCACACAGCACGTTTCTTTATGACACGTATGTTGCCAGAAGGTGACGCGCGTTTCAAAATGGTTATGGCTGGCGCAGAACCTTTGATGGCTATGCCCGCTGACGGATTTTAATAAGTTGACATAACAATATATTTCCTTTATTTTCTTCCACAAAATAAGGAGAATACCCATGGAAATGTCATTAGCAGAAAAAGTACAGGCAGTAGTAAGAGAAACGGGAAAAGGAATTCCTACAAATTTAGGTTCTGTTTTTGAGGTATATTGTATCTACCATGGTCATACGAACAGCCCTGATGATGTACAAGGTGCCTCTCACTATTTTAAATATAGCAAAGCTGGATGTGGTATTCCTGATGAGAGACCTCTGAACGATGTAAATGCTGCTTTTTTAAATGATAAAGCAGATGAAATTTTGGGATTAGCCCCTGCCGAACCTGCCTAGCTAATAATTCTTACAAACGACCTTCTTTAGGTCGTTTTTTTATTGCTCGCTTTTTATGTTCAAGTTTTTTAAAACGAATACATGAAAATTCTTCGAACATTAGATGATTTAAAGAACTGGCGAGACGGTATTAATGAATCCATTGGTTTTGTGCCGACCATGGGCGCCCTCCATGAAGGCCACTTATCTTTATGCAGAAAAGCCAGAGAGGATAATGACATTGTTATTGCCTCTGTCTTTGTCAATCCAACACAATTTGCACCACATGAAGATTTTGATGCCTACCCTCGCACCCTTGAGAAAGACTCTGCACTTTTGAAAAGCGAGGGCGTTGAAGCAATTTGGGCACCTACATCGGATATTATGTACCCGCAGGGTTATGTAACAACCATCCACTTAGACGGAATTACACAAGTCCTTGAGGGTGAATTTCGTCCAACACATTTTGATGGTGTCACAACCGTCGTTGCCAAATTATTCGGGCAAATTCAGCCAACGCGCGCTTATTTTGGCGAGAAGGATTATCAGCAACTACAAATCATCAAGCGCATGGTGACTGATTTGAACATCGCAACAGAGATTGTTGGTTGCCCTATAGTGCGTGATGAAAAAGGCTTGGCACTCTCATCTCGCAACGCCTATTTAAGTGAGGAAGAATTAAATATAGCGCGCCAATTAAATGTTTTGATTAATTCTGCCAAAACGCGTTTAGAAAATTCAAATGTCGAAGATGTAGAGAATTCTATTGCGGAGGAAATGCTCAAAATAGGATTTAATAAAATCGATTATATCGCCATCCGTAATGCAGAAAATTTACAGCCCATTCAGAATTTAAGTACAGAAAATGCGCGTATACTTGCAGCAGCCTTCCTCAATAAAACACGTCTGATTGACAATATGCCCCTCTAACGACAAACTGCGTTTTATGCATGCGTTAGCCGTTGATAATCTCAAAAAATCTTTTCAAACAAAAAAATCAAAAAATGGTTTTAAAGGTGTTGTCTCAACATTTTTTAAGCCCGATTGGCAAATGGTAGAGGCTCTTCGCGGTATAAGCTTTGATATTGAGCAAGGTCAACGCGTGGCCTTTATCGGTCCCAATGGAGCAGGAAAATCAACCACCATCAAAATTCTATCTGGAATTTTACAGCCTAGTTCGGGTGACGTTTTAGTTGGAGGTTTTAAACCTTGGGCAGAGCGTGAAAAGCTAGCCTATAAAATTGGTACAGTTTTTGGACAACGATCCCAGCTTTGGTATCACCTACCAGCTCAAGACAGCTTTCGTCTTCTTGCAAGTGCATATGATATTGATGAGGAGACATACAAAAGGCGCATTCAAATCCTGACGGATTCTTTTGAAATAGGCGATCTTCTTGATAAACCCGTAAGGCAAATGTCCCTTGGACAGCGTATGCGTTGTGAGATTGTTGCAAGTTTCATTCATAAACCTTCAATTCTTTTTCTTGATGAGCCAACAGTTGGTTTGGATGTTTCCGCCAAGGCGGTCATCCGTGATCTTGTTTATGAATCATCACGCGAGGACGGCACAACGGTTCTTCTAACGTCACATGATACAGGCGATATGGAGCGGGTTTGTGACCGCGTTATTCTTATTGATGAGGGACAAATTATCATTGATGATAAGGTCTCAAAGTTACGTTCGAATTATATCCGTAAAAAAGTTGTGACCCTTAATACCAAAGAAGAAAATATCACTTTGAAAATGACGGGGGTTAAAAATATTGAGCATTCAGCGCACTCATTAACAGTTGAGGTTGACACACAAAAACAATCAGTAGAGGCCGTCATCCAAAGGGCGATGACCCAATCAACATTAAGAGACATCAGCGTTGAAGACCCCCCTATGGAAGATGTTATCAAGGCAATTTATGCCAAAACAAAGAAAAAGACAGCCTGATGATCTCGGTACGTAAAATTTATGTTTTTGCCTCAACTTCATTTCGAGATCATACGTCACACCGTCTCAAACTAACCGTACGGTTTTTCATGTGCGTGTTTTTTATGTTTGTCTTTATTGAGTTCTGGGAGTTGATTGCCCGCGAAGGTTTGATTGATATTCCTTTTCCTGTTGCGGATATCTGTTGGTATACATCACTTACACAAATGATGTTATTCATGTCACCTCGCTTGTTCATGACCATTGAAGAGGATGTTCGCAGTGGTGACATTGCTTACTCGCTTATTCGCCCTATGCCCTATTTATGGATGCGCATAAGCGAGGGCATTGGGGCGATGACCGCAAACACACTTATTTATTACACCTTAGGAATCACTTTTGTTTATTTCTATATTGGCGAACTTCCGTCAGGTGGACTAGCCGCCTTGGTAACCGCCCTCTTCTTCTTATATTTTGGATCCATCCTTCATATTCTTTATCAGGCCATGGCTGGAATAACAGCGTTATGGTTGCAAGATGCTGAAGCAATTTACCGTATTTACCAAAAGGTTCTTATTGTACTTGGTGGGCTTTATATGCCCCTTACACTCTATCCTGACTGGTTGCAAACATGGGCATTTCTGACACCTGTTGTTGCCATGATGTATGGCCCTGTACAATTTGTTCTTGGCGAAAACTCCCCCCTTAATATTCAAACCTTAAGCCTAATGATGATGGCATGGTTTGGTTTTTCAATTCTTTTAATGAACATAATTTATCGTTCTTGTGTCGCGAGGTTAGAAATCAATGGGGGATAATATCCGCTACGCTCTTGATATGCTCAAGACCAATATGAAAGCCGCGGCAACGATGAAGACGACTTATCTCATCCGCTCGATATTCAACATTACAAATCACACAATTTATTTATGCATGTGGGTAGTCATTTTTGACCGCATTCCATCAATAGGTGGATGGCAGGTACAGCATATTATGCTTGCTTATGGAGTTGGAATTTTTTCTTGGGGTCTTATTTCTTTTTTGGCATTTGGTATCCGAACACTTCCCAGACAAATTGACCAAGGTGAGTTAGATACATATCTTACGCAGCCAAAGCCAGTCTTGCTCAATATTGCCCTTGGCACTACACAAGCTGCTGGTCCGCCAGAGATGGTCTTTGGAACAATTGTACTGGCCATTGCAGGTTATATGGCAGGCGTATCGCTGATCATGCTGGCATTTCTAGCTATATGCTGTTCGATTGTGTTTGCTTCGCTCGTTCTTGCCTATGGTTCGCTCGGGTTTTGGCTTAAGGATTTTCACGGAAGCGCAGAGGAAATTTATTTTAATTTCTTTATCATGGCTACGCGCCCCGAGGCAGTCTTTAGTGGTTGGATGTTGGTAATTGTTTTGACCGTTATGCCTATATCATTTATGACCCATATCCCGCTCCATGCATTGCTTGACGACAGCCTTCCTGCTCTTGTTTTTGCAATTGCAGGAACATTTTTCTGTGCAGCAAGTGCGTATGCTATTTTCTCCGCTGGACTTAAACGTTATGAGTCAGGAAATAGATTTGGTGTTCGGGGGTGATTTTTCTCACGAATCATCTATATTATTTATTCAATAATATTCTAATATAAGGATTCTTTAAGGATATGGACTTAGATACAGCCACAGCGAAAATCAAAGAAAAGATGCAGTTTGCACCTCACATAAGTGCCCGCGTCAAATTCGATTTCAAAGATGACGGATTAATATTCATCGATTCGACACAAACACCTGTAGAAGTAAGCCACGAAGATCAGGAATCAGATGTAACGCTGATATGTAGTCTTGATACATTCGAAGGATTTTTGAACGGTACAAAAGATCCCAATATTGCCTTTATGATGGGTAACCTTAAAGTCAAAGGCTCTATGTCCTTGGCGTTAAAACTCAACTCGGTTCTTGAAGACTAGGCTTAATGCATGAATTTACTCTTTAGAATGATAAAGGTGTTTATCGCCTCTTTCTTTAGAGCCAAACTTCCCACTATTTTTTCAGTCTCTAAACTTCATTTTCTTGTCTGGCCAAACGATCTGGATACAAATTTACACATGAATAATGGTCGCTATTTGACCATTATGGATTTGGGACGCTTTGATCTTGTACTTCGCAATGGATTGATGAAATTTATGTTGCGGCATAAATCCGTTCCTGTTCTAGCGGCGGCGACCATTCGTTACCGCCTCTCTCTTGAACCCTTTCAAAAATACAGACTTGAAAGCTCTGTAATCTGCTGGGACAAGAAGTGGGTTTATATGGAGCAACGTTTTATTATTAAAGGCGGAAGCAAAGATGGCGTGGTCGCCGCCATCGGTTTGGTTAAGGGCGGTTTTCTTAATAAGAAGAAAAAAGAGATGGTTCCAACATCTGAAATTCTTGATGAGCTTACTTTTGAAAAAGACTTTCCCGCTTTTCCACCCCATATTAAAAGTTGGTCAGAGGCCGAAGATAAATTGCGCGATGTAACCGCCAACAAAAAAGCCGCTTAAAAGCGGCTTTTCCTTAATTCCATAAACTTCTCTTAGAATTTGTAGTTCAAACCAAGAGATAGAATTCCTACAGAACCGTCTGTGTCAGCATTAACTTGAGCACCAGTACCATTACGTGTGACGCTAATTTCTTCGCTACCAACATCGATATAGGCACCTGCCATATCAAGAGAAAACTTCTCGTTGATATCGTATGTTGCGCCTAACGTGAACCAGTTACGATCACCGTCTGGCGTTCTTGTTGTGCGAAACTCATCTGTTGTTGGTGTTTCATCAAACTGGTAACCGGCGCGGAAAGTCCATTCAGGAGTCCAAGCATACTCAGCTCCAATCGCGAAAGCCCAAGTATTTTGGTAATTTTGAACAACTGGATCAACAGCAACCGCATCATCACGAACAGCTGCAATTTCTTGGAAATTAGACCATCCGAAACGTGTTACTTGACCCATCAAACGCCACTGATCGTTTAAATCTTGAGCTACACCCAAAGTCCATATATCTGGTAAATCAAGATCAGCAGAGCCAGAGCTTGCAAAATCTAATGGTCCGGCTCCTACTAGGGAGATATCACCATCTAACTCATGACTAATAGCTGAACGGTATGAAAACCCAATATCAGTGCCTTCCATTGGAGTTACCAAGAACCCCAAATTATATCCTACAGATATATCATCACCTTTTAAAGTTGCTTCACCCTCTGGTGCAGTTAATGCAGAAAAGCCACCAACTGTATTTTTAAGCTCAGCATCCGCGTACTGTATATCTACACCACCGCCAAGCGATAACCAAGGAGCTGCCTGAAAGGCTACAACAGGAGAAACATTAATTGTCAAAAGTTCGGTTTCAGTTGAATCAAAACGAGCAAAATAATCTTCATCATATTCATTAGCCAAGCCAAATGGCGCTGAAACGCCTAAACCTGTCCATAATTGTCCATTCATCCAAGGATAAGCAATGTAGGCATTTGGAACTGGCGTGGGGTCATATGGGTTTCCGCCATTACCGCCACGTTGTTGCAACAGTACCAAAACTAGGAGCAACAGTGTCATTAGTAGAACCTGTATCTGATAGTTCTCCATCTGGAATAAGAAGGTGAACACCAAGGTTAGCTTGTGCACCATCGAGGCGAGTCATACCTGCTGGGTTAAAGTAAACTGTTGAGGCATCACGAATACTTGTTGTTGAACCTGAGAAAGCTGCACCAAGACCTGATACTGATTGCTCCTGTATGTAAAAGCCTGCCGCCTTTGCATCTGTGGTTGAAGCTGTGAAAGCTGCACCTGAAATGACTGTGCAAAGCGCTGTTGAAAGAAGAAACTTTTTCATGGAAATAATACTCCCCTAAGTGAATGTGTTTGAATAAACTACGAAATAAGTAGCTAGATACTACGCCTTAAGAGGGTATTTGAAAATAGAGGTTTATGTTGCAACGCAATAGGAGTGTGGTAATTTTACAATATTACCTTACCCAAGCGATCCTTAGCACATTTGTAGATCCCGGGGTTCCGAATGGCACACCTGCCGTAATCACAAGTCTTTGACCCTTTTTGGCAATCTTCTTTTCCCTTGCTAGAGTACAGGCAACCTCGACCGTCTCGGCAAATGATTTTACATTTGTAATGTGAACACCCCGCACACCGTATGATGCCGATAAACGTCTTGCCACTGGCAAGTTTTGGGTCAGGCATAAAATGGGAATAGCTGGTCTTTGGCGTGCCGTTCTTAAGGCTGTCGAACCTGATGTTGTATAATTAACAATGCATGCCGCATGTATGTCGCGCGCAACTTGTTCAGCTGCGACAGTGATAGCATCAGAGGCATCGTCATCATCGGTTTTTAAATGAAGAGAATCCATCATTTGTTTATAGGTTTCATCTTGTTCCACCTTTTCCAAAATACGGTTCATGATCTTAACCGCCTCAATTGGATAATCACCCGCGGCCGTTTCCGCAGAGAGCATAACTGCATCTGTTCCGTCATAAACCGCGTTGGCAACATCAGACGCCTCGGCGCGTGTTGGTGTTGAGCTTGTAATCATTGATTCCAGCATTTGTGTCGCGACAACTACAGGCTTACCAGCCGCGCGCACTTTTTTAACAACTTGCTTTTGAATTCCTGGAACATCTTCTGGGGGCATTTCCACACCAAGATCTCCACGCGCCAGCATAACGCCATCACATATATCAAGAAGCTCACCTAAGCATTCTACTGCGGACGGTTTTTCAACCTTCACCATCAAAGCTGCACGACCAGCAATAAGTTTTTTGGCCTCTGCCGCGTCTTGTGGCGTTTGTACGAATGATTGTGCAATCCAGTCAACGCCCAGTTTAATCGCGCTTTCTAAATCTTTTTTGTCTTTCGCAGTCAGGGCGGGCACAGGGAGAGTAACACCAGGGAGATTAAAGCCCTTACGGTTTGAAAGGCTTGTTCCTGCCTTTACCTTACCCTCAAGCCAGTCCTTACCTTTACCGATAATCTCGATACGGACTTTACCGTCATCCAGAAGAATGTGTTGTCCCTTATCAAGAGTTTTAATAACTTCTGGGTGGGGCAGTTGAACCCGAGTTTTGTCACCTAAAGCCTTATCCAAATCAAATCTGATGACTTGCCCCTTCTTGAGAGTAATCTTTCCATTTTCAAATTCACCAACTCTGAATTTTGGGCCTTGAAGATCAGCAACTATTCCTATGGGACGGTCGTATTTCTTTTCCAAGGCGCGCACAATATCTACTCTCGCTTTATGGTCCTCCACTGTACCGTGGCTAAAATTAATTCTGAAAAGGTCAACACCCGCAACAAACAGCTTCTCTATGATTTTCATATCAGAAGATGCCGGTCCAAGAGTTGCGAGTATTTTTGTATTGCGTGTGCGTGTAATCATAAAATGAGTTTTAGCACGTTCATTGTCGTCTTTCTATATACGCATTGATATCCTTTGCGAAAAAATTACATAGCTGTTTATCCAACATATAAACTTAAGGAGATATTATGGCTGTTCAAAAATCAGGAAGTGCAACATGGGAAGGTTCAATTAAAGAAGGTAAAGGAACTGTGTCACTTGAAAGTGGCGCAATGAAATCCAACCCCTTTGGTTTCAACACACGATTCGAAGGAAAACCAGGCACCAATCCAGAAGAACTTATTGCCGGTGCGCATGCCTCCTGTTTCTCTATGGCTCTATCCAAGTTTCTCGGAGACAATGACATGACCCCTGACAGTATAGAAACCAAGGCCACAGTTACCTTGGTACAAAAAGATGGAGGGTTTGAGGTTACGAAATCACATCTCGAGCTATTTCTAAAAGTTTCTGGTGCTTCAGAAGATGCTATGAAGAGCGCAGCCGAGGGCGCTAAAGCAAATTGTCCGATTTCAAAGCTTTTAAATGCAGAAATCACACTTGATGCAACATATTCTTCCTAAATAGAACTTTATTCCCGACTCTTGTGAATAGATGACTCTTTTTCCTGTTCGCGGGGAGAAGAATCGGGAATCATTTGTTTTCGTGATGGGGCTTCTTTTGCAAAACTCCCCTTGTAAAATCGCTGGGGATAGGAAGATTTTCCGATTGGCGAGACACACAAGATGTAGTAGGGTGGTTAAAGTCTAAGTCAACAGATGGTGTTTTTCGCATTTATCTGTCTCACGACAAAAAACAGAATATTTTATTTAAAACCGCTTTATAACAAGAAAAGGGGAGTCAACTCTCATGTATGATGTCGCTCACATAGAACGTGGTAACAGGGTTAAAATTGATCGCGACCGCGATGAAAACCTAACAAAATTTGGTGTTGCGACACTATACGATAGGTACCTTCTTCCCGAAGAACATCCTCAAGATCTATTTGCGCGCGTCTCTATGTATTATGGCGACGATTCTGCACACTCACAGCGTCTTTACGATTACATGTCCAAACTTTGGTTCATGCCTTCTACTCCTGTTTTGTCCAATGGCGGAACAAGTCGCGGGCTCCCTATCTCCTGTTTTTTGAATGAAACACAAGATTCACTCGAAGACATTATGTCCCTATGGAATGAAAATGTTTGGTTGGCGTCACTTGGTGGAGGAATTGGCTCTTACTGGGGCAATGTACGTTCTATTGGTGAAAAGGTAGGGCGCAACGGAAAAACAAGCGGGATTGTTCCCTTCATCCGTGTGATGGATTCATTGACTTTAGCTATCTCTCAAGGCTCTCTTCGTCGCGGTTCTGCTGCAATTTACTTGCCTATCTGGCACCCCGAAATTGAAGAATTTATTGAATTGCGTCGCCCAACTGGAGGTGACCCTAACCGTAAGGCTTTGAATCTTCACCACGGTGTCCTGGTAACAAATGCATTTATGGCTGCTGTTGAAAAAGGTGAGCAATGGGCATTGAAATCACCCAAAGATGGCGCAGTCATTGATAAAGTCAATGCACGTGATCTTTGGATTCGCTTGCTTACTGCACGTATTGAAACTGGCGAACCATACATTGTTTACATTGACCATGTGAATGACCAGATTCCTGATCACCACAAAATGGCTGGATTGAACGTGAAGATGTCCAATCTATGTTCAGAAATTACATTGCCAACAGGCGTTGACCATCTTGGAAATGACAGAACTGCCGTGTGTTGTCTTTCATCTCTTAACCTTGAAAAATTTGACGAGTGGGGTGATCACCCAACATTTATAGAAGATGTAATGAGGTTTCTGGATAATGTCTTATCCGACTTTATTGCCAAGGCTCCAGATTCAATGAAGCGTGCCAAATATGCCGCAATGCGTGAGCGTTCAGTTGGTCTTGGCGTTATGGGCTTCCACTCATTCTTACAATCAAAAATGATTCCAATGGAATCGGTGATGGCTAAGGTTTGGAATCGTCGTATGTTCCAGCACATTAAGCGCCAAGCTGATGATGCCTCTGTAAAATTAGCACACGAGCGCGGAGCTTGCCCTGACGCTGCTGATTACAACATCATGGAGCGTTTTTCTAACAAAATGGCGATTGCGCCAACCGCATCTATCTCTATAATTTGTGGTGGTTCGTCCCCTGGTATTGAGCCAATTGCGGCCAATGCTTACACACATAAAACCTTGTCTGGCTCATTCCCTGTGCGTAACAAATTCCTTGAAGAAACCCTGGAAAAGCATGGAATCAATAATGAGGAAACATGGTCATCTATCTTTACAAATGAAGGCTCTGTTCAACATTTGGATGAACTTACAGATGATGAAAAAGATGTTTTCAAAACAGCATTTGAAATTGACCAAAGATGGTTAATTGAACATGCAGGTGATCGTGCGCCGTTCGTTTGTCAGGCACAATCGTTGAACGTTTTCCTCCCTGCCAATGTCGAGAAGAAAGAACTTCATGACATTCACTTCCAAGCTTGGAAGAAGGGCGTCAAATCATTGTATTACTGTCGCTCAAAATCCATTCAGCGCGCGGAATCACATGCCTCATGGCAGAGAACAAAAGGTGCCGAGCCGACAGGTGGAGATCCAAAGCAAGGAGCGTTGGCCGAAGAAAACCAATACGAGGAATGCCTCGCTTGCCAATAACTTAATTTACTGCGTAACATTTTACTGCGTTCAAAAAAGAAACCCGCTGTTAAAGGCGGGTTTTTTTATGTTGGGAAATAAGTTATGAAGATATCTATGACTTTATCTCATCAAATTTGGCCTCTTAAAATTGTATCTAAAATGATTTTGTCGAGACTGCCTATCAAATACAGCTTCTGGAAAAAGTTTGGAATATTTGAGTGGGGGGCGATGGATAACCCCACCTACCCCATAAAAATTTTCGAAAAGCATAAAGAGCTTGTTTTCCCTGATGGTTTACCTAAAGAGTTCATTGCGCTTGAACTTGGACCTGGGGATAGTATTGCTGGTGGTATTATCGCAAAAGCGCATGGTGCAAAAAAAACATATCTAGTTGATGCTGGGCGATTTGCGTCCGAAAATATAGATTTTTATAAAAATCTTTCAGAATCATTAAAAGAGAAAGGTCTCAATCCCATAGACATTTCAAAGGTATCTTCTTTTGAAGAGATACTGGAGATAAATAATATTATTTATCTCACTGACGGCCTAACTGATTTAAAAAATATCCCTTCCGAAGAAACAGACTTTATATGGTCACATTCAGTCCTAGAGCATGTACGAAAAGGGGAATTTGATTCTACTATGGTGGAATTGAAGCGTATTCTAAAAAGAAGCACTGGACGAATATCCCATTCCATAGATTTGATGGATCATCTTTCAAAATCGCTCAATAACCTTCGCTTCTCTGAAAAAACATGGGAAAGTAATTTTTGGGCAAATTCAGGATTTTACACGAATCGATTACGTAGTTCTGAGATTTTAGAATCCATGACAAATGCAGGACTGAAGATATTAGATACACAAAAAGGCCGTTGGTCTGCAATTCCAATAAAGAGGTCTTCTATTAATTCTCAGTTCAAAGACGTATCAGACGAAGACCTTCTAGTAAGAACCATGCACGTTCTTTTAAAAGACGAATCTTAAAAAGTCAGGCGCACAACGTCGTCAATCTGATCTAGATTAGCTACTTTTTTAAATATCTCATCAGAGAGACTGCAATCAAGAGAGACCATTGCAACTGCAGAACTCCCATCAGGGGTACGACCCAAACGGAAATCAGAAATATTACATCCTGCCTCACCGAGTAACGTACCCACTCCGCCAATCATACCTGGTTTATCTTTATTGCGGATAAACAGCATATAGCCTTCAAGAGACGCCTCTACAGGCACACCTTCAATATCAATAATTCTTGGTTGTCCATTGCCATAGAGCGTTCCTGTAATACTTCGCTCTCTCTTTTCAGATGTAACAGTCAAGATGACACCTGTAGGCAAAACATCACGACTTTCGGTTTTTGTCTCTGAAATTGTAATACCTTTGCTTTTTGCAAATTCGAATGCGTTGACCATATTGACGCTGTCCGACATGGCGCTTAGTAATTTTGCCAAGACTGAAGACGTTAATGGCCGTGTATTCAATTCCGCAGCCTTGCCAAGATATTCGATTTCGATCTTAGAAATACCGCTACCTGTAATTTGACCCGCAAAACTACCCAATTTTTCACACAGGGTAATATAAGGTTTCAATTTTGGCGCTTCTTCGGCAGAAATTGAGGCCGTATTTAAAGCATTGGTGATTGCACCAGTAAGTAAATAGTCACTAATTTGTTCGGCAACTTGCAAAGCCACATTGACTTGTGCCTCTTCAGTTGATGCCCCCAAATGCGGTGTGCAAATAACATTTTCATGTCCAAATAAAATATTATCTTTTGCAGGCTCAACCTCAAAAACATCCAACGCCGCACCAGCAACTTTATCTGAATCTAGCGCTGCTTTTAAATCAGCCTCAACAATCAAACCACCTCGTGCGCAATTAATAATCCGTACACCGTCCTTCATTTTGGAAAATGCCTCGGCATTAAGCATACCCAATGTTTTTTCATTTTTAGGCACATGAAGAGTAATAAAATCTGCGCGCGCCAGAAGTGTATCCAGATCGACTTTCTCAACGCCAATTTCCTTAGCACGGTCTTCTGTTAGAAACGGGTCAAAGGCAATCACTTTCATTTGTAAGCCCAGGCCACGCGAGGCAACAATTGCGCCTATGTTTCCACATCCAATAACACCAAGTGTTTTGCTATAGAGCTCCGTACCCATAAATTTTGATTTTTCCCATTTTCCTGAATGGGTAGACTCGTTGGCTTGTGGAATTTGGCGTGCCAAAGATAACATCAGGGAAATTGCATGCTCCGCAGTGGTAATGGAATTCCCAAAAGGCGTATTCATCACAATAACACCTCTTTCCGTTGCTGCCTTTACATCGATATTATCAACACCAATTCCAGCGCGACCAATGACCTTCATATTCTTTGCAGCTTGCAGGATTTCAGGAGTTACGTTGGTAGATGATCGCATCGCCAATCCATCATATTCACCTATGATAGACTTAAGCTCTTCGGGTGAAAGTCCGGGTTTAAAATCAACTTCTACACCACGCTTTTTAAATGTCTCTTCTGCAAGAACATCCATCTTGTCACTAATTAAAACCTTTGGCATTTAACCCTCCTTGTTATGCTGCTTTTTGCAGTAATTTTTCCCTGTGCATTTCATAAGCCCATTCCAACCATGGGAATAAATCTTTGATATCTTGCGTATCGACCGTGCCACCTCCCCAAATACGAAAGCCAAGCGGCGCGGTCTTGTAGGCATTCATATCCTTAGCGGCGTTTTCCTCATCTAACGTTTTTAAAATATCTTTTACAAATTTTGTTTGAGTATCCTCAGGAAGTGCCAAAATTTCAGGGTCGATAATCCGCAAACACAAGGCCGTAGATGAACGAATGGTCTTGTCTGTTGTTAGAAAATCTATCCAGTCAATACCAGCAACCCATTCCTCGACCGCATGTAAATTTGCTCTCGAACGGTCAATCATACCGTTTACGCCACCAATAGATTCCACCCATTCCAAAGCTACGAGACAGTCCTCCACGGCAATCATTGAGGGTGTATTTATTGTTGCACCTTTAAATAGATCTTCATTGAGCTTACCACTTTTTGTCATTCTAAAAATCTTGGGCAAGGCTCTATTAGGTATATAATTCTCTAGTCTTTCAACTGCTCTTGGTGAAAGAACCAACATACCGTGCGCCGCCTCACCTCCTAGAACTTTTTGCCAAGACCAGGTTGTTACATCCAATTTTGACCAGTCCATCTCATAGGCAAAAATCGCAGATGTCGCGTCACATATTGTTAAACCCTCGCGTTCATCAGGAATCCAATCATGGTTAGGGATTCGTGCGCCTGATGTTGTACCATTCCACGGGAAAACCACATCACGTGTAAAATCCACTATGTTTAGGTCAGGGATTTCACCATAAGGTGCATTTAAAATACGGAAGTCATCCAGCTTCATATGATCCTTGGCGTCAGTTGCCCAATCTTTAGAAAAGTTTTCCCATTCCAAAATATCAACTCCGCGAGCTCCCAACATCGACCACATAGCCATTTCAACCGCACCCGTATCAGATGCAGGAACTATAGCAATCTTATAATCGGCTGGGATTTCAAGAATCTCGCGATGTTTTTCAATAACCTCAAAAAGACGTAACTTTCCATCAGACGAGCGGTGCGAACGTCCCGTTAGTGCATCGGACAATTTATCCCAGCTCCAAGTCGGGTTTTTGCGTGTTGGACCAGATGAAAATTGAGGATTAATTGGTCGTTCGGATGGCTTATTCATATCGTTTTCCTTTATTCACCACATATCGTGAAAATTTCTTCATTAAGCGATAGAAAAGATAGTTGTTTCTGTCCAGTATTTTATAGTGAACGGCACTTGTTTACGTGTATACTCTAATTACAAATTCACAGGTTTTTATTTCCAATTTCATGAGCACTTTTCTTACACTCGTTTCAGGTAAAGACACTTTTAATGCGGGCTTTGTTCCCGCGGTTCTTTTACTGCTGGAAGAGAACTCTCTTATTGATGCAGATGATGTGGCCTGGCTTTCAAAGGACAAGGCCGTTGATATTAATCTAAAACGTGAACCTTCATCTTCTTGCATAAGCGAACTTCGGCGTTTAAGTGATTCTGAAAAGGCAGACATGTTTTTGACTTCTTCTTTGGGCAGAAGAAAAAAACTTCTCATTGCCGATATGGACTCGACCATTGTTGCAGAAGAAACCCTTGATGAAATTGCAAAACATTATGGTATAGGAAAACTAGTTTCTGAAATCACCGAACGTTCCATGCGCGGTGAAATTGATTTCAAAACATCTCTACGAGAACGTGTTGCATTACTTTCGGGAAAAGACTCTGCTGTATTATCTTTTGTAAGAGACGATACAACATTAAATAAAGGCGCAAAAACACTTGTACAAACGATGGCAAAACACGGTGCTAAATGTGTTTTGATATCAGGTGGCTTCACTTACTTCACGCAATATGTTGCAACACTTTGTGGGTTTCATCATCATCACGGAAACACACTTCAGGTCAAAAAGAATAAAATTAGTGGATTCGTAGAGGATCCGATTTTAGATGCTTCGGCAAAAAGTCAATTGATGCGTGAATATATGAATAAATATAGCGTTAAATCCGATGACGTTCTGGCAGTTGGGGATGGCGCAAATGACAAGGTAATGATAAGCGATGCAGGGTTGGGAATAGGATATTATCCTAAAGATATTCTGAGAGAAGTCTCAAATAACCACATCCTTTACGGTGACCTGAGTGCAGCATTATACGCACAAGGGTTTAGCGATAATGATTTTAGTGTAGAATAACCACATGACAATTAATCAAGACTACAAGCTTTCCGATGGCGAACTTAATGAACTTATTGCAAAATATTGCACTGATTTCACAGAAAATGCCCGCCTAGACAGATACGACCCTATAACAGGTCGTGACAGAGAACTGGATGAGACGATCCTTATCCTTTTACAAAAAGGTCGTAAAAACGTCATGTTACAGGCGCCTGCCGGTGTAGGTAAAACAGCACTATGTGTTGGTTTGGCACAAAAAATTGTGGCTGGTAATGTCCCAGAATACCTTAAAGATGCGCGCGTTCTTGAACTTGATTTGGCCTCTATGGCTGCTGGGACATCAACAATATCTGAATTTCAGGGACGTATTGTGCCTCTTCTGAAAGGCATTGGCGAACGATACAGAGATACAACCCAACCCAAAACGATTCTGTTTATTGACGAAATCCACCAGATTATGCCGAGCTGCGAAGGCAGTTCCTATCGTGGACTATCCGAGGTTATGAAGCCTTATCTTACGGCGGGCGCATTAAATGTCATCGGTGCAACAACAAAGGACGAGTATAGAATATATGTCGAGGTTGACCCCGCTATGGATAGGCGATTCCAAAAGGTCGAATTGACTGTTCCAGATGAAGATCAAACTTATACGATTTTGCAGAATTTGCGCTCTCGCTACACCGACCATCATAAGGTCGATATCTCAGATACGGTTTTACGTGTGATTGTAAAGCTAACTAACCAACATATCCGCAAACGCAACCAGCCTGATAAATCCATTATCACAATGGACGCAGCCCTTGCCTGGCAAGTTATGCATGATGGTAATGGTGGTGAATTGAAACTAGAAAATGTCTATACAATAGTTGCGAGAGAGACCGGCCTCCACCCAGAAGCCCTTGCTTTAAATGACAAAGAATTGAGCGCTTTAAAGACCTAAATTATTAATTTCAGCGGGACTTACATACCGCCACTGACCTTCGTCAACATCGTCTATTTTCAAGCTTCCAATTTGGACACGGTGAAGTTTTACGACCTCATTATCTAGTTTTTCAAACATTTTTTTAATTTGATGATATCGCCCTTCTGTAAGAATCAATTCGCAAGTTTTGTCACTTTTCTTTTTAAATTGAACAGGCTTAAGAGGTTTGGTTTCACCCTCAATCGTGAATTCACCCGAGGCAAATAATTTTTCTTCTTCGCCGCTAAAGTGCATCCCTCACCTCGACCTGATATATTTTAGGAAGATGTGTTTTGGGATGGGTAATTTTATGCAGGAAATCACCATCATCGGTCATAAATACTAAACCAGTTGAGTCTTTATCAAGTCTTCCAGCAATTGATAGTTTTGGATTTCTGTTGCGAAAGCGAGGAGGTAAAAATTTGAAAATAGTCGGGCCGTCTTTATCACTGTGACCACATACAAAACCCGTTGGCTTGTGCAGAATAAGATATATGGGCGAAAATGGATCAAGAGACTCCTTATCAAAAGTGGCTCTTGAATGTAAATCATCTGTCACTTCTATTTTCGCAGAAGCACTGGAAACCAGTTCACCATCGAGCTCGAAGGCACCATAACGAATAGCCTTACCAATGTAATTACGCGAGCCATAACCTAGGTTGGAAAGTAACTTATCTAGACGGATATACTTACTCATACTTTTTCTGCCATCAGAATTTTAAATCCATCTTTAATAGTTAAACAGCTAAATTTACCAAATCTATTTTCCAAAACTTTTTCATAAGGTAATTGCGTGTTGGCAACCATATATAATTTTCCTCCACTAGATAACATCTCGTAAGCGGTATGAATAAATTGCTGCCCCAAAGTAATATCCTTTGACTTTCCCTCGTGGAAAGGTGGATTCATAACAACTGTTTTGACCTTTTGACAATCGGGATTATTTCTTAAATCCCACCAAGAGACTTTCCAGTTTTTATCTTTGTATTTTTCTACAAGGTTTAATCTGCATGCCTCAACCGCCCTTAAATCATTATCAAAAGCACAGAGCATAGCTTCGGGATTTTTTCTTAGAATTGCGGACGATAAGTAGCCGTAGCCACATCCTAAATCCGCAACTGGAGATTGAATTTCAGGTAATGAATTGTTCAGGAGTTTTGAACCTATATCAATCTTATCAAAACCATAAATACCAGCGCGACTATAATAACCATGTTCATTTTTATTATAAGATGGTGCGAGGGGCTTAGCACTCTCCGCTTGAGAGCAATCCAATTCATAAATCTTACAGTGATGTTTTGATGTCTGGTTTTTAACATTCAAACCAAAACTATTAAAAACGGTGGGTAGGCTTTTTGCGCCTGTTTTAACGTGTGAAATAACAATCAATTGTCCCGAAGGGCGTATTTTCGGGATAATACTAGCAAGATTATCTTTGGTAGCCTTCTTATTCTTATCAACGAAGAGAACAACAAAGTCATATTGGGATTTAGTGTGACTTTCCTCAATATTTTGGAAACCAGCCTTTTCCCATATTTTGTTGTCTTGATAATGAAAATTTAGAATATGCGTTTTTTCAGAGAGAAATACTTGCGACAGTGAGCCCTCATACGGAACGGAATGCAAAAGAGCCTTCTCAAATTCTAATGGCTCGTCTTTCAGATAATAGAGAAAAGCTTTTAGCTCTTCTTGCGATGAATTCATTGAATTTACAGAGCCTCTGACCCTGTTTCACCAGTGCGTATACGCATCGCCTGTTCAATGGCATAAACAAAAATTTTACCATCTCCAATGCGACCTGTTCCTGCAACTTTCTGGATAATTTGAACGACTTCATCGACTTTCTTATCGTCAACAACGATCTCCATTTTCACTTTGGGTAGAAAATTCACGCTGTATTCAGAACCACGGTACATTTCCGTTTTTCCTTTTTGACGACCAAAACCTTTGACCTCTGTGACCGTTAAACCTTCAACACCTGCCTCGGTCAACGCATCGCGTACGTCGTCCAATTTAAACGGCTTGATGATTGCCATGACCATTTTCATGCGATAAGTTCCTTTATACTGTTTTTTCAGCTCTAATTTATACTCTGTTAGGAGTTTATGCAAATGAGTAAAGTGCGTCAATCAACCAAAAAATCTCAGTCCTTCGACATTGTTGTTGTCGGTGGCGGTCTAGCTGGTCTCTCTCTCACGGCTTTACTGGCATCACAAAATTTTACCGTTGCATGTATTGATAAAGCTGATCCTAAAAAAGCTCTTACTGAAGATTTTGATGGTCGTACAACTGCTGTGTCTTGGGCTTCACAAAAAATTCTCAAATCGGCAAATGTCTGGGATAAATTAGAGGGTAATGCCTGTCCCATAAAAGACATCCAGATTCTGGATGGAGACAGTCCAGTACTACTTGAATTTTTTAGCCACGAGGTTGATGACCGTGCCTTTGGATGGATAATTGAAAATCGTCTTATCCGTGCAGAACTCTACAAAGCGATTACCAAGAATAAAAATGCGCAATTCTTTGCACCTGAATCGGTTAAGGATTTTAGCATTAATGAAAAGAGTGCGATTGTTCATCTGGATAATGACCAGAACCTTGAGGCGCAATTAATTGTCGGTGCAGACGGTAGTCATTCTTTTACACGTGAGTGGATGGATATTCCTGTCCGTGGCTGGGCGTATAATCAGCATGCTGTTGTTTGTATAGCCACTCACGAAAACTCGCATGGAAATATAGCCGTTGAGCATTTTAGATCTGAGGGCCCCTTTGCCGTTCTACCAATGACAGATGATATGAATGGTAACCACAGATCATCCGTTGTGTGGACACAGCACGGAAGGGCTGACAAAAGCGCATTGTCCTATTCAGAAGATATTTTTAATACAGCGCTCAACACAAGATTTCCCGATTTTTATGGAGAGGTTAAATTATCAAGTAAACGCTTCTCTTATCCCTTAGGTCTAAAACATGCCTATGAATATATAAAGCCCCGAATGGTGCTGGTCGCAGAGGCGGCGCATGCTATGCATCCGATTGCGGGACAAGGTTTAAATATGAGTTTTCGTGACATTGCCTGTTTATCTTCTTTGCTTATCGAGGCAAAAACTAAGAAACAAGATTTGGGTAGCTCTGCTCTACTTGAAAGTTATCAGCAAAAACGTCGCGTTGATAATGTCGGCATGATGGCGGCAACAGATAGTCTGAATAAATTATTTTCTAACAGTGTTCCGATACTCGGAAAATTCAGAAAACTGGGCGTGCGCGCAGTATCAAAATTTCCGCCGGCAAAGCAGTTCTTTATGAAACAAGCCATGGGAATGACAGGAGGCACGACAGGCCTTCTCCCAGAATTAATCAGGGAGAAAGATTAGCTACTTCCGCTTAGTATAGGTGCAGGGTCTTTAGGTGCGTTTGCCAAATTATTTGGATGATCCGCAGCCACCACCGAAGGAGCTATGTCTGTTTGCTGCACATCCCCTGGCTGCGGAACACGACGATTCCCCTGCCCATCCACTCTCGGTGCTTGAGGCACAACACTGCCGTCTTCAGCACTAATGCGCGTAGGGACATTAGATGCATATTGAGGATCAAGACTTCCTGGAAAGTTCATTGCTGTTTGGAAGGTTCCAAATACCCGCCCAGCTCTGTCCATTAAACCCATGCCTTCAGCATTGCCTAACAGGGTGTTTACCTCACTGGTAATACCCATAGCACCTTGCATTCTTTCGAATAGATCTGTGGCCATACCCATGAATTGTTGTGCCATACCCGCAAAATCGATATCACCAAGGCCACTCAGAAGATCACCAATAAATGGAATATTCTGAAGTGATGCCATTGTATCACTTCCCAGTAAACCACCCATACTATACATTTCACGCTGGATACGCCCAGCAAGTTCAGGACCAAGCAAGTTTTGAGCATTCCCATATCCACTCATCGCGATAAAATTATCTTCACCCAAAATACGAATCCAAGTAGCTTGGTCTTGTCTTAGGCTTGCAGCTATTCCTGTAATTGACTCAGCCGACAAACTACTCTCGCCTGTCATACCTGTCATGGTTGATAGATTTTCTACATAATTTGCTGCTTTTGCTGGGTCTCGTAAATTCGCCAAGATCGCCTGCTGGTTTGCTGGATCAGACAGAATTTCTGTCATGGCAGACTTGATTTCAGGAGGTATAGACTCATTGCTTGTAATGCTGTCGGTTAACAGAGCCATCATCATTTCAGGTTGCGCTACCGACAACAAATTCACAGAGGCTACACTCAATGTTGGATGATGTTTAATCAGTCCAATTGCATCAATTTCGGTCATAGATGACAAAGCGTCTCTATTAGAATTCAGGTAACGGCCAAGACTTCCCATGACCTCACTATTGCCTTTTAGGTCTGAAATGGCTTGTTGCTGATCACTAAGACTTACCCCATCTCTCTCCATCTGTTCTACCAAAGCATCCACGAATTGTTGCCCTGCCAACTCTGGATTAGTACGCGCAGTTTCCAATGCTGCTGCCAGCGGTGAAGGAGGTGGGGCTTGCTCTGCAGGCCTCTCAGCTACAGAAGCTTCCTCGGGTTCGGTTTGTGTGCGAGCGTTTGCCCTTGCACTTTCACCAGGTTGCAAAACTCTTGGTCTATCAGCTGCTGCTGGTGCAGGAGCTCTTTCCGTGCGCGCTGCAGGAGCTCTTTCCGTGCGCGCTGCAGGAGCTCTTTCCGTGCGCGCTGCAGGAGCTCTTCTTTCTTGCGCTGCGACGGTTGCTCTATCTACTTCTCCAGCACGTTGCTGAACATAGTCTATAAAATTGTCATCTGCTAATCGTGAAGCATATCTCTCAGGATGAGCTCTAAAGTCAGACACCGAAAAGTTGGCTATTCTTAAGCCTGATGCACCTCTTTGGTTCATCCAAGCGGTCATTCCGCTTCCAGAAACGTTTTAAGTTTCCAGTTAAGCGGCACTACTTCCCCACGTTAATCATCTCTGCATCTAAGGGTTGCTTCTTACCGTGCATTATTTAAAATTGCTGTGGCTTGAGGACGTGTTAAGTAGCCTCTTGAACTAGTTTGTTTGCAAAATGTCTCATAAATGCAACTTCATCACCTTAGTCAGTGCAGTATCATACCTGTTCGTTGACATCTTATTCTCCTATCTCTTTCCTACTTCTTTCAAAGATTCAAAAACCTTTGCTATTGTATTCCTTAAGTTTTGCGGTAAATCATCCCAATTTTCCGTTGCGATTTCTTGTATATAATCCATTGCCTCCATTGCGTCTGCGTTACCAGAATCTGCGCGCATTGAAATAATGGAAATCAAACCATTTTTGCCTTCTGGCGTATCCTTTTTTATCGCTTCCAACATTCCCTTAGCCGCCATAAGGAACCTCACTTAATGTATGTTTACGCACCACCAAGAGGAATCATATAAGGCATACCGACTTTCTCTTCATCTTTGTGAACGTACACCAACATTACTTTTTTGGAATTGACCAAATGTTCATGCTGGCGCTCAAAAATCTTTATGCCAAATGCCTGAATGCGTGCCTCTACCGTTACAAAATAAAGCTGTGCCAAATCCACGTCGTATTCCGCCCACCAGTAATTCTCGGGAAGAGGCTGGTTATGATAAAGCGTTGCAACACCTGTATCATTCACAAGTAATTCAATCCCCATTGTCTTGTTCAAAGACGGCAAAACAGGTGTGTCTTGCGGCATTTTTTGCAAAGGTTTAATGGCCTTTGGATCCAGCGGATTTTCTGTTGTTTTTGCGGTATTGGCCACGCTTAAAACTCTCCTTAAATTATTATTCCCTATTATACGGCAAAACGTTAAGAAAGCGCAAATTTGGTGACATATTTTTTATTATTTGCGTTTAAGGTCTTTGATGTCTTCCGCAGGTCCAAAAACGTAAAGGGGGGGCGGATTTGCAATAATGGTAGGAATTGTTTTGTTAAATGCTTGAATACGCTCGGGATTTTCAATAGCAAAGCGGTATTCTCTTGCTGCAACACCACGTCTTAGACGGAAATTATCCATTAAAAGCTCACCATTATCACCACGCTTAAAATTACAATTAGCCTCATGAGCGATATGTTGGCCGAACGCATCAATGGTCACATACTCAACACTGACCTTTGGTCCCCGCTCACGCAAATCGATAAATTCCAATTTTGAGGGATATTGTGTATTAAGCTCTATATAGGTTCGGCATATACCGAATAATATTGTTCCGTTGTAAATAATAGGCTGAACCGCCCACCAATAAAATAATCCACCAACTACAAGAACGGTAAAAAAACTCCATTTTTTATAGGATCTTTTTTTGGGAGCAGTCTTTGCAATTCCTTTTCTTTTCAAGGGTTCACGTTTTGCCATTACGCCCCCTTAAGACTCTGATTTTACACGTTGAGCGACTGCTTCTTTTTTCGAAATCTGTTGCTCCTGTGCGCGCAAAGCTGCTGTTACTAATTCATCAACGATCTCTTTTATAACTGCGGAAATAGCAGCATTTCTGTTTTCGCCTTGATCTGATTCCGATTTAGTAAGTACACGACGTTTAATTTCCGAACGTGCGCTGCCCCCAGGGAAGTACGTTGCCAAAACGCGTCTTGCACGCCCAGCACCAATTTTGCTGTAAAGACGATTGCGAATGGCTACATCCTCGGCAGAGGTCGATAACGCCCAAAGCTCGATAGGGCCAAGCGTATTGATGAGATGCTGTTCGTAACGACCCTCGACTGTCCCAAGAATAAATAATGCAGGCGCACCGCTTGAGCGTGGACCAGTTAGGCGATAGCGCACGACGTCGCGTGCAGTTTGTGACAATCCAAAACGCTGCCTGACATTCTCAACAGCGTTTTCGGATACGGCCGTACCAAGCACCCAAACACCTGTTGCCAAATCAACCATGTCATCATCAAAGTCATCAAGCAGTTGCGAGGCCAGA
Organism: uncultured Alphaproteobacteria bacterium; assembly: GCA_963740205.1. Classification (GTDB taxonomy): domain Bacteria; phylum Pseudomonadota; class Alphaproteobacteria; order Micavibrionales; family Micavibrionaceae; genus UBA2137. The sequence goes on from CAVUDD010000005.1 coordinate 172,073, forward strand.
ACAATTTGTACACCGCGTTTTCTGCCCTCACGCACGTCGCGGATAATTTGCTTTCTAACTGAACTGGACGAACTGGTTCTATGAAATTCATCGTAACAGAGGCGTTTTGGCGTTTCTGCCAAATCCTGAATGCGCAATTCGTGGTATTGCCTGAATTTTTCTGGAATTTGCCTGAGCGATTCAAGTCCCATCCACCAGCTACGCACAAGCGCGTGGCGCGCAAGCATGTACATGATTGCTGTTTGTCTATCTGCCGTATCATCACCTTGAGGTGCAACATCCATCAAATCCAATGAACATACGCGCGCATCGGTAATTTCAAAACGTGTAACAGACGACAAAATAGGATACTCGCGAATTGAAGACGTAATCATGCGCTCGAATGCGTTAATAACACTTTCGGAGCTTGACCCAATAGAGGTTTCCTCCATCAATGTTCTGATTTGCGGTCTTCGTGCTGCGGTAATAGCATCACCCAAAATGGGTACAGCATGGCGTTGTGCGAGATTTGCCTCATGATAAAGGCCAAGATCAAAAAACTTATCAACCAAATCCCACCAATAAGGGTCGGTTGGAAGATGTATATTGTGCTTACGCAGCGCTTCATCAACTTCGGAATCAATGCGTGGTAGATAAGGTCGTGGCTCAGCGTTTGCCTCCTTATCATTTCTCCATCGATACATCTCATCAACAACAAAACCCGCAAGTTGCGTAATACCATCGTATGCCTTGTCATTTCCAGGAGGCGTACACAGCAATGTTATAAGTTCAATCAGGTATGAGCGTTCATCCATTAAGGGTTGGCGGCAACCCAACTGAGTATCAAAAGGATTAATGGCGTATTCCTGACTCATTTGAAGGCGATAATATTCTGCCTCATGCGCGCGCGAGGGTGGCAACGCATCCTTGATAAGCGAAATTAATCCTGATGAGGATGGCCCAATATCAATAATTGCGACATGGGGTAATTTTGCCAATCCCGGCGATAAAACCGTTCCGAGGTTTAATGTATTCATCAAAACCGATTTACCAGCTCCAGGTTGAGCGAAAATCAAATCAAACCACGTTGTGGTCATATTTGTACCAGTTTGATACGGCCAAACTTTTCCATCTGGGGTACGCAAAATTATCGATCCTTCACTAAACGGGCTAGAAGGTCTTTGCCATGGTAAAAGCTTCATCACATCATACATAGGTGCAATGGCAGACGGTGCAGTTCCTGCACAATGAATTCCCATTGCAGACGCCATAACACAATCTAGTGGGTCACCTGTGACTTCACTTACCTGACAATACCCCCAACTTTCAACAGCCTGAATAAGGGTAGATAAACGATCACGCAGTAGTTGCGCCTCACCTTTTTTTGCCCAAGTTGAAAGTGAAATACGCATACGTACAACAGGCTCTGTACGAGACATCGCCTGCAATCCCTCAAGGGCATATTTTATCTGACGGTTAATAGCATTCGTGACACCAAAAATAGTTGCCAAGAAAGACCTGAATTGCATGGATTGTGCACCGCCACCTTCAATCATAAAGGAAATACGATAAGGCACTCCCGCCTCAAACAGGCGATTCAATAATTGTGGGAATGGGGTGGGATCCATAGGTGCTAGAACAATATCCGCTCCAGCCCATAACAAATCACCAATCTGAACAACTGTGTTATCAACTACGCGCGCATCACCAACGGCCAATTGCTCTCTAAGAGGTGGCCATAAAATATCGGACATGTCGCTGTTACTTGTCGGAGCACGCGGTGGAATAGGGTCACCCGGCAAACAGGCGCGCCAGTTATTATTAGCCTTTGCAGGATAAAGGTTATTTTTGATTGCTGCCAGCGCGTCGTGGACTTCTAGGGTGGTCGAGCTTACGCCTAACTCATCCAAAGCACTTGTTACCGAAGCAACATAACTTTTATGCCTTGTTCGTAATGCCTCAAGACCAGCGAGAGGGTTTTGAGCATTTGGTGCCTTTACCCATTTTCCGCCTTTCTTGGACTCTTTCTTAATGCGGTCTAACTCTGCCTTTGAAAGCGCAGAAGGCCTTGTCCACAAAACAAAATAACACTCCTCGTAAGAAAGAAATTTCTCGAGGTGGCGTTCGCGTTCGTCAAATAAATCATCAACCTCAAGACCAATATTCTCGGCTGTTCTCTTAGAGGGCTTTACCAGTCTTTCCAGCTCTCGCCCTACACGTGCAGGGTCGCGGACAAAATAGACCTGCAAGGCGTGGCCTTGCCTGTCGAATCGTGAACCTATTTTGAGAGTAGCAGCCTGAACAATATGGTTATATTCATCCTCACCAATGATTTGGCGACTTCCATCAATTCGCAAGTAAGAGACCAGCGAACCATCCATGGCTGCGAGTGTCTTGTCATCATCGGCTGTTTCAATCGTAATAAAGCTTTCAACAGCCTGCTTGACAGCAAATTGAAACGGTCTGAGTAGCGTTTCTAGGAATTTCATAAGTTCATGTCACCATAATTATACGTCTTTGACTATACAACTTACGTATATATTTGAATAGGGTAAGCTAGTTTTTAAGTGTTGATAAATGTTATGCAGATTCTTTAAAGGAATCTTTATATAGATCAATCCATGTATTTGGCACTTTACCGCCAAATGGACCGTCCTTTGATCTCCAATAGGCGAGAATTTGTGGGAATTGATTGAACTCCAAATCCTCTTCTTTGATAATACGTCTATCCAATGGAAATAACCTTACGCCTTCAAGCTTTTTACGACGATCAGCATATTGACGCTTTCCTATATAATCGCTCAATACACTTGCCAGAACATATGGATCATCAGAGCCCAGACGCTCACGCACATCATCACGGCGTGTCATAAGGGTATCCAAAATCTTACGCGCTGTTTCGGACATGGGACCTTGTGAAATGCGTGCGACATACAAGGCACGTGAAATATGATGTAAAGCCGCTTGTTCAATCTCGGGTAGCCATATAAGGACACCAGAGCGCATATTAGCAACAGAATTCAAATCGAATGCCTGATGACAAAAAATGCAGGTTGTTGCAAGATTATCGTCCGTAGGCTGGGATGTTTCATCAATAATATGAAGTTGCTGATATTTACCCGAAATAAAGCCACAGCACTGACACATATTTTTATCGCGGTCGAAAATCTTTTGCTTGAGGTCGGTTAAGGCCTCAGGTGTTTTCATATTAAAGAAAGAGGCACTGCCCTTGCGGGCAATGCCTAATGTTATTGGTAATAGCTTCATGAAGCCCCTATTAGAATGTTAGTTCATTCAAGCTTGCTTGAGAAACTGTGTTACCATCTCCGATAGTATTCAGAGCGGCTTCGAAAACGATTGGAAGTGCGAACAATGCACCACCAGCTGCCAAACGAATAGCTCCATCTTTCAGGTGAGTTTGTGTTGGATTCTCAACATGGTCTTTAATTTTCATGATACCAAGAACACCAAGTAGCAGACCAAACAAGTATGAGAGAGCCGCAAGAAGTGTTGGTAGGTCAGAAACAGACTCAGTAATGTTTCTTGCAATACTTGAGAAGTTATTTCCGCCCGCTTGTGCCTCATTTGCTGATGTAATTCCAACAACAATAGCTGCACTCGCAACGAGCATTTGACGGTTGATAATTTTTAGCATGATTTCCTCCTAAAGCTAAATAAATGATACAACTGATAAACCAAAGGTACTTTGGACAGCGTTTAATAACGCCCCCTATATTCACAGCAAATGCACCACCTATAATATGTGTTACAGCTGCCATGAGAGATGCCTGTTGACCGCCTTCGGCGACATCACGCAAAATAAATATACCACGAACAAAGGCTATGACGCCAACAATTATCATAAAGCCAACAACAGCCGAGATAACCGATTCAATATGAGAGTTGATTGCGGCCGATCCTGTACTCAAGGATAACACGCCGAATGATGCGATTTCTGAGCTGTTACTTACACCCAATGCTCCACCAATCATTCCAGTGAAACTGTCGCCAAAGAATGTTCCAACAGCTGCGCCCATAACAACATCAATAGAGAGCAACATACCGGCAACAAGGAATGTAAATATTGTTCCAATCCCGCCAGGTCCTTTTGCTCCCTCTTGGGATGTCTTCAAAAGACGTCCTATTCCAATCATTACAAGAATGATACCCGCCAAATATGAGAAGGCAGACACAAGCTTGAGCATAGGTTTGAATATATCAAGAATAAGGAAGAACAACATAGCATCAAGCCCGCCACCAGAAGGCGAACCGCTTGCAACCTTAAAGTTGTTCAAATGTCCGTCGTTTGTACCGCCTGTAATAGAAACCATTACAGCCTCTAAAACGATAGGCAAAGCCAAGAAAGCACCACCAGCAACAAAACGCTTGATAGGCTCCCAGATTTGAACTTGTTGAGGATTCTCAACATGTTCGCGTGTCTTAAGAATTGCAAAAACAACAAGCGTAATTCCGAATAAGTAACTTACCGCTGCTAAGAGCGTAGGGATTAAAGATGATCCACTGATAATGTTACAAATAACATCACCCATCGTGCGGTCGCCAAGTGTATCAAGAACCTGTGATATTCCACCTGGGCTATTACACTGATTAACACCAAAACAAATAGGTGTTCCGACCAGCGTTACACAGAAATTAAAAGCATGTGCAGGTGAGTCAAATAGAAATACGGACATGAAAAGCAGCGGTGCCGCCAATTTCATAGCAAGACTTTTGAAAGTCAAATTTTGTCCTGAATTTTCAAGTGTTTTAAACACAGCCATCCCCTAAATTACCAATATTCTTAATTACAACATACTTTGAGACTTCTACGCAAACTTTGCCCACACAATACGTAAAAAATCCTTATCTTTCATTATTTTGGCTCAAAAGTATGAAAAAACGATTAATGTAAAATTTTATCTATTTTTAAAAATTTAACTGATTTCAAGAAGATATAAGAGGTTTGCCTATTCTGTTATTCACTAACGGAAGCTTGTGTGCCCTGAACAACCCAACGGCCATTTTGTTGACCTATAAACTGAACTTTCCCTAAGCCTGGAATTGTATCTCCAACAGCAACAGGCACATAAGCGCTACTTCCTTCTCTTACCAACCATGCACGATTTGGCTCAGCGCTTTGTAATTTCCATGAAACGGAAGAAACAACAGGCTGAGAGGGCGTTTGCGGAGGTGTACGTGTCCCTAAAACAGGTGCAGGGGCTGGAGTTGGTTGCACGATGGGCGCAGCCATAGGAGCGGGTTTATTCTTTTGCAACTCCAACATTTTTGTTTCCAACCTGTCAACGGAGGACATTAATGATTTTAAATCATCTTTGGTTACAACATTTGCAGGCATTGAGGTTGGAGCTGAGGATTCAATAACTCTGGGCTCGGCAGCCTCTAAAGCATTCATGCGTACGTCCATGCTATTCATTGTTTTTTGCATTTCCGTAATGGTGTCACTCATTGTATTAAGGGCGATAAGAATTTCCCTATCAACTTCGTTAGCTGCAGGGGCTTGTTGTTGTGCATTTTCAATGACAACAGGCTTAACTTCTGCTTGAACCGTAGGCGTTTCGGTTTCCATTTGCCCCATATCTTCAGTGGCCTCAACCATTTCAGGAGCCTGCTCAACTATATCAATACCTTGTTCAGCAGTTGCAACATTAGCTACATTATTATCTTGAAAACCCTCTTCTATTGTTTCTTCTTCAATACCGAACCCATCGGCAGCATCTAAAAACGATTCCTGCATAGTGTCCAGAGCCGGAAGATCTGAATCATTAGCCATTTCCTCAACCGCTGAAGGAGGGGCAACAAATCCTTCTTCTTGTACTTGGTTGCATGGTGTCAGATTGTGCCATCTCTTGAACGGGAGGCTCGGCGAATTCTGGCATAGGTGTAAGAGGGCCATTGGGGTCATCAAACCCCACAATTTGTGTTTCTTCTTGCTGTTGTGTCGGTGCTTCTGCTGTGGGGACTTGTTGTGGTTGCGGAGCATCTCCAGAAAATAGAGATGAAAGAGCGTAACCTCCACCCCCAAGAACAACCAAGGCAATTAATATATATAAAAGCTTTCCAGATTTTTTTGTTGTCTGAAATTCAGGCTGATAATTTTCCCCTTGTCCCATTGAATCAAAGTCATCGCCTGAATCAAATTCTTCAAAGTCATCCTCGTAATAATCTTCTTCTTGAAAATCCTGATCGTTATCAGCACCCATTTCAATGGGTTCTGCGTTATTTTCGTTTTCTGTTGGAGAAAATTCATCTTCGTTGTTTATGTCGCTCATAAAAAATACCCCATTCTAAATCAATGAAATTATTGTTGGCCTGTTGTGATACCAGTTTGCGAAGGCGCAAGCTGCTGTGTAGGTACAAAAAATCCGCCTGCCGGCTGTTGCTGTGTAACAAATGTTCCAGGGACACCCTGTCCGAAAGGTGAGAATTGCTGCAGAGGCCCACCTAGAACGTTTTGTTGTTCTGGCACACCAGTGTTCACACTGTTATCAAAAACAGGCTCAAGAAACAGTATCCCCACTGGCGCTCCTGCCTCAACGCGAACAAGGATTTCTGTGCCATCGCCCTGTTCTTCAAGGAAATCTCCCAATTCACGTGAGGCCTCTTCCACCCCATTATAGAGCTCTTCTCTCGTGTTTAAATCATTAAAGTCTTGGACAACCGTTTCACCATTAACGGTCACAGTTGTGTTTCCTGTATCCGCAATGGCCGATCCAAGGCCTTCAATAAATCTTGCGGCGGCAGGTAGGATGATACGGGAAAATAATCTGTAATCCACATCTGTGGACATTCCCGTAAGTGTCGTATTTGGATCAACTGCAATTGCATCAATATTGTAGGTGACACCTTTGTGAGAGAGTGTACTAAAAGTCAAAATCAGGTACTTTTCACGGCGCTCGAACGATCCGATTGCGCGGCCTCCTGCAAATGGGCCAGTCACAAGTTGAACAAGTACAGGGCCACCAATATCGGAATTTGCCTCGATAAGGGTTTGGCCATATTCAATGGTACCGGCAGGCAGAAGCTGAACCACTGTAGTTTCCGCTGTGCCTGAAGTTAGGCCATTTTCATCGCGTAACTCTGCATTACCATTAGTCGTTGCCTGAGGGGGCGCAGTGACGCTCATGTAACTTAAGGGATCAATTGTTCTGTTTTGCACAATATCATTCATCTGCGCTGACATAGCTTGTGCCAAATCATTCAAGGCCTGCTGACGCGCTATTTCTTCCTCGCTCGGGCCAGTAGGCTGTTGTGGCAATGGCTGCACAGCCTGTTGCTGCAATTGTTGTTCTTGTAGGCGCTGCCAAGTCTCTAGTGGGTCTTCAGCCTCGGTCTGAAGTGGCTCATCAGGTAAACCTTCACGTGACGGATTTATTGGGACGGGTAAAAAGCTGTCCCCCGAATCTTCGGCATTAGCCTGCATATCTTCATTAATTTCCTCAAGAGCAGCCTTCATTGTAGGATCAAGCTCCTCTGTACCAGGAGCTTCACGTAAATCTTGTTGACCGCCAGAAACCACAGAAGGTGGAACAGGATCGCTCCCCCCACCAAAGAAAAAGATAGCCACGATAATAACAAGAATAACCCCACCAACAATCATCAGCTTAAATAAAGGGCTTTGAGTAGGGGAACTTCCACCACTGTCAAAGGTATCAAACTCGCTGTCGATATCTTCTACATCAAAATCGTTGTCAAAATCATCATTCTGGTCATCAATATCAGAACTCATAATCTTCTTCTTCCTTCTTCACATAGGCACGAACCATCTTGCCATTATCAGATAGTAATAATACTGGCGCCTCTTCTAATTCATAAACCGTCATGCCATCGGCTGATTTTACAGAGCTTGTCCATGCAGGTGAGAGCAACGTTAAAGGTGTACGGAAATATGTTTTTCCATTTACGAGATAAGCAGTTGATTGCGAATCGGTACCACTTACGATCATCTTTTCTGCGCCCTGTGGGGTAATACCCTCAAGCACAGTCACCAAATCCTTACCGCCCGCGGATAAGGAAATTTTTGTATCCATAACCGGGAGTGCTCCTTTAGGCCCTATGCTCGGAACACGCAAATCGAGACGATAATGAACTTTGTCTCTAACGGTTTTCATCGTCACAACGACAGGCGCCTTCAAATCAACAAGGCGCACCGACATATTCCCATGCGCGAATTCGCTGAGTGGAGTAATGCGCACAACATTACCCTCTTCCTCGGGCTGTAAAATTTCAAATTCGCCTGCCCATCCAATATCCTTGATTGGCCATGGCTCCCCAGTTGAATCAACAAAGTTCAATGTTGTAACAAAACCAACTGCAGTATTCACCTCTTGAGGTGGTTGACCGGGCTCAAGCGAGAGCGTTTCAACGCCCAGAACGGGCTCGGGATATTCATAAGGAGGTCTTTGAACAGCCTCTTGCGTTTTATCGTAAGCCTGTAGAAAGCGGCGAATCTCATCAGGAGTTAAAGGTAACAATCCGGTTAAAGAGGCATCAAAGGCCTCGTCACGTAGTGCTTGCTCTAATTCCTCTGGAGTTATATCGAGTTCGGGCTCTGCATCAGGCAAATTACCATCCAATGGCAAGTTCAGTCCTGGAGAATTTGGCGTTTGGACCGCCAAGTCAGTTTGTGTTTGAAGACCCTGCTGCACTTGGCTCTCATCAACCGCAATTGCCTGCTCACGCTTGTTAGATTTTTCTCTCACCAGACGGAGTAATTCGCCTGTATTTGCCTCATCGGCACTAGAGGCCGCATTTTGACCAGGTACTGGCGGTGAAATCGTATCTTGCGCATGCGACGCGCCCATCCCAGACATGAAAATTGTCAGGGTGATTGCAAACAAACCAATTTTAAAATTTAATTTCATACTCACGTGATACTAATCCTGAAAAAATTACCCATTTAGCATAGACTTTAAGATAAAGGTTGAGAAGGCTTTTGTAAGAGTTTCTTTGATTTCAGATATTTGTTTAAATTAAAGATAGGTTGCAATCCATTGCTCAATCCCCACGCCATTTGGAGATTCAAGTTTTGGAACACGAACAATTAAAAGACGAATAAGAAGGTTATCAGAGCGTGTCTGCGAACCCGCACGATAAGTCACAGTCATAGGCATTTCGATTTCCCATTGATAGCGGCCATTTTGTGCGCCTTCACTCACCACGACAGGTGCGGAACGCGGGGTGGCAACAACGACTTGTTGATTACCTTCAACGGTCTCAATAATGCGCGAACTTTCCAAAGCGCGCGTAAAGCTGGCCCACCCACTGCGAGTGAAAAAACGTGATGATTCTTGCAGCCGCTTACGAAAGTCGTGGAATCCAAATGTCATTGTTTCTGTAGTTGACTGCGCCACCCAAGACATCAAGGCGGGCGTACTTAGATTCGGCTCGCTCAGAGGCAACATAGGAACCAAGCGCCCATCTTCTGTAGTTGCAAAATACACGTACTCGGTCTGACGCGTATTAATAACGAAAAAGAACAACCCTATAAGAATTAGAATAATCGCAGCTTGTGCAACAGCAACAGCGCGCAAAGATCGATAGCCATCTTTGTAGAAATCATTACGAACGACCACGGATCCCAAACCCTTAATAGGCTTGCCCTTTGATGGTGCAACACCCTCTGGGGGCTTTGCCTTACCTGTTCTTCTTATAGGTGGGTCTTGCGGCGCAGGTGTAGGCTCTACATTCTGCATTTTCTGACCCTCGTCACCAAACGTATCTGACATGAATTTAATACAACTTTTAGAATTAGAATTTTTAGTGAAAATAACTTTATTATAAATAGCTTACGTTTGTAAGCCGTGAAAGGCAAGTTTCGCCCATTTTTGTTTTATTCTCAATGCTTTTATGCTGTCTCAACCAGCAAATTAGTAAATTCTCTTTTTGAGTACAGGTTTCAAAAGTCCTTGATTTTATAGACAACTCTCAAAAGATTTTGACCAAGCCCCCCCGCCTCGTGCTAGAATATGAGGTGATTAGGCGTGAAAACGTAAACAAGAATATTCTATGAGAGGTTTTTTTGGGTGAGAAGCAGGGGAGCGTCCATTCTGAACACTTTGGCTTTAGTGCTTTTCGCGCTTGGTATTCTTGTGGGGAATATTAATACTTCTCTGGCACAAACGCCAGTAGTTGGGCCGCCCGATACACCACTTCCCGGAGGACAACCACCTCCTTCCATTCCAGGAGGAAGTATTCCCCTTGTCCCACCGTCCCTACCATCTCTACCAAATCTTCCTTCCGTTCCAGGATTGGGAGCAAGCGACGCAGGGGAGAAAGTTAACATTACCGCCAATATAAATTGCTCACTTCCCGGTTGCCGAGAAATAGCAAATGAGGGAACCATCAGAGAAGTTAATAAGAATTTTCAAGATGAACGCCTCAAATTAGAGGAATATTTAGCAAGCGACGCCTACAAGGGTGAAATACATGGGGCATTGCAAAAACTCACAGAACAATGGACAACTGGGGAAATATCACTTGTTCAAATGGTATCCAACCTTATCGATGCGGGTTTAATGGCGGATACCATAAATAGGGCTAGGCAACTTAACTTGCGAGAGGCATTAGAGCTTGAACCTGACGAGGGTTATTGCGCAGCCGTTACAACCCAATCTCCCTTAGTGGCCGTAACCTCCTCTACAAGAGACTTGGGCGAAACTATTTCAAATCAATCACAAATATCCGATTCATCGGGGAATATTGGTGAAGGGGGAAGTATTGATTACAACAAAAGACAGGAAGAAAATTATCTTAGCCTGTTTTGTAATCCAAATGATTTCAATGGAGCATTAGGGGAAATGTGTAGAGGAAAAAATCCAGGAGCAGACACAGATTGGAATAAAGCATTACAAACTATTGTAAATCCGTTATCCGGGGATGGGAATACAGTTTTAACTTCATACATAAATAATTTGAGTGGCTATACGCCAACCCAGGTGCCCGAAGATTTACGCGCAAATACAGATGAGTACAGAAAGCTAGTTGCAGAGCAAATGCCTACTATAACCTCTCTTGAATCGACAGTACGAAATTCTTTTTCAAATGTGTTGGCAGCTTACGCCCCCGGACAAACACAGATCGACGAATTTGTGCAAGCAAATTTCAATAGGGCGGGAGTAGACAGCCAAAACGGCACGCCAGGATTCATGAGAATGCTTGAAGCGAATGTGAGACAATCCATTTCTCCTGATACGCTTGCCGGGGAAACAATGGTTCCTGAACGTGCGCTCCACTCCAGAAAAACCTCAAATGATGCGTTAAACTTATCAATCAAAATGCAACGTTATGAAAGCCTCAAAAGAGAAGTGCGTAGTATGAGCGCTGCTGTAGGTGGGATGATTAAAGAAAACTCTACTGATGCAAGGCAGAACCTTATAAATGCCGCTACGGGCGAGGATATTTTATGATTAAGCTTAATATAGACATAAAATTATTTTGCTTAGTTTCCCTTGGGATATTACTCCTTATGTTTCCAAATCCATCACAGGCACAAATTGGTTGTTCTGGCCCAGCATACTGCTTAATCCATACACAAACACGTAATGAAATTACAAAATACAGCGATGAAAAATTTAAGGATTATGAAGAAAATTTTGTACTAGATGAGTTAGCAAAAGATTACTTTACGGGTGCCCTTCAATATTTAACTGAACAAATTACTGTTGGTGATTCAGAGGTTTCAAAAAGTGAAGCTGTAATTAGTGACGCCAGAAGTACTGCTCAAGGAGTTAATGCTGCAAGGTCGACAATAATGCGTCAGCAGGCAGCATTAGATCCTAGTGATTCAGTTTGCGAGAGAGCGACAATGACAACCAGCATTACCGCTTCCGTAAGAGATGTCCAAGACGCAACAAGGCGCAGCGCTGCTGAAGGTAGTAGTGAAGATCTCGGAACAATAGGAACCTTCGGTTCTGAAGGCCCTGGAGAGAGATTAAGGCAACAAGTACAGAGATATGTAGAAATTTATGCTGACCCTAATGATTTCAATGGCGCTATCGTGGAGGCCTTCGCAGTTACACCTCAAGATTCAAGTAGAATTAACAAAGATATAAGCCCTTTCTTTTTGGATAGTTATACGCTTGCGTTTAATGGGAATGACCAAAGCTCAACAAAAGTAGGGCAAGATATCAAAGCATTGCGCTTGAATTTATTTGGTCATGACCTGCCTCGAATTCCATCTGCTGTTGCAGACAGGCCGGAGGCTCAAGACGAACGTATTGATTATAATCGCGTTACGCAAATTCTAGGGCTCGCCCGAGCAAGTTATGATTCGATTACAACTTTACGACAAGAAGGAAACGGTGAAGTTGCGCCCTATATGGCCGCTTTACTAAAAAAACGCGGAGTAACAGAACAAGCCTCTATAGAACATATTCTAGGAGAAAATAATAAGCCTAGCCTTATGGCTCAGATGAAAGTTTTAACTCAAGAAATTGGGACAGGGGCCGATCAAGGGGGTGAAAATATGGCGCATTCTGCAGATCTAGCAAGAAGGCAAATCACTAACGATGCCCTATCTCTTATGGTTAAGTTTGAAATTTACAAATCGTTAAAAAGGCAAGCAGCACATTTTGTTGTGATGCATGAATTAAAAACAGATCCATTATCTGATGCAGTCAACGGATCTTTATAAGGGGAATTCTATGAAAGAAAATAAAAGAACAGACTCTATTTGGTCTTTGAAAAAAATATCGCAGTTTTTTGGTATTTTGGCTGTCTTTTTTTTCATACTTGCCTTTGCAAACATATCTTTTGCCCAAGGTTTGCCTAGCAGTCAGCCAGCGCCTGCATTAAATTGCTCGATAACTGCAAATTGCCTTGAGGTGCGACAATTACACAAAGAAACGCAAAGACAGATAAAACGATTTATTGATAATGATTTTGTAAGACACCAAAACTGGATGAAAACAACATTTTGGGAAAGATATTTACTTCCCGCTTTAATGGAAATGACAAGCCAGATAAGCACGACACAATCAGCAACCATTGCGCAAAAATCAAGTATTGCAGATGGGCAAATAGCTGGCGAAACAATAAACGCAGGGCGCGAAATCATTTTTGAGGCGGAAACACGTTATAATGTTGACGAAGAAACTGGCCTTTGTACGTCTATTTCAACAACTTCTGATTTGAACGCCTCTTCTGCAGATGCTGATGTTGCAGCAGAAAGTATTTCTGAGAGTATAGTTGCGTCTAGTATAAATAGAACAGGGACAGCGAACACTCCCATCAGCTACACAAATCAACAAATTGCGCTCATTTGTGAAAGAGCAAATCCTAATAATTCAGCATTAACTGCTATGTGTGAAGATTATGAAAGAAATAACGACTCCGTTTCTTTCAATGAGATATTAAATCAAGCCAGCATTAGAGTTAACCATGGTGGCGAAGCAACCCCCGAGCAAACCGCGCTTGTGAGCGGTGTGCGAGCAATGTTCAACGAGAGGGGGCCTTTGCCTAACGTCAGCTCAGAGACAATCAAAACAGTTATGCCCTCTGTTGTTGCCATTAGATCTCCCTTGGCACAAAGTAATCTTGCATCTAAATGCTACGTGGGAACCTTGAGTGACAATTTCGTAGATGCAGAAACAGATATGTCTCCTGAAATGATTGCTCATTTGGAAAGCCAAGGGCTTACAGAGGATCAAATAAAAGATTTTGGCGCGAGTCCTAATGCACAAATGCAAAATGCGAACCTACGTTTCTTAAGCCCTGATTTTTCTATTGGTCTTGTAAAAAATGAAGCCAATGTTATTCGAGAAAATCTTGTTGTCCAATCTCTGCAAAATACAGTTGAGTTTAATATTCTTGAACAGCAGCATTGTTCGGAATTAATGAGCGCTCTCGCTCTATCAAAAACATTACAAAACTCAATTAGAGGTCTCTCTGGTCGAATTGCTACACTTGGAACACAATAGAATATTATGCAAAAAGTTAAGTTAGATATAAAATTTAAAATAAAAAAGTGCATTGTGGGCTTAATTATACTCATGCTTTTTAATTTTGTGCCTACGTACGCAAATGCCCAAAATATAACCGCATTATTCGGCAACTGGCTTGGGCCTCTTATGAAATCTACAGAGCAATTGACTGTATCTAAAGAAGAGGCAACCAAACAAGATTCTACTACCGCTGATGGAGAACTCGCGAAAGATACGATTATTACTGGGCAGGAAGCTTTACAAAGAGCTCAAGAAGAGTTGCAAACAGACGAAGTTGCTTGTGAGATTACAAGTTTGGGGTCTGTGGATGCTGCAGCACAAGCGCAAAACACTAAAGATAATGCACAAAATGTATCTAGGGAAGTTTCGGACAATGTAAGCGGTCTCAACGGTTCGCTTGGAGGCCTTTTACCTGGTGAATATGCAAGAATAGTAGCAGATAGACTTGGCCAAAGGTGTACGCCCGATGAAAACAACGGAAATTTTAGAGAGGTTTGTGAAGCAGGTGAGGCTATGGATACAAAATGTCACATTAGCCCTGATACCTTCACTGGACAAAACATCGACCCCGAATGCTTTAGTGAGTATGCGAATATTCTTGTAAGACGGATACCTCAAATTCCTCCTGCACTTGCAAACCAACAAGAAATAGAGCGCACAATAAGCACAACAATGGATTCCCTTGATAAACATAAGGCCACTATCGCAAAAGGTATAGGTGAACTTGCCTCAAAGGGGATGCCTGGACCTGAAGGTAGTAATGAGCAAGTCCGTGCCCTTTTAGAAGAAATTGGTGCAACAGATGAAATGATTGCTGAATACATTCCTGAAGGCAGGATGATGAGCGAAGATGCACGGCAAGATGTATTGATAAATTTCTACCTCGCCAATCCTGACTTTTTTACTAAATTACAAATTCCAGAAGCTAACCTTCAACGCATACGTGTTATGCTTGCAGGGCTACATCTTGATATCGACAGAAAGATATTAGAAATGCAAAAGCTTCGCACACGTCATATGTCCGCAATCGTAGGAATTGACGTCAATGAAAGAAGGCGTGGATTTGAATCCGAGCTTGTGAATGCGAGCTCTAATCAACAATAATAAAAAAAATTACCCATAATCTTTGAGGCGTCTAAGGCGAAAAGTCATTAAGGCTGGACGTTTTTGGCCACTGATATAGGAACGCAACCTACGTATTGCCGCATCAAATGTAAGCCCATATTTTTCTAGAAAATAGAAAAGAATCGTCGAAACAATGGCCAGCACAAGCGTGATTAGGCGCGCATAAACCAATAGCAATAAAAATGGGAATGCGGCACGTGCATCAAATCCGAAGAACCGCACAGGGCGCATAGAGTTACGCCAGTGCCAATTTGTTTGTTCCTGTAAAGATTCGATTTGCTTATTTGCCATGACTAACTTCCGCCACCTGTTAAAAGAAGATAGTGACGCTTATGAATTTGCCCTGACTCAAATGCAATAGAGGCTGATTTCTTCATGGTTTGGCCATAGGTATCAATCATCCTTTCAATCTCATTCGTCCAGTCTTCAAAATCCATATCCAGTAATTTTTCACGCACTTCGTCTGGAAATACCATCCATTCACGAATACCCATACGTCCACCCTCAAGTTTTGGTACAAGAGCCTGTGTGACAATCATGCGCAATGTTTCCATTAAAGCGTAGGCGCGTTCTCCACGCTCCTCTTTTTCAAAGCTCGAGATCATACGACGTACAGTCGATGCAACTCCAGTTGTATGTGTTGTCGTGTAAACGGCATGCCCTGTTTGAGCCGCCTCGATAGAAGCAGAAATTGTTTCCCTATCTCGCGATTCACCAACCATAATAATATTGGGTTTACGGCGTAGGGCATTTCTCACACCTGCCGCAAAATCCGGTAAGTGTCGCGGAATTTCAGTTTGTGCAACAAGCGAGCGTGGGCTCTTAATTGTGTCATAGGTAAATTCGATAGGAGCCTCGTAGGTCAGCATCTTTCCGCAGCCACCTACGCGCTCGAGTAACATTCTGTTTCCTGCCGCAAGTAATGTTGTTTTACCAGAACCCGTTGGACCAGTAATAACAACCATACCTTGGCGTGGTGCCCAATTATCGATAATATCCTGCTCAATATTCAAATCTGCCATGCGTGGTGGTTCACTTGGCAATGCCCGCATTGTAATCTGTGCAGCATCGCGGCCCTTAGCCTGCACAGCGGTAATATTTACACGAAAACGAATACGGCTATAACGATCAGGGCGTATCTCATAGGACACATCAAGGTCACGACCCGAAGCCAGCCTTGCCATTGCGTCTGTACCATATATTTTATTAAGAAATGCCATTAGGTCAGACCCATCCAGAACGCGGTGCGTTGCCGGATAAAGTGTGCCTGAGATATCATTATAAACAGGGCGCTCAGTCTGAATTGAAATATCGGATGTGCCTTGTTTCACACACCATGTTAGGAATGGATCAATATCATCTTCTCGGAAACGACTTGGCTCATCATCATAGATACGCCCAGCTTCGGTTTCACCCTTTACGAGGCTTATCGGCTTGCGGGCTGCCATTCGGTTCCTCCAGGAATAAGTGCTGGTTTACCAGTGATTTCGACTGCACGGTCACCAACACGCATTTCGTCGCCACCACCTGTGATGCCTCTATCAGTTAGATTCGCATAGGGTGGTGTAATCATATTATACGCAAGCAATTTACGGTAACGCACCATGCCTTCAAAATCAGCGCTTAGCCTATTTAGATCCTCTTGGAAAATGGCATCCGCTTGTTCCATACCTTCTTTCCAGCCCTCCTCAAGCAACTCTTCCCAGAGAGCAACCTCGTCCCTATCGACAGGTAAAAGAATAGCAGGGGCATCCAAAACCTCACCCCAGTCACGCTCTAGATATTGACGCCAAGAACGTGCTGTAGAAGTGAATCTTGCATTACGATTAATATTAAATATCGCATCAGACACAGCAGCACTTTGTCCGTCACCTTCAATGACAAGCGCATCCAAACCTTCTGAAACAACGGGTGGCTCAATCAACAAACCAGAGGGCGCCTCAATTAAAAGCTGGCGAAAATCATAAATTTTATCGAGCTGTCCTGCATGCTTGTTTAGATCCTGACGAATTTCGAAAGTTCTGAAGGCCAAACCCCCACGCGCGCCATAAGAAAGCGCCGCTTCTTTTAGAGCATCGCGCCGGATATCAAGGGGCAAATCATCTTTGAATAGTTTTGTATCTGTTGAGCTTCTTGAAGCCTTTAACTCTTGCAAGGTTGGGGGACGATCAGAGTTTTCCTGTGCAAAAGCACTAGAAGAAATAGCGGCAAAAGCCATTATTAAGAGGATAAAAAATACAATTAGATCAAAGCGTTTCATTGGTTTCATTTCTATAGTCATACTCACACTTGATAAGTTTACCACCCTCTTAGGGAAACGCGCAATTTTAGAACGGATTGGATGGATCGATTTGGGATTGATATTGCAGCTCAACCATACGTGCATTCGCATCAACAACGATATCCGCAGATCTTCCAAGTTGTAACCCGATGGCGCGCAAGACATCTATGATAGGTTTGTTTTCAACATCAAGATTAACGATTTTGGTTGTTGGTGGACCTTCACCAACAATCGAAAATCCGTAGCTGGCACGATTAGCAACTGTTTTTGCTACGGACTCAACAGGTCCAACCCAATTAATGGTTATAGCGCGACGCAATTCGACTGGAACATTATCAAAAGGAGCTGTGGACGCATTAGGTGTGCGCGTTTGTTCAATTGTTGCCAATGTTTGTAGAGCTGTAGACGCCTTATCGGCAGCCTGTACCAATTGTGCAGAAACTTTATCAGGGTCAGCCACGACCTGAGGCTGATCATATTTTGCTGGCACTCCAGGTGTACAGGCAACTATGGCGCAAACCAATGCAAGTGGTGTAAGTATCTTAAAATTTCTCATATATGATTTTCTATTCATCATTTCGATTGGTTTACGAAAGAACACTTTGTTATTCAACATATAAAATACCTATATTACCTTGGACCTGACAAGCAATCTTTTCTCAATTTATCAAATGATATCAAATCCTTTGATAAAATCATCTTGCAGAGGCAATTAAACCTTTCCGCTGCATAGCACTTATAACACGTTTCTTGTATGCGTACCCAATTGAAGGTGTTTTTGAATGATAATGCGCAATCGCTTTGGACAAAGAGTTCGTATTATTAAGGTGAGAACGCAATATCCACGCTGATACACCTAAATTTGTACAGGCATCGTCACGTATCCATTTGTGTGCCGTTTGTTGGCTGACACCCCAATACGCTGCAAGCTGTGGTACCCATATGGTATTAATTTGCATAGGGCCAAGATCATAGGTTCCATTAACGTTTGGGCCTACAGATTGCCCAACTTTTCCACCCTCGACCTGATGAATTCCAATCAGAACCGCTGGTGGTACATTATATGTTTGTGCAGCAAGTATAAGGCACGCAGCAAGAATCTTTGACATGACCTAGCTTCCTGCACCGGCTTGTTTTGATTCATCAGAATCTTCATTTTCTTTTTTGGCAAAGAAAGCCATAGGATTGGCCGGCTCCTTTGATTTTTCTTTTGCTAGAGGCGCATCATGCGTTTCCGTCATCAGCGTATCGCCTGGTGCAAGATTAGTCGGCGCAGGCTGGCCTATTGGGGCTGGAGTCGGTTCCGCATTATCCTCTACTTCAGGTGCCACACTGGCTTGGCTAGTCTCGACTTGCGTTACCTCCTCATTACCGCTTAACACAGATGAAACAGCATCAATCATTTCAACACGCTCGCCAAAAGCCTTCCAAACCGGCTCGATTGATAGATTTGCTCCTGCACGGTTTTGATCTTGTGCATTCAATATTCTCGCCATTTCGGAAAAATGACATTGGCTATATATAACCACAAGAGAGCGTAAAAGACCCAACTGTATATGTTTGGCTTCTGACGCGTTTTCGGTTGGGAAAAGCCTGTCTTGTAATTTCTCAGACTCTTCAATAAGTCGGCTGCATATATTACGAATAAGTTTTGATGGTTTTTCACCAAAAGGAAATGCAATTACAGAATTTACAACAGGCACAAGAATAGAAAGTGTTTGGATTTTTATCTGGTTATCATCAACAAAATATTGTCCATCCTCCATCTGTCCTATTCGCGCCGCGCTTTCTCTAATAGAGATGAAATTGTCGATATAGGAACTAAGTGCTGAGAAACTCTCAGCAAGCTGGCTCGTATCTTTTTCTTCAGGGATTTTACCGCCCATCTGATAGAGGCTAGCAACCAGCGGTGCAATTATTGTTGTAAGAGATAGTCGCAAGTCGTCTCTGTCACTATCACTTTGGACAATGTCTGCTTTTTCGGCAAGAGCCACGCTCTCTCTTGTAACAATAGTTAAAAGCTGTGCCAGTTTTCTGGCATCTTCGTTTTCGTCGCCTCCCTGACCAGTGCGCGTTTTAACCTCATTGACCGCCGCAATAAGTGGCGTACCAAGTTTTTCAAAAATACGCAGGAATGTTAGGTGTCTACTATCCATATTTATATCTTAACCGTTTTTACCTATATCTTTCAAAAATGCATTCATATCTTTGGGAACACCGCGTACAATTTTTAGACTTCCGTCCTTTGATCTGTAAACCAGAAATGGTGTTACATCCAAATTCCAGTCTTGAAGGAAAGTCATATTTTTTGTAACTGCCCCAAGTGTAGCCTCCTTATCAACAGGAAGAGCTTTTTCGTCACCATCTATATGGGCAAAAAATGTCTTTTCCTTATCAGGTAGACTCAAAAGAGTTGCTGCGCGATACAGCGCATCACCGCTCATAATTCCGACAGGTACGAGACGCGTACGAATTTGTCCTTTTTCGTAAGCCTCATCTTTCCTCAAAGTCTCGATTAATCTGTGACAATGAGTACAATCAGGATCTATAACTGCATAAACAAGTGGCGCATCAGCCTTACCAACCTCGAACCAGTTCGTTGTTTCAATATCAGCATAAAGCTTCTCGGCTGGTGATGAGTTGGCACCCGTTTTCTTAAGTGTTTTAGCAAAGTTCTCTGCAGAGGGTTCCTGTGGCGCATCTACGACTTGTGTATCCTTACCATCGGAAGTTTCCTGTTTTTCAAGAGCCTCTTTCACACCAGGAATAGCGGACGCCGCAAAATTTTTGAAAGACTCAGGATTTTGTTGTGCGTATACACTTAATTGGTCGGCAGTTATTAATTTACCATTCCTGTCAATTAAAACCCCTACAATATTGGCCTCTTGGTTTGGTGTGACATACACATATTGAACCTGACCGTTTCGGGCCGTTAGCCATGTATCAAGCCCCAGACCCTTACCCAGATATCGTACTTGTACGCCTTGATCTGCAAGTTTCTTAACATATGGAGGATAAGGAGGAGATTTTTCCTCTTGTGCACTCACTGTCCCCACAAACAAAGCCATTGTGAGAGTTACCAAAACTGCGGTGAATCGAAACATATTTTTCTCGTATTTCATTAAATCTGATTAAATAGGGATGTTTATATATAAGATGTTATCATATTTATTTTAAGCAAAGTGACATAAATATGAAAGGAACATTCGCCTTTCGCCTGTAAAAAACTTATGATTAGTCTAAATTAGCCCCTATTCGTTAACAAAAAGGAGTGCAAACTCATGGAAATTCTCATTCTTCTCGCCATCATAGCGGCCCCAATCCTGCTGGGTGTTGTACTTTACAACCGTTTCGTGGCATTGAAACAAACTCGTAATAATGCCTTTGCCGATATTGATGTGCAATTACAACAGCGTTACGACCTTATTCCTAATTTGGTTGAAACAGTCAAAGGTTATGCCAAACATGAGCAAGATACACTCCAGAACGTGACAAATGCGCGTGCACGCGTAGGAAGCGCCAAAGGACAAGGCGAGCGTTTAGCAGCAGAAGGCGCATTAAGTGGAGCACTTCTTAATCTATTCGCAGTGGCAGAGAATTACCCTGATTTAAAGGCGGATCAAAATTTCCGTGAACTTCAGGCGGAGCTTTCCGACATCGAGAATAAAATTGCTGCTGCGCGTAAATTCTTTAATAACGCCACATCCGAGCTTAATACAGCAATTGGCCAATTCCCTGGAAATATAGTCGCTGGAATGTTCGGTTTCACCGAAGAGCCTTTCTTTGAAATTGGTGATGAGGAGCGCGAAAGCATGACCAAACCTCCAGAGGTCAAATTCGGTAATTAGGCCCTTAATAATGTCCGCAGACAAAAATCTTGTGAAATATGTTGGTGTCGAAAATACGATTGCTCTTATTCAACATATTGGCATTGAAAGTATCCTGCTAGAGCTCGCCGCGTATCTTGAGGAGGATTTTAAGCGTTGGGAAGATTTTGTTAAATCGCCCCGATATGCTGCACATTCCAAAGAGGGTGTAATCGAATTAATGCCCACCTATAATAATGAGGAATTTGGTTTTAAGTATGTGAACGGACATCCGGCTAATTTCCAAAAAGGTCTTATGACTGTTGCGGCCTTTGGTGTTCTTTCTGAAATGAAAACTGGCTATCCAAAATTAATTGCGGAAATGACATTGGGAACAGCACTTAGAACTGCCTCAATATCCGCACTTGTGGCAAAACATCTCGCGCCCGAAAATGCAAAAAGCATGGCGATTATAGGGCAAGGTTCACAAGCGGAATTTCAGGCCTTGGCCTTTAAGGCCCTACTCGGAATTACCAATTTAAGGCTTTTCGATATTGATAAAAAAGCCACTGAGAAATTTCAAAAGAACATGGAAAATCATGGCTTTGATATGCGTGTTTTTAATTCTGCAGAGTCTGCCGTTGCTGGCGCTGATATCATCACCACCGTCACAGCAGATAAAAAACAGGCAACTATTTTATCCGATAACATGATTGGAAGCGGGATACATATTAACGGCATAGGTGGTGATTGCCCCGGTAAAACAGAGCTACAAAAATCGATCGTTGCGCGCTCAAATGTTTTTGTTGAAATGGAAGAACAAACACGCATAGAGGGTGAAATCCAACAAATGGGTGCTGATTTTCCTGTTACCGAAATTTGGGAGGTACTCGCAGGCAAAGCAAAAGGCCGCACATCAAAAGATGAAATTACGTTGTTTGATTCTGTTGGATTCGCTCTCGAGGATTTTTCTTATCTGCGCTTTATAAATGATAAAATTCAAGACACCGAATTTTTCACCGAAATTGATATAGTTGCCCAACCAGATGACCCGCGCGATTTATTCGGGTTGTTGGGATAAACTTACCCTGTGCATGTTCATAAGTGTCGTAAAGGCATAGAAGCTAGCAATAATGGCAAAAGCAACGACAAGGGCGGGGCCTGAAGGCCAATCAAAAATATATGATGCTCCCAGACCAAATATGTATGCCACGACAGAAATAGCCAGCCCTTTAATCAGGTTATAATTCCTCGATTTCACCACGGCAAGTGCCGGAAAAATCAAACTTGCAAATACGAGATACACACCGATTAAATTCACAGAAAACGGAATGACTACGGCAAATAAAGGGTAGAAAAGAATACTCCTTTTTTCTTTAAGAAAATTCCAAGCCAGAAAAGCCACAAGGAACACTGGCACAATTAATTTCAAATCACTCCAGTCTGTCCAAAGAATTTGACCCTCTAATATATTTTTGATGTTTTCTCCGCCGTCAGGACTGCTCCCTACAATCAAAAGAGAAAGACTTGCCGATAAAACAAAGGCACACCCAATCAATGCCTCTTGGTAGCGCCCTGAGTATTTTTCCAGATATTGAAAAGAAAAAGCGCATAATAAGGCTGTTACCAGACCAGTAAATAAACCGCCATAAATACCTATATAGGAATATTCATCAACGCGTACAAAAACCTTGAAAGCTATCATTCCGAGTGCTGCAAATTGAGCCACAGCCAAATCCAGAAAAATGATACCTCGCTTTAAAACCTCTTGCCCCAAAGGAACGTGAACCAAGGAAATTATCACCCCTGCACAAAATGCAGGGGCAAGTAATGTTAATATATCCATGGACAAAATCATTTACGATCTTTCAACTTGCCGATGGTTTCTTCAAATACAGCTGATAGGCTGTTGGCAGTGTTACTGCCCCCAACCGTAAACGGAAGAGATAAAACAGGTATTCCTGTTTTGGAAGAAAGCCATTTCGCAGGATCTTCATCCTCATAAGGCGCCACAAGAATCCCCAACACATCTTGACCCTTCAAGGACTGTAATACCTTTTCAAGGTGGGATGCGGTGGGCGGAATACCGGGCTTTGGTTCTAATGTGGCAACTATATCCATCCCAAGCCATTTAAGCAGATAAGCCCATGCATTATGATATACAACGACTTTTCCACCCTTTAATTCTTGGGCTTGAGACTCCCATGAAGAAATCAGAGACGCCCACTGAAGTTTGAATCTCTCCAGATTATTTTCGTACGATTCAAGATTTTGACGATCAATTAAATACAGTCTTTCAGCAAGCATTTCCGCAATCACCAAAATGTTACGCGGATCAAGATGAACATGCGGGTTTCCTTCGGGGTGAACATGCCCCATTGATCTGTCCGCATGATCCATCACTCCTATTTTTTCCACGTAATCGGTCGCCATTAACCACCCTATTGTTTCCTGCTGTACATCGGGACCTCCAGCTTTTTTCAAAAGGATTGGCAACCATCCACTTTCAAGTGACGCGCCTGAGCAAAAAACAAGGTCGGCCTTTCGCATATCAGCAAGCAGACTAGGCTTAGCCCGAATATGATGGACATCTTGACGTGCAGTTGTGGCCACAGTGATATTCACCAAGTCTCCACCAATCTCGCCCGCCAATGCGCCCCACTCAGGTTCACATGCAAAAATATTAACCTTGGCATTCGCTACATTGGGCAGAATGACCAGCCCAATTAAACAGAAGAGAAAGCTTATTCGTTTCAACATAACTTTATCCTTCTCTTTAGTAGGCATGCGCGCCATGAGCACCAAGAACTCATGATATATTGCAAAATGAATTGATTATCTTCTTGTCCATCGGCTAGTTCCTCGCGATTATATTGAAAGCGAGCGCGCGAGAATTCCGAGTTTGTCCAATCCAACATGGCCGTTGCCGCCCAAGGATCATGGCCCCCATCATCCAGCGCGCTCCCCACAAGACCTATAGGTGTATCGCCAGCATTGAGTTGTGAGTAACGCGCACCTACACGCCATTGAGGCAGGAACTTGTATACTGTTTGTGCATACCATCCACTTTGAGCATCGTCGTAATCAACCTCGCCTGTGCCAGCAGCAGTATCCTCATAACTACCATCTTCATCGCGGTGGAAATATTCGCCCTGGAAAATAATTTCTTGGTCGGCGTTATTTCCTGTGGGCGCGTAAACAGCACGTAAATCTGCAATGTAAAGATCACTCTCACCGTTAAAGGTTACTGTATCTTCGTTTGCATCACGACTTGCTTCATCAACTTGTAGAGTGGATAAACCAAACCTCCAACTTGTGTTGTCACCTATGTCGCCGCCTACGCGTCCAAAGGACGTCCATGCACCGATGTCACTTCCCTCAGCGCCACCCCCAGGGAAATCATTTCCTCGAAATGCACCACCTCCAATTTCGGTATAAATATCTGTAGGCAACACCATACTGACCTGCAGACCATCGTCACCATAATTGTTATCCAAAAATGCGCGGTTTGGCAGAGGTCGGTCTGCAAAATCGTCCGAATGTGAGTGATGTGAATTCAAGTAACCAAGTTCAGAGAAAAATCTACCCGCCTTAGCTTGAATTCCATGAGGTAGCGAAGTTGTCTCAACAAAAGCTTCCTCAAACTCAACTTCTATATCACCCTCATGTTCATGCAAAGCAATGGTAGTACTTCCGCGGAAAAGATTATCAACATTAGCGGAAAAATTGAGTTCTGTTTCATCTATACCCAAACCCTCCTGGCCTCGCTCACCTTCTTCACCAATGGCAAAACCAGCAATGTCACCCTCATCTTCGGAAAAGCTTTGATATTTCCCTTGTAATATCACACCAATTTCAGGATTGAAGCTGTTATCATTAATACGTCTTCTTGAGGTCGCAGGCACTTCATCACGTTCACCCGCGGATGGCTCGACGTTGGCAATTTTTTGTGCTGTTTGCGTTTGTTTTGATTCAAGCGTTACAAGTTTTTGCTCAAGCTGGTTGATTTTACTTTCATATGCTTGTTGCATTGCTTGGATTTCTGCACGCAAGGTTTGTAGATCTGCATCACTCGCCGATAATGCTGGTGATGATGTAAGAGCGACGACACTTACGGCCGCAAATAGCAGTTTTTTAGACATGGGTATGCCCTTTCTTATAACTAAATTAAAATTGAAAATTTTTGGTTTAGATAAGAATGGCAGGCGGAGCACGGGTCTGGTTTGCGGAGTTCTTTATATAAGAGCGGAGTTCTTTATTGGAAAAAGAAAGCCCTCTATCAACATCAACCTTACGTAAGGAAATAATTATTTCTTCCGAAGGAAATGAAGTTTGAAGAGATTTAAGCAAAAGACATTCGGGACATTCATGAGAAGCCTCTTTTATCACTTTTGTGCGTCTCTCCATAAGAAAGCTGGTATGAAGAAAATTCGTGATCAGAATGCGCCGCAGAATGATGCGCAAAAGCAATTTGCGCAAAAACAAATGCCAATAACAATCCTACCGAAATATATTTTCTAAATATCATCAAATTTTTCCTTGGAAATTCTCAGTAACAAATTTAATTCATATTCACAATGCTTTTTGAGATGATAACTAAATGCTATCTTAAAATTACAAAGGATTAACATGGCCGTTCAAGTCGCAGGATTACAAACACATATATGGAACAATAACTTTTGGTCCGTTGGATTATTATGCCTGTATCCATTTATAATGATGGGACTATTATGGCTGGCTGGTGCAGCAGCAGGGTATGTTATGGCGCCCCAAAGCGTTGAGCGTGATCTTTTTGCTGCTAACTTTGGCACAAATATTTTCTTTCAATATTGGCCGATACTTCTTACCGCTATTGGTGTCTGGTTTATGATTTCCTATTTCTTTCATACGCGGATGATTTCCAAACTTGCTCACGCGCATTCGGTTTCACGTAAAGAAGAGCCAGAGCTTTACAACTTACTAGAAAATCTCTCTATTACTGCAGGTATCCCTATGCCCAAATTGCAAATCGTAGAGAGCCATGCGCGTAATGCATTTGCCAGCGGTATCAATAATAAGACTCACACAGTAACGGTCACCCGTGGTCTTTTAAATTCCTTAACCAAAGATGAGGTGGAAGCCGTTCTTGCACACGAGCTCACTCATATTATTAACCGTGATGTACGTGTTCTTATGATATGTGTCATTTTTACGGGTATGGTTGGATTTGCCGCGCAAATTATATGGAGCAATTTACGTTATTCTCTTTATTTGCCTCGTGGGGGCAAAGACCGAAAGGGTAATGCGATGGTTATTCTTTTGATTATTGCTGTCATTTTATGGATAGGGTACATGGCAACATTGTTTATGCGTTTTGCCGTATCCCGTAAGCGTGAGTATATGGCAGATGGGGGTAGTATATCGCTTACTAAAAATCCCGAGGCGATGATGAGTGCCCTCATGCGCATCGCGGGGATGGATAAAATGAAAACGACCTCGGCAGATATTCAAATGATGTGTACGGAAAATTCTGTTCCGTTTTTAGGAGTATTCAGGACACACCCACCAATAGAAGATCGTATTAAGGCCATATCGAAAATCACCAACACACCTATTCCAGCCCTATCTATTCAGGGGGTGGAAACAGCATCCCAACCATTTGATAATGGTACAACTAACAACCCTTGGTTACCGCGCGAACGTCCATTTAGACGTAAATCTAATCCTTGGAAAAAATAAAAGATTTATTCTGTTTCAATATCTGTTTTCTTAACAGTATCAACGGCGCGCTTTTTCTTTGGTGCTTCAATTTTGCCTAAATCAGCAAGGTAATTGCGTATATCCGAGTTATCCCAATCAATTACACCTACAATTTTTCTAACCATACGACCATCTTTATCAATAATAATTGTCTCAGGTAGTTGAAATGTTTGAAAAGTTTCGCGCGTAATTTTACCGCCCTTGTCCCAAGCCATAGTAATATTGGGAAGGTCTATGCGCTCTTGAATACTTTCTTCCATATTGGCAGTAAATTTATCGATGTCCTCACGCTTTAAATCATTGGAAAGAAAAATCATGTGTAGTTCATTAGGATAGCTGTCAGCTAATTCAATAAGATCAGGAAGTTCAGCAACGCAAGGTGGGCACCATGATGCCCAGAAATTTAAAATAACAACCTTATCACGATGGTCAGATAATTTTTCTACAGGCTTATCTAGAACGTTAAAGGTTACATCTGGAGCAAGCTCATCACCCAAATCTTCGGCTTGCTTATCAAAATCAACAGGAACAGTTTTCAAGAAGTCGCGACCACTAAAATCAACAAGAAATGTTGTCCCAAGTGCAAGCACCATAATTACGATAAGAATTTTCAAGTTTGTTGGCATTTTTGTTTCGCTCTAAATGTTAAAATTCCAATGATGATGGTTTGTATAGATATAAATAAAACAAGCGCCCAGGCAATACCAGACACAAATCCATATGCATGTAATCCGATGTTCAAAAGGTTCACTCCAAACCATGCAAGCGATACGACTATAGACATGGTTGCCGTTAATACAAGAGCAGGCAATGTTTTAAGGTGGCCACTTACCAATGCGTGTAATATCCAAACCAGCCATAGCACAATCAGAAGTGCACCATTCTCCTTTGGATCCCAACCCCAAAAACGGCCCCATGATTGATCTGCCCAAACACCACCCAAAACCGTTCCTATAGTTGTAAAAAATAGTGCGGCAAGAAGTGTGATTTTAAGTGTCTTGGAAAAAACCTTTATATTGCCCATCGCTATTTCATATTGTGCCATGGCCGAGGCAAGCAAGCACCACGCATAGCCAGCAGTAATACATAAAACATGGGTTCCCAGCCAAAAATCCGTATTCAAAACAGCGTCAAGAGGTGTAAATGTACTTTCCTTTAAACTATAAGGCACACTCATTCCCATGAGAAATGTGGATAATAACGCCGATAGAAATAACGCGATCTGCGAAGTTCTCACTTTATAAATAACAAGACCAGCAAGTGATAAAATTAAGGGTACGAATAAAACAGACTCATATAATGTTCCTACTGGTGCGCGTTGCAAAATGTATACACGCACCATAAGCAAACCCAAATGACAAACGACTGAGAACAGAAATGTAAAAAATCCTATTTTAAAAAACTGTGACTTGCTACTGATGTAATAAAACAAAAATAGCAAGGCTGCCGCCGCATATAACAGAGCAATCAACAATACAGGGTGAATTGCGTTATAAATCGCCTCCATTTTAAGAGCATTTGTGCGTACCTGTTGTGGCCTTAATTTATGATATTCGGTTTGTAATGAAAAAAGAGCGCGTTGCCATGATGTCTCATCATTACTTTCATAAGCCTTTATCAAATCTATCCATGAATCGTAAAGTTGCTTTGTTTGAGGCGCACCACTTCCACCTGAAAATATTGTCCAAGGCACAACCCAGTCCTGAGAATTGCCATTCCAGACTTCGGGAATGATTTTCACAAGATTGTTGTCTTGTCCCGCCTGGCTTAAAGATAACAATTGGGCAGAGGCTCCTTTATCATTTTTTTCAAGTGTTTTAATCTCTGGCCACAACTCATAAAAACGTAGATTGCCCTGAAGACCCTCTATGCTCAAGGGTAAGGCAAAAGAAAAGGCGCGTATAATTTGTGAGTAATTTAATGCCTTCTCATGCACTAAAAGTAGATCTTCTTCATTCTGAGTAAGCGCCTCTTTATCCTGTTTCTTTTTTAAAATGACCTCAAGTTGCGGAATTGTTTCTGACAAAATCGGGCTTAATTCTACGAATGAAATTTCACGGTTTTCAAAGTTAAAAACAGGTCTTTCAATTGCGATCGCTGGATCAAAAAACATCTCTGCAAGCCACTCACTTGCACTTAAATCATTCAAACTTTCTTTTCCTGAGAACTCTTTAAGATAGTGGCGTCCAAAGCTATCCAATGGCTGTACGCGCCCCTCATGCAATACAGGCAGAGCCTTGAAGTCCCCGGTAGATGGTGATGCTAACGCATCAGTAAGCGGGAGGATCGCCAAAAAAATAAGAAGCAAATAAAATCTCATTACTTAGCTCTTTTCATCATGGAAATTGCCAGATGCAATAAAAGACCAAAACCAACAAGTATTAAAGAAATGTATGGAAACAGGCGTCCCTTATTTTTTACAACACTTAAAACACTGGCGATCTCTCCATCAGGCAATTCAAAAAACGATGATTGGTAAAGTGTGAATCCATTTATGCGTGCTGGCTTGTTCATGGTGATTAAAGCCTGTGTTTCATACTCAAACTCTTGAAAAGTCACTGCAGATGTATAATTTTTTGCTCGTTCACTACCAGGGTAAAAATCTGTAAAAAACTCATCCAGCCTCACAAAAAAAGGAAGAACAAGTCGCGTACGCTCGATTAGGAAAGTGAATGTGTCGCTTCCCACAATAATAGTTGGTGGCTTGGGCAGGAACGTAAAGCTGGCATATTTCCCATCCGATTCACCTGCCTCTGTTATCTCAAAGCTAATTCCTTGAATATTTTCTTCTGCACGTTTTTCTTTTCTACCCTCAACGAGTTTCATACCTTTCGCAGGGCCTTGCCAACCTTCGGATTCAGGTTCAGGGCGCGCTACAATGTCGCAGAACCTGCATATATCTAAAATATTTATTCCGAAAGGAAGAACAGATGAGAAATCTTGATCGCCTTCCAGCTCTAGCAAAGGAATGGAAAACAATATCTGGCCATTTTTCAGTACGGTAAAATCAGTTTCTACATAGGCATTTGCCGTGTTCTGGAATTCACCCTTACGAATTACCAAAGCACCTTCTTCACTAAACACAAAACCAATAAATCCTCCGATTAAAAGAACAAGAACTCCTATGTGCGAAATGTTAATCCCAGCCTTAACCCATCGCCATTCGCTCTCGTATATAAACTTAACCAGTAGATTGAGGAATAAAATTACGCAAATCGTAAGCCCCCCCGGAAGCGGAACAAAACCTGCTAAAAAGAAAAAAGATTGGAAATATTTATTGAGAGACTTCGTGGAGTCCAACATGCCCTTGAGCAAGCGTCCCAACAACGAGCAACGCCATAAGATAAGGCAATGTCCAGAACAATATTGTCGGTGAAGATAATATGCCCTTAGTAATATTAATAAATTTTTGTAACTTGTGGCTCATTTATCGGCGATAATAGAAACTTCACCCAAAGTATACAAGCAAGATTATCTATTGCTAAAGTAAGTCTCAATCGCGTAAAACAACACGTAATGGCACGTATTATTCCATCTTCACCAATAAGAATATTGCTCGGCATATTTTTATGTTTGCTTTGCAATGTCCCATTATCTACAGCAGATGATGCCATTCCCTTATACAACCTAAAAAACCTAGAGGACAGACCTGCACTCAGAGACTCTATACGTACCTATATTGATGATAAATACGCTGGGCTTGATGAAGAGAGTTTACCGCGCGCGCAGGCATTGTTTTTGGATATTGTGACTTCCCTTCATGCACTTGGATATTATGATGCGTATATAGAGCGAGTTCGTCCTGAAAGTCGACCATACAGTTTCACAATTTATCCAGGATCCCTTTACTCTATCTCGAGCGTTGCCCTAAAACGTAACAATGATTCAGTTCCGTCACCTGAATATTTACAAATAGATAAAGGCGAGCCTCTACTTGCAGAGCCGGTTTTAGAAACACAAGAACTACTTGCGGACAAAGAGGCTGATACTGGTTGCCCTTATTCATTAACTGTCTCTCATGGCGTCATTCTTGATAAAAATTCAAAAACAGGGGATGTTATTCTTAATGTTGATCGCGGGCCAGAAGCAGAATTTGGCGCGGTAAGCTTCGAAGGTGCACCCTCTGTTAAGGAATCCTACCTTAAAAAACTTGTGCCCTACAAAAAGGGGGACTGCTGGCAACCCAACAGGGTTGAAAGACTACAAACGGCCTATTTGAAAACAGGATTATTTAGTTCTGCTGATATTATAAGACCCGAACAACCTGAAGCTGACGGTAGCGTTCCCCTTATTGTACAATTAAAAGAGCGTGCTCATAGAAGTATAAAATTGGGTGCAAGCTTCTATTCAGATGAGGGACCTGGTGTTACTGCAGGCTGGAGACATCGCAATTTTTTTGGGGCAGCTGAAGAACTTTCTGTAGACTTGACCTTGTCATTTCTTTTGCAAGAACTCTCCACTTCTTTTGCAAAACCTTTTTTCCTAAACAAGAAAAATACGTTTAGGGCAAATACATCTGTGGCGCGCGAAGACACAGATGCTTTTGAGGAAACTCGACTTCAGGTCGGCTCTTATATTGATCGTGCGTTTTCTAAAACATCCAAGGGGTCTGCTGGGCTTGCCCTTGAGATTACTCGTCTTGATGATGGCGATGAACAAACAACATTTGGACTTGTCTCCGTCCCAACTTCTTTCACACAGGACAAGCGCGATGATAGTTTAAATCCTCATGAAGGCTATCAATGGAACGCAAATGCAACACCGTATTTTGATGTTCTTGGGGAGGCATCGCCTTTTACTAGATTGCGCCTAGGGGGGTCAACGTATTTTGATCTAGGCGACAGTAGCTTTGACCCTGTTATTGCTGTACGTGCAGCAGTAGGAAGTATTCTTGGAACAGGGCGAGATGATATTCCGCGCTCAAAACGTTTCTTTACAGGAGGTGGTGGCTCAGTCAGGGGCTATGCCTATCAAGAGGCGGGGCCAGATGACGCCGATGGCGATCCATTAGGGGGACGTTCAATGGTGGAAATGTCTGCAGAATTTCGCTTCAAGGTTACTGATACAATCGGAGCAGTTGCCTTTGTTGATGCGGGTAATGTTTACGAAAATCTTTACCCTGACTTTAAGGACGGTCTCTTTGTGGGTGCCGGCATAGGCGCGCGCTATTACACGGGCTTTGGCCCTGTACGCTTTGACATTGGCGTTCCTGTTAACAAGCGTGATGAAGCTGATAGTGCGTTTCAAATATATATAAGTTTGGGACAGGCATTTTAATATGAACAGATTAGGCAAAATCATTACAAAAATTTTATCAGGCGTACTCGTCTGTGTGTTTATGCTGGTATTTCTGAGCTTTATTGGCATTCAAGGTACAAGCCTATGGTTAAAGAGTGACCGCGGCGGTGCGTGGCTTGAGACACAACTTGCAAAATCTCTTAACGGGACGGGCTATAAAATTGATATTCGCAAACCTTCTTTCAGAAGTTTTTCCGGTGTCTCTGCATCTGAAATTCAAATTATCGAGGAAGAAACAGGCATACGGCTAGCACTTATAAAGAATGCACAAATCTCTTTTCAGCCGCATGCCTTACTGCAAAAGAAATTATCCTTAATCGTTTCTGCAAAAACCTTGAATCTTGAAAACCTTCCTCAAAGCAATGAAGCACCCAAAGACACAAATCCAGAATTTCGTTTAAACTTGCCAGACCAGCTTCCTGACATCTACATAAAGGAACTAGGTTTGCAGTCATTTAAAATTGATGACCTTGTTCTGAGCGATACTATTTTTCCTGGCGGGCTGCAGACGTCCCTAAACATTGAGGGACAAGCTAATCTTACTGCAACCAGCGCAGACATGGACTTAGATCTATCTCTTAAACCTGGTGAATCTGCACCATCTTATTTGCCACATAATCTAAAGCTTGTTTCCCAATATGATGCAGAAAAAGAAATTGTCTTTATTGCAAAGTTTGATTTCAAAGGGCCTGCATTTTCAGGAGCCGCTAATCTTTCTCAAAACAATCAGGACATACTGGAAATTGATGCGGAAAGTAAAATTGAAAACGGCGTCTTAATTCATCCTGAACTTCAGGAAGGAAAGTTCACCTTCAATCTCTCAGGAAGCGAAGAAATTCTAAACGGACAATTACAAGGATCTGCAAAAATAGCAGATTATGACGCAAATCTTTCTTCCCCTGTTGAATTGCGTTTTGAAAAATTATCCCTAAACGACATACAAGGACAATTTGCAGAGGCTAATCTTGATGGGCAAATTGCTATATTTTTACAAACAGGGCTTACCGAAGGTCAAATAAATTTAGGCCTGAAAGATGCTTCACCACTTGAGCCGTTCATTGGCAATTCCATTTCTTTCGATAAGGCTTTGGCGAGTTTAAATCTTTTTGCAAAGAACAATATCCAATCAGCCAAGCTAAATGTTACAGCGGATAACCTGAATACCTCTGGTGTTCAATTTGCCAAACTCAATTCGAATATTGAAATTCCCGATGTGATGAAACCGACTTCTTTAGATGGGGAAATTATTTTATCAAACGGAAAATACCAAGACGTTATTCTTTCAGAAATAAAGCTTAAGGCTTCGCCTGTCCCTCTTGCCGAGGGACAAGATATTCCACAAAGCGCCAATTGGAATTTGAGTGTAAAGGGTAGAGATGCCTCAGCATTCAGCATTAGTGGCAATGGGTTAGCTTCGTATGCTTCGCCCGACTGGCAAGTCTCGATTGCTGATCTTACGGCTAAAATTGGAGCTGGCAATATTGAGGCAAAAGGTGAGGTAGGGTCGCAAAGCCTGCTTGTGAACGGAGAGATAACAAAATTAAATGTTGCTGATATTCCAACATTATCTACTCTAGGTTTCGCACCAACAATTTCCAATGGAACCTTTGCACTTACCAACACGCTTGCCCAACCTGTAATTCGCTTTGACGCGCAAGCCGCACCATTTGCTTTCCGTGAGAATAGTTTTTCTGTTGGTGGAAATGCACTTTATGAGAATGGCAAGGCAAGCTTTGATGTGACAGGCAAAGGCAAGGGAATATCGGTTTTTGAGGCGCAAGGAAATGTGCCGGTAACATTATCCTTTCTCCCTTTTGCCTTTGAAATGGGAGACAACGCGCCAATAAATGCAAAGCTCCAAATGAATGCGGAGGCCGCCCCTTTACTTGATCTCGCAAAGGCTGGTCAATATGAGGTGACAGGATCTTTAAGTGCAAATGCGGATGTAACGGGCACACTACAAAACCCTGTTATAAATGGAAATCTCAGCTCAAATAATCTTTCGTTTTTTGACCCAGTTTCAAACATTAGATTACGCGACATTGAGAGTGATATTATTTTAAACGGACGGACAATTTCTATTAGGCGCCTTACTGCCAAAGATGCAAATGATGGTCGTGTGTCTGTTGCAGGCACAATCGGCCTAGATGACTTTACCTCGCCTGTGTTCAATTTAAACGCAGACGCAAAAAGTTATCACTTATTACAAGGGCGTAACTATGATGGTCATATTGATGCAGATGTCGCCATAAAAACAAGCGGTGATGACAACCATATAATATCTGGGACGATAGATGCTGATGAAATTTTAATCACTCTTCCAGACCGTTTCGGTAAGTCAATCCCTGAGCTCAATATCATTGAAAACGAACAAGACACAGGAGAAAGCATTCTTGATAGACTGGCATTGGATTTAACATTAAATGCAAATAATCAAATTTTCGTACGTGGCCGCGGACTTGATGCCGAATTTGGCGGGTCAGTAGTTGTTACTGGATTTGCAAGTGCACCAGATCTGAATGGCAAGCTTGAGGCTCAACGTGGGCGTTTTGATATGTTTGGTAAACGCTTCGAGCTAGAGCGCGCAATTTTAAGATTTCAGGGACGTACACCCCCATCCCCTTATCTTGATATTCTGGCTGTGACTGATGCAGATGATGTCGTTGGACAAATTGGTATTACAGGTCGTGTTTCAGACCCACAGCTTAAACTCTCTTCTGTGCCTTCCTTGCCAGATGATGAAATTCTTTCTCGAATTTTATTTGGATCAGACCCCTCAAAAATATCTCCCTTTCAAGCATTACAGCTTGCTAACTCTCTGGCAGAACTCTCTGGAAAATCAGTTGGCCCTGGGCTTGACCCACTCGGAAAAGTTCGCGCCGCAACAGGCCTTGATGATTTACGCGTGGACAGCACCGACGAGGGCGCATCCGTTGGTGCCGGAAAATACTTAAGTGACAACGTTTATCTTGGTTTTGAGCAAGGTGCAGGAGATGTAAACTCCACGGCAGCCACTGTTGAAGTAGAGGTTACCCCCAATATTACCGTTGAGAGTGAGCTGGGTAATACTGGCGCCGGTGGTGGTGTTTCATGGGAATGGGATTATTAAGCTTTGCCTTTTGCCTTAAAACTTTCTATGTAATCTTTCATGGCAGGTCAACTCTTACTCAGTCTACAGGATTTTTCCCTTACATTTGGAAAGCAGCCGCTTTTCGAGGATATGACATTTCATATTCGCGAGGGTGAGCGCATTGCCATTGTTGGTAAAAATGGTGCGGGTAAATCCACCTTGATGAAACTGATAAATGAGTCCCTTAGGGTTGATGCCGGAGAACGCTGGCAGTTGGCTGGCCTCACAATCGGTATGATGCGCCAAGATGTCAAACCAACACAGGGACAAACTGTGCGTGATTTTGTCTTTGAGGGTATTAAGGCAGAAGATGCAGATTCAGTTTCCTATCTCGTTGATATGGTTTTACAGCCCCTTGAATTGTCGCCCGATGCGTACACCACGAATTTATCAGGCGGACAGATGCGACGTGCCGAGCTTGCGCGCTCTCTTGTTGAGGATCCAGACATTCTTTTACTTGATGAGCCAACCAACCATCTGGATTTGGAAATTATTGAATGGCTTGAGGGATATTTGAAAAGCCAGCAGAAAACTTTCATCTGTATTTCACATGATAAAACTTTCTTGGCAAATGTAACCAACACTGTGTTCTGGCTGGACAGAAACCAATTGCGCGTTTCACCAGAAGGGTTCGCAAAGTTTGAAGAGTGGTCAACCATGCTTCTTGAGCATGAAGAGCGCGAGCTGCGTAACCGTCAAAAGAAATTGGACATTGAGCAGGAGTGGGCAAGTCGCGGTGTAAAGGCACGCCGTAAGCGTAATCAACAACGCCTTGAAAATATGAAACAGGCACGTGAGAAATTAAAAGGCGACCAATCCTCATTTAGACGTGTTACGGCAAAAATTAAAATCAGCACAGGTGAAACAGAGCTTACATCTAAAAATATTGCCGAATTCTATAATGTCTCAAAGGCTTACGGCGATAATGTTCTGCTTGATAGTTTCTCCATGAAAATTCAGCGTGGTGACCGCATTGGTATATTGGGTAAAAATGGTTCTGGGAAAACAACCTTTCTTAAAATGCTTGTTGGTGAGCTTGAACCTGACGCTGGTCGCGTTAAGCGACGCAAAGAAGTTGAGTTTTCATACTTTGACCAAAAACGTCGTGATTTAAATGACAACCATTCGCTCTGGAAGACATTATCCGAGGACGAAAATGACTATATTGATGTCATGGGCAAGGAACGGCATGTTTGTGGTTATCTTAAACAATTCCTGTTCGACCCAGCAGAGGCGCGTAGCAAGGTCGCGACACTCTCGGGTGGCCAGAAGAACCGCCTTATGCTTGCCAAGGTTCTCGCCAACCCAAAGAATTTCCTCATTCTGGATGAACCAACAAATGATTTGGATATGGATACGCTTGATATGCTCGAGGAAATATTAAGTGCCTATCAAGGAACACTGATTGTTGTGTCACATGACCGTGATTTTCTTGACCAGACTGTTTCACAAGTTTTGGCGTTTGAAGGTAATGGGCATGTTGATCACGTTATTGGTGGCTATTCCGATTATCTTGAAAAACGTAAAAAACGTGAGAGAGACGCAACTCATAAATCTAGTGAGCCGAAGATATCTCAAAAAGAAAAAGACAATTCCGATGAGGCAACAGAAGAAGCCGCAAAACCTAGCGCACCAAAGCTGACATTTAAAGACAAGTTTGAGCTGGAGCAGCTACCTAAAAAGATAAAAACACTCGAGGGTAAAATCGAGGAATTAACCGAAAAACTCAAAGACCCTAATTTCTATACGAGTGATCCAGAAGAATTTCTGCGTGCCACACGCCATCTTGAGACCGCAAAAAAAGACCTCGACCTCGCCGAAACAAGATGGTTGGAATTAGGTAGCACTTAAAAAGCATTCCTATTTTCCAGTATTTAAATAGTTACATTTCACTTCTCATAAAAATTCGTGCAGAATAACCTCATGCGCACCGACTCACCTCAAAAAGAAAAATGTTTTCTGACCGCGAGAGGATTAATTTCTTTTTGTGTTCTTATTTTAACATTTTTAATTATGTCGGTTTTGAACGGAGCACTTCTTGCTGCGGGTATTCCACCAGCCTTTGAAGGTTTTATAACCGTCACCTTTTCCCTTTTGCCCATATTGATGATTTTAACATGGATATCGTTCACATGGAGATGGCCCAATATTTTCTGGCTTGCCATGCCACTGACCGTTGCAACCTTCTTGATGTTGTTCCTTTATGAATATATCTGGGTACCGAAATACGACAGCACCAAATACAGTAATCAATATTTAGAAATTATGAAGCAGTCCGACCAAAGCTGGACTTGTGAAAATAGCTGGATTGTAGCGCGTGTTCCTGCTCAGTCCGAGAGCCAAACAATCTGGCGCTATATTTTGCTTTCGGGCGATAGAACAGAACCACCCTATGGGCTTGCAACAGATTTGGGAGCAGGACAATTTGAAATTGCGCGTCATCAAGATGAGGGGCTAAAAAACAAATTAAGAGAAAAGCTCCGCACCTGTGAAGGTGAAGAACTTACTCTTATCAAAAATCTTTATTTTGAAACTTTGCCAAAACAAAATTAGCCGTATTTTTTATTCTTACCCATATTGGGCTCTGCGTCGGTTACATTTGCTCTTATAATCTCGAAAAGCTGTAACATCTTATTTTTATCCGTATCCCAGCTTTCAGCTTGTTCAACTGTGATTTCGATTAAGGCTACATTGTCACTTTCTTTACCTTCAGGAAACCAGGCACCCACGAAAGGATTCCAGAATTTGTTAATCAAATCTTTGTCCTTTGTCATCTTGGCCTTACCACTAATTGAGATATAAGCCTCGTCACTGATGTCTGAAAAATTCAAATTAATATTAGGATTATTGGAAATTTCATCCGCTTTTCCCTCGTGACTATCAGTAAAAAACCACAATTTCCCATCAAATTCATCTTGAGTGATGTGCATAGGGCGCGAGCGTAATGTTCCTTCGTCATTTGTAACCAACATGCCCACTTTAATATCTTTTATATATTGCCACAGCTCTTCGGCTTGTTCTCTGTTTATCACTTTACTTCTCCTTTTAATGTTCTTTTTAACAACGGCTGAGCTACAAAGCAGTTCCTTTTCTTTTCTACTGTTCTTAATTTGTTCTTTACATGGAACAAAACAAGAATTATTATATTAGTTATGTCTGATAAAATGGAAACAAAGTTAGAAATTCTTGCTGACGCTGCAAAATATGATGCCTCATGTGCCTCAGGCACGGCTGGCAAACGCGCGCCTAAAAAAGGCAGTAATGAGATTGGCTCTCTAACAGGCGGCACAGGGATTTGCCATAGCTTTACGCCAGATGGTCGCTGTATTTCCCTACTCAAAATCCTTATGACCAATTATTGCATTTATGATTGTCATTATTGTATCAACCGTGTCTCTAGTAATGTTCGCAGGGCGCGTTTCAAAGTCGATGAAGTGGTTGAACTGACCCTGAATTTCTATAAACGCAATTATATCGAAGGGCTGTTCCTGAGTTCTGGAATTATCAAAGATCCTGATTACACAATGGAGAGCATGGTAAGGATTGCAAAGTCCCTCCGTTTAGAACACGGATTTCGAGGATACATACACCTAAAAACCATTCCCAATGCATCTCCCCATTTGCAAGAAGAGGCCGGTCTTTATGCCGACCGTCTAAGCATTAATATCGAAATGCCTACTGAGGAGTCGCTTAAGAAATATGCCCCAGAAAAAAAATTAACGGATATTACCAATTCTATGGGGCGCATCAGAGAAAGAATAAGCGAGTCCAAATCAGAAAAGCGCGCTCCTAAATTTGCACGTGGCGGACAAAGTACGCAAATGGTCATTGGTGCAGATGATACAAATGATGCGAAAATTTTGAACACGAGTAGCGGGTTGTATCAAAAGCAAAGACTACGACGAGTTTATTATTCTGCCTTTAGCCCTATCCCTGATGCGAGCAAAATACTGCCTCTCAAACCAGCCCCACTGATAAGGGAGCACCGTCTTTATCAGGCTGATTGGCTTATGCGTTTTTATGAGTTTAAAGTGGAAGATATTTTACAAGGCACCAATGACGATATGCTTGACCTCACACTTGATCCAAAAATGGCTTGGGCATTACGCAACCGACATTTGTTTCCCGTTGATCTCAACAAGGCGGATAAACACATGCTATTGCGCGTTCCTGGTTTGGGCACTAAAAATGTTGGAAAAATTCTTTATATCCGTAAATTTGCCTCCATAACGTGGCATGATTTGGTGAAATTACGTGTTCAGCTTTCTAAAATAAAACCCTTTATTACAGTACGAGATTACAAGCCTTCTCTGACACTTCTAGACAGTGCTTTTTTGACAAAAGATATGCAACAGGTCGAGCAAATGGATTTATTTGCATGAAAACTATACGCATAAAAACTTGCCCAGGATTTTCCGAATGGCGGGATGCGGCACGCAATTGCCTATTAGCTAATCTCCCTCCTGATAAGGTGCTGTGGCTAGATAAAGTATTGGATAATCAGAATGATTTATTTGCATCAATGGATGCGCCCCAAGAGGTGAAATCAAATGAAAGAATTTCCATTCCAAAATCTTTTATTGAAAAGGCTTCGGTAGCCATTTGTTACAAGTCTGATAATCGTTTTGATTTTCTCTATCGAGTTCTATGGCGGTTGGTTCACGAGGACAAACACCTCCTCCTTAAGATTACAGATGATGATGTTATTCGTTTAGGTCGCATGATTAAGGCGGTACATAGAGACGCCTACAAAATTAAAGCCTTTCTTCGTTTCAGGGAAATAAATGACAGCGACAACGACTCTCTCTTCATTGCCTGGTACGAACCCGAGCATTACTCGCTTGAATTACCTCTGCAGTTTTTTAAAACACGTTTTGCCAATATGAAATGGGCAATTCTTACACCCTACAAGGCTGCCTATTGGGACAAAGAGAGTTTACGTTTTCATGATAATCCTGACCCTTCTCTATACCCGCAAGACGATAAATTTGAAAATTATTGGTGTACGTATTACGCCTCTATTTTCAATCCAGCGCGCGTTAAAAAACAGGCGATGCTCAATCAGATGCCTAAGAAATATTGGAAAAACATGCCTGAGACAAAGTTGATTGAAGATCTCTTGCAGGGCTCACATAAACGTGTAACCTCTATGTTAGAAATGCAAGAAAAGGACTAGCCATGACATTTGATAGAAAACTGGAATTAAGCTTATTCACATTGAGGTTAGGTGTTTTTATTGTGATGTTTATGTGGGTAATCGACAAATTTGTTAACCCCGAGCATACAGCAGCAGTATTTGGTAAATTCTATATGATTGATGGCCTTAGCGAAACTGCAGCTTATGGTATTGGTGGTGTTCAGGCGGTTATCTACCTTGCTTTTTTATTAGGAATCAAAAAACGCCTGAGCTATGGGCTGGTTTTTCTTATGCATGGCCTATCAACAATAAGCACATATGAGCAGTTGCTTGACCCTTGGGGTCCACGCAATTTATTATTTTATGCAGCAATCCCTATGCTTGCGGCGTGTTTTGCCCTGTATATGCTAAGAGAAA
Organism: uncultured Alphaproteobacteria bacterium; assembly: GCA_963740205.1. GTDB lineage: Bacteria > Pseudomonadota > Alphaproteobacteria > Micavibrionales > Micavibrionaceae > UBA2137. Next base: position 212,946 of record CAVUDD010000005.1, read on the forward strand.
GAGACACGTTTTTGACAGTGAAAAAAGTTTAATCACGCGCCGTCATTTCCCACTTTTTGTTCTGTTAATTCACTGATTTGAGCTCTAGCCTCTTCTACAGAGATATCAAAATCATCAGCTATTTTTTTTGCCAAATCATCAATATCTAAATCTTTACTTTGATAAGGCTCTATATCCTCAAGTGTAATTTTTTTCATTCGATTTATTTCTCCTTTTAAGATTATAGAACTGAAACTGTAATAAAGGAAAGCCACTCTGGGAATTTTTTACCTGATCTGCTAAAAGAAAATAACACCACTTCTATTAGGGCAGATACATGGATATTCACACACTTTACGCCGCGATAGGTTTTATGCTTGCCGCTTATGCCGTCACAGGAAACGATTCCGTACAGACACTCGGTACGTTTATTGCCTCTAATATACGTGTTTTCAAATGGTACTGGCTTTGGTTAGCTGCAAGTTTGGTTTTGGTGTGTACCTTGTTTTACGGCTGGACGACTTATGATGGTGATATTTCGTTTGGACGACTGGATAAAATTCCACCAATTGAAATTCAGTGGTATCACGCTGCCGCACCTGCTGTGCTCGTTCTGCTAACACGCATAGGTATTCCCGTCTCAACTACGTTTCTTGTTTTATCTGTCTTTGCATCAACAGTTGTTCTAGAAAAGATGCTTGTTAAAAGTATTGTGGGTTATGGACTAGCGGCAACTGTTGCATATGTTTTATGGATTGTTTTATCGAAGTTCATTAATGAGAAATTTAATCTTGTGAAACGCGAACATCGCGCTTACTGGAGAACAGCACAATGGGCCTCGACAGGATTCCTTTGGTTTAGCTGGCTTTCACATGACATGGCAAATATTGCGGTGTTCCTACCTCGCCCGCTTCCACTTGAACTGCTCTTTGTTGCTATGGCTGTTCTGGTTTTTTGGCTGGGGATAATATTTAAAACAAGCGGCGGAAAAATTCAGACGATTGTTCTTGAAAAAACAGGCTCTCGCTTTATGAGATCCGCAACTATCATTGACTTGATATACGCCCTACTGCTGATTTACTTTAAAGAGCTTAATAATATTCCTATGTCGACAACTTGGGTTTTCGTTGGTCTTTTGACTGGGCGTGAGCTGGCAATCGCTACAGCAAACCGTAAATCTTATAAAGCAGGCTATGTGTTCCCTTTGATTGGTAAGGACTTCCTTAAAATGATGGCAGGCCTTGCTGTTTCTGTTTCAATGGTTCTGGCAATTCATTATATCTTTAATCCGGAAGGGTAATTTCCCGTTAAACGTTAAATCTGTCGCGTTGAAGTTTTTCAATTTCAAGCTGCTTCATCTCTATCTCTCTCACTAAGTCGTCTCTGTCTTTAAGATATCTGTATATCCTATCTAATGAATCAACTCGTATAACATAACGCCATGTAACGAAATTTAACGCCATAAGGAAGAACATATAAAACCTCCATGCAGGCCATACTGTTTCGAGTATTACCCAAAGATAGCCACATATCCCGCAAAATATGAATATCCATTTCAGATCATTCAGAGCACTTTTTGCTTCGCTATCAGGAACATCACGCGCAGCATCAAACCAGCGATAAGCAATAAACATATATCCTGTGAAAACACCCACACACAAAAGGACAACAATCGTAATCGTGACGATATCATTATCCATACAGTGGAATAAATTATGGTAGCTGTAAATTTCTCCACCGGTGAACCATCCAAAAAATTCCTTCATCTTTACGCTCTCTTTTCTTATCTATAAATAATATATAAAATTAACCTAAAGTTGTTTTATCTATAGCAAAAGTGTAATTATTATGAAGAAATTTTTTAAAGAATCTATCCAGAAAATTTGGATATGGCTTGCTCTTATTTTAATATGTACTGCAACTATAAATATATCATATACTATTGATAAAAAACAAAAAAACATGGAATATCTTTTTTTAGAAAAATCATATAATTCTTATAAAAAGTTTTTTTCAGATAATTTTTTAACATACGATGATATTGTATTTCACCAAAAACCTCTCTTTTTAAACTTTAATAAAGATCAATATATATATTATTTTAATAAACCTATTGGTGTATATTTTCCGTCTAAAGACATACATCAGTATGAATACATGAATAAATATATCCCTCTTTTTGTAGTTTTATCTGGTGCCGTTATTTTAGGATTATGTTTCTGGGCACTTTGGTCATTAAAACGCTCTAAAGTTTACGCAGATATTCTCGTCGCTGAGAAAACAACACAACTTCTTGAAAGCGAAAAACAGTTTAGAAACGCGATTGAATACTCCCCTATTGGAAATGCTATTGTCTCTCCATCAGGTGCATTTTTAAAGGTAAACAAAGCTCTTTGTAAAATTATGGGTTACTCCGAAGATGAGCTTTTAAAGCTTGATTTCCAGCAAATTACACACCCAGATGATTTGGAAGATGATTTGGCTTCTGTTACAAAACTACTTAAAGATGAAATAGACAGCTATGAAATGGAAAAACGCTATTTTCGCAAAGATGGTTATACAATGAACGCGTTGCTGAGTGTTTCATTAGTTAGAAACGAAGACAACTCGCCCCGCTACTTTATCTCTCAAATTCAAGACATTACGGAAAAGAAATTAGCAGAACAGGAAATATTGCGCTCCAACGCAGAGCTTCAGCGTTTTGCCTACATAGCGTCCCATGACCTACAGGAACCTTTGCGCATGATCCGCAATTTTACTGATCTCTATGTTGAAGAATATTATGAAGACCTAGATAAGCAGGCCAAATATTATCTTAAATATGTTGTTGATGCTTCTGTTCGAATGCAGAATTTGATTAACGACCTCTTGGAGTATTCGAAAGCAAATTCTCAAGATACCAATATTACTGAATTTAAATCTAAGGAACAAATTGACTCGGCCTTGGACAATCTTAAGGGAATTATAAAGGAAACAAATACAAAAATTACAGTTCAAGAATTACCTACATTAAACGGAAACCCCATCCGTTTCTCAAGGTTGATAGAGAATCTTATCGGAAACGCAATAAAGTACAGGCACGATGAACGAAGCCCAAAAATTAATATCAAAGCACAGGAATGCGAAGCAGAATGGCTTTTTTCGGTCCAAGATAACGGGATAGGTATCAATAAAGATTACCTAAAACAGATTTTTGTTATTTTTAAACGACTTCACAATAAAAATAAATACACAGGAACTGGTATTGGGCTCGCAATTTGCCAAAAAATTGTTGCGGATATGGGTGGGTCCATTTGGGTTGAATCTGTAGAAGGTGCAGGAAGTACGTTTTTCTTCACAATTCCCAAAAGTAGTGAAATTGCTATAGCCGCATAATTTCCTTCCCTTTTCCACCACAATTATGTAGGAGTGTGCGACGTACAAATTACACTCTGGACTGAAAGACTAAGATTATGGCTGAAATGCTCCGCAATATTGCAATTATTGCCCACGTTGACCACGGAAAAACAACACTAATTGATTCCCTTATGAAACAATCTGGGATGTTCCGAGATAACCAAAAAGTCAACGAACGCATGATGGATTCCAACGATTTAGAAAAAGAACGTGGTATTACAATTCTTGCCAAACCTACGTCAGTTCAGTGGGGCGATGTGCGTATTAATATTATCGACACTCCAGGACATGCCGATTTTGGTGGTGAAGTCGAACGCGTCCTTCATATGGCAGATGGTGTTATACTTTTAACAGATGCGGCCGAAGGCCCAATGCCCCAAACAAAATTCGTTCTAGGTAAGGCACTTGCACAGGGCTTGCGCCCTATCGTAATTATCAACAAAATTGACCGCCCTGATGGTCGCCCAGAAGAAGTTCTTGATGAAGTATTTGACCTGTTTGTATCGCTAGATGCTACAGACGAACAACTTGATTTTCCTGTGATGTACGCCTCTGGTCGTGATGGATGGTGCGTTCGTGAGCTCTCTGATCCTCGTGAAAATCTTTCGCCTCTTCTCGATCTTGTTCTTGAGCATGTTCCACACCCAAAAGGTAACAAAGACGCACCATTTGCGATGTTGGCAACACTTCTTGATTCCGATCCTTTCTTGGGACGTTGCCTAACTGGTCGTGTTATTCAAGGAAGTGCTAAGGTCAACGACACTGTGAAGGCCATGAATCTTTCGGGTGAAAAAGTCGAAACAGGTCGCCTAACCAAGCTTTTGAAATTCGAAGGGACAGACCGTGTTCCGGTTGATAGTGTTTCTGTTGGTGATGTTATCTGTATCGCAGGTTTAACCAAGGCATCGGTTGCCGATACTATTGGTGCGCCCAATCTAGAAAAACCTGTTGCCTCAACACCTATTGACCCCCCAACCATGGCGGTTGTTATTTCCGTAAACGATTCACCTTTTGCTGGTCAAGAAGGTAAGAAAGTAACCTCTACCATGATACGTGATCGTCTTTTGGCAGAAGCCGAGACTAATGTGGCAATTACATTTGAGGAAAGCGAAGACAGAGATTCATTTAAGATTGGTGGACGCGGCGAATTACAATTGGGTGTTCTTATTGAAACCATGCGTCGCGAAGGCTTCGAGATGACTGTGTCTCGCCCTCGAGTTATTTACAAGGAAGAAGATGGTCAACGCCTTGAACCTATCGAGGAAATCACAATTGATGTTGATGATGAATATTCATCAACGGTCGTTGATAAAATGAACCGTCGTAAAGCCGAAATGACTGACATGCGTGCATCAGGTCATGGCAAGACACGCATCATGTTTCTTGCCCCGTCACGCGGACTTATCGGGTATCAAAGTCAGTTTATGACAGATACGCGAGGTACTGGTGTATTTAACCGTGTGTTTCACTCATACGCGCCATACAAAGGTGACATACCACAACGCAGAAATGGTGCCCTAATATCTAATGACCAAGGGCAAGCCGTTGCTTACGCATTGTTTAACCTACAGGATCGTGGCGTTATGTTCGTTGAGCACCAGACACCTGTTTATAAGGGTATGATTATTGGTGAGCATAGCCGCGATAACGATCTTGAAGTTAATGTGCTCAAGGGTAAGAAACTTACTAACGTACGCGCCTCTGGTACAGATGATGCTGTGACTGTGACGCCACCGCGTAAAATGAGTTTAGAAGACATGATGTCTTACATTAATGCGGATGAATTGCTTGAGGTAACACCGTTGTCATTACGTTTGAGAAAAATGTATTTGGACGCCAATGACAGAAAACGTTTTTCAAAGCAGGCGATGGAAGGTTAATTCATAATCCTGCTACGCAACGCCCATAAGCAGCTCGTCCCTCCCAGAGACTTCCTGCACAACTTATGTAGCTCCAAGTACTTGGCGTGGTATTTTGGATTTGCTCTTGTGTTTCACTAACAGCATCCCTTGCACGCTCACGAAACCGTGTGACATTGACCGATGGAACCTCACGCTCTGCAGACCTTTGGATAGGTTCTGGCAATGGTTCGAAAGGCTTTATAACCTCAAAGCCGAATAGATCATTTACATACGCGTTTTGATCAAAATAAGCCATTCTTACACTAGGCATTTCAGGAAAAGCGGCTTCTTCAAACGAAATACCTATTTCAACGTTACGAGAAACTTCCATAACTTGGCTACACCATCCTTGAAATTCCAGGTGGGGGAGAATTTGAAAAGTTCTAGTCATATCAAAAGAAGAAGTGCGTTTGCTGATATAGGAATCAAATGCAAGCTGCTCAGTATCACAAATACCTTCAAAACCTGTATATCTTACCAGAGTGCCGCCCTCACTAACGCCCTCAATTATTGACGGTCCAGACACTTCCGAAGGTGGAATCAAAGCAGGATATAGTTGCATAAAGCCATTGCGTAATGGCTCTGCAAATGAGTCAGGTAGGTCGTTTAAAATTTCGGGATGCCTCTCGAGATAGGATCCTAAATTTTCAGCAGAAACAGGCATTCCATTTAAGGCCACCATATTATTACTGTCATCTATAACATCATTTACCAATGCCTCGGCGAGAATAAGGTTACGTTGCATAGAGCTCATATCAGGATGTGTTCTATTTAGAACTGCACTGCGAAAGGCATAGAGAGCGCCGTAAGAAACTATTCTTGAAAACTGTCCCTCTAAAGCAGCATCTTTCATAGCTTGCGGATCGCTATTTGTATTTTGGGCAGCCATGGTGATGTTTTCATTAATTGCGGCAATTCGAAGTGAATCCATACGAAAAAAAGATCCTACAGATGCCGCTTCATTTATATATTCCATTAACGTCTGAAGTTTTTCTTCCTCGGGCATTTCAACAGGTAAGTTGTTGTAGAGCGAGACAATGCCATCTTCTGCATACTCTTTAATTGCTTCGGTGCCTTGTCCACCTGACTGAGTATCATAAATTTGAAAAGCGACAGGAATCATGGCCACACCCGTGCAAGCCATAAATAATCTGAGGGCTTGCTTGCGAGTTTGTGATGAATCCCACCAGCCCATCTTTTTTACTTGTGCCGGGTTTTGTACTGATTGGGCATAAATATCCTCACGCTGAGGAATAACCTCACCAGTTTCAGATAAAGCGACAGTAAAACCATCATGATCTTGAATCATTTTCTAATCTCGGACAATATTTCATAAAAAAATAGTTATACATTGACATAATATATTTACATAAATATGTCAATCTTTTTCAAGAAATAGTTGGGTTATTTAGTGGTGTGCGCTTTAAAAACGATGGTGTTTTTACCGTTATTTTTGGCCTCATACATGAGGTTGTCGGTCAATGATGTCGCTAATTCTATATCGGTGTATTCACTGTCAAAGCTGCACGCCCCAATACTTAAGCCTATTGGCCAATTTTCATTCTTTACAACAGCATCAAACCTCTCTTTGAACAAGGTTATTGCTTTTTTCGCCTGTCCGGTGTCCGTATTGGGAAGAAAAAGAATAAATTCATCACCGCCTTTACGGCAGATAAGATCACTTGACCGGAATGAGCCATGCATAACTTCCGCAAGATGTTGTAAGGCTCTATCACCTTCCGCATGACCTTGCGTGTCATTCAGTGTTTTAAAGTTATCGACATCCAGAAAAACCATCGTATAGGGCTGTTTTTCTCTCTTAATTAGGGAGAAAACTGGATTCAAACGCGTTCTGAATCCTCGACCATTAAGACTGTTCGTGAGGCTATCAAAATCCGCATAAGTTTCTTCAAGTTTTAATTTTGCCTTGATCATATTAAGGGCATAGACAGTAAAGAAGAAGAAGGCAAAACGGATAAGGCCATTCCAAACAGGGATCAGAGACGAAGTATATACATGACCACTCAAGTAATCGGCAAACCACCACATAGATATACTTAGGGCTGCAAACAAAAGACCTGGAAAGTAGCCTATATACCAAGTCGCAAGCGCTATCGGTATAACGTAAAAAATGAAGATATGGATTTCATATCCAGTCAGAAAATCGAGAGCGCCGATGAGAACAATTATGGACGCCGTAACAAAGCTCAATGCCGTAGGAGTGAAAGACAGAAATACGTCATTAAGCTTCTTAGAAATCATTACTAAAATCTAAGCTTTTTTGGACTGTAAGTACACGTGAATTACCAAGCCAGTTGTACTAACTAGTCTTTAAAGCTTAATTCTGATGTAATTCAAGCAAAGGAACTTTTGCATTTTCCTCTTGTCCGTATGCATGGGAATTGAAATTATCATTCGAAACTTCTTCGTTGAAAGCGAAAGAGAGTGCCCGTTCTTCTGTTCCTATAATAATCACGCCTTTATCAGCGTTGGCATTTTCAAGGACAAGCTTTGAAACTTCTTTCGTCACTTCGTCTGTAAATATTCTCTTTAATGGTCTAGCTCCTAATTTTTTATCAAAACCTCTTTCCGCAATCCATTTCTTTGCATCTTCGGTCATAACTAAATCAAAGTTTCGATCTCGCAATCTTTTTTGCAAATCATTAGCAACATCATCAATTATTTTTAAATGTGTCTCATTACTCAGCATTCCAAATTTTATTTCCGCATCTAAACGACCTCTAAACTCGGGAGAAAATTGAGACTTCAAATTCAGCGTCCGAACCGTCAGTTTCTTTAACATCACCAAAACCTGCGCTCGTTTTAATGGCTGCACCTGCTCCAACATTAGATGTCATTATCAGAATAGTATTTCTAAAATTTACCACTTTCCCTGATCCATCAGTTAATTCACCGTTATCCATCACCTGAAGAAAAAGATTATAAACTTCAGGGTGTGCCTTTTCCATCTCATCGAGAAGAATTACAGCATGCCCATTCCGGTGAACCACTTCCGTCAATTTACCGCCTTCATGATAGCCAACATAACCTGGGGGTGATCCAATTAGTTTTGCGCCGGAATGTCTTTCTGAGTATTCAGACATATCAAATCGTATAAACTTAAGACCTGCTTTTTCGGCAAGCGTTTTAGCAAGTTGTGTTTTTCCAACGCCAGTAGGGCCACGAAAGAAAAAGCTACCTAAGGGTCTATCAGGATCATTCATACCTGCGCGCGCCATGATGTAGGCATCCCCAACTTTCTCAATTGCATTGTTCTGGTCATAGACACGCTCTGCTAGTTCACGTTTGATAGAAAGAACTTTTTGGCCGTCCTCATCATCTAACTTGTTCAAAGGAATTCCCGTACGCGCAGAAAGAGCTCTTAAAATAATTTCTTCTGTAACAACGCCCCTACAGCCTTCTAATGAAACTTGTGGATCCAAATCTTCTTTTAGCGTTGCTCCGCAATCATCCATAAGATCTATGGCTTTATCAGGGAAGTTCCTGTCAGTAATATAACGTCCTGTCAGCGAAACAATCTTCTCAACAGCGTCATCAGTAATTTCGCAATAATGATGGTCTTCGTATCTCTCTTTAATACCTTTCAAGATTTCGATTGTTTCCTCAGGTGATGGTTCACCTACTTTTATCTGCCCAAAACGCCTACCTAATGCTTCGTCTTTTTGAACATATTTCTTATATTCAGCAAAGGTTGTTGCCCCTATGACGGATATCTCACCCCTAGCCATGGCAGGCTTAAGCATGTTTGTTATATCATTAGGGCTACTTGCAGCCCCCGCACCAACTGATGTATGAAATTCGTCTATAAAAAGAACAGCGCCATCGATTTCTTTCAATTCCTTCAGCACCAACTTCATTCTTTCTTCAAAATCTCCACGATATCTTGTACCTTCTATCAAGGAGGTAACATCAAGACTAAATATTTTAATGTTATCTAAATCCTCTGGCAGCCTGCCTTCATAAGCTGCATTGGCTAATGCCTCTACAATTGCCGTTTTTCCAACGCCTGCCTCACCTACCAACATAGGATTACTCTTGTTTTTACGGCGCAAAATACGCATAGCCTGTAAAATTTCATTTTCACGGCCTATAACTGGAGGAATTTTACCGTCTTGTGCCTCATCATTTAGGCAAGTGGTGTATTTAGCCAGCGCGGTTTCTGAATCCTTTGGTAAAACATATTTGGGCGGATTTAATCGAAGCGTCTTGCTGTCAGGTATATATGTTGCAGGATTTAGGTCGCGCATGTAACTTTCTATATGTGAAGAACTGATTCCATACCCAACTAAAACCTCCAAGGCTTTTGACTCCGAAAATTCTTTCAAAAGAATTTGTAGCGTAATTAGGCCTTCCAAGCATTCATCTGTCTCCGCATCACGATAATATAAGAGGGAAACAGCCTTAATTAATTCCTCAACCTCTGTAGAATATGCAAGCCTGACACGACGTTGATTGGAGTTATCTTCAGATTTTTCAAGACTATGAGATAAGTGCTCATTCCGCAGGTCTTGCATAGTTATACCTCTGGTCTCGAGGTAGATTTCAACTTGCTTGTTTCCTAATATGGCGGCGGTGAGGCATGAAAGATTTACATTGTCTTGGTTTGTACGGCTTGCCAAATTTTCGGCATCCCTACAAATACGCTTGATTATTTGTGACATATTATTACGCAGTCCCTGTTATTTTTATTATTTTGATTTAAGAAATATTTCTATATGTAAAAGTTAATGTCAAGAAATTTACGCGTAAGATTATTTCAATTTTAATATCTCGTGATTTAATTTGACAAAATACTTTTCATATTTAATATCCATTGAAACCAAATAATAAAAAAGCTGAGTACAGGGTATGAGAATTTTTATTTACGTTCCAGACTGTGATGGGAAAGACTCTATTATCAAAGATCTTAGCCAACAGTTTCAAAAAAATAACAGGCAATTTGATTTTGCTGCATCTCCAGATGACTTAGTGTCCATGCAAAAGCATATCCACTGTGATGTAATACTGGTTGTAATTGATGATAAAATACACGGCGCCTATGAAATTCTATCTAAATTACAAAATTCAAATGTGAGGACTCCTGTTTTATGCCTCACGCGTAATCAAAAAGCAGAGACATTTTTTAACTGTGTCTCAAGAGGTGCGCTCGCCTCTGTTCCTTACAGTCAGGATATCTTCGAGAGAGACGCTTTAAATATCTTCCTTAAAAACGCCCATCTGGCTACAAATTATGTTCCTACCATATATAATAACGGGCCTATAGAAGTTGATTTTCATAAGAAAACAGTCCGAGTTGATGGAAGTATTGTAAGTTTTACCAATCAGGAATTTCTTCTTTTTGAATTGCTCGCATCCCAAAATAATGGATATGTTACTAAAGACGAGCTTTACGACCGTCTTTATCCTTTTGACGACGAAAAAGACCCACAAATTATACAAGTCATAATTTGCAAATTACGCAAAAAACTATCAGCCATTAACGATGACGACCTTGGAGATATCATAACAACTACCCATGGAGTGGGTTATGCTTTTATGGGTTGGAATGATTTCCTAGAGAGCCGAGAAGAAAATAATGTCGTCGCTTTTGAACCTGCAACTAGCGAGCAAACTATAGCCGTTAAACATGGTTAAGCATAATAAATTTGACAGAATACCCATAAGCTGTCATAAAGCGCGAGCATTTGATTGGTGGCAAAGCTAACCCCTTGTTACTCATCATATGAGAGCTTTTAGAAAAAAGTGTCCGCTACCGACATATGGTGATCCCAATACAGGTGAGAAGGATACGTGATTGAATCGGAACTTGAATGTTCTGGCACCTCCCTCACCTTTTCCAAAAAGTTCATGAAATTGACGATTGAGAGCGTCTTATAAGAAGGCCTCCTTTAACCCGTACGAGCAAATTTTAATATGCGCTCGGACGTAATTATGAACTTGTTTTTGAAAAACAAAGAAAGATTATTACAAAATGAAAAACTTTGAAGGCTTTGGCCTATCCGAGACACTGAACGTTGCACTCTCGAGAATGAATTTTAAAGAACCCACTCCTATTCAGGCGCAGGCTATACCCTTGGCTCTTCAGGGACGCGATATCCTTGGTTCGGCACAAACAGGAACAGGCAAGACAGGCGCTTTTGCTATTCCTTTGATTGAAAGCTTACTTAACAACCCACGTGGAATGGCTCTTGTTTTATTGCCTACACGCGAACTTGCTAAACAGGTACTTGATGCAATCCATCAAATGCTCGGACACCAAAGCGGTATTAAAACTGCCTTTATTATTGGTGGTGAACCAATGGGCAAACAATTCTCACAACTTCGAGCACGCCCAAGAATAATTGTTGGAACACCTGGTCGTATTAACGACCACCTTCGTCGAGGTACAATGATGTTGCATGATGCTGGATTCTTGGTTTTGGATGAAACCGACCGTATGCTTGATATGGGCTTTGGCGTTCAACTCGAAGAAATCTTCAAATTTATGCCTGAAAAACGTCAAACATTGATGTTTTCTGCAACTCTTCCAAAAGAGATTATAGCGATTTCAGAAAAATACCTAAATAATCCAGAACGTGTTTCTATGGGCGCAACAAATACTGTTGCCAAGAACATCAAGCAGGAAATTATCCGCATCAACCATGCTGAAAAATACACAGAGTTAGTAAAACAACTTCATGAGCGTGACGGAACAGTTATTATTTTCTCAAAAACAAAATTTGGTACAGAGAAAATGGCACAAAAACTCAACCGCGATGGTTTTGAAGCTGATGCCCTGCATGGTGATTTAAAACAAACACGCCGTACACGCGTAATGGACAGCTTCCGTAAGAAGAAATTCCGTATTCTTGTGGCGACTGACATTGCTGCACGTGGGCTTGATGTTCCTCACATCGAACATGTTATCAACTATGACCTTCCACAGGTTGCAGAGGATTACATCCACCGTATGGGTCGTACAGCACGCGCAGGAGCAAGCGGTTCTGCATTGTGCTTTATCTCTCCTGAAGAGGGTCGCAAATGGCGTGCAATTGAAGAATTACTTGGTATCGCACAGCCTTCAAATTCCAATGTGTCCAAAACTGGGCACCGCGGAAACAGAAAAAATAATGTTTATGGTTCACCTAGCAAATGGGTCAAGAAGCCAGGCGCAAAATCTACAGGCGGTAACGCTGGCGGGAGCAAAAGTACGCGTCCTTGGGAGCGCAAAAAGCAAGATGATGCCGCGAAAAGAGGAGGCGAAACTTCCGAGACACGCGGAAACTTCAAGCCTAAACGTTCTTATAATGACGGCAACATAGACTCGCGCAACAACCGCAATACTTCGGACGAACGTCGTGACGGTAAGCCCTCAAGCTTTAAAAAGAAAAGCTATGGCGGTAAACCAGTAGATCGCTCAAACGATAGACCTTTTGAAAAATCCGACAAAAAACCTTACAAGAAATTCGAGGGTAAAAAGTTTGATGGTCAATCACGTAATACTGATGGCGAAAGATCTGGTGAACCTTCAGGTAAGAAATTTACGCGCAGACCACGCCGTGAAGATGGCAAGCCATCAACAGGCACTGGCGCCGGATTTAAGGGTAAGCCTTCTTTTAAGAAGAAGTTTTCTGGTGAAAAATCAAATGAAGGTCGCAGTCATTCTCCAAACCGTGGCAATGGTAATGGGAACGGTAAACCTCAAGGTAACCGCGATGGAAACAGAGACGGTAACAGACAGAGTGGCTATAAAGGCTCTCGTAAGTCAGCTTAAACAGACCAAACTATCGTATAAAGACAAAAAGCCCACTCAATGTGGGCTTTTTTGTAAATTATTCTTATTGGGGAAATGGAGCGGGTGAAGGGTTTCGAACCCTCGGCCTCAACCTTGGCAAGGTTGCGCTCTACCCCTGAGCTACACCCGCATTTGTTCTTAACTGTGAACAGCTTTGTGTTTTAGAAGGTTTTTAAAGCTAAATCAAGGACGAAAATCAAGAAAAGCAACAAAGCTTATTTAGGATTGAGGCGTGCCTCGTTTATCATCTTGGTAACTTCGTCTGCACATAGCTTTGTTTCAAAGGGTGATCGTGGGTCATCATCGACTGTTAATGTGATGCCGCCGTCACTGCTATTTTGATATGACACATATTTATCAACTGGTATAGAAATCACTCTTTCTTCACCAAATGCTCCGTTTGCATCGCTTGTACAGCTTAATTGAATTGTAGGTAGTGGACCAAATAATCGGCTAAAAAATCCCATAATTTTTCTCCTCTATGCAGGAAAACTAAAATGAAAACACTATTATGTCAAGATAATTGAGTTATGCGCCAACTTTAATGAGATAGGTGTAGTAGCCTTGAGGCTCGCGTTCACCATCATCCGAGTAAATAAGGACATTGCGCGCAACACTAACTTTACATGAGTCTTCCTCATTAAGTTCGTAGTGCAACAAATCGTCGCTATTTTCCGGATTGTTATAAACAAGCATAAGAAGTCGCTGGTCACGGTAATATTCAACCCGTTTCACTTCATGCTCGAAATGCTGTATCACTAAGCAATGCAATATTACCGTTTTTAAGATAACCAAGTTGGATGTTTTGCTCTGTCATCTGATTATCCTATGTTCCGGTTTTAAATTAAAAGATTGTTACCAAGGTGGGCTTTTCTCACATTTCTGCTTTAGGAATATTAATGGCAACTTCACTTCCGGATAGAACCGTGCCTTAACAGCATTAGTAATCCCTCAACTGTAGTTCCTGTCCTTAATGAGACTTTCAATTGTCATGTCATGCCCCCGCATAAAACTCTACTTACTATTATCTTATACGCGAGAAAACTTTACAAATTCTTGATAATAGATGGCATTTTATCTAATTATTGCTGATATTTAGGAAAATCATGTCAAAAGCCTTGAAAACACACGAATCACAATGTTCGCCGCAAGAGTTGCTCGACAAGCTTACAAGCTGGAAAATTTCCTATTCGCTTTATGAGCACGAGGCACTGTTTACTGTTGAAGATACAAAGCGTGCTAATCTGGACATTCCTGGCACGCATTGTCGCAATCTTTACCTAAGGGACAACAAAAAGAAAAATTATCTGGTTGTTCTTCGTGATGAAACACCTCTGGATATGAAGAAATTATCTGACGTTATAGGCTCGGGAAGACTTTCCTTTGGTTCCGCCGATAGGCTATGGGAGTTTTTAGGTGTACGCCCTGGCTCTGTATGTCCGTTTGCAACTATAAATGATATTGATAAGCAGGTTCAGGTTATTCTTGAGCAGGCCATGATGGAGAGCGAATTAATTGATTTTCATCCCCTCGATAATACCATGACGGTTGCAATTACACCTGAGGGACTGCGAAGTTTCTTTCGCCAAATTGGTCGTGATGACGTGCGCGAAGTGGATTTAAGCAGCGCACAACCTACATAAATTCACAGTAGAAATGGAAAAAACATGAACATGATATTGCCTGAAGATGCCAATGTAAAAAATGACAATAAAGTTATTTTCGATGTCACATCACAAAATTTTGAAACTGAGGTTATGGTCGCCTCAAAGACAACGCCAATTCTGATTGATTTTTGGGCGCCTTGGTGTGGACCGTGCAAACAATTAATGCCTGTCTTGGAAAAGCTTGTGAATGCAGCAGGAGGCAAAGTCAAACTTGCCAAAGTTAATATTGATGATGAGCCAGCACTGGCTCAAGCCTTTCAGGTTCAATCCGTCCCAACCGTTATTGCCGTTTTTCAGGAA
Source organism: uncultured Alphaproteobacteria bacterium (assembly GCA_963740205.1). Lineage (GTDB taxonomy): Bacteria > Pseudomonadota > Alphaproteobacteria > Micavibrionales > Micavibrionaceae > UBA2137. Next base: position 227,984 of record CAVUDD010000005.1, read on the forward strand.
CAGCCGGTTACTGGATTTCAAGGTGTACAACCTGAATCACAGATAAAGGCAGTTATCGATCAACTTGCAAAAATGGGTGAGTCTGTAGAAAGTGATACCCCTACAATCAATATCGAAGAGTTACTTGCTAGCGCGCAAGAAGCATTACAAACACAAAATTTTGACGAAGCAAAAGATTGTTTCGGACAAATTCTTGAAGAAGAAGAAAATAACGTACACGCCTATGTGGGACTCATTAGGGCAATGATTGAAACTGGTGAAAAAGATTATGCTTTTCATTTGATAGAACAGGTCTCGGACGAAATAGCAAAAGCACCAGAATTTCAGTCCGTTAAAAAATTCTTTGAGGCAACAAATCAAAGTACAGATGATTTAAAAGATCTTGAGGCAACGCTCGAAACTTCAACAGAAAATCACGAATTAAGGTTTACCTATGCTGAGAAATTATTCGCAGCTGGTAAATATGAGAATGCTTTTGATCAGCTAATTCTCATTATCGGCAAAGACCGCGCATGGGAAGACGATAAAGCGCGCAAGCAGCTACTATCCTACTTTGAATTTCTGGGTCATTCCGACCCACTGACCGCTAGTGGGCGCAAAAAACTTTCGCGTGTTTTGTTTTCTTGAATAACCACTCTATATAAAATTGCATGGCTTCAAATACACAAAAATCACTCCCTCAAACACTACCTGTCTTTCCACTAGACGGTGTATTGTTATTGCCAGGCGGAAGCCTGCCGTTAAATATTTTTGAACCACGTTATTTGGCTATGATTGATGACGCACTTCGCTCTGATCGCCTTATTGGCATGATACAACCAGATACTGAAAAGAGCCCCAATGCAAACGGCGTCGCCCTTCAAAAAACAGGATGTGCAGGTAAGATAACTGCCTTTCAGGATTTAGAAGAAGGGCGCTATCTCATTACCCTAACAGGCGTATGTCGCTTCACAGTTGATGAAGAAATTGACACAGCCCGAGGGTATAGGCGCGTACAGCCTGCATGGGATGATTTCACACAACTTGATTTACGCCAACACAATCCTGATATAGATATCGACCGTGATAAGCTCACAGGTCTTCTCGAAAGTTATTTCGAAGAAAACGGTTTATGTTGCGAGTGGGAATTACTTGCTATGACACCAGATGAGCATCTCATTACGGCTCTTGCGATGATTTGTCCTTTTTCTCCTGCAGAAAAACAAGCTCTGCTTGAGGCACGTTGCTGCGAGAAAAGAGGGCAGCTATTCATAAATCTTCTTGAGATGGCGGTTCAAAATACACCGCATGAAATTGGCACATCAAAGCATTAACTTGCCTTGCATAACATAAGTCTTTATAAAATTCTCCATGAGTGCAATTGATCCTAAATTACTGGAAATTCTGGTCTGTCCCTTAACAAAAGAGCCGCTTCGTTATGATAAAAAGACGAGTGAGCTCATCTCTGATCGAGCAGGACTAGCCTATCCAATTCGCAATGGAATTCCCGTTATGCTTCCCGATGAAGCGCGCGAGCTAGAAGACTCTGAAAAGAAAAAAGCCTAAGATTTCTTCTGCATAACGGCTGTAAAGAAACCGTCGGTTTGATGTTTTGCAGGCGTCAAACGCATCATTGCGCCCTCACATGGATTTAGTGTTTTGGAGGGCCAGTTTTTGCTCAAATCAACCAGCACAAAATCATCATTTTCTTTTAAAAATTTCTCGACTTGATTTTCGTTTTCCTCACGGAAAAGCGAGCATGTTGCATAAACAAGTTTACCACTTGGCTTAACGACATCGCGAACCTTACCCATGATCTCGGCCTGAATATTTTGTAGCTCTTCAAGATCGGGGCCGTATGTAATCCAGCGCATATCCGGATTACGTCTCCATGTACCTGATCCTGAACAGGGAACATCAAGAAGAATAATATCAAATTTACCCTTTTGACGTTTGAGCCATTTTAAATTTTTTGCATCTTCCAACGGACGAACTTCTACGTTGTCACTTACACGAGCGCGCTTAAATCTTTCCTTGGATTTATTAAGGCGCCTTGTATCAATATCCATCGCAACAATACGGCCCTTACCCTCCATCGCATTAGCAAGTGCAATTGTTTTCCCACCAGCACCAGCGCAATAATCAATGATTTGTTGGCCAGGCTCTGCACCACAGGCAAGTGCGATAAGTTGTGAGCCCTCATCCTGAATATCTATCCATCCCTTTGCAAAGGCTTTGGTGCGCGATAAATAGGTTTTACCTTTGGCACGCAATCCCCAAGGAGAATAAGGCGCATCTTCTGTTTCGACACCATCGGCTTTAAGAAAATCCTTCACCTTTTCACGAGTTGCTTGAACAATATTTACCCTCACATCCAAAGGAGCGGGCTCAAGCATCGCAGCCATTTCAGTTGCAAAATTATCGCCGTAGATGGCTCTTAATTTTTCCTCATACTCTGGAGGACATTCTGCCCATACATCTTCTGGCATGTCCTTATGGAACAGGTTACGGTCATATAGTTTTTCAAGAATTTTTGTTTCTTGTACGCTTAACTTTTCAGGCCCGTATTTAGATCCATCAAATAATTTCTCAAGATCCTTTTTATTTCTGTCATCCAGAAATGCATACGTTGTGAGCGCACTGAGGCGCGGTGTGATTTCCTCAACATGCAAGCTCATAAGGTGCCACTCAACGCGTGCCTTGTGACGCACACATTCGTAAACACGGTTGGCAATAAAGGCGCGGTCTTTTGAACCAATATAGCGACGACGACGCATATAGTCGCCTATGACTGTATCCATTGGGACTTTAACAGTGCCGATTGTACCAAGAATGGTTATAACGGCTTCTAGCCGTGCGGAAGGTGTCATTATGAAATAGCTTTAAGCCTTACGGGCAATCATCAGTTTTTTAATTTCTGCAATTGCTTTAGCAGGGTTCAAGCCTTTAGGACAGGTTTTTGTGCAATTCATAATTGTATGACAACGATAAAGACGGAAGGGATCTTCTAGCTGGTCAAGACGTTCACCCGTTGCCTCGTCTCTAGTATCAGCAATCCAGCGATAGGCTTGCAGAAGAATTGCGGGGCCCATAAAGCGGTCAGCATTCCACCAATAACTTGGGCATGATGTTGAACAGCAGAAACATAAGATACACGCCGCTGGTCCATGGCCATCATCGCCATTCAAGATTTGTGCATCTTCTTGAGACTGCAGTCTTTCTTTAGAGGGAGGCGTTGATTGCGTCTTCATCCATGGCTCGATTGTCGCGTATTGTGCATAGACATGACTAAGATCAGGAACAAGATCTTTAACCACAGGCATGTGCGGAAGTGGGTTGATTAGTACGTCACCTTTGAATTCGTCAATACCTTGCGTACATGCGAGCGTGTTTGTTCCCCCAATATTCATTGCACATGATCCACAAATACCCTCACGGCATGAACGACGGAAAGTGAGGCCACTATCAACCTGTTCCTTAATGTAGATAATCGCATCCAGAACCATTGGGCCACATTTATCCAAATCAATTTTATAGGTATCGTATCTAGGATTCTCATCCAGATCAGGATCCCAGCGGTAAACCTTGAAAGTCTTGGAACGGGATGCTCCATTGGACGCGTCAATATGCTTGCCCTTTATAACTTTTGAATTTTTAGGAAGTGTGAATTCAGCCATAATCTTCTCTTTAAATTTCTTTTACCTTGTGCCGGATAAGATACAGCCTAGTGGTAGCTGTGTGAAGTTAATTTTCTTATATTTATATATAGAACAAATGACCCACTTGCCCATATTGTTTTTTAAACACGCTGTGCGATACTAAGCTCATCATGTCCACAAGACTTTCTTCTTTCATCTCTTGTTTTCTTGCTTTTGTACTCGGCTTAATTGGTTGCAGCCATTATTTACGTTCTAACGAGTATGTTTACTCCCAAACCATATATTGGACTTATTCAGGATAAGAAAGAGGCTACTTGAGACATCTGCTCCCGATTACAATTTGGTATTTCTTGGAACAAGCCAGACATTTCGAAGTATTAATCCAGAAATAATCTCCAAAATCAAAAAATGTAATTTCAAAACCTATAATGCAGGTGTGCCTGGGTTAACTCTGGAAGAGCTTGATGATTATATACAAACGCTAGAAAAAACAGCCAATATCAAAACACCACGCCTAGTTGTCTTTACAGATCCCCTACCACCAAAGCCTAAACTTGACGATGCTTTTAATGATCGTGCGCAGGCATACACCTCAGCAAATAATTTCACTGCGCGCCTGAAAAATGTCTGGAGCTTGCCTGAGCCAGCATGGAAACGCGCGGCACTCAGCGGGTTTGTAGGGATATCCCAAATTTATAATGCTTTTAATATTGGGAAACTCAGTACTTGGGTTTTCTATGATAAATACAACAGTGAGCAAACAGAAAAAATAGTTCCTATGACTTCGGGGTTTCCTTCTCTAGCATACGACATAGAAAACGACCCTATTATTGCTAAACGTCACAAAATGTTTCAGGAAACAGCGGAGGCATGGGAAAAAAATATTTTGAATACACAATCCCAAAACGGATTTGAAAAAATAGGAGATATCAAGAAATACCGCCACCGCGTAAAAGTCCTATCAGAGTTGGCATCCAGAATTTCTCATGCAGGCGACATCCCTGTTCTTATTATTTTTCCCGAGCCTGACACATTAAAGCAGGACAGAACACTTGAATCTGCTGTCGCACGCTATGCGCCCGAACTTCCCGTTCTTATGACAGCGGACCCAAAACTATTCCCTCAACTTTGGAATAAAGACGTCTGGTTTGATAAAACCCATCTCAATGAAAAAGGTGCAGAAATACTTTCCAAAGAAATAAGCGCACCCTTATGTACATTTTTACGTGAAAATGGAGGAGGCACTTAATGCTTTTTGTGGAACCTCTTTTCTTTATCTTCTTTGCAGTTGTTTTCGGCTTGTACTGGTTAACGCACTCACTTGTAATTAGAAAATTACTACTCACAGGGGCAAGTTATCTTTTCTATGGAGCTTGGGATTGGCGTTTTTTATCTCTTATCCTTATTTCAACCGCAGTTGATTATTTCGTTGCTATTAAAATGCAAAATAGCGCCTCTTTAGGGAAACGAAAGGCTTGGCTTGCGGCAAGCCTAATAGTCAATTTAGGGATGCTAGGTTTATTCAAATATTTCAATTTCTTTGTTGAAGGGGCTGAGGATTTACTAACCCTATTCGGGGCAAGCATAAATCAAACAACCTTAAATATCGTCCTGCCTGTTGGAATTAGTTTCTACACCTTCCAGACGCTCAGTTACTCCATTGATGTATACCGTGGAAAATTGAAAGCGGAAAAGAACCCTCTTGATGTTGCTTTATTTGTAGCCTTTTTCCCTCAATTGGTTGCAGGTCCAATTGTACGTGCCATTGATTTTCTACCCCAATTACATGCACGCAAGAAATGGGCAGACGTTGCGGTCAAATCTTGCCTTCTGCTTTTTGCCGTTGGTTTTTTCAAAAAAGCCTGTGTATCGGACAATCTGGCCTATTATGTCGATCTCATTTTTTCGAGCCCAGAAAATTATGCACCAATTGCATTGGCTACTGGTGTATTTCTATATGCTATTCAGATTTATTGTGATTTCTCGGGTTACACTGATATGGCGATTGCTACCGCGGGATTGCTTGGATTTACTCTTCCCAAAAACTTTAATGCACCTTATTTGGCAACAAATATAATCGATTTTTGGAGACGCTGGCACATCTCTCTTTCAACTTGGTTGCGCGATTACCTTTATATCTCTCTTGGTGGAAACCGCCATGGAGAACTCAAGCGTTACCGCAACCTGATGATAACCATGGTACTTGGTGGATTATGGCATGGAGCTGCATGGACATTTATTTTCTGGGGCTTTTTACATGGCCTAGCTCTCTCGCTTAACCACCTACTTAACAGAATTTGGAAAGTAAACATTATGCCTGCTATGGGCATCATTGCGACATTTCTTTTCACGACCTATTGCTGGGTCTTTTTTCGTGCACCTGATTTTGAAACAGGGTGGAATATCAACAATAGTATTCTGACTTGGAGCAGCGACGGTAATAGCCTTCTGCCATTTGTACTATTGCCTGTTATATTCGTTTTATCCGCGATACATATAATTTGGCACACTCATGGTGTTTTTACCAAAATAGAAAATCTCTCTCATAGAAAATTTTATTTCGTTCTTGGAGCAATGGCTGCTGTTTCACTTGCCTTGCAGGCAAGTGGCTACAAGCCTTTCATATATTTTCAATTTTAAAAGAGGTTTGATTAGCTAGCTTTTTGATAGTCATCACTATCGTTTTGACGATACAATTTTGCTACCTGCTCCGCAGGATATGAATTGTACTGTCTCGACTTACCCTTAGCATTATGCATAGCATTTTCTAGCTTTGATTTGAGATCATCAATGCTGTTACGACCTTTGCTAGTCTGCTGGTCATAGGTGGCTGTAAGCTCAACCTTGTAAAGTCCTGTTGAGGTCATACGGTTATCAACTGTCATGTTTATAACGTGATCGCGCTCTTTAAGTTTATCCATTAAACGGAACAATGCCTTAACAGTTGCGTCATTGTAACTCTTCTCAGATAAAGCGGTTTCACTCCTCTGATTGATGTCTTCGTTACTTTGTGTTCTAAGCCAATTCATGTTTCTACCTTTATGATATTTTCTAACGTCTTAATACTGTATACGTTCCCAAATACCTTCGGGTTACATTATTACGGAAACTTATAGCATAAAAGTTTGAAAAATAGAAGTTTTAAGGTTGTTGCCCTTTTGAAGAAAAGCTCTTAAGAGGGTTGATGGCTCGTCTCTATGGTGACTTTTGATCCTTGCACACCCTCTCTTAAAGCGGCCATACGGGCAGGTTTTTCTTGTTTATCAGCATACATAGCCTTATCAGCATCACTTAAAATGTCTATAATCTGCTGCCCCACGTTGCTCTCTGTAATAGCATCACTGGGATTAATATCTGAAATCCCTATTGACGCTCCAATGGGGTGGCCATTACCAAGATTATCATATTTTATTAATCCTTGAATGCTGGCACGAATTTCAGACTTAATGCTATCCCTGTCTAAATTACCCTCTGTAAGCAATACAAACTCATCGCCACCCAACCTTGCAAGCAAACCATACGTGCCGATTCTGCTCTTTAAGCGCTCAGCAAGTTCCCTAAGAACTTCGTCACCGATATCGTGTCCACAACTGTCATTTACGTCCTTAAAGCCATCCAAATCAATGAAAACGAGTTTGTGTCCACTTCCTGAACTAATATTTCCGCTATGCAATTCTGTAGAGAGATATTTTAGGAAAGATCGTCGGTCAGTAACCTGAGTAAGCTCATCGACGGTCATTTGATCTATTTCTCTTTGAGAAGATGCGACTTGGCGAGTCATTATCTTAAGAGCTTTTTTCATATCCTCTGGCGACATTTGGTCAATCATAACATCCATCATGCGTAGCTCTGAACTACCCAAAGATGTTTTGTCTAGCTCACCACTTGCAACAAAATCAAGAAAGTTTCTCGTAAGTTGCCTAGGGTCTAAACCTGATCTGCGAAAAATGTCCCTCATAACATAAAACCTATACTATTTTTTACATAAAATAGCAAATAATAGTTATTTTCAGGTTAATTCTTTAGTAGACGCGTTTTTTAGGCGGAAAGTTTTGAACTTCATCTGTGAGCGTCGTCAACACAACATCGCGATAGGAAATATCTGTTTTACCATGTCCATCAACTCGAATAAGTGTGTGTTTCATCCAATTTGTATCATCACGCTCGGTAAAGTCTTCGCGTGAATGTGCCCCGCGAGATTCTTCGCGATTAGCTGCTGAATGCATTGTGGCAACAGCCTGAGACAACAAATTATCAAGCTCCAGCGTTTCTATAAGATCGGTATTAAATATCAGAGATGTGTCTTGAATGCCTATATCTGACATATTTGAAAAACATTCATCTATAGCCTCAACGCCAGCATTAAGAGTTTCGGCAGTTCTGAAAACTGCGGCATGGTTTTGCATGGTCTTTTGCATTTTGATACGCAAATCAGCAGTTCTTGTTTTTCCCTTTGCATTCCTAAAGTGATCAAGCCTATCTAGCGCCTTTGTACCGTCATCACTGCCCAAAGCCTTGTGCCGTGATCCCGCCTCGACAACCTCGGCCGCACGAATACCAGCAGCACGCCCAAAAACAACCAAATCAAGAAGTGAGTTTGATCCCAAACGGTTTGCTCCGTGAACAGAAACACAACCAGCCTCGCCTATCGCCATTAGTCCAGGGACGACCTTTGTTGGGTCACTGGCCGTCGGATTAAGAACCTCTGTATGAACATTTGTTGGAATACCACCCATATTATAATGGACGGTTGGAAGAACTGGGATTGGATCTTTTGTAACATCAACACCAGCGAAAATTTTAGCTGTTTCTGCAATACCGGGGAGACGAGAATGAATCACCTCTGGATCAAGATGCTCAAGGTGTAAATGAATATGGTCTTTTTCGGGACCAACGCCTCTACCCTCATTTATCTCAACAGTCATAGAACGCGAAACAACATCACGGCTTGCTAGGTCTTTAGCAGACGGCGCATAACGCTCCATAAAACGTTCACCTTCAGAGTTAGTCAAATAACCACCTTCACCACGCACACCCTCTGTAATCAGGCAACCTGCTCCGTAAATACCTGTAGGGTGGAACTGTACAAACTCCATATCTTGTAATGGGATACCTGCGCGCAAAACCATAGCATTCCCGTCACCAGTGCATGTGTGGGCAGATGTACAAGAGAAATAGGCGCGACCATAACCACCAGTTGCTAAGACTGTCATGTGTCCACGGAAGCGATGAATTGAGCCATCCTCCATAGCCAAGGCCATTACACCAACGCACTCACCCTCATCACTCATAATCAAATCAAGGACAAAATATTCTATAAAGAATTCAGCAGAGTGTTTCAGACACTGGGAATATAGAGTGTGTAGAATGGCATGACCCGTTCTGTCCGCAGCAGCGCAGGTTCTTTGAGCTGTGCCCTCACCATAATTGGTTGTCATCCCACCAAAGGGACGCTGATAGATTTTACCTTCTTCTGTACGAGAAAATGGAACACCCATATGTTCTAGCTCAAGAACAGCTGTTGGCGCATGTTTACACATATATTCGATTGCATCCTGATCACCCAACCAGTCAGAACCTTTAACAGTATCATACATGTGAAAACGCCAATCATCCTCGCCCATATTACCAAGGGCTGCAGATATTCCACCTTGTGCTGCAACAGTGTGTGAGCGTGTGGGGAAGACTTTAGTTAGGCACGCTGTTTTGAGGCCTTTTTCAGCCATACCAAGAGTTGCGCGAAGTCCAGAGCCCCCACCTCCAACAACAATGACATCATATTCGTGGTCTATAATTTCGTATGAATTGCTCATAAATATTTCTTTTTCAATTTCCTAAAGTGCGATTTTGAGAATACTGAAGATACATGCCAACCCCAGCGCCATGTAAAACAGCTTCATACCAATAAGTTTAAATAACTTAAATCCTTCATTATGGATGTAGTCCTCAACCACAACCTGAGCACCCAAGACAGCGTGCGTAAAAGTCGATATAATAAATAAAATCATTAAAATAGCGTTGATAGGCGTGGACAACCAAGAAACAAAAGATTCATAATCAGACCCAATAAGGCTGGTTACAGAACAAATTGCCCAGACCATCAAAATCATATTTGAAATTGCAGTAATGCGCTGTGCAAGCCAATGACCGGAACCACTTTTTGTGCTTCCTAAGCCTCTAGCGCGAGCCATATCAGATTTAAATTGAGTTTTTTCCCATTTCATAGTCATGGATACATCCCCCAAACCTTCGCCCACAAGAGAACGGTTGCTATAAATGTTGCCAATAACACAATCATTCCAGCGCGAGTGGCATTTTGAATTTTAAAGAGATAACCCATATCCCAGAAGAGATGGCGAATACCATTAAACATGTGGTAAAACAACGCCACTGACCACCCAAACAGCATAAGCCGTCCAATTGGGTGCGTTGCAAAAGTGGTAAAGCAATCATAGGCCTCTTGTCCTGTCGCAGCGGCAATTAGAAGCCATGCCACCATCATAGTACCAATTGCAAGTGCAATTCCTGTCAGACGATGAAGAATGGACATCACCGATGTCATTTGAGGTTTGTAAATTTGCAAATGCGGAGAAAGCGGTCTTTTGTCTTGTTGGTTGCCCGAGGCCATAAATACTATCCTTTTTTACGAAGCTATATAATAGAGCCTCTTTCCAGCCATGCAATCCCGATTTACAACTTTTCTTTTATCCCTCATCGGTAGGCACAAAATCCATCGCAATACCATTAATACAATGACGCAATCCTGTGGGCTCTGGCCCATCCTTAAAGACGTGACCTAAATGCCCACCACAAGTCGCACAATGCACCTCGGTGCGAGGATATATCAGTTTAAAATCTGTTGAGGTTTCGACATTTTCAGTCTTAACCGGCTGATAAAATGATGGCCAACCCGTCCCGCTGTCAAACTTGGCATCACTCGCATAAACCGGTGTTTGACATCCAGCACACACGAACACGCCTTCGCGCTTTTCGTCGTTAAGTTCAGAAGAAAATGCAGGTTCTGTTCCGGCTTTTCTTAAAACTCTAAATTCTTCAGGGGTAAGCTTTTCTTTCCATTCTGCCTCAGAATATGTCACGGGAAACTCCTTTCCTTTCTTTTCGTCACCAATACCAAAAACACCTGCGGCACTCACCTTCGAATATAATGTGAACGCAGCTCCAGTTGCCAATACTCCTAAAAAATCTCTACGTTGCATGCCCACCTCTTATTTCTTGTTGTCTACTTAAGATAATACGCAGATGACATGAGACAAGTTACATATCTTCCTGAACCATACGAACAAAGGCGGTAACTTCTTGTGCTAAACATCGCAGATTATCTGTGACGCTCCAATAAGAAAGCCCATTATCAACAGATGAATCTTCGCGAATACGGCTAATGTATACTCGGTCTTCGCCTTGGATTTCAGCAGGTGTCACATATTCGAGGTCGCTCTTAAGGTCGATAACATCTATCGAGTCAGCTTTAATCCAAATCTTTCTGGCTTGCTCTGCAGAGCATTCCATATCCATCTCTAAATTAACTTGCAAAGACTGACCTGCAAAAACTGAAGACTGGATTCCGTTTGTTGTAATCTTAAAGTCTTTACCCAGAGCCTGTTTTATATCAACGAGTGTGGCCCATTCTTCGCTGGTAATTCCATTGTCCATAAATTGGCCTGTTTCAGGCAATAGATTAAAGGCTATTTGTTTGGAAAATTCCTGCGGGTTCTGATCTATATTCATGTAAATGTTACGCGTTTGAGAAAATAATTCATCGCGAGCTTTTTTACTGACATGAGACACCGGCAAAAGAAAAGTAAGTACTGCTCGCATTATACTATTTGTCTCAGCAATCAGAGGTCGAACAGTTTTAATAAAATGAAGTGCAGGTACAGAGGGTAATCGTGCCTTGTGGTTTTTCTCGAAAATCTTTTTAGCTATATCATTAGCAAAGCCCCCACAAAATATCGGCGCGTCAGGATCCGTTCTCAGATGCCCTGATAAATCGAGAACAATGGCACTTTTTTCTTGTGCTTTGGCTATAAATCCAGCGAGCTTCTTTGTACCAGATAATGAAATTAAAATATCGCCTTTTGATATCTCGAATAAAGACACATCATTTAGTTTTAGGGGATCATCACCATAGGAAATACGCGCAGACTGGCCAAGTTGCGATGTATAAAGACGAATATTGTCGGCAGGAAAGCCATCATCGCACAGATGATTGAGAACTTCGTGTCCATATGGGTGGTCAGGTTCGATGAAAATTAGCTTTGTCATGATATGCGTTATGTAGTCTCTATAAATGACTTTGTCCAGTAAGGGTTTGATAAAGAATCTACTTTACGAGACGTGCCTTACCACTGTAAAACCCTTTCCATGATTTTAGAAAAGAAGAAACTAGATGGTTTCAACGTCATGGGCCTCAGCATTCGCACGAGTAATGAGGACGGAAAAGCAGTTGATCACATCAACGCCCTTTGGCAAATGTTTTCCGAACAAAATGTTATGAATGATATGCCAGAGCGTATTGATGATACTGTATATGCGCTGTATTCGGATTATGAGGGCGACCATACAAAGCCTTATAAATTTACAATAGGTTGCGCAGTATACGAAGGCGCAAATATCCCAGAAGGCATGGATCTGATTAAAGTCCCAGCTCAAAGCTATGCTGTTTCTAAGGCAATAGGTGATCCGCCAGCGTCCATAGTCAAAAGCTGGACAGACATCTGGGAAAGTGATTTAAAGCGTGCGTACAAATTTGATTTTGAAATATATGGGCAAGATTTTTTCAATCCGCAGAAACGTTGCGTTCCTGTATATGTTTCAATTGAAGAGGCAATTTAAAAGAGTTACACTCTGATTTAATCCATACAAATTAGAGTTATCTCAAACAAAGGTAGAGAGTCGTTATGAACTGGATTTCAAATTACATTAGGCCAAAAATCCAATCCATCGTTGGAGAACAAAAAGATGTTCCTGATAATCTCTGGCAGAAATGCCAGAAATGTGAGGGCATGATTTTTCACCGCGAACTCAAAGAAAATCTGAGTGTTTGTCACCACTGTGGCTTTCACATGATTATGCCAGTTCAAGATCGTCTCGATGTTTTATTTGATAATGGCGAATGGGTTAGAATTCCCCTACCCAAATCTCCTGAGGATCCTCTAAAATTTAAAGATAAGAAAAAATATGTCGACCGCATAAAAGACAGCCGACACAAAACAAAAGAACAAGATGCTATCATTGTCGCTGAAGGTGACATAGGCGGTTGTAAAACAATTGTTGCTGCCTTTAATTTCGCTTTTATGGGTGGCTCAATGGGCGCAGCAGTTGGTGAAGGCATTGTAGTTGCCGCTGAAAAAGCTATTGCGAAAAATGCAGCCCTTATTGTTGTGCCCGCTTCTGGTGGGGCACGCATGCAAGAGGGCGCCATATCCCTTATGCAAATGCCACGCACAACTATTGCCACTAAAATGGTCAAAGATGCAGGTCTGCCTTATATTGTTTTGCTAACCAACCCTACAACAGGAGGAGTTAGTGCTTCATTTGCAATGTTGGGTGATGTTCATATTGCCGAACCTGGTGCAACAATCGGTTTTGCAGGTAAACGCGTAATTCAGGAAACTATTCGCGAAGAATTGCCTGATGACTTCCAAACAGCAGAATATTTACTTGAGCATGGAATGGTTGACCTTGTTGTCTCACGTGAAAATCTCAACAACAAAATCGGAACTATACTCGGGATGTTAATGGACAAATCCACGGGTGTAGGTGGTGGATCGAAAAAAGACAGGCTGGCAGGAAAAGTAGAAACGGCAAAATCTGGAAAAAGCGCAAAATCAACAACAAAAGCAAGTAACGTTGCGAGCCTTGAGGAGCGTCGCCGTAAAGCCGAGGCCAACACAGAGACGTCTAAAAAAGCCTTGGGAAAGAAACGTGCAGCCAGCGCAAAAAAATAGATCTTCTGAATTCGCATTGGAAACAAATATCGAGACACGCCTGTTGGAAATAACGGAGCGTCTTGAAGGACTCTACCCTAAATCCATAGATTTATCTCTTGAGCGCATAGAAAGATTTCTTGCAGAAATCGGCAATCCACATCTTAATCTTCCTCCTGTAATTCATATTGCAGGAACAAATGGTAAGGGTTCTACTCTTGCTTATTTGCGAGCTATTTTAACGTCAGCAAAAAAATCTTTTCACGCGACAATCTCGCCACATCTTATTTCTTTTAATGAACGCGTTATAATTAATGGGTCCCCAATTGAAACATCAAATTTAATGGAATTACTTGATGAGTGCGATGCAGTTAATTCGGGCGCACCCATCACCTATTTTGAAATTGCAATCGCAGCAACTCTACTCGCTTTTTCAAGACATAAGGCAGATTATACTCTTCTTGAAACAGGTTTGGGCGGGCGTCTTGATGCTACTAATGTCGTTCCAGATCCTGCGGTCTCGGTCATCACCACTATTGGCTATGACCATATGGATTATCTGGGTGATAATTTGAAAAAAATCGCCTATGAGAAATGTGGAATATTTAAGCAGAACTGCCCTTGCGTTGTCGGACCACAAACAAAACAAGCTCTACTTGAAGGTGTTATGGATGTTTTTATAAGTCAGGCACAACAAAAAAATGCTGACCTATATTTATGTGGACGCGATTGGTTCGTTGAGGAAACGCCTTTTGGCTTTCGATTAATGTATGGAGACAAAATCGAGGATTATCCTATGCCTTCTTTGCTTGGTAGACACCAAATCAATAATGCAGCAACTGCGATTATGGCGATACGTGCAATAGAAGACAGTCAGAGCCAACAGATATTTTCGAGAGATATTATAGCACAAGGCATTCAAAATGCATCATGGCCTGGCAGACTCCAAAAGCTCGAAAAGACACCGCTAAATGCCCTTTTACCTGAAACTCATGAGTTATTCCTTGATGGCGGACATAACGAAAATGCAGCTCGTGCACTTGCTAAACAATTTAAACGCTGGAAGAGGGAAGACGGACGCCCACTAACACTTGTTCTGGGTATGTTAAATCGTAAAGACCCTGTTGAATTCGTAAGGCCATTGATTAAATACATTGATTACATCTGTTGCGTACCTGTTGCAGAAGAAAAGAGTTCTTTTAAACCTTTAGAACTAAAAAATCTTCTGCAAAGTGCTTTTCCAGACCTATATATTGATGACGCACCATCCCCTAAGATAGCTATTGAAAAAACAGCACTACATCAACAACAACCCTCGCGGAGCTTGATTGTTGGATCTCTATATCTGGTAGGGCAAATTCTGTCTGAAAATTAGTCTCTTTAAGGTGCGTTATTTAGTGAATTTTTAAGACTTTCAAGGCATTATGTAATCATTATGAATTTACCTTTTGATGAAAATGCCTCTAAAGAGCCTGTGAAACTCACAGTTGCATGGTATGGGCGTCCAATTTGTAAGATTACCTATAATGGGGACTTACGCTCAGAAATTATAGAAGATGCTTTTGGAGGGCTTTTTAAAGGAAGCTCCGAAGGAATGCCCACCTTTCTTAGAAATCTGCAGCCAGAGGGCTGGCTTCGAGATGCATTAGAAAACCCTAAAAGAGTAGAGTATTGGCGTAAAGGCCATAGATTTCTGTCTAACTTTACAATTTATGAAGATCCCGACTTTCTATTAAATTTTCCGTTGGACCATTTACGCGGAAGGCTTGCTGATTTTACGAAAGGTGCCGAATTCATAGGTACATATGATGGCCCAAGCTCAGATGTTATAGATGATGATTTTGAAGAATTGATAAAGGCACAAGCACAAAAGAGACTTACTCCAAAATTATCAGGCATCCAAATGAAGATGCCTACTAATCTCTCTGGAAAAGGCGAACTCAGACCATCTAATGGTAATTTTGAGTTTACGCATATTATGAAATTTGGTGGGAAAGATGGCTTTGAAGCATTGGGAATTATTGAATGGATGGGGCTTGAGTTAGCTGAAGCTGCTGGACTCGAGGTGCCCGCGCATGCGCTAGTAAACCTAGGAGATGGGATCCCGAACGCACTTTTAATAGAAAGATTTGACATTCCCCAACATAGAGACGATGAAAATCTTTATCTCATTGAAGATATGTGCACCGCCAGTGGTGTTAAAACCGACGAAGAGGGGAAGGTTAAGTACGATTCTAGCATGGAAAAAGTCGCCAAGATTGTTAGAGAACATTCCACAGATCCAGAGGCAGATATGCGCGTGTTATTTAGACGCACATTACTTGCATGGATGATTAAGGACGGTGATATGCATCTTAAAAATATATCGTTTTTGAAAAAAACCGACAAAGAGGGTGGTAAATTTCATGAGGTCAGGCTCTCGCCAACGTATGATTCACTTACTACAACCGTATTCCAAACAATTAATGCAGATAAAGATAATGCGGTTAATTTAAGAAATGATCAACTGGCGCTATCCATAGGTGGCAAGCGTGCGAATATGAAAGAAAAGATTCTTTTGCAATATGCCACACAGAGCTTAAAAATCCCTGCTGATGAAGCCAAGGCAATAATTGATGAAGTGTCGCAAAACATATTGAACAGAGCAGTAGAAATTGGAAATAATATTCCAGAAACATCTTGTGCATGTAAGAAATGTGCGCACAAGTTGCAGTGTGCAGTTACAGAGATTGTTGATCAGGCCAAGGGTTATGGTTTTGCAACTCCAGAATGGGAGGCTATATATCCTGAAAAAATCGATAAACCGATGTCATGGAAAGAAGCAAAGAGATCTGGCCTTACGGGACATCAATCTCCACAGTGATAACTTGTCGTTTCACTCTCAAAAATTCATGTTAAACTTATAGACATGACTCAGACCATAGCACTTGTTGATGATGACAAAAATATAACGACTTCAGTTTCAATGGCGCTGGAAGGCGAAGGATTTTCTGTCATTATCTTTCATGACGGCGAGGCTGGATACAAAGGCATAACAGATCACAATCCAGATATCGCCGTTCTCGATATCAAAATGCCCCGCATGGATGGAATAGAACTTATTCAGAAACTAAGACAAGACAATAATAGCCTTCCAGTTATTTTCCTTACCTCAAAAGATGATGAAATTGACGAGGTTATCGGCCTTAGAATGGGTGCGGATGACTATATTACAAAACCGTTCTCCCAGCGTCTTCTTATTGAGCGCATAAAAACACTCCTCCGCAGAAAATCATTTTCTGTAGCAAACAATGGTGTGGATGACGATAACGAAAGCCTTATAAAGCGTGGACCACTCGTGTTGGACGAGGATCGTCATGTTTGCACTTGGAATGACAAAAACGTTGTTCTCACAGTGACCGAGTATCTGCTTATTAAAAGCCTTGCCGACAGACCCGGGCACGTTAAAAGTAGAGATAATTTGATAGATGTTGCCTATGGACAAAATACTTACGTCGATGACCGTATGATTGATTCACACATAAAGCGTATACGTAAAAAATTCAAAGATATTGACCCTAATTTCAACCAGATAGAAACAATTTATGGAGTCGGATACAAATACGAAAACCCTGCTTAAAAAGATGGTCAGCGGGGTATCTGAACGCTCAGGCTCACAACGACTTTCCTTCAAAAAATACTACGCAGGTAAAAGACGAAAGAAATATCATCCAGCACGGTTGATTGCGCTCATAACGGGCGTCAATCTTGTGCCTGTTTTGCTTTTCGTTTTTGCCCTTATATTTTTGGGTGAGTATAGAGGCTCACTCATTAAAACAGAACTAGAGCTCACAAAAACACAAAGCGACTTAGTAACTCTCATTATTTCTAAAGAATATCAAAGTATCGCCGATGGCGACAAAAATCTTTTAGACCGTGTTAACAATGTATTTCCTCGGGACAATAATATTCGTTTTGCCCTTTTCGATAAAGGTGGGGCTTTAGTTTTGAACACTATGGAATATAAAAATTTACGAACACACGGATCAGAAGCTGGCTGGCTAAACCGAACAATTGGGGCTTTTTTATCAGCATTCTTTGACTTATTCCAAATCGAATATAACCTACCTTCGTTTCCGCTTGTAGACGAAAATAAATTGTCTTCTTTGCCTGGCTTAGATAGTGCTCTAGGCGGACAGGCCTCACTGAGTGCTTGGAGCATAAACCGTAATCAACTTCTTTTCACAAGCGCAACTCCGATAAGACAGTCACAAAATATTGTGGGGGCTGTGTTTTTCGTAAAGCCAGCTGCCACAATTGACGCCACATTTAATGAGCTACGGAATGATATTTTTCGCACCTTCCTGATTGTAGTTTTTATATCAAGTGGTGTGTCCTTGTTTCTTGTGCAAGCCCTTGCAACACCATTGCGTAGACTTGCAGATGCAGCAGAATCTATTCGTCACGGCTCTGCAAGCCTTGCTGATATTCCTGATATGTCCAGTCGAGGGGATGAAATCGGCGAGCTATCTATCGCTTTGCGTTCCTTGGTGCAAGCCTTGTGGGAACGTATGGACAATATAGAACGTTTTGCAGCAGATGTTTCGCATGAATTGAAAAATCCCATCACTTCTATGCAAAGCGCACTCGAAACACTTTCAAATGTTAAAAGGGTGGGTGATAGAAATAAGCTTTTGGCTATTCTCAGACAGGATGTGCGCAGATTGGACAAACTTGTGACTGATATCTCGCAGGCAACAAAGCTTGATATTGCACTCTCAAGAGAGAAGATGGAGGCGGTGGCTCTCGAAAAACTTCTACATAATATAAAAGACGGCTACATGGCTCGTCTAGATAATATTCAAGGTGAACAGGTTATTTTCTTTGATAATCTTACAGGCAATAGCTGCTCTGTAATAGGAAACGAGGGTAGACTTACGCAAGTCTTTACCAACCTTATTGACAATGCCCTATCGTTCTCTCCAGATATGGGGGAAATACGAATTGAACTTAGCGAGCGCGCAACAGCTTACGAAATTCATATCACCGATCAGGGTGTTGGTATTCCAGCAGGCAAGGAAACTAAAATTTTCGAGCGCTTCTATAGCGAAAGACCTGACAGCGAGAATTTTGGAGAGCATTCAGGACTAGGACTTTCCATTTGCCAACAAATTATTCACGCGCATGGGGGAATTATTGAGGCAAAAAATAATGACAATGGTGGCGCAAAATTTATAATTATCTTGCCAAAAGGCGTATTTAAAGTATAAACATACAATATGACAAACGGGCAGCACATACCACGTACTATTCTATTTGTAACCGGTCTCTCTGGAGCAGGTTCTACAACTGCCTTGGGGCATCTTGAAGATATGGGGTTTGAAACATTCACTAATACACCAATGGATCAAATCAAAAGCACTGCGGAAAGCTCGGACTCACTACAGAGTCGCCTTGCATTTAGTGTGAACGCAAGAACGCGGGGCTTTACCTCTGAAAAGCTTCTTGAGCTCAAGAGTAGTTTTTCGAAAAATGCAGGTTGGGATGCTAAAATTATCTATTTATTTTGTGACGAAGAAGAAATTAAAAAGCGTTATTCTGAAAAAAGTCGGCCTCACCCTATTGCGCCTAATGCTAGCGTAGAAACAGGCCTAAAACAGGAATTAAAAATCCTTGGTGATGTTGTTGAATATGCTGATTTATCAATAGACACAACAGAGACAAATACATACGGCCTCCGTGACATGCTCAAGCAATATGTTTCAGATGACTCCAACGGCGGTATAAGTGTACGCGTTGTATCATTTTCGTACAAACGTGGTGGCGTACCCAGAGATGCAAATTATGTAGAAGATGTACGTGTATTGGAAAACCCATATTGGGATGAAAACCTGCGTGAACTAACCGGCCTAGACTCACGCATACAAGACTTTATCATGAAGGATGAGAACTTTTCCAAATTATTGAATGGCTCAATCGAAAGGCTAAAAACACTTCTTCCAATCCATCAAGAAAAGGGGAAGCCCTATTTTATGGTTGCTGTTGGGTGTACTGGCGGGAAACACCGTTCGGTTTTTACTGCTGAAAAAATAAGCACGGCTCTTAACGAGAAGGGATTTAAGGCTTCTGTGTCACACCGTGATTTGGGCTTGGAGTAACATCAAACCCTTTCGGTATGAAATTAATATCCGATACACTCGCTGCAAAAAGTTCGCCTATATTAACCATTGGGTAAGTCCTCCTTATTAATCATCAATAACGCGTTTTCCATTGAAACGCCTTCTCCAGTATAGCGATAGAACATAAACTTCGTTTTTTCATCATCTGATGGAAGTTTTGAGTAGAGCATTCGCGAGCCTTTAACATCCTCTTCTTTGACGGATAGTGCCTTACGCCCATTAAGCAAACTTATGAGGTTAATGACTTTTTTCTCGCTCAATATCTTGTCTTCTTTTTTGTCCAGAACTAGATACTCACCAACTGGTAAGTAATCGGCATTATCATTGCGTTTCAATATTTGAAACCCTCGCTCATGTACAGGATTCACTCTGTATGAAAAAAGTGGGCTCTCTTTAACGTTGTCAAAGCTATCACCAAGCATGTCTAAACCTAATTTCCCTCGGGTATTTACCTCACAAAACAACAAAGAAACCTTGCATTTTGCCCCTACTGCACTTAATTGTGTCTCGGAAAGGTAAAAATTTCCCTAAGAAATACATAAATATTAGGAAAATCACCTACATTTTAAAAGATTTAAGGAGTTTAAATATGTCTGTTGCACCACAAGCCGTTACAAATGACTACAAAGTCAAGGATATCGAACTTGCCGACTGGGGTCGTAAAGAAATCGCTCTGGCAGAAATTGAAATGCCTGGCCTTATGGCTTTGCGTGAAGAATATGCTGGAAAATCACCACTAAAGGGTGCGCGCATTGCTGGTTGCTTACACATGACTATTCAAACTGCGGTTCTAATTGAAACATTGCAGGATCTAGGCGCGGAAGTTCGCTGGAGCTCATGTAATATTTTTTCAACACAAGATCATGCCGCTGCTGCCATTGCTGCAACAGGAACGCCTGTTTTTGCTTGGAAGGGTGAAACAGAGGAAGAATATGAATGGTGCATAGAGCAGACCATTAACGGTCCAAATGGCTGGAAACCAAATATGATTTTGGATGATGGTGCTGACCTTACAACATTGATGCATGAAAAATACCCAGAATATTTCAATGATATCCGCGGTATCTCTGAAGAAACAACAACGGGTGTACTTCGTCTTTATGATATGGCGAAAAAAGGTAAGCTTTTGGCTCCCGCCATTAACGTGAACGACTCTGTTACAAAATCAAAATTCGATAACAAATATGGCTGTCGTGAATCTTTGGTTGATTCAATCCGCCGCGCAACAGACGTTATGATGGCTGGTAAAGTTGCTGTTGTTGCAGGGTTTGGCGATGTTGGGAAGGGTTCAGCTGAGTCACTTCGCCAAGCTGGCGCTCGTGTTCTTGTTACAGAAGTTGATCCAATTTGCGCTCTGCAGGCTGCAATGGAAGGCTATGAAGTTGTAACAATGGAAGACGCCGCCTCTCGCGCGGATATCTTTGTAACGGCAACGGGTAATAAGGACGTTATTACTGTTGATCACATGCGCGATATGAAGAATATGGCGATTGTTTGCAACATTGGTCACTTTGATAATGAAATTCAGGTTGATCCAATTCGCAACATGAAATGGACAAATATCAAGCCACAAGTTGATCAGGTCGAATTCCCCGATGGCAAGAAAATTATTCTTTTGGCAGAAGGTCGTCTCGTCAATCTTGGTTGTGCAACGGGTCACCCATCATTCGTAATGAGCGCGTCTTTCACAAACCAGACTTTGGCACAAATAGAGCTCTGGAAAAACCACGAAAATTATGAGAAGCAAGTTTACGTTCTTCCTAAACATTTGGATGAAAAGGTTGCAGCACTTCACCTTGATAAGGTTGGTGCAATGCTTTCAAGATTGTCCAAAGAACAAGCCGACTATATTGGCGTAGAAGAAAAAGGCCCATTTAAAGGCGATAACTACAGATATTAAGGTCTTAAATGCAAGAGCATTCAACAGACGTTGTTGTCATAGGAGCAGGCCCGGTGGGCCTGTTTGCTGTTTTTGAATGCGGAATGTTGGGGCTTAAATGCCATGTCGTTGACGCCCTGCCAGAAATTGGTGGCCAATGCACTGCACTTTACCCTGAAAAACCAATCTATGATATTCCGGGGTACCCCTCTATTCTTGCTGGTGATTTGATCACCTCTCTTGAGAAACAATCCGAGCCTTTTGCACCCAACATATCATCTTGAACAGGCAGTTGAGACAGTCGAAGAGGTTGATAATAACCGCCTTCTCGTTACCACATCGCAAGGCGTTAAGATTAACACTGGCGCGATAATTATTGCAGCTGGTGCTGGTGCCTTTGGTCCAAACAGACCGCCAATAGAAAATCTGTCTCGTTACGAAAATGTCTGCGTTTTTTATGCTTGCAGAAACAAAGAGCAATTCCATGGAAAAAATATTGTTATTGCAGGGGGTGGAGATTCAGCCCTTGATTGGGCAATTGCTTTGGCCGATATCGCTAAATCAACCACACTAGTCCATAGACGCGATAAATTTCGTGGCGCACCTGACTCAGTTTCAAAAATAAAAACTTTATCAAATGCTGGTAAAATCATACTTGAGACCCCGTATCAATTAAAGGACGTTCAAGGTGAGGGCAACTTACTTACCCACGTTGAGATAGTGGACATGGACAATAATTCAAAGACGTTAAAGGCGGACGCATTACTTTGTTTCTTTGGACTGGCGACTTCACTTGGGCCGCTCGAAAAATGGAATCTTGATATAGATCATAAACATATAAAGATTGATCCCTCTACAGGAGAGACAAGTAGAGATGGTATATTCGCTGTCGGCGACATTGCGCATTACGATAGAAAGCTAAAGCTTATACTCACTGGATTTGCTGAATGCGCTCAAGCGGCACACTCAATTTATGCTAGGCTGCACCCTGACACGCCTTTACACTTTGAATATTCTACTACCAAAGGCTTACCTCATTAGACCACTCATAGATTGCCGTGCCCATCGGTATGTTCTATTATCCTTCACATGAAACTTATTATTTTCCTAAGCGCGCTATTCCTGTTGGTGTTACCAGCAAAAGCCCAGTTATTGAGTTCAGAGCCTATGTGCTTTGACATTACAAATAAGGCTGACTGGCAGGTGACAGGAAGTATTGAGACTAAACCGCATGAAGAGCCAGACGGACAAACACAGCATCACCGCTCGAATTTCAGGCTAGCCCCTGAGGAAAGCACCGCTGCTTGTACAACTGGACCCTTTTATAATGGATACAGAGTTCTTCTAACGCTCAGAACGTTAATCCCTATTTTTGAGTGCTATACTCTTGCACAGGGTGATATCATCATCACAGGCGTACAAAACCGGGACGGCAGCACAACAACCTCCGCCGCCTGCAAGTAGAGGCCTCCCTTTCAGCAAAAAAGCCGTGAAACCAAGTCTTGTGTGTGTTACATAAGAATCTTACATACTTTTGGAGTTAACAATGACCAGTACAAATGCACAAAGCCAATCAGACATGATTACC
Organism: uncultured Alphaproteobacteria bacterium; assembly: GCA_963740205.1. GTDB lineage: Bacteria > Pseudomonadota > Alphaproteobacteria > Micavibrionales > Micavibrionaceae > UBA2137. The sequence continues at coordinate 251,194 of CAVUDD010000005.1, forward strand.
ATTACATTTCCAGATGGAAATACACGTGACTATACAAATGGTACGACTGGCCTTGAGATAGCAGAGTCAATTTCAAAGTCTCTAGCTAAGGCTTCCGTTGCTATTAAAGTGGATGGCCTTCAAAAGGATCTGTCTGATAGAATTGAGCAAGACGCACAGATTTCAATCATTACCCTAGATAGTGATGAAGGCTTGGAGATTATGCGTCACACTATTACGGCTCAGCTTCTTGCCCGTGCCGTAAAAAATCTCTACCCAGAGGCAAATCTGGCGATTGGCCCTACCATCGAAAACGGGTTTTATTATGATATCGAATTCAAGGAGCCCATTTCTTCCGAAGATCTAGAGAAAATTGAAAAGGAAATGAGGCGTCTCAAAGAAGCAAATACTTCGATTGTCAAAAAACTTTACAAAAAATCCGAAGCCATTGAAGTTTTCAAAGGCCTTGATGAGCCTTATAAGGTTGAAATCATTGAGGCAGCCGATCAAGAGGATGGTTTTCAACTCTATCATCAAGGGGAAACAGGTTTTGTTGATTTATGCAGAGGTCCGCATTTGTGCTCCCTAAAACAAGTTGGTGTGTTCAAGTTAATGAAAGTTGCTGGGGCTTATTGGCGCGGCGACTCGAACAATACCATGCTCACACGTATCTATGGAACGGCGTGGCGTAATGATAAAGAGCTACAAGAGTATTTAACTATGCTTGAAGAAGCCGAAAAACGCGACCATAGAAAACTAGGTCGCGAGCTTGAACTTTTCCATTTCCAAGAAGAGGCTCAAGGCTCTGTATTTTGGCATCCTAATGGCTTTACGATTTATAACCAGCTTGAAGGTTACATCCGCCGTAGAATACAGGCGGATGGTTATGCCGAGGTAAAAACACCCCAGCTAATGAACTCAAAATTTTGGGAGGCCTCTGGCCACTGGTCAAAATTCCGTGAGAACATGTTTGTTGTTCCTGATGTTGTTCCAAACACGGATGAGGATGGGCCTGTTTTTAAGGAAGAACCGAAAGATTTCATGGCTATTAAACCTATGAATTGCCCTGCTCATATCCAAATATTCAAACAAGGTATTAAGTCATATCGTGACTTGCCCATTCGCTTTGCGGAACAAGGCTGTTGCCATAGAAACGAAGCGCATGGAGCCCTGCACGGACTAATGCGTGTTCGTCAAATGACCCAAGACGATGGTCATATCTTTTGTCGAGAGGATCAAATAAGAGATGAAGTGAAGCGCTTTATCGCTTTGTTTAAGTCTGTTTATGCAGATTTTGGTTTCGATGAGATAAAAATTTATCTTGCCACCAGACCAGAGGTAAGAACTGGCTCTGACGAGACATGGGATAAGGCCGAAAAGGCGTTGGCTGATGGTCTTAATGATATGGGTATTGAGTTTGAATATGCCGAAGGTGAAGGTGCTTTTTACGGTCCCAAATATGAATTCCACCTCAAAGATGCTATTGGGCGTTCATGGCAATGCGGAACATTCCAGCTTGATTTTAATATGCCTGAGCGCCTTGAGGCCAGCTATATAGGTGAGGATGGGAAGAAAAATACACCCGTCATGATTCACCGCGCTGTATTTGGCTCATACGAACGTTTTATTGGTATTCTTATTGAAAACACAGGTGGGAAAATGCCTGTCTGGCTTGCTCCCACGCAATGTGTGATTGCACCCATTACTGATGAAGTGAAAGATTATGCCGAGGATATTTTGGCACAGTTGAGGGAACAGGGAATTCGTGCCGAAATCGACACCCGTAACGAAAAAATCAACTTTAAGATACGTGAGCATTCTTTGCAGAAAGTACCTTACATCTACGTTGTTGGCAAACGCGAAGCAGAAGAGAATACCGTCGCCATTAGAACGCTCGGTGGTAAGGATCAAGAAATTAAGACGACAAATTCTGCTATTGCTGATCTTGTGGAACTTGCAAAACCTCCATACTGACTATCTTACGAAACGTTATAAATAGATGCAAAAAAGGGCGCTCGAAAGCGCCCTTTTCTTTATTCTTATATCAACTGATTAGAAGTTGATTTGTGTACCTAGAAGAACGTTTGTACCGTCAGCATCTGCGCCACCAACTTCAGCGTCGATGTAGCTAACAGAACCACGGAAGCTCATGCCAGGACCGTATGTGTAAACAACACCACCTGTGTAACGATCGAAATCAGCGTCTGTGCCACCAATGTCATTTTCGTTATTCAAGTATGACGCACCCAATTTGAATGGGCCAGTTGTGTAGTCTGCACCGATTACGTATGTGTCATTCTTATCGTTTGCATCTGAACCATTGTTGTTTTCAGTGTAAACAGCACCAAGACCGAATGCACCGATGTCTAGATCTAGACCAACGTTCCACTCTTCGTAGTCATCCTGACCAGCAGCGTTGTCTTCGCCATCAACCATAGTGTAACCTGCACCTGTGATGAAACCAACGTTGTTGAAGATACCTTCATAGCGACCACCAACTTCATATGCTGCGCCGTATTCACCAGCAACATCATCAGTTGTGTTACCCAATGTTGAAGTAAGAGCTGTAGCATTTGGATTTGCGCCAGTTGGACGAGATGCCAAATTACGTGTGTCAGGTGTGTAAGATGCACCAGCTTGGAAACCTGAAAATACAGGTGTAAAGTAAGTGAGTTTGTTTGCATCGTTAGTTAGATCGTTATCGTAGTCCAACGTACCTTCTGGTGAATTAAGACCCAGAGGAGCTCCGTTGAAACCTGTTACGAACTGACGGATACCGTCAACGTTTCAGTCAGCTGAAGGAGCTGCAACTTGTAGCAAGTATGCTGCACCATCTTCGTTACCAGCATTAACACGACCCCATGTGCCTGAGAAGTAAGCGTATGATTCGTCGATTGCTGTGCTATCTCCACCATCAACTTCAGCTTCGATGTGAGCACCAACTGTTAGACCGTTGTCCAAAGTTGTTTCGCCTTGTAGGTGAACTTCTGTTTCCTGCAACCAGTCAACTGCACGGATATCTGTTCCAGCTGTTTCGTCTTGGTCGATGTATGATACATAACCTTTATAGTGACCGTTTACTTGAAGATCTAAAGCTGAGTCATCCTGCGCTAACGCTGGTGATGCTACTGCTAGACCTAAAATAGCGGCACTGCTAAGTAGTACTTTTTTCATGGTTAAAACTCCTATTTTCTACGCAATTTAATAAAACCATTTGATTGAATTTGGCCGACAACCGACCAACTAAGTGCGCCCTCCATTACAGATAAGCACGCTACATCATTGCTCAAATGGAGATAAAAACAAGGCGAAGGAAGAAAACATATAAATTTTTAAAATGAGGCGTTGCAAATATGCCACTATTACTTGCGGGCGTTGAATACCCTTGTCTCTATATATACACCGTGCTAAATGGGAAGGGAACAACCAATATATATAAGTAAGGTACAATTTTCATGAATCGTTTTTTATTGTTAACAGCCCTGATTTTACCCCTTTCCGCTATTACCGCCTGTAGCGATAAAATCCAGAGTGAGGCCAAATACCCAACGGGAATTGACCGGTCTAGCGCTGAAACAAACGATATTTATGCTGATGCCCCAAGCATATTCGGGGACGGTGGTATTCTAGGCGAGCGCAAAGAAACAAATAACGATACTATAACCGTTAACAGTTACCTGTGGCGCGCAGCGCTTGATACGATTTCCTTTATGCCGATTAAATCGGCGGATCCCTTTGGGGGCACAATCCTGACTGGCTGGTATAGCGCTCCAGAATCGCCAAACGAACAAATTAAAATGAATGTTCTGGTTTTGGGAAAACAACTTAAAGCTACTGGCGTTAAGGTTAATGTGTTCAAACAACAAAGATCTGGTGGACGTTGGGTTGACGCGCAAGTCGATCCATCAACAGGACGCAAGCTTGAGGACGCCATTCTGAACTCGTGCACGTCAATACCGCATTCAAGATGACGAGTAAAATTCAGATATGACACGCTATAATATTCAAGAAACCGAACAAAAATGGCGGAAAATCTGGGACGAGAAAAATTCTTTCGTTGCAGAAAATGACACTACAAAGCCCAAATATTATGTTTTAGAAATGTTTCCTTACCCTTCGGGCCGTATACATGTAGGGCATGTACGCAATTACTCGCTTGGCGATGTAGTGGCGCGCTACAAAAAGGCTAAAGGATATAATGTTATGCATCCGATGGGCTGGGATGCCTTCGGCTTGCCCGCTGAAAATGCAGCAATAGAAAATAACAGACATCCTGGTAAATGGACTTACGAGAATATTGAGGCAATGCGCAAGCAGCTTAAATCCATGGGGCTTTCGCTGGATTGGAGTAAAGAGTGGCGACCTGCCATCCTGGTTATTACAAACATGAACAGAAAATGTTTTTGGACTTTTACAGGAAAGGTTTCGCCTACCGCAAGGAATCTATTGTCAATTGGGATCCTGTTGAAAATACTGTTCTTGCCAATGAGCAGGTTGATGATGGAAAAGGTTGGAGATCGGGTGCACCAGTTGAGCGTAAAAAGCTTAAATCAATGGTTCTTAAAGATCACGGATTACGCCGAGGAGCTTATCGAGACTCAAGAATCTTGACCGATGGCCGGACAAGGTTCGAACTATGCAGGACAATTGGATTGGTAAATCACTGGGTTACTTTAAATTCGACCTTTAAGTCCACGAAGACCAAGTCGAAATTTTTACGACACGTCCAGATACTATATTTGGCGATAGCTTTTGTAGGTCTTGCCGCCGACCATCCTCTGTCTGAAAACTTGCTGCAATAAAGACGGTTTTCACGCATTTAAAAGGCAAATGTGACGCAGGTGGAACATCCGAGGCCGCGATAGAGCAGGCGGAGAAGATTGGATTTGATACTGGTTAACGGTTGAGCATCCATTTATTAGCAACATGAGACGCTCCCGGTATATATCGCCAACTTTATTTTAATGGATTATGGAACGGGAGCAATTTTCGGAGTACCCGCACATGACCAGCGCGATTATGATTTTGCAAAAAAATATCATTTAGATATCAAAACGGTGGTATTCCCAACAAATCCCAATGACTTTGCCGATATAAAAGAATCTTATAATGGCCAAGGCACACTAATAAATTCCGAGTTTCTAGATGAACAAGGATATTGAAGATGCAAAAAAGGACGTTATTAAAAGGCTGGAAAATGGAATTGGAAAAGGCACAACACATACCGACTGCGTGATTGGGGTGTTTCTCGTCAACGTTATTGGGGCTGTCCTATGCCATTTATTCATTGCGATAATTGTGGTATTGTTCCTGTTCCCGATAACCAACTTCCTGTAACGCTTCCCGATGATGTTAGATTTGATAAACCAGGTAATCCACTTGCAAATCATCCGACATGGAAAAAGACATCTTGCCCTAAATGTGAAAAAGATGCCCACCGTGAGACGGATACGCTGGATACTTTCTTCGAATCAAGTTGGTATTTCACGCGTTATTGTGCCCGAAATGAAGATGTGCCCGTTGATAAGATAAAGGGCGGATTATTGGCTTGGGGTTGACCAATATATTGGAGGTGTTGAACATGCCGTTCTTCACTTTCTTTATTCTCGTTTTTTCCAAAGGGGATGCACGACTGCGGATATCGTGATGTGAAAGAACCGTTTAAAGGATTGTTCACGCAAGGCATGGTAACACACAGACCTACCAATTCCATCTAAATGGCGCCTTCCAACAGAGTGCATAAAAGAGGATGGCCAATGTTATTGAAAAAACAGGCGACCAGTGATTGTTGGGGCAACTATTAAAATGTCAAAATCCAAAAAGAATGTTGTTGACCCTGAGGATATTCTTTCTAGTTATGGTGCGGATGCAACAAGGCTCTTTGTATTATCTGATTCTCCGCCTGACCGTGATTTGGAATGGACAGAAAGTGGTATCGATGGCGCATGGAAATATGTGAACCGCCTTTATCGTATATATGATGAAAACCTTCCCATTGTTAAAGATATCTCCTCGGACAAGCCTTCGTCCTTTTCAGATAATGCGACAGAGCTCCGCAGAAAAACTCACCAAACCGCCCTGCTTATGGGCAGGGATATTGAAGATTTTCATATGAATAAGGCGGTTGCAAGATTGCGTGAGCTCTCCAATATGATTGAAACCTACAAAGCAGACAGTCAAGACGAAAAATGGGCTCTGTGTGAGGCACTAGAGTATATGGCAATATGCATGAATCCCATTCTTCCGCATCTTGCAGAGGAGTTATGGTGTATCATGGGGCATAAAGGTTTGCTTGTTGAGACACCTTGGCCAAAAGTGGATGAAGGTTTGCTGCAAACAAATGTTGTCACATTAGCTGTTCAGGTTAACGGCAAGGTAAAATCCACCATTACGATTTCCAGAGATGCTGCAGAGAGCGAAGCAAAAGAAACTGCGCTCGCAGATGAAAATGTTATCAAGGCTCTCGACAACAAGGAAATTCGCAAATTTATTTATGTTCCCAATAGAATTGTGAATATGGTCGTTGGCTAACCTCGTATATTTGGCGATTATACTTCACTATATATGTGGGTCTATTTAACCAAGGAATGATAATGTCCAAAAACCTTTTACCATCGCTATTTGTCTTAGTATTAATTTTTATAGTCGGTTGCGGCTTCGAGCCCATGTATGCAACTAAGACATTTGGCGGGAAAAATATATCTACAAAACTCTCACAAGTTTCGATTGCAAACATTCCCGACCGAGAGGGCCAGTTTTTAAGAAACGCACTTTATGATCGTTTTTACAGGAACGGTAAGCCTGTTAACCCGCAATACAAGCTTACAGTTAACAAGCCGAAAGAAATCCGCCAAGAACTAGATGTAACTACTGGGGCGGAATCCACGCGCGCGCAGTTGCGTCTATCTACCAACTTTTCACTTATAGATGTAGGCACGGGTAAGAACATCTTAAGCGATAGAGCGGAAACCATTGCCGGCTTCAATATTCTTGCCGATGAATATGCAACTAGAGTGAGTGAAAACAATACGCGGGAAAATGCACTTAGTGACATTGCTCGTCAAATTGAACAAAAAGTAACCCTCAGATTAAACCAAGAGAACTAAATGAAAGTCGCCTACAGAGACACTAATGGTTTTCTTAATAACCCGCCAGACCACATACGTGTAATCCTCGTTTATGGTCCTGATTATGGTTTGATGAAAGAGCGCGCAAAAATTATTGGCAAAAATATCGTCGAAGACCTCAACGATCCCTTTAACGTTAGCGTCATAGATGCCGATCAAATTGAAGAAGATGCCGCCCTGTTATCGGCCGAGGCTAACGCTACTTCTATGATGGGTGGACGCAGGTTGGTACTTGTGGATAAAGCTGTGGATAAAATAGAGCCTTCGCTTAAATTGTATCTTTCTGATAGCAACCCAAACAGCCTTATTATCCTACAGGCGGAAAACCTTTCTCCGCAGTCCAAACTACGAAAATTATGTGAAACACATAAGCAAGCTGCAGCGCTAGCCTGTTATGTTGAAGAGGAAAGAGATTTAGCCTCCCTTATAACGTCAATACTTATAGAGCGTGGAAACTACCGCATAGATAGAGACGCACTAAACTGGTTATCAACATCACTTAAAGGTGACCGTAGGCGTGTGCGTAATGAGATAGAAAAGCTGACCCTTTATAAGGGTTCAGATACAACTCAAATCACCCTAGACGAAGCGATGAAGGCCTGTGGAGATTCGGGTCAACGCTCGCTTGATGACTTGGTCTATGCATGTAGCGGTAGACAAGCCGATAATGCATTAAAAATCTACAATGAACTCGTTTCGGACGGCGTTGCTGGAATGGCAATTCTTAGAAGCCTACAAAATCACTTTCGCAGGCTTTATCTTGTTAAGCAACTTATGTCAGAGGGAAATCCTTTTTCAGTAGCCTCAAAATCACTTACCCCACCGTTATTTTTCAAAGTCGAAAAGACGTTTGAATCTCATGTTAACAGGTGGTCGGAAGCGGCGTTAATTGCAAGCTTGTCAAAACTGATGGACCTCGAATCCTTATCTAAAAAAACGGGCTATAACGAGGAAGTGTACGTGGGTCAATTCATCGCCGGATTAGGACTAACCCGGGCAGCTTAACCTAATGAGGAATCTTAGTCAGACGATGAACAATCTCATCCAGCTGATCAAGGTCACGGAAGGCAATCGTCACCTTTCCAGCGGTGGAGCTTTTCATATCAATGGTAACATTTAAGCCTATCTTATCCGAAACCTCTTTCTCAAGTGCAATTGTGTTTATATCTTTTTGTGTGGTTGCTTTTTTCTTTTTATTGGTCGAGCGACCTAGAGCAGTAAGTTTTTCGGCATCCCGAACACTAAGTCCACTATTTACAATTTGCTTTGCCATAGACAAAGGATCTTTTGCGGTAACGAGTGTGCGTGCATGCCCTGCACTTAATTCACCGTTCTCTAAAAATTTCTGAACCTCCTTGGGTAAAGTCGTTAATCGCACCATATTTGCGACATACGACCTACTTTTACCAACAGATTGAGCAGCTTCGTTCTGCGTGTAGGAAAACTCCGCCATCAACTGCTCAAGGGCGCGCGCCTCGTCCAGTGGATTAAGATCTTCACGCTGTAGATTTTCAATAAGCCCAATCTCAAGTGTCTCTTTGTCCGTGAAGTTACGAATTATAACTGGAATTTCGTGTATACCCGCCTTTTGAGCCGCCCTCCAGCGACGTTCGCCTGCAACAATTTCGTACATACCATCAGAATCTGGGTTCGCTCTCACCAATAAAGGTTGAAGAACGCCATGCTCTCTCATGGAATCGGCTAGCTCGGCTATACGTTCGTCATTAAAGATGGTTCTCGGTTGATAAGGTCCAGGTGCAATCTGAGAGATACTGATTGCCTTACGTTGGGCCGAGGGTGTCTGCCCCTCATTATCAATTTGAGGATAAACACCTTCTTCATCTTCAAAAAGTGCATTGAGACCACGGCCTAAGCCACGCTTCTTAAAGCTCTTTTCTAAGGCCTCGTATATATCTTCACTATCTTCTAGGTTAGAATCTTTCTTTTTTGGGCTCATGACGCAATCCGCATATCTTCAGTTATCTTTTTTTCACGGCGAAGAACTTCTCCTGCCAGCTTTATGTACGCCTTAGCACCCGTGCAATTCATATCATAGACAATGGCAGGAAGACCAAATGATGGCGCCTCCGAGAGACGTACATTTCTTGGAATAACTGTCTTATAGACAATATCGCCAAAGTGATCTCGTACATCTTGCTCAACTAAACCAGACAGGTTGTTTCGACGATCATACATCGTAAGCACGACACCCTGTATCTCCAAATCAGGGTTAAAATTGAGCCTTACACGTTCGATTGTCTTCTTAAGGTGACTAAGGCCTTCCAATGCAAAAAACTCACACTGCAAAGGAACAACTATAGAATCAACAGCAACAAAAGCGTTTAATGTCAGCAGGCTAAGAGATGGGGGGCAATCAATAATGACATAATCATAAGGCATTGGCTTACGCAAGACCTCACGGAGTCTATACTCGCGTCTTTGTGTTTCCACTAATTCTATTTCAGCGCCAGAGAGATGAATAGAAGATGGTATAACATATAAATTTGGTACACGCGTAGAAACGGCAATTTCGGACGCCTCGCGCTTTTCGAACAGTAAATCATACGCGCTGGCACGAATTGCAGAGCGACGTACGCCTAAACCTGTTGAAGCATTTCCTTGTGGGTCCAGATCAATAAGTAAAACTTTTTTACCTACAGCGCACAAAGCAGTCGCAAGGTTTACGGCTGTTGTCGTCTTACCAACGCCGCCCTTTTGGTTGGCGACTGCCCAAAATCGCGGGAGTCGATGGTTATGTGATGCTTTTGTATTCTGCTTCATAACTAAACCCATATTTTTCTGTTAAGGAATGCCATCATAATGATGAAAAACATCATAAAATTCAATTTTTTAAGAAACTGGATTAAGTCTTATACACAGCGTAAGCGTGTTATTTCCAATATTCGCGCCTCTTTTGAAGTTTTACTTTGATGAATTACACAATCAAAATCGAAATTCGCTTTAGAATCTTCAATTTCCAAACTCCAGTTTTTACCCTTTGGGAACACAAAACATATTTTTTCACAATCTACCCCCCAAAGTTCATAGCAATAGGCTAATAATTTATCCAAAGATGCGAGGGCTCTTGCTGTTACAATATCTGGAGCGGTTAGTAAAATTTCTTCTATTCTTTTGTTCTGGATATCAAGGTTGCGAATCTTTGTTTCACGTGAAACAGCCCTAAGAAAGCTACACTTACGCGAATCTGACTCTATCAGAGTAACTTTATTTTCTGTTGATAACGCAATTACAAGGCCTGGAAAGCCCGCACCACTCCCAAGATCATATATATTTTTCTGACCCTCGGGTAAAATACTAATGAGCTGTAGGGCATCATCAAAATGTCTTTGCCACACATCATCCTCGGGTGAATTACTAATTAAGTTTATTTTCCTTTGCCACCGTAAAAGCAAATCATAATAAATTTTTAGATTTTCATATGTTTCACGTGAAACATTATTAAGGGCTTCATACTTAGGCGGCATTTTTACGCTTTACATTCTGCTTAACCACACGCAAAAGCGACATTAGGGCCGAAGGCGTTACTCCTGGTATTCTTGATGCCGCCCCTAGTGTCTGAGGTTTTGCTGTTTCAAGCTTTTGGACAACCTCATTAGAAAGAGAGCCAATATCCTTGTAAATAATGTTTTTAGGAATAATTAGATTCTCATCACGCTTAAAAGCTTCTATGTCTGCATCCTGCCTATCCATATAACCACTATAAATAGCGTCAATTTCAATCTGCTCACAAATAGCGTCATCGATAGAAGACAGTTCTGGCCAGGCCTTAAGAACTTCACTCCAACCAAAATTGGGGTATCTAAGAAGGTCAAATGCAGTCCTATATTTGCCATCTTTATTGATGAGAATGCCTAGGTTTTCCAATTCGTTCGGGGTTGCTCTCTTTTCATTAATAAGCTTCCTTGCCATCAGAAGTTTACCTTCTTTTTCAAGCCAATTTTTCTGACGTATTTCACCTACGCATCCAAATTCTATGCCCTTACTTGTTAGCCTTTGATCTGCATTATCGGCACGTAATTTAAGGCGATATTCTGCACGGCTTGTGAACATTCTGTACGGTTCAGGCGCGCCTCGAGTAATTAAGTCATCCACAAGAACACCTATATAGGCCTCCGAACGATCAAGTATGAATTTAGATGTTTCACGTGAAACGTTATTGGACTTTAGTGCCGCATTTAATCCCGCAACAAGACCTTGTGCACCGGCTTCCTCATAACCTGTTGTTCCATTAATTTGCCCAGCTAAGAATAACCCGCTTACTTGTTTTGTCTCTAGCGTGTTTGTAAGACTTCTTGGGTCAACATAATCATATTCGATTGCATACGCCCACTCGGCTACGCGGACATTTTCAAGACCAGGAATAGTCCTTAGCATTTCTTCTTGTACATCTATAGGAAGTGCATTGGATATGCCATTTGGATAAACTAAATCGCTGTCTAACCCCTCGGGTTCTAGGAAAATTTGATGCCTATCTTTATCAGTAAATCTTGTAACTTTATCTTCTATTGATGGGCAATAGCGCGGTCCTTCGCCTTTGATCTGTCCAGAATAAAGAGGTGCTTGGTGGATATTGTCACGAATGACCTTGTGGGTTTTCTCTGTAGTGTACGTAATGTAACAAGATATCTGTGGGACGGTAATCTCAGCACTTAAAAAGGAAAATGGTGCCGGCACATCATCTCCCGGTTGCTCCTTGCAAGCATCCCAATCGATGGAGTTTTTATAAAGCCTTGCTGGGGTTCCTGTTTTTAAACGTCCTAGCGGGAATCCCAGCCTCTCAAGTGTTAAAGCTAGACCTGTTGCTGGTGCCTCGCCAACACGTCCCGCTGGTGTCTGCTCTTTACCTCTGTGAATCACGCCCCTTAGGAAGGTTCCTGTTGTTATAATTACAGATTTTGATTTCAATCTTTGGCCTGATGATGTCACAACACCCTCAATGTGAGTGCTATCTGAAGATAAAATCAAGTCCTCTGCACCATCCTCAATAAATGTTAGGTTCTTTTGTTCCTTTAGGGCTTTTTGCATAGCTTCGGCATACAGCTTCCTATCTGCTTGTGCCCTAGGGCCTCGAACTGCAGCGCCTTTCGACGCATTCAGCATCCTATACTGTATTCCTGATTGATCTATAACGCGCCCCATAAGCCCGTCTAAAGCGTCAATTTCACGCACTAAATGTCCCTTGCCAAGGCCCCCAATAGCTGGATTACAGGACATAGCCCCAATTGTGTCTAGCTTGTGTGTTAAAAGTACCGTTTTGGCACCCATACGTGCTGAAGCAGCCGCAGCTTCACAGCCAGCGTGCCCACCACCAATCACAATGACATCAAAATCCTTGTCCATGAGGCAGATATATACATATAAAAGTTGAAAATTACCAGTTATTTCCCTATGCAGAAATCCTTGAAAATAACATCTAGAAGATCTTCTACATCGACGCGACCAGTTATACGCCCTATTGAACGCAAAGAAAGCCTTACGTCCTCTGCCAAAAGGTCTGGTTGTGATGTGCTTAGTGCACGTTCAAGGTGCTCCTGCGCCTCCTCTAATGAAGATCTATGCCTTTTCCTGGTTAGAGAAACTGACGTTTTGTTGCCTATCAATAACTTGATGCGTTTTTCCATTGTCTGCAGTAAAACCGATAAACCCTCCTCATTTTCAGCGGACAGAGAAATATACATTTCATCAGCTGTATCGACCATAAGATCAGATTTATTCATTATTAAAATGGAGCGATCATCAATCAAGTTAAGTGTATTCTGTTGTGTCTCAAGTCTCTTTGCACCATTAAACACTAAAAGTGTTAAATCAGCTTTTCGTGCTGTATCAAGCGCTCTTTTTATGCCTTCGCGCTCTATTTTATCTTGGCCTTGATTGGATAACTGTTCTGGCCTTAGGCCTGCCGTATCAGATAAAATAACTGGGATTCCGGATATATTGAGGTGAACCTCAATAATATCCCTTGTTGTACCCTCGACATCTGACACCAATGCAACATCTCTGCGCGCCAACGCATTTACTAATGTAGATTTACCCGCGTTAGGCGCACCAACAACAGCAATCCTAACACCTTCTCGCAACATCTCTCCGCGTCTGTTGTCATTAAGATGTTCTGCTATTTCCTGACTAAGATGCGCAACATCGTTTAATACTGGCGTCAAGAAATCATCAGGCAATTCCTCGTCTGCAAAATCTATGGAAGCCTCTAGGTAAGCGAGAGATTTTTTTAAACGCATCGCCCATTCTTCGTATATTTTACCCAAACGCCCTTCAAGCTGTGAAAGAGCTTGATCTTTTTGTAGTTGGGTTTCCGCATGTATTAAATCTGCAACTGCCTCGGCTTCGGTTAAGTCCATTTTACCGTTCTCAAAGGCGCGCCTTGTAAATTCGCCCGCTTCAGCCTGACGCACACCTTCCAAGCCTCCTAATACATTTAAGATCTCATCAATAACCGCAGGGCTGCCGTGGCAATGTATTTCGGCACAATCTTCCCCTGTATAGCTATGGGGGGCAGGAAAAAATATACAAACTACTTGGTCAATTGTTTCACGTGAAACAGGGTGTATCATCTTTACATATGTCGCCTTACGCGACTCAAACCTTTTGTTTTTTGAGTGCGCTCTTAAAATATCTTGTGATTTCTCTCCAGAAAGACGAACGATCGCTACGCCCGAAGATCCATAAGGAGTAGAAAGCGCATAAATTGTTTCACGTGTATGTCCAGTCATAATACTCCTAAGAGTCCTTTTTATTGAATGAAAGAAAAAAGATAAAACTTTTCACTGCAAGATGAAAGCTTATTACCTATAATCGTGACAAACACATGAAACGACATAGTATAAAAGTATGAACGAAGCCCCATCTTCATTGGATAACTCGCCAATCCCCCATCAACTTTCCGAGCCAATCAAAGACGGGTTGCTAAAAAAAATATCAAGAGAGATAGCGGGAAACACCAAGGTAAAGTCTCGATTATCTTTTGATGGTTACTCAGGCCACATCCATGAATGTGAATGCACCTCAAATATTCGCGTCTCTACCGATACATTGCGTGAAATCCTTAAAGGGAAGCAGATGCCGGGTGAATTACTATCATCAGCAGAGCAATTAAATGAGGCTCTAAGTAAAGCCTCGGATATATCTAGCAACTATGAAAAGGCTATGGAAATAAGGCATTTTCTTCTTGGGCGTGAAGATAAATTATTTGCTTCAAAAGATAGAGCCGTCAAAATCCCACAAATATCTAAGCAGTACTGCCTCCATCTTCCATGTAAGACCTGTCATGCTCAAGGAAGCATGGATTGCCCCTCGTGCAGAGGTCAGGGACGCACAACCTGCCCCTCGTGTCGCGCGCGAGGTCATATGCCATGCGCCATTTGCAGGGGATCTGGGCACCAACACACCGCACAAGGACAGGTGGTTTGCGCTCATTGCCAGGGAAGAAGACAGATTTCTTGTCGTACTTGTCAGGGACGTGGGCAGACGGCTTGCGGCAAATGTGGGGCAAAAGGAAAAACAAGTTGTAGGGAATGCTCGGGAACGGGCTGGCTTACAGAAAGCGCGAAACTAGATTGCGTCGCCGAAATAGACTTCCAAATTAACGGAAGTAGCTGCCCAGAATCTATGAAAAGGGCTATAGAGACCAAGGGTCAACAGCTTTACCGTACGGAAAATCTCACGCTCTCAATAGAGGCTCCTAATCAAAGTGAGTTACAAAGTGAACGTAGCGATCCGTTGAGTATTAACTACAAGGCGGTTTGTCCTTATGGCGCGGCTAGCTTTAGTTACGCCAATAAAAAATTTGATATTGATTTGATTGGAAACGGGGGCGTTATTGCGCGCTGCCCTCCTTTTGTTGAAACACTTGGGGCTGAAGGCATTGCAGAATTAATGGCTGCTGCAAAAGCGCCCCCTCAGCAAACCGAAAAACATCTTAAAAAGGCTAAAGACTATCGCATTATCAAGGAAGTTCTTGTTCTAACCTTGCAAAACAAACCCTCATTTGTCTTTAAGACTCTTCAAAAGAGATACCCAAAGGGAATAAGGCCGCAAACGATTAAATCACTTATTATGGCCGCACAAAAATCGTTTAAAGATTTGTCTCGCGCCTCACGCTACAAAGGGGTTGGATTGGGCCTAATTATTGCAGCTATTGTGCAGGCAATTTATAATTTAGGCCTAAGAAGCAGCATTGCAGGCAATTTACCACCTACACAAGAGCTATTCATAGATATAGTTGTGTTCGGGATTGGTTTTACACTTAATTTGGTGAGCGTAGAACTTCTTGGTAGATCAGGACTTCTAAAAACACTGCAGAAGCTGACGGGGCAAAAATTATCTATGAAAGG
The DNA here is from genome assembly GCA_963740205.1 of uncultured Alphaproteobacteria bacterium. Lineage (GTDB taxonomy): Bacteria > Pseudomonadota > Alphaproteobacteria > Micavibrionales > Micavibrionaceae > UBA2137. The sequence continues at coordinate 266,666 of CAVUDD010000005.1, forward strand.
TATTCGCTTTGATAAGGGAAAAACACGCATTTGGTCAATGTTGGGAAATGTGATTATTGTGGCTTTAGTATGGTGGATCGCCACAATTTTAGGATTTTCTGCCAAACCAGAATGGCTGCCTTTATAAATAGCCTGCCAAAGAAATAATCCGGTCATTCTTTCATCTAGAGGAGGAATGGGCGATGAAAAAATAACCGGATATATATTTTGCATTCCGTTTTCTGGTACACGGGTTCAGCAAGTATTACCAAAACAAATTCATATCATATCGGCTTCAGTAGGAGCGGGGCATGGGCACCGATACTATTATCATTTGTTTCGTTTTTCTCTTAACGCTTCTTGTTTTTTGCAATCTCTGTAGGCACTAACAGCGTAGGCGGGGGTACCTGATCCTGTCTGCATCCACATTGCTGGCGTTATAGAGCTCATTGTGCTGCCTCTTTGTCTTTGTTTATTTGAGGGTGCGATGGCAATACGCACTCCCAACATAAGACTTAAAGCAGCTGCGGTTCCGGCTTTGCGCCGATTAGGGTCCATAGCGTCGCCACCTTGACTGGCATGATGTAGAGAGGGAGCATTGTCAAGATAGGCGGTCTGAAGCAGGTATCTGCATGTATCGCCATGGTCCAAAGAAGACTGTGAGGATGAGAATGAAGACGAAGGTGTTAAGGTTGAAGATAAAGCCTTCGCCCCCATTTCATCAATATTTTCGTAGGTGAACGCATGGGCCTTAAAGGACATGAGAAGCAATGCACTGGCTGTGCATACCAGAATAAGACACCAGACAAGCAATACAGCCTCGAAGGACCGGATTGATTTCATGTTAACATGCGAAGAAACAGACATAGACCACCCACAAGCGTAATAAGTTTTTTATTAATGGGTTATTATTATGTAAACCCTTATATCTTCATATCAACATGAAAGTTCCGCAGGGTCTAGTTTTATCGTTTCAAAATTTATTAAGAAGTAAATTAAACTTTAGATAATTTTTATACTTTAAGGCCTCAATAGGTCGCGAGGGGGCGCTTCTTCTACGCTAGGGCAGCTATCGGAAATTGGCAAAGATGTGTGTCCCTTATCACCAAAAAAATATCTTAGTTGAAATTTATTGCCCTTGAAGTCTATGCGACCACTACCATCATCAAATTCTTGTCTTATCCTAAAGCGATCATCACACCGATCAACTAAACGAAATCGATAGCTATTATCATCTGTGTCTTCGTGTGTTGGTTCTTCTACTGTGTGTATGGGTACAGACTCCTCCAATCGGAAGTCACCCATATCTTCAAGCTGGATGGATTCATTTGTAAGAGCTTCTTGCATAGGCGAGGGACTGGAAGCAGCAGCCGCAAAAAAGAGAAAATGTATCAAAGTTTTTATCCCTGCTGTATTTTTCGTATAACGAACAATATCACGAAAAATTCTACATGGATAAGCTTATGTTAATTTATTGGGTAGTTGTTAAACACATATTGCCCATTCGCGACCGAAGCAATAGGTGGCTGCCTAGTTTCTTCAAACAAAAGATAGCCTTCCTGCAGGTTTCTCCAGAACGAATACCAAGGCGAACCAATATTGGCAATTAGATTTTCTTCGGTCATATGAAAAGGGAATATATCTATAGGAACCGAGCGCTGGCCGCCTTGGTGGGCAAGCTCAACAATTGCATATATTTCTTCAATTTGTTGATCAGTCATCGCATAACAACCTACAGATTTACAATCTCCATGAACCATTATGTGTGAACCTGTTCGGCCATAAGAGCGATCATAGGCGTTAGGGTATTGAATATTGAATGCAAGGTGGTATTTGCTGTTTGGATTCATAAATTGCGGCTCCACCACATAGAATCCCTCAGGCGACTGTTTGTCCCCCTCTTTTAATTTAGGCCCCAGCTGACCCGAATATTTACAAATAGGATAAGTTTTATAAAGAGAGTATTCGCCACTTATATCATCGCGTAGCCACATTTGCATGATGGCCGACTGTTTAAAAACTCGCAAATAAACAGGCGTTCCCGGAGTAAAATGACGCTGTTCAAAATCAATTTTAACTTGCGCCACGACAGCGTCACGTTTTTGTTGCCACCATGTAAGTGGGTCCAAATCTATACCTGAGCATGAAGTCAGCAGAAACGTGGCAGACAGGGCTAAAAGGGCTAGGGTGCGAAACATCGCTTTATCCTAAACAGAAAGTCTTGCAAGAAAAATGGGTATTTAAAAAAATGTCCCCAGAACAATAGAAAAATTCTTACTGGTTCATTGAATCAAAAAATTCGCTATTGGACTTTGTAACCTTCATTTTACCCAACAGGAATTCAACTGCGTCGACGGTTCCCATAGGGTTAAGGATACGGCGCAAGACCCACATCTTCTGTAGGGTTGCTGGATCAACAAGCAACTCTTCCTTACGGGTACCTGATTTTTGAATATCAATTGAAGGGAATACGCGCTTATCAGAAATCTTACGGTCAAGAACAATCTCGGCATTACCAGTACCTTTAAATTCCTCAAAGATGACTTCATCCATACGTGACCCTGTTTCAATCAATGCCGTTGCAATAATTGTGAGTGAGCCGCCTTGCTCAATATTACGTGCAGCACCAAAGAAACGTTTAGGACGCTGCAACGCGTTTGCATCCACACCACCAGTAAGAACCTTACCAGACGAAGGCACAACCGTATTGTAGGCGCGGGCAAGCCTCGTGATAGAATCTAAAAGTATAATAACATCGCGCTTATGCTCAACGAGGCGCTTGGCTTTTTCCATTACCATTTCTGCCACTTGTACGTGACGTGAGGCTGGTTCATCAAAAGTTGACGAAATAACTTCACCGCGCACAGAGCGCGCCATGTCGGTAACCTCCTCAGGGCGTTCATCAATCAAAAGAACAATAAGATAGGCATCTGGATGATTTGCAGCGATAGAGCTTGCTATATTCTGCAACATAACTGTTTTACCAGTACGAGGGGGCGCAACAATCAGAGCGCGCTGTCCAAATCCAATTGGTGAAACAAGTTCGATTACGCGCTGTGTGTTGTGCTTTTCTGTTGGATCATCAATCTCGAGCTTGATTTTGCGCTCGGGGTATAAGGGTGTAAGATTATCAAAATTGATACGGTGACGTGTTTTCTCGGGTGACTCGCTGTTGATACTGTCAACCTTAAGGAGCGCGAAATAACGCTCATTATCCTTAGGGGCACGAATTTCACCCTCAACAACATCACCAGTTCTCAGGCCAAAACGTCTGACCTGACTTGGAGAAACGTAAATATCATCTGGACCCGGAAGGTAGTTTTCCTCTGGCGCGCGCAAGAAACCAAAACCATCTTGCAAGACCTCAAGAACACCGCTTCCTGCAATGGGCGCGCCTTCTTGTGCAAGTCTTTTGAGGACAGCAAACATGATGTCCTGCTTGCGCATAGAGCCACAATTTTCAATTTCAAGTTCTTCGGCAAAAGCGAGAAGATCTGCGGGGGAGCGTGTTTTTAATTCTTGTAAATTCATGGGAAAATCTTAACTGCGAAAGGCGCTTAAGCCTGAAGGTCCAATTCTAATGTGTTGAATGGTTATGGTATGTTGGAATTCTTTTTTTACCCTGTTTCCTCTGCAAGTTTGGGAAACAAATATTAAACTAAAATTTAGGGATTTCGTGTCAAAGACATGAAAGTTATAGCATGAAATACAAGCGAGTCAACAGTTTATCATAATATAGGTAATAAATTATTAAAAAGGTTTCACGATGACCATAATAACTATCACAATCATGAGGATTGTTGGCGCCTCATTCCACATCTTATAAAATTTGGCGCTCCTGATGTTTTTACCCTGTTCGAAGTTGCTTCTCCATTTAGCAAAAACCATGTGTAGAACACTTAACAGAATTACACATGTAAATTTTGCATGCATCCAACCACCGTCAAAAACTGATGGGTTGGCAAAAATCAACAGCAAACCAAAGAGCCATGTGGCTATCATTGCTGGGTTCATGATAATTTTGAGAAGACGCTTCTCCATAATCGCCAAGGTGGTCTGGGTAGACTTAACGGTTTCCTCTGCGTGATAGGCAAAAAGCCTTGGCAGATAAAGTAGCCCCACCATCCATGAAATAACTGCGATTAAGTGCAGAGCCTTTAGCCAAAGATAATACTCGAGTAAGAAATTTTGCATGAATTAATTACTGCGCCTCTTGGGGGGTAAAATCAAGCGGCTTTCTCTTTCATGGGACATTTTGAAAAATTTCTAGGGCACAGTTTCTTATGTTCGCTTGAGCAAATGTCGTTCGCACTTTTGCTTGCCCTCACGATATCAGCTAAACCCCTTATAAAATCTTCCTCAACACCAACGGTTTCAACTTTTTCGTAAGTGTGAATTCCAAGATTTTCGGCTAACTCACGGTACTCAATGTCAAGCTCGACAAGCGTCTCAACATGTTCTTGTGTAAAGGCGTGTGGGTAAATCACAACGGGCACCTTATCCGCTGCGGCTTTCTCTAACGCCTCCTCTGTTGAGGGGCCAATCCATTTTAGCGGGCCAACACGCGACTGATAACAAATCTCCCAATCGAGATTTTCTATGCCTGTTTCTCTAGCAATAATTTGTGCTGATTGCTCGCACTGCCATTGGTAGGGATCACCCTTTTTGATAATTTTTTCGGGGAGTCCGTGCGCAGAAAATAAAAGCCTTGGCGCTTGCTTGGCGCTTTTTTCAGCGCGATCATACACTTTACGGATATTTTTTGCTGAGGATTTTATGAAACCCCGATCCCAAGGGTAACAGCAAATTTTATGTGTGGGGGTATCTGCCAGATATTTTTTAGCTTGCCTGTCCCAACTCTCAAAAGATGACTTGGTGGTGGTGGTGGAAAACTGCGGATAAAGAGGCAATAAAATTATCTTTTCTGCGCCCCATTTTTTTACGTCCTGCACAACTTCCTTTGCCATAGGATGCCAATAATTCATACAAATCCAGCTTTTATACTCATCCTCATCATTCGCAAGAACGGTCTCTAATGCATTAGCCTGGGCAAGTGAGTTTGCAAGAAGGGGGGACTTACCGCCAATAAATCCATAACTTTCACCAGCTTCTCTTTTCGAGCGTCTTTTCGAGATTAGCTTTGCAAGAAGGTAGCGTAGTGGATAAGGAAGCCCTATGATATTTTTATCTGTAAAAAAATTCATCAAAAAGGGTTCGATGTTTTCTGCTTTGTCTGGTCCGCCCAGATTAAATAAAACAACGGCTATTTTCACGCTCGTACCATTTCTACCAATTTTGCAACATTTTCAGGTTTTGTTTCCTTGATAACACCATGGCCAAGGTTGAAAATATGGGGACGATTTGCGGTAACCTCAAGTATTTTTATAATATCTTTTTTCATGATTTCTCCACCGGATAATAGGGATTCTGGAGAGAGATAGCCTTGGGTTGCAATCGATAAAGGAAGAGTTTTAATAAAATCAACGCCAACTTTCGGCGACAATGCCATACAGTCAAGATCTGGGATTTGTGAATAGGTCTTCAAATCATCCAATGTTTCCGTCTTTGCAAAACCAATAAACGGAATATCAGGATATTTTTGCTTGAGCACAGTTCTTATTTTCGCAGCAGGGAGTACGCAGTATTTTTCAAATTCCTGTCCTGTTAGGAGATTTGCCCAGCTCTCAAAAAGCTTGATTACTTCTGCTCCCGCCTCAATTTGTCCTGATAAATATTCAATTGTTGCCTCAGTTAAAATATCAACCAGTCTTTGAAATTGCTCTGGATCATTGCGCATAAACTCGATGGCTTTAGGAAAATCGGTCTTCCCATGTCCTTGAACAGCATAGCAGGCAACTGTCCATGGAGCTCCCGCAAAACCTATCAACGCCGTATTTGAAAAGCTCTCGTTTTTTAATTGCTGTCTAACCTTGGAAACAGTTTGATAGATAGAGTTATAACGTTCGTGTTTTTTATCGCCATGAAGTTTGGCAAAATCTTTTTCCGATTGAATCGTATCAAGGACGGGGCCTTCGCCTTTTTTAAACTCAAGACTTAGACCCAAGGCGTGAGGAATAATCAAAATATCTGAAAATAATATTGCTCCATCCATGTCAAATCTACGAATGGGTTGCATTGTAACTTCGCAGGCATCTTCTGGTGAATAAACCAAATTAAGGAACGAGCCTTTTTCTTCCCTAAGTTTTCTGTATTCAGGAAGATATCTTCCCGCCTGTCGCATAAGCCAGATAGGGGGTTTATTGCAAGCCTGTTTGTTGGCTAGGACTTTGAGTATGTCTTTCATAATAAAAAGAACTCTAATTAAATATAATAATAATAAAAGGTATTTGTTCTTAGTTGGTCCTGTGGGTATGGGGATTAAAACTTATCCCTTTTTTAACCCACAGTTTCGTAAAGCTAGCGAATCCGCACACACTTCGATTTAAACAAATTACTTATCCATAGTGGAGACAACGTATAAAAAATTGTATCCTCACAGTATAAATTACATTGGTAACTTCGCATGAAATGGGTGTAACTATGCTTTTTGAGTTATCCTTAGATTCGTGGACAGGGTTTTCCGCAAAGTTATCCTGTGGTAGAAAAAACGAACAACAACAACAAAGAGAAATTCCCTCGTGCAACAGCTTGCTTATATAAAGCTTAATAAATCTGAAACAAGAGATATGCTTTTAGTATTAAAAGATAGGCTTGATCTTGTCGATGTAAGTGCTGATACAATTGATATATTAAGTGCGTCCTTACCATTCTATCCAGGATATAGACTGCTTGAACTTACAGATAGGTCATCATCTCCAATAAAAAGACGGTTTGTTATTTACCGAGGCGATGACATTGTTTTTATGGATTATACTAATACACCAATCTACGAACTCAATAAAAGAGCCCCGATTTCCTTTACTAGGGACACCCTCTTTGATTACGTTAGATTTTTCTTTAGATTTGTCAGGGGTCGTCACGGGCGCTTTATCGTAACGGAAAGCCTTGATGATATACAGTGGCGCGAAGAGCCGTCAGTAAACAGCCGTAAGTCTCTTGATAAAATGATAGAGCCGCTTTTTATAAAAGAAATAAATGATGACGGCTCTTATATACTAGGTGCAAATGTCATATTTAAAGACGCGCTTTTCGGCTGTAATATCAATGTTAAGCAAAATGGTATTATACGCCTATCTGACGAAAACCTACTCGTTGAAAGCTTGCCTGTCGTTGACGACGTTCTGGGTGTTTGAATATAACCTCTTATTTTACTATAACCCTTGAAAATTATGACTTGATACCCCATATTGTTGGTGAGTTTTAAGCTGTCCCCATTTAACCATTATTTACAAAAGGAGTTTCCGGATGGACACAAATCGTACAACACAAACAGTAGATCAAAATGCTGTTACCTATGACGCAGGTTTGCGTGCGCACATGACGCGAATATATAACCGCATGTCATTGGGCGTTTTCCTAACAGGTATAGTTGCTTATTTCGTTGCCTCTTCTGGTTTTGCGAACGTTCTTTACTCAAATCCTATGATTGCAATTATCTTGGCGTTTTCACCGCTAGCAGTTGTTTGGTTTGGATTCCGTCCAGACAGAATGCAAGCCAGCACATTAAGATTATCCTTTTTTGCAATTTCCGCACTCTATGGATTAAGCTTCTCTGCAATCTTCCTTGTTTATGCAGGTACAGATATCGCTAGAGCATTCTTTTTAGCTGCGGGAGCGTTTGCGGGTCTTAGCCTGTTTGGTTACACGACAAAGAAAAACCTAACGGCGATGGGCTCGTTCCTTGTTATGGGGATGTTTGGCTTAATTATCTTGAGTGTGATTAATATGTTTGTTGGCTCAAGCTTGATGCAAAACGTTGTCGCTGGTGCAGGGATTATTATTTTTGGTGGACTGACCGCATGGGAAACACAACGCATGAAAGAAATGTATCAACCAGGCCAAGGCGAAGAACTAAACAGCCGTATGGGCTGGGCTGCAGCGCTTAATCTTTATATAAGCTTTATAGCACTGTTCCAATATATCCTGCATTTTGTAGGTATGAATCGCGATTAGAATCTAATAAAATTAAAGACACAATAAGCGCCGCCCTAAAGAAATTTAGGGCGGTTTTTTCATGCTATTGACGCGAATCTTGATGTAGGGAATAATCATGCAGTTGATTCTACTAAATTTTTCAAGGAGTTATATTAATGTTTAAGGAATTCAAAGAATTTATAGCCCGCGGCAATGTCATGGATATGGCCGTTGGTATTATCATGGGTGCTGCGTTTACTGCGATTGTGAACTCAGCCGTTGGCGATTTGATTATGCCGATTATTGGCTTTTTGACTGATGGAGTTGATTTCTCAAAGAAATTTATTACGCTTGGTCTTGAGCAATATCCAACAATGGAGGCCGCGCAGGCTGCTGGTGCGGTTGCAATTACATACGGCCTATTCATTAACGCTGTAATTAATTTTCTTATTATAGCTTTTTGTGTGTTCTTGCTTGTTAAAGGCGTGAACAACCTGAAGCGTAAGGCAGAGGATCCAAAGGCTAAAGACGCACCACCACCATCAAAAGACATCGTGCTATTGACGGAAATTCGCGACGCTCTGACAAAGTCACCAGTTAGAGCTCCGGCAAAAGCTCCAGCGACAGTCAAGAAGGCGACTGCTAAAAAAGCGCCAACTAAGAAAAAGAAGAAATAACTCTCTTCAAAATACAGATAGACAAAAAGCCCGATATAAAGTCGGGCTTTTTTGGTATTAGAAGTCTCTTAAGCGGCTTGCTTTGTGTTGTCTTCTACCTGCGCATTAATGTTGTCCTTAAGAGCTTGTATGCCACGCTCGGCGCCTTGTTTGGACTCATACATTTCGGAGGTACACACCACTTCATGGTTTGCACCCTTAAACGTCCAATAAAACTTTCCGTTCTTAGATTTTGAAATTTCAAATTTAGAATTTGTTCCGTCCCAAAGACTGTCATATACACTCATAATATTATCCTTTCGTGTCTTAAATATTTGTAATTATTTAATAAACCAATGGTTGAGGCAGTGATAAAGTTCCGATTTAAATTGGTCGCGGGTCATCAAGACGCTTTTCTCTTGAAACAATGCCTATAATTTCCTATTGTCGCGCAGTCCTAAATTATTAGGGCCCATAGCTCAGCTGGGAGAGCGCTTCGCTGGCAGCGAAGAGGTCGTCGGTTCGATCCCGATTGGGTCCACCAATTTTCTAAGTCAATAAAATATATATAATAGCCTTGACCCGTGCGGTAATCGTGCGAATATAAGTAACGTATATTTCATAAGGAGTTTTTAATGAAAAATATTCGTTTTTTAATTCTTGGTTCTTTTATTTGTCTATCTCTTGGTGCCTGTCAAAATACTGTTGACGGCTTTGGTCAGGATATGGAAAGAGCTGGTAAGAAAATTCAAGGTGAGAAAGTAGAAAGCAACAATGTTTCCGCATCACCTAGTGTAACGACTTACAGCAGTAACAAGCCCTATGAACTCAGGCACAACATATTCAACAAGCCCTACTTATGGGGATGTTTACTAGATAAGGACTTTTTCTGATGAAAAAAATGCTCTCTCTTATTCTTGCAACAACACTTTTAAGTGGGGTGGCGCTTGCTCAGGACGCCGAGAAAAAAATGAAAAGAACTCCTCTTTCACAAGAGGAACTCCAAGAGCGTGAACTTGAAGCTTCATCCGGTACAGAGGTTGAGCGCGATCGCATTGAGAGAAGCACAAGAGATCAAACTACCCATGATCGTTATGGTGCTGGTACGTTCGGCGTATTTCAAAATACAAGTAATGCTCGCGGGATAGAGGACAATGATGCAATGGGTGTTGATATCAAGCTTATTGAGTTTGAATAAAAGATAGAATTTTTTCTGCTCGCCTATCCCAACTATAAATATTCTGGATATCGCGTTCCCCTTCTAGCCCTATTGCATTTCTGAGGGCTGCTGATTTGGCAAGCTGAGTAATCGCCTCAACCCATGAATTAATATCATCAGGATCAGCAAAGTATCCATTACGTCCTTGTGTAATGACCTCTCGCAAGACGGGAATATCAGAACAAACTATTGCCTTCCTCGCGGACATGTATTCAAAAAGTTTAAGCGGCGATATCCATTTCGAAATATCTGCACCTGTTTTTATTCTTATGTCCCGCTGGTAGGGAGCAAGAGCGATATCCATAGAAGCCAAACAGGCAGGTATTTTTTCATGGGGTAATTGTCCATGAAAATTGATATTCTTCGCTATATCGGTTTCCTTCCAATTCTGAATAGTTTTCTCATCACCCCCTATGATGTGGAAATCAATCTCGGGCAAAAGTGGCGCGATTTTGGTTATTATTTCTACGCCCTTGCCTTTGTGAAGGGATCCCGCATAGCCAATTTGGATTGCATTTTTGCGGGCAGGCCAGCTCTTTGCGGGCATTTTCTTTTGCCCGCGACTAATAATATCTGCGCCATCATGTGCAACAAGATACTTGCCTTTATATTCTGGGAAGGTTTCTTGCATGTCTTTTTTGAGTGCCTCAGAAATCACAATAATGCCTTTTAGATTTTTTCTTTTGAAGAGGCCGGACCAGATTGATTTTTGTATGTTCGAGCTTGGAATTTGGTGAGCTTCGAAATAAACAGGCACACTTGATAAAGATAGCATAAGAAGACCAAAGGCATCGCGCCCATACAAGGTTTGCGGGGTTGGAATAAGACCGATTTTTGCAACTAGGGTCAATATTCTAAACGCACCTGAAAGAAGGGGCGTATGCCCAAAATAGGATCTAACTAGTTTAAAATTTTCTTTAGTGTCATAGTATTCGTAAGGGCTTGTCTTTATATTGCCCCTTTTTCCAAATAGAGTAACCGAAACATCTTTTTGTTTTGCAAATGCCTGACACATTTTCATCACATGCACAGCGTTCGCCTTGTCCGAAGGGATTATTGATCCTGATATATAAGATAGCTTCATAGGGAATAAAGTATAACGATATAATGCCTTGAAAAGAACCCGTTTAAACAGCAAACTAACAAAAGTTTACATTCGGAGAAAACCTACATGCCTCCTGCCAAAAAAGTAAAATCAAAAGTTAACTCTCTGTGGGTCGCAATATTAAAGCCTGGTTTTTTATCGGCCAATCTATTGTTGGTTCTTATGGTCGCTGGACTTTGGGCTATGGCGCATTATGGTTGGACAGAAAGTCTGCGCTATGTTCTCTCCAAGGATGAGTTTACTCTTGCCGTTGGCGACACAAAGATCACTGCTTACCTTGTTCTTAAAACAATAACTATTGCGATCATATTTTTTTGGATAGCGGCAATTGTAAGTAGTTTTGGGGAGCGCCGTATAGGCTCATTAACCCATATGCGTGTTGCAAATCGCACACTAATGACAAAACTATTCCAGATTGCCATCTATGTTTTGGCATTTCTCATTGGAATGAATGTCATTGGAATTGATCTCACAGCTCTTGCGGTCTTTTCAGGAGCAGTAGGTATAGGTCTTGGCTTTGGTTTACAAAAAATCGCATCCAACTTTATCAGCGGGATAATCCTGCTAATGGAAAAAGCCATTGAGGTTGGCGACCTTGTTGAGCTTTCGGATGGCACATTCGGTTTTATTCGCAAGAACAGTGCGCGGCACACATTGGTTGAGACATTTGATGGCAAAGAAATCATGATTCCCAATGAGGAATTTATAACGAACCGCGTTACAAACTGGACTTACACAAATACAAAAGGGCGCGTTGATGTGTTAGTGGGTGTTTCTTATAATTCTGATATTGAGTTAGCATCCCTGCTAATTAAAGAATCCGCCCTTGAGCATCCTAGATGTATACAAGACCCCGAGCCTAAAGTTTTCTTACGCAACTTTGGCGATAGCTCGGTCGATTTCACACTTTTCTTCTGGGTTGATGATGTAACCAAGGGGCGTTGGGAGCCACAAAGTGAAGTCATGTTTACAATCTGGAAAAAGTTCAAAGATAATAATATTGAAATTCCATTCCCCCAGCAAGATGTCCATATTGTAAGTGCCGAAGGTTTAAAGGAGGGGAAAAAAGCTAAGACAACCCCCAAAGGACCAGATAAGCGCCGAGAAAAATAAGGAAATAACATGTCGCATCCCCATATTTTACAATCTTGGCATATTGATCCAAAAGGAAATTCACGAGAGATTCCTGCCAAAGCAATTTCAGAGCTTGCGAAATCAAAAGAGCTTGCCTGGGTGCATTTGGATGTAAATCAGGCGTCGAGCAGAGAGTGGATAGAAAAGGAAGTTTCCTATCTAGATGCCACTGCTGTGGATGCCCTTTTGGCACAAGATACTCGTCCACGAATAATGGAGATAGGCGACGGTGCCCTTTTGATATTAAGGGGGATAAACACCAACCCCGAGTCAGACCCCGAAGATATGGTTTCACTTCGTATGTGGATTGATCCCCATAGAATTATAACGCTCCAGCGCAGACCCTTGCGTACTATTTCTGATATAGCAAAAAAACTCGAAGAAAAAAGTGGACCGCATAATGCGGGCGAATTCTTGAGTATGACTTGCGGCCGTTTGTTTGAATATATTGATCAAGAACTCATAAGGTTATCCGAAGAGGTAGACGATGTTGAGGACGCTATACTTGACGACGCGGACATATCCTATCGTGAGAAAATCGTTGATCTGCGTAGGCAGGCTATTATCTTTAGGAAGTTTATTGCTCCTCAGCGCGAAGTTATAAATCAGCTTATTCTCTCAGAACTTAAATGGATTTCAGATTCTGATAAAAGACGCTTGAGAGAAAACTTGAATCAGATTTTACGCTATATTGAGGAGCTGGACTCGATAAGAGAGCGTGCTCAAATTGTTCAGGATGAGTTGAATGCACTGCACTCTGACAAGCTCAACAAAAACCTTTATGTTCTGTCGATTGTAACGGCCATCTTTCTTCCTCTTGGGTTTCTGACTGGTTTATTCGGGATCAATATTGGCGGTATGCCTGGCGTAGATAGCCCCTTTGCATTCTGGATTTTCATAGGGTCCTTAGCGACAGTTACCGCCTTGCAAGTAATAATATTCAAAATAATGCGCTGGTTTTAAACGATGGATTTTCTGGGAGCCTACTTCAAATCTGCATCAGTAAGTGTTGTTTCAAAGTTTATTGCCATTCTTGCCAATATTGCCATTTTATGGCTGAGCGCGCATATTCTAGGCAAAGAAGATTTTGGTGTTTTCATGGTGGCATTCGCCGCCATAACACTTTTTGGATTGATGATTCCTGGTCCTTTTTGCAGCGTGGTTCTATACCATGCATCTCGCCTTAAAAACGAACCTGATGAGGCCGAAATCGGTAAATCCATGACAGGGAGAGCTTTGTTCTGGGCACTCCTGTTGTCGTTCATCATTTCTGCGGGGTTTGTGATTTTAGCGCCATTCGTAGAAAATATATTTGAAATGCAGGGCATGGCGTTTTGGCTGGTTGCGCTTGCCCCTATGCTTATTTTTGAGACAGCTAGGCGCGTTTTGGCCGTGTGGCATCGTGCCCAGCAAAGGGTGGAGATATTTATTACCTATAATGAAATCTGGCCAAATGTTTTGAAGACTGTGTTTCTTCTTGTCGCTTTTTTGTTCTCGAAAAATATGGAGGGAATTGCTTTGGCAATGAACCTTTCTTTATTTATTCCGCTTATCGCTATTTTGAAAAAAGAACCTGTCTGGCCAAATATTAAAGGTAGGGTTTTTACAGAGTGGGATATTAAATACGGCGCGAAAAATTTGTTTACATACGGACTTAATCAGCAATCGCGTGGTTTCGATCTTATTTTGGTAGGCGCATTATCTTCGGCACTTATCGCCGCAGATTACGCAATCGCAAGCCGTCTAGGACGTTTCCTTCTAATAGGAAAACAAGGCCTCTCACAATTACTTGCCCCACGAATGGGTGCGCTGATGGGAACGCAAGATGTAAATGTTGCAGCGTTGGAATTTACGGTTATGCGCTTTATAGGTTTTGCCATAGCAGTCTGCGGTGCATTTGGTGTTTTGCTTTTGGGTGAATGGGTTGTGGGGCTATTTTGTGCTACCTGCACAAATGCCTACCCAATTTTATTGATATTAAGCGCAGCTTTTATCATTAACACGGCCTTTGGATCACCAGAGGATTATATGACTATGGCTGGACATGCTGGCTGGAACCTTACGATAAGTATTATTTCTACATCAGCGATGGTTATTTTGTGCGCGGTACTTATTCCCTCATTTGGTGGGGAGGGCGCAGCACTTGCCGTATTGTTTGCATTTCTTATTCGCGGCATTGGAATGATGCTGGCAATTACCCGACTTGATAAAGTAACGCTCGTTACGCCAAAACAAATTCTGGTTGCCGTCTTTATAGCCATATCTTTGATTGCTGTGGCCTATGATGAGCTAAGTAGGGGTGCATGCTTTTTCCTTATACTTATTTTTATGTTTGTGTCTGTGCCAAAAAAGAGGGCTGGTGGGGTCGCTCGCTTTGACTTATAATTTAACCTATGAGCGCACGCACCTATACAACACCTCGTTTTCTTATACGCGCAGCTTTGCGGAAAATGGGCCTTGAGGTTTCAAGATACCGCCCTCGTGGTTCTGAGAATATACCTCAAGCCGTAGATCAAAATTTTGTAAGCCTTTACAAAAAATACCAGCAATATTCGATGGTTAAATGGTCAGGTCTTTATACAGCTTATAGGGCAGCAGAGCACATAAAGGCACATAAAATTAAAGGCGCAATTGTTGAGTGTGGCGTGTGGAAGGGCGGCTGTACTGCTATTCTGGCCGAAGTTTTGAGGGATGCAAATCCGGCTCCTGAATTTTTTCTTTATGATACTTATGAAGGAATGAGTGAGCCGACCAAAGACGATTTTAGCATGTCGACAAATCTTTCTGCTGAGAGATTATATGAGCAATATGATGGTGATTGGTCCGTCGGTGCGCTGGACACGGTTAAAAGCGTTATGAGCAAAACAGGCTACAATCAAGATAAGATTTGTTACGTGAAGGGTAAGGTTGAAGACACTATCCCAGAAACTGCCCCTGAAAAAATTGCATTATTGCGACTGGATACAGATTGGTATGAATCAACAAAACATGAGTTGGAACATCTTTATCCAAGATTGGTAAAGGGCGGAATCCTTATTGTTGATGATTATGGTGCGTGGGCTGGATCCAAAAAAGCTTTTGACGAATATTTTGCCGACAGGGAAATGCCATTCATGGTGTATGGCGCATCAACAGGAAATATTTGCGGAGTAAAAAGCTAGCCCAATGCGAGAAGAGCCCGTAAAGTTTTTTTATCTCGGCCCTCCAAAAACTGCTTCCACTTGGGTTTTTGAATGCCTTAAAGAGCACCCGCAAATTAGCGCCACCGATCATTCTGAAACTAACTATTTTGATATCCACTTCCATGAAGGTGAGGATTGGTACGACAATCTTTATCAAAAGGAAACGGGCGTTCGCATAGATTGCACGCCGACATATATAAATTCCTTACAATCTCTTGAGCGTATTTTAACCTACAATCCAGATGCAAAATTTGCATATGGTGTGCGTAATCCAGTTGACCGCGCTTTTTCAGGCTATTGGCATGTACGTAGGACTGGCCAGATCAATTATAAATTCGAGGATATATTGGATACCTATGTTTGGTTCAGAGCTTGGGTTGAGCCCGGAATTATTTCATCCCAAATTGCTTGGCTACATGACAGGGTAGGCAAAGAAAAATGCGTGCCCGTATTTTTTGATGACATCAAAACTCATAAAAACGAAATTATTTCCAATCTTTATGAGTATATAGACATAGACAAAAGTTTTGTGCCTGATACGAAAGATAAAAAAGTTAATGTTGCTCGCCCCAAAACATCATTGTTTGCGCGCGCAACAAACAAATTTGCCAATATAGTGGCATGTGAAAAAACTCTTAAGGGGCTATCAGGTAAGAAAGAATATCTAGATGGCATGTGCCCAAAGTTTAGGCGAAAACTTAACGCGATATGCATGCCGGAAATAGAGGCTATGAGTGAATTAACAGGACGAGACCTAACAGGCTGGATAAAATGATAGAAGACAAAAAAACAAGAGCGAGAGATTTACCCCCAGTGAAGATGGCTGTTTTTATAGTTCTATACATATGGGATCATTTTTGGCGCGCCCTACGGAAAGCCTATGTAAGGGCCTCGGTGAGAAGCTGTGGTGAAAATTTACGTATTTTCGGGCGTATAAAAATGTCGGGAAACCAGAATATCACTATTGGGAATAGATGTGCTTTCAATGAAAGTGTTATGCTGATTGCACCAAGATCCCCAATTGTCATAGGTGATGATGTTGTTTTATCGCCATATGTTATGGTGACGACAGATAGTCTCGAGCACGAGATAAAAACCTTACCCCGCCCTCATGTGAGCAAAGCTATACACATTAAAAATGGCGCTTGGATTGGCGCAAGGGCAACTATTTTACAAGGGGTCACGATAGGGGAGAATGCAGTTGTTGCGGCTGGCGCGGTCGTGAGAGATGATGTTCCTGCTAGATCACTCGTTGCCGGCGTTCCTGCAAAAATCAAGAAGCAGCTGAGTTGATCTTAGGGCTTTTTATTAAAACCAAAGCCATGCCCAATAAAAACCAAAGGTAACGAGCATATAAAATTTGGTGAACAACAGAAAACAATGCAAAGAACAGAATAATTACCAACATAGATTCTATTTGAGCTTTTCTAAAAGAGTCTCTGCATGTTTTAACTTCCTTAAAAGACAAATTAGTGCAGCGATGAAGAAACTCCCAAAAAGTAACGCCCCCACTATTCCTAGCTCGGTGAGTACCCAAAGGGCAGAGTTGTCAATTTGGTCAAGGGGTTGTCCATATTTTTCCGTTTGGTATTTTAAAAAGCCGCCCAAACCGGAACCTAGAATAGGATATTGAGACCAAAGTTCTAATGCGTCTTTACCAACTGTGAGGCGCAATTTATCGACGCCCTACCTTTAAAGGCTTGTTGTGTTTTTAAAAATTGATTTCTCTCTTTCTATGTAATCAGGATTAATATTGTAGAAAGAAAAAAGCAAAATGCCCGCCAATATTAAGCTGGGTAAAATGATATGAAGAAATTTTCGAAAACTTCTAAAAGCAAAATAAATCAATAAAAGAAGAATGCATATCCAGCCCGCTCTGGAACCATTAAAAACTGCCGCAATAGGTAAGAAGAAAATTACCAACCTCAATAGCCAATCAGGAAAAAACCTTTTTTTCGTATTATTTAAAAAGTAGCAAAGAGTTACACCAGCGATGACTAGAAAAATGTAAGCATTCCTATTTCCCATTAATCCTGAGAATTGGCTATATTCGTATTTTGCCGCACTGTGATATTGAGTAGATTCCATAAAAAGATACCAACATGACCCTAAAACCAGTACTGCAGAAAAAAACCACACGAAGGCTACTAGAAAAATTTCCTTATTATCTTTCTCTGAATTCAAAAAGAGCCAGGCAGCGAAATAAAAGTGGCTCATCAATATGAGCCAGCCAACACCTCTATTGATAAGCGCCCATATACCGACATCGCCAAAATTATAATAAGCACAAAAAAGCCCGTAAGCTATTGCTACAGTCATTAATATTGGCAGTGAATGGTTATAGCGTAGAGACCAGTGGGGAAAGCTTGTTTTCCCCACTAACAAACTTGCGATAATAATCAGTCCCGCTATGGGTAAGCAAGCATCACCTAAGTTTATCCGCAATCCCATATAATCATCACTAGCAGCAAAAAGAATTTGTACTTGCAGGCCAGTTGCATAAGCAATTATCAAAGAAGAAAATAGGAATTTTTTAAAATCAAAGTGCTTAAGTTGCATGGGAGGTTAGGCTATTTTTTTGTTTTTTATGTGATTGGATGACCCAAGCAGGGATTCCTACTATAGCAGAAGCAGCGAGACCGCTCAGGCCAATCTGTACTGAAATGAGAAAAGCTTGCTCAATATCAACGCTCAAAAGTCCAAGTCCGTAAACGAAAGCGCCCTCCCTGACCCCCCAACCTCCTATGCTAATAGGAAGGCTTGCAATTATTGCAATCATAGGAAGTACGCTTAAGAGAGAAACGAGGTTGACTTCAAGTCCAGCCGCAACTGAAACAATAAATATGGCAAGGAAGTACATAAACTGAGCGACGAGACTTGATCCGACAATCATGGTGAAGTCTTTAGGGTGCGCAAAGATAGACCTCATATACTTAAAAGTCGTGGCAACGCGCTTGTGTGAACGGAAAAACTTTTTTGCGCTGGTTTTGGACAGAATAAAAAGGAGCATAGCAGTAATAATTATTCCTGCGAAAAGGCTTCCAGCAATAATAGAAAATTCGATACCTGTATGTCTTCCCGCGAAAGGCATAAAAACAGCAGCCATAATGAGTAGAGCAAAGAGTGTCATGAAGCGATCTATAAAGCTTGCCCCCAAAGCAAATAGTAAGGAGATGCCCTGTTGTATGCTCATGAAGACCTTGATAGCAAAACCACTAATTGATGTAAGAAATACAAAATTAGCTATCTGACTAGCAAAGGTAACTTTTATCGAGTCTTTGTAAGAAATTTGCGTACGCCCAGTATTTATAATAAGGGCCCAACGTACACTAAGAACAAGCGTTTGCATTATAAGAAGGCCAACCGAAGCGAACCATACGAGTGGGCCTATGTTTATAATAATTTTAGAAGCGACAGCCCCAATCTATCTGTAATGCTATGAGGGAGATCATTGCAACAGAAAGTAAAACTTTAAATATAAAAAAATTACTTTTTTTCATGGTATTCCTTGAGGGAGAAGTTTTTCTTATAATTGAATGTTTCTATAAAAACTACTTATTTTTAGGTTTTATTTTTAAGGCTTCCTCAATTGTTTTGTCACCAAAAAGCTTTTTATTTTTATCTTCCATTTTACCCATGAGGGTTGCAACAGAATCGGGACAATTTACTTTTTGTGTTTTTGCGTCTTCATCTTGCCCATATTCTTCTAGTGCATCCAAAACAGCCTGAAGTTTAGTGGTATTGTAGGAAACCGCGGGATGCCAAGTTTGGGACCTGCCCTCAGCGCTAAGCACAAGGTTACACTTCTTAAGGGTTTCAAGAATTTTCTCGATTGCGATTACGGGAGCGTTGAGTTTGTCCGCTAAGTCCTCAGTTGTGTATTCGGGCGCACCCTGTTCGTGGTGTGCAGAGCCTATATAGTATATACACCCGAGACCATAGGCCTGAATTAGCCTAGGTGACAAAATAAAAGACGTTCGAGTTTTTTTGATGAATTTTGGATTTTGCACATAAAAGGCAATGTTACATCCAATAAGAACAACCAACCAACCCACATAAACCCAAATCATAAATAGAATGAGGGTTGCAAACGCAGCATAAATTGCCACGTATCCTGTTGCGTTAGCGACAAAAACTGCAAATGCAAAACCCATAAATTTCCAAATCAGAGCAGCAAACAGACCACCTATAAAGGCGGGATAGGCGCGCACCCTTGTATTAGGAATAAATATATAGAGAAACATAAAGCCAATTGTTAGGACCAACCAAGGGACCAACCAACCCATAAGCGGGACAAAAGGTGCGATAAAACTTGTACCTTCAAGTTTTGTGAAAATTGGAGAGTGCCTCACCATAGAGGTTGCGCTGGTGGACAGGAAAATTGCCAAAGGTCCCACAAAAAGAACAGTCAAATAATCGCTGATTCTACGCGCCATGGAGCGGCCTGTTCCGACACGCCATATTGCATTGAAGGCCCATTCAATTTTTTGCATAAGCGCAATAACTGAATAAATAAGAAGAGCCAAACCAACTACACCAAGAACCCCGACCTCTATATTGTCAACAAAGGAAACTATCTTTTCTGTGATTTCGGCACTTTGCTGGCGTCCCAACCCTGAAAGGAGCTGACTAAGCATCGGCTCAATTTGGTTGTGAATTCCCAAACCCTTTAGTACAGAAAAACTCAGAGCAATAAGGGGGACAAGTGTAATAAGAGTTGTATAAACAAGGCTCATTGCGCGTAGCGAGAATTGCCCATCGGACACGTCACGCGCTATAGCATAAAATACGCGCAAAGATTGATAACCCTTGCGGACAAAAAAGTTCTTTTCAGATAAATTAATGCTTAAAAAATGTTGAATCTGTTTTTGGAGTTTTTGTTTTAAAATATTTGCCATAGGTTGAGGTTACCTTTAAAGGGCGCTTATATCTAGAAAATTAGGAAGCAATAACCAATATCTTCCCTCTGATTTCATGTGGCCTGCCGTGTATTCTGCCCTGTCACCGTGCCCCCAAAAGACATCTCCGCGCACAGCGCCCTTAATGGCGCCTCCCGTGTCTTGCCCTACCATAAGGCGCTGAATATCTCTTTCGCCCTTTATCGGTGCTTTGATATCAACCCAGAATGGAAGCCCATAAGGAAAACGCCCGTGGTCAATGGCAAGTGAGCGTTCAGCCGTCAAAACAACATTTTCACCACCCACGGCACCATCAACTGTTTTTTCTTCAAAGAAAACATAGGAACGGTTTTCATTCATAATATCTTGAGCTTTGTCAGGATTAGATTTTAGCCAATCACGTATTGTTTGAAGGGAGACTTCCTCTTTTTGAAGTTCTCCCAGTTCAATTAGCTTTTTGCCGATAGCAGTGTAGATGTGTCCATTTTGACCAGCGTAGCCAACACGCACAGTCTCACCTGTATCAAGATCAATAACTCCTGAGCCCTGTATCTCAAGAAAGAAGGCATCAACAGCATCATCAACCCAGAAAAGAACATTATCTTGCTCGGGTGGAAGTTTGCTTGCGATAATTTCCGATCTGTCCTCGTATGGTTTTAATTTACCATCAACAACGCGCCCCGCAATACGCTGACCTTTTAATTCATCACGAAAGTTTCCTAAATCCACCATGACAAGGTCATCAGGTCTCGCTCGTAATTTTACATTATAAAGCTCACTTTGAGTTCGTGATCCCTTAAGTGAGGCCTCGTAATAACCTGTAAAAAGACCAGTTTCCTTATGAAGTGAATCGCGTACTGATACAGGTGTAAAATTAGCCTCTATCCATGATGTTAAATCCTCGGCTTTAGGTAATGTTGCGCAGAGGGATTGCCATTGTTCTACGGTTCCCCATTTGGGGTCGCTTACATAAGTTGTATTTGAATCTTTCTTACCAATGCGAGTACAGGTTTTTTCAAAGGCGTTTAAAAACTCTTGAGGATTTGAGTCCGGCCAAGCGGGAAGATTAGAAAATGTTGAGGGTGAAAAAATCGTTTTAGATGTATCTGGCACGGGCGTTTTTTCCTTGGGCATATCAGACATTATGCCACAGCCTGCAAGTGCAACCAGTCCAAAAGTAATAACACCTACAATAAAAACCTTAGGAGGCATCAGGCACGGGCGTTTTGTGAGGTTCCGGATCGCCATCTTTTGTTTCAAAAACCTGCCATGTCGGGTCTTTGGATTTTGTATCGCGCCCGAACGTCCATAGGTCAACCATCTCAGTAATACGATCTGAATCGCCACTAATGATTTTCCCATTTTTATCTTTAATAACAGCTGTTTCTTCCGCGTAAATTCTGAAGGTTACAAAGGTGACGTTACCCTTAAGCCCCGCCTCAACGATATCCATTTTTTGTACAGCGTGAATTTCTGTTTCAACTGTTTCCCCTGACTTATCGCGCGCATCAATGGCCTTTGAAAAAGATTTGTACACTGATGGTGCGAGGAGTTCGGATAAAGTGTCTTTGTCGCCTTCTGCAAAGGCCTCAACAACAATAACAAAAGCGTCCTTTGCTTTTTCGATAAAATCAGACGGATGGAAAGATTTGTCTTTCTTAAGAATTTTCAAAATACCATCTTTTGCCTCATCATTTTCAAAGGATAATGAATCCAAGTCAGCACTCAAGCTGTCATCAATACGCATAGATTGTCCCTCAATGGGGTCTTGAGTTACGGACTTGCTTGTGTTGTTATCTTTTAAATAAGGATTGGGGCGGGATTTTTCGTCGCCATGGCGTGTACCAAGAACGTTGCGAAGCCACATAACCAAAACGGCTGCAACTATGATATAAACTAGTAGATCTCCGGGAATGCCACCCATAATAATATTATCCTTTATTTTTAATATCGTTTAAAAGGAACGAGTTTCAATACTTGGATAGGTTTACACTATAGACAGACAAAGGAAAAGAGATGACCGATAAAGACACTAAAAAAGAAGAGCCTCAACAAGCTAAAAGCCTAAATATGCAAATAATGGCTCAATATGTTCGTGATATTTCTTTTGAGAATCCCCAAGCACCACTGTCCTTGCGCGCAGATTCAACCATTCCACAGACTGACATTTCATTTGGGCTGGATACCCGAAAAATCGAAGATGATAATGTTGCAGATCTTTTTGAAGTTGTTCTGAAGGTTACTGCAACAGCGAAGCGAGAAGAGACAACGGTGTTTGTATGTGAGGTTGAGTACGCAACTTTAGTTTCTGTTGCCAATATTCCAGATGAGAAAAAACATCCCATGTTGTTTATTGAGGTTCCGCGTCTCTCATTCCCATTCATTAGAAGATTAATTGCTGATCTCACACAAGAAGGCGGTTTCCCACCATTACTTCTTAACCCTGTTGATTTCACTGCACTTTATATGCAGAGAATGCAGGAAGAAGCAGACAAAAACTCAACGGGTAAAGAAAAGAAAGCGTCTTAATCTTTATAGTCATCCCAAAGCGGATTTTCTAATTCTTTAACCATTAATTCATGCGCCCTTTTCTCATCTTCATTGAGAGGGAAGGCGCGTGGTTCCCTGTATGGTTTTTCGTTGGGGGCGCTTAAGGCGCTTGAATTCTGGGTAATTTTTGATTTATCAGCAGTTAGTTCCAGACCATGTTGGCGTCCACCCATAAGCTCAAGATAAACCTCTGCAAGAAGTTCGGAGTCAAGAAGGGCTCCGTGAAACTCACGGTTGGAATTATCAATGTTGAAACGGCGACAAAGGGCGTCAAGATTTGCTGGGGAGCCCGGAAACTTCCTGCGCGCAATTGCAAGCGTATCAATGGCGTCTTTTAGATTGAAGGTGGGAAATCCAAAGGTTTTCAATTCAGAATTTAGGAATTTTATATCGAATTCAGCATTATGTATGACCAGCCTACTATCCCCGACAAAATCAAGAAAATCACCAACGATTTCACCAAATGTTGGCTTGTCCTTTAGGAATTCTTCTGTAATTCCGTGAACGGCCACTGCTTCTGCTGGAACATCACGTTCAGGATTAATATATTGCCAATAGGTTCTTCCTGTAGGAACAAAATTGATTGTCTCTAGGCAACCAATCTCGATAATACGGTCACCCTTATCTGGGTCAAAACCTGTTGTTTCTGTATCAAGAATAATTTCACGCATGATGTATATTTTTCCTTATGTCAGCCAGTATAGAGCGAACTTGTGTCATAGAAAAGGCGCGACCTAGCCCTGTGTTGATAACGTAATCTGCATTGGTGCGCTTAAAGCTATCGGGATATTGTCTACTAAGGATTGCATGGAATTTTTCTTCTGTCATTCCAGAGCGAGAAAGGGCGCGCTTCCTTTGTACAAAGGCGGGAGCAGAGGCAACAATTATCCTATCAAATTTAATGTCACTTCCTGTTTCAAAGAGAAGCGGTATATCAAACAGGATAATATCTGTGCCAGCACGTGTATGTGTTTTTGCAAAGGCGTCTTGTGTATCCCATATATAGGGATGGATAAGGCTCTCCAATTGTTCGCGCTTTTCATTGCTAGAAAAAACAATATTTCCAAGTGAGACTCTGTTTATGCGTTGTGCTTTTTTGTCCCAACATTCAGGAAAGGCATCAATGATGTTTTTGAAGACGGGACTGCCTAATGTTAACGCCTTATGTGTCCATGCATCAGAATCATAAACAGGAATATTGTTTGCAGCAAACATGTTTGCGACTGTAGATTTTCCCATGGCAATAGAGCCTGTCAGAGCAATACGTATCATTGTGTAATCTGATAGCCGCGTTTTTGTAAGAGGATGAAAATTTCAGCAGCGGTTTCTTCAACCGAACGCCTTGTTACATCTATAATAGGCCAGCCTTGTTCTCTGAAAAATCTTCGCGCTTTTGCAACTTCATCCTCTACGGCTTCAGGGTCGAGATAGCTGTTATTAAGAAGAGAAAGCTGTGAGGCCTCAATTTTCATACGACTGGAGCGCAATTGAATAAGACGGTCTGGAGATTCTGTGAGGCCCACAAAAAGAGGCTTTTTGAGTTTTAGTATATTTTCCGGCATTACAAATCCTGGTACCAGCGGAATATTGGCAGCCTTAACTCCGCGTCTTGCAAGATAAACACAAGTAGGCGTTTTTGAGGTTCTTGAAACACCAACCAGAATAACATCTGCCTCCTCAATACCTTGAAAATTTTGTCCATCATCAAAGCCCAAGGCAAAATCAATAGCATCAACACGTTTGAAATAATCCTCGTTCATTGCGTGTTGCGCACCAGGGATACCTTGAACAGGTTGTCCAATGTAGGACGAAAGCGCCTTAAGGATTGGGTCCATAACGGCAATACAGGGGATTTCAAGAGAGTGACAAAAAGACCTCAAACGTTTGCGCATGTTATTGTCAACAAAGGTAAAAAACACAGGCCCTTTATCTTTTTCAATCGCCTCTAAAACACGAGCAAGTTGTTTTTCTGTACGTATTAATGGCCAGTAATGCTCAATTGGGGACAGATTTGAAAATTGTGCGAATGCAGCGCGCGCTAAACCTTGCAGGGTTGAACCTGTTGCGTCAGATACAAGGTGAAAATGGAAATTGGTCGTTGTGGTTTCATTTGCCATGATGAAACATCATAGACATTGTTTTAACTCAAATGAAGAGATGATTAATGCTGGTCAGGAAAAATCTTTGAAGCCAGAGTGCGATCTCTAAAGCGAATACCAGCAACTTCTACAGATTCCAAGTCACTTATGATATGGAGCAAGTGCGTCTGACAAATTTCATCAGGTAGGAGCGAGAATTCGGGTGCGCGAGTTAAGTCCTTTTCATTTCCTTCAAAGTAACTTTGGAAACCCGAAAGATTGGCTATTTCTTTCATGAACTCAGCATTAAAGCGAGTTCTTCCAAAGGTATTTCCTTGCTCTAGGATACGGTCATCCATATAGGACAACGTATCACGGTCACAGAATGTCACACGATCATGGTCGCGGTACCATGTTTTAAAGGCCTGCCATTGGGCGTCCTCCAAACCTTTTGCGCTCTGCATGGAGGGGTGAGTTAATTTGCGAACAAATGCCAATGCCATGTCACCATTTTCGAATGCCGTAACGTGACGCCATAGACTGTCGTCGCCAGAATTAAGAATTTCCCATGAGCAAAGAATGCTAAATGAAGAGATATCTGCTTGGCGAAAACGTTCCCACTTAAGATAATCTTCTGGATGAAGCTCTGCACTTAATGCGCCTGTGTAGGTTTCGAACCAGATATCACGAAGCGCGTAAAGAAAATCAAAGAAGAGCGTATTTCTCAAGAATGGAGAATCTTGCAAGATTTCAGCAGTCCCCTCATCAAGCCCAACGGTCAAATGATGTGTTGATGAGTCAAAATAGTATCCAGTATCTTCTTTAGATAATGAGATTGTCCACTTCTCAAGTGGAAGTGAAAAAAGTAAAGCTGCTGCGCTCTCAGATTCAAGTGCCATGGAGAGACACCATGCTAGCGCTGATCCAGCGTTGTTCACATGCTCAAGATGCTCGTCACTTGTTGCTTCTGATGTGTCAACATGATCAAGAAGTGCGGAAAATTTGAAATGAGATCCACGCAGTTCCACCTTTTGGCATGGGGGAACGCCTCCTTCATCATAAGAAGGAAGAGTAAGATCAAATTTTTTATATGTTTGCACTTCTTTCATGAAGGCTCCGATGTATTTGATGCGTCCTTTGCAAGAGAGTCTCGCAAAGGAGCTGGTGTGACGTTCTTAAAACTGACCAAAAGGTATAATCGTTCCCTCTGACCCCTTGCCGTTGGAAACTTTCTTGTGAGCAACTTGAGATATTTCTCTGTGCATCTTAGGGAAAGCCACCACACGAGCATTGGGAGAGTTGTTATACCCTAAGTTATCCACATTTGTCTCTTTATTTTTTGATTCGGAGCCAAGAGTGTCTTTTAAGGCGATATTTTCTTCTGCCTCAGTAAATGAGTTTTCAAACTTAATGAACCATAGAAAGTTGGCATTTGAACGGTCGCGCACTTCATAGAAAATTGGATCATCCATTACTGTTGTAATATAGCCTGAGAGGTAATTCTGACCATATGGTGTTTCACCCAAGGAAGAAATCAGAGCCAAAGTTGCTTGACGAGACAATTCTTCTGATCTGTCAAAGCTGCCTTTTACAGGACCAGAAAGCATACGCTGAATAAAATTGCGGTCATGTTTACGGCAACGCTCCGATAAGAACCAGGCCTCTATAAGCGCTAAGCCAGCGCGTCCATTATTTAATGTACGGAAGTCATTGCAAACTTCGCGAGCAAAGGCGCGCCCCAAGTCTGAAAGTGCTGAATTCTCAACTAGCTCCCAGGCTTGTTTGTGACCAGCAAGCTGTAATTCCCATGCTGTTCTAATCATGAAGAGTGATAAGTCTGCAGCTTGAAGTCTATTAATCAAAATACCGTGATCTGGGAAAAAGGCCATAGGATCAACCGCAACACCTTTTTTATGCTGCCATGCCTGTCTAAGTTGCGAAGCGGCAAGTAAAACTCTGTATGACTCTTCCAAATCTGGATTAATCAATATCGTATTTGCGTTGCGATCATAATCGGCCGTTTCAGCCTGTGTAGACCATGTTAGTGTAATGCCGTTTTCATCTGCAAACTGAAGGAAAGTTTTTAAAACACGACTTTCCTCAAGAATGGAAATGAATTTTTTCATATTTGGAGCCTTGGCTCTTTCTGCGCATAAAGCATCCGCTTCTGCTGTGAAAAGGTTATTGATGTGACCATCTTCACGTTTGAATTCTTCTGAAATCGCCTCGTATGAAGCCACTTTCTTTTGTAAGTCGCCCAATTCTTTTGTGATGTCTTCGAGAAGGGAAAGGTCAAACAGTCCCTCATCTTCAAAGTTTTCTGTATTATCAAGGAAGAACAATGGCTCTTCGCCAATCAGAGTTGAGCGTACAGGTTGCTTTCCATTTAGCGTATATGCAAATCTGCATCCCTCGGCTGGAGTAAAATCTATTAAAAAGTCTCTATCTGATGGTCCACTCATATCGTGCCCCGTTGCTCTTGTGTTTTCATATCCATCCCTCATGGATACCCCTACCCTTCCTATTATGGCGACAAGTGGTTAACGGAATCCTACCAAATAGGAAAAAATTGCCTTATTAACCAGTAGTTTACATATTTTCTGAGAAGATGGTTGATATTTAAGTGTTTTTTCTCCAAAATAATTTTGAAAAAAGGTTACAAATGGCTCTCAAAGAACAATTTTCTAATAAAGACTGGCAATTTTTGATCCAATTTCCTTACCGAGTGGGTCTGTGGATGTCCAGTCAGGATACTGGCGGAGGGGATTACGCTAATAAAGCTGAAATGGAGGCGTTGCGTAATGTTGTTTTAACGGCTCAGAAAAAATATCAAAACCGCTCTTTTATAAAAGAAATTATACAAAGCACTCAAAATACCCTCCAAGACAATGAAGGTTCTCATGATGTTTTGGATGATTGCGCCAAAGTATTGTCATTATTAAGAGGCAGTATTGATGAAATTGATATGAATTGCTTTAAACTTGTATGTCTCGATGTTGCTGAGGCAGTTGCTAGGGCTGCGCCAAACGGTGAAATGGGAACGCATAATCTTTACGGTGGTCCTGATAAAGGATGGTTTGGATTGTATCCATTGCTTTCGTCCTTGATGCGCCTGGGGCGTGGGCCAAAAGTCACGCAAACAGAAAAAGACGCCATTAATCAATTGATCGATTGCCTAAAAGCCGACGGAATTGCTGTGAAATGGAAACCTTATACGCCAATTGAGCGCCAAGATTGATACATAAGAACTGTCCAAAGCTTTGTTGATAAATTACGATGACCTTTCAAATGCTCATCCCAGGCATCTCGAATTGGCTTTGAATTTAATCCAGCCTCTTCTAGTGAGGAAGATTTCAATAGTTCTTCCGCCCAATCCTTAAGTTCACCAGATAACCAAGGCCCCAATGGAGGTGAGAAACCTTTTTTAGGTCTTTCAAACATTTCCTTTGGTACATGTTGAGACAGCACCTCGCGCAATAACCACTTGCCTTTTCCATTTCTAACCTTGAAATGCTCGGGTAGTCCCCACACATACTCATACAGTCTGCGGTCAAGTAGAGGCGCCCGCGCCTCAAGCGAAACGGCCATAGATGCACGATCAACCTTTACCAAAATATCATTAGGAAGATAAGAAATACTATCTCTCCACATCATTTCTTCGGCAAAACTTAGGCCTTCAGGAATGTTCTCTTGGTCTTTGTAATCCAGGTAAAGAGGTTGCGCGTCGGGAACAACATTGTAGGGGTTCTCCCAAAAGCCAAGGAGAAAGTCATGCACCTCCGAGGAGTTATTTTGACGCATTAAATCAGATAATTTCGCCATTGTGTCACCCAGATGTTTACGTGAGGTCAGATTACCGATGCGTGACCAGTTACCTGTGCCTATTATAGAGATTCCTGATGATAATGCCCCGCGCATAAAATCAGGAACTTTGTTAATTTTTGACCACATAGGCGGAATCATAAAATGCCTACGATAGCCACCAAGTAGCTCGTCTCCTCCATCACCCGACAACGCTACAGTGACATGTTCGCGCGCGAATTTTGAAACTAGATAGGTTGGGATTTGTGAAATATCGGCAAAGGGCTCGTCATATATTAGAGGGAGCTTTGGGATGACCTCAAGCGCATCCTTTGGCTTTAAATAAATTTCGTGGTGATCTGTGCCTAGGTGTTTAGCAACTGTTTTGGCAAACTCAGCCTCGTTAAATCCGTCTACATCAAAGCCAACTGAGAAAGTTTTTACAGGCGAAGTGGCAACTTTTTGCATAAAAGCAACGATAGCTGAGGAATCTATTCCGCCAGATAAAAATGCACCCAGCGGGACATCTGATATCATCCTTTCCTTGACACAAGTCTCTAGTAAAGAAGAAAATTCAGAGATGACTGTCTGTTCATCATGTTGCAGTTTACGAGAGTTTGCTCCCTCCTTAACAATTTCGGTCGCAGACCAGAATTTTTCTGCTCTTAGGGAAACATCAGGGTGGCCTTTGAGGTCGTCCAGAGAAACTTCAATCATGCTCCCTGGCATTAACTGATTAATATTCTTGAAGATACAATAAGGTGCGGGCACACAGGCATAACGCATATAAAGCGCAACGACATCTTGATTAATTTTATTTTTCTCAAATTCTGGATGACTTTTTAAGGCTTTAAGTTCAGAACCAAACAGAAAATCATTTCCCGACCAACCATAGTAGAGAGGCTTCTTACCCAAGTAATCACGCGCAAGAGTAAGTTTTTTACTCTTGGTGTCGTAAACAGCAATAACAAACATCCCGCTTAATTTTTCGAGAGTTTGACGAATTCCATATTTCTCGAACGCAGCAAGCATGACCTCGGTATCTGAGTGACCTTTAAAAATATGCCCATCATTTTCAAATTCAGCTTTGAGGTCGAGATAGTTATAAATTTCACCATTATAAACCATCACATAACGCTTGGATGGCGACCACATTGGCTGATGGCCTGCCTCCGAGAGGTCAATAATTGCTAGTCTGCGGTGACCAAGGCCAATGCCATCTTTTGGGTCTACCCAGTATCCATCGCCATCCGGACCGCGATGAGAAATACAAGACGTCATTTCGTTTAGACGCTCGGGAATCTTATCGGAAGATGAAAATGAAACTAGACCTGTTAAACCGCACATATTATTGAACCTTTGCACCTTGAAAGCGTTTCATAGAAGTATAGCTTAAAAGCTTGAGAGAAAAAAAGAATTCAAAAACTTTGAAAGGAATATTTTAAATGTCCAAAGAAAATTATATGAGCGGCCAAGCAAACAAGAAGGTTGTTGAGGGTTTGACGAAGGTTTTGGCCGATACATTCGTTCTTTATTTCAAAACACACGGATTTCATTGGAACGTTGAGGGTGTTAATTTCAAATCTTACCATGAGATATTTGAGGAGCAATACAACGAGCTATGGACCGTAACGGATGAGATAGCCGAAAGAATTCGCGCACTAGATGAATATGCGCCAACTACTTTCGCCTCACTGATTGAAAAATCAGACATCAAGGAGCAATCAAAAAAGCTGGATGCAAGCGCTATGGTCAAAGAGTTAGCAAACGACAATGCAAAAATGGCAGAATTGATTTTCCCTGTTTTGCGAGAAGCAGAAGATGCGGGCGATGAGGCCACGGTTGATATGCTTGTAGGGCGCGTCGCTGTACATGAAAAAGCAGCGTGGATGTTGCGCTCGTTTCTAAAGTAAGATTTTTTACTGATTGCGGCGTATTTTTCGCCATTCAGCGACATTGCGGTTGTGGTCTTTGAGGGTTTTGGCAAAAATATGCCCACCCGTTCCATCTGCTACAAAGAAGATATAGTCATTTTTCTCGGGATTCAATGCCGCCTTAATAGAGGCTTTTCCTGGATTGCATATTGGTGTCGGGGGAAGCCCAGTATACTTATAAGTATTATAAGGCGAATCGATCTGTAGATCTTTACTGAGCAATCTCCGCCCTAAGGGTCCCTTACCATCATTTTTATGTTCACCTTTTGTTATTGCATAAATTACGGTTGGATCGGTCTGCAACATCATATCTTTCCTGAGTCGGTTAACAAACACACCTGCAACCGCCCTGCGTTCTTCGGGCTTTCCAGTTTCTTTTTCAATGACCGAGGCAAGTATGAGTGCCTCTTCCTTTGTGGCAACAGGCAGATCTGGCAGGCGATTTTCCCAGGCCTCATCTAGTGTCGCTGTCATTGCATTTTCCATCCGAGAGATAATATCCGCTGCTGTGTCACCAACTTCATAGCGATAAGTATCTGGCAGGAGGGCTCCTTCTGCAGGTGTGGTCTCTATTCTATTTTTTCCGTTATTGGTGAGATCAGCGTTCCCATTTAAGATTCTAAGCATTTCAAAGCTAGTGAGGCCTTCGGGAAAAGTAATTTGCCTAACAACAACGTCTCCATTTGCAATTTGAGTAAGAACACTTTCCATGGATTGGCGGGGCTGAAATTCGTATTCGCCCGCCTTAAGGGCTGATTGTTGATTGGTAAGGCGTGTCGCAATCTTAAATATAAGTGCACTATGAATAACGCCCTCGCCTTCCAATTTTTTTGCTATGGAAGAAACGCCTGATCCTCGGTCAATAACTACATTATTTTGACTTTGTAGTGGGCCTGGGTTTTCGTAAAGTCCATAAATATAGAACCCCCCCGCAGCTATTAATAAGACCAAAACGAACAGAGTCGCTATGAATGTTAGAAAACCGCGCATATTTAACTCTCGAGGTTGTCGATTATAAATTCAGACCAGTTGATATCTGGAATATAGGGTGTATAGGGCGGATAGAAAAGTCCATGTCTAGAGTAAAGTCCGTAGACATAGGTGAAAGGACCCTTAAACAGCCAGTAAAATTCACCCTTATTTGTTTTCGACCACTTCAAATTTGGTTTATCGTCTAAATCTTGTAGGGTAGCGAGAGAAACAGGTTGGTTATTTTCATCCAGAGAGAGCCAGCGAGAATTTGTATCTACGATAAGCCAGCCCTTGGACGTTAGAACCTCAATGATTGCGTGCGAACGTAAGTCCCGGCCACTATCAATGGCCATGGTAGCGGGGGGTGTAAAAGTTTTTTCACGGCTGAAAATAGCAGCAAAACGTGTCTTGAATCCTAAAGCCCGCAGACCTTTTTCTATGGAACGTGCACGGTCACTGCATTGTCCGTGCTCTATTTCCAATAAATCTTTGGGTTCGCGTGGCTGGCGCAATGGTATTTTGAGCAACTTAGGTGAAGCTGTTAATACGGCATCCTGTATCTTGCGGATATCCTCAATTTGTTCTTTAAAAATAAGAGGGGAGTTTTCAAGTTTTGAGCTGTATCCAGCATTAATAAGCATTGTTTTTAAAGCTTGTTCGTCCTCGTCAGTAATTTTTTTGTCAACATTATGAGTGATAAGCAGTAAGATAAAAACAATTATGCCACCTAATAGTAACGCCCAGAAAAATCTGCACTTCCCTTTGGGACACGGAAAAACGCTTAAACCGCCTTTTTTCTTTATTGGCATATGGGCTCTCTATATCTTTCTTTCGCCGTTTTATCTTTTTCCAAGCGGGCTTCCTCAGCCTGCTGATATAATGATTTTTGTTGGCATAATGGGACTATTTTCCCTTAACTTACTTAACTATAACAAACATATTTCTGCTGTATATATATATGGTGCGATTTTTGTCGGGCTCACATTTGTAATAAATCTAATTCATTTCTATTTTATTACCGACGCAAAGTTTATTTTTCACAGCCTTTATTATTTCTTCAATTTTTGCATTTTCGTATACGGCACGACTTTATTTTCTCGCTATCCAGAACCGATGAACCGGCTTTCGTATCTTGCCCTCATGTCTATTATTTTTGTGCAATTGTTCATTGTAGTTTTCTTTCCCGACAGCGATGATTTTAGAGCAAGCGGGACATTTAATCGTTCAAACCAATTGGCGTACTGGTGCGTCCTAGCGGCGGCTCTTCTTGTTATTCTGAAACGAAACGAAAGAATGAGATTGCTAGATGTAGTGGCTTTTTGTGTGCTTGCCTACATTCAGATGCTTTCTTTATCTAAGGCAGGAATAGTCGTGTTTTTCGTTCTTTTTCTGATATTTATATTTTCACCTCAGATGCCGAAGAGCTACAGATTATTAATAATGTTTTGCGTGTCCATCCTTCTTATTGCCAACATATCTAATGCACAGCGCGTATTTGAAGTTATTCAAAGAGTTGAAACAATCGAGGCGGTTTCCAAAAGGCTGGGCACAATAGGAAAACAAAGTGATGATACCCCTGAAGCGCGCGGATATTTGAGGCTTATTGAGCACCCTCAATATCTTTTTGTTGGCGCTGGTGAGGGCGCTTATTGGCGTTTTGGGCGACAAGAACTCCACTCTGGTATAGCAACGCTTATCTTCAGTTACAGCATCTTCGGCTTTGGATTTTTTATACTTTTCCTCATAAATATTTTTTACCGACAGCCTTGGTATTACACGGCAATGCTTATACCAATTTTTCTTTATGGGCTTACTCATCAAAATATAAGATTTAGTTTCTTCTGGGTGTTTCTCGCGTGCAGTTATGTTGTGTCTCACCCGTTGTCTTCGCAATTACTTGATAATAATAGGAAAAAGAAGGTAATATGGAGACAAGATTCAGGTGGGGGTGTTCTTGAACCCTAAATCCTTCAAAAATTCTGGTAAATTTTCTTATATGTCACCAAATATAAAAAATTATTCGAACAGTAATTCCACTGACTATGTTGGCGGAATACCCCAATCTATTCCGACATATATGTTGGTGGTTTGGACATTTTATATATTACTGTCTCCCTTCTACTTCTTCCCGAGCGGCCTTCCACAACCAGCGGATATGATTTTAGCGCTGGGAATTGTACCAGCAACCATTGTCTCTCTCGTCAGACATTCTGTGAGAGTTGAGCCTGTTTACCTCGCTGGTTGCGCCTTTGCCTTACTAACGCTCGTCATTAACTTTATTTACTACCTGTTCTTTTTGGAAAACAGTTTTCTGTTTGCCAGTATGTTTTACACATACAATTTTATGACGTTTTGCTTTGTTATTTTCCTGTTCCAACGAGCGCCATTCCTGATGAATCAGATAACCTATTATGCAATAGCAGCAATTATCGTTTTGCAATTTCTATGGGTTGTATTTTTCGATTCCGCTGGATACCGACATGAGGGAACCTTTAACAACCCCAATCAACTGGCCTATTGGGGTCTCCTTATGGGCGCAATTTTAATTGTTCTTAAGAGATCGACTTCTCTTAGCTTGGTGGACATGGGACTATTTGCTCTTCTTGCCTACATACAATCCCAATCTCTTTCAAAGGCCGGGCTCATCACGTTTGGACTGCTTGTCCTTTTTATGGCGTTTTCACCAGTAACAAATAAAAAACTCAAAGCGGTATTTTTGTTGATCTTATGTGTGTTTGTTATCACCAAGGTTACCGCACCAGTCGAGACAAGGCTTATTATCACTGCTGCTGATAACATCGAGGCTGTTTCACGAAGGCTGGGTGAAATCGGTGTTGACCGTGACGATAGCGCTATGGGTCGAGGGTATTCTAGATTGCTAGAATTTCCACAGTATTTATTAACTGGCGCAGGAGAGGGCGCTCATTGGCGATTTAATGCGAGGCAGGAATTGCACTCTGGGCTAGCTACAATCCTATTTTCCTATGGCTTTATAGGCTTCATTCTTTTTGGAACATTTCTCGTTCTGATTTTTAAGAAGCTTCCGCTTTATTATGGGTTGCTACTTATTCCAATACTACTATACGGCCTGACCCATCAGAATTTTAGAAATACAGCGTTTTGGGTTTATCTCGCCCTAAGCTATTCATATATCTTTTTCAAAATCCCCACCAGCGAAGCGAAGCGGGATATTTCTAAAAAAAAACACCGCCTAGACTTTTTCATAAACAAGATTGATTAGTTTTATACGGACTTCATAACAAGACTGGCGTTTGTCCCGCCAAATCCAAATGAATTGGATAGAATGGTATTAACCGTCTTGGATTTTGCCTGTTTAGGGACAAGGTCAATGCCTTGGCAGGACTCGGATATATTTTCTAGGTTTAATGTGGGTGGCAATGTGTTTGTTTCAATTGCTTTGAGTGAGTAAATTGCCTCTACGGCTCCTGCCGCACCAAGTAAATGCCCTATTGCTGATTTGGTCGAAGACATTGAAATCGTATCTAAAGAATTTCCAAACAGTCTTTTTACTGCTGTACATTCAATACCATCGCCAAGTGGTGTGGATGTTCCATGGGCATTAATGTAATCAATATCTTCTGGGTTAAGACCTGCACGCTGTAGCGCTGCGCGCATAGCCCTAAATCCTCCGTCACCATCCTCTGCTGGCGATGTAATATGGTAGGCATCACCTGATAATCCGTAACCGAGGACTTCACCATATATTTTTGCCCCACGCTTTTTGGCGTGCTCATATTCCTCAAGAACGACGACGCCTGCGCCTTCTGAAATTACAAAGCCATCGCGACCCTCATCGAAAGGTCTTGAGGCTGCCTCGGGTGTTTCATTATATGATGTCGAAAGTGCTCGTGCAGCGGCAAATGACGCTACACCGAGTCTGTTGACTGCGGCCTCTGCTCCGCCCGCAACCATAACATCGGCATCACCCAGCATGACAAGTCTTGCAGCATCACCAATAGCATGTGCACCAGTCGAGCATGCGGTTACAACAGAATGATTTGGGCCTTTAAAACCGTATTTAATAGAGATTTGTCCTGAGGCTAGATTAATTAACATAGCAGGCACGGAAAATGGAGAAAGACGTCTTGGGCCTTTCTCATGCAAAGTAATAGAACTTTCGTAAACTGTTTGCAGGCCACCAATTCCTGAGCCAACCATTACCCCAGTGCGCTCAAGGGATTCTAGGTCTTCTGGCTTCCAGCTACTATCACTTAGGGCTTCTTCAGCGGCCTGCAGAGCATAGAGAATGAAGGTATCGACCTTTTTCTGGTCTTTTGGGTGCGCAATGTCGTCAGCATTAAAAGCATAGGTTACCCCATCACCCTCTTCGGAGGCGTAAGGGACTGTTCCTGCAATCTTGGATGTAATGTCTGAAACATCAAATCGTTCGATTTTGCGGATACCGCTTCGGCCGTTTATGATGGCATCCCAGTTATGAGACACCCCTTTTCCAAGGGGTGTCACCATTCCCATACCAGTGACAACTACGCGTCTCATATTATTAAAATTTCCGTCGTGTGACGAAGGATAGGAAAACTATTCAGCTGAATTTTCTTTGATGAAACTGATAGCATCACCAACGGTCTGGATGTTTTCTGCTGCATCATCAGGGATATCAACTTTGAATTCTTCTTCAAATGCCATAACAAGCTCAACTGTGTCGAGAGAGTCAGCGCCAAGATCATCAATGAAACTTGCAGCTTCTGTAACTTTTTCTTCCTCTACGCCAAGATGTTCAATAACAATCTTTTTAACGCGTTCAGCAACATCACTCATGGATTTTTCCTTCTTCATATTGGTGATTTATATTAACCGCGCAGACCTTATAAGGGCTTTTTCGCGATTGCAAGTGATTTTGTATCAGTTTTTTCTACTCTAATATAGCCTAACGAATGCTACATCGTTTAAAACTCCTTGTTTTATAAGGGGTCTGGCTGTGGATAATCCTCTATATCATGGCCATCCCACCATTTACATGCAGAGTAGATCCTGTGACATAACCAGCCTCCTCGCTTGCTAGATAGGCAACTGCACCAGCAATATCTCCTATTGTTCCCATTTTTTGCATGGGAATAGTCGCATTGATTTTGTCTTTTTGGTCATCTGTTAACGCTTCTGTCATTGCTGTTGCAATAAAACCTGGCGCCACACAATTAATGGTGATACCGCGCGACGCAATCTCCTGAGCCATAGCTTTTGACCAGCCAATCATTCCAGCCTTTGAGGCGACATAATTGGCCTGCCCAGGATTACCAGTTACACCAACAACCGATGCGATGTTGATAATACGTCCCCAGCGATTCTTCATCATTCCACGTTGCACTGCCTTGGCAAGCTTAAAGGTTGCCGTCATATTAACATCAATGACTTCTTGCCACTCCTCGTCTTTCATACGCATAGATAAGTTGTCGCGTGTCAGTCCTGCATTATTTACCAAGATATCGATTTGTCCCATGACCTCGGCCGCTTTTGTCGCGAGGTCTTCCGAGGCACCTTCTTTTGATAGGTCAGCAGAAATCACATGGCAACGTTCACCTAATTGACCAGCTAATTCTTTGAGCTTATCCTCGTTGCGGCCAGAAATAGTTACGGTTGCGCCTTGCGCATGTAGGGCCTTGGCAATTTCACTACCTATTCCACCTGTTGCACCAGTGACAAGTGCTGTTTTTCCTTTAAGATTAAACATGTTTACTTCCTTTATAAATTTTCTAAAAATGCTTCTACTTGTTCTGGCGTTTCGACAGATAGAGACGTCAGGTCACGGTCAATCCGCTTAGCCAGACCTGATAATACTTTGCCAGCACCGAGTTCAACCAATTCCTCAACGCCCTTTTTCTTCATACCTAAAACCGATTCTCTCCAACGCACAGTGCCTGTAACCTGTTGTACCAAGAGGTCACGTATCTCGTCAGGCGCGGTGACAATTTCTGCTGTTACGTTTGCAATAACAGGAAGCGCTGGTGTTTCTATATCTGTCTGGGCAAGTGCTTCTCTCATTTCCTCTGCGGCAGGAGCCATAAGAGAGCAATGGAATGGCGCGGAAACAGGAAGCTCAATTGCGCGCTTTGCACCTTGAGCACCAGCGAGTCGAATAGCAATTGCAACCGCGTCCTTGTGACCACTTACAACGGTTTGCCCATCTGAATTATCGTTAGCAGACTGGCAGATAAGACCGTTTCCTGCCTTTGTGGACGCCTCATTGGCGATTAATTGTACGGCTGTAAAATCGAGCCCCAATATTGCGGCCATTGATCCAACTCCAATCGGAACAGCGCGCTGCATTGCCTGCCCGCGCAGTTTTAAGAGTTTGGCGGCTGTAGGCAGTGAAAGCGCATTAACAGCGGTTAAGGCAGAATATTCGCCTAGTGAGTGCCCCGCAACATACGAAGCAATATCAGAGAGCGCTTTTCCGCTTTGTTTTTCAATAACACGAGCCACAGCAACAGAAACAGCCATTAGAGCTGGCTGTGTATTTTCCGTTAAATTCAAGTCTGATTCGCTTCCAGACGTCATTAGTGAAAACAATTTTTGATTAAGAGCGTCGTCAGTTTCTTGAAAAACTTCTTTTGCCTCTTGAAATGAATTGGCAAGCTCTAAGCCCATTCCTATATATTGCGATCCTTGGCCGGGAAATACAAATGCACGCATAATTCCTTCACTTTCAAAATGTTAATGTCGAATAATATTTGCGACTGAATTGAAACATCTCACACCCCGAAGTCAACAATAAAGTAAACCAGACAGGCTTAACCTGGACGAGCTATGCATATTAAGAATATCAGGGTTTCCTAATTTGCAAAGCCTTTCTTGATGTGTTAATATTTTCTTAATCCTGACATACAGGTTTTGTAATTTTATTACTTTCCCTCCAGTTTTTGACTGAGGGAAAACCTATTGGAAGATAAAAGAATCTGCGTTCGAGGTAAAACTCGGTAGGGCGATCTAGGGGTAGTGTGCCGAAATTGAAGTTAGAGGAGAACGCAAATGAGTACTGTTATAATACAAAGAAACATTAAAACAGTTCTTGAGGAAGCAAACGCGGTTTATTCAATGGTCTGCGCATCTGGACAACCTAACATGGATTATGCTGGATATGCATGCCATGTTGCACTGAACAGATTTCGTAGCCTTTTGAACGAGCCAGACTTGACTGTTGAGAAACTGGAATATCTTTTGAGAAAAGCAGCAAGACGCCATGCACAAAGAGATCCTGATGGTGATTGGGCTGAATTTACAGCCTCCTTTTTGTCAGGCAAGGCAACTGCCAATCAGAATGCCAGAAGAAACTAAAAGAATTTACTCTCATTAAAAACTACGCATCAAAAATATGCCCGTCTGCTTCTTATAGGATAGACGGGTTTATTTTTTAGGATAAAAAATACCCTTTACTCGCCCTGATTCGGACCCTGCAAAAAGCTGACTTATGCCAGTTTTCGTGTTCACAGTAGCGCGCGCTCCCTCGAGAATATTACTGTCTTGCATGATTTTGACATTACCAGTGAGCTCGGCAATCGATGTTGCGCCGTCATAAGTCGCCTGATTGCCCGTGGCCTTTTCAGTGGGGGTTGTAATCACAACATTTCCAACGGCCAAGGCTTTTTCCAGGCTATTGCCCTCGGAACCAGAAGTTGAATCTGAATCTTTAAACCAAGAAGTTAGCGTGTCTGCGCGGATAGTATTATTTTCTTGTGTGGCAACGGCATTGCCCTTTGCAACGAATTTGTTTTCGGCTTGAAAATATTCCAGAGACTCTTTGGCTGTAACCGCAATACCGTCGCCTTCAACTTTTAAATTACTTCCTGTTGCTAATATTCTAGTAATGGAAGTTGATCCTCCCCCTTCTTCATAATGCGCTTCTATATAATCCGCTTCCAGGCTGGAGCCATTTTGTACGACTTTTGCATTATCGCGTGCTACGTACATGTTTTCGGAGCGACGCCATTCCAAGGCACCATCAGCAGTAATTTCTATGGGATCTGAATTGCCTTCCTGAGCAAAAATACTACTAGGAAAAATCGTTAAAAAACATAAGAGAAGGAAAACTATTTTCATCGCGTGCCGTTAATTATCTTTTTGTTGGTCTAGATTCTTGGTCTCGCGAATAATCATACGCGCAGGACCCTTGAATGTAAAAGTGGATGTCTCGGAGTCGGCTGAAAAACCTGACGCGTCAATAATTGTATCTGGGCCATCAAGAGTGACTGGCTCATTTGTGTCTGCTGAACGGTTCTCCATATTAAGAAATATTTGGGAAGTATTCATTTTGTAACCATCTGTATTAGAAAGACCAACCTCACCCTTTAAGTCAAGAATTTGACGTTCCTGATTAAAAAAGCCTTCTTTCGCCTCAAGATTTAACCATGTTCCATCATTAAGTGTTAAGTCGGCAGTTGGATTTTCAAGCTTAACAAAATCCTCGTTCTGCTTTGTCTGGAAGGCGCTATCAGCCTCAATAGTGTAGGGTTGGTTTTTTCCATCTTCAGAACGAAATTTAGGTTTAATAAGTTCGTTTTCACCCATTTGGCGGGGCGCAACTTCCTCGATAGGGCGTATATCTGAAATATTTTTGCGATCGTTAAAGATGAATATAGAAAAAAGAAGAACTACAGCAACAACAGGAAAAAAAAGTCGAAAAAACCTGACCGCTTTCGAGCGCGCCATTATGCGTGATGTATTTTTATGCTTACCCTTTGGTATATCAAGGGTAGAAAGAGCAGGTTTTTGTTGTTCGTCCATCTGTAGAGTTTATGCTCATTGGAGGGTATTAGACAATACCCGCTTTAAGACACTCCTGAACACGCAATAATCCAACGACTTTTTCTTGGTCATCTGTAACTATGAGAGAGGTGATGGGAGACTTAAATCTGTTCAACATGATGTCCAGTGCCTCCGCAGCCAATATATCAGATCGGATTGATTTAGGATTTTTGCTCATGACATCGCCAGTATTAAGAGTCATAAATTGAGGCCCCATGATGCGTTTGATATCTCCATCAGTAATGATCCCAAGGATACGATCACCATCATCAACGATAATGGCCGACCCTATATTTTTCTCAACCATAGCGACAACAGCCTTATCCATGGGCATATCATCTGAAAGAAGCGCCAATTCATCTTTTTCAACCATCAAGTCGGAAACGAGCTTCAGTTTTTGCCCTAATTTACCACCAGGGTGAAATACACTGAAATCTTCACGTGTAAGCCCACGCTTATTCAGTAGGGACACCGCTAAGGCATCACCAAGAGCCATCATCATAGTTGTTGAGGTTGTGGGCGCCATTCCAATACCACAGGCTTCTTCTGCCTTGGGAATAATAAGAGGAATGTCGGCATGTTTACCAAGAGAACTTTCTGGGTTGCTTGTAATCGCGATAAGCGTGATACCAAATCTTCTTGTATAGGCAATAATGTCGGAAAGCTCTGCGTTTTCGCCAGAATTAGAAAGCAATAAAACGGCATCGTTTTCGGTAATCATACCCAGATCGCCATGCGAGGCTTCGTTTGCATGTACGTAAAAGGCGGGCGTTCCTGTCGAGGCCATAGTCGCAGAAATCTTGTTTGCAACATGACCCGATTTACCAATACCTGATAAAATCAATCTTCCACTATTCTTACCTTCTTGAAGGTTAAATATTTTCTCAACTGCCTCTGTGTAGGAGTCAGTTAGGTTTTCAGAAAGTTGTTGCAGGCCTCTAATCTCGCATTCAAGTGTTCGTTTTGCACTGGCAATGAGGTCGATATCTGTGTTTTGTTTTGTCATTGTCTGCATTATCTAGTTCGCGTGTGAGAAAATATTATTTTCGACCCAACCGTTAAGGTCTAGCTCTATTTGTGTTGATAGGAACTCAAAACAAGATTTTGCTAGGTGTGCCCTGTTTTCACGCCTAAGGCGTTCCATCAGGCCATCGCGAACCTCATGAAGATAGAGGACATCGCTAGCTGCATATTTTTGTTGATCTTCACTTAGGGTTTCGGCAGCCCAGTCAGAGCTTTGTTGTTGTTTATCAAGATCCTTACCAGTAAATTCTTTGACGACTTCTCGCAAACCATGTCTATCAGTATAAGTGCGTGTTAGTTTTGAAGCGATTTTAGTGCAAAATACAGGTGCGCACTCTGCACCCAGGTAATGTTTCATAACCGCCATATCAAAACGTGCGAAGTGGAATATCTTCTCTGTGGTTTTATCTTCCATGAGAGCCTTAAGGTTGGGCGCATCATATTTACCCTCACGAATTTGAACAAGGTGTGCATCGCCATCGCCAGCTGATACTTGAACAACACACAGCCTGTCGCGAAGGGGGTTAAGGCCTTGTGTTTCGGTATCTATCGCAACACCATTGGGGAAAGTTAGCCCAGATGGGAGATCGTGTTCGTGAATATGAATTGTCATCTTTACCTTCAAATTATTCTTTATTTATTGTGACTTAAGGATTTATACATCTTGAGGTTAAAAAGCAAGTTTTTGGCATGAATGTCTTCTTATTTAACACAGAGCATAAACACTGGTCTTTTCAAGTTATCATGTGCAGAATAACTTCTATGATTGCTGTGATAGGCCATGTTCTTGGAATTTTATCCCTCATTTATGGTTTTGCCATGATGATTCCGTTTGTCTTTGAGTTCAACAGAGCGGGCGATCATATGGATACGTTTTTAATAAGCGCTTTCCTTTCATTGTTCGTGGGAGGATTGCTGTATTTTATTAACCAAGATCGAAAACTGGAAATATATCCAAAACAAGCCTTCTTATTGACGTCCGTATGCTGGATATGGATGTCATTATTATGTGCGCTTCCGCTTTATATGTCAGACCTTGATTTAAGTCTTACCGACGCAGTCTTTGAGGCAGTATCTGGTTTAACGACAACTGGCTCTACAGTTTTGGTTGGTTTAGAGGATATGCCAACTGGGATTTTGGTTTGGCGATCCCTTACGCAATGGTTTGGTGGCTTTGGTATCATTGCTTTTGCAATTATTCTGTTGCCTGTATTGCGTATTGGAGGAATGCAACTCTTTCATTCCAAGTCTTCCGATAGATCCCGCAAGGCAGTACCATTGACGTTGAACTACCTATACTTGCTTGTGGCAATATATCTTGCACTGACAGTTGCGTGCTTATTTTCTTACAATATTTTGGGTATGAATTTTTTTGAAGCCCTAAACCATGCTTTAACGACTGTATCGACAGGTGGCTTCTCGATTTACGATTCTTCATTTGGCCATTTTGATAGCCTTCCGTTATATTCTGCTTCAATTTTCTTCATGCTTTCTGGTGCAATTCCATTTGTGTTGTATGTCCAGTTAGTGAAAAAAGGCGAGCTTAATTTTTTCAAGGATGAGCAGTTTAAAGGCTTCTTGTTTATCGCTTTGTGGGCATCAATAATAATTGCTGTATCGATTGTATTTATGCCAGATAAGCTCTCACTCACACATCTCATTCCTATAATTTTCAGTGTCGTATCTGTAATGACAACTACTGGCTATGCGGTTGTAGATTACCAAAACTGGGGCTTGCTGGCATTGGGCATATTCTTTTTTCTAACTTATTTTGGGGGGTGTGCCGGATCGACGGCGGGAGGGCTCAAAATATTCAGGCTCATAATTTTATTTCGCGTAATCGCATTACAACTTAAAAAGCTCGTTTATCCCAGAGGTGTTTTTACTGTAAAATTCAACAGCAAGAATGTTGAAATCGATCAAGTCATGTCAATTATGGCCTTTTTCTTTCTTTATGTTTTAACAAACATTGTTGTGGCGATTCTGCTTAGTTTGACTGGAGTTGATTTTATAACCGCCCTAAGTGGCGCCGCCACCGCAGTTGCTAATGTCGGTCCAGGTCTAGGAGATGTCATCGGACCTGCCGGTAACTTTGCAAGCCTTTCGGATTTTGCAAAATGGACTCTAAGTATAGGTATGTTAGCGGGGCGTTTAGAGATATTAACAATATTACTTTTGTTTGTTCCGCACGTATGGAGAAATTGAAAAGCTCATCTATTCACCTTTCCAAATCATAAACTTCATGGAATGATAGGCAAATTATGAAGATACTTATAATAGACCGCGAT
Source organism: uncultured Alphaproteobacteria bacterium (assembly GCA_963740205.1). Taxonomy (GTDB): domain Bacteria; phylum Pseudomonadota; class Alphaproteobacteria; order Micavibrionales; family Micavibrionaceae; genus UBA2137. The sequence continues at coordinate 310,297 of CAVUDD010000005.1, forward strand.
GAAGCTCACACCCAACAAATGTCCAAGAGATTGGAGTCGATGGGGTATGATGTATTAGTAGAATCCAAAAGAGATGTTGCCGCACAAACTCTTGCCAGAGAAAATGTGGGGCTTGTTTTTATAGATCCCGCCCCCTTGTCGGAGCCAAAACAGGCCATTTCAGCCTTAAGAAACGCCGCTCAGAGTAATCCTTATATTGTGATGATGGGACATGAGGCAAAAGAAGATTGGCTTTCTACTGGCGTAAATATCTACATAGAGAAGCCATTAAGTGGAGATACCGTCGAAAGCACGACTTTGCACGCAGCAAACTTTATAAATTTAAAAAACAAGCTAGCCAATATAGATAAGGATTTTCCCTCTGGCGGAGGGATCATAGCCAAGTCCGCATTTAATGAACTATTTCTGTCCGCTATTGAGCTTGCCGATAGAAGGGGCGACAGCACTTACTGTCTCTTTATAGGCATTGAAAACTATAAAGAGATTTTAGCTTCTGAGAGTGAGTACTCCATTAAGCAAACTACAGCACGGCTTGCGCATACTCTTGCCAAGGTTCGACGCCAAAGCGATATATTGGCGCAAACAGACGATGCAGAATATGTGATTATGTTCCTTGGAGCTTCAAAGATAGATGAGCCAGAAGAGGCAACACATCGCTTTATAGAAACTTTTTCGAGTATGACTGACATGACCTCGGGTGAGGTGTCGCCAGTTGAGCTTTCGTTCCATCTCATAGAAATTCCAACCGGTGTTTGCTACGTGGAAAAGATATTCAGACTGCAGTCCCCTACCTAATAAAACAGCTGCTTTATCCACACCCTGTGGAAAACTCTGGCAATCTCATTTCATCATGTTATGCTAAATGTGATTCGTTTGGTTCGATTCTGAGCCATCCTTCCAAGATTAACTTGTAAAACATAGAGCGGTTTAACGTGCTTTTTTATCCAACGAGGGGGCTTTTGCCCGTTTGCAAGATTTTGATGCTATGCCTTTTTATTGTTGCCTTAGGGGCGATGATGAGCGTAGAGGCGCAAGCGCAAGACGCGGTTGAAGAGCCAACCGAAGAGGATGCAGGGTTTGGAGCGATATTTGATGTCAGAAGCATCGATCGTGAACCCGAATCAATAACATTTGTTCCAGTTGGTGAAAGAAACTTTCCTGACCTCTCGCCAAAAGGCATGATACTTGGCAGCTTGATTGTATTGCCGAGGCTCACTGTCACCGAAACATATAATGACAACATATTTGCAAGTAGTGAAACAGGCGCCAGTGAAGCTGTGTCTGATATTTATACGACATTTGCACCATCAATTAGTTTGAGAACAATTAAAGACAGGCACTTCTTTGGCTTGCAGGCTAGTGCAGAAGTTTTCCGCTATCTAGAAGAAGATTCGGAAAATAGAGAAAATTACCTTATCGGGGGTGGCGGGCATTTTGAAATCAAACATGATTTGTTACTCCCTTATAATGTGACTTACCAAATAGGTCATCAAGATAGAAGCGATAATATCTCTCGCGTATTTACCGCGGAGCCTCTTGAAATTGAAGAACTCTCTGCTGAGGCAGGGTTGAGTTACAAGCCTAATCGTCTTGGCGTTCAGGCCATCGGACGTTACATTGCAAAGCGTTTTGAGGATGGGGTTTCAATAAATGATCCTAATTTCCAAGTGGTAAGAAGCGACGCTGACTTTGATACAAAAGAGCTTGAGCTTCAAACTTCATATGACTTCCATGCAAATCATACCGCCTTCATAAGAGGCGCGATAGGGACGACCGAATATAAAGATAGTATTTTTGATGATAGCTCGCAAACGTCTACGGGTGTATTCAGGGATAGCTCCAATGCGCGCATACTTGCTGGGCTTTTGACAAACTATAAAGGTATAGTAATAAGCGACATCGGTGTAGGATACTCAGCATTGGATTATGACTCGGATCAGATTGAAGATGTAGGAAACCTTGCCATTGATGCCGATATTGACTGGAATATAACTAAGCTTACAACTGTAGGTTTGGACCTAAACCGAAGCATTATTCAAGATAACGAGATTGTACAAGGTATTGTACAAACAAGAGGAACATTATCGGTTGACCACGAATTGCAACGTAATTTGCTTTTAAATGGGTATATAACTTACTTAAATCGTGACTTTGATACCATTACTCGCGAAGATGATCTTTATAGAATTGGGTTGGGTATATTGTATCGTCCAAGTCCGTATTTCAACATTGGTGGGGAGTACATTCATACAACACAAAGTAGCACCTCTCCTGGAAACGAATTCGATCAAAACGCATTTTTAGTCCGTGCCACGGCACAATATTAATAATTAATTCAAAGGTTTAGTTAAGTTATACGGAAAATTCATCACTAGAAAGATTAAATGAAAATAGAGTGTTGTCAGAATGGTAAAAACAATATTATTATAGGTAGGGGCTTGATTCTGCTATGATTCTTACACGCTCCATGGTTCTCATGGCTATGAAAAATTTGAAACGAACATACTTCCTGATCTTGATTGCGGTTCTTATAACCGTATCGTCTAATGCCGTCTTCGCTGCGGGCAGCGATGACCCATTGGTAATTATCAGCACGCAGGAAACCGACTTGGTTCCTGTGAAAACAACAGAAACTACAATAGTTCAAACGCAGACGCTTCCCGCAACGACTGTTGAAAAAACAACGGTGATGAAGGGTGGCGATAAAGATTTAATGAGAACAGAAACGATGGTTGTTGAAGAGCAGGTTATGCTTCCTTCACAAATTGTCTCTGTTAAAAATGCTTACCGCATTGGCCCTGGTGACAAACTTGAAATTACTGTCTATGGCGAAGATGACCTTTCTAAAACCTACCTTGTCGATGGACAGGGCTATATTTCAGTTCCTTTGATAGGAAATGTCCGCGTTGCTGATCTGACACCCTTGCAAACTGAGAGACTTCTTGAGGAAAGATTTTCAGATGGCTATTTGGTTGAGCCAAGTATCGCTATAGAGATTTCTGAATATAGACCGTTCTATATTATTGGAGAAATACGTCGTCCAGGAAGCTACAATTATATTGATGGTATGAACGTTTTAAATGCTGTCGCTGTTGGTGGCGGGTTTACATACCGCGCAAAAACAGCTGCCGTTGAAGTTATTCGTCCTATGAATGGTGAAAATCAGTCCTTTATGTTAAAGCCAGAAGAACCAGTCTTGCCGGGTGACATCATCCGTATCAAAGAACGTTTCTTTTGAGATTTTGATATAACTTTTAGGCCACAACAGGAAATTACAGGAATATGAACACACAAGCAGAATCAGGAAAACTAGCGCACCATTTCGATGAATTAGACGTCGATTTGCGCCGTTTGCTTATGCTGTTGTGGCGTCGCAAATGGGTTATACTCAGCTTTGTTCTTGTGGCTCTCATTCTCTCTGTTCTGATTACTTTTACGTTGTCCACGAAATACACAGCGCAAGCTCTTATTCGTATTCAAAATGAAAATATTAACCAATCCAGCATCAATCTAGAAAATTTCCTTTCAGAAAACAGGCTCGATACAGCGCTTGTTTTGAGCGAAGTCGAGGTTTTACGTTCTCGTCGTTTGGCTAGTGGTGTTATTGATCGCTTAGGACTGGCTGGCGGTGCAAATAATCCTGTTCCAGCAACTGATAATGGGGGCTCGGATACTGCGGGTTTTAAATCTCTAACTGTTTACAAAAGAGAAATGGACACTCAAGAAAGTCCAGACATGAGCAGAGATAAGGCGCGCGCAGTTAATGCTTTCCTGAGCGACCTAACAATTAAATCTATCCCTGGTTCGTATGTTATTCAAATTTCCTACACAGACACAGATCCACGTCGCGCAGCTAAGGTTGCCAATACACTTGTTGATGTTTATTTCGAGCAGCGCCTTGAAGAGAAATTTCGCGCTACTCAAAAAGTGACGCAATGGCTGGACAAAAGATTGGCGACATTACGCGATCAGGTGCGTACAGCGGAAGAGGCAGTTGAACAATACCGTTCTCAGAATGATTTGGTGCAAGGGGCTCGCTATGAAATCAGTGCACAACAAATTTCAGAATTGAACTCGCAGCTGGTTCTTGCAAAATCAAGAAAAGCTGAGGCAGAGGCTCGCCTCAAAGATATGCAATCATTTGCAAATAATCCAACATTAGGCGAAGAATCAATCGACGTTCTTAACGCGCGCTTTATTCAGGATTTGAAAAGAACAGAAACAGATTTATTGCGCCAAAAAGCCGAATTGTCTTCTCGTTATGGCCCAAAACACCCAGCTATTCAGAACATTAACGAGGCAGTAGCAAACCAGCGTGCCAAAATACGCGAAGAAACAACCAAGATTGCATCTTCTGTAAAGAATGAGCTGGAAGTTGCTGAGGAACGTGTTCAGGCAATGCAGCGCGCTCTCAGTGAAGTAGAAAACGTTCGCGAAGGTGAAAACAAATCTATGATTTCACTTAGAGAGCTCGAACGCGAAGCCGAGGCAACACGCTTGCTGTATGATAATTTCTTGAACACTTATAAAAAGTCAGATCAGCAGGAGCAGCTCGAAAGCGCAGAAGCAGAAGTCCTTTCATATGCCGCTGTTCCTGAGCGTCCATCTTACCCTAACAAGCCACTCATTATTTCTCTCGCCGCAGCTATTGCCTTGTTCATTGGTATTACATTTGTTCTGATACTCGAAAAACTTGATAACGCCTACCGTAGCGCATCTCAACTCGAGGGAAGCACTGGATACCCTTGCTTTGGACTTATTCCGATTGCAGAGGGTGGAAGTAAAGGCGGTATAGCTGATTATATACTTAATAAACCGTCCTCGGCAGTGGCTGAATCTATTCGTACATTGCGGATGGTGTTGAACTTGCGCGCTAAACAGGACAAGGACGCTCGTCCAAAGGTGATTACTATTACATCATCCTTACCTGCAGAGGGAAAAACAACATTGTCATCATGGTTAGGCCGTGCTGCCGCTAAATCTGGTGAAAAAGTTATTATTATCGATTGCGACCTTCGTCGTCCTAATTTGCACCGTATTATGCGCAAACCAAATGATGCTTCATTGGTTGATTACCTTACAGGCGACACAACACTTGATAAGGTTATCAATAAGGACGACCCATCTGGTGCACATGTCATATATGCGCGTACAGTTTCAAACAGTGCCCTAGATTTGGTTTCATCCGAAAAGATGCGTAAATTAATTGCCTCTCTTCGTCAGGCTTACGACCTTGTTATTCTTGATACGCCAGCGTGTCTTGCGGTATCAGATGCGCGTATTCTTGCGAATGAATCAGATTTTACTTTGTATGTTGTTGAGTGGGATAAGACACCGCGCGAAGTTGTAACAACTGGTGTGAAACAATTCTCTGACTTTGATTACGAGAATCTTGCCTTTGTTCTTTCCAGTGTAGATGTCAAAAGACACGCGCGATATGGCTATGGTGATACGGCTTACTACTATGGTCGTTTCAAAGAGTACTATCACAATAATTAATTGACAGTAATCTATAATAGGATAATAGTCCTATATATCAATGCGATGAATCCGCCTTCTTTTCTGAAGCGCGGATTTTTTATTTTCAAAAATTAAAGGAGATTTCGATGAGTACTTTGCTTCCACAGGACGCGAATAATAACCCTATACCAGCATTGCGCCTTTTGAATAATGGTGCACACTCAATTTCTGCCACAAGTAGTGTGTCAGTCAAAAACGCAACGGCTTTCAATGTGCAAACACAAATTATCAGTCTTTATGCGACAGAGCCAATTTATGTATCTTTTGGTGATTCTGATATTGTTGCCACCGCCAATGATCACTATTTTCCAGCGGGTATTTATTACGACCTATCGATAGGCGGAGAGGGTATTGATCACATGCCTTACATAGCCTTAATGGCCGTTGATACTGATGCCGAGGTCTATATATCAGAAAAGAACTAAGTGCCTTACTTACGCAACTGTTTTGCGAGACTTGAAGGCCGTTGTGATTGTGCTGTCATCAAGATAATCAAGCTCACCGCCAACTGGGATACCGCGCGCTAATCCTGTTACGCTTATAGACTGGTCTTGAAGTCTATCCGCGATGTAATGGGCGGTGGTTTGCCCATTCACGGTCGCACTTAAGGCTAGAATAACTTCCTTGATAGATTGACTTTGTGTTCTTGAAATAAGGTCGTCTATACCTAAATCTTCGGGTCGGATACCGTCTATCGCAGAAAGCAATCCACCTATAACGTGATAGAGGCCTTTATAGTGCCCAGAGCGTTCAATTGCCCAGATATCTGCAACCGATTCCACGATACATAAGGTTGATTTATCTCTAAGCTCGCTCTGGCAAATTGAACAAGGCACGACAGTGTCCAAATTGTTGCATTGAGGGCAGGTTTGTATTTTTTCTGCGGCATCGGACAAGGCGCGTATCATAGGCTCCATAACGCTTTGTTTTTTAGTAATAAGATGCAGGGCAACGCGCCGCGCACTGCGAGGGCCAAGAGAAGGCAATCCGCCGAGGATTTTGATTAAATGATCGAGGCCGTGTTCACTCATACTTTTTAAACTTTAAACGCGTTTGGTTGTTGTCCAATTTTCAATGTGTAGGCGTGTTTCGTCAATGCCTTTCTCTATCAAACGTTCACGGCTATGGACAACCATGGCGTTTGGCCCACATATATAGGCTCGGAAGCCTGCCAGATTGTCGACATGAGAGGAAACAACATCACCAATAAAGCCATGCTTAATTGATACGTCAGGGGATTTTTCTTCGGAGGTTGCTGTCACATAATTAAATCTTGAATCCGAGCGCATAAGGTCTAGGAAATGTTCATGGAGATATAAGCCTTCTTCGTTACGCGCCCCATGAAATAAGTAAACAGGATTTTCACGGTTTGTTAAAAGAGCGGTTTCGCAGATAGCTTTCATTTGTGCCAAGCCTGTACCACCAGCAATAGTAATAATTGGCTTTTTGCAAACAGATTTGAACTTCATATGGCCTTGAGGTCCTTCCATATGCACTGGAGAATTTAGCGGTATATCATCGATAAGGATACGCGAAACGCCGCGCCCTCTACCGATGTGAAATTCAAGGTGAGTGTTCTTTCCGTCTATTGGGGTATTGGCAATCGAATAAGGCCGCGGATCTTCGTCGTGTGCATTTATATAAAAAGCCTGTCCAGCTGTGTAGCTGATAGGCTCTAAAGTCTCAAACGTTAAAATGGCCACATCATCTGCGGCCATCTTTCTGTTTTTTAGTATTGCCTGAAACTTACTTGAGGGCATTTAGTTGTTAAAGCCTTTGGGTTTCGGTGCAATATATCTGAATAAAGTAGGGGCAAGTGCGACATTGCTTTGAACGTCAAACAAATCTATTTCTGTTTGAATTCCTTGCGCATCAGTTACTGTCCATTTCTTCAACTGGTAGGGCTCTTTGCTGAATCCCAAGGTAATCGCCCCAGCTTGTGGGTCATTCTTCTGAATGACTTTGATGTTAATCAGATTAGGTGAATGCGAGACACCTTCAACTTTGACGTCGCCACTTAGTTTGATGTTGTCGCGCAGAATAAAGTCTGCGAGTGTTTGACCAATTGGCGCATTTGTTTGTTGCTCAAGCTCGCTATCATAGAAATAGATAAAGGCACCATCCGCTACAACGAAGTCCTCAATTGGTGGATCATATTCAAAACGCAACTTACCAGGACGGCTAAGGTAAAATGTGCCTGTTGCCTGCATGCCGTTTGATTTTTGGACAAAGCGCGCCTTAACAGTTTTTAGGGATGATAAATATTGTTCTGCTTGGCGTATTTCTGGCGCTGTGTAGCCTTGTGCAAATGCCGTAACACTTGCAAGAACTGCAACTAATAATAATGTTAAAAACCCGTATTTCATAATTCACCTATCTATAGTCATACCCCCTCAAAGGAAAGGGGTAATGTTGTTTTATTTATATTTCTTCTTACGAGCGAGGCCTATTTAACCCTTCGCACAATTTACTCTATGCAGTGAGAAGAGAAGCAGTCCAAAAAGAATAAAGGCGCCAGCTTGATGGGTTGCCGCCATCCATATGGGAACACCCATTAACAATGTGCCTATTCCTAAAAGAATTTGGATAAAGGTCATACCTGCCAATGCACCGGCATTTGCACGCCAAGCAAATGTAAGAATGAAAAAGCCAGCAAGGATTGCCACCCAACGATGTGTGAATTGAATTGATGCTGGAATTTCGTAGAGGCTTTTTAGACCAGAGACTTCTGTGGGTACGATTTCTCCCCCCATTAAAGGCCAAGTGTTATAGACAAGCCCACCATTTGTACCTGCAACGAAGGCGCCCCACATAATTGTGATGAACAAAAGAATGAGGGATATAAATCCATGACGCTTTAGGCAAAAATTCTTCATATTCCATGAAGCGCGTTGATACTGAATATCCAGAATTGTCCAGATTAAGCAGCCAAAAATAATAAGAGCCAACAACAAATGTGCAGCAAGCCTATAATGGGAAACATCTGTACGATCAGAAAGCCCACTCATCACCATAAACCAGCCCATGATGCCCTGAAGAGCACCAAGGAAAAGTATAAACAGCAATCTTGGTTTAAACCCATTTGGGATTTCCTTGCGAAACCAGAAAATTATAAGTGGTACGGCATAAACCAGCCCAATTAGGCGTCCCCATAAACGGTGAAACCATTCCCAGAAAAATATTTCTTTAAAATCGGCAAGCCCCATCCATGAATTGACTTGTTGGTATTCAGGAATTTTCTTGTAAAGATTAAAGACCCTTTCCCATTCGGTTTCGGTCATTGGTGGAAGGGTGCCCATTAAAGGTCGCCATTCGGTCATGGATAAACCTGACTCGGTCAGGCGTGTTATTGCACCAATAATGGCCATCGCAAAAACCATAAAGGCGGTTATTCCGAGCCAAATAAGAATTTTATTGTGATTTTGTGTTGATTTTATCATCGCTTTTCGTGTTTTATAGCGCGCATGAGCGACAAAAACCAGACCCATCATAAAACAGATGCAATTATTATTGGCGCGGGCCCCGTGGGACTCTTTGCAGTCTTTGAATTGGGCTTGCTGGATATGAAGGCTCACCTTGTTGATATTCTTGATAAGCCCGGTGGTCAGTGTGCAGAACTTTACCCCGAAAAACCCATATATGATATTCCTGCTTGGCCCGTCATTTCAGGGCAAGAATTAACAGATAGGTTATTGGAACAGATAGAGCCGTTTCACCCTACATTCCATCTGCAACAAATGGTGGAAAGCCTTAGCAAAATGGATAATGGGCATTGGAGATTAGTAACGGATATTGGTGAAACACTTGAAGCCCCTGTTGTCATTATTGCTGCTGGCGGTGGATCATTTGTACCTAAAAAACCTTCTATTCCGGGTCTTGAAGAATTTGAAGGAAAGTCCGTTTTCTATTCTGTACGTGAGATGGAAAAATTTCGCGGAAAAAATCTTTTGATTGCTGGTGGTGGCGATTCAGCTTTGGACTGGACAATTAATCTTCAGCCTTTGGCGGCCTCCCTATCTCTTGTACATCGGCGCGAAGATTTTCGTGCTGCACCAGACAGCGTCAATAAAATGCAACAATTGGTAGCTGATAGAAAAATGGATTTTCATGTTGGTGACATTAAGGAAGTTCATGGAACAAATGGTCAACTTGAAAAAGTTATCATCCAAAAACGAGGCGAAGATCCGTATGCGATTGCGTGCGATACTCTTCTTGCCTTTTATGGTCTGACAATGAAACTCGGCCCTATTGCGAATTTTGGGCTTAACCTGCATGAAAATCTTATTCCTGTTGATACAGAAAAGTTTGAAACCTCCGAGCCAGGTATCTTTGCAATCGGCGATATCAATCATTATCCAGGTAAGCTTAAACTTATTCTGTCGGGCTTTCATGAGGCGGCATTGATGTCTCAACAGGCATTTCGTTATATTTATCCTGATAAGAAATTGCGTTTTCAGTATACGACTTCATCGACTGACCTGCAGAAGAAGCTTGGGGTCAATGAAGAAAAAGAGAAAACAAAAAGCGCAGCTTAATATTTTGCCTAAGTGCTTTTCGAGTTTACTTAATCTCGTACATGTGAAAAATTAAGCCCCATGCAATTTGATATTTTCACATCTGCGCGCGACGGCTATGTCCAAACATGGACCCACAGAGAATATCTTCTCAAGCTAGCCACTATTCCAGTACTCATTAAGCTCATTTGTTTTTTTAGTGCCTATGCGCTTGATGTGGATCAGACTAAATTCTCATATCCACTTATGATGTTACCAGCCTATTTCGCAGAAGGTTGGTTGATTGCACAATTTTTACGCACAATAATTACTGGTGAGACGTGGCCCATCAAAATTGAAGGTGATCCAGAAAAGCATTTTCAAAAACACCTAACACGTGCAAGAGGTATATTAGCCGCTATCATTACCTTTGTTTTAATCTCAATACTTCATGGCGGATTGATGGTTACGGTTTTGGATATGCGCGAATCCATGTTGGCGCAAACACAAGACGGTAACTATTCAGGTAATCCGTTAATGGTTTTCGTTGGTTTTGCAGGCATTTTTGCGTGTCTTTGGGCATTCAGATTATTCTGGTTGAATATTCCTATGTTGGTTCTGATGCCAGTAAAAACCTACCTTAAGGCCTTGCCTGGGCTGATGCCCTCACTCCATATGTTGGCAACATGGTTGCTTGCTATTATACCGCTCTCCTTTCTTTTGATATTTATTTCCGGTATTTTACTGTCTTCATCGGGTGGTAGTTTAACTGAGGCACCACAGGCAATTACATTCATTATTATTACACTTAATTTATTGGGCGAACTTCTAACCAAGGTCATATCCTCTGTGGCTATCGCTTCTCTGCTTTACCCTCTTTTCGTAGCTTATGGCATTAAACCTGTTCACTTACGGGAGCCGCATCCTTGAACATTTACGTGACGGATCAGGACGGCAATAAACATGAATTGCCTGCTATCGAAGGTTGGCGTGTGATGGAGATTATCCGTGATTTTGGCCTTCCTATTAAGGCGGAATGTGCCGGCGCCTGCTGCTGTGCTACTTGTCATGTTTATGTGGCAGATGCATGGCTAGGAAAGCTTTACGATAAAAGCGACGAAGAAGACGACATGTTGAGTGAAACAGTCGATGAGGAGGATAATTCTCGTCTTTCGTGCCAGATTATCATGAGCGAAGATCTTGATGGATTGGAACTGGTTCTTGCAGAAAGTGCACGGCCATGAATAGCCCAAGTCTAGGAATTATTGGCATGGGTGCATTTGGAAAATTCATGTTTTCCCACCTGACCCCGCATTTTGAAACTATAAAAACCTTTGACCCCGATTGTCAGTGCGACACTCTTGAGGAAGTCTGTGCGCAAGACATTATTATTTACGCAGCACCTGTTCAGGCATTGGAAGAAACCCTCCAGAAAATAGCAGGGCTTATATCTGGTGGGCAATTATTCATAGATGTTTGTTCGGTAAAGGTTAACCCCGCACATCTAATGCAAAAATATTTAGGCGCTGGGGTGGAAATGTTAGGTCTTCATCCGCTCTTTGGTCCACAAAGTGGCAAGAAGGGTATTGAGGGCTTAAATATTGCCCTGTGCGATGTGCGTTGTAGCCGTACGCAATGTATACAAGCTTTCTTGGAAGAAAAATTAGGCCTTAACGTTATTCTGACTACTCCTGAAAAACACGATGAAGATATGGCGTATGTTATGGGAGTGTCACACATGGTCGCAAAGGTTTTTGCTATGATGGATATTCCCGACACAAAGCAAACAACTAAAACCTATGAATTGCTTTGTTCTATGGTGAGTATGATTAAAGATGATAGCGACGAGCTTTTTAAAGCTATTCAGGAGGAAAACCCTTATGTAGCAAAAACAAAAGATAAGTTCTTCGCGACGGTTAAAGAGCTGGAGCAGAAATTATCTTCTACTGAATCGTAATGTCCGCATCGGCGTAAGAAAATTCACTCGCTGAAATAATTTTTTTGCTAGCGACATAAACCGAGTGTAGCTTTCCATCCAATTCTTTTTTCCAGAAATCAAGAAACCCAAATAACTCGGGAAATTTTGGAGCAATATCATATTCCTGCCAGATATAACTTTGCAAAAATGACGGATGATCGGGCATGTGATAGAGGATTTCGGCGGTGGTCAGGCGATATTGACCAAGAAGTTGTTTGCTTAAAGATGTTTCATTTTTTTTAAGATCCATGTTTAAAACCTCCAGTTTCTTTTGAAGTCTTTACGTGTAAAAATCCTTTTTACCTTCCCATAATACCATGAATTTATATTAAACGTCCAAAATTAAGGTACATAAAGGATATAAAATGAGTCTGGATTTCATTGAGATATGTGCTAAATGTTTGTATACTAAAGAAATATAAGTTTAAGCGACCGTTACAAGGACGAAAGAAACTATGACAAAATCAGATTTAATTCAGAAGTTGGCAGATAGAAATCCACACCTATATCTCCGTGATATTGAGAAAATCGTAAATACGATATTTGATGAGATTACAGACGCACTGGCAGAGGGAAACCGCGTTGAGTTACGAGGCTTTGGCGCTTTCTCTGTGAAGCACCGCGAGGCGCGCACAGGACGTAATCCTCGCACGGGTGAGAGCGTTCAGGTGGAATCAAAGAACATGCCTTTCTTCAAAACTGGAAAAGCCTTACGCGAGCGTCTTAACGACGAATAATTGGAACGGCTTAAGAGAAAGATATTTCATGGCATTTTTGCGCTGGTTGCGTCACGGCTGTTATTGCTGTTCTAGTTCTGGGTTTTACGCTCAGCAACCTTGAACGTGTAGATGTGCACCTAACACCTTTCCATGATCCTTATATTCTTCCTTTGTACTTTGTCATACTTGGCTCGATTGCCGTTGGTTTTATCTGGGGCGGCATACTTGTGTGGATGAACGCTTCTGTGTCTCGCAAAGAGGCAAAGCAATATAAGAAAAAAGCCGAGCGGCTTGAAAAAGAACTGGAAGAAGAGCGTGAAGCGCGCGCGATAAGAACTAGCGAAATTATAGAAGCAGAAGTCACTGATGTCTGATCCTAAAATCTTTTGTGCCGCTGACACTACTGATATTCAGAGTGCAATGTCTCTTGCAAAGACTGTTGAAAGTGCTGGGGCTGGATTAAAGCTGGGCCTCGAGTTTTTTAATTCACATGGACCTAGGGGTGTTGCTGAGGTTCAAAATTACGCGCCCAATTTACCAATCTTCCTTGATTTAAAATATTACGACATTCCTAATACGGTTAAGGGTGCGGTAGCATCTGTTCTGGCCAATGTGACTCCCGCATATTTGAATGTGCATGCGAGTGGCGGTCTACCTATGATGGAAGCTGCGCGTGAGGCCTGTGGTGATAAAACAAAACTTCTGGCTGTTACTATTTTGACTAGCTTTGATCAAGCAGCATTTTCTCAAGCCGGTTATTCTGGCGAAATTTCAGAGCGTGTTGAAGCACAAGCAAAACTTGCCAAACAGGCCGGAATGGACGGCATTGTTTGCTCGCCTCTGGAAATAGATTTGGTTAGAAAAGCTTGCGGTAACGATTTCGCGCTCATGGTGCCTGGTATTCGTCCAACTGGTTCCGATAAAGGCGACCAGAAGCGAGTCATGACCCCCAAAGAGGCCATAGATGCTGGTGCAACACATCTGGTTATTGGTAGACCAATTACAGGTGCGAAAGACCCAGCACAAGCCATTCGAGATATACAGGCAACTCTTTAAAGAAATTACGCGTCTATATTTTGTGCCTTCAGGGCGTTTTCCTGAATGAATTCACGGCGTGGTTCAACAACATCACCCATCAGAGTAGAGAAAACATCATTGGCATCAACGGCGTCCTCAACATGAACTTGCAACAATGTGCGTGCGTCAGGATCAAGTGTGGTTTCCCATAGCTGGTCAGGGTTCATTTCCCCCAAACCTTTATAGCGTTGAATTTGAAGACCTTTACGAGCATAGGCAATTGTATGTTCATAAAGAGTTTGTGGCCCATCAATAGTCGATAGATCTTTATCTTTGGCGACCAGCTTTCCTTTACCTGTAAAGGTTTCCTTTAGGAAATCTGCAGCGGTGTTTAAACGCCCAGCATTTGGCATGCGTACGTTATCAAGACTAATGCGTGCCTGTTCTGTTACACCACGTATTTGGCGTCTAAAGACATAGCCTGCAACAGGGGTAAATTCACCAACCCATTTATCTTCATTTTTACGTGCAAGAACGTTAAGCCTTTTTGCCACATCAGCAGCTAGTTTTTCACCTAGTTTAGTATCATCCTCGACATCAGGAGAAAATCCGCCAGCAACGGCGACTTGTTCGATAATGTGCGGATAGCCTGTGCGCATAGACACAGCCTTAATTGATTCTGTGACTTTACGGGAACGCTCAATAAGGTCTCTTAAGTCTTCACCAGCATGTTGCGTGCCTGTTGAATCAATGTAGACAAGATCAGCCAGAGCATTAGAAATCAGATATTGATCCATCGCATCGTCATCCTTCAAGTACATCTCTGTTTGTCCGCGCTTGACCTTATAAAGAGGAGGTTGTGCAATATACAGATACCCCTGTTCAATAAGGGCAGGCATATAGCGATAGAAGAATGTTAGAAGCAACGTTCTAATGTGGGATCCGTCAACGTCCGCATCAGTCATGATGATGATTTTATGATATCTGGTTTTCTCGACGTTGAATTCATCGTGAATTCCCGTGCCGAGAGCGGTAATAAGTGTGCCTAGCTCCTGAGATCCTAATATACGATCAAGGCGTGCGCGCTCAACGTTTAGGATTTTACCACGCAATGGCAGTATGGCCTGATTCTTACGGTTTCTTGCTTGCTTGGCAGAGCCACCCGCTGAATCCCCCTCAACAATAAATATTTCGGATAGGGCGGGATCGCGTTCCTGACAGTCAGCCAGTTTTCCAGGAAGGTTGGAAATATCCATTATTCCTTTGCGGCGTGACAGCTCACGTGCGCGACGAGCGGCTTCTCTTGCCCCCGCTGCCTCAGAAATTTTTGTGACTATGCGCTTTGCTTCTGCCGGGTTTTCTTCCAACCAAATATTAAGACCTTCTGCAATTTTTTGCTCTACAACAGGACGTACTTCGGAAGACACAAGCTTGTCTTTTGTTTGCGAGCTAAATTTAGGGTCTGGAACTTTTACAGAAAGAACACATGTTAAGCCCTCGCGGATATCTTCACCGCTAATATTTGTGTCTTTCTTTTTGATTAGGTTGTTGTCTTCTGCGTACTTACTCACCACACGTGTCAAAGCAGAGCGAAGACCCGCCAAGTGGGTACCTCCATCGCGTTGGGGAATATTATTGGTAAAGCACAATGTTGTTTCGTGGTAGGAATCTGTCCAAACCATGGCACACTCAACTGTCGTGCCATTATCTTCACCCATTGTTACGATTGAAGGTTTGAATAATGTTTGTTTTGAGCGATTAAGGTAGTCTACAAAACTTTCTATACCGCCTTCATAATGAAGTTGAATTTCCTTTGGTTCGTCCTCGCGGTCATCGCGCAATATGATATTTACACCAGAATTCAAAAATGCCAGTTCACGCAATCTGTCCTGAAGTGTTTTCAGGTCAAAATCTATCATTGTAAAAGTTTCGGTTGAAGGCATGAACGTAATTTCAGTTCCTGTCTTGCCACCAGAATCACCAACCACCTCGAGAGGCGCAACGGAATCACCATGCTTAAAGCGCATAGTGTGTTCTTTACCTTCTCTCCATATTTTTAAATCAAGATATTCGGATAATGCATTAACAACGGAAACACCAACACCGTGCAACCCACCAGAAACCTTGTAGGAGTTCTGGTCAAATTTACCACCAGCGTGAAGTTGGGTCATAATCACCTCTGCGGCGGACATCCCTTCTTCTTTGTGCATATCAACAGGAATACCGCGACCGTTATCTCGAACAGTTACAGAGCCATTTGCATTCAGAATAACATCTACGCGGTCACAGTGCCCTGCCAAGGATTCGTCAATGGCATTATCTACAACTTCATAGACCATGTGGTGAAGACCAGAACCATCATCGGTATCACCGATATACATACCCGGACGCTTACGAACAGCCTCAAGACCCTTTAGAACTTTAATGGAATCAGCGCCGTATTCATTGTTTTGCGGGGGAGTTTTTTCTGCCATAGCTTCAGCCATTGAAATTTTACCTTAAGTTATTCAAATAAATAGATTTTTATGCGTTTTTAAAACAAGCCTTTTTATAGCATATTCAAGTCACCAAACCTAGTGAAAACCCTTATTTTCTTTGGGTTTTCCCATGTTTCTAGTTCCTTGATATTAAACCGTTTTTTACCTCAAAAAAGTCAGCCTTTTCTTTGAGTGAATCAAAGAGAGACTTTTCTGTTCCTGTAAGCCAAACTTGACCACCCAGTTTCTCTAAAAGCACGTAAAGAGAATCGCGCCTACCTTCATCCAGGTGTGCTGCAACCTCGTCCAGAAGAAGAAGTGGCGCAGAACCACGTTCTTGCGCAACAAGCCAGCAATGCGCCAAAACAAGACCAATAAGAAGGGCTTTTTGTTCACCTGTCGAGCATTGCGATGCAGGCATTGATTTATCTTTATAGACGACGTCCAAATCTGTTCTATGGGGACCAACTCCTGCACCCCCTGAAATGGCATCAAGCGAGCGTGCCTCGCGCAAAAGATTTTTGAAATTGTTTTCAATTGAAAGCGCGGGTTGCTTGTTAAGTTGGTTTTCAATTAATCCGAGAAGTGAAATGCTGGCTTGGGGAAAAATTTGTTCCGTATCGAGCGTATTTTTTTCAATGGCATATTCCAAGCGCTCCATGTAATCCAGTCTTGAGGCGGCAATAGCTATTCCTGTTTCGGCCATTTGGCTTTCCAGTCCATCTAGCCAAGTAGGGTCGGCCTTTTCCTGTTTGTCCTTTAGTAGGCGGCTACGCTGGTACATAGCGTTCTCATAGCGTCTTACACGTCCAGCATGTGCTGGATCATGCGTTAGAATCAGTCGATCAAGAAAACGTCTTCTCTCTCCGACACCTTCTCGAAACAGGCCATCCATTTGAGGTGTTATCCATAAAGCAGCTAGATAATCGGAAAGTGCTGTTTGAGCTTTTGCAGGCTCACCTTGGATATTTATTTTTCGCTTTTCCGTTTGAGGGTCGTAGGCTGTGCCAATTGAAATTTTCCCGTAATCTGTTTGCGCTTTGGTAAAAACTGTCCATGGGGTCTTTGAGTTTAGTTTTTGAATATCACCAAGCTTTGCGTTACGCATACCGCGACCTGGCGTCAAAAGTGATATAGCCTCAAGAACGTTGGTTTTTCCCGCGCCATTTGATCCCGTAAGAACAACAAATCCCGAACTCAAAGACTCAAAAGACGAAGAATTGTAATTTCTGAAATCAGAGAGACGCAGGTCAAGAAGATAGGACATAAGGAATCCTGTTTGGAAAAGAGTTCTGCGTATAGATTTAGTGCTAATATTCTAATTAAACGCGTAATGGCATCAATACGAATAGAGCAGATGAGTCACTGGCATCCTGAATGATTGTCGGCGAAGCAGAGTCAGCCAAAATAATGCGGCAACCACTGCTATCGATAAGTTGTGTGATGTCCAAAAGATACCGCGCGTTAAAACCTATCTCCATATCGGGGGCATCAGACTTAACCTCGATGTCTTCGGTTGCGCTTCCTGATTCCGGAGAATTTGCCGACAGGGTAACGGTTTTACCTTTAAGGGTAACCTTAATAGCGCGTGATTTCCCATCAGATATGGTTGAAACACGGTCAATAGCACGCGACAGAAGTTGTGCATCAACATCAACAATTTTGTCGTTATTGGCAGGAATAACGCGCTGGTAATCAGGGAATGTTCCATCAATAAGTTTTGTGGTTAAAACAATGTGGTCAAAAGAAAATCTGATTTTGTTTTCTGACAAGCTGATGCGGATATCATCTGCAGCTTCTTCAATCAATTTTCTAAGTTCGCCGACTGCCTTACGGGGAATAATGATGCTTGGCATTGTTTTTGCGCCTTCAGGCAATGGCATATCAAAGCGCGCTAGGCGGTGACCATCCGTTGCAACGGCACGCAGAACTTCAACGCCCTCATGCTCTGTTGCATGAATGTAAATACCATTGAGATAATAACGTGTTTCCTCGGTAGACATTGCAAATTTTGTACGGTCAATAAGTGTACGAAGGTCGGCAGCTGGAAGGGAGAAGTTAGTTTCAAGATCATCTGCACCAATTTGCGGGAAATCTGCAACAGGCAGGCATGAGAGTTTGAACTTGGCACTTCCTGCCTGAACAGTCATAACATTACCAGCTGCATCAACTTCAAGCTGAACTGTACTGCCATCAGAAAGTTTACGGACGATATCATGCAGAGTCTGGGCAGGCGCAGTCGTTGAACCGCTTGTTGCAACATCTGCAGCAACAGATTTATTAATTTCCAAATCCATGTCAGTTGTTTTAAGAGTGAGCACGCCATCTTCAGCAGCAAGAAGTACGTTTGCTAGAATAGGAATTGTATTACGTCTCTCTACCACGCTATGGACGTGGTTCAATGAGCGGAGTAATGCAGCGCGATCTATAGATAGTTTCATGGACTTAAAATTCCTTCATTCTTCGGCGGATAAATTAGAGTGGCTAAACTATAGCACAGCACGCAAAAGAGCCAAGCAGTTTCCCGCATTGGCTCTTAATGTTTCCCCAAGCATTTCGTAAGAAATTACAAGGTTGGTTTATATGGATATTAGCCAGTAAGAGCGCGACGAAGAACATCGCAGTCCTGTGCGATTGAAGGATCCTCTTCTATGAGTTCCTCAATCTTGCGAACGGCATGCATAACAGTTGTATGGTCACGCCCACCAAACTTGCGGCCTATCTCTGGAAGAGAGCGCGCAGTCAGTTGTTTTGATAGATACATGGCCACCTGTCTTGGCCGAGCGACGTTTCTTGAGCGACGTGCAGAGTGCATGTCAGTCAACTTCAAATTATAATGCTCGGATACACGTCTTTGAATTTCATCAATAGTAATGCGACGGTCATGTGATCGCAAAAGATCTTGAAGGACATTTTGTGTAGTCTCTAATGTGACTGGTTCGCGTGTAACATCTGCATGCGCCGCTATACGATTTAGTGCGCCCTCAAGCTCACGAATATTTGATGTGACTTTAAGAGCTAAGAATTCAAGAACTGCTTCTGGAACATCAATGCCCAACATATCACGTTTGGCGCGAAGCACGCCAAGGCGCAATTCATATGTGCTTGGCTGAATATCAGCAACCAAACCCCACGATAGGCGAGAGCGGAGACGCTCATCAATGCCTTGGAGGTCAGAAGGTGCGCGGTCGGCAGTGATAATGATTTGTTTATTCAAATCAATCAGTGCATTGAATGTATGAAAGAACTCCTCTTGTGTTGATTCTTTGCCGCTGATGAACTGGACATCATCAATCATAAGGACATCAACAGAGCGGAAAAGCTCCTTAAAGGAAACCGTGTCTTGTGCGCGAATAGCTTTTACAAACTGAAACATGAATTTTTCGGCAGAAAGATACATGACGCGTTTTTGAGGATGCTTTTCACGAAGCTCCCAAGCAATAGCGTGCATCAAATGTGTTTTCCCAAGTCCAACCCCTCCATAGATAAAGAGAGGATTAAATGGCATAGATTCTGATTTAACAAGGCGTAAAGCAGCTGCATGTGCCAATGCGTTAGATTGACCAATCACGAAATTCTCGAAACGGAAACGTTGATCTAGTGGAGAAGAAACCTCAACCTCCTCGGCCATAGCATTTGCATTAGCTTTTACCTGATCAGGAACATTTTCTGCCTCAGCATCCGATAGATCGTCAGAAATGGCGTTTTGGACAACAACAACCTCAAGGCGTTTAATGTCTTCATTTTTCTCTTTACACATATCAAGGATGTGCGGCGCATAATTTGTTTGAATCCAGTCTTTCATGAAACGTGTAGGAACAGATACTTCAAGTGTGTTGTGGTAATAGGCCTGAAGCGTCATAGACTTTAACCAGCTGCGGTAAACAGCTTCACCGAATTCTTTACGAAAGCTCTTATATACGGAAGACCATAGTTTTTTAATGTCTGTGCTGGGTTGAAAAGACTTTGGTGTTGGTGCGCTATCTACGATGGTTAAATAGGCTTTCTTATTTTTAGTATTGGTCATTCTACTCTCTACTCCACTTACACATATGTTTTAAGTTTTAAAAATAACAGCACCAATAACCCAATACCCAGTATTCAATGGATCAACAGTAACTCTCCCGTGTGTCGAGACGATAAAAGCCGTTCGTACAAAACACTTTTTGTACGTTAAACATATTACTTCAAATCTGTTATGTTTGCGGCGCAAGTTAAAAACTTGATCAAGCCTCGACGGAAAGAAAAAAGCAAAAACACTTATTTATTTTTGTGTCAAAATTCTTTCCATTCACCACTGTTTTGAAAAAAGTTCCAATGCTGTGGCGATTTATCCAAGGTAGAGAAAAAAAATGATTGGTGCAACAGGACAAAACAGGAACACGAAAAAAAGAAATATTAGTTCAAGAAAATTTTTTCTCAACTAAAGCTACCCCGCAAATATTGCGAGGTTGAAACTTTTTTTAATTTTGGGAGGAAACCTTCTGGTTTCCGGAGATTACTTAAGAGCTTTAATCTGCGCAGATAGGCGAGACAGTTTACGAGAAACTGTTGTTTTCTTAAGTATGCCTTTACTTACGCCGCGCATCATTTCAGGCTTGGCGTTTACGTATGCTTCTTCTGCTGCTTTTGCATCAGAACTTTGAATAGCAGCTTCTACTTTCTTGATGAAAGTACGGATACGCGTTCTACGCATACCGTTAATTTGAGCACGCTTATCATTACGACGAATTCTTTTTCTTGCTGAGGCACTGTTTGCCATCAATCTCTCCTATTATTTATGTGTGAACTATAAAAGTTTTATTCACTTCCAGAAACCGTGTTGTTTTACGTGGTCTGGACATGTTTTGTCAAGATATCTTTGTGGATAAAACTACTTTTTTTCAAGCGGGCTTAATAATACCCTCATTGTAGTCCCTTGCGACTGGGTGGTTTTGTTCTCAACAGGCAGTAAAACTAGCTTTTCTCCTTCACGGGTAAATGTATTTTTACCTGATGGAATTCCACCCTAATTGAGGTAAAGTCTGCGTATAAAAATCTATCAAAGCGCGCTCATCTGCGGATCTGGTATATAATGCTGTTTGGGCTATCCGCCCACTAGGCTTATCGAATAAAACAGCAGAATCGGTAATCTCGGTGGCACCCTCCATAACTGGAACAGTAGGCAATACGCTGATATAGGCTTGTGGCGCCTCGGCCTGGGCAATAGGTGAAATGAATAGGCCTAAAATTACAAATAATGAAAAAAATAGTCTCATAGATTTTGGTCACTTCTGTTTAGTGGAGCAATAAAAGGTCGATCGTCCAGCCTGTTTTATTCTTTTTACACCCTCGGTGACCTTAATATCGCATGTACAATCGGGACAGGAAAGCCCCTCTTTATCATAGACTGCAAATCTGTGTTGGAAATAACCCAGCTTGCCATCAACTTGTAGGTGATCCCTTAGCGAGCTCCCGCCACTTTCAATTGCTTTGTTAAGTGTCGCCTTTATTTCACGCACAAGCAACTCACATTCCACAAGTGTAAGTGAAGAGGCTATTCTTAAGGGTGAAATTGACGATGAAAATAACGCTTCGCAGACATATATATTTCCCAGTCCTGCAACGACTGATTGATCAAGGAGCGCGGTCTTTATGGGCGACTTTTTATTCTGAAGAGAGTTGTGCAGGCTAAGTGCGTTAAACGAATTTCCTAATGGCTCAACACCCATACTAATAAAAGCTTGATGTGATTCAACTTTCTCGCTGTCACATAAATAGAGCATTCCAAACCGTCTCGGGTCATGAAATACGATTCGTCCACCCGATTTAAATCCGTAGATAACATGATCATGCGTCTTTTCTGTATAGTCAGCCTTATCTTTTTCAATACGAAAAGAACCACTCATGCCAAGGTGATGAATAAGGGTTTTGTTATTTGATAATGACACCAGTAGGTATTTGCCGCGCCTATCTGTGCCTATGATTTTAGTATTTTTTATAACATCACATGCGCTTTTTGTGGGAGTCGCGCGCAAAGGCTTATTGCTAATTTGAAAGAATTCAATAGTTTGTCCCTGAATGTAGGGAGTAAGTCCGCGCTTTACTGTTTCGACTTCTGGCAATTCGGGCATGAATATTTATCTAGACTGCTTTTGCTTCCTTACAATTCTTTTAAAGACAACTTCTTCTTGGCCATTTGCAAAATCCTTGAATAAAGCCATAAAGTTTTCTTGTGGTGTAGGGTTTTGCGCAAGTTTTAAAACTAAAGCACCGTTTTGTAAGTTCCATATGAAAGCCGTTTCCACGACATCCAGGCTACGAAACTTATAATAAGGTGCTGGTTTCTGTAGAGGGATGGGATCATTGCGTCGCTCTGATAAGAGAAAAACTTTATTATCGTCATCTTGAAAATTAAAGGAGCTGTATAGTCCATGTGCTAGTAAAATATAAAAAGGCGTTTGTTTTTCGCTGACGCGCAATATGAAACTACCCTTAGGATCAAACTCAAGAATTATTCTTGCGTCACCTTTTTCAGTTGCCCAAGAACCAATCAGAGATTTTCTCAAACTTATTTGCTCATTTTTAGAGCTGGACTGAATACCCCTCACATAGGCGGGAAATTCTATCGCTATTCCTGATCCATTAGCGGCAACTCTATCTGTAATTAATTTTGTTGTTCCCGCAAAGACGAGCCCTAAAACTAGGGCAACAAAAATAATAACCCAGAATAATGTGGGTATAGAAGATAATGGGTTTTTCTTATCAAACTTAGGGAGTGTCATTGTCATGGTGCAACCATCTTAGGAAATACAAAGCGTTTTGAATAGCAGTAATAAGGAGTCGAAAAGAAAAACCACCGGCTCAAAGTTGTCCGGTGGCTTATAAGTTTAATGTGGGGAAATTCTGCATAGAGCAGAATTCAGGTACCTATTTATGGAAAACTTATTAATATGTCAAGAAAAACTTATGCTTTTAAATAATTAGGACTAACTGCGGCAATAAAAAAGGCCGACAGAAGTCGACCTTTTTAAATCTTAGTATGGGTTTAGGGCCTACATCATGCCCATGCCACCCATTCCGCCCATGCCACCCATATCAGGCGCACCAGCAGCGTTATCGTCTTGAGGAAGGTCGCAGACTGTTGCCTCTGTTGTGATCAAAAGACCAGCAACTGATGCCGCATTCTGTATTGCAGAGCGCACAACTTTTACAGGGTCGATAATACCAGCCTTAACAAGGTCGGTATATTCATCCTTTTGTGCATCATAACCAAAAGAGTTTTGTTTTTGATCAAGAAGTTTTCCAACAACAATTGAACCCTCAACGCCTGCATTTTCAGCAATTTGACGAATTGGAGCCTGTAGTGCGCGACGAACAATCTCAATACCAACCGTTTGGTCTGAGTTTGCACCCTTCATACCGTCCAGAGTTCTTGAGGCATAAAGCAGAGCGGTACCACCACCAGCAACAATACCTTCTTCGACAGCGGCGCGAGTAGCGTGATAGGCATCATCGACACGGTCTTTGCGTTCCTTCACTTCGATTTCTGTTGATCCACCAACGCGGATAACAGCAATACCACCCGAAAGTTTTGCAAGGCGCTCTTGAAGCTTTTCTCTATCGTAGTCAGATGAAGTATCTTCTGATTGTCTACGGATTTGAGAGCAACGTGCTTCAATATCTTTCTTTGCGCCTGCGCCATCAACAAGAGTTGTATCGTCTTTGGTGATACGTGCTTTTTTCGTTGTACCAAGCATATCAATGGTTACGTTTTCAAGCTTGATGCCAAGATCTTCGGAAATCACCTGACCACCTGTTAGAATAGCCATGTCCTCAAGCATTGCTTTGCGACGGTCACCAAAACCAGGAGCCTTAACTGCAGCAACTTTCAAACCACCACGCAACTTGTTAACAACAAGAGTTGCCAAGGCTTCGCCTTCAACGTCTTCTGCAACAATCAATAGTGGACGACCAGACTGAACAACTGTTTCCAATATCGGAAGTAAAGCCTGAAGATTTGCCAGTTTTGATTCGTGGAAAAGAATGTATGGGTTTTCCAATTCACAAACCATTTTGTCAGGATTTGTGATGAAGTAAGGGGACAAATAACCACGGTCAAATTGCATACCTTCAACAACTTCAAGTTCTGTTTCCAGGGATTTTGCTTCTTCAACTGTGATAACGCCTTCGTTACCTACTTTTTCCATAGCTTTTGCAAGATAATCACCAATCTCTGTATCACCATTAGCTGAAATTGTTCCAACCTGGGCAATCTCTGCGTTTGATTTTACTTTCTTGGCATTTTTCTTCAATTCTTCAACCACTTTGGCAACAGCAGAATCAATACCGCGTTTCAAATCCATTGGATTCATGCCCGCTTCTACTGATTTGTGGCCTTCACGGATAATTGCTTGCGCCAATACTGTTGCAGTTGTTGTGCCGTCACCAGCCAAGTCGTTGGCTTTGGATGCAACTTCACGCAACATTTGTGCACCCATGTTTTCGACCTTGTCTTTAAGTTCGATCTCTTTGGCAACCGTCACACCATCTTTTGTAATGCGAGGCGCACCAAAAGACTTCTCAATAACAACATTACGACCTTTTGGTCCTAATGTAACTTTCACTGCGTTTGCAAGTGTGTCGACACCACGAAGCATTTTGCGTCGAGCGTCTGATTTAAAACTTACGTCTTTTGCGGACATAATAGTTCTCCTTAAAAATTTGATTTGTCGTTTAAAAAATGAAAGTCAGCAATTTATGCAGCAAGAACGCCCATAATGTCTGATTCTTTCATAACAAGAAGTTCTTCACCATCGAGGGTAACTTCTGTACCGGACCATTTTGTAAACAGAATACGGTCTCCTGTTTTTACGTCCAATGGACGAACATCGCCATTGTCATTGAGGTGCCCGGTTCCGACGGAAATAATTTCACCTTGTTGAGGTTTTTCTTTTGCAGCATCAGGAATAATGATACCTCCTGCTGTTTTTTCATCTTGTTCAATTCTGCGAACAAGTACGCGGTCATGTAAAGGACGGAATTTCATAATTCATGTCTCCTTGGTTTTATGGTTAAATTTAGCAGACGAACAAGAAGCCTATTTCTTTTAAGTGGCCTTCTTGTGTGCCCCTACCATAGCGACTTATACGTATAAAAATTATAACGGATTTATCGCGTGACATTGATATATCAAACGTGGATTAAATTTCAAGGGATTCCTTGTAATAAAAAAAGCCGGAAACAATGTCCCGGCTTTTTCAAATCTATAAAAGAAGGCTTTATTCTTCTTTGTCAGCTTTTTTAGCTTTTGCCTTTGGTTTTTCTTCCTTGGCATCATCAGCTTTTTTCTTTGCTGCCGGCTTCTTAGGAGCTGCTTTTTTCTCTTCTTTGGCGGATGATTTTGAATCACCGTCCTTGCTAAGAGCTGCACCAAGAATATCACCAAGTGATGCACCAGATTTCCGTTGAGCCAAACTCTTCCAAGGCTTGCTTGTCTTCATCGACTTCGCGTGCCTTGATTGAAAGACCAACCTTACGGACTTTTCTTGTCAACTGAGATGATTTTAGCATCGACTTTTTCACCAACGGCGAATCGATCAGTACGTTGTTCTGAACGCTCACGTGACAAGTCGGCCTTTTTGATTGTTCCTGTAACCGCATCGTTTACGCAGACATTCACAAGAGTGGCTTTGATGTCGGTAATCGTACACGTCACAACTGCACCTTTTGCAATACCGTAAGCGCACCTGCATCGGGTCATCTGTAGAGTTGTTTGATACCAAGTGCAATACGCTCTTTCTCAGGATCAATATCAAGAACCTTGACCTTTACAGTGTCGCCCTTATTAAATTCTTTAAGACGCATCTTCGTTTCGTCTTCCCATGAAATATCAGACAGGTGAACCATACCGTCAATATCATCGCTTACGCCGATAAACAACCGAATTCAGTGATGTTAGTGAATGGGCCTTCAAGTTCTTGACCACTTTGTATGTGTTGGAATGTCTTCCCATGGATTTTCCTGAGTTTGTTTGATACCCAAGGGAAATACGACGTTTTTCCTGATCAACTTCAAGAACCTGAACATCAACTTCCTCAGATGTAGAAACAATCTTGTTCGGGTGAACGTTCTTCTTCGTCCATGACATTTCTGACACGTGAACAAGACCTTCGATACCGGCTCAAGCTCAACGAATGCACCGTAATCGGTTACATTTGTGACTATGACCTTTCGAATTGAGAACCAACTGGTACTTGCTTCGAATGCTGTCCCAAGGATCAGTCTCAAGTTGTTTCATACCCAGATGAAATACGACTGTTTCTTCGTTAAAGCGAATGACTTGCACTTCAATCGTATTGACCAACTTTCAAAGACGTCGACTGGGTGATTGACACGTTTCCATGAAATGTCTGTAACGTGAAGCAGACCGTCGATACCACCAAGGTCAACGAATGCACCGTAATCGGTGATGTTTTTAACAACACCTTCAAGAACCGACACCTTCAGAGATATGTTTCAAGAAGATCGGAACGCGACTTCTTCACGGCTTTCCTCAAGAATGGCACGACGGGATACAACAATGTTTCCACGGGCGCGGTCCATTTTCAAGAATCATGAAGGGTTGCGGTGTACCCATCAACGGAGAAACATCCTTGATCGGGCGGATATCGACCTGAGAACCAGGCAAGAATGCCACAGCACCACCAAGGTCGACTGTAAAGCCACCTTTAACACGGTTAAAGATAACACCAGTAACGCGCTCGTTCTTTCTTATGGGATTTTTCGAGATCGGTCCACACTTCTTCACGGCGGGCTTTCTCACGGGATAGAACAGTTTCACCATCGCGGTTTTCAATTCTTTCCACGAAGACTTCAACATATCGTCTTCGACTTTGATCTCGGATCTCTGTCCAGGGGATGAAAATTCGCGTAATGCGATACCGTCCCTCTGATTTGAGGCCGACATCGATAATTGCATAACCGTCATCAATGGAAACAACTTTCCCATTCACAACTGATTTTTCTATAGTTTTATTTTCTCCAAAAATTTCTTTAAGGAGGCCTGCGAATTCTGAATCGTCTTCGCGGTCTTTTAGATTTGAAGCTATACTAGCCATAATAATTAATTTCCTTTCGGGACGTAAATACAGAGAAAGCTTTCGATTTTCCCGGGGCGCGCCCGATCGTCTACTAACCTGTTACACATGCGTTATGCAGTTTTTAGAGACAAAAGCAAGAAAAAAGCTGTAAAAAGATGTCCTTAAGAGCCTGATTTGGATCTGATTGCCGCCTGCGCGCCCACGAGGTAACCTCGAATTATATCCATTGAGCGCTCCAGAACCTCATTTGCATTAAGGGTAGTCGTATCAATGATGAAGGCATCTTCGGCGGGCAGGGTTGGAGCTATATTGCGTGTCTTATCGCGACCATCGCGGATTTTCATATCCTCGGTAATAGCATTCAAATCACTTGGCAGGCCTTTATCTTTAAGTTGTTTAGCACGCCTTTTGGCGCGTTCGTTAACGTTGGCATCAATAAATAATTTAATGTTGGCATCAGGGCATATCACCGTACCTATATCTCTGCCATCCATAACAATGCCGCGCCATGTACCTTTATCGGATTTGAGGGGTGGCTTTTTGGCAAAATTCTTTTGAACCGCCAGTAGTATCTCTCGAACTTTTGGGTGGGCAGCTACTTGTGAGGCTGCGCGAGATATATCTTCGGAACGAATGGAGGGATCATTTTGTAAATCCAGAGAGAACTCATCCAATAAGGTGGAAGCTGCTTGTGCTGCTTGTTTTTCATCTTGAGGGTTTAAATTATTGTCGAGGGCAATTTTTGCAACACCACGGTAAAGTGCGCCTGTGTCCATGTAGGCGAAATCAAGGCGTTGGGCAATGCGTTGAGCCAATGTGCCTTTACCGCTTGCGGTCGGGCCATCAATTGCCAGAACAATAGGTTCCTTAAAAAGGGTGATTAAGTCTTCGGATGAGAGGAGATCTATAGAGCGAAACATAGTTGCCTATTTCGCGTTTTTTATGGAGCATGTCAAGTTAAACGAACAAGAAAAGGCCTAAGACTGTTTATGCATCTTGTGCATCAAAGTAATCAAATTTACCTGTATACTGGTTAACAAATTCGAAGAATTTATCTTCAGGCACAGGACGAGAGTAGCGGAAGCCTTGAACTTCGTCACAATTTTGTTCCATTAGAAATGCCTCGTGTTCTTTCGTTTCCACACCTTCCGCAATGACTTTGAGCCCTAATGCGCTACCAAGTGCGATAATTGTCTTGGTAATTGAGGCATCGTTTGGATCGTTAAGGGCATCACGTATGAAAGACTGGTCAATTTTAAGGCGATCAATAGGGAATTTTCTGAGGTAAGACAGAGATGAGTATCCGGTACCAAAATCATCAATAGCCAACTCAACGCCAAGTCCGTGTAATTTTTGTAAAACATCAACAGCGTGGTTCAGGTCGTCCATAAAGACGCTTTCCGTGACCTCTAGCTCTATGTGATGAGGTGAAACGCCTGTCTCCCGCAATAGTTGTGAAGTAAAGGCTACAATATCGCTTTGGTAGAATTGTGCACCTGAAACGTTAATTGCAATGCGAATATCTTTGCCTTTATCTTCACAGAGTTTTGCGACACGGAAACTTTCGCGCATAACCATTTCACCAATAGGAACAATAAGACCAGATTGCTCGGCAATTGGAATAAAGTCAGCGGGCGAAACAAACTTACCTTCATCAGTGAACCACCTTAGGAGTGCCTCGGCACCAATTATATTACCCGTCTTTAAATCAAATTGTGGTTGGTAATGGAGAAATAACTCGTTTTCGTCCATCGCATTACGGAGGTCGCGCAGCATTTGAAAGCGCTCTTGTACTACTCTATCAAAGTCTTTGGAGTATTCACGCAATTGGTCGCGGCCATCTTCTTTTGCGCGGTTAAGTGCAACGTCTGCATTTTTCAAAACTTGTGCTGGATCGTTTGAATCATCAGGGAATGTTGAAACACCAAGCGAAGAGCGTACCTGAAAGTTTTCATTAAAAACGGTAATTGGAATTGAGCGAATAACGGACTGAACTTTTTCACCAACCTGAGTAGCCGTTTTCATATTTCCAACAAGGGGCATGGCAATTGCAAATTCGTCCTCACCACTTCTAGCAACAACGGCGGTCTCGGGTAGAGATGAGCGCAATCTTTGGCCGACAGCCTTTAAGATAGCATCACCAACATTGTGCCCCATTGAATCATTCACATCCTTAAAGTGATCAAGGTCGAGTGCAATAACGGCATAACGAATATTCTGTTTATAGGGACTTAATTCTGTTCGCTGGGTGAACTGAGTAAGTTTTTCCAAAAAGTTTGTTCTGTTTGGTAGTCCAGTCAACGTATCAAAATAAGCCATCTTGTGTATCTGGTCTTCTGCGCGACCCTTAACTTCACGGATGTTTTTTGAGTTTTGCTTGATAAGGCGTTGCGTCATATTAATGACGCTTCCAATTTCATCCTTACGCATACTGTATGCTGATGACAAGGAAGGCGGGCTTTCAGGGTTAGCTAAAGCTCTACGTAGGCTTGAATTCAAATAGAGAAGAGGTTCAATGAGCCATCTTCCAAGTGCAAGCATAAGTACAATTGTTACAAAGGTTGAAACCATTAAAATAGCAATAAAAGAGCGCAAAATATGGTTCATTAAATCGTGCTTAATGTAAGAGGCATTTGAGATGGCAACAATATTGTAAGGAAGGCCATTAAGCTGTTGTGACGAGTAAATAACCTGATAGGACTCGCCATCAGCACTGCGGTGAGTGTCTTTGAGGTCTGAGCCTAGCGTAGGTATTAATACTGTCTGCGTTCCCTTGAACCCGATACGGTTCATTTCTTCGGAATAGACGGCGAGCCCCATAATTGGTGTCGTTGAAATAAGGCGCTCTATTGTAGCGTCCGAGAAGGGGAATTCTGTCTGACTTGTATTTGAATCCAACGCTGATACAAGCGCAACACGGCTTTTTTCGTGCAATTCTTGTAATTTTTGTTTTTGCACATTTTGTGCGGAAATAAATAGAATGGCGATCTGAAGCAGTGCAATTGTTGCAAAAACAGTAACAGCCACCTTCCAACTTATTTTGCTGCGCCATATATGGGGCGCTCCCCCGGCTTTAACAAAACTGAAAGAGGCTTTCTTTTCTGTATTCAATGCTTTTTTGCGATGGAAAGTTTGCGTAAAGCGGTTTTTGATGTCAGCCAAAGCCATGTAATACTTCATTTGCTGTTTAAATTAGTCGTAGTATGAGACCTAAAACCTTGAAATCATACCCCACATAGATAAAATTTTATCTAATTTTTATTAAAATTTCGTTTATACGCAAGACGTTTTATTCGACTTTTCTTATATATGCGCTCAAAGCCATTCGGGAATAGACTCTCCAGCGAGGATATCTTCAATATTTTGTCTAGGCTTTATCAGGGAATGGCGACTGTCTTTCACCAAAACCTGTGAGGGCAGCCCTCTCGTATTGTAATTAGAAGCCATTGTGAATCCGTATGCGCCAGCCGAAAGAAACGCCACTATATCGCCCTCTTTCATTTCAGGTAATTCGCGTTCTTTGGCAAATGTGTCGCCACTTTCACAAATAGGTCCAACAACAGTGTAAGTCTCTTTGTTTTCTCTGGGTAATGAAACGGGAATAATCTCATGGTGAGCATCATATAAAGTCGGACGAATGAGATCATTCATGGCTGCATCTACAATGACGAAAGACACGTCTTTTGTCCTTTTGATGCTAATAACGCGCGATAGTAAAACACCCGCATTACCGACCATAAACCTTCCTGGTTCCATTATGATTTTAGTGCCTAGAGGCGCAATGATATCTTTTACCCATGTGGCGTAAGCATCAAGGTCGAGTTCTTCGTCGCCTTGATAGGGGATAGGAAATCCTCCGCCAATATCCAGCACAGATACCTCGTGTCCTTGGGATCTTAATGTCTCTACAAGACTGGGCAGTTTAGAAAAAGCCTCTTCGAAGGCATTAACATTAAACACCTGCGATCCGATATGAATTGATAAACCCTTCGCCTTGATAAACTCAAAATCTTGAGCTTTGGTATAGGCTTCAATTACTCTATCAGTGGAAATTCCGAATTTATCACGCTCTCGGCCTGTTGAAATTTTATCATGTCCGCCGCCAGAGACGTCAGGATTTATACGAAAAAGAACCGATATCTCTTTTTGTAATTCACTCGCAACTGTTCCCACATGAGTGATTTCTTCAATAGATTCAATGTTTATGCTTGATATACCAGACCTGATGGCAAGGGCGATTTCGTGCAGCTGTTTACCCACGCCTGTAAAGACTATTTTTTGAGGATTAAATCCAGCTTTTAGGCCTCTCTCTAACTCTCCACCTGAAACAACCTCTAAGCCTGAGCCTTGATTTTTGAGAATGGTAAGAACAGCTTGATGACTGTTTGCCTTGCAAGCATAGCATAGCAAGGGCACGTCTAGGTTTTTGAATTTCGATGAAAGAGCAGAGTTAAGCTTATTAAACTGATTTATAATTTCATTTTGTGCGTACACATATGTTGGTGTGCCGTAAGATTTTGCAATCTCGTGTAAATCCACTCCATCGCATTTTAGATTACCAGAAGTGTTACGTTCAAAAATTGTCATTGCGGTATTATTTCAGGGATTTGAAGTTATGCAAGTAATTCCGAAAGAAGCTTTTTAAGTTCTTTTCTTTCGTAATTTTTTTGAGTCGGTATTCTGAGCAAAGGGACATCACTTGCCTCGAAAGCATTATTAAAGAATTTATCACGTCTTTTCCTGTCGCGACGTTGATGAGAGCTATCATCTAGCTCAATGCATCCCAATATTTTGGTGGTCGCTTTATCGAAGAGTGTGAAATCCACGTGCTTGGCAGAGATTCTTGGGCCGTATCCGCGTGCCCAGTCTTTCTCACTGCAAGTTATAATATCACCAAGCCTGACCTTAGGTGCAACACCGATATTGATATCAAGTAAAGGTATGAATGATTTGTAAAACTTTAATTCGGCAGGAGTGAGGAGTGTGTCTTTTTTATAATAGGGGAATTTTGTTTTCTTAAGAGAAATTATAAATATGAAAAAAATAACCAAAGCCAGAAGGCAGGCTGTAAGCAAATAAGTATTACTTCCAAGATAGGGCATTTAGAGCTTTATTGACCAAGCAAGTTCTGCACGCTCCAGTCCAACCGGTAGGGGTACAACTGTTTGCCCGCTTTGAGTTTTTAGGCTTTCACATTTTGAAGGGCTTCTTCTAAGTGAGAACGTCTCCGTTGGAATACCAATGTCATAAAATTGAGGACCTATCTCACACAGGAATTTTTTGAATTTTTGTTGGTTTTCTGTTGTATCAAGATTACATCCAGCCTTTTCAAAGCCTTCTGCATAAAGTTGAGGCGCGCACCCTCCTGTAAAGCACCCTGCCGCACAGCCACAAGGAGTGGCCTTTGTTGTGTGAGGTGCGCTGTCTGTACCTGCAAAAAATTTGGTGTTTGCAGAGTCAACTACTGCTTGCTGAAGGGCAATTAAGTCTTCCTCAAATTTTACTAGCGGTAAGCAATAGAGATGATATTTCAATCCTTGTAAAAGCGACCCCACGGTGTATAGCAAATGCTGTGGCGTAATACTTGCGCTAATGTTGTCGCTGGCCTGATGAACAAAATCAACAGCTTCCTTTGTTGTGATATGTTCCGCCACAATTTTAAGATTGGGGTAGGTCTCAGCAAGGGCGGGCATTTCCTCAAGATAAAAAGCTTTCTCGGCATTTGTGTCAGCATCAAAATAGTCTGCCCCAATAAGCCCATGCTTTTCACCGTGGACACATAAAATAATTCCATTTTCTTCCAAGGCGCGCAAAACGCCATTCTTGATAAAGCCTTGTAGTGGCGAGCCATGGTCTGAATTTGTTGTACCGTGAGGCGGATAATATTTGCAGGCACGTAAAAGTCCTTTCGCAACACCTTCCTCTATCATTTCAACCGTGGTGTCTTTTGTCAGGTATAAAGGAACAATGATGTCCTTGAATACATCTCCACCAGCACTTCGGATTTGAGAAAGGTAGTTTTCAATGCTCCAATAAGGCAAATCGTCCCCATCAGTTATTTTACCAACAGGAGGTTTAGTATTAGGCATGGCTAAGATACCAGCACACCCCATGTCGATTTGAGATTGAATATAGCTTGCCATGTCTTCGCCTTGTCTAACATGGACGTGTAGATCATACCATTTGGGGAGAGTAATTTCCGTTGTCATTGCCTTATCCGCTATCTCGTTTAAAGCGAGACTACAAAAAGAATAACTCTATGACCAGTAAAGAAATTTATTCTTCAATTGGGGTATCATCGGAAGGTATTTCACCATCTACGCTTTCACGGTTCGTTTCCTCGACAACCTCTGGTGCAGGTGGCGCCAACTCGGTTTCTTCGGCAGCAATCTCTGCGGCAGATGGAAGAGGCTTTGGTGAGTCTGAGAGCGTTCTAAGATACGCGGTAATGGCTGCGCGGTCTTCAGGTTTCTTCAGGCCAATAAAATTCATTTTTGTACCTGGGGCGTATTTTTTAGGCTTCCATAGAAACTTGTTCATGTCCAGATAAGTCCATTGTGCAGAACCATGCTCGATAAGGGCGCCTGAATACGCAAATCCAGCGTGAGATTGTTTTGCACTTCCAATAGTGTTCCATAGGTTGGGACCAACACCATTTGCGCCACCCTTTGTGAAAGTGTGACAAGCTGCACAAACCTTTGATATCTTTTGCCCCTTTGCAATATCAGCTTCAGCTATAAGAGCAAGAATAGGTTCTGCCATAGGCTCAACACCACCAGCACCTGCAACGGTTTCAACGCCCTCGATTGGAACAGCATTTTCTTCAAGGTCATGCTCAGGTATAACGATTTCAGCAATAAACCCTGAGAACATGGCGACAATGCCAGCAACTAATATGGCTGCAAAAATTTTGTTGAGTTCCAAGTCTTTCATAGCTTCAAAATCCTAGGTATGGTTTCTCGTTGGTTAGGCGTGCAAGTTATCGGGCTTGTTATGGTATTTTACAAGGTCTGTGTCAAGATACCCAAGCAGAAGTGATTTGTCGATAAAGGTTGCTGATGTTTTACAAAATTATGAAGGTAGAGAAATGAATGCATCAAAAAATCAAATAGTAGCATTTCAAGGTTTGGCAGGAGCTTATTCTGAACAGGCCTGTAAAGATGCCATTCCAGACGCACAAACGCTGCCATGTGAAACATTTGATGAAGCCTTTAGAGAGGTCGAAAACGGAAAAGCTAATTATGCAATGATACCAATTGATAACACGTTAGCGGGGCGTGTTGCTGATGTGCACAGATTGTTACCAGCGAGTAACCTACATATTATTGGCGAGCATTATTTACCAATAAGGCATGCTCTTTTGGGAGTTAAAGGTGCAAAGTTGGGGGATGTAAAAACAGTCTATTCACACATTCATGCCATACCGCAATGTAATGATTTTATATCAAAATATGGTTTCAAAAAGGTTGTGCGTGCGGACACTGCGGGGGCCGCTAAGGAAGTTGCCGATCTCCAGGATAAGTCAATAGCCGCGATAGCTTCATCACTAGCTGCAGGAATTTATAATTTGGATATTCTAGAAGAAAATATTCAAGATGCCTCACATAATGCAACACGTTTCATAATTCTCTCAAAAGTTCCCAATCAAATTCCACTCCAACAGAGTGAAAACTTGAAAGTTAGTTTTATTTTCCGTGTTAAAAACGTACCCGCTGCCCTTCATAAAGCGCTGGGGTGTTTTGCTGATAGGAATGTGCAGATGACAAAACTAGAGAGCTATGTCGGGGCAAACTTTCAAGTTGCAATGTTCTTTACTGAGATCAAAGGGCATGTAGAACAGGAAAATGTTTCGCGAGCTTTTGAGGCATTGAAAGATTTCACAGAAGATATAAGAATTTTAGGATGTTATGAATCCAAACTCTAAGACTAAATTAAAAGCCTGCGCCTTTTTTCATGTCGAGCAATTGTGCTGGCCTGATTTTGGGTGATTTACCAGAACCCCCACCTTTGCGTCCACCAAAGCGTTCATCCTCTTTGAAATGTTCTTCCATTAATTCATCAAAATTAGGAATAGAGCCCGCATTGATTTTATTGACGCATGCATGGAAAAGCTTACAGCATTTGGATTCCCAGCCATAAATGCTGTTTTTCTTATCCTGATTATAGAATTTGAGGTGAAAAACATCCCATTTGTTATCTTTGTGAGGCATGGCGTGAAGCCATAAAACTTGTTCAACTGGAGGTTTTCCTTCGGGCGGGGCATCATACATCATCTGAATTTCGGCTTCTAACTCGTTACCATCAGGATTCATGCGAACTTCAGCAGAGCACGTAATGCCTTTTTCAACATCCATATGCGACCATGGCTGTGTCTGATAAGGGCCTAAAATATAGCCAACCCCTAAATCTTCCAGCAATTCTTGTAGTGTTTCCCTCATAACTAATTATTATAGCACAAAATGGACAAAATAAAGGAATTTTAACGCTTTGCGCGGACTCTAACCTTCTGATTATCCTTGTATTCAAGCTCATAATCTTGTTCATCGCGAATTTTGGCCGCATCAGTGATTGGTTTACCGTTCTCATCTCTCACAACTACAAAACCCCTTTCTAGAACAGATTTAAAGGATAACGTCTCAAGTAAGCGCCCATACCCATTTAATGTTTCTGTTGGCCTTTCAATTATCTTTGCGCCTCTTAAAATTAGGCGTTCGGTAAGCGATTTCAGACGTAAATCATATTCGCGCATACGATCCTTGGGGTGCCGTAACATCGCCGAAAGCTCGGTTAATTTCGAGGATTTACGCGTCAGAGAATTGGTAAGACCTTGTGTAATCCTGTCGTGCAAATGATCAATTTTCTGTGTTTTGATTTCCAGTAGATGCGCGGGGTCACCTAGCTTCCCAGAAACGGCGGCAAGACGGTTTTTCAAATCAGAAAACGTTCTGCGAATGGCTGCAAATGCTCGTAATCCGTCATCTTCAACTTGTGCCAAAAGGGATAATCTCTCTGGGACGGCCATTTCTGCTGCGCCTGTTGGCGTGGGGGCACGTCTGTCGGCCACATAATCGGCAAGCGTGGTATCTGTTTCGTGACCTACTGACGAAATGATAGGAATTTCTGATTCCGCAATTGCGCGCACAACATTTTCTTCGTTAAAAGCCATAAGGTCTTCGAGTGATCCACCACCGCGCCCAACAATTAAAAGATCTGGTTTTTCAGGAAGGGCATTGAAACCACGAATAGCTGCAGAAATTTTGTCCTCTGCGCCTTTACCTTGAACCGGCACTGGCCAAAGAATCACCCTTACTGGGAAACGCTCGCGTATCCGGTGCAGAATATCATGAAAAACCGCGCCTGTTTCGGAAGTCACAACGCCGATGGTTTGGGGCAGAAAAGGCAGTGGTTTCTTGCGGTCTTGGTCAAAAAGACCTTCCGCAGCAAGTTTCTTTTTGCGATCTTCTAGGAGTTTGAGGAGCGCGCCTTCACCAGCCAATTCCATTGACTCGATAATTAATTGATAGTTTGAGCGCGCCGGAAAGGTCGATACACGACCTGTACAGATAACCTCTAGACCCTCTTCTGGTCTAACTGATAATTTTGCGACCTGCCCTTTCCAACACACAACATTGATAACAGCGTTTTCATCCTTGAGATCAGAATACATATGCCCTGATGTATGGATTTTGACGCGCGACAATTCACCGCGAACCCTCACACGCCCATAGGCATCTTCAAGTGTTTTTTTCATAGAAAAGGCCAGCTCGGAAACGCTTAATTCGGGCGCATTTGTTTTTGCTGTATTTTCCGCAACACTGAATAAATCTTCACTCATAGTTTTTCCGTATAGGCATTATTAAAATGAATATGCTATCACTAAATAGATGTCACATTCTCACCTCAAACACAAATATCAAGATGAAGAGATAACCGTAAAAAATCTCCTCGCAACGCTTGGCTGGACGGATGATCTTGCGCGCAGAACAAGTGCGCGCGCAGCTAGCCTTATTACAGATGCAAGAAATATGCGTCGTAAACCCGGCGAAATAGAAACTTTTCTTCGTGAATACGGCCTCAACACCGAAGAGGGTCGCGCGCTTATGACTCTGGCAGAGGCCTTATTGCGTGTACCAGATTCCAGAACCGCCGACGCGCTTATCAGAGACAAGCTTGATTCTGCAGCGTGGCCTCGCACAAAGACCGATGACTGGATGTTAAAGGCGACCGCGCTGGGTCTCAAGGTTACAAAGAAAACTTTGAACACAGTTGTCGGACGTTTAGGTGAATCTGTGGTGAGGGCAGCAATCCGCCAAGCCATGAAAATCATGGGAAGCCAGTTTGTTGTGGGTCGCACAATTCAAGAAGCGATGAAAAATGCGCGCAGTTTCGAAAAAGATGGTTACCTCTTATCCTATGATATGCTTGGCGAGGGTGCGCGTACAGCAAAAGACGCAGAGCGATATTATGAGTCCTATGTTGATGCGTTGGAGCGTTTATCGGCGCAGGATCTCAAAAGAGGCACAGGGATTTCGGTTAAACTTTCCGCGCTTCATCCGCGTTATGAGGTTTCCCAAAAAGATAGATGTCTTCCAGTTCTTATCGACAGACTTACGGCTCTTTGTAAAATTGCAAAAGACAAGAATTTGCGCGTAACCGTTGATGCTGAGGAAGCAGACAGGCTTGAGCTATCTCTTGAGATTATCGAGGCCGTTGCCCTTCACCCAGAATTAAAAAGCTGGACGGGATTTGGTTTGGCTGTGCAGGCCTATCAAAAACGCGCTCGCGAAGTCATTGAAAAAATTGTTACCTTGTCCAAGCAGCGCGGATCACCGTTACATGTGCGCCTTGTGAAAGGAGCCTATTGGGATACGGAAATCAAACATGCTCAAGTTGTGGGATTACCTGATTACCCTGTTTTTACACGCAAGCCCAATACCGATTTATCTTATTTGAGTTGTGCTGCCCTTATGCTTGAGAATAGAGAGCATATCTATTGTCTTTTCGGAACACATAACGCCCACACGATTGCCTCAATCATTGAAATGTCGATGCATAATTTCAAGCGTGTTGAATTTCAAAGGCTTCATGGGATGGGCGAAAATCTTTATGCTGCGCTGATGAGTAAAATGGAGGTGCCTGTTTCCATTTATGCACCTGTTGGTCCCCACAAGGATTTGCTTGCTTATCTAGTGAGACGTTTGTTGGAAAATGGTGCGAATTCATCATTTGTTCACCGTATTTTTGATGAGAATTATTCGCCAGAAACACTGTCACAAGATGTTGTTGAAGAAGTAAAACTTCACCCGACCAAAAAACATTCTAAAATTCCTGCACCTCACGGTATTTTTCCACTGCGTAAAAATTCGAAGGGAATTGATCTAAACGAGCCACATGAAATTGAAAAACTTGAAGATAATTTCGATAGGGAAATTTTTGGAAAGAATTTTGATATCAGTCTTGGTAAGTCCAAAAAGAAAGATGCATTAAGAGAGCAAGACGAAAGCATAAATCCGTCAGATCATAATGATGTTATTGGTAAAATATACCGACCTAATGACGCCGATATTGATACCGCATTTGAAAAGGCCTCGGAGGCATTTCATAAATGGAATAATGAGCCCTCGACTCACCGTGCCGATATCCTGAACAAGGCTGCTGATTTACTTGAGGAACGCATGGATTTCTTTATCGGGATTTGCGCGAGAGAAGCAGGAAAAACACTAGATGATGGTATTGCTGAAGTGCGTGAAGCCATAGATTTCTGTAGATATTATGCTCAGCAAGGCGTTGTTGATTTTGATAAAGGTGGCATAGCACTCCCAAGTGTCACAGGTGAGGATAACCGTCTTCTTTTATCGGGGCGAGGTGTTTTTGTTTGTATCTCACCTTGGAATTTCCCTCTCGCTATTTTTACAGGACAAGTCGCAGCAGCACTGATGGCAGGAAACACAGTTATTGCCAAACCAGCCGAACAAACACCCGTCATTGCACACGAAATGGTAAAGCTTTTGCATGAGGCAGGCATTCCAAAAGATGCGCTTCATTATGTTCCGGGCGATGGTTCAATAGGCGCAAAACTTATCGCGCATAAAAATGTTTCTGGTGTGGTTTTCACAGGCTCAACTCAAGTGGCAAAACATATTCAACGCGCACTTGCCGACAAAGACGGTGCAATAGTCCCTTTGATTGCAGAAACAGGCGGGCTTAATGCGATGATTGTTGATTCATCTGCTCTTGCCGAACAAGTCATTGACGATGTGGTGACAAGTGCCTTTGGCTCAACTGGACAACGCTGCTCAGCTCTTAGAATTTTATGTCTACAGGATGATGTTGCCGATAAAATGATTGAAATGCTGGCGGGCGCTATGGCGGAAATACGTATTGGCAATCCGTCCGAGATTAGCACGGATTTAGGCCCCGTTATTGATCAAGAGGCGCTCGATAATCTTTTGCAATATTGCTCGCGTATGGATGGACAGGTGACAAAAATCGCCGAAGCCTCTTTACCTGATGATGTGAGAGGTAAGGGCACATTCTTTGCTCCAGTTGCTTATGAAATTCCCTCACTTGATGTGATAACTCATGAGGTATTTGGACCGATTTTGCATATCTATCGCTATAAGGCCAAAGACAGAAAAGCCATGTTGGCGGAATTAAATGCCAAGAATTATGGACTTACCTTTGGTATTCACAGTCGCATTTCCAGCCACATAGACTATTTATCCGCACGTGCAGACGTAGGAAATGTCTATGTGAACCGTTCTATGATTGGCGCGGTTGTGGGCAGTCAACCCTTTGGTGGGCGCGGTCTGTCTGGTACAGGACCAAAGGCGGGTGGGCCTTTCTACCTTCATGCCTTTGCAACAGAAAAAACAGTAACCATTAATACAACAGCGTCTGGCGGGAATGCCAAGTTGGTTTCTCTCGAAGAATAACTGGATCGCCGCGTCATTTCATTCCTCGCGATGACAAAAATTGTCACTGCGAGCGAAGTGCGGCAGTCCAGAAGTATTGTGCTCCATAGTTTATTTTTCTATTCATCTGTCTTATAACTAACCCATGAAAATTTTATTGGTCGGATCGGGTGGCCGCGAACACGCCCTTGCATGGAAATTGGTACAATCAGATAGCTGCGAGCATCTCTATGTTGCGCCGGGGAGCGATGCGATTGATATGGAGCCCAAGGCAAGTTGCACGAATATTCCAGCAGATAATTTAGAAGAGATTATCGCTTTTTCCGTTGCAGAGAAAATCGACCTTGTTGTTGTTGGTCCTGAAGCGCCGTTAGTGGCGGGACTTGCCGATGCATTGCGGGCACAAGGGATTGCTGTTTTTGGGCCGTCACAAAAAGGGGCACAGCTCGAAGGCTCCAAAGGCTTCATGAAAGACCTTTGTAAAAAATACGATATTCCAACAGCCTCCTATGCACGCTTTTCCGATTTTGAAAAAGCCAAAGCCTATATCGAAAAACAATCCATACCATTGGTGATTAAGGCTGATGGCCTTGCCGCAGGTAAGGGTGTCATTATCGCGCAAAGTTTTGAGGAGGCAATTGAAGCGACCCAAGATATGCTCTCTGGAAATGCCTTTGGCGATGCAGGTGCAGAAGTGGTCATCGAGGAATTTTTGGAAGGCGAAGAGGTAAGCTTCTTTGCAATTGCTGATGGGAAAACTGTTCTGCCACTCTCATCCGCGCAAGATCATAAGCGCGCCTATGATAATGATGAGGGTCCAAATACTGGCGGGTATGGGTGCATATTCGCCCGCACGTCCACAAGTCTGGGATGAGGCAAAGCAAAAAGAGACAATGGAAACCGTTATCTTGCCAACTATGCGTGCAATGGAGGCAGAGGATTGTGCCTATACAGGTGTTCTTTATGCGGGGTTAATGATGGTAAAGGGTAAGCCTTATTTAATCGAATATAATGTGCGCTTTGGTGATCCTGAATGCCAGCCATTAATGATGCGCTTGGAAAGTGATCTGGCAACATTACTTTATGACGCAGCAACCCAAAACCTTGAGCGCTGGGCTGATAAAATCAAATGGCATCCGCAAGGCGCGATTTGTGTTGTGATGGCAGCAGAGGGCTACCCAAACAGCTATGCTAAAAATACATCATTGATGGACTATATTCTCTGGAAACTAAAGGTGATGAAAAAATATTCCACGCGGGAACAAAGCGCGGGGACGGTAACTGGCTTTCTACTGGCGGGCGCGTTCTTGGTGTTAGTGCGCTTGGTTCGACAGTCGCCGAGGCTAGAGAAAAAACCTATAATCTGATTTCGCAAATCTCTTGGCCAAAAGGGTTTTGCCGTAAAGACATCGGTAACCGCGCATTAGAAAATTCCAAAGCAGCGTAATGACTAAGAAAAAGAAAATAATTTTAGGATTTCTAGTTTTTGCAATTGCGATGATCTTGGTATTGATACCAAAACAATCACGCGAAAAAATGTGCAGGCTTTCCGATTTTAAAATATGTATTGGTATTGAAGTTTTTCCTCAAGATGGTGGCATAACAATATACGGCCACCCATTTTAATTTTTCCGTTTTTGTTTAAAGAAACTTTGTAGAAGTTCTCTCGACTCCTCTGCTAAAACACCTTGCCTGACTTCTGGTTTATGGTGAAGTTGTGAGTGCGTATAGAGTTTTGGACCGTGGGTTATACCTCCACTTTTTGGGTCTGATGCACCAAATATCAAGGTCTTTATCCGTGCAAAGGAAATCAGTGATGCACACATTGGGCAGGGCTCAAGCGTCACGTACAAATCATATTCAGGAATGCGTTGGGATTGTTCTTTCTTGCAAGCTTGCCTAATAACAAGTGCCTCGGCATGAGAGCATGGATCACTGTGCGCGCGGGTCTGGTTAAAGGCGCGTGCAACTATTTCTCCGCTTTCATGGTGAACAAGGACTGCGCCCACGGGAACCTCATCTGCCTCAAAGGCGCGTTTCGCCTCTTCCAATGCGGCGCGCATGTATGTAATGTCTTTATCCATGGATGACAGCGTAAAACAGGCTTTGAAAAAAGCAAAGGACAATGAGCAGGGAAGCAGTCTAAAAGGTGACCGTGTTGCAAAAATCATTGCGCATGCGGGATTAGGGTCTCGCCGTGATGTTGAGGGTTGGATTTTAGAAGGTCGTGTTCAGGTCAATGGCAAGACATTGGAAACCCCCGCCTGCCTAGTCACCGAAGATGATTCAATCAAGGTTGATGGCAAGCTTATTCCACGCAAAAGTCCAACACGGTTTTTCTGCTATCACAAGCCACCGAATCTTGTGACAACGCATAAAGATGAACTTGGACGTGAAACTGTATTTGATAAATTACCTAAAAATCTTCCGCGCTTGATAAGTGTCGGACGACTAGATTTGAATTCGGAAGGGCTGTCTTTGTTGACAACCGATGGTGAGTTATCCCGATATCTTGAGTTGCCCGCCACAGGTTGGACGCGCCGTTATCGTGTGCGCGTGTTTGGTGATTTGAATGAGAAAGCACTTAAGGATTTAGAAAAGGGCACAAAGGTCGAGGGCATTGAATATGGTC
This sequence comes from uncultured Alphaproteobacteria bacterium, assembly GCA_963740205.1. Taxonomy (GTDB): domain Bacteria; phylum Pseudomonadota; class Alphaproteobacteria; order Micavibrionales; family Micavibrionaceae; genus UBA2137. The sequence goes on from CAVUDD010000005.1 coordinate 353,128, forward strand.
CAATCCAAGTTAAAATCGAGAGTACCAAAGGTATCAATAGCTGGTTGATTGTGTCGCTCAAGGAAGGTAAGAACAGGGAAATCAGGCGTGTGATGGAATCGCTGGGACTGCAAGTGAATAGGCTTATTAGACAATCTTATGGCCCGTTTCAATTGGGAAGTCTTGCGCGGGGTAACATTAAGGAAATTCACACAGCAACTCTTAAGGAACAAATCCCGGGCTTTTTTAAAAAATGAGAATTACAGGCGGACAATTAAGGGGGCGCGTTTTAAATAGCCCCGATTCAATGGTCATCAGACCAACATCGGATAAAGTCAGGCAAGCCATCTTTAATATGCTTGAATCACGAGGTGGTGTTCGCGATAGCGTTGTTCTTGATGCATTTTGTGGGACGGGCTCGTTGGGGCTTGAGGCGTTATCTCGCGGTGCAAAGCAAGCCATCTTTACCGACAATGATTCTAAGAGTCTCGCTCTTGCCAAGAAAAATGCAGAAACGCTAGTTCAAAAGCAGAATTGTTTTTTCTATAAAATGAATGCGAGTATTCCTAAGGAAAGGCCGAGCGAGTGCTTGCCTGCCAATCTGTTATTTTGTGATCCGCCTTATAATAAGAACCTAGCAGAAGAAGCTATTCCCAATTTGCTTGCAAAGGGTTGGTTGGCGGAAAACGCTCTTCTTGTTGTTGAAACAGAAAAAAACTATTTCGGAGAACCATTGCCAGGATTAAGCCAAAGATTGCAGGAAAAAATATACGGTGACACAAAAATTATTATTAGCGAGTTATTAGAATGAACGCAGTTCAACAAAATTTTGACGAGATAAAATCACGCATTCAAAATACCGCAAAGCATTGGGAAACTGATTGTTCGCATGTTCAGCTTGTTGCTGTTTCCAAAAAACAGCCAGCCGAGCGAATTAAAGATGCGTTGCAATATGGTCACCGATTGTTTGGTGAAAACCGTGTGCAAGAGGCAGTAGAGCGTTGGGGTGGAGAAGCTGGTTTCTTAAAAACTTATCCAGATACAAAACTCCATTTGATTGGGCCCCTACAAACTAACAAAGTGAAACAGGCTGTTGCTCTGTTTGATTGTATTGAAACAATTGATAGTGAGAAATTGGCAAAAGCAATTGCCGAGGAATGTGTAGCCCAAAGCAAAATTGTTGAATGTCTTATTCAGGTTAATACAGGTGAGGAAGATCAAAAAGCAGGAATAGCACCAAAAAATCTAGCGGATTTTTTGAGGTCCTGTGATGGGCTTGGTTTGTCCATTTCGGGTTTGATGTGTATCCCCCCAATAGATGAGCCAGCGGGATTACACTTCGCATTTCTCAGAGAGTTGGCAGAGCGTCATGGCTTAGAAAAACTATCAATGGGAATGAGTGGTGATTTTGAACAAGCCGTCCCTTTAAAGCCTACATATGTAAGAATTGGCTCTGCCTTGTTTGGCGAAAGACCAGAATAATCAGGAATTATATCTATCAGGCATAGGGCGTGGGCGTCTTTGTGTTACAGGCTCCATGTGTGAGCTTGCGCTATGATGTGTTCCACCAAATGCGACTTCCCGTGTCACGGTAAACCCTGCTGTGCGTCCATCTGCAACAGGTCTACGAACTTCTTTGGTGTAATTCGCACTGCCTAAATCAGCAAAGGCAATTGCGCTTCCAAGTTCTGCGTTACCATCATTTACAGCCAGACTATTGATGGCCGCATTCAGTTTTACTTCGGGGTTATCATAGCTATGGGCTATCTTTTTATTTGTAAGATTTTCGCCCTTTACCATTGAAAAGGCGTGACCTGCCATATCATTTCCAGTTTCAGCCTGAATAGCTGTATCAACGACTGCAACACCTGCGCCGATGGGACCACCAAAAACTGCGCCACCAATTATTTTTGCAATGGGCTTTATTTCATCGCCAGTAATTTCACGATAGGCAAGATTGACAAGCGGAATGTGTTGGAAGGGATTAACCATATCTACCAAATCAGCAAAGCCAAACTCATCATCGGATGATCCGCGTTCCTCAACAGGAGCATAACCTTGTGAATGGGCAGGAATTTTTGATGCTGAGGGCGCATTGAGAGATGTCTGTAAGTTTTCTTTTACGTGTTCTGCGGGTGATTCTGGTCTACTCCAAACAGGTACAGATCCTCCCATGCGACTATTAGCATTTTGTCGCATTGTGAAAATCTTATTAGGGTTTTGGCCATTGCCAGCCTGTCCTAAAAGAGCGTTTGATGTATTAACTACCTGCATTTAGCCAGTTTTTCCTGTATTTTTGACGTTAGGCTATAGGAAAGGGTTGCAAGGTATATGCCAGAGTAAAAACTAGACGATTCAATATGTTAAAGGTGCGAAGTGTTCTCTAAACAGCAGAAACCCTTTACTTTAAGGTAAAAACAGGCAAATCTTGCCGACAAGATAAGGAATAGCCCTGATGTTGCCAAAGTTAGTTATTTATAGTGAAAACAAAGTTTTCTTATGCCTGTTACAAGAACATCAAAGCCTGTTTGAGGAAAAAATAAATATAGGTTTTGCACAATCAGAAGATAGTTTTTTGGAGAATGTAGAGGATACCGATTACCTGCTCATTGACCATAGTATCTCGCTTTCCTCTCTGGAATCCTTACCGCGCAAGACAAAGATATGTTTGGTCGGGGATAGGAAACCAGTCACGAAACAAATAGATATATTTCTTCAAACTCCTATGAGAATAGGTGAGTTGCTTGATGGTTTGCTGAACCTGCAATCAGGACAAAATCTGATCTCAAACGCACCTGATAAAATTTACCTTGCGGGCGGAATTGAGTTTTCTGCGAGAAGCCTAAACTGTGAGGATGCAAAAGGTAACTCTGTTGTGATTACCGAGAAAGAGGCGCAGTTTCTATTGGCTTTATATAATTCAGAAGACAAAACTCTGGATAGAAAATCACTACTGCAAAAAGTTTGGGAATATGCCGATAGTGCCGAGACCCATACATTAGAGACGCATGTATATAGATTGCGTCAAAAGTTGAATAGGCTTGAGGCTGATGACCCCATTGAAACCGTTGAAAACGGATACCGCTTAAGAGTGGTTTAGAATTTGAATTAGTATAATCCGCCCGTTCCTGTGGTCGTAGGGGATTGCTCTTGTGGAGGTGTGCCAACAGGGGGGTAATTTGTCTCTGGATATTCGGCAAAAGGATTGTCAGGATAAACTGGTTGAATTTGTCCTGTCGTATCATAGGATTGTGCAGAGATAGCACCATCGTCGATTATCATTACCCGATCTTCTGGCTCTGTTCCTGGAACGAATGCTTCCCATATTCCACTATCATCTAGTGGTGAAACTCTGCGACCAGTATTAGGATTAACGCGAACCAGTTTTATACCTTCTGGAACACGGAATGGAATGGCGGGTTTACTCTTGAGGGCGTCGGTTACAAAATCCTTGAATACAGGTAGGGCGACAGAAGAACCTGTTTCCTTTTTACCCAAGGGTTTTGGGTTATCCATACCCATATAAACCCCAACAACCATATCGGGTGAGAATCCTATAAACCAAGCATCTTTCGATTCATTTGTCGTTCCTGTTTTACCCCCCAGAGGGCGATTAAGCTCTTTAAGCCTTACTGCTGTGCCACGCTCAGCAACACCCTCAAGTATGGAAACAATCTGATATATGGTTTTTGGGTCACCAACTTGCGCACGGTTATCGGGAATATTAGGAACGGATTGATTGTCCCACCTAACTTTTGGCCCGCAATTTGTACATTTTCGATCATCATATTGATAGACTGTCTCGCCGTAGCGGTTTTGAATTCTATCAATGAGAGTGGGAACAATTTTGCGTCCACCATTCACCAGCATGGCATAGCCATTGGTAATATCGATTAGTGTTGTCTCAGCAGCGCCTAATGAATTAGCAAGATGGGGTTGGAGGTCATTGTATACTCCAAACTCTTCTGCCGTATTGACGATTTTATCCATACCTATGTGATGGGCAAGTCGTACGGTCATAAGGTTACGTGATTTTTCAACACCAACGCGAATGGGTGTTGGACCATAGAATTTATCGGAGTAGTTTTTGGGTCTCCAGAAATGTCCGGGTCTGTCCTCATATTCGAAAGGTGCATCAAGCACGAGTGTTGAGGGTGTAAATCCTTCCTGAAGAGCGGTCAGATAAATGAAAGGTTTGAAAGCAGAGCCAGGTTGACGTTTGGCTTGCGTTGTTCGGTTGTACTGGCTGTTGTCAAATTTCCAACCACCCTGCATGGCAAGAACACGCCCTGTGTGTGGATCGATAACAATAATGGCGCCTTGAATTTTGGGGATTTGTTTGAGTGCGAAAGTTTTATCTTTTCTCTGTTCAACCATGACAACATCACCTGCCTTGAGAGGTTTGCTGCTCGACCATTTTATATCCTCATCACGGATAGTACCCTTCTGACCATTTTCCAGAGCTATTGATCCACCAGACCCTACAACCATTGCAAGAGACCATTCTTTTAGAAAGCCCTCGGGCTTAACTATTTCAGCTAGTTTTGCCTGGGAGTCCGTAGTGCTCAGCCCTGCTTTAATAGGCCCTCTCCAACCATGGCGACGATCATAATTTGTGAGACCATCACGTAGTGCCGTCACAGCAATATTTTGATAATTTGGATCAATAGTTGTTCGAATGGAAAGCCCTTCTTTGTAGATACTATCTTTACCGTAATGCTCAATCATTTCACGGCGGACTTCTTCTGCAAAATAAGCTGCTTCGACAATTCGGTTTTCATCGCGCGGAATAACCTCAAGAGGTTTAAGCTTTGCAATTTCAGCTTCGCCTTTGGTTATGAAATCTGAATCAACCATATTATCTATAACCCAATTTCGACGCCCTATCGCTGCATCATAGTTTTTTACTGGCTGATAATTATTTGGTGCCTTAGGCAGGGCTGCAAGATAGGCAACCTCTTCGATGTTTAAATCATCAAGGGATTTATTAAAGTAATTAAGCGCCGCGGATGCAACGCCATACGAGCGTTTTCCCAGAAAGATTTCATTGAGATAGAGTTCTAAAATTCTGTCCTTATCCATCGCCTTATCCATGCGATAGGCAACAATAGCTTCTTTGATTTTTCTTTTGTAGGAAACTTCATCACTTAACAGGAAGTTCTTTGCAACCTGTTGCGTGATTGTAGAGGCTCCAATGGGGCGTCTGCCTGTTCCATAATTTTTAAGGTTGGACATCATGGCGCGAGCAATTGCCATCGGATCAACGCCTTTATGTGTATAGAAATTCTTATCTTCTGCGGCAAGAAATGCGTTCTTTACAAGATCTGGTATTTCATCGCTAGGAATAAAGATGCGATTTTCCTGTGCAAACTCTGCAAGCAATCTTCCATCCCCCGCATGGACACGTGTCACAACTGGAGGCTCATAATCCTTTAGTGTGGAATAATCAGGTAAATCATGGGAGTAGTAACTGAATATGCCGATTATAGCCAAGACACCGGCGATTGCCGCAATTAAGCCGAGAGAGGCAACCCATAAAAAGAATGTTCCAATAAATTTCATACTATTTGATATAGTGTTATCACGGAAAAATTACTACAGTTAGTTTATGACTAAAATCATACCACCTTCTGATTTGATTTGCATGGATGAATATCAAGAATCTCACGCCTTGAGAATTGACCTTGTTTATGCAGATGCACAACACCCAGAAAATTTATTTAAAGAAGCAATATATTGTGAAAAGGCAAAGATGTGGCTTCATAAGGATATGGCTGAAATTGTCCTCAAGGCATCAGAGTTTGCAAGAACGATAGGGCGTAAATTGGTTCTTAAGGACGGTTTACGTCCTGTAAATGCGCAGAAAAAGATGCTTGAAACAGATATAGTCAAAGCCAATCCGCATTGGTTAGTAGCTCCAAGATTGCTCTCTCCCCCTGGATTGGGAGGCCACCCCCGCGGAATGGCGATTGACCTCACAATAGAAGATGAAAATGGCAATGAACTTGATTTTGGAACACCGTTTGATGCGTTACCGCCCAAGGGCGCGCCTAACCCTGCGGCACGAGATTATGAAGATTTGCCAAAAGAGGCATTGAAGAACAGAAAGTACCTTGAGCGTATCATGCATGAATCTGCAATTTTGACGGGGAAGGTTATTTTGCCGCTTCCAAATGAATGGTGGGATTTTCGATTTACAGCCGATGTTTATAATCAATATACGCCATTATCCGAAGAGGATTTACCTTTTCAGGTCACCAACCAGAAGTAATATGTTTATTTTTCTGTTTTCGGATGATTCTCTTGAGAAACCTTGGCGGCCATCTGTGCTGTAATATACGAGGGCTTATCTGGCATAGCGATATAGTCACCCCTATCTTCAGGCGCGACAGGATCTGTAAGTCCAATTCTGAAAATCGCAAATATAATTGTAATAAAGCAAAAAAGTGGCGGCATGAAGAAAAATGCCATCTGCCCAAATATTGAAATAGTAGTACCTATTATAAGTGGTCCAATAAGTGCACCTGCGCCATTGATAAGAACAATGCTTGCGCTGGCATTCACAATTTCTTCTTCGCTTAAGCGATCATTTACATGGGTGGCTGATGTGCTGTAAATGGTCATCATTAGACCACTCATTATCGCAATAGCAATAAAATCAAAAAATATGACGTCATTCATTTTTAATAAGCCCGCGCATACACCAGCAATACAAATGAGAGATAAAATTAGCACGAGCATCTTACGTCTATCTATTTTGTCGGATAGCCATCCAGCTGGGTACTGTAATATCATCCCCGAGATAACCAGCATTGCCATGAAGAAAGAAATTTCTTTTGGGGTCATTCCCTCGTTAACACCATAGACAGGGGCAATTACAAGAAAAGCTGTTGATGTCATACCAGCAAGAAAACACCCAACAATGCCCAAAGGCGCTATTCTGATTAGCTGGGGAATTGATACGCTTTTGGGTGCTTCATATCTGGGTTGGGGCCGTTTACTTAAAGATAGAGGAATAATGGCCAGAGACAGAACAACCGAGTTCAATACGAAGAGTTGAAATCCTTTCGGGTCGGCCACATTCAAAAGAAGTTGCGCCCCAGTAAGCGCGATGAACACAGTCAACATATAAATACTGAGAACCTGCCCCCTGTTTTTCTTAGTAGAGGCTGCGTTTAGCCAGCTTTCTGAAATAATAAATATTGCGGCAAAACTAAAACCATTAAACCCTCTTAATATTGCCCAAGCGATGGGGGAGTCAGATAATGTGTAGATAAGTGCAACTGCTGAGGCACATGAGGCAAACGCTGCATATACACGAACATGACCGACGTTTTTCACAAGCTTTGGTGTAATGATACACCCACTGATGTAGCCAATATAATACGCGGCAAGAACAGCGGATAATGTCGCCGTGTCTAATCCAATTAATGCCCCGCGCACACCAATAAGGGTCGCCTGTAATCCGTTACCCAGAACGAGTAAAAGGATTCCAGCAAAAATTGGCCATGTACTTAGAATGGTCTTTTTGGTGGTCATATTTAGTCTTTTTTAGAAGTCAAAAATTCGCGAGGAATTACGCTTGCGCTTACTTATCAAGTTTACACAAACTGTCAATGATAAATAGTGGAATCTTAGGAAATATGTTCGGCGTGTTTGGCGATGGGACCATCGGCACGACCATTGATAAATTGGTCAACGTACTCATTGCCTGACTTGTCCAGTTTAGAGACAGGCCCTGACCAGATAATTTTACCTTCGTATATCATTGCGACCTTGTCAGCGATTTTACGAACAGAGGACATGTCATGCGTGATCGAAAGAGCGGTTGCCCCCAAATCTTTCACACATTTTTTGATAAGATCATTAATGACATCGGCCATAATGGGGTCAAGTCCAGTGGTGGGCTCGTCAAAAAATATAATTTCAGGATTGGATGCAATGGCGCGAGCCAGACCTATACGCTTTTGCATTCCACCAGAGAGTTCGGCGGGGAATAGATCTGCAACAGCAGGGCCCATACCAACTGCCCCAATTTTTTGTAAGGCAATTTCACGAGCTTCATCGCGATGCATACGGCCACCATATATAAGACCAAAGGCCACATTTTCCCAAACAGGCATAGAATCAAAAAGAGCCCCTCCTTGAAATAACATACCGAATTTTCCCATCATAAAGTCATGCTCTTCGCTGGACATTTTTGAGACGTCCTTGCCGTCGACTTCTATAAGACCGCTATCAGGTTTAATAATATCCAAAATACATTTTAGCGTAACTGATTTACCCGATCCGGAGCCACCGATAACAACAAGAGATTCTCCCTTGGCAACTTCAAGATCAACACCCTTTAAGACGTGTTTGTTAGCAAACGATTTTTTAACATCACGCATTGAAATTTTAGGTGTTGCCTTAATCATGAGAAAAACACCTGTGTAAGAATATAGTTAAAAACAAGAATAAGAATGGAAGATGAAACAACTGCATTCGTAGTTGCTTTACCAACGCCTTGTGCGCCACGCCCAGAATGGAAGCCGTGATAGCAGCCCATCAATGTAACTAAAAATCCAAAAACAGCGGCCTTTAAAAGACCGGAGGTAACGTCCATATTTTCAAGGACGTCCCAGCTTTGACTTAGATAGTTAGCGGCTGAAAAATCAAGAACATATACTGCAACAACATATCCACCAAGAATTCCAATCAAATCACCGATAAGGACAAGGATAGGTAACATTAAAGTTCCCGCAATAATTCTTGGGGCTATAAGATACTTGAAAGGATTGACGGATAGTGTGCGAAGCGCGTCAATTTGTTCGGTGACTTTCATCGTGCCAATCTCGGCAGCAATAGAGGCGCCTACACGCCCAGCAACCATAAGCCCTGCAAGAACAGGTGCTAGCTCTCGTGTGATGGAAAGTGTTACAACCGCTGCAATCGCGCCTTCAGCGTTAAAGCGGGTAAATCCTGTATAGGATTGTAGCGCAAGAACCATACCTGTAAAAAATGTCGTAAGTCCTACAACGGGTAAAGAGTAATACCCGATAGACATAAATTGATGAATAAGGTTTTTAGGGAAAAATGGAGGTGTAAATATATGTTTGATTACTGCGCCAATGAAAATAAATAGACGTCCTAAAGATCCCAGCATAGATAAAACTGAATGTCCTACTGTTTGGCAGATGTCGGGAATATTTATATTACGTGCGTTCACTTAAAACAGATCTCTCAAAATTATATAATCAAAGAGGAATAGCATGTGAGGCGCGGTATGAAAAGTGTCAAATCGGATGTCCAAACACAGAAAAACCCGAGAAATAATTCTCGGGTTCTAAATTTATTAAGAATTTAATGAATACTTACTGCGCGTAGTTCGTTGTGAAAGAGGCTGCCAAGCGCCATTTCTCGTGTATCGTTAATAGTAAGGGTTGTGCCATCTGCTGCATGAACCGCATAGGCATCTTGTCCACCTACTTTAACCTGTTTGATATAGGCCATCTGGTCAATTCCCATTGCTTTAAAGTCTCTGGGGCTCAAGAGCCTTAGAAAGTCTATGACTGTTTGTGGTTTGTCATTCATATCAAAATACCTTTCCTTACTTACGCTTGGGGGATGTAGAAGTTTCATCAACATCTATAGCTTTGAGCTTCCCATTGGATTTGCCTTCGAGGTTTTTAATTGAAATTTTCTTTGCAGATGATTGTGGAATAACGCGCTCCATATCAATATGAAGAAGTCCGTTATTTAGAGAAGCGTCTTTTACCTCAATACCATCTGCAAGCACAAAGCTACGTTGAAATTGACGTGCTGCAATACCGCGATGGATATATGTGCGAGATGAATCGTCATCTTGTTTTCCACGAATAGTCAGCTGGTTGTTCTCAACCTCAACCTCAAGATTATCCATGGTAAATCCGGCAACAGCCAAAGTGATACGAAGATCATCTTCACTTACTTGTTCGATGTTGTAAGGAGGGTAAGCCTCGCCCGCTGACTTTTTTAAGCGGTCAAAGGTTTGTTCAAAGTGGTCGAAACCCAGAAATAGTGGGCTTTCAAATAAAGATAGTCTAGTAGTCATGTTTATAACTCCTCTGTTGAGCAAGCTAATATTAACAAATGACCTCACCATGAGCGTCATTCAGTACTGATTATATAGAATTATACGGAGGAAATGCAAGTTTGGATGAACTGCGGGATTTTACTTTTTGGCACGCGTAAAGGCTCGGTCGCAATACCCGCAATCAATAGTGTCCTTGCCATCAAATGAATAGTAAACAACAGGATGGCCAAGTGGTCCAAGACCACCGTCACATGCGACCTCATCTGTGCCAGCGGGCAAAGTAATTTCCTCAGGTTTGTTATAGTCAGGTTTCATGCTTTTGCTCGCCATTTTTGGGTGACATATTCTTGTAATCTTTATACAGTGTCTTTTATGAATGTCCAGACTTTGAAATGGAAGCCGTCTGTAACGGTTGAACAGCAACCAGAGAAGTTTATTACCGTTGATTTAGAAACGGATAAACTCCTCTATCTTTGGGGTGGTTCTATTGTTTCTTTTGAATGGTTAAAGGACGGAAAACCCAAACCAAAAGAAGACCTGAAAGAGGCTCTTCGTGAAAAATTTGAGAAGAAAGAATTGGCGCTTCAAAAGGGTGAGGCTATTGAACAACCGTTATTGGGTATAGGTATATTCAGTGGTATTGAAATAGGAACCGGACGTGAAACCCTATGCGTTTTTGCTGCCCATAAGGTTCCAACAATCAAATGCTCCATCATGAAGGCCATGGAAAAAGAATTTACCAAGCTTTGGAATAAGGGCTAGTTTGCCTGCGACCATTTGGTGCCGTTAGCTGTATCTTTAATTTCAATACCCATCCCCAGCAATTCATCACGCAGAGAATCCGCGGTGGCGTAATCTTTATTCGCTTTTGCCTCATTTCGTTTGGTAATAAGCTCTTCGACCTTGTCACTGTCAATTTCACTGCGTCCAAAATTTAAGAAGGCTTTTGCATCTTTTTCAAAAAATCCCAGCGTTTCTACAAGCAAATTTATTTTGCCCTTTAATAAAGATTTTTGAGAGTCATCAGCATTGGCAAAATCTTTGACAAGCTGGTGAAAGCTTGAAATGAGAAGTGGTGAATTAAGGTCATCATAGAGAGGCGAGAGAGTCTCACTTTTTTCTTCGTCACTTAAATCCCTTTGCGGAATATTCTTTAGGTCAGACAAAGTTTTATAAATCAGGGTGACTGTTTTTCCTGCCTGATGCAGGAGGTTGTCGTTCCAATCCAGAGGCTTTCTGTAATGCGCAGATAATAGAGCCATACGAATAACATCACCGTGTATTCCCTGTTTTAACAAATCATGGGTCAATGTAAAATTGCCAAGAGATTTTGACATCTTTTCGCCATCGACTGTAAGAAATCCATTATGAACCCAAACCTTTGCAAAGGCACTTAAGTCATTCTGATTTCCGTGAGCACAGCAAGACTGTGCAATTTCATTTTCATGGTGTGGGAATTTTAAATCTGCGCCACCGCCATGAATATCAAAGGGAAGCGAGAGGTGTTTTTCTGCCATCACCGAGCATTCTATATGCCAACCTGGACGTCCAAATCCATAGGGTGAATTCCAACCCGGTTCATCACCAGTGCTTGGTTTCCACAATACAAAGTCTGCAGGGTCTTTTTTATAAGTAGCAACCTCGACACGCGCGCCCGCGACCTGTTCATCACGGCTACGCCCTGAGAGCCCGCCGTATTTTTCAAAAGAGGGGACATTAAATAGAACGTGACCATCTGCCTCATAGGCATGGCCATTTTGAATAAGTGCATCAATCTGGGCAATCATTTCTGGTATGTGCTCAGTTGCTAGGGGCTGGATTGTAGGAGGCATATTTCCCAAAGCCCCCATATCCTCATTGTAAATCTTGGTATATCGCTTTGTGATTGTGTCGATTGACTCACCGCTTTGGCGAGCGCGCGTTATGATTTTATCCTCGATATCTGTAATGTTAGAGGCGTAAGTTACCTTTGGATAAAGCGTTTGTAGTACTCTGGTGAGCAGGTCAAACACAACTGCCATGCGAGCATTTCCAAGATGGGCATAGTCGTAAACAGTAGGCCCACAGGCATAAAGACGCACATTACTTTCATCGAGAGGGATAAAGTCTTCTTTTTGTCGTGTTAGAGAATTTGTGAGTTTTAATCTTGTCATGCTTTGTTTTTACAGGCTCATGTCAAACCTGACAACAGGCAAGGTTAAATTGCAACCGCAATAGTTTCTTGAGGTTTTCTTAGAAATTCTGGCCAGGTTTTTAGATTTTGAGGGTTGTAATGAGGTTGAGCATCAACGTAGTCCCAGGCGCCATCACTTACATAAGTGTAATCACCTATTGGGCGCAGGTTTCTGCCGGTTAAAGCCAAAGTAACCTTGCTAAAAAATCCACCTTTATTTGTGAATGCATCGGGAGCAAGAGATAGATGTGAGTTGTGTGAAAAAGAATCTTTTACCCAGTCTTCTTCTATATGAAGATTTGTTTTTTGACGCAGTTTTTCAATTATCCAAAGGGCTGCTTGGTCGGCAAAATCTTGCGTTATAGGACAACCACCACCAATTCCAGCATGGTCTGCGACAAACCATTCTTCGGATAGGCGCGTTGCATTATGTTCTTTGTCCTCAACCATATGTGTCACATCAAAGGCGCGTCTATGCTCATCTATTGCAATCGCATGTGATGCGGTGCGCGTATTTTTATTAAGCGTTGTGTCGTGGAATTGATGACGCATATTAATTAGATGCGAAATAACAGGAATTCTCAATGGGATACCAAGCGATCCCACAGTATCAAAGCATGCAAGGTCAATTTTGGGGCGGCTTGCAAGAGAGTTTTCCGCACGGAAAGCCTTTCCTTCTGGGCTGGAGGGTCGCACATCACTTTTGTAAAATGCATAAGCGCGGCTGATATACTTTTCGCGTATGCGAGGGTCGTCAGGATTAACCTTGTCTCTAAAGGCTATTTTATCCCAATCCAGAATCCCACATTTATAAATCATCCCGTTAAGAGAGCGCGCAGTGTAAGATCCGCGACTAAATCCAAGTAGTGTGACATCATCGCCCGTATGGTAGTTCTGAGTTATATTTTCGTAGGCTTCTTGAATTTTCTTTGGTAGATCCGCTCCAGTGGCCCCATTCCATGCGCGCTCAAGGATACTGCCAGTTGCACCCACACCATCAAAATGAGCTATCGTTTGCTGGATTCTGTCTGGCCCTTCAGGCGGGATACAATCAAGTATTCTTTTTACATTGGTAGGCGTTACTTGGTCATCTCTTTGCCAAGTGCCATCCATTCCTATAATGATGCGTTTTTTTGTCATATGACGGTATTACGCCCGAAATTTGAGAAAATCAACATTTTTATGAAAAGTAATGATTATTTATTTTTGCGCAAGTATACGTAGAATGCTCCATCGCCACCGTCTCTGGGACGAGCATGATGGTATTGCAACACGATATCCTTGAACGGTATTTGTTGCATCCAAGTGGGGAATTTACGCTTTAAAACTCCGCGCGCATCTTCCATCCAATGTTCAGGATTAACGGATTGTGCGCCTTTACCTGTGATAACTAAAACCATGCGCCTGCCAGAATTATAGGAACTCTCGATAAAACCACTTAAGGATCTATAGGCCTCCTCCTGTCTCATTCCGTGCAAATCAATACGGCCTTCGATTTTGAGTTTTCCTTTAATCAATTTGTCTTTGGTGTTTTTATCAATCTCCCTGCTCTTTTCGATAATAGCAGTAGTTCTTGGGATTGGGTCTTTTGTTTTTAATGACTCTTTAAGTGTAGTTTTTGAAGTATTGGCTTTAGGGGTTTCTTCTTTCTTTGACGCATTTTTTTTGGAGGGGTGAAGAGGTTTTACATCCTGTGTTACTAAATCCCATAAATTTTCATCGTCTTTATGTGTCATCTATGTGATTTACTTGCGATAGTGTTAAGATATACCTTATAAGAAGCAGGATTAAACGATAACATATAGAAGAGTTTAAATGCGTATTTTTTCTAAAATATTTCTTATCATTTCTTTTTTAATAGTCTTTGCCAATAGCGATGCTCGTGCCCAATTTATTGAAGAGGCATCCTCGCCACTCGATGTTGGAATAACTTATTATAAGCTGGCGCGCGAGATTCCGGATTTTGGAAAATGGGCGTCTCACACTCAAGAATATGGTACTGCGCTGGAAGAGAGCAAAGCAAGGGTTTTAGAGGAAGAAACACAAAGACTTCAAAGAGCTTTTGCAGAATATGACCATACAATCAGCCCTATAAATATACGTACTCTTGTCGATGTCAGTGTCAAAGAAGGCGAACAACCTAAACTTTCTATTACTTTCCCGAACAAGAAGAACTCTTACTTTCCTTATACATATGCAGGTGAAGACTATGCCCTTATCGCCGAAAATAGCGACGTTCTCGCAGATATTCCAATAGAAGTATTTGAGGTTGAACAAATAAAAGAAAAAATCCCCGATGATGGAAAAATCTTTCTTATACTTAATACTGTTGCTTATAAGGTAAGTACGAAAGAGCAATTAAAAGATAACAATTTAAAGTTTCGTCCGTTGTTGGCTAAAATAGGAGGAATATCTCTTTATAATAGCGAGCTCGAAAGTGTATGGTCTTGGAAGGCAGGTTGGTATAGCCGAGTGAGAAGAAGCCTTGTAAGCAAAGAACAAGAAAATGCTGTACAGAATTAGTCCCTTTTTTAAATCCTTGTTACGTCGTACCGAAACTACGGATACGCGCCAAGCCATTCGTCGTGAAGAAACAACTCTTGAGCAGAGAAAAAAGGAAGACGGAAATAAACGTGCCTCGTTTGCGGATTCTGTTGCTGATGACACACAAGTAAGCGTAGATTCTCTAGTTTCCTTTTTAAACGATATGCTCAAAGAAAATACGGCAACCGCGCAGGAGCAATCTTTTAGCTCGATGGCTGGAAATATTACTGATCCTGAGGCTCCAAGCGCTCCTCAAAATTTTTCAGAAGATGATACATTTTCTAAAACACCTCCTTCTCAAGCTGCAAATGCTTATCAATCAACTGCGAGTAAAATTGAGGCTCCCAATTACTCGGATGGTGCCAAAACCAAACTGGAAGACGGTGCGCATGCGGTCATACTTGATACGAAGGATCGGCAGACACTTGAAAGATTTGTCAGAGATTTGCGAGAGTTATCACGGAATGGCATTGAATCTTTAAATATTTCACGTGCAGGCACGTTTTTTGAGTCCTTGCGTGAGGCCATTGATTCCCACAAAACATCTTAAATATTTGGCTATTTCAAATCGCGTATGCTAATTTTTGCAGATGGGATCATACAACTCTAATTTTTTAGTTGGCAAGCTTCTTTTGGCGACACCTCAAATGGGTGATCCACGTTTCGAGCGCGCTGTTATCTTTATTTGCGCCCATGATGAAAATGGTGCGATGGGCTTGGTTTTAAACCAGAAGATGCCGGATTTTGGATTTTCTAATCTTCTTGAACAACTGGGTATTGAAACGAATAAAGACAATGCCATTAAATTGCCTGTTATGCTTGGTGGACCAGTCGAAACAGCACGTGGATTTTTACTTCATGGCTCTGACTACAAGCTTAAAGACACCGTGCCTATTAATGATAATTTTTCTGTGACCGCTACGCTGGATTGTCTGAAATCTATTGCGGAAGGCGCGGGCCCTAAAAGCATGATTTTTATGCTAGGTTATGCTGGTTGGAGCGAGGGACAGTTGGAGGAAGAATTAAAGGAAAATGCGTGGCTGGTTGCTGATGCAGATAATACACTTATTTTTGATACCAACACAGCTAAGCTGTGGGAAAAAGCTGTTCAGACATTAGGTGTCGAGCCTAGTTTTCTAACCACCCATGCTGGAAACGCCTAAGTCTTACTTATGACACTTCCTCTACGCTATCTAATTTCAATTAGATTTATTCAGCCCATATAAAATATGATCTTGGCGGAGGCCTTCAATTTCGACATAAGCTTTGGCGAGGCCCTCTTCTTCAAAGCCAAGACGCTCAAGTAATTTACGGCTTCTAGTGTTATTGGGTAGAGTTGCTGCGTTCATTCTTTGTAATTTTAAAACAGAAAAGCCAAAACGGATTATGGCGTCCAGTCCTTCATGCATAAGAGATTGCCCTTGTCTTTCCGCATCTATCCAATAGCCAAGCCAGCCATATTGCGCAGCACCTCTGCATACACTGTTAATATTGATACCCCCAATAAGCTCACCTGAAGGGCGTTCGAAAAGAAGAAAGGCATATGCATTATCTTCTTTCCATTCATGTTCCTGACGGTTGAGTTTACGAGTAAAATATTTACGTTCATCCCAGCCTGTATTCCATTTTGGCTCGAACGGTGTCAGGTGGCTTTTGTTGTTGGTGCGAACTTCAATCCACTCTTTCCAGTCCGTTTTTCTGGGCGCACGTATAGTCAGTCTTGGTGTCTTAATCAGGGTGTACTTATAAGAGGGGAAACCTTCTATTGTAAATTCTGATTTAGTTTTGTTCATCGCGCGCTCAATTATTTGAAAGATATCTGTTTTCAAGATGGGAAATCAAAAAGTCGGGCGATAGTTTATGTCCTGTCGCTTTCTTTATGAGATCAGCAGGCGTATAGAGGCTTCCCATTTTATGAATGCGTGTATGAAGCCAATGTGTAATATCCTCGAAGTGCCCATTCTCTATCGAGCCATAGATTTTGGGAATATCGTCTTTCATCTTTTCAAAGATTTGGGCGGCAATAATATGCCCCAAGGAATAGGATTGAAAATATCCAAATTTGCCAACAAACCAATGCACATCTTGCAAGACACCTTGGGTATGGTTTTGTGGCATAACTCCCAATTTTTCATGCATCCATTCTGTCCAGTAGGCGGGGATATCTTTGACCTCGATTTTACCTTCTATCAAATCACACTCAATTTGAAAGCGTAGGAAAATATGGAAGAAGTAAGTGACTTCATCGGCTTGTTTACGGTTTAGGGAGGGTTTGACCTCTGTTTTAATACGGTGCAGGTTTTCCGCGGTAAGCGATGGGTCACCAATAGTATGGAATAGACCCTCAAGGCGCGGTGCAAGAAACGTAAAGAACTCCGACGTACGTCCAATCAGCATTTCAATAAATAGCGCCTGACTTTCATGGACTGTGGTGCCCATATCGAGTGCAACAGGTTGATAGGCCCATTCACCAGTAGCGGGTAATCCTTGCAGATAAATACCGTGCCCGCCTTCATGTAGGGCGGATTTCATAGAGTTCTAAAAAGTTCTTTGTATCCACGTTCTTGATAACAAGACGAGCATCATCAGGTGTTCCACCTTCAACAGGCGAATGTCCTGTTTCATACAGAGCGCCTCTATTAAAATCAAACCCAAACAGACCAATAAGTGCTCGGTTAAGAAGCATTTGTGCTTCTGTTCCAAATGGTCCGCTCAAGGGAATGATTTCATCGCGCTGTTTTTGCCGGTCAATAATTTTAGGCATCATTTTGGTAAGCTCAACATCAAGCTTGTTAAACCATTTCCAAACAGTTGGCAGATCAAAGCCAGGGGAGTGATCTTGGACTAATGCCTCAAAAAGTGTTGAGCTATTACGCATTTTTGCTTTGCGCTCGGCGACGCGCCTTGTGTGATCCACGACTTTTTGTAAATGTTTTTCGGCCGTTGCCCAGTCACCATCAATCAAGATACCACGGTGTAGACGACGCCCCTCATTAGCGATAAGAGCTGATTTCTCCATCAACTCATGATCCATAATGGCGTGTTTTTTATAATTATTGACCATACCTTTGAGGTTGGCAGTATTCCATTCATCCCAATATTTAGGATGAGCATCAAGATGTTCTTGTGCTTCATCCAGCTCACGCTCGGCATCGCAACAAACAATATCATCATGGATGCGGCGCTGGAGGTAAGAAATTTGATCAATGCGGTTGCTATAGGCACCCTCGGGCATAGCAGTCAGGAAATCCCGCGAGATAATTTCAGCAATGGCTGCCAAACGCCCGACGTTTCTGTGGCGACGCATTAGACGTTCATAGGCTTCACAAGGTAGAGAAGATTTCTTTTCAGCGGTCATGTCATCTACTATGTGAGAAGCCATCAACCTTGTCTATAGCGAAACATAGAGAAATTTAAAGGTTAACAAGGTGTAAAGCATTTCACGGATTTGAAAAGAAAACGCACGAACTCACTAACACTGTTAATATTATGTAAACTATTTGGAGCGAAGGGCTTAAATAAGCGAAACCCTCGAATGAACGGGATCCGAGGGTTTGCAATGAGGGTATTTAGGTTGAAACTTATTTTTTGCCTGGCTTTGTAGGCTTTTTCTTTGTTGGCATGGTATACCTCTTGAAAGAAGTGGTGGTCACAACCGGCCATCAGGCGCAAAGGACTTCCATTTGCATCTATAAATTTATCACGTTTATGGGCAAAAACGAGTGTTTTAAGCGCTTCTTATGAACTTCGCAATTCTATTTCAGTATTAGGGAAAGTGGCGTTTAAAATGGCCATCAAGGCTGTTTATTAGGAAACGACAAGGCAGATAAAAACTTGAATTATTATTTCAAGAATTTGCCTTTTCAAAGTCATCGCGAGGAATGAAATGACGCCGCGATCCAGTCATTTTTCTGGATTACTTCGCTTTGCTCGCAATGACAGAGTATCTAGTTTTTAGGAATTCTCAAAACAGGTTTTAAACCCTCTTACCATTTTAGTTATTATATTTATTGATTGCCTATATATTTAAGCGGAAACCTCTTTGCAAAATAGCTAACACCAGCAGGTGTAAGGTGAAAACCATCAAATGTCATCATGTCTTTATTTTCATCAAATAGAGCACATGTTTTATCGTTACAAAACATTTCTAAAGGGTCAATAAAAGGCACGCTTATGCTGTTTTCGATTTTTTTATTTATTATTAGAGTTTCTGGCTTTGGTAGTATGCGCATATCGTATCTTTTTGGTGTGGGCATATTAAGAATATCCTGTTGTGAATAGATCATACGCTTTGTGCCGAAAACGATAAACTTGTCTCCGTATTCATCTACAAGATTTTTGAGACTCTGAGGTATGAAATCAATTTCCCATTCGTGCCAACCAAATGCAATAAAAACTATATCAGCGTCCTCCATCAGGTCTTCAGTTTTATCAGTAAAGCTTGTCGGCCTCACGACAGACTTTTTGTGAAGCTGGGGGGATATTGTGCTCAAAAGAGAGCGTTCAATATAGAGGTTACCGCAAATATTATTGACACGGACACTGCTGAATTGGAGCGGTTCATCCGTAGGAATTTCACTAAGAATATTTATAAGATCACCAGAGTTACTATCACCCACTATTAGGATTTTTTTTCCAGAATTTTCAACAAATGGCTTTCCCTCGTGTTGGTTTTTAATAAACCATACTAGTTCGCCATAATTTTTACGTGATTGAAAAATCCGCATATCATCGTCAGAGTAGCGCCATAAATTACCTTTTGTTAATGTGCCAACGAAGCCAAGGCCACAAGTAAATAAGACTGCAATTATACTGAGCTTAAAAATAGCGCTTCTGCTAAACTTTGATTTGTCACGAAATGGGTTTTCTACGTATTTCCAGCTAAGATAGGATATAGGGAAAACAGCTATGGATAGTGCAAACATTAAAGTAGGTGTGAGGTCTTCATCTATAGTGTGGCGGGCGAAAGCGAGAATAGGCTGATGCCATAGGTACGCGCTGTATGAAAGTAAACCGATCATGACAATTATTCGTATACTAAGAAGATGATAAACGAATGTTCCACTGTTGGCATAAATTATAATAAGAGCCGTACCAATTGTAGGAACAAGTGCATATAAACTTGGAAAGGGCGTTTCTTTATCAAAATTAAAAATTGCAAAAAGAATAAATGCCAATCCGAATATACTACCAACTTGTTGGAAAGGATTATCTTTTCTTATGGGTGTTTTATATAAATAAATTGCAACAAAAGCACCAATAAGAAGTTCCCATCCTCTCGTAGGTAGAAGATAGAAGGTGGGACTTGGCGCATTATAAGCCCCCCATTGTGCAAGTGATATACTAAAGTAAAAATGTGAGAATTAAAATTCCAATAATGGTGTGTAACCCCCAGCGCCAAAAAAGCAGGAAAAGTACAGGAAAAAATATATAGTATTGTTCTTCAACTGCTAGACTCCATGTATGAAGCAGAGGCTTTAGTTCGGCTGAGTGTCAAAGTATCCTGCCTGTGTCCAAAAGAAGATATTAGACCAAAAGGTAGAGGCAGAAATTATACTTTTCGAGAAGTCTTCCGCAGCATCGGGCAAGGAGGATAAAATAGGCAAATGGAATGCAGGAAAAAATAACAAGAAAGAGAGCGGGGAATATGCGTCTGGCTCTGCGCTCGTAAAAATGGATAATGCTAAATTTACCTAGATGCATCTCTTTGAGAATAATACTGGTAATTAAAAATCCACTGATGACGAAAAAGACGTCGACACCAACAAACCCCCCGCTAAATAGGGAAAATCCTGCGTGGAACAGGATAACAGGAAGAACGGCAATGGCTCTTAACCCATCTATTTCAGGACGGTATTTCAAGAGTTAGATTCCCCTCTCAATATTTCAATCTGTACGTTTTTCTTTAAAGATGACATATGGATACTCTCATTATGAGAGATAGTTTAACTCAAGAACTGTAATTTACAATCTCTGCCCTATATATGTATCTATGAAACTCCTGACCACGACATATTCAGTGTTTGAAGCCGACATTATCACCACGAAGTTAAGGGCGAGCGGTATAGAGGCTTTCCCACATTCGCGAGAACACATGGCACAAGATGCCCTTGTCGGGATTGCCCTTGGCGGTGTCCGTATTATGGTGCATGAGGATGATTACCACTCCGCCCTCGAAATCCTCAATGATGTTGAAGAGTAGCTATTTAAGGTTTTTTGAACTATAGCGATTAATAAAACATGGCACGTGAGTGATCAAAGGCAGTTGAAGCTTGATAAAGCCAGCATCGTAAGAGTATAGGCATGCGCGAAGTTTAAGATATTTTCGTTTGATGCAAATCGTAGCTTCCATAAATGGGCAAACAAAAGTGTAAAAGAACCGTAGGTAAGCAGTACCCAAAGTAAAAAGGGACTCTTTTCTAAGTACGCAATATTTTTCCATGATTCTATATTTGATTTGATAACAAAATACTCTTCCATTTAAGGTGCGCCACGTTTGATGTAAGTTCGTTTTTATGTCCACATGTTTTGTGAATCATACTTCGTATCCATTCCCATTGCGAACGTATGTTCCTTCACGTCCTTCAACCGTATAAACGCAAAAATCCTCTCCTGTATTTGTACCTTGTAAAAAGAGGTCGAAATAAATGAAAAAAGCACGCAGATTAGAGCTATTACCCAATAACTAAATGCTGTCCTGAAAAACTTAATAATCACATCACTCCCACTCGATGGTGCCGGGTGGTTTGGATGTGATGTCGTAAACCACTCTGTTGATACCACGTACTTCATTGATAATGCGGGTGGACACACGGCTCAAAAATTCGTGGTCGAAATGGTAGTAATCCGCAGTCATTCCATCGGTTGAAGTGACAGCGCGTAGCGCGCAGACAAAATCATAAGTTCTGTCGTCACCCATCACACCGACGGTTTTCACAGGTAGAAGCACGGCAAAGGCCTGCCATATTGCATCATAAAGACCTGCGTTTTTAATCTCTTCAAGATAGACCGTGTCGGCCTTTCTTAAAATCTCAAGTTTTTCACCAGTGATTTCACCGGGTAGGCGAATGGCAAGTCCAGGCCCGGGGAAGGGGTGGCGTTTGATAAAGTCCTCGGGCATACCAAGTTCTTTACCCAAGATGCGTACCTCGTCTTTAAATAATTCACGCAAGGCTCAACGAGTTGTAAGTCCATGCGTTCAGGCAAGTCCACCGACATTATGATGTGATTTGATTGTGACCGATGGCCCACCTGTAAAGGACACGGATTCAATCACATCTGGATAAAGTGTACCTTGTGCCAAGAAATCAACCTCGCCAATACGCAGGGCGATTTCCTCGAACACATCAATGAAGGTCGCGCCAATAATTTTACGTTTCATTTCGGGGTCTGATACACCCTGTAGAAGTCCAAGAAAGCGTTTTCCTGCATCCTCATGGATAAGTGGAATGTTGTAATGATTACGGAACAATGAGACGACTTGGTCACTTTCCCCTGCACGCATCATGCCGGTGTCGACATAAATACAGGTTAATTGATCGCCAATTGCCTCGTGCAATAAAACCGCAGTCACGGATGAATCTACACCGCCTGAAAGCCCGCAAATAACCTTACCCTTGCCGACCTGTTTCCGAATTTTTGCAATGGCTTCTTCCTTGAACGCCGCCATAGTCCAGTCACCATCACATTCGCACACATTATGCGTAAAGTTTTTGAGGAGTTGAACGCCGTGCGGGGTGTGAACAACCTCGGGGTGGAATTGTACGGCATAGAATTTACGTTTTTCATCCGCGATAAATGCATAGGGCGCGCCCTCGGATGTTCCAATAATTTTGAAACCTTCGGGCAGTTCTGTAACGCGGTCGCCGTGGCTCATCCAGACTTGTTCATGTGCGCCTTCGTCCCAAACACCATCGGTAACAGGTGTGTTGGCCTTTACATCAACATAGGCACGACCAAATTCTTTGTGTTCGGAGGATCTCACCTTGCCACCTAATTGTTGAACCATGGTTTGTTGTCCATAACAAATTCCAAATAGGGGCAATCCCATATTGAATAAACCATCGGGCGCGCGCGGAAAATCTTCCCATGTCACACTTTGGGGGCCACCAGAAAGAATAACACCCTTGGGATTATAGGCCTGAATACGCTCTACGCTTGCCTGATTAAATGGCCAAATCTCGCAATAGACACCAGACTCTCTGACACGGCGGGCAATAAGCTGTGTAACTTGAAGCCGAAATCCAAAATAAGAATTCTATCGTGCTTCTTTTGGATTTCAGTGAGTGATGTTTTTTGTTCTGCTTGCATGAAATAGTTTTAGCGAAAGGATGGGTGAAAAGAAAGCTTTGAAAATAAAAAAAAATCCTTAAACATAAATTACAAAATTAGAGAATTTTAAATTGGAAGTTTGAAATGGCGGAACGCTTTATTTGTCTTGGTGACTCTATAACAGAGGGGATTGGTGATCAAAAAAAGATAGGCTGGCCCGGAAGGCTCTCACAGCTTATAGAAAATACGTACCCTGATAGGTGGCATATTCATAATTTAGGCATTGCAGGCGATACAACTTCGGATATTTCCCATAGATTCTTCTCAGAAGTCTTGTATAGAAGGCCACAAAGACTGGTTATATGCGCTGGGGTAAATAATTCAGTGGAGATTTTAAGGCCAAACTCTAGTGGTACCAAGTTAAGTAAAGAATATACAAAAAGCCTTTGGGAAGGACTTGCGGACGAAATTACCAAATCAAAAATAAGTACGGTTCTTTTAGGTCTACCGCCTGTAAATGAAGAGCTTTTTCCACTAATATATAAGCCCTATGATAAGGAAGACAAAGGAATTCGGTTATTCAATGCAGAGATAAAAAAACGTGAAGATATAATATTTTCAATATGCAGAGAAAAGAGTTTGGAATTTATTCCATTACACGAAAATCTTTTAAAAAC
This sequence comes from uncultured Alphaproteobacteria bacterium, assembly GCA_963740205.1. Lineage (GTDB taxonomy): Bacteria > Pseudomonadota > Alphaproteobacteria > Micavibrionales > Micavibrionaceae > UBA2137. The sequence goes on from CAVUDD010000005.1 coordinate 376,826, forward strand.
GGATTATGTGGCACATCTCTCGGACGGTCTGCACCCAGATGCTAATGGCTATGATATTCTGGCCGAATTTCTCTTTAATGAGTTCAAAAAGATACAGTTTTTGTAGTCCCGTTGCCTGTATTCTCAAAGATGAGCTTCGGCTTTTTCTTGAAGATATGATATTGATTCCTCAATGCCAATTTGTCTGTATCCATGAATAATTTGCAAAAATTCCTCTTCAATTTTTTTTAAATCATAAAGTTGGTCCCCATAATCCTGTTTTTTTAGATTACTGAGTAGGGACATCTGGGAGAATTTATCATCTGAGAAAATTAAGCTAGCCGCTTGGCGTAAGACAACTCCAAGATTTGAAGAGGGGTAATTGCAAAAAATAATTCCGTCATCTTTTGTTGAAGTGAGTGTATTTGTATAAATTCTGAAATCATGTGCTTCATGGTCAAAATCGTATTTAATCTGTGGAGCGGGAAAGCCACTAGCAAATTTACCGACGCCAAATCTCATGAGCATTTCACTACCAGTTTTTTCACAAATAAAAGTTAAACAATCTGTTCCATAAACTTCGTAGGCGTTTTCACTATCTTTAGGAACAAGTCTATCCTTTATTACATCAGACATAACTTTGTCTGTGGCTTTAAAAAGAAATATCTGTTCGAACAGACCGTCGCAGCCCTCCAAATTTTTTGAATTGGCTTTATATCTCGTGCCATTTTCGTCAACAATAATTGGTGAGGCGACAGGCCCAATGTTAATTGCTTTAACAGATTTTAGAGGTTCAAGAGATAAGTTGTGTGAGGCAAGCTTTTCAGACACATAAGTCTCTATTTGCTGAATAAGGCTTGTGCCATAAGAATAACCAATAAAATTGATATTCTTGAAAAAGTCAGTGGCCTCGGCAAGGTATCTGGATGATTCCATTGTGGACCAAACATTGCAAACATTATCGGGTAAAAATATTTTATCGACTATGTTTATTGCTTCTTGCGTAATTTTCCCCGTTTTTTCAACATCCATCATCTGCGTAGCTGTTTTTTCAACATTGGCCTCTTCGTTGAAGACGCAGGTCAGAAGTCTATGAGGTTTCGCCATGAAGAGACAATCACGAAGAATATTTGAAAAGTTATCTGAAAGCCCAATATTATTAAGATGAAGTAAGCCCCCCAAAAATATCACAGTAGGTTCCCCTTCATTGACGGAAGGGGGGAAGAGTAGCGACAATAACTATCACTTATTTCCATAAAAAAAGACATGCCTAGTTTATAAATTTTGTATATTTATATGTCAATAAATTTTCTTGTTATAACTTGCAGAAATAAGCGGAACAAGACATTGTCAAATAATGACAAGCATATCATTTGAATTTTTTCCTCCCAAAAGTGATAAGGCACAAGAGAGTCTTCTTAAGACTGCGCAATCCCTTGATACACTTAACCCCCTTTTCTTTTCGGTGACCTATGGTGCTGGGGGATCAACACAGGATGGTACTCTGGATGTTGCCTGCGCCCTGATAGAAAGAGTGGCCGCCGATATTGCCGCCCATCTTACCTTTATTAATACTGATATTTCCAAGCTTAAGGACTATGTTGATACGCTTTGGGACGCAGGTATTAAACGTCTTGTGGCTTTGCGCGGTGATTTATCGCCTGATTTGAATTGGCCACTTGATCCCGATGGAAACTATTTCCAGTACACATCCGATTTTGTCGAGGCTTTGCTTGAATGGCATGATTTTGATATTTCGGTTGGCGCTTATCCTGAAAAACATCCTGATGCACCAAGTATGAAATCTGACCTGATAGCGTTGAAGAAAAAATGTGATGCTGGTGCGCACAGAGCCATTACACAATTCTTTTTTGGCAATGACATATTTTATAGTTTTTGTGAGCGTGTACATGCCATGCAAATTGACACACCTATGGTTCCAGGACTTCTTCCTATCCATGATTTTGACAATATGGTGAAGTTTGCAAAACGCTGTGAGGCGACTGTGCCGTTATGGGTGCATGAAAAATTTGAGAATAAATCCGATGAGGACCGTAAGAAGGTTGCCCAAGAGATTTTGAATGAACAGGTTTTCGAACTTGTAAAACAAGGTGTGCCGCACATCCATTTTTATACGCTCAATAAAGATGACATGGTTATTGAGGCTTGCAAGCAAGCAGGTCTTTAGCTTTAATAACCCAAGAAATATCTAAAGGAGTGATTTATGGTTCTGGCAACAAATCTGGGGTTTCCGCGTATCGGCGCAAAACGTGAATTGAAAAAGGCTGTTGAGGCATATTGGAAGGGGTCTTTGTCCCAAGAAGAAATGCTGAAAGAAGCAAGCCAGATACGCATGGATAACTGGCAGACTCAAAAGACTGCTGGTATAAATCATATTCCCTCAAATGATTTCTCTTTATATGACCAGATGTTGGACATGTCCTGCCTTTTGGGATGTGTACCTGAGCGTTATGAGTGGAATGGTGGTAACGTTGATCTGGATTTATATTTCGCAATGGCTCGCGGGAGCCAAAAGAATGGTCGCGATGTAATTGCCTGTGAGATGACGAAATGGTTTGACACTAACTATCATTATCTTGTTCCTGAGTTCGAGCCACATCAGGTTTTTACTCTTTCTGCGACAAAAATATTTGATCACTATAAACAAGCCAAAGACGCTGGCATTGAAACACGCCCTGTTTTGATAGGCCCCATCACATATCTTTCACTTGGTAAAATGCATGATGATAGTGACCCAATGGCTTTGCTCCCTAAACTCCTTCCTGTTTATGAAGAGATTTTAAACCGTCTTGATAAAATGGGTGTTGGTTGGGTACAAATTGATGAGCCTTATTTGGCAATGGATTTAACCGAATCCCAAAAAACCGCATATGAAAACGCCTATATTGGTTTGAATAACGCGCGTGGTGACATGAAGATAATGCTCACAAGCTACTTTGAAGGCTTGCGCGACAATTTGAAACTTGCAACATCATTGCCAGTACAAGGCCTGCATATAGATTTACGCCGTGCGCCTAGTCAGCTTCACGAAGTCTTATCAAATCTAAATGACGAAATGGTATTATCTTTGGGGCTTGTTGATGGTCGTTCAATCTGGAAAAACAACCTTCGCGACTCTTTGGATATTGTGAAGAAAGTTACAGATAAACTAGGTAATGATCGCGTGATGATTGCACCAAGCTGTTCCCTTTTGCATGTGCCGATTGATTTGGAACTTGAAGAGAAAATGGATCCTCAAATTCGCAACTGGATGGCGTTTGCGAAACAAAAGCTTGACGAAATTGCGACACTTGCAGATGCGGTTAATAAGGGTGAGCAAACAGTTGCAGAAAAACTGGATGCCAGTGCCAAAATTGCGCAAGAGCGCAAAACATCAGAGCGTATTCACAACAGACAAGTACAAGGGCGTATTGCCTCACTTAATGATGAAATGCGCAAGCGCAAAAGTCCCTATGAGAAACGTGCTGTAATACAACAAGAGCGCCTTAAATTGCCCATGTATCCAACAACATCCATTGGTTCGTTTCCACAGACACAAGACATTAGAAAAGCCAGAGCTTCCTTTAAAGCTGGCACGTTAAGCGAGCCTGAATATATGACCGCGATGAAAGCCGAAATTGAAAGCTGTGTTCGTTATCAAGAAGAAATTGATATGGATGTTCTTGTCCACGGTGAGGCCGAGCGCAATGACATGGTTGAATATTTTGGTGAGCAATTGGATGGGTATATATCTTCCAAATTTGGATGGGTTCAATCCTATGGTTCGCGCTGTGTGAAACCACCAATTATTTATGGTGATGTGTCTCGCCCCAATCCTATGACTGTTGAATGGACAAGTTATGCCCAAAGTCTTACTGATCGCCCAATGAAAGCGATGTTGACTGGCCCAATCACAATTCTTATGTGGTCATTTAAACGTGATGATATTTCATGGGAAGATTCTGCGCGTCAAATTGCATTGGCTATTCGTGATGAGGTTGCTGATCTGGAAAAGGCAGATATTGCCGTTATTCAGGTGGACGAAGCAGCTATTCGTGAGGGTGTTCCTTTACGTCATGCTGATCGCTCTAACTATTTTGATTGGACGGTGGATTGCTTTAAGTTGTCAACGGCATGTGTAGAGGATGAAACACAAATACATACACATATGTGTTATTCCGAATTCAATGACATGATTGAGAAGATTGCTGATTTGGATGCTGATGTGATTTCGATTGAAACTAGCCGTTCGCAAATGGAGTTGCTGGATGCCTTTGTTGATTTCAAATATCCAAACGAGATTGGTCCCGGTGTCTATGACATTCACTCACCGCGTATTCCAACTAAAGACGAGATGGTGGTATTGCTTAAAAAGGCCGCCAAGGTTATTCCCGAGGAGCGTCTTTGGGTCAATCCTGACTGTGGCTTGAAAACACGTGGCTGGCCGGAAGTGAAACCTGCACTAGAGAATATGATTGCGGCTGCTAAAGATATGCGCAATAAAACCCAGAAAACAAAAGTTGCTTAAATTTTCTTTGGCGGTTTGTACTCAAAGAATATCATTTGAGATATTCCATGCATTACTACCCATGTGAGCAAAAATGACGGTAAAGTAAATTTCCATCCTTCCAAAGTAATCTGGAGGTAGATCAGCAATGAAAAATCAATCACAGTTCCGAAAAACAAGGCTGCATTCGGCATGGGAAGCCACGCTAAAGTTGCAGCTGGCATAATATTTGGGAAAAGTAAGAATGTAGACATTGAAGAAAAAACAAACTTTTTCTTTTTTGATGTCCATGATTTCTTTTTTATAAACCATGCAATTAGGCTTACTACAATGATGGTAATTAAGCAGGGAGCAACAACTATCAAAAAAAACATAAATCTAGCCTCTGGACTGTATTTCCAATTTCTTCTATGAGTATAGCAGTTTAAATGAACTGAAATAAGTTGATGTTTCAAATTTCAAAAAGACAACTTGCTATATCTTTCCTCATCGTAGTTTTCACGCTGGGGATTGTGTCACCTGCCTGTGCTAAGTTATGGGACGGGGAACAGATGTCGGTTCTGGAGATCTGTACATCTAAAGGAATTCAGAAGATTGCGGTGAATGGTGAAGAGTTGCCGAGTGGTGGGCAAAGCTCTGATAAAGATGGTTGCACGTTCTGCCAGACCTATAATGCTGCACTGACTTCTGTTGATATCAATTTTGTTTTAGAAAATGTGAAATACCAGCTTCCTGAAATCACGGCACAAGATCGTTTGATTGCAGGACTAACCACAACCAAGCCCTACACCACAGGACCACCCAGCATCCTTTTGTCTTAAAGAACTCAATTTAAACAAAAGGAATAAACAATGAATTTTTCAACTAAAGCAGGACTTGGTGCTGCCTGTATAATTTTAAGCACTTTTACATCTTCTCCCTCACAGGCTTGTGAAGTTTGTGATGAACAAGAACCGCACAATATTCATCTACAACACAGCTCTAATGGACGTGCAGATTCCCATGCACCTATTGGTGTAATGGGAGATCACCGTCATAAGGCAGGCGAGTGGATGCTCTCATACCGTTTTATGCGTATGGAAATGGCGGGAACGCGTGACGGAACCAATTCGCTTTCTCCAGAAGAAATCGTAACTACAGTCCCAAACCGTTTCTTTGGCGCACCGATGCAACCCCCAACCTTGCGTATTGTGCCTTTGGAAATGACAACAGACATGCATATGGCTGGTGTGATGTATGCACCTACAGACTGGCTGACACTTATGGCGATGGGTCAGTATATTGACCGAGAGATGGAGCATGTCACATTTGCGGGCGGTATGGGTACAACGCGTCTTGGAAACTTTACGACCGAGGCAAAAGGACTTGGTGATAGTTCTGTATCTGGTCTTATTGGTCTTTATGATGATGACGTTCATCATTTGCATGTGAATGCTGGATTTTCTTTGCCGACAGGCTCAATTGATGAGGAAGATACGATACTCACTCCCATGGGTATGACACCACGTGTTCGTTTGCCCTATTCAATGCAACTTGGCTCAGGAACCTACGACCTTCTTCCTGGTTTAACCTATTACGGTAACGCTGATAAATTCGGTTGGGGCGCACAATATAGTGCCACTGTTCGCATTGGTGAGAACAGTCAGGATTATGCGCTAGGCGACAAACATCAGGTAAGCGCATGGGGAAGCTATCTCTGGGATCCATCTTTTTCAACTTCACTCCGTCTGACTGGTGAAACAGAAGGCGATATTGACGGAATTGATTCTCAAATTGCTGGACCTGTGCAAACTGCCGATCCTAATAATTATGGAGGTGAGCGTTTGTCAGTTTCCGCAGGGGCTAACTACTTGTTCCAAGAAGGCGTGCTTGCAGGTAACCGCTTGGCCTTTGAAGTTACAGCACCTGTATATCAGAATTTGAATGGCCCTCAGTTGGAACGAGATTATGCCGTTATGATTGGCTGGCAAAAAGCGTTCTAAACTCATCGTCATCGCGAGGAACAAAGTGACATGGCGACCCACTTATTTTTCTGGATTGCTGCACGTTCGTTCGCAATGACAATTTGGAAGGCAAAAGAAAACCCCGCTTTGGCGGGGTTTTTAGTAAAGCTAGCGCGGCATTAAACCGTATGTTTGTCCACCTACAGATACTGCGCTCGAGGCAATAATAGTTGTTTCAGGTTGAACCCCGTCATTGTCATTTGCAGAGGCTATAACGGCGTTGTCACTCTCGGTTTGTTGTGCTTGAGCATAACGAACTCTAGAGTCTGAAAACATAGGTTGAGTGACTTCATCAAAATAGACAGCAAGACTTGGATAGTCCTCGGGAGTTTTAAAGCTTTCCGCATAATTCGTGCGGGCATCCCACATAATAACTGTGTCGCCTGTTGCAATCTGGATAGCACTATCGTCACGAATAAGCTCACCACTTTCATCACGACAAGCATAGGCTCTTGAGGTTAGGCCGCGTATATTAAAGGCATCTTGTGCCGCAGCAGTGCAGATATAGGTTACATTTGTTTCCTCAGGCAAAACCAGCGAGGGTAATTCAATATCTATAGCTGCTATATCTACTGGATTGGCAATTTGTAGATCAGATTGTTCCATTACAGCAATGACTGGGAGTTCTTTGTTAAGGAATTGGGCAAGTTGAAGCTCGGCATCATCTGCTGTTGGATCAATTCCAGTATGTTGAATGAAAGTATCCGCATATTGTGAGTTTGCTGGATTATTATTACAATTCTCTTTGAAATAAGTCAGCCAATCGGCTGCCCATTCATCATTGTTTGCGTAAACAACCGAGGCATCACATGTTTGTGCAACAACAGGTGCGGCACCTGCCACTTGATCTGCTGGTATGTTTCCTACAAGTAGAGGAGTTGTGTCTTGCGGCGACAAGAATTGCGCAAGCTGTGCATCGGCATCTTGAGCATCTGGATTGACACCAGTAAAGGCTATAAAATCATTTTTATAGGCACAAACAGAATCTGCGTTACAGTTTTCTTTGTACCAGTTCAGCCATTCAGCCGCCCATCCTTCGTTTGTTGTATAGGAATAAGTAGTCGTGTCAGTTGATTGAGCATCCGTTGTGTCAATAACAGCCAATTCATCGCTGTTTGTATCTGTCGTATTTGCTTGTTCATTAACAGCTAAAGAATCTAGTGCAGGTAAAGGGTAGTTAGTGTTAACAACCGCTGCGGCAACATAAGCGTCCTGCGGAGCATCTGTAGATGAAGCAAGGCGGCTATTTTCTGTTTGTTCTTGTTGCAATTCAGCAAGCGTTCTTGGGCGGTCGTTCTCATAACTCGCTAAATAATCTTTTTCAGGGTTATATTCCCCGCGTGCCTCAAGATAGGCTAAATCTCTTTGTGCCTGAGCATTGCCTAACTCGGCTGCTCTTTCATAATAAATAATGGCTCTTGGCTTGTTTTGGTCAACACCGCGTCCATTATAATATTGGAATGCTTGGTCTTTGATTTGTTGTGCGCTTAGGCCTTCAAGGTCAAATAAATCATCAGTAGAAGGCGTTGCTACATTTCCGCTATTGCTATCAACATCGGATTGGTTGGCATAGTAATCAAAAGTTGCTGTGGCAACTGCGTCATCTTGTATGTCCAGGATAGGAACATCATTTGCCATGACGGGTGACGCCGAGGCGAGCAATGCTACTATAGGAGTTGCAGTAACTAGTTTTGTATACCAACGCATAATAAAACCTTATGTAAACAATATTGATTAAGTGCAAATGTTATAACCTTATCGCTGAAATAATGCAAGCAAAAGTTTTCCATAATTAATTTGGCTATATTTTCACGATGCTGTTAAATTATTTTTATAACCTATATATAGAAGTCAATGATGCGGCAGAAAAAAGAAAATAAATATTTTTCATAATAATTTTAATAATTTTCTTGACAAATGACGAGAAAAGGAGCAAAACTCCACGAAATCAATTTTACATACTATTGAATTTAAGAATTTTGAAAGGTTTTTTAGACATGACACGTTCAGTAATTTTCACAGGTCTTGCAGGCGCAGCAGCTTTCTTAAGTGTAGCTTCAGCTGACGATGCAAATGCACAAACATTTGGTGGCGGTAGTTTTGGCGTACAGGACTGTTCACAATCTACTTCTTCAGGTTGTGGGACAAATACACCTCCAGTTTCACCTCCATGTGAAACACTATCAAATTGTGGTGGTGATACACCTCCGACTACAACACCTCCACCTCAGCCTCCTGTTGTTAACCCTCCTGTGGTGACTTACGAAAATAATCCTGTAAATAATAACAATTCTGAAGCGAATGCAAATGCAGACGCAAATGCTCAAGCAGACGCAAATGCTCAAGCAGATGCTAATGCTAGCGTTGGTGATACAACATCAAACTCTAATTCTAGCGTCGGTGATGTTATCGCTGGTGGTGCAAGTATTGTAAATACGTACCGTAGATCAGCGTCTAGCGCACATGCTCCGAACAACGGTGTTTATTCATTATGTGGTAAATCATGGTCAGCAGCTGGAAGTATAATTGTTGGTAGTGTATCTGGCGGAAGTGCTTCAAACGACGATGAATGTGTTACTAGAGTACTGGACGGCCAAGAGCGTGCCGCAGGTATGGCAACAGGTGACCGTATGATTATGTGTTCATCTGCATGGTCATCTTCTGCAATACGTTCTGGTGCTGAAGACCTTTACGGCAGAGAAGAGTTTGCTAGAGGCTGTGGTGAGGAAGTTCAAGTGGAAACGCAAACTTATTCTGAACCATACGTTCCCGCAGAAGTAGAGGTAAGATCAAGAGAAGTTCCTCGTCGCGTGGTACCTGCCCCTGAAGTTGTAAGGTAGAATAATTGAATTTTTAGAAGCCGGGTCTTATAAAAAGACTCGGCTTTTTTATCAAAAGAAATTAATATTATGAAAAATAAAACGAATACTTTTTTAACGTCATTTGCTGCAGCAGCCCTTTTCGCAAGCGGTTCGGCGTCGGCTCAGGATGTCAATAATCCCGAGGCAGGTGTTGCAATTGCAGATGCCGAACTCTCTCCTCAAATTCGCTATGTGTTGGAGCAACAAGAATCTCTGGGCAATCAGGATGCCTATGTCGTGGTAGATAAAACGAATAGAGAGATTTTTATTATTGAAGAGGGACGTATTACGACACGCGATCCAGTACTTGTAGGAATGGAGCCGGGCGATAACTTACCTGTAGTACGAGGAAGATTTGGTACAGCTGCTGGACGATTTTACCCTGAGGTGTGGACTGATGAAGTTGCCTATGAAGACTATTACAGAAATACCAACATTCTTTTTAATTGCAATGAGGAAGACACAAGATGTGCAGCCTTGCACGGTTTCTACACTCAAGTCGCCTCTGAAAGACGTATAGAGAGATATGAAAGTGAAACTTCTGCTGATAATGCAATTACCAATGGTTGCGTAAATGTTGAATACGGTGTTCAAGATCGTCTGATAGCGATATTTCAGCAAAGAAATTCGGATGGATCGCAAAGGCAGCTTATTATTCCACCATCCGAAGATACAAGCACACAAAACACTAATCGATTTTTAGGCTACAGCCCCAATTTTTAAATATTTGACATAATAAAATAAGTTTGCTATACTTTTCACACTTAAGAAAGAGGATAAATTATGGCAATTAATCGAAAAATTTTAGCTCTTGCTACAGTAGTACCTGCATTTTCAATGTCTGCTTGTGTAACGGTTAACACGACGGAGAGCGGATGCCTTGTCTACCAAGTTCCTCAAGATTGCTATAATGCAGTAGATATTCAAAACTTTTTGTCTATGGGATATTTAACTACCTCTAATCTTGGGAATGGTTCTCTCGACAGAATATTGATAGCAGAATATGGTTTGGTTGAAATGACAGACCAACAAGTTGTAGAAGACTTTAGATCAAGATATATTGCTGAGACACCAGATGGGGCTAGAAAATTCAATCTAGCTGGGCGTATTCTTGATGCGCGTGAAAATGGAAATGAGTTACGACTAAGAGGGGCCGATTTGGAAATTCTAGGAATTACAGGTCAAACGGTTCTAGTTATTCAGCCTGATGACTTAGACACTTTTATTCAGAACAACCAAGAGGCAATAGACAACTTGTCAGGCGCTAGGGAACCCGCCCGCGCCCCTGCTGTTTCTTTCTAGTAAAATTTAATTATTTAAATACTCCCTTATTGATCTTCCATCGCCTGTAAAGGTGGTGTCTAGCCAGTTATCCTGAAATTCTGGTCGCGACAGCCTTACTGCGCGTAGGCAGTTGTTTAAATAATAAGGCGAAGGCTCTAAATCATCTCGCCATATAGGTCCTTCATAAACCCCTCTTAATTCTTTGGCGCGTTTGGCGCGTACAGGATCGGAGGCAATGAGTTCTTCGCATTCTTGATTATCCTTAAAATCCCCCATACAGACGATGCCCTCTCCTTTTTCGTGCGAGTCTATTTCCTCATAAGGAATAGATACCAGCTTATAATCAAATTCACGCTCAACAATAGAATGCCATTCGCTTTTCGGGATATAAAAGGTTGAGACATACATTATATCTATAGCCTTATCGGGCATAGCACTCAGGCAGGCATATTTATTATTGTTGGGGATACCTTTCTTGCGCATTAGAAAAGAGTCTGCCTTATTGAAAACGCGCTTATATCCGCTGATTTTTGCAAAGCGAAAATGTGTAAGATTAGGGCAGGAGCGTCTTGCTGATTTTTCATCAATTAAAGAGCCAAGCCCTATGATTGTAATATGGTCTTGCATGTTTCCCCTTAAAAATTACAAAAAATCCCGAGGAGACATTTTCCATCGGGATTTTCGTAGATATTAGATCTTAAACTGTTTTAAGGCCGGAAAGCCTGATTTACAGACTTATAGCGCATCTCCCGCGTGGGAGGACCAAATGTCGATCATAACTTTGGGATTTGCGCCGCTTCCGGCCTTTAAACTCTGTTCTGGATCATTCATCTGATCACCTCCTTTCAAGTTGTTAAAAACTAATAATAAATATGGGGCAAAAGAACGACCCGTCAATGCCGAATTAAGTTGCATTTTAAAAAATAATGATTATGTTAACTTGATTATTTAATTTGGCTGAGAAAGCTTGGACTATGGGTATTTTTTCAAGAATGAATTTAGGTAGGTTATTCACGTCGGATACGAAAGAGACCTACGAACCTGAACCCTTAAATATTGATGAGTTAAGTTCTTTTGAGGTTTCTGCCGAGCCAATTAGTCAGGATGAGGCAGCGATACTTGCGGAACTCAAAGAAGAAGCGTTGGATGTGAGTCCAAATTTTCAAGAAGACAAATTAGGCAATCAATCCCCTGAAAGCTTCACTATGGCATTCACGAATATCTGCGACGCTATTAAAGAAGCTCCAAGCGTAAACTGTTTTGTAAATATATTGCACATGATACCAGCACTTTTACCTGACATAGATTTGGGTTTTGGGAGCGTAGAAGAGAAAGCTAGAAACTTTCTGGATAAGAAAAATGGTGTGTTGAATCTAGATCAATTAGCACCTGCAACTGAACAAGATAACACTCCAGAAGTTTACGGTGAAAACGACGTTCCTAATATGCCATCGTACAAAGACCACGCTTACCAAGAGCCATTGCCACTAGAGGCGGAGAAGAAATCTTTAGGTGAGCGCGCTGGTTTGGGTCTATCTCGTTTTTTTAATAAAGCTTCTAAAACTGCCTCTAGTATAAAAGAAAAGACACCCGGTTTTTTATCTAGCGCGTGGAAACATGCTTGTGAAAACAAGGGTACCATCGCTGCCTCTGCGGCTATTGGGATTACGGCATCTGCTGTTTGTCCTTTTGCCTTTGCTGTTGCCCCAGCCTTAGCAGCTGGGCGTGAAATTCACAGAACAGGAATTAGAAATATAGATAAGAAACGTCTGGCCAAAGTAGTGGGAATTTCTGCGGCAACATCTTTTGCGTTTATGGGGATGGGTGATGCGCTTGATGTTGGTGATTGGTTTAATGGTGATGGTGATGGTGTTGCAAATGATGCTATTCCTCAGTCGACAGGAAGTGAGAACGTACTGCCTTCCAACATCGATTCACCAATAGATGTGCCTGCTGATCAGCCTTTAGCTCCCGCTCTTGATACTCCAACACAATTAGAGGCTCTTCTTGAGCGCGTTGATACTTCTGCAGCCGAGGCGCAAGGTTATGATTTTTCTTGGGCAGAGCGCGTACTAGACTCCTCTAATGTCTCGCAAGCGGAAATTGCACAAGCAGTTAAGGATATGTCTTTTGCGGCATCTTTTGATGATCCTGAGTTACAAAGACTATTGTTGCAAGTCGGTGAGCAGGTTGACCCTACCAACGTACAGATTAGTAATGACTTGGCATTTATCAACACCTGATATGAGAATCTCTTCACATTATCTTAAAAAGAGCTACCTTCTATAAAATCAAATTACAGGAGAGTGAAGATGAGAGCAGTAGTATTAGGTGTAGCCTTATTGTCATTAGGTGCGTGCGTTCCACAAGACGGTCTAAATACACAAGCAGGTCAGAGTATTCTAGGGGCAATTGGTGGTGTAAGCGCATCCGCTCTAACAAATTCTGAAATTACTGCAGGATTGCGTGAGGCTCTTAATATTGGAACGGGAAATGTTGTGAGACAAGTTGGTGTTTTGAACGGCTTTAATCTCGATCCAAAAATTCATATCCCATTACCACCGACTCTGGCGCGTGTAGATAATGCATTATCACTTATTGGCATGAGTTCCCTTACAGATGATTTGGAATTGCGCCTCAACAGAGCGGCCGAACTTGCGGCGCCAAAAGCAAAAGATTTGTTTATCTCCGCCATAAGTCAAATGACAATCAATGACGCGAGACAGATATTATCTGGTCCTAATGATGCTGCGACACAATTCTTCAGAAGGACGATGGGTGCGCAGTTAGGTCAGGAAATTAGCCCAATTGTGGCAAACACACTCGCTAGTTCTGGTGCGATACAGGCTTATGACCGTGCACTGGGGCAGTATTCACAAATCCCTTTGGTGGCGAATGTCAAAGCAGACCTAAACCAGTATGTGGTTGATAGGGCACTTGATGGTATATTCTATTATGTTGCACAGGAAGAGGCTCAAATCAGAGAAAACCCAGCCGCACGCACAACAGAACTTTTGCGTAGGGTCTTTGGCAAATAGGAAATTGCCCATGACATTTCCGAAAACATGGGATAGATAATATTCCATGAAATATGCAATTATCGGTTCTGGTATCTCTGGTCTCTCGGCGGCCTACGCCCTTCATAATGCGGGACATGATATTACTCTTTACGAAAAGAATGATTATCTTGGCGGTCACAGCCGTACTATTGATTTGAAAATTGATAATAAATCCATTCCTGTTGATACAGGTTTTATCGTTTTCAATTATAGAAATTATCCGCATCTAACGGCTCTTTTCGATCATCTCAAGGTACCTGTTGAGAAAAGTGATATGTCTTTTGGCGCAGACATTGCAAATGGCTGGTTACAATATTCGAGCAAGAATATATTTAAGCGTTTTCAGAATTTGTTGAGACCCGCGTACTGGAAAATGCTTTTTGACGTCATTAAATTTAATCGTAGGGCCGAGGACTATTTAGAAAAAAGTGCTGACATCACAATCCGGCAATGTTTGGATGAGTTGGGTTTAGGCGTCTGGTTTAGAAATTATTATCTGCAGGCTATGGGAGCAGCAATATGGAGTTGCCCAATTAGCAAAATTGAAGAATTTCCTGCAAAAACGTTTGTACGCTTTTTTAAAAATCACGGACTTCTAACGATTAATGATCATCCACAATGGTACACGGTCACAGGCGGGTCGCGTGAGTACGTAAAAATTTTGAGCGAGAGTTTCGCGGATAAAATAAAATTATCTTGTGGTGTAGGGAAAGTCGTACGTAATGATAAAGGTGTGATTGTTCACGCAGAAGATGGCTCTCAAGATATTTTTGATGAAGTCGTTTTTGGGTGTCACGCAGACCAAGCCTTGAAAATGATAGAAAAACCAACGGCACAGGAAAAAGAAATTCTTAGCGCGTTTACTTATCAGGATAACAAAGTTGTAGTTCATTCCGATCTGAATTTCATGCCAAGTGATAAGTCCTGTTGGGCAAGTTGGGTCTATCTATCCGATAATCGGCACGATGAATCTGGTAATGTTTCACTAAGTTACTGGATGAATAATCTACAAAATCTAGATACGGATACATCCATTATTATTACGCTTAACCCGTCACAAAATCCGCAATCATCACTGACATATAATACTCATCATTTTGACCACCCTGTATTTGACAGGGGTGCAATAGATGCACAAGAGAAAATAGGTGACATCCAAGGAAGTGATAAATTTTGGTTTGTAGGTGCCTATCAACGCTATGGCTTTCACGAAGATGGTATTCTAAGTACAGCGCGCGTTCTTGAGAAAATGGATATAAAAATTCCATGGAACTAACACCCAAAATTCTTTTCGGGCGTGTCATGCATAAACGCTTTTCCCCAAAAGCGAACGCATTCAATTATGGTATTTATTATCTGGGTTTGCCACTTTCACAAATTAACAGCTCACTCGAAAATAAATATTTTAAAACTAATCGCTGGGGAGTTTTAAGTTTTTACACTAAGGATCACGGGCATAGGGATGATAAAGATTTAAGGGATTGGGCAAGAAAAATATTAGACGATCACGGTATCGATAAAACAGATGGTGAAATTTTTCTTGTTACCATGCCAAGGGTATTTGGCTATGTTTTTAACCCTGTAAGTTTTTGGTATTGCTATGACCGCTCGGAAAAGTTACGTGCGGTTATATGCGAGGTAAATAATACGTTTGGAGAAACACATAGTTATATATGCGCGCATGATGACCAAGCTGAAATTAGGAAAGATGATATTTTAGAGGGACGAAAAGTTTTTCATGTGTCGCCTTTTTTAGAGCGTGAAGGGCACTATAAATTTAGGTTCAGCTTACTGGATTCTAAGATGGGAGCATGGATAGATTTCTATGATGGTGAGGGACATAAAAAACTAGTAACGGCATTAAGTGGAAGTTTTGAGAATTTATCCTTACAGTCCTGTAGGCGTGCTTTTTGGAAATATCCTCTTGTGACATTGAAATCAATTTCACTTATTCATTGGCAAGCCTTGAAATTACTCTTTAAACGCGCCAAATATGTACCTAAGCCTTTGCAGGAAGACATTAAGGTTACAATTGCAGGCACACAGAACAGGAAGGAACATTAAGAATGTTCGACCAATTTATTTTTAAAAAAATATTGAAGCGACTGGATAAGCTTAAATTTGGTTCCTTAAGAGTTCAAACACCAGACAATAAAATCTATGAATTCCAAGGTGAAATTCCCGGGCATGCTGCTGACATCGTCATAAAAGATTGGCGTGTTCTTGGAAATTTAATGGCCAAGGGAGACATTGGCTTTGCAGAAGATTACAGTGCAGGCTATTGGGAAACGAGTGACTTGATTAGTTTGCTTACGGTGAGCATCCAGAACAGACCCATTCTTGACCCATTTTTTAATGCCGATTACATGCACCGTTTCTTTTATCACTTATCTTACTTTTTTAAGAGAAATTCGGTTCAGGGGAGCCGGAAAAATATCATGGCGCATTATGATTTAGGTAATGATTTTTACAAACTCTGGCTGGATGAAACCATGACATACTCCTCAGCATTGTTTCAGGATATGACTAGTAACCCCGATGAGCCGTTGGCGATTGCACAAAACAGAAAATATGATCGTATCATTGATAAGCTGGATAGCAATTCAGGAAGCATTCTTGAAATCGGATGTGGTTGGGGTGGATTTGCTGACCAAGCAATAACACGCAGTAAGGACTACCAGATAAAAGGAATTACTTTATCAGATGAACAGCATTCCTTCGCAACGGAACGTTTAAAAAATAATGCCTCTATAGTATTGGAAGATTACCGCCACCAAGAAGGCCAGTACGACCATATTGTTTCCATCGAAATGTTCGAGGCAGTGGGTGAGCAATACTGGCCGACATATTTTAGTAAGATGAAGAATCTTTTACGCGAGGGTGGAAAGGCTGTTGTCCAGACAATCACAATTGAAGATCAAAGTTTTGACCGCTACAGAAAAGATACGGATTTTTTAAGGACTTATATTTTCCCTGGTGGACTATTGCCAAGCCCGTCACGATTTAACAAAGAGGTAAAAAAGGCAGGATTACAAACGGTGAAGTCATTTGAATTTGGACAAGATTATGCACACACGCTAGCGATATGGCTCAAGAATTTTGATGGAGTATATGACAGGGTCAAGGGCATGGGTTTTGAAGATGACTTTATAAGATTATGGCGGTTTTATTTGGCGGGTTGCTCTGCCGCGTTTAAAACAGGTTATACAAATGTTCGCCAAGTAGAGATATGTCACGCATGAAACAATTACTCTCAGGATTTATAGCTCTTATTTTATCTGGATGCACTCAGGTTGGTGTTGGCGTTGCAAATTTGCCAGCAAAGTTTGGCGATACGGAAATTGTGAAAGATATTTCCTATGGTGACGAGCCTTGGCAAAAACTGGATATCTATATTCCAGAAAAGGCAAAAACAGAAAAATTACCAGTCGTTGTTTTCTTTTATGGTGGACGTTGGACTGATGGCTCAAAGGATATGTATGCATTTGTTGGCGATGCTTTTGCAAAAAGTGAATATGTGACCGTCATTGCGGATTACAGCAAATACCCAAATGTAAAATTTCCAACTTTTGTTGAGGATGGCGCAAAGGCTATTGCTTGGACGTACGAAAATATTGAAACTTACGGTGGTAACAAAAATGCGCTTCATGTATCTGGTCACTCCTCTGGCGCGCATATTGGAGCATTAGTTACTGCGGATGAGCGTTATTTAAAAGCCGAAGGTCAAAATATCTCGATTATAAAGGCTTTCGCAGGACTTGCGGGACCCTATGATTTTGTACCTGACGAGCCCGATTTGGAAGATATGTTTGGACCACCATCAAACTACCCACAGATGGTCGTGACCACTTTTATTGATGGGGGAGAGCCTCCAATGCTTCTTTTGTGGGGTGCAAAAGATACGGCAGTCTGGAGACGCAATATCGATTTGCTTGAGGCTGAAATTAAGAAAAAGAACGGCAGTGTGGAAACCAT
Source organism: uncultured Alphaproteobacteria bacterium (assembly GCA_963740205.1). Taxonomy (GTDB): domain Bacteria; phylum Pseudomonadota; class Alphaproteobacteria; order Micavibrionales; family Micavibrionaceae; genus UBA2137. The sequence goes on from CAVUDD010000005.1 coordinate 394,494, forward strand.
TATATATCCCGAAGTTGACCACGTTGGTATTGTTGCCAGCCTTACTTGGTTTTTACGAGGGAAGGCTCCTGTGCTAAAAGATGTAACCAACTTTTTTGAAAAATATTAGAAGGAAAAAATCATGCAATTTCTAATCGCTTATCTCGCTACTGCTTTCGTATTTCTTGTAATTGACTATGTCTGGCTAGCTCATGTTATGAAAGATTACTTTAATACAAAGCTTTCTCACCTTATGGCAGACGAAGTTAATTTCGGGATCGCGGCATTGTTCTATCTAGTGTTTGCAGCAGGGATTGTACTGTTTTGTGTGATGCCAGCACTTAAATCCAAAAGCTGGGTGAAGGCAGCTCTTTTAGGTGCAGCACTCGGGTTTCTGTCTTATGGAACATATGATGTGACAAATGCGGCAACTCTTAAGGATTGGCCATTGATGTTAAGTGTTATCGATACTGCTTGGGGCACTGGACTAACTGCGCTATCAGCAACTGCTGGCTATTTCATTACGAACGCAATTTATAATTCTTAAGATAAAATTATAAGCCAGAGATAATCAATCCGATTGAAACATAGACTGCGGCGTGAATGGCGCCGACAGTTATGTTCCTTTTGTCAAGGATCTCACTCATTGTTGCAACGTTAAAAAGAACGACGCGCGATGCAAGGTAGGCAATACTGTGCAGTACAAGAACGGCTATAATACAAATAATTATCCAAGGCATGAAGATAATTGTGAAGTCATAAACTTCGAAGAAATCAAAATTTGAGGCGATGGTAATGGCAAAGGCGGTCGCAATCTTGCGCCCACTGAACGAAAGAGCCAGTGCAATATTGCCGTCTTTTAGCTCTTGTTGAATTCTATAGCCAGCATGCTTCCGTCTAAAGGCAAATCTTTTGATGTATAAAGCCGACGTAAGGATAACTTGTGAAATTGCAAAACCGATTAATACGGCGATTAGATCCTGAAGATTGCTATGCGTTACCCACATCATTAAAGATTTAATAATAATTGCAGCGGCAATTACATTGGCTGCGTCAACTAAACCAACTGCAATGTTACCCTTTGATATTTCCTCGCGTATAGAGATATTAGGAAGTGTAAATTTATCGAAGATAATACGTGTGACGCCCATAAGGATAATGCCAATGATGCCATAGGTCAGCACATAAAGAGCCGAGGTGAAAAGCCCACTATTGGGATACCCGTATATTGTCCCGCTCAGCATAATCGCAACACCAAATGTTACACCTGCCAGAGAAATCCCCAATGCGGCATTATCTATTTTCAAAATATTGCTGATAGTGCTGATATGTGCAACTTTTGCCGAGAAAAGCCTAAGGCTTGTAAATAGAATTATGACGATAGCTAAATTAAGCAGAATACTTGCATTCAAGCTATGATCCCAATAAATGAATTCCATTATTAATAACTCCCCGCTCTGTTGACTGCTATAATGCTAGCATAAGTTTTATAGCGAAATGCAAAGAAATTTTATCTGCAATATTGTTATACTTACAAAAACGAAGCCAATATTTTAATTGGCAATTCCTAATGTAATGGTTATGTATACAACCTCGTATATTTTACCCATTAAACTCACCTTGTTTCCCATAGAAAGAACAAGTCTATGTTACGCCTTGTTAGACGTTTCCACCTTACGCAAAACCCACGCGCAGATATTTTATCGGGATTAACCGTTGCGTTGGCATTGGTTCCCGAGGCTATTGCCTTTGCCTTTGTCGCAAAGGTAGACCCACTGGTTGGACTTTACGCTGCGTTTTTCGTAGGATTTATTACCTCCATTTTGGGTGGCAGAAGTGGAATGATATCTGGTGCGACTGGTGCGATGGCTGTTGCTATGGTGGGGCTTGTAACCGTGTACGGTGTTGAATATTTATTTGCAGCGGTTCTTTTAACTGGCCTCATTCAGATTGGTGCAGGTATTTTCCATCTGGGTAAATTTATCAGGCTGGTTCCTTATCCCGTTATGCTGGGGTTCGTAAATGGACTAGCGATTGTTATTTTCTTGGCGCAACTTGCTCAATTCAAAAAACCTATCCTCGAGGCTGTTGACGAGGTTCATACCAGTGAAACAGGACACAGTGCCATCGACGTTCTTTTTAATGGGGGTTGGTTGCAAGGCTCGGACATGAATTTGATGTTGGGGCTTACTGCTTTAACCATGTTTGTAATTTGGGCCTTTCCCAAAGTTCCTAAAATCGGGAAATGGTTACCTGCCTCATTGGTGTCGATACTAGGTGTATCTGCTCTTGTGATTGGCATGGATTTGGACACAAAAACTGTCGGTGACCTTGCCAGTGTTGCGGGGGGATTGCCTAAATTCCACATACCGATGGTACCGTTCACTCTGGAAACACTTTTTATTATTCTTCCTGTTGCGGTTACATTGGCCGCCATTGGACTCATAGAAAGCTTGTTAACCCTAACATTGATTGACGAGATGACGGACACAAGAGGTCGTACGTCTCAAGAATGTATCGGGCAGGGTTTGGCCAATACGACTTGTGGAATGTTTGGCGCGATGGGTGGATGTGCAATGATTGGTCAATCCATCATTAATATAAATTCAGGAGGGCGCGGCCGTTTGTCGGGAATTACCGCAGCACTCGCTTTGTTAGGCTTCATCCTTTTTGCCTCGCAATGGATTGAGATGATTCCGCTGGCTGCACTCACAGGCCTTATGATGATGGTGGTTATCTCGACCTTTGCATGGACATCCATTCGTATCATGAACAAAATCCCTAAAGAGGATGCCTTTGTTATTTTCTTGGTAACAGGCCTAACGGTTGCTTATGACTTGGCGCTTGCCGTGATAATTGGCGTGATTGTATCCGCACTAGTTTATGCGTGGAAATCAGCAAATAAATTCTGGGTGACGGTCTGGCACAATGAGGCGGATGGAAACAAAGTCTACAAACTTCATGGTCCTTTATTTTTCGGCTCTATTTCCAAATTCCGTGACGAGGTTGACCCCAAAAATGATATCGAGAATGATATCGTTATAGACTTTAGCCGAGCGCGTGTCTCGGGATCATTCTGCGTTGGAGGCAATTGATGCCATGGCATTGAAATACACAGAAGCTGGCAAAACACTTCATCTGGTTCACCTTAGTCCTGACTGTAAAATGTTGCTTAAAAACGCCAAGGATCTGGTCGAGGTTAATCATATTGAAGACCCGCATTACGGCGTGCTTGTTGATTATGAAACACAGATGAATATGAAATAATCAGGCGGTATAATTCTGCGCTAGAAACCTATCCAGCTCATTGGCGAATTTTTGGCGGTCTTTGGCACTAAAGCTATTTGGCCCAACTGTCTCAACACCAGATCCACGCAACTCGTCCATAAAATTACGCATCCCCAATATCTCGCCAATATTGTTTCTTGTATATAATGTTCCACGCGGATCAAGTGCCGTTGCACCTTTCTCAACCACGCGCGCAGCCAATGGAATATCTGCCGTAATAATTAAATCACCTGATTTACTTAAGGTAACAATTTCATCATCGGCAACGTCCAATCCATCACCCACTTGTATCATCTTCAGGTTTTCGGAATGGGGTAGGCGTAAATACGCATTGGCAACAAATGTGATTGTAATATTTGTGCGCTCGGCAAGGCGGAATAAAATCTCCTTTATTCCCTTGGGACAGGCATCACCATCAACCCAGATTTTCATTTACTCTGCCTGTTTGACGCGTATTTGGTTCTTACCAATTTTCTTGCCGTGTAATTCCTGAATGGCAATTTTGCCTTCGTGCTCAAGTGCCATTTCCACAAAACCAAAACCCTTTGATTTGCGACCATCATCATTCATCACAAGGGTACATCCCTTGATATTGCCATAGACCTTAAACATCTCGGCCATTTCCTGCTCTTTAAAATCACGCGGTAAATTAAGGACAATAAGTTTCATGTGTGTTGCTCCGATGGACAAAGATTAAGTCTGTGATTAACATGTGAGTGCAATTTTGCATAGTTTAAAGAAATTAGAATATGAGAAAAATATTTACACAAGTAATAGTCTTTTCAATTCTATTAGGATTAATCAGCTCTTTTATTTTTGCAAAAACCTTAGATTACGAAGAAGACGTTGGATATTGCACAAAATATGCCTCTAAAACTTTAGAACAACCCGACTCCATAAACTTGAAAGAGATACTCATAAAAAACAAAATCGATGAGTACATTAGATACGATGAGCCTAAGCATAAAAATTACAACGAATACTATAGGCTCTTAAGACCCTCAGAAATAAAGGAAGGCTTAAATTACGTACAATTATCATCTTATTTTTGTGTTTCTGAATACCCTGATTTTAAAAATACTTTTGTTACAGGTTTTCTAACTTCTACATTGATCTTTCTTGTGATCTTAATGCCCCTGTCAATTTTGTTTAAAGCATTTACTGAAAACTTAATGGAGTTTTTTAGATTTCTAAAAAATAAAATAAATAAAAACTAACCCGCCTGAACCTCTAACCATTCGGCCTCGGTGGCTTCTAAATCCGCACTGACTTTAACGTGTTTTTCTTGTACCTCTGCGGTTTCGGTGTGCGGTTTAGTATAAAAACCTTCGCTAGCCATTACTTTTTCAAGTTCGGTTTTTTGCGCCGATAACGTCTCTATTTTCTTTTCCAGTTTTGCGACAAGTTGCGGGTTTACGGACGGTTTGTCTTCGGCTGGTTCTGAATCATTTGCCGCCTCTTTGGCTTTGTCCTTTTTCTTCTTTTCTGCTTTGCGTTCGTCGCGGCGTGCCTGAATTGTATAGTCACGGTAATCTTCCAAATCACCCTCGAAATGCTCGCATCCGCCATCGCGCACAACCCAAAGACGATCGGCTACTCGCTCGACCATATTGGGATCATGGCTGACGATAACAATCGCGCCCTCGTAATTGTTAAGGGCTTGGACAAGAGCCTCACGCGCATCAATATCCAAGTGGTTTGTTGGCTCATCAAGTAGGAGCAAATGCGGGGCATCAAAACTCATAAACGCAAACAACAATCTTGCCTTCTCACCACCACTAAGCGATTGAATGGTGTTATCCGCAAGATCACGCGAGAACCCGAACGCGCCCAGTTTGGCACGCACTTGTGGCTCTCTCACCTCGGGATTGCTGGCATGCATAAGCTTGAACATTTCTTGATAGGGCGTGGAATTGACATCCAGTTCTTCTGTTTGATGTTGAGAGAAATATCCAATGCGTAATTTGGCGGCGCGTTTAACCTCGCCTTTCATGGGGGACAGTTTATCAGCAATCAATTTAATCAGTGTTGATTTTCCGTTTCCGTTCGCCCCCAGCAAGGCAATGCGATCATCATTATCGATACTTTCATAGACATTTTTGAGGACGGGTTGCCCCTCGGTATAGCCGATATCCGCGCGGTTGATGGATATCATGGGTGAAGGCATTTCCTTTGGATTTGGAAAGGTGAAACGCACTGCACGCTCGGCAATAACCGCGTCTACAATATCCATTTTTTCAAGCGCCTTCATACGGCTTTGCGCTTGTCTGGCTTTGGACGCTTTTGCCTTGAAACGGTCAACGAATTTTTGCATGTGGTCGCGCTCGGCCTTTTGCTTTTCATGCATTTTTTGTTGCAGACCTAATGCCTCTGCACGCTCACGCTCAAAAGTATCGTAGTTGCCTGTATACATTTTGAGTTTCTGATTATCGACATGAATGACATGGTCGATACATTTATTAAGGACTTGGCGGTCATGCGAAATAATCAATAATGTGTGCGGATAATTGGCAAGGTATCCCTCAAGCCACATAATGGCCTCAAGGTCCAAGTGGTTTGTCGGTTCATCCAAAAGCAGAATTTCAGGCTCGACGAAAAGTGCTGCCGCCAGCGCAACGCGCATACGCCACCCTCCACTAAAAGAGGAAAACGGCTCGCTCAGTTGTTCATCGGTAAAGCCCAAGCCAGTCAAAAGACGCGCGGCCTTTCCGGGTGCGGAATAGGCATCTATGTCGGCGAGTTGCTGGTAAATATCAGCCAGTTTATTGGGGTCTTCTTCGGTTTGTGTACGTTTCCAAAGCTCGGCCATTTCTTCATTGGCCTCAAGCACGAGATCAAGCAAGGGAGTGTCAACCTCGGGAATATCTTGGCGCACCATACCCATGCGTTGCTTTGAGCTTATATCAACCGTTCCACCATCGGGCATAAGGTCACCTGAGATCAGCTTGAACAATGTTGATTTCCCAGCACCGTTTAAGCCGACCACACCGACCTTCCAGTTATCGGTGATTGTGGCACTACACTCATCCAATATAGTGCGTCCACCAATTCTATATGACAGGTTTGATATCGTAAGCATTAGCCCTTGTTCCTTTTCGAAGGGCGTTTATGGCACATAAAGCTTGTAACTGGAAGTATTCTTATACTTGTATCTTATGCATTTGCGGTGATAGAAAACTCTCATGAGTGATGACATTACCCATTATATGACGCCGCATGGTCATGCTGTTTTGGCAAAGGAGCTTTATTGGCTTCAACATGATGAGCGGCCAAAGATTGTTGAGATTGTCTCTTGGGCGGCGGGCAATGGTGACCGTTCCGAAAATGGTGATTACATTTATAATAAAAAACGCCTACGTGAAATCGACAGGCGCATGCGTTATCTAACCAAAAAACTTGAGAACACGAAAATTGTTGACCCTAAACAACAGCAAAATCTTGACCGTGTGTTCTTTGGCGCAAAGGTACTTTATGAGCGCGAGGATGGCACACAAGTTACAGTCAAACTTGTCGGAGTGGATGAAGCAGATTTCACAGTCGGTAAAATTAATTGGGAGTCACCAGTTGCAAAAGCACTTCTTAAATCCCAAGAGGGCGATATCGTTAAAGTCAAAACGGACAATGGACTTGAGAGAATAGAAATTATTGAGATTTCTTATCCAATTTTACCTGAAAAAATTTCCTGATAAATTTCCTCTTTAAAGCCTAAATAAGTTTTGTGGTTATGAACCAATAGGGGGCGTTTAATAATGGATGCATTCTCAAGCGCTATTTTAATGGCATCACCATCACCCATCCCCTCCTTAACGCCATCGGGAAGTTTTCTCCAAGTTGTTCCGCGTTTATTAATCACAGTTTCCCAGCCATGTTCCTTTATGGCCTGTTCAAGAACATCAAGAGGCACACCCTCTTTCTTATAATCATGAAATGAGAAATCAATCTCATGTTTTTCCAGCCACTGAAAAGCCCTCTTCATGGTGTCACAGTTTTTTATTCCATAGACAACAGTCATTATAGATACCTTGCAAAAGATTTTTGATTAAAAGAAATGGCGGTGACGGTGGGATTCGAACCCACGTTACGCTATTAACGTAAACACGCTTTCCAAGCGTGCGCCTTCAGCCACTCGGCCACGTCACCATGCGTTATTAAGGCAACGCTATTCCTAGCCATTTTGTGTGTAAATTACAAGACAGATAAACAAAACCCCCTCAATGTCTTGAAGGGGCTTTGTTTTGCGTAGAAAAAACTTGTTATTATTAGCGTGAAGCCAGAATTGTTTCGCCAGAAGTTGGGGCTTTGTGTAACCACCAGCCAGTTCTATTGATTGAGAAAATTGGCTTATATGTTTTGATGTTGTCTGCGTATTTCATGGCCTGTGACTGGTTGTCCAGAATGTAAGCACCATCGTCACCATAAACAACCAGAATAGCGTGTGGGATGTTTTTGACCATGTCCTGAACAATTGCAATTCTCATGCGGCTTTCTGGTACACCCAGAGCGCGCAGTGATGCATATTTAGCAATGGCAAAGTCTTCGCAGTCGCCGCCCTTTGTAAAGAACTCTACAGGTGTTGCCCAATAGTCAGATTTTCCCCAGTTTCTATTGTCTGTAATGTAGCGTGTTTTGTTAATTAGTGTGTTTACCGATGCAGCCATTTGTTTCAAAGGCTGGCCTTTAATTGAATCCAGATCATTTTTCCATTTGGAGAGAACATTTTGACCGTTTGCGCTGTTCACATCACGTTCAAATTTTGAAAACATATCGCTCCACTTTGTGAAAGCTGAAATATCAGATGATGCCTTTTCAGTTGCTCCGAATAAGCGAGGCTTCGACTGTAGACGACCAATTGTACCAGATGCTCCACCAGTAGAGGCTAGAATGATGTTACCTGGAACGTCCTTGATTGATCCAGCTTTTGCGCTTTTGGGTCCAAATACAGATAAGGAGGCAAAAAGAGCAATACCAGCAGCTGTTGAACGAATACCAGTTTGAGCGGCAAGTGAGAAAGCTAACTGACGTCTATTTATAATTTGATTTTCGACAAGATATTGGCCAAAACGCTGTCTTTGACCTTTATGGGCTTTCAAATGTTTGTGAAGTTCTGCTGTTGAAAGTACGCCACGTAAAACAAGAATGTCTCCAAGTTTATTTTGACGCATATAGGCTCTCATACGGCCTAAAAATCCTGCTTTTTCACTCATAATCAGCTACCTTCTCTCATACCCATAATATTTGTCGTACCCCCATTAAAGCCTAGAAAAGTTGACGATTTACTAAGATTGTGTAAAAAGTCATCTAATTCCCTAAAAATATGAGAATTTTATGCTAAATAGCGCCGAAACAGCCGAAACCCTTGAAAAAGTTGGTCATGCACGACTGGTTGTGGTGGGTGATGTGATGCTTGATACATATATAGTAGGTAATTCTTCTCGGCTTTCACCAGAAGCCCCTGTGCCTGTTCTGCTTGTTGAGAGTGAAACCAGCACTTTGGGCGGTGCTGGAAATGCTTTTGCCAATATCATTTCTTTTGGAGCAAAGGCAGCGCTTATCGGTTGTGTGGGTGACGATGCACAAGGTGATTCAGTAAAGCAAATGGTAAAAGATGCAGGAGGGAATTCAGATCTGCTTTTGACAGATATATCTCGCCCAACAATATCAAAAACACGCTATCTGCAAGGTCATCAGCACCTTTTGAGATGTGATAGAGAGATTACAGACGCTATATCAGAAGACATTAGGGATGAAGTTTTTACCGTTATTAAAAGCCAATTAAATGGCGTAGATGTCCTTGTTCTCTCTGATTACGATAAAGGTCTGTTTAGAGATGCAGATTTCCTAAGAACATTAATCAAACTTGCTAAAGACAAGAATATACTCGTGATTGCTGATCCTAAAGGTAAGGATTTCTCCAAATATCAGGGGGCAGATTTCATTACGCCAAACGCTAAAGAACTTGCGGAGGCGACGGGGCAGGATATTGCAAAAACGGATGGTGATGTTGAAAAACAGGCTAATTTATTAATTGAAAAATATGGTTTGGCACATGTTCTTGTTACGCGTTCTGAGGACGGTTTGTCTCTCATTTCTTCAAATGGAAAACATACGCACATACCAACACATGTCGAGAAGATTTTCGATGTTTCTGGTGCGGGCGATACGGTTCTGGCTGTATTTGCTTGTCTACTTGCAACAGGACTTGCCCCTGAGAAATGCGCATGGCTTGCCAATAAGGCAGGAAGCATTGTTGTCAAGAAATCAGGAACATCACTTATTACACAGAGCGAATTAGTCGAAAAGGTGGCCTAAATGAGTGATAAGACCCAAATTTCTCTTATGGCGCCAACTCTCGGCTGGGAAGAGGCCACGAGACAAATTCAGCAATGGCAAAATGACGGTTTAAAGGTCGGGTTTACCAACGGTTGTTTCGATATTGTCCATTATGGACATGTGAATTACCTCAACGAGGCTGCACAAAAGTGCGACAAGTTAGTTCTTGGCTTGAACCATGATAAGTCAGTGAAAATTCTCAAAGGCCCCGAGCGTCCTATCAATGATGAAATGGCGCGTGCCAATGTTATGGGCGCGTTGGCTTCTATTGATATGGTTGTTCTGTTTGGTGCAGATAAAGAAAGCCAAGATAATACTCCTTGTGAAGTTTTGAGTGTTCTTAAGCCTGATGTGATTTTTAAAGGTGGCGATTATACAATCGATCAGCTTCCTGAGGCCAAAGTTGTTCTAAAGTATGGCGGTCAAGTCGATATCATGCCGCTTTATGAAGGTTACAGCACCAGCAATATCATCAAAAAAAGTCGTTCGACCTAACTCCAAGAAAACCATATGGATTGTTTTGAAAAAGGCTGGTAGGCTTTTACAGTCTTGAACAACCAATTGTGTGCTTGCCCCATGAAATTTAAAATTACACTTCTTACACTCTCATCTTGCTTGGCTTTTACAGCTTGTGAACTGCCATCAGCTAACTATTTGCCCGACGGATATTATTGGCATGATGATACGCCAATATCTTCTGCCCCTTGGACAGCCACATGGTATGAGCGTGCCTATGAAGAGGCTCCAGAGTCTGTTCGCTATGCTCTGACGGCCACTTTACGAGGTATGGCAAAGGATATGGTCGCAACATTTGCGGAACAAAATAATATTTATGGGGCGCCAATTTATTTAACCCCGCGCTATGAGTTAAATGTGGTGAACGGTGCTTATGATGAGGCGCTGAGAAGTGCCTTTAGGGATTTTGGTTATATATTGTCAAATACATCTGAGGGTGCAATTCAGATGGTTTATCACGCTTCAGCTGCGCAGAAAATTAATGAGCATCGTTTTGGAAAGCCACGTACCTTGGCAACATCACTTGGGATTACAAACAACACAAAAGATTATCTTTTCTCTCTCATGCATGTTGGGCCTAATGGCAAAGTTTTGCTCGAGGAGGCAAGGCTACAACCTCTTCCTCAAGAAGACATTGCGGGTTGGTCGGGTAATTATCACGATTACGAACGCCCTGGCATGATCGATAACCCACCATCATACGAACGCGACTAGTAATTTTTCTTAATTATTGGGCATTAGGCGATATCGTCATGCAATCTTTGAAATGTGTGCATGCTTGCTCGGCATCTGTACGCGAATATCCTGAAAGCCTAGCACGGTATACCCATTTCGAATTAGCAGTTCTTAAAGGAACAACGTTCTCATCACCATACCGCAAAGCTTGAGGCAGTAAAGATTTGGCTGTTTTGAGTGCGGCCTCCGTTGCCACACGGCTCTGGAAAGCACCTATTTGCACCGACCAGCCTTCTTTGCGCGGGGTGACGGCATTTCGAGGTTGTGTGCTTGCAATTTGAATATTTCTAGACCTGTTGTTATGTGCGCCCATCGCAATATTACCTGTTTCAATTCTAGGGTCACTTTCTAAGTCGGTATCTCCTTGAGAAAGAACAGCGGCAATGGGATCGTCTTGGCGTGTATTATAAGAAACTACCTGTGGTTTGAGTGAAGCTATGTCGGTTCCAGAGTAAGGTTTTCTCAGGGGTTTTGGCGGGTTGTATATCGCAACTTGTACCCTAGGTAGTTTGCCCCATGCTCTATCGAGAATTTCGGTCATGTGTGCGTTCCGACTTGCGGCGGAACGACCACCAAATACAATCCCAATAATACGCCTGTCTCCGCGCTTTACAGAAGCGACAAGATTAAAGCCAGAAGCATTTATAAATCCTGTTTTTAAACCGTCCATACCTGGGTAAACACCAAGAAGGCGGTTGTGGTTATTGTACGTTTTACCTTTGTAAGTGAAAGACTTAGTGGAAAAGTACTTATAATGTTTTGGATGATTGTAAATAACATAGCGTGCCAATGTTGCCATATCACGGGCAGTAGTAACTTGTCTTGGATTGTGTAGACCATGAGCGTTTACGAATGTCGTATTATACATACCGATTTGTCGGGCACGGTTTGTAGACATTTGCGCGAATTTTGTTTCAGACCCACCAATATGCTCAGCAACCGCCACCGCAATATCGTTTGCAGACTTCGTTACAAGAGCAAGGATGGCATCTTTCAACTTTATGGAGGAGCCAGCAGGCAAGCCAAGCTTGCTTGGCGCAGCGCCTGTTGCCCTATTTGAAATTCTTACATTATCGTTCAACGAAGCGCGCCCTGATTCGAGGGCATCAAAAACCATCACCAAGGTCATTATTTTTGTTAAAGATGCAGGATGAAGCACCTTCTTAGAATTGCTTTCGCTAATAATAACTCCAGTGTCAGCATCCATGACAAGTGATGCGTATTTCTTGTTTTCCGCCGCCTGCGCGCTCAAGCTGGCAGTAAGAAATATTAGTGCCAGACACATGGATAAGGCAATTTTTGTAAAAGACATGGGCAAGGCCAAGGATACTTTCGAATTTGAGAATTTATGAATAGAAATATTCATCATTCCTTTAAGTGTAAGGCGAAGATTATTAAAAGTCTATAAAATGCATAAAGATTTATTTTATTTCTAAGGGCTTCTATACTTACAATTTGAAACAGAATTATGTTACCATATATTAATGTCAGAGCAATTTTGACGAATTCTATATTATATTATCATGAGCAAGCACGATTTTGATTTTAGGCCACCTTTTGTACTCTCTGACGAAGATGTTGGAGGAAACAAACCTGAAGATGGTAGCGAGGAGGAGGCTGGGCTTCTTCTTAAAACCCGCCCGAAAACAAAAAAGCCAGATATGTTTAAAGTGGTTCTCTTAAATGATGATTACACTCCTATGGAGTTTGTTATTCATATTTTAGAAAGGTTTTTCCAAAAGAACCGTCAAGAAGCAACGGATGTAATGATGCATGTTCACCGCAGAGGCGTAGGAGTTTGCGGTATATACACATACGAAATTGCTGAAACCAAGGTGAATCAGGTTATGGAGTTTGCGAAAGCGAACGAACAACCGCTACAATGTATTTCTGAGAAAGAATAGGACACATTATATATGCTCTCACGTAACCTCGAACAATCTTTACATCGCGCACTATCTACTGCAAATGCCCGCGGACATGAGTATGCAACTTTAGAACATCTATTATTGTCTTTGACAGAAGATCAGGATGCAATGGCGGTTTTACGCTCATGTGGAATTATTCTCATCGACCTGCGAGAGCAACTAGAACATTATCTTGATAACGAGTTGGGATATCTTGTTAATAAGGGCGCTGATGAGGCAAAGCCAACAACGGCATTTCAACGTGTTTTACAACGAGCAGCCATTCATGTGCAGTCTTCTGGCCGCGAAGAAGTAACAGGTGCAAATGTTTTAGTGGCTTTATTCTCGGAGCGTGAAAGTCATGCGGTCTATTTCCTCCAAGAACAGGAAATGACGCGCTTTGATGCCGTAAATTACATCTCACATGGTATAGCAAAGGTTCCTGGTGCTGCGCCTGTCGCGCGTCCGCCAGAGGGTGTAGATGAGGGCCATGATTTGGGCGGCAAACCTGATGGTGCAGGCGATGCTCTCAATTCATATTGTGTGAATTTGAATGATAAAGCTAAATCGGGAAAAATCGATCCTCTGATTGGACGTGAGGAAGAGGTAAATAGAACGATTCAGGTTCTGTGCCGTCGTTCAAAAAACAATCCGCTTTATGTAGGTGATCCTGGTGTTGGAAAAACAGCTATAGCAGAGGGGCTTGCCAAAAAGATTGTTGATCGCGAAGTTCCTGATGTTCTTCTTGAATCCACTATTTACTCTCTGGATATGGGCGTATTATTGGCCGGAACGCGCTATAGAGGTGATTTTGAAGAGCGCCTTAAATCAGTTATTCAGGAAATACAAGATATTGAACATGCCATCCTGTTTATAGATGAAATCCATACGATTATTGGGGCTGGTGCAACGAGTAGTGGGGCAATGGATGCCTCCAATCTTCTTAAGCCTGCACTTGCAAATGGAACAATTAGATGTATTGGGTCAACCACTTATAAAGAGTATCGCAACTACTTTGAAAAAGATCGTGCACTTGTGAGGCGTTTCCAGAAAATTGATGTTAAAGAGCCAAGTGTAGATGACACAATTAAAATTTTAGAAGGTTTGCAGATATATTTTGAGAGGCATCATAAGGTCGAATACACATCCGAAGCCATTCATGCGGCTGTTGAATTATCCGACCGTTATATTGGCGACCGCAAGCTTCCTGATAAGGCAATTGACATTATTGACGAGGTAGGTGCAGCTCAGATGCTTGTACCTGCCGACCAGCGTAAAAAAATTATAACTCTTGAGGATATCGAGGGTGTTGTTGCAGCCATAGCGCGCATGCCCACAAAAACAGTTACCAAGGATGATAAGGAGCTTCTTGCCAACCTTGAGCGTGATTTGAAAACACTTGTCTTTGATCAAGATAATGCAATTGATATGTTATCTGACTCTATTAAAATGGCACGCGCAGGACTGCGTGATGTCGAAAAACCTATTGGATCTTATTTGTTCTCTGGCCCAACTGGAGTAGGTAAAACAGAGGTCGCAAAGCAGCTTTCCAAAACTTTAGGTGTTGAACTTATCCGTTTTGACATGTCCGAATATATGGAACGCCATTCAATTGCGCGCTTGATTGGTACACCGCCTGGCTATGTTGGGTTCGATCAAGGTGGATTACTCACTGATCAGGTTGATCAGAATCCACATAGCGTTCTTCTTCTTGATGAAATCGAAAAGGCTCATCCTGATATTTACAATATACTTCTGCAAGTCATGGATTACGGTAAATTGACTGATAATAATGGGAAAACCATCGATTTCCGCAATATCATTCTTATCATGACAACCAACGCTGGCGCAGCACAGCTTGCCAAAGCCCCTGTTGGGTTTGAGCGTGAGGTACGTGTCGATGATGACTACGAAGAAATTAACCGCGTCTTTTCACCAGAATTCCGTAACAGGTTAGACTCCATAGTTCCGTTTAAAGCTTTGAGTCCCAAAACGGTCGTTAAGGTCGTCGATAAATTCATCATGCAACTTGAGGCTCAATTGTCCGAAAAGAATGTTACAATTACATTGCATGACAAGGCGCGCGAATACCTTGCCAAGAAAGGCTATGACCCTGCAATGGGTGCGCGTCCTCTTTCTCGTGTCATTCAGGAAAAGATTAAGCGTCGCCTAGCCGAAGAAATCCTATTTGGTGAGCTTTCAGGAAAAGGTGGAGCTGTGACTATTGATGTCAAAGATAATGAACTGACATTTGAAATAGAGGCAGATGAAGTTAAGCCAGCAAAGAAAACCCCAACTAAGAAAGCTGCATCTGCAAAGGCGAGTAAGCCCAAAAAGGGTAAGCCTAAAACGAAAAAAGAAAACGCAAAATAGTTTTAGCACGTATGAGTTAGTCGAGTTCACTATTGCCTTTTCAGGTGTTTTACGCCATGAGTTATAAGGTTAAAAACTAGAGAGCCTTAAGGCAGAGCATTTTCATGGGTTTATTTTCGGCATTCAGTAATTTGTCGCCTGTACATATTAACTTCAAAACATTCTTCTCAAGTGCAAAGAAGATTGGGACGGACTCTTTTGGAAACCGTTACTATGAAGGTAAGCCTATAAAGGGATATTCGCGTCCGAGACGCTGGGTTATATATAAGGGGAAACCAGAAGCAACCGCCATTCCGCCTGAATGGCATGGCTGGATTCACCACCAAACTAACGTTATTCCAGAAGAGGGTGAAAAAAGCTTCCGTAGAAAATGGCAGAAGCCCTATACGCCCAATATGACAGGTACGGAAAAAGCCTATCGCCCTAAAGGACATATTCTTGAAGGTAGGAAAAGGGCAAAGGCAACGGGCGATTACGAAGCTTGGGATCCAAATAGTAAATAAGATTTAAGAGGGTTATTTTATGAAACAGAATCTATTTGAAACAGTTTTGGGAGGCTTTGTTCTTCTTATTGCAATTGTATTTTTGTTCTTCAGTTTACGCGTAGCTGATGTTTCCTCATCATCAAGTGGGTATACTATTACTGCTGATTTTTCTGGTATAGGAGGGCTTCAAAAAGGTGACGATGTTCTCATTAGCGGCGTTAAGGTCGGTGCAGTTGAAGGTATAGAACTTCAGGAAGATAGTTACTTGGCTCGCGTCAGTATGATGGTTAATGATGAAGTAAAAATTCCTGATGACACAGCGGCTTTGATCTCTTCTGAATCACTATTAGGTGGAAAATATATGCTTCTTGAACCAGGCGCTTCCGATACTTTATTAGAAGAAGGCGGTGCAATTCTCTATACACAAGCTCCACAAAATCTTGAACAATTGCTTGGTCAGTTTATCTTTAGTGTTCAGAGCGACAAAGGCGATAAAGAAGACACATCTTCTCCAGAATAATAAGTGAACATGAAATTTTTCCTTACAAGTGTATCCAGTTTTTGTATTTTAGGAATAGCTGGAATTCTGTCCCCAGCAAATGCAAAGCCTATATCAACTTGGTATGATTATGAAGGTGTTGAATTGCGCGCCTTGGATAAAACAACAGCCAGATCAACTACATTCAAGGCTAAAGTAGGACAAACACTTAGATTTGGTGAGATATTTGTAAAAGTTAGGGCGTGCCGTAAACCCCCTGCCGTAGAAAAAGAAGAATCAGCAACTTTCATTCAGGTATGGGAAAAAGATAAAGAACAAGACGAGTCTCAATGGGTATTTTCAGGATGGATGTTTGCATCATCTCCTGCACTTTCTGCAATGGATCATCCGATTTATGACGTTTGGGTTTTGTCATGTACTGGCGCAAATCCTGAGCCAGAACCTGAAATAGAAGAAGAAATTCAGGAAGAATTAAAAGAAGTAAATGGTGAGACTGCTGACGAAGAAAATGTAACGCCGGCGGTAACCGAAGATACAACTTCAGAAACAGATAAACTTATTGAAGGGCTTGTCGGGGATGAACCCGAGAGTTTACGCTAACGACACTTGATTAGAATCAAAAACAATTCATATTATTGGGGTAGATCAATATTTAAAAACATAGGGAATTTACTGAAATGGCTATAAACGTATCCGACTCCGAATTTGAAAAAGAAGTTTTGAAATCCGACACACCTGTTGTTGTTGATTTTTGGGCGGAATGGTGTGGGCCATGCAAGGCTATGACACCATTGGTTGATGAGTTATCTCAGGAAATGGGTGACAAAATCAAAGTTGTTAAAGTCAATATAGATGAAAATCCTGACGCGCCTACAAAATACGGCGTGAGGGGCATTCCTACGTTTATGGTTTTCAAGGGTGGCGAGGTGGCCGATACACACGTAGGTGGTATGAGCAAAACTCAGCTTTCCGAGTGGGTAGAAAAGGTTTCAGCGTAAAGTGTCTCAAATTTTAAAAAATACATCTAAAGCCATGCAATTTTTTTGTATGGCTTTTCTCTTAGGCTTCTCAACACACGCTATGGCACAAGAGGAAACAGGGGCAGTTGAAACTGTTGCAGAGTCACCGGCGCCAAGCCCTAAATATGCACTCATCGAGCTATTTACTGCACAATCATGCGTCTTTTGTCAGGATGCAGATGAGATTCTTGAGTCGCTTTCAAATATTCAGGGTGTGACAACTATTGCTTGCCACGTTGATTATTACCCTGCCGATACAGACCCGTTGGCAAATGAGTATTGTACGGAGCGGCAGAAAGATTATTTGAAATCCAAGGGTGTGAAACATATTTATACCCCGCACTTCGTGGTGGATGGACAATATTTTGTTGAGGCTAAACGTATAGAAATAGAGAAAATTATTCAGAAGACTGATAGAGAGCCAATCACAAATCTCACTATTGAGGCAAAAGATTCACCTACTTATTTCGTCGCATTGCCAGATATGACAGATATGTTGAGTGCTGGTAAACCAGCTCGCGTTCTTCTATTTGGCGTTAATGAGCCTGTAAAATCTTCGCGAGGTAATTTTGAAATGAAAAATGCGGCCTCTCAATATGGATTGCTTACCGAATGGGATGGCGCACCAAAGGATATCCAGTTTGATTTGGCAAACGACAAGGATATGGAGCGTCTTGTTGTTATGGTGCAGGCCGAGGATTTAAGGATTCTCGCAACAGGCGAAAAAATGTTGAACGAGGCTCAAACGACGCTTGAAAATCCTTATGAGGACATTGTAAACCCACCTGTTTCAGACGAAGTGAAGCGCTCTGAAGGTTTGCCAGTTCCTGAGGGGGCAGAACCTACGGAATAGTCTTAGTGTGCTTCAGCCCAGCTTTTGGCTGTGCCGCTCTCGGCAATTAAGGGAATATCAAAATCCACAACACTTTCCATGATTTCCTTGATAAGCGCATCTGTTTTTTCTAACTCGCCATTGGGCACTTCCAATATCAATTCATCATGCACTTGAAGCAAGAGTTTGGCGCCTAAATTTGCCTCCTCCAATGCCTTTGGAATTTTATTCATCGCCAGTTTCATAATATCTGCGGCTGTGCCTTGCAATGGAGCATTGATCGCTGCACGTTCACTGAAGTTTCTGCGTGCAGGATTTTTGTCATGAATACTACCTGTGTAACATTTACGTCCAAACCACGTTTTCACAAATCCATTATCACGAGCCTCTGCTTTTTTCTGCTCCATATAATCTGCAAGCTCTGGAAAGCGTGCAAAGTAAGCCTTGATATAAGAAGCGGCCTCGCCGTTATCAATCCCCAGTTGCTTTGCCAATCCCCACGCCGAGATACCATAAATAATACCGAAGTTGATTGCTTTAGCTTTGCGACGGACATCGGATGTCATCTCTGCCATAGGCACATCAAAAACTTCCGAGGCTGTAGCTGCATGAATATCCAGCCCATCTTTGAATGCCTTTTTAAGCTTAGAAATATTTGCAATAACAGCAGCCAATCTCAATTCAATTTGGGAATAGTCAATGGATAGTAATGTGTGTTCATCATCTGCAATGAAGGCAGTACGAATCTCGCGCCCCTCTTGTGTTCGTATGGGAATATTCTGAAGGTTGGGGTCGCTTGAGGATAGGCGCCCTGTACTTGTGCCAGCCATGTGGAATGATGTATGTACGCGCCCTGTATGCGGATTAATTTCATTTTGCAGAGAGTCCGTATATGTACTTTTTAATTTGGAAAGTGATCTAAATTCCAGAATTTTTTGAACAAGTTCATTCCCGTTATCGGCTAGTTGTTCAAGAACATCTACAGAAGTTGACCAGTCACCTGTTTTGGTTTTCTTGCCACCCTCAAGGCCCATTTCATCAAACAAAACCTGACCCAACTGTTTGGGTGAGGCGACATTAAATTCATGTCCTGATAGTTTATAAATTTCCTGTTCGACCTCAATGATACGTTTGCCGAAACGCGTACTCATTTCCTTGAGAATTTGTGGGTCAACCTTGATTCCATTTAATTCCATTTGCGCGATAACAGGAATAAGTGGGCGTTCAATGTTTTCGTATACGCTCATCATTTTTTCTGCAGCTAAACGAAGCTTTAAAGTATGCCAGAGACGTAATGTGATATCTGCATCTTCAGCTGCATACTCGGTGGCTTTATCAAGTGGGACTTGTGCAAACGTGATTTGAGATTTACCTGTACCAGCAACTTCCTTGTACGGGATGGGCGCATGATCAAGGTACATTTTTGAAAGCTCATCCATACCATTGGAGTGCGAACTCCCATCCAGCACATAGGAAATCAGCATAGTGTCATCAAGCGCTTGCGGATATATGCCATGTTTCATAAACATCTGAAGGTCGTATTTAATATTTTGACCGATTTTAAGAACCGATGGATCTTCCAGTAGAGGTTTCAAAAGAGCAAGAGCGCGATCAAATGGAATTTGCTTGATATCACCATCATTCATACTACCGAAAAGATCACCTGATCCCGAACCATGTGCCAGAGGAATATAGGCGGCCTCACCAGGTTTAATGCAAAGTGAAATTCCGATTAAATCTGCCTTGGCTGGTGTAAGAGAACTGGTTTCCGTATCAATGGCAAAATGAGGGGCTTTACTGGCACGTTCAATCCACACCTTTAATGTCTCTTCATCATCAATGCAAATATATGTGTTGTCTTTGATGGGTGGAAACTTTGGTGAAATTGAGCTTGGCGTATCTGCATTTTTATTCTTTGCGTCTTCATCATTATCATTATTAAGCGTTATGCCTATGCGCGTTGCGACTGATTTAAAGCCTTGCTCCAAAAGGAATTTATTTAATTTATCTGTAAAAGGGTTTTCAAGTTTCAATCCATCAATTGAAATGGGAACGTCGACATTATCATCTAGCCGTACAAGCTGTTTCGAAATACGCGCCATATCTGCATTGTCTTGCAGTGTCTCACGTCTTTTATTTTGTTTAATCTCACCAGCACGCTCAAGCAATTCTTCGAGATTACCGTACTCATTAATCAAAAGGGCCGCCGTTTTCACGCCAATGCCTGGAACGCCTGGAACGTTATCAACTGAGTCACCGGCAAGGGATTGGACATCAACAACCTTATCGGGGGTTACACCAAATTTCTTCATCACGTCGCTTTCATCCATGAAGGTTGCTTTCATGGGGTCAAGCATGCGTACGCCTGGACGAATGAGTTGCATAAGGTCTTTGTCCGAAGACACAATGACAACTTCACGCCCCTCGGCCTCAGCAAGTTTAGCATAGGTGGCAATCAGATCATCTGCTTCATAGCCTTCCAATTCCAATGAAGGTAAACCAAACGCCTCTGTGGCTTCACGGATAAGAGGAAATTGCGGAATAAGATCTTCGGGTGTCTCGTCACGGTTGGCTTTATACTCGGCATATATATCATTTCTGAAGTTTTTGCGCTGGGCATCAAAAATAACAGCGACTGCCCCTGCCTCGAAATCCTTAAGGAGTTTCACAAACATATTGGTGAACCCAAGGACTGCACCGACAGGTGTCCCGTCTTTGCGAGTTAGAGGTGGAAGTGCGTGATAGGCACGGAATATAAATCCCGAACCATCAACCAGATAGAGTGCGTCTGAGGTGTCCTTTTTTGTCATGATGACCCACACTATAGAGACGTGCGCGCCAACACAATATCAGGATGAGGTTACAGCGTAAAAACTCACAGCTGCGGCATTGGAGACATTAATTGAGGGGAGTTCCCCAAGCATTTCCAATCTGGCCACTTTGTTGCACGCATCTTTCACGGATGGACGAAGTCCAGGACCTTCTGCGCCCATAACAAGCAAGCATTTCTTTAAACCTTTGGCGGCCTCACCAATAGTTTCCTCTCCACGCTCATCAAGTGCAATACAAGTGTAACCGTGATCCCTGAATGTCTCTATGGCACGAGAGAGGTTGATTTCCGTGGCAACGGGTAAATATTCCACTGCCCCGCACGCGACCTTGGCAAGTGCTCCGTCAATGGTGGGTGCAAAGCGTGTCTGCATGACAAGTCCAGCCAAACCAAATGCGGCACCTGATCTCATAATTGCACCAACATTATGTGGGTCGGTCACATGATCAAGCATAACAAAGACTGATTTTTCGTTTTTTCTCTCGCGGATAATCAAATCCATGGCGCTAATTTCGGGTAAATCATTGGTAAGGGCAGCAATACCCTGATGAACGGTATCGGCTCCCAGAGATTTATCAAGCTCTGCACGCGTTACCATATCGGGGTTCGGACGCTCTAGCCCTGCCTCATAGGCCTCTTTCATCACATCGGCAAAGCCTTCAAGTGCCTTTTCGGTGATATAGAACTTTTTAAATTTGCGCTTTGGATTCAAAAAAGCTGTGCGCACGGCATGTTGACCAAATAAATTGATTTTATGCTTGGCCGTTTTGGGTTGTTTCGGCTTTTTTGGGTATTTTGTAAAATTTTTATCGTTTTTCATGGGTGATAGTGTTACTCGCACTTGACAGGAAAAGCAAAAACCTTTTTATCTACAAGTCGCTATTATTGATTCAGTGTGGAGGAGTGGCCGAGTGGTTAAAGGCAGCAGACTGTAAATCTGCCCTCTTAGAGTACGTTGGTTCGAATCCAGCCTCCTCCACCATTTTTCTAAATTCCCTATATAATATATGTCGCGCTACAAGGGGTCTTAAAAGGCTAAGTGATATTAAGCGATTTAATGCTCAAATTATTTAAGACCAAGGTTTAATGGGAATCAGGAAGATTTTTTAATCTTTCTTGTAAAGAAACGCTTGATTTTTAGTGTGGTTACCTATTATAAAGCACTGTCTTTAAGGCAACATCTCTTGCGTCCCGTTCGTCTAGAGGCCTAGGACACCGCCCTTTCACGGCGGCAACACGGGTTCGAATCCCGTACGGGACGCCAATTACTTAAATTTTACCATCCAATACAATCCAAAAAACACTAGGTAAATCAACGGTTTTAGACTATAATTTGTCTAAAGGCGTCCGATGCCCTCCACCTAAATCCTAGAAAAATGGTGGCTTTATTGGTGGCCTTCCAAAATGCAGAAATGTAAAGGCCACCAGAAATGAAATTAACAGACCAAAGTTGTAAGTCCGCTAAACCTAAAGAAAAAACTTATAAAATGGCTGATGGTGGCGGCCTTTATTTCAGAAATTACGCCCAAAGGAAGTAAGTTGTGGCGCCTTAAATACAGGTTTTTGAAAAAGCAGAAGAAATTATCAATCGGCATATATCCAACTATTACACTTGCAGAGGCTCGTAACCAGCGCGATGAATCCAAGAGACTATTAGCCAATAATCTTGACCCTGCCGCCATTAAGCAAGAAATTAAGCATAAAATGCATAGTGAGGCCGCCAATACCTTCTCAGTGATTGCCCGTGAATGGTTTGATATAAAAAAGGTTGAATGGTCTAAGGCTAATACCGTTCAGATATTAAATCGTTTAGAAAAAGATGTTTTTCCAATTATTGGCAAATATCCTATAAATATGATTACTCATAAAATGCTTTTAGACCTAGCACATAACGTTAAGGAACGAGGCGCTCATGAATTAGCTAAGCGTATCATTCAAATGTCTGTTCATATTTTTCGCTATGCAATTGTAACAGGCAGAGCAGACAAAAATATTGCCGAAGATCTAAAGGGAATGGTCAAATCTGAACCCAAAAGCCATTTTGCGGCCATTGAAGCAAAGGAATTACCTGAGTTTATATCAGACTTGCGCAATCATAAAGCACGCCTCAACCATCAAACTTACTTAGCCGTAAACTTTATGATGCTTACTTTCGTTCGCACGAGCGAAATGATCAAAGCTGAATGGAATGAATTTGATTTTGCAAATAGAGTATGGCTTATTCCTGCTCGCCGCATGAAAATGAATAAAGACCATATCGTGCCTTTATCACGCCAAGTAATAGCCATGTTAGAGGAATTAAGAGAGATTCATCATCACCCTAAATACGTTTTTCCTAGTCGCATAAACAGGGATAACCACATGAGTAATAACACTGTTCTTATGGCCATAAAGCGAATGGGGTATGCAGGACGCATGACTGGACACGGCTTTCGTGCGCTGGCTATGAGTACCATCATGGAGAAATTAGGGTACAGACATGAGGTGCCTGATGCACAGCTTGCACATGCGAAAAAGGGGGATGTGGCAAGAGCCTATGATAGAGCCAAATTTTTAGAAGAGCGCACTTTAATGATGCAGGAATGGGCTGATTATCTCGATAACATTGCACAAGGTGGAACAGTAATTAGTGGTAATTTTACAAGAAAAAAGAAGGCTTAAATGTCTTGGTTAATAAGATTACAAGCAGATGATTTTTTTAATGCTTATAGGGTATTGAAAGAAAGCGATGACTTAATGATAAGTAAGTTAGAAAATTTGTCTGGCAAACCATTGGTGAGTAAAACAGCTTTTGGAGCGTTTCCTGTATCAACGCCAAGTATTGTATGTTTAGCGTTTGCGCTTGAGCTGTATATTAAAAATTTGTATGTAATTTTGAAAACCTTAGATAGCGGTAACGAAAAAATTAAACCGCCGCGAGTGCATAATATTCTACAGCTTTTCATGAAGTTACCAGAAGAGGTGCAACAAGAAATTAGAGATTTTTCTTCTATACAGGAAATAGTTGCTTTTTATTCAATGGAAATGTTTCCACTATACATAACTAAAGATCAAAACAAAAAACCTATTACCGACACACTTGAACAGCAAATTTATAAAATTAGCGATGCATTTGAAAAGTGGCGGTATTCATACGAAAATGGGACACTTCAATTTGAAGAGTCTACAGCATTAGCTTTGATAGAGGCAGTTAAGTCAATTACTAGCAATGCTCAAAAACGCGCTGTAGCATAAAATATAATCTTTATGGATGATATGGTATTTATTGGTAATTGGTAAGATATACGCCTATACTTTTCACATTATTATAATTTGGGGGTTAGAATGGAAAGTGCTGATTACTGGCGTTTGTGCGACCATGTATCTCTATTTCAAGCAATCATGCTGATTTTAGGTTTTGACCCTTCTGACCAGCTTAGCTGGGATATGGAAGGGAGAAAAAACATTACCCTTCCACGTGGGTATGCTGCTTTAAAGACGGCAATATCAAACGCTGTTTTGAGTGGTCAAATTGAAGCAAAAAGTCAATCTTTGCTTGATGAGTATAATGGCGATGATTTACCCAATACAGTTGATATTGATAAGACTATTATTTCTGTAAATCATTAAAAAAATATCTTCAAGATAAAGGATTAAACGATGGCTTTTTCTTTCCAGAAGGGACTATTTTTGAAGAATATATGGATAAAGATAATCCAAACTATGCGCCTAAACTAGCCGCCGCTGTTATTGCTTGGAAAACAATTGCTAACAATCCAGAATTACAAAAAGGAAAAACGCCTAAGCAGGCACTCGAAAAGTGGTTGAGAGAAAATGCCAGTAAGTACAATCTTACGAAAGAAGATGGGACGCCAAATGAAACGGGCATACAAGAGATTAGTAAAATTGCAAACTGGAAACCAGAAGGAGGTGCGGCTAAAACTCCTACCCTTAGTACAGTTCAAAACAACTCACCTACCCCTACTAAAAAACCATACAAACTAAGGGTTTTTGGTCAACATACAGTTACATATGATGAGTTAGAAGATGATATTCCCTTCTAAAATTACGGAAGGTTTTTAGTTTTCGTAGGTCAGGTTATATATTTTATAGGGGTTAGTTTTCTTAACTCTACCATCTATTTTACACGACATGATTTAGCATAGCCTCTCCTTATAGCAAATAGCATTAAGGAGAACTAAAATGCACAATCAAATCTTACCTGAAACTGGCTTCGTCCGTTTACCTCAAGTTCTGAAAGTCTTTCCTGTTAGTAAATCAACTTGGTGGCGGGCGTAAAATCTGGCATATATCCGCAACCTGTAAAACTTGGTCTTAAAATGACCGCGTGGCGTGTTGAAGATATTCGCGCTCTTATTAATGCAATGAGCGCCTAGATTAATGGCAAAGCGTCTTTACCCTCATAGACGCGTTAAATATTGGTATGCCTATGACATAGATGATATTTGCGCTTTATTTACTGAATTTGGGCTTCAGTGCTCAAACAGTACGTAAGTGGGTCAAACTTGGTCTTAAAACGATTGACGCGGGTAAGCCAACCTTAATATATGGCCTTGATCTTATTAAATATCTGAAACTCCAAAATTCTAAGCATAAGTGTCGCACTCAATTTGACGAATGTTTTGTATGAAATGTCAGGATGCTCGACCCATATTTCAACGCAAAATAGTCGTGAAACAAAAGGAGAGCTTTTTGAACCTCTCAGGCCATTGTCGTGAATGTAAAACAGTGATGTTTAAATCTTATAAGATCGATGATTTACCTCAAATTAAACGAACCTTTCATTTGCTTGATGTTTTGGAATTATATGATTATGAGGCCTCCCCCTTTAAGACTCACTTACAAGGTCAAGACGCCATCCCGTCAAATGAGTCATTATACGGCGCGCATTATGGGGATTTATTTGAATGAAAAAAGAAGACAATAAACACTGTCACAATGCCGTAAACGAGAGAGTTAAATATAAATATCGTAAGCATTTACAACGTATAGCGCAGAGAGATGACAAGACTATTATAGCGGTTCTTAAACACATTCGTGATTATGAGCTATTCACGAACTTTGAAGGGTTTGAAAAATATAATGGTGATGTTGCTGATAAATATATTCAAGACATGTTTAAGCGTAAATTGGGTATGTCATATATCTCAGAAAATATCCGTATAGTTAAAGAGTTTTTAAAATGGCTAGAACGTCAACGCGGGTATAGAAGCAAAATTGACTACAATCAGATCGATTACTTGAATATATCGCGTAATCAACAAAAGGCCGCTAAGGCAGTTAAATATTCAAAGTCATACAGCTTTGAACAGATCATTAATACCGTACGCTCCATGCCTGATAAGACAGATAAGGAAAGGCGTGATAAGGCAATTATATCGTTACAGGCTCTTTGCGGTTTACGTATTTCTGAATTACGCACGGTCAAGATGGAAAGCCTTATTGATGAAAGTGGGCAATATTTTATTTATGTTAGTCCTAAGAATATGAGTGTTAAATTTGCGAAAACTCGCCATGCTAATTTTATGCCCTTACCTGAGGACATAAAACAAAATGTGATTAAATGGCATGAATATTTGAAGTTATTAGGCTTTAAGGGTGATGACCCTTTATTCCCTGTTGTGGATAATCGCTTTACAGAAACAAATTTACTACGCCAAACAATACGAAAAGATGAGATTAAATCGGACACAACCATCCGCAATATATTTAAAAAAGCGTTTGGGCACGCTGGATACGAATATATTAAGCCTCATTCATTCCGAAAAACTATTGCCAGATATGCTGAATTTCAAAAACCCGCTTTTTTAAACGCCGTAAGACAAAGCCTAGGCCACAGTTCAATTGATACAACCTTGAGCAGTTACGGTCAGTTATCGGATGCGGAGGCGAGGAGAACAATTTCCAGCGGAGAATTTAAGGATACAACCTAAAAGCCCCTTGCAGTTGCTGTTTTCATGTTTCATCATGATGGCTTAATTTATAAAGGATATATCACTGTGCCAACGTTAGATTTTAAGGGAAAAAATTATGTTTATTCCCATCATTTGTCTGTCCCCTTTCGTAGCTTAGAAGTTGATGCTAAAAAGTCCAAGCCTATAAAGGGTTCAAAGCCTAATATGGATGATAACCTAATTATCCAAGGCGATAATTTGCATGCATTGAAAGCTCTATTGCCTAAATATGCAGGTAAAATCAAATGTATCTATATTGATCCGCCTTATAACACGGGGAATGAAGGATGGTGTTATAATGATAAGGTCAACAGTCCCACTATGCGCGAATGGCTCAAGGATAATGCCAATCCTGTAGATAAAGATGATTTAGAGCGCCACGATAAATGGCTTTGCATGATGTGGCCACGGCTGCAATTACTGCGTGAACTTTTGAGCGATGAGGGAGTTATCTTTATCAGCATAGATGATATTGAAGTTAATAACTTAAGGCTGATGATGGATGAATTATTTGGAGATGATAACTTTGTTGCTTCGTTTATCTGGAAGTCTAGGCAAAATAAAGACAATAGGAATAAAAGTGGTGTTTCCGTTGATCATGAATATGTTGTTTGCTTCGCAAAAAATTTGAACACAAGAAGTTTTCGGGGAGATGAAAGAAAAGAAGGTCAGTACACAAATCCCGACCACGACCCAAGGGGTAACTGGTCAAGCGCTAATATGGTAGGACTATTACCAGAAGATCAAAGACCTAATTGCCATTATGACTTAGTAAATCCTGAAACAGGTATAAATTATGGCAAACCAAATATGGGTTGGAGATACGATCAGAATACAATGGGTAGGCTTATTCAGGAAGATAGAATTTTATGGCCCGCGAGCGAAGATGGAAGACCCAGAAGAAAACTATTTGTTACAGAATTAGAAAATGAATATACAGGTTATTCTTCTTTAATTGGGAATGATATATATACGAGAACGGGCACTAAAGAATTAAGAGAATATATAAAAATTGATGGTTTTGAATTCCCTAAGCCCCATGCGCTAATCAAAGATTTCATCGTGCAAACAACAGGGCCAGACGACCTTGTTTTAGACTCTTTCGCGGGGTCAGGAACAACTGCCCATGCGGTGCTCGCTATAAATAAAGAAGACGGCGGGAACCGTAAATTTATTTTGGTGGAGATGGAAGATTATGCTAACGATATTACGGCTGAGCGTGTACGTCGCGTTATTGACGGAGTGCCAAATGTAAAAGATGAAGCATTAAAAAATGGCCTAGGTGGATCTTTTACCTATTGCAAATTAGGAGATGAATTTGATGTTGAAAAAATATTAAGTGGAGAAAGTCTCCCAAGTTATACCGCATTGGCAAGTTATGTTTTCTATACGGTTACAGGGCAATCGCTGAATAGCGAGGTTAAAGAAAGCAGCAATTTCTTTATTGGTGAAACCGATTTGTTTGAAGTATATCTAATTTATAAAGATGATATTTCTTATCTACGCTCGAACGGGTCTGCACTTAACCAAGAAAAACTGGATGTTATTGCTGCGCACAAGCCAAATAACAAAAAACAAAAAGTTGTTTTTGCTAGCGCCAAATATATGAGTCAGGACGCATTAAAACCGCATAATATTGTCTTTTGCCAAATCCCCTATGCGATACATAAAATAGCAGGAAATTAGGCATGTCGGTCACACAACTTAACTCGCTTGCTTTAAAAGATTATCAGCAAAAAGTTTTGGATACGCTGAGCATTTATCTTGATACACTTGAAGGAACCTATAAGCGTGAAAAAAGAAACTACGCGTTTGATTTAGAAGAAGGAATTGAAGACGCCTTGCCACCACATAAATCCCCCTATTGCGCCAATGCATGGGAGAAGGTGAAAAGTAAGGTTGCCGTTCCGATCTATAAAAATGCGAATGGCCAGAATCTACCTAATAGCTGGACGGACAGGATTGATGGCACAGGGCGTAAAATCCCTAACATCTCATTTAAAGTCCCCACAGGGGGCGGTAAGACCCTTATGGCGGCGTGTTCGTTAGGGCGTATTGCAGGAGACTATTTCAAAACGGCAAAGGGACTCGTTTTATGGGTTGTCCCTTCATCTACTATCTATGATCAAACAATGGATGCATTGGGAAATAAAGAACACCCTTACAGAATGCAGCTGGATATTGAATTGGGCGGACGCACCAAGAATATTAGAACGAGGCGACGCATTTGAATTGGCAGATGTAGAAAGCCAGCTTTGTGTGATGGTGATCATGCTACAATCTTTCAATGTCTCCGCCCGTAGTAAGGATGCTCGTAAGGTTTTCAGTGATACTGGAAAATACAGCTCATTCTTTCCCGCAGTTGATGATTATAGCGCAAATAATGAATTGCTTTCGCGTGTTCCTAATTTAATGGAAGCAGACATGCTGGAACGTGATGTTATTCAAGGCATTACTATCAAACATTCCTTAGGTAATGTTTTTCGCTTATGTCGTCCGATCGTTATTATTGATGAAGAACATAAAGCGCGGTCACAATCAGCCATTCAAAATATCAATGAATTTAATCCAAAATTTATTTTGGAATTTTCAGCAACGCCACGCGATAAAAGTAACACATTGGTGGATGTTGGCGGATATGCTTTAAAACAGGAACAAATGATTAAATTGCCTATACGCGTTGATTCAAGTGATCAGCGCGATTGGAAGACAACTTTAAACGCCGCCCATTCAAAGTTACTGTCCCTTTCTAATGATGCCGCAAAGCTAGCAGGGAATAAATGGAACATATATTCGTCCAATAATGGTGATTATTGCACAGCCTAGGCGACAAAATGATGATTATGATCACGTTGAAGATATTAAAAAATATCTTATGGACATATGCCAAGTGCAAGAACGCCAAATTAGGATAAAGTTATCAGAAAAGAATGAGATTAAAGATGATGATTTAATGAGTAAGGCTTGTCCTGTTCAATATATTATCACCAAAGATGCCCTGCGCGAGGGATGGGATTGTCCTTTTGCGAGCGTTTTGACCGTTTTAATTCAAGCAAGAAGTGTGGAAGCCCTAACACAGTATATTGGCCGTGTATTACGCCAACCTTACGCAACAGAAACCCCTATTGCCTCATTGAATGAAGCATATGTGTTTTGTAGCCGTCAAAATGTTGGGGATGCGGCAAAGGCGATTAAAGATGGATTAGAGGCTGAGGGAATGGGCGACATAACGCAAAGCGTTATTAACGAGGGCGAAGGCGGTGGCGATATACAACGTCAAAAGCAGGTTGTTAAAAGAAACAAAAAATACGAAAACAAAATTTTCTTACCTTCTTTATCTGCTGTTAATTCAAATAAAACAATATCGCCATTTGACTATTATCGCGACATTTTGGGCGAAATAGATTGGTCACATTACAAATGCTCAAAACTTCCTATCTTAGCGGATCAAAATCGTATCGACGTTGATACACGTACAGTTGATTATAAAGATAATATTTTAGGTGAATTTGAATTCAAAGATTACGAGATTGATCTTGATGATGACTTTTTCGCCCTAGAAGTTGAGTATTCTTTGTTAACATCGCAATTAACGGAAAAGATACCAAATCCATTGTAGGCAAAACGGATTTTGGATGATGTTGTGAAGGTACTGAAAGAAAAAGGGATAAGCGAAAAAATTATTGCTCTGTCAGGGCATGACATAGTCAAACAGATTAAAGATGATGCTTGGAAGTGGTTATTAATTAAATCTGAAAAGCTCTTTATTGAAAAACCGGATCATAATCAGATTTTATTGAAATTGTTGGCCGCCCCGCATACAGAGTTAAATTGGGAAATGGGTGATCAACGCACAATTTATAAAAATCCTGATGAAGCTGAAGCTAGTGATTGGGATAAAAATCTATTCCAACCTCAATTTAAAAGTAACTATAACGGCTTAGAAAAGCAGGTTGCAGCTTATATTAATCAAAGTAAGGCGGTTAAATGGTGGCATAGACTTGGCGTTAAGGGGACAGAATACGCCTTACAAGGTTGGAAGCGTGATAAGATTTATCCTGATTTCCTCATATACGGAGAAAATGACAAATATTATTTTTGTGAAACCAAAGGCAATCACCTTGAAAACCCCGATAGTGAGTATAAGCAGAAAGTCTTTGAGTGTTTAACAACCCATTCAAATAAGCAAATCGGCGAATTTAAATTACTAGCAGGCGAAAAAGAAATCTCTTTTGATCTTATTTATGAGAATGAATGGGAAAGAAAAGTTGATTGAGAAAAAATTGTAATTAAGTACTTAGGCAAATATTTATTATGGCTAAATTATATGAAGGAAGTACAAGAGTTTATCTAGCAAAAGATAATCCGCATAAATTTATTAAAGAATTGAAAAAATTTCCAGAGAGCATTTTATTCGTAATATATTACGGGGGAAGCAAATGGAATGACTTTGGTTTTAATACAAATTTCAAATTTAAAATATTTTATAATTTAGAAGAAATCTATGATGATAGTATTAAGTTCTCCTTCTTAGAGGAACCTTATCGTTTATTTAGAAAATTTGATGAAATTTTTATAAATAAGCAGGCAAATATAATTGATAGTAAAGACAGTCCTAAATTTTTCACTATGCTCAATGATATGAGAGCATATAGAAACTTTGTTGATTTTTTCACTCCCAGCGAATCTACAGCAATATTATCTGCCGCGAATGATATTATATGTCAAAAAATTCTTTCCTTCTCAGAGAGTTGGTATGAAGAAGCCTTAAATACCAAGGTATTTAATCGGTCTTTCATCAGGTCAGGTCAGGCATATTTTACGTTTCACAATGCGCAGCATGTATTAAATGGCTCTGAGTATAAAAGTATAGAAAAGATTCAAGGCGATTTTACGGCAAATTTTAAAATAGAAGGCACTGAAAATGACTATAGTATAGATTTTAAATTTCACGATAGTGCACTTTTGCCCAATAGAATGTCGGTTATGATTGGTAATAATGGAGCAGGAAAAAGCCGATCTTTTCATAATATTGCTTCTTCTTTGTTAGATGATGACGAAAGATTTCGTGATAAAGATGGTGGTCGACCAAAGTTAAGTAGACTGATTTGTATTTCATCACCATCAGAATTATCAAAAACTTTTCCTAGATACCGTTCTAGGCCCCGTCTACCTTATCTGAAAATAGCCAATGGAAGAGGCGGGAGGTTCAATCTATGGCCGTGTGAGCAAATAATTAGACTTTTACGCCTAGAAGATAAATTTATAAGAGGGGATAGGTGGAATTTATTTACAAACGCTATTTATAAAGAATTTAATCTCAGCGAGTTAGCTCTCCCATTCAAAAAAAACGTTGAAAATGAAGAATATGATATAGGACAAAAGTATATCCTTTTTAAGGATTTAGAAAATTTTAGAGAAGAACGCGGTCTAGAAACTTACGAAAAGATAGATAAAAAATCTGACCCAGTAAGAGTTGTGAATGATAAAATATTCCCTATGAGTAGCGGAGAGGTCTCATTTATAAACTTAATCAGCACGCTGTGTCTCCATATTGAGAATGGAAGTCTAATTTTACTTGATGAACCTGAGAACTTCACCTTCATCCTAATTTAATTACTGCGTTGGTTTCAGTGTTAAACAATTTACTCCAAGAAACAGGATCAATATCTATAATAGCGACGCACTCTGTATATTTTGTAAGAGAAGTTACGCGTAAGCAGGTTCACATTTTTAAAAATAGTAATAATAAAATTACATTGCTAAAGCCGCGTCTGAAAACTTTAGGTGCGGGGATAGATTCAATTTCACAGTTTATTTTTGAAGATGAGATAACTAGTCGAGTAATAGAAAATATAAAAGAAAAATTGAAGAAAAATCCTAGTGAAGCAAAAGAATTATATGAAAGTATAGAGGACGAACTGCCCTCGGAAGCCAAAATCGATCTTATTTCTATTATTGATAATAAGGTGGATGAGGCTTGAAAAAATTGAATCCTACAAATTTTGATGATGCTGCTGCATTAGAAAGTATGGCTTCTAATAAAGCTCTAAAAAGTTATGGTGAGCTTAACAAAGAGAAGCAGTTAATTTTAGATGCATATCAAATTTACTTGGATAACGAAGGAAGTGGTTTAGGTTACAATAAGCCTAATGTATCTGATAAATTAAATCAGCATATGTTAGACCATTACAACTCTTCACCGAGCATAGTGAGGAATACTATTGATTTCATTAGAAACTCATTATCACCAGATGTGTGTCCTATGTGTGGAAATTTAGGGTCAGGAGGGCAAATTGACCATATTTTCCCTAAATCTAATTTTCAAGAATTTGCGATTTTTACTAAGAATTTGGTTCCTGCGTGTAAGTGTAATAATTTGAGGGGATCTGCTTTTATAGGTAATGGAAGAGAAAGAGTATTACACCCATATTTTGACGATATTTTACAAGAAAGGCTATTGATAGCAAAATTTCTTAACGGGCAAGGTATGTTGGCAGCAGATACCCAAGTGGCTGGTTTAAATATTATAGATCAAAATGATGAAATTATGGAGGCTGTTAACTTTCATGTAGAAAAAATTGTAAAGAAAACAGCTATATTAGATTCTATTAGAAAAACGTATGCACAATTCTTACGTAAACCAGATGTCTTTATAATAGGTATTCTTGACAGACCAATAGACATTGATGCATTCGTCGTTCATATTGAGCAACTTATTAATAACTCTGATGAAGAGCATGGTAGCCTTAATAATTGGAAGTCTATACTATTTGCGGGCATATTAGATGATAGGGAATTGATGATAAAACTCGTTGAACATATTAACGGATTAATAAGTAATTCTATTGATCCAAAATCAGTATAATAAATACTAGAGGTGGCCTTTTTGGTGGCCTTTAAATTTTTATTAAATAAATTATTAATTTAAATCAGTTACTTAATGTCTTTGTTTGTATCCCGTACGGCCAATTATATCAACCATACAATCTGCACAATCTAAAAAAACAAAGGGCTTTGGGCCAATGTTTGTCTAAAGCCGTCTAGTGTTACCTATAAAATCAGATACGACTATTAGCTCTAAATCGATCATTTTTATTTTTTATATAAAAATACTGATTTCCGCAGCTTTTCTTCTCATAACAGCCTTCTATATCATTGCTCAGGGAAAAATTCTGTTGCCTAGATATTCATTTGATAAGGACATTTTTGATGAAAAAACTTCTCTCTTTTTTGGCTGTGATAATTGTGTTGTCTGGCACAAGCTATGCAAACACCAATCCGCAAGATGTTGTCCAAAGATTGCTTTCTTATTCCGACGCCAAGAAACCAGAGCAAGCCAAAGAATATATGACAGAGCGGTCGCATTCATTGTTTGATAGGTTGTATGCGCATGATTTAACACACCTCATTCCCTCGGATACACAGCTAGTTGATGTAAAGGAAAAAGACGGTTTTCAATATGCCCGCTTTGCCGATCCTCAAAAACCAAAGCAGGGCACAGCAATTCTGGTCTTTCAGCAAGAGAACTCTATTTTGAAACTGGACTTACCTGAGACATTTCGCACAGGATTTGGCGAAGACTGGCCAAAGAAAATTGATATGATCGAGGCCAGCTATTTGTTCACCAAACAATATTACGGTGAAGCTCAAAGCAAAAAAATACTTGAGGCATTTCTTGGTAAAAAAAGTAGTAACTAGTCATTACCTTGAGTGCTTAAATCATTATTCGCTATATTAGCTTTTTGCATAACTTCGTGAGATGTGCTAAGGTATCTCACATATTCACATGGATATCTCATAAAGAATTGATATTAGAAAATCTCAATGCAGATTTCGATTGTGTACTCATTTTAAAAAATAAGGAGAAACGTCATTACTTGTACAATGAAAGACCTAACAAACAGAACTTGCAAATGGCCTATTGGCGACCCACAGGAAAACGATTTTAAATTTTGTGGTGCGTACTCAGGCAACGAGGAAAACCCCTATTGCCAGAGCCATACAGAAGAGGCCTATAGAACGGCCTACAAATCAAAAAGCCAGCAAGCCCCGCTTAAAAGAGCTGCCTAGACCTTTTTCACAAATTCGGATTTAAGTCCCATGGCGCCTATGCCGGGGATTTTACAATCAATGTCATGATCTCCGTCCACAAGGCGGATGTTCTTGACCTTTGGTCCCGACCTTTACGACAGAGGATGACCCTTTGACCTTAAGGTCCTTAATGACGGTGACCGTGTCGCCATCGGTTAATTCAACGCCATTTGAATCACAAATAACTTTCTTATCGTTTTGAGCACCATCACTTGACCACTCATGCCCGCACTCTGGGCAATTCAAAAGGTTGCGATCTTCGTATACGTATGCAGATTGGCATTTCGGGCAGGGTGGTAATTCACTCATTTAAACTTTCCTCTATTTCGATTTATCAGGCTAACATGTTTTTTGAAACAAAGTTTAATTTTCAACTGTCATTGAACTCTTTTTGCTCTAGGTTGTTGTTGAATAAATATATTATTAGGAGAAGTTAAACATGTCCGTTGCCGCATACGCCGCCCAATCCCCAGAAGATGATTTGAAACCATTTGATATCTCACGCCGTGAGGTGACTGAGAATGATGTCAAAATTGATATCCTGTATTGTGGTGTGTGTCACAGTGATATTCACACGGCGCGCAATGAATGGGGCAGAACACAATACCCATCCGTTCCGGGACATGAAATTATCGGACGTATCACAGAGGTCGGCGATAAGGTAAGCGATTTCGAAGTTGATCAAATTGTCGGTGTTGGCTGTCTGGTTGATTCCTGCCGTGAATGCTCGGCCTGTGATGAGGATCTTGAACAATATTGTGAGAATGGCTTTGTTGGAACATATAACGGTAATGACAAAAGACACGGAAGCGGTCTGACCTTTGGTGGATATTCTGAGTCAATCGTTGTCGATCAGCATTTCGTGTTACATATCCCCGAAAATCTGGATGTTGAGAAGGTCGCTCCGCTTTTATGCGCGGGTATCACAACATTCTCACCGCTTCACCACTGGAAGGTGAAAAAGGGCGATAAGGTTGGCGTTATTGGACTTGGTGGTCTGGGGCACATGGGTATTAAATTGGCACATGCCATGGGCGCGCATGTTGTGATGGTGACAACATCTCCTGATAAGGCAGGGGACGCGAGATCACTGGGTGCGGACGAGGTTCTGATCTCCAAAAACGAAGATGACATGAAAAAACATGCCAACAGCTTTGATTTTCTTTTGAATACTATTCCTGTTGGACATGACATTAATCCCTATCTCGAGCTGTTGAAACGTGACGCCACAATGGTAATCGTTGGCGCGATTGAGCCAATTGATAAGGTCAATGGCGGTAACCTCGTGTTGAAACGTAAAACAGTTGCAGGCTCGCTTATCGGTGGATTGAAAGAAACACAGGAAATGCTCGATTTTTGTGGAAAGCATAATATTACATCCGATGTCGAAATGATTGATATTCAAGATATCAACGATGCGTACGAGCGTATGATTAAGGGCGATGTCAAATACCGCTTTGTCATTGATATGCAGTCTTTGAAAAAGGCTGATTAATAAAAAAACCCGCAAATTGCGGGCTTTTTAATGTGTTCTTTTTAAGATTAAGCTGCCTGTTTCTTGGGAAATAACCCCTCAACTGCGGCGCGTTCTTCGCGGAGTTCTGTGTTTGTGGCATCCATTCTCTCACGTGAGAAATCATTGATGTTTAAGCCTTGAACGATTTGGTATTTGCCGTCCTTACATGTCACGGGATAACCGTAAATGACGCCTTCCTCAATACCGTATGACCCATCGGACGGGATAGCCATTGAAACCCAGTCGCCGTCCTCTGTGCCCAAAGCCCATGAGCGCATGTGGTCAATCGCCGCGCCAGCTGCGCTTGCAGCAGAAGAAGCCCCGCGCGCTTTAATGATGGCGGCACCACGTTGTTGTACCTCGGGAATGAATGTCCCCTCGTACCAGTCTGTATCAACGCATGACATGGCCTCTGCGCCGTCGACTGTTGCGTGGTGAATGTCAGGATATTGTGTTGAGGAGTGGTTGCCCCAGATAATCATTTTTTTGACATCTGTTGAATGCTTGCCTGTTTTGTCGGCCAGTTGGCTAATCGCGCGGTTATGATCCAATCTTACCATTGCCGTAAAACATTTTGGATCAAGGTCGGGTGCATTTTGTTGGGCAATCAACGCATTTGTGTTTGCTGGGTTACCAACGACAAGAACCTTGACGTCACGAGACGCATAGTCATTTAAGGCCTTTCCTTGTGGCCCAAAAATTGCGCCGTTGGCCTCAAGCAAGTCTTTACGCTCCATACCTGGACCACGAGGGCGCGCACCAACAAGAAGGGCATAATCGCAATCTTTAAAAGCCACAGCCGCGTCATCTGTTGCAATTACATCATGCAAAAGTGGGAAGGCACAATCATTGAGTTCCATAACGACGCCCTGCAACGCGCCAAGGGCAAGTGTAATTTCAAGCAAGTGCAAACACACAGGTTGGTCTTTACCAAGCATATCCCCTGAGGCTATGCGGAATAAAAGTGCGTAACCGATTTGGCCTGCTGCGCCTGTGACTGTGACGTGGACTGGAGTTTTCATGGGAGTAATGCCTTTCTTGATGGTCAAAAGTAAATTCTGAAATTCAACATGGAATTATCTGTGGCGAGTTTCAAGGGAAAAATTTGAGGTGAGTGCTTTTAAACGAAGGCTTTATCCTTTAAAACAAATGCATGGGTCACGGACATCATCATCATGGAGCATTAGCAGAGGGGCAGGAACATAGTCCCTCGCACGCGGTATTTGCAGGATGGGCGGCAATCACCATTGTTTCAATTATGATTTTTGCCAAGCTTGTTGCCTTTCTAATGAGTGGCTCCGTCAGTGTTTTATCATCTCTTATAGATTCATTTGCCGATATTATGATGTCCATCATGGCTTTGATTTCTGTCAAAATGTCCCTTAAGCCCGCCGATGATTGCCACAGATACGGTCATGGGAAAATCGAGGGGTTGTTTGCAGTTGTACAGTCTATGTTTATTTTTGTAGCTGGTGGCGCGGTTATCTACAGTGCTATTCACAATATTATTCACCGCGAGGTTTTAACCGACCAGTATTTAGCCTCTGCAATCATAGTCCTTTCAATTGTTCTAACATTGCTTTTGACAACCATTCAAAAACGAGCTGTAAAAAAATCAGCCTCTATGGCGATTGAGGCAGACCATGCACATTACCATAGTGATATTTTCATGAACGCGGGTGTTCTTGTTGTTCTGATTTTGACGGCTATAGGTTTTCCAAACTGGATTGATGCATTATTTGGCTTGGCGATTGCTGGCTATGTATGGTGGGTTGCCTATGGTGTCGGTAAGAACGCGGTCGATATGTTGCTTGATCGCGAGGTTGATCAGGAAATCAGACAAAAAATCATGGATATAGTCCTCAGTCATACAGAGGTCAAAGACATGCATGATCTACGAGCTATTCGCTCGGGCATGAAAATATTAGTGTCTTTTGACATCGAGGTTGATCCTAATATTCTGCTTTGGACAGCACACGAGATAGCGCTATCTGTTGAGCGCGATGTCGTTAAGAATATTCCCAATACTGAAGTGATGATCCATGTTGATCCCGCAGGTGGGCCAATGGATTTAAGACATACTGAGGACGTACATGTATGAGTACGGTTGAGTATCTTTTGGCGGATATTGGGGGTACGCATGCGCGTATAGCGGCCTATGACGGTGACAAGATAGGCGTACCTATTGTCCTCAAAATTGTTGATTTTGATTGTCCCGTTGATTTGTTTCAACACGCAGTGGAAAAATTGAATGTCACAAAGCCAAGGCTGGCGATTGCCTCAACAGGGCACGAGGAATCTCCAGATGTTTGGCATGCGGCAAATAACAGCTTCTGGACTTTAGATAAGAAAAAATTCGAGAAATCTGATGTTCCTATTACCTTCTGGGCGAATGATTTTTATGTCACGGCCTACGGGGCATTGGCCCTGGGTCATGACGATCTGGAAAATCTTGTTTCAGGAGAGTCGCGTCCCTATGCAGCCAAGATGATAGGTGGACCAGGCACAGGTATGGGATTAGCGTATGCTGATTATATTGAGGAATTAAAGTCGTATCGTGTACGCGAAACCTTTGGTGGATGGTTTTCTGTGAGTGCAATTACGGAGGAGCAAATCTTATGTTTGCGGACTGTACGATCTCTTAAAAATATGGAATTTCAAAAGACCTTATCTTATGAGGATGTTTGTGCAGGACGTGGTTTGCCGTATCTTTATGAAGCTGTCTGTAAGATTCATGGACAAGAATATAATGCTGAAATTGGCGAGAGCTTATTAACCCATACAAATGCACCTTTGTTTAATGAAACGCTTCGGCTTTTCCATGAATTTTTGGGACTATTTCTAAACACTGCCGTTATTGCTGGTCATGCGTGGGGCGGAATTTATCTTGATGGTGGCGTTATCCAAAAGGTTTGTGAGAAGGGTCTGTTTGATGTGAAAGCTTTGACATCAACATTACACGCCAATCCACAACCCGAGGGGCAGAAGGAAATGATTGTCCACGAGGCTTTGTTGAACGTTCCTGTAAAAAGAATAGATACAGACTATGTAGCGCTTACGGGGCTGAAAGTTATTCTTGAGCATGAGGTGAAAAAATAATGCGTGAAGTTTACTTAACGATTGACGATTCCCCTTCACCTTTCTCAAAAGACTTGGGTCAATTTTTGTTAGAGCGGAATGTTCCAGCACTCTTCTTTTGTCGCGGTGATACTTTAGAGAAATATGAAGAGGGAGCTGTAGCACTGGCAGAAATGGATTTTGTGCTTGGTAACCATGCGTACTCGCATACGCGCTTTTCGGAAATGTCCTATGAGGCTTGTATTGCCGAAATCGAAAAGACCGAGAAAATGATTGAAGATGTCTATAAACAGGTAGGCAAAACACAATCAGTCAAAACACTTCGATTTCCACATATGGATAGGGGAGCTGGTGGCTGGATTGTGAATTATGATGCCCTGCCTGAAGAACACCGTGACTTTGTTATTGCATTATTTGCAGATGGTGTACGCATCAATCTTGATCCTCCTTCTAATGAAAATGTAGAAAAGAAAAACAAAATTCAGGATTATCTTAAACGCGAGGGCTATGTCCAGCCATTCGAGAAGATTACATTTCCATGGTTTCAAGATACTGAAATGAATGAGGCGGCAGACTGTCTTTACACATTCTCTACAAGTGACTGGATGTTGCTTGATCGCCACCGTGGTAAATGGAAATATGCGAGCATGGGTGATTTAAAGGCAAAGATGGATGATGACAAGGCGTTTCAATCGCAAGCAAGTCGGCACATTGTTCTTGCCCATGACAAACCTGAGCCTGAGATTTATCCAGTCGTAACGGAGCTTGTTGATTATATGTTGGAAACAGGCGTGAAATTTGTTTCTGTTTAAACTTTAACCAACATCATTTTGGGAATATTCGTCCATAGAAGTCCACATTGGATATCCTTGTCAGGATGTATTTTAGATATCACGTTTTTGTAAGCGCGCAATTGTTCACAATAAATTGCTGGGACATCCTCTTCATTTTCAGGGGGGGGACGATTGGTTTTAAAATCGACAATCAGAACACGATTTTCTTCTATAACAAGCCTATCAATTTGACCTGAAACTTTTTGTCCATCATCCAGAATACCGGTGATTGGAATTTCTGCTCGTGAATTTCTTCCAAATACAGATGCAAAGATATCATCATTTAAAATGGTAGTAATTTCCAGAAAGATGGTTTGCTGTTCTTCTTTGGATAATTCCAAATGCCTCTGAGCCAAATAGGTTTTCAGCGAAACTTCCCTTTGTGCTTCATCCATATTGGGGAGAAACTGCAATGCTGTATGTATGATGTTTCCGCGGTGGAAACGAGGGTCTATGCTGGGCCTGCTGTACGCTGACAAAGGCGATAACACGGCTTCTTCTTTATCCACCTCACTTAGAGAGGGGCGTACAGTTCTGACATCCGTAGTTTCATCCTCTGGAATAATGTTTATCCAATCAGGAAGGGTTACATTTTGTGCAAGAGTTTCTGCTTCTTCATTAATTTCCTTTATGTTGTCTTGGAACATAGAAAAAACATAGGTGCCCTCTTTTTCTTGAAAGAAGCTATGTGGTGGATGTTCTTTCGTATCAAATCTCTGCATCGCATTTTTTAAGGAGACGTACCAACACGTCTCATCCAATTTATCTTCGTCTTTGATATGACCTGCAATATAGAGTTCATCAGCGGCGCGCGTCATTGCAACATAAAGTAGACGCTTATATTCTTCGGCATCTTTTTCTTTAGCGGTTTCCTTATATTTTTCTGAGAATGCGGTTTTCAAATCTGCACCCGGCACCCAGAATGGAATGTCTAGTTCGTCACTATTTTCCCAGAAAACCTGATTAGCAGGGTTAGAGTTATTATAACGACCCTGATTTGTCCGCACAGTATCAGGCATAAAAACAATTGGAGCTTGCAAACCCTTTGCACCATGTACTGTCATAATGCGTACACGTCCAGATCCTTCCTCCATCTCTCGCTTGACTTCATTTTTATTGTTTTCAACATCATGGACAAAGGCTTGTAATCCAAAACGCCCATTCGGATTTGACCAGTTCTGGGTATAGGACAGGAATGTTTCAAGAGGGTCTTTGGCTTCCTCACCTAGGCGCGCATGAATAGCTTTCCAGCCTGTGGCATTTTCAAATGCAGGACAGGCTTGCGCTAGAATTCTGGAAAAAAATAAATAGGGCTGGCTGTGATTAGCAAGCAGTATAATTTTTTCAAACCAGTCAATGAGAGGTTTGTATTTTTCGTGTCCTTTAAGGATATTATATAAACTATGATTTCTTTGTCTTTGGAAACAAATCTCCATAAGCTGGTCGTCATTCCATCCTATGAAAGGTGATTTGAGAATGCATGCTAGAGAGTAATCATCGGCAGTTGCCAGTGCAAAGCGCGCCAAGGCTAGCAAGTCTTGCACGGCAATATGTTTTTCAACAATAATTCTATCCAAGCCCTCAACAGGAATAGACATGGATTTTAGCGCGCGTACAAGCTCGGTTTGGAGTTCTGAGCGTTTTCTGAGTAGAATGAGAATATCACCTGCTTTAACTGGCTTACCTGTTGCACCTATTATGCGTTTATGATGTATCCAGCTTTGAATTGTACCTGCAATTTTAACAGCCAGTAGACGCGCCGATGAGTGTTTTTGGTTTTGGCCTTTTTCAAGGTCAGGCAAAGGCCAATTAAGATGTTCGTCTTTCTTATCTTCGCTGATGATTGGCCAAAGCTCTACATGCCCTGGCTCACCTACACGATAGGATATATGTTTCGTAATATCCTCTGTTTGCGAGAGACCTTTCTTGTCCTGTTCTAACTCATAAACATGATCAACAAATTCAAGTACGGCAGGTACAGAGCGGAAGGAGGCATTGAGCGTAATTTTTTCCCAAGGCCTGTCTATAGATGCAAAACGGCTTTCGAAATACTTGCGCATCTTTTCAAAGATAGCAGGGTCAGCCCTTTGAAAAGAGTATATGGATTGTTTTTCATCCCCTACAATAAACAAGCTACGCTGTGTATTCGCGCGTGCACCCTCACCGTCGGTAAAGGGATCTGTCAAAGCTTTGATAACATCCCATTGGTCGGGATTGGTATCTTGTGCCTCATCAACAAGGACGTGATCCATACCGTTATCGAGCTTATAAAGTATCCATTCATAAGCATTTTTATAACGCCCGTTTTGGAGATTTCCACGCAGTAAGTCCGCTGTTTTCTCAATCAAATCATCAAAATCGAGTGCGCCGTTCTCGTTCTTAATTATAGAATATTTTTGTAGAATTTCATGTGCAACCAATAGAAGGTCTGCTGAGAGTTTCGCAGTTTCCAGCTTTAAAAGTTTTTCCTCAATATTTGAAATATGCTCACAAAGACTACAGAATAACGGCAATCTTTGTTCGAATGCCTTTCCCAAAACGCGCGCATTCCCTTTGGTTAAAATACCATTTACGAAATTATTAAAATCAATTTTTTCTATTTCATTACCAAGCGCTAGGAAATTAATAATAGCTTGCCCAATGGCGTTATCCCTTACTCCGCTCTCCATAAGGTCTCTTCCCAAGGACAAATAGCCAGAACGGTTTTCATTTATGTGGCTAAGGACGCTATCTAATAAGGAAGTGTCCGATATATCTATGGGTAACTCAAAAACTCCAAGGAGCTGAGGAAGTAAATCATCATCGCGCGCTGTTTTAAAAATTGTATTTAATTGTCTTCTTTTAGACAAAAGCGCATCTAGTAGATCTAAAAAGCGCCCATCATTTGTACGTACGGCCAAACGTTTGATGCGCGCATGCATGGGGCTTGTTTTATCTTGAATTGCCCGTTCTAAAAAGGTGTTTCGCGCTTCTTCCAAATAAAAGCGACTTTGTGTAGGTTCCATGACTTCAAAAGAGGGTGGAAGCCCT
The DNA here is from genome assembly GCA_963740205.1 of uncultured Alphaproteobacteria bacterium. Taxonomy (GTDB): domain Bacteria; phylum Pseudomonadota; class Alphaproteobacteria; order Micavibrionales; family Micavibrionaceae; genus UBA2137. The sequence continues at coordinate 437,792 of CAVUDD010000005.1, forward strand.
GCCTCAATTGGAAAACGCCTTAACACTAATTCACAAAAGGCATGAATTGTCATTATATTTAGCCCATCTGCAGCATCAACAATCCGAGCAAAGAGTTCTCTTGCAGTTTTAATCTGGCTCTCATCAGGGGTATGACCCAGAATTTCCTCGAGATTCTCTTTAAGATCTTGGTCATTGAGAATGGCCCATTTACGAATGGTTTTATTAAGGCGCAAGGCCATCTCAGCAGCAGCTGCTTTTGTAAAAGTGATACACAGAATCTGATGTGGGGGCGTCCCAGAGGAGTTTGCAGAAGGTAGAAGTAACCTTAAAATACGGTCTGTTAGAACCTTTGTTTTACCTGTTCCTGCCGATGCTCCAACCCAGACGGAAGTTTCTGGGCGGGCAGCTTGTCTCTGTCTATTGGTTGCATCTTTACCAATAAGTTCTTTGTCCGTTACCAATGTACTTTGAAGTGAGGGATTGCTCATGCTGCTTCCTCGCTATCACCACTTGTTCCCCATTCCAAGATGCGGGAAAGGTGTTCGTAATCAGGATAAGCAGGCTCTTTACCAGAAAATGGGTAAGAAGGATAACCACGCTCAGGATTTTCATAGGCCTTAAAAACCTCGGAAATTCCTGTTTCTGCTTGTTTAATAACATTTTCTACAGGTGGCTTTTTGTTTTTAAATGATTGGGCTTCTATTCCTCCTTCGCCACTACCTGTGATATGCCAGTAACCCATATAAGAAGTTTCACCACCCTCAATATTTGCAAATCCCTGCCCTTGATTATCTTGAAGAATAAGAGCCTCCACGGGCAGTTGCGGATAAAATCCTGCTGCGACATCTTTGTTAATAAAGGAGGACGAGCCTGTTTTGTAATCTATGACTGCGTAGCTTTGGTCTGTATGTCTGTCTATTCGGTCGGCACGTGCCGTTAGAATGTAGTCACCAAGTAATGTGCGTCCCTCAACCTCACCAGCGGAAAAATTATATCCTTTTTCCCGCCATTCCTTTTCGTGAGAAATAAACCAGCTTGCCATATTTTCAAAACGAGGCCACCAACTCACCCAGAGTGAAGGATTATCAAGTGCGTCGCCGAATGTTCTTGCTCCTATTTGTATAAGCTTGTCATACGCATTATTCGGAATCTCTACGGGGTGTAGCTCACAAAATTCATGTAAGATTTTGTGATAATGGCTTCCTTTTTCTTTGGGGCCTTCTGCCTCCTCTAAAGGCTTGAGAGGTTTCAATTTCAGAATCTTTTTAGCGTATAGGGAATATGGATCACGCATAAGCAGTTCCAAAGAGCTTACGCTAAATTCGCGCGGACGTTTTTCTACAGGAGGAAGAGGATAGGGTGCTTCTAATGTCGACTGGAATTTACTTTCGGATTCATCGGCGGCGCGGCTCCATAAGATATAAGGGGAGGTATCATCGAAAATATTATTTCGGTTGGTTGCCTCACCTATCGCGCGCAGTCTTTGCAACCATCTTGCGGGAACGGTTGGCACATTGTCTTTTTTTGTGGAGCGTGTAAGAAAAACTTCTTTTGCACAGCCCCCTTGTACGAAATCATGAGCACTGAGTGTTATATTTCTCTCTGGAAGGGGGAGTCCCATTGCTTGACGCATACCACGGGACATCCAAGGATCCTGCGCTGGTAGGGCTGGCCATGTATCCTCGTTTAGGCCTGCGAGAATAACCTTGTCTGCATGTATAAGACGAGCTTCCAATTGACCTAAGATGAACAAACGTGGATGTGTGCCATATTTGGGGCGTACAGCTGTTCCTGAAAGTTGGGAATTGAAAATAGTTAAGTAGCTAATATGGTGAGGTGCATCGAAAAATTTTGTGTTTTCAGCCTGTTCGGAAAATGAGGACAAAAGTGTTTGAAAAAGGCGAGACAGTTCTTCTCCTTGATCACCCTTCCAAAGACGAGATGCACCTTCCTCATTAGGAGATGTCGCGATTGCTTCGCAAGCCTGTATGTGAGATTTAGTAGTCTCGTATAAATTTTTCTCTTTGTTTTTTAGAAGAATTTCTAGTGGCGATAAAGTTGCATGTACGTCTTTAAGGAAAGTAACAAGGCTATGCTTATCTGGGTCTTCACTGAGGATACTTAAGAGATTGGAGAGTGCTCTGTCATGCCATGGTCCTCTTAATATTTCCCCTTCATCCAATTGTTTTAGGAAAGATGTGATTTGTGAGCGTTTATAACCAAAGCGAGTGTGTGGGTGTTTTAAAAGAGAAAACAGCGTAATAGGAGAAAGTCCCTCTTTTGCAACCTGAAGAACGAAACTAGCGAAATGGCCGATTGAAGTTTTTGATAAAGCGACGCCAGCACTATCGTCTATTGTAATGTGCCAGCGTGATAGGGCGGCACTTACCCTTTCAGCAAGGTTTCTATCTGGCGTTACGAGCGCAGCAGTTTTATTTTCTGTTTGAATAGTTTCGCGCAGAATAAAGGCAATTGTTTTTGCTTCTTCCTCCTCACTATCACATTCAAGTACATGTAAGTTCTCGAAATTATTATCATTCAAATGGGTAAGGGAATTGCTCCATTCAGAAATAGTAGCAGCTGGCCTTGTGACCTCTCTCCATAAATTTTCACGATGATTAGTGCTATTTTGCTCACAATGAGCCCAGTTTAGAATTTGATCACGCCTAATATCCATACGATCGAGAAGAAGTTTTAATGTGGCTTGAGGATGTCCTTCCTCAACGCTTTTCCATGACTCTTTATCCATATCCAGATCAAGTCCAGGTAGAATAACCTCGCCATTTGGAAGTCCTCCAATCGTTTTTAAGAGATTTGCAGTTACAGGAATAGATCCTGTGGAACCTGCAGCTATTACAGGTGTTTGTGGCGGATTTACTTCCCAATGTGTAATAAGAGCTTTCATTAGACGCTTGCGTCTATCTGCAGGATCGATGAGGCCAAGGTCTTTCAACTTATTTGGCCAAGCTTCCTTCAAAATAGACAGAAATTGTAATGATAATCCCCATTGATCTGACAAGTCTTCCCTAACAATAGTATCTAATTTATTGATATCACTGTCTCCTGTGTGAATTTGATCCAGTAAAACGGCTAGTGAACCCGCCAGAGAAAATGCATGAGTCTCGTTTAGCGACAGTATTTTTATCTTTGATATCAGTTCGCTTAGAAGAAGTTGCCTTCGTAGCGGTGAGATTGCCGGTGGGATATCAGAATGGATATCCATTGATGTTGTTAAGGATAATTCATCTATATCAACATCACCTATGGATGATATTTGCGGAAGAATAAGGGGGGCACCTTTTGAAATATCAAGAAATTGCTCTTGCAAGATGCGTCCAGCTCTTCGCGTCGGAAGCAATATGCGTATATCTGATAGGAAATCGTCTTTTTCGTATTTTTCCCAAAGCCCCTTAGCCAAAGTTTTCAAAAAAGAAAGGGAAGGATTGATTGTATATATGTTTAAATCTTTTGCCATTTTCCTTATGAATTTACAGCCCTATCAACAGCATGAAGTTCTTCTGGAGTGGAAATATGATGCCAGAGCCCCTCATGGACGCAGCCAAGTAAACGATTGTTTTTGTCCGCCTCATCCATAAGTTTTAAGAATGAGAATTTTGTGTCCGCAATACCATCAAATATACGAGGATGACACAGACGTACACCTGCAAACATATATTTGCCTGTCTGATTCATAGAGCGTACAGCCTGATTATTTTCTAGAATATTATAGTCTCCAACGGGCTTGGTCAGCTTCATGCGATCTGCAGGTTCAAGTAGGAGGACCATGTCACATTCTCCTTCATTCCAACTATTTGCTAAATTCTCGAAGGCATTTTGGTTGTGGCTATCTGTCCAAAAGGCATCGCCATTAATAACATAGAAAGGCTTGTTGCCAATATCAGGTAAAGCTTTTTTAACACCGCCGCCCGTATCAAGAAGTTGTTCTTCCTCGGAAAAAATAATCTGTACGTCCTGTCTTTGTGAGAGATGACTTTTTAGGACATCGCCCTTGTGATGTGTGTTGACAATTATCTTGCTAACGCCGGCAGAGATAAGCTTATCAATAATATGGTCTATCACCGGCTTCCCTGCTACAGGCACCATGGGTTTAGGCAGTGTATCGGTATATGGACGCAGACGCGTACCTAGTCCAGCGGCAAGAATAAATGCAGTATCGGGGTATAATGTCATAGTTTTTTGTACAGTTGTTTGGTTAAGGCTTCAATCGCTTAAGATGATTTTACGGCTATTATCATCCTCAATGGAAAAATGGATGTGTTTAACCGTTTTGTGTAATTTTATATTCTTCAATTTCTGTGGCCATTCTAGAAGAACGATACCTTCATTGAGAGCTTCTTCCCATTCAAGTTCATATATTTCGTCAGGAGATTTGAGGCGGTACAGATCATAATGGTATATCTCGCCAAGAGATGAGGTGTATGTTTGTAAAAGCGTAAAAGTAGGGCTTGGAACATTTAAATCAGGTGTTTGTGTGACCTCTCTTATTAAACTTCTGGCAAAAACGCTTTTGCCTGCCCCTAATGTGCCCTCAAGAAAGACGATGTCACCTTTAATAAGTTTTTTCGCATAGCTCTTTGCAAGCTTAATAGTCTCTTCTTCTGAATGCGTATGGAAAATGTTTGTCATTGTTTGCAAGATAATAAGTGGACGGTGTGAAAGCAATTGATTTTCACCCTTGCGAGACTGTCGCGCTGCTTTTACACTGCAAAACATCATGACAACAAGACGGTCTTTTCTAAAAACTCTGGGGTTAGGGCAACGCGGGTCTTCCGAAAAGGAAAGCTTGCGATTGAAGGCTTTCTTGGAAGGTGTGCCTGGAGAGTATTTCGGATGGGATGATAATTCGCAAATTATTTACAGCCAAGGGTTTTTAACGCTTTTTGGGCTAACAGAGCTTGAGAGCATTGATGATTTTACCAGAAATCTTGAACCATCAAGCGCCGCTGTTTTTGAAAATACTCTTCAACGGTATAAACGTGATCGTCGTCCCTTAGATATCATTGTCAAAAATCACAAAGACAGGCAGGTTCGCCTGACTTTCCGCTGGGGTGATATTGATGGTGTTGTGCTAAACATATTATGGGCAGAAGATATTACAGATCTCTTATTTGAAAACGATAGCCTTAAGAGAAAATTTGAAGACTCCGAGCAACAACATCTTCAGTATCAACTTGCTTTACAGTCTATAACGACACCTGTTTGTCTGTATACAAGGGATGGAATGACTTGGTGCAATCAAGCATACGCAGATTTGCTAAGCTCCAAAACGGAAGACGTTATTCAAAACCAAATATCCCTTTCTTTAAAATCCATTTCTGAAAAAAAGAAAGTTGATGTTTTTGAGGTGGTACAAATTGCGCTTAAAACGGGGGTAAAAACTTCCTATGAAACCACATCTGTCGTTTCAGGTAAAAGACATCGGATTGACCTTAATATAGATCCCGTTCCAAATATGGATTTTGTAATTGTGAGTGTGGTTGATAAGACCTTTGAAGAATCAGCAAGTGCAGATTCTAAGCGTATAGAATCGGCTTACAATGCTCTGCTAGAAAACATGCAAACAGCGGTCTCACTTTTTAATTCAGATGAGGAAATCATTTTTTATAATTCCGCCTTTGCGAAACTATGGCATTTGGAAGAGGCGTGGCTTAACAAAAAACCTAAATTTGGCGACATTCTGGAAAAACTTCGCGAAACAAGGCGGTTACCAGAGCAGGCAGATTTTAGAGTATATAAAAAAGAATGGTTGGAAAGATTTACAAAGCTGCTCGAACCTCACTCTGATGTCATAGTCTTGCCTGATGGTACTGTATTGCGTTCCCAGACAATTCCAAATCCAGCCGGTGGTTTGATGCAGATATTTGAGGATGTAACCTCTAATCTCGAACTGGAATCTTCTTATAACACTTTGATTGCTGTGCAACGCGAAACACTGAACAACCTCAAGGAAGGTGTGATTGTGTTTGGCGGTGATGGAAGACTTAAACTATGGAACCCAACTTATGCGGAATTATGGGGCATTAATCCAGAAGATTTAGAGGGCGATGTTCATGTCAGTAAACTGGCAGATCGTGCCAAGCATTTTTATGATGATGCAGCTTGGTCTGATCGTTACGGTAGAATAGTAAGGGTGATGGAGAACAGAGTGTCTGACTCTGGTATAACTAAACGAAATGATAATAAGACGCTGGCATATGCTTTTGTGCCTCTACCTGATGGAGGTTCTCTTTTCACATATGCGGATATCACCGACACAGTGAGTGTTGAAGAGGCTTTGCGCGAAAAAAATAGGGCACTTGAAACTGCAGAACAGCTTAAGTCTGAATTTTTAGCAAATGTGTCTTATCAGTTTAGAACGCCACTGAACGCAATTATGGGCTTTAACGAAATTCTTGCCGAAGAATATTTTGGTCACTTGAATGAGAAACAAAAAGAATACACTCGTGACATTGATGAGGCAGGAAACAAGCTTAAGCAGCTAATTGATGATGTTCTTGACTTAACCAGTATCGAGGCAGGGGTCATGGCTCTTGATAAGAGGCCGACAGACATATGTGAGTTGCTTGAATCGGTTAAATTGTTCGGCGAGGAGTGGGTAAATAGCAAACAGATAAAACTTGAAATAAATTGCTCCAAGTCAATAGGTTTGGTTGTGGCGGATAGCCAGCGCTTAAAACAAGTTCTTATGCATCTTTTACGAAATGCTATTAGCTTTACGCCAGAAAAAGGAGCTATCAAATTAACGGCAGAACGCGAAGAAAGTACTGTCAAAATAACAATGTCCGATACGGGGGTGGGAATATCGGATGAAGATAAAAAACGCTTGTTTGAGCCGTTCGAGATAGGTACGAGTCAAATGCATGACCCTAACAGAACAGGTGCAGGACTTGGGCTTACCTTAGTGCGTAATATCATTGCCTTGCATGAAGGAAGCGTTGAAATTGAAAGTGAGTTGGGTCAGGGGACACAAATTACACTGACTTTTCCCGAAAGCACTTGATTTTACTCAACCGAAACAGTAATGGTTTTTACTATCTGGTCAGAACAAGACCAAATGCGGGTGTAGCTTAGTGGTAAAGCACTAGCCTTCCAAGCTAGCTATGTGGGTTCGATTCCCATCACCCGCTCCATTCATCTCTATATTACGGTTTTAATTGTTATGTCAAAGTTCTTGAAATTTGTAATCTTAACAAATCCTCGAAATGGCTCTACTTGGATCGTCGATGTCCTTGATAATATGAATGATGTAAGTTGTCATAGTGAGCTTTTTATGAATCCTTTTTACAGAAAAGAAAGGAATTACAAGAAATCACAAAAATTCAAAGATAGATTAGAGCATAGCCCCGTATGGTACTTTTATAAAATAAAAAGGCCTTTTTACAGAAGAGGTCCATTTTCACTTATTCATTTTCTTAATTTACGCTTAGCTTCAGAAAAATACGCAGGGTTTAAGCTTATGATTAAACAGATGATCAAGCACCCCACAACCTGCTTTTATTTATTTCTGTGTAATGTAAAGATAATAAGGCTTAAAAGAAAAAATTATCTTGATATTGCTATTTCGCAAGAAACAATGAAGCATCGTGCTCGCGGGCATCAACGTGAACCCGCCAAGCAGATTTCAGTTTATATGGATCTAGACTTTACCTTAAGGGAAATTCGGAAATGTGAATTTTGGGATAAGGTGACTGACATATTTTGTAAGCTTGTGCCCATGAAGGTACATCATGTAATTTACGAAGATTTAAAAGAAGACGAAAAACAGTGGCGGCCTTTAGTCCACTTTATAACAGGCGAAAAAAGAAACATCACAATTCAAAGTAAGTATGTTAAGTCAAATACAGCGGAAAAGAGATTCATAATTCAAAATTACGATGAATTGTATGAGTTCCTATTGAAAAAAGGATATGGGCATTTTTTCTAATATTATATAATCTTATTTAATTTGAGAGCTTTACCCTAAAAAACTAGCTTAAAATTCCCACTCCGCTGTTGACAGACAAGGGTTTGTAACTTAAATCATGCAGTGCGTTTTCTCTATTGTGGAGGAGGCGTACCCTTACTGTCATCCCCGTAGACAGGATTATCATAACGGGGATCTAAGGAACTTAATTTTTGTGAAAGCAAAACAGATCCCTGCCATGTTTGCAGGAATGACATAACAAGGAGAACGAGATGTCTAAGGAAAAGTTTGAGCGTAATAAACCACATGTAAACGTGGGAACGATTGGTCACGTTGACCATGGTAAGACAACATTGACTGCAGCGATTGCGATGCAGTTTGGTAATGGTGAGTCAGTTGACAAGATTGACAAGGCACCTGAAGAAAAAGCACGTGGTATCACGATTTCAACTGCACACGTTGAATATGAAACAGATGCACGTCACTATGCTCACGTTGACTGCCCAGGTCACGCTGACTATGTGAAGAACATGATTACTGGTGCGGCACAGATGGACGGCGCTATCTTGGTTGTTAATGCTGCTGATGGTCCAATGCCACAAACAAGAGAACACATCCTACTTGCTCGTCAAGTTGGTGTTCCATCACTTGTTGTTTTCTTGAACAAAGTTGATCAGGTTGATGATGAAGAGCTTATCGAGCTTGTTGAAATGGAAATCCGTGAGCTTTTGACATCATATGACTTCCCTGGTGATGATATTCCTATCATTAAAGGTTCAGCTTTGGCTGCTGTTGAAGGTCGTGATGACGCTATTGGTAAAGATGCTATTACAGCACTTCTTAAGGCAGTTGATGAGTATATCCCAACACCTGACCGTCCAATCGACAAGCCATTCTTGATGCCTGTTGAGGACGTCTTCTCAATCTCTGGTCGTGGTACAGTATGTACTGGCCGTATTGAGCAAGGTATCGTTAAAGTTGGTGACGAGATTGAGGTTGTTGGTATCCGTGATACACAAAAAACAACAATCACTGGTGTTGAAATGTTCAGAAAGCTATTGGACTCTGGACAAGCTGGAGACAACGTTGGTGCATTGCTACGTGGATTGAAGCGTGAAGATGTTGAGCGTGGTCAGGTTCTATGTAAGCCTGGTTCCATCACACCGCACACAAAGTTCACAGCAGAAGCTTACATCTTGAGTAAAGATGAAGGTGGACGTCACACACCATTCTTCAACAACTATCGTCCACAGTTCTACTTCAGAACGACTGATGTTACTGGTGAAGTATCTCTTCCAAGCGGAACAGAGATGGTGATGCCTGGAGATAACGCTAATTTGGAAGTAACACTTATCGCGCCTATCGCGATGACTGAAGGACTTCGCTTTGCTATCCGTGAAGGTGGACGCACAGTGGGTGCCGGTGTTGTTGCTAAAATCTTGGCTTAAGTTTTACTCTATCTAAGAATTTCAAAAGGCCGCTTTCGAGCGGCCTTTTTTGTGTCTTTTCCTAAGGGGCAAAGTCTATAGGCATATCTTCAGGTTTAAGAAAATCATCGGGGTATTTTTCAAAGTCAGCAATGAGGTATTGTTCAAAATTTTGCCCCATTTCTTTGGTGCCTAAATATTCCCATGTAAAAGGTATGCTTTCATTTGAGAGATTAGCTACTTTGTCCTCATCTGCTATAGGCTCGTAATAAAGATTGTAAGTGAAGTGGTTACCTGCAACTCCTCCTATAATTCGACTAATTTCATACTCTTCAAAAAGATTTTCTTTTTGTAAGGCGATGCAAATATTGCCAATGACATGCGCTATGTTTTGATCCGAGATATATGGATCTTCGGATTCAAAGCCATCAATGACCATGTCCCCTTGAGGCGACCTCCACACCCATGAATGCGCCTTAATATCGCCGTTATGATCTGTAATTATATAGAAGCCACTTTCCCGTGTGGATAATGCGTGTGCAATTGTATCTGAGTACGCACCACCTATTTTTTCACAACACCCAGTAAATTCACCTAAAAAAAGCATGCGAACATCATCGTATGACATCTTTGTAAAAAAATACCCCGGAAGACCAAAACAGGCTCCATCAAAACTTATATCCGGAATTGTGTCTGCCATCTCGATAGGTTCTTCGATGTCGCGTGAATACTGCCATAGATCATGTGCCAATTGAAAATGTGGTAGGCGAGTATTGAGAGCAAAACTTAAACTTAAAAGATCTCTGCACTGAGCATAGTGTCTAGACATATAAGCTTTTGTACCTTCTTCGATAGATAATAGTGATAATTTACCGCTACTGCTTGTGGGAGGGCTAGATAACTCCTTCCCTGCGTGACCAAAAGAAGATCTTATTTTAGGTCCATATTTGAGAAAAGCATCGCCCCATTTTCGGTAATGAATGCTACCATCAATTGGGAAATCACTAGTCGCAGAATCCAAAAGGTCTGTTAGAGGCCTACGACTGGTTTCGTGAATTTCGTGTCCCCATTTTTTCATAAATAAAAGAAGGCGTTCGCTACCTCCAAACAGAAGGTTCGCTTTGAAGGCAAGTTGATTGACCGATCTAATATCTAACTCTTCTCTCAAAAGGATATCGCGTATAGCTGTATATTCTAATGTCTTAAAACCTTTGACGGTTTGGTTCGAAAATTCTTCCAAACCTATAAATTTTTCATGGTTTTTAAGTGTGCGTGGAGGCTGAAATTCATAAAATACTTTGAAGTCTTTATTCTTACTAAAGAAAGTAGAAGTAATTTCTGTATCGCTATAATTTTCCATGAGAAATACGGTGCAGTGATACTGTTTCGCAATAAGGCTCTTTTCAAAAGCTATAGTTATTAACTCCGCTTTTTCTTTTTCATCCGTAACTTTTTCAAAAATAGTTTGAATGTGCGATAGATAACCAAGTGTGGCCAAGCGGGATACGCAATCATTCCATTTGGGAGAGAGAAGAAAAGAATAGGGCTCTTGGACGTAAGCAAATAGATACTCAGGTTTAGGCGGAATTGTACCCTTTAAATTTTCATATATATCTTCATAGGATAAATTCATTATACGCAGAGCTTTAATTTTTATTACGTGAAATAAATCTATACGAAGTTTTTACGTTTACATCAAGTTTGATAGTAGTAATGATTAAAATATTTCAAAATATTGACAAAAACAGAAATAAAATATACTTTTCATATTAAATTATAAGAAAGGGAGTATTGTTATGGGTCAATCATTAAGCAGTCAGGTTTCTACTGTTGAAATTGAGGGGCACCAATATTTCGTGCCAAAATCAATAACAGCCGATCATTTCAAAGAACAGGCAATGTTGGGTTTTAGAGGTGAGGAAGCCCCTTTTCTAGCTTATGAAACATTTTTGTGGGAAGTTGAGGCCGATGCTTCAAGAATAAGACAATTATCAGAGCAGCATGGTTTTAGTTTTGGTTTGTAAAATTTTATGGCAGACTGATTAAAATTAAAAAACACGGAGGTTAAAATGACAGAAAAAACACTTGCAGAACAAAGTGGTATTATTAACGGATTAAAGAGCTGGTTCGGAAGAGTTACAGATCCATTTGGGGGTCAGCCCTTAGATTTATCAAATTCCAATATTCCTTGTGGTGGTTATACCCGCGCTTTTAAAAGGGACATCTCTTAGACTGTTTTTTAATAACAGGCTTTACATTTTCTAGTATTTGCCTATAACTACACTGCAAATTCACTCAATTTAAGACATAGGGATTTGCATCATGGCTATACTCCAAAAAAATGTCCGTCAGGGACTTACATTTGATGATGTGCTGTTGTTGCCAGCCGCCTCATCGATTTATCCTAATGATGCCGATACTTCTGTTCAACTAACCAGAAATATCCGTTTAAATATTCCTATTTTGTCCTCAGCAATGGATACGGTTACGGAAGCTAAGATGGCGATTGCCATGGCGCAAAATGGTGGGTTAGGTATTCTCCACCGTAACATGACCCCCGAAGAGCAAGCGGAACAAGTGCGTCAAGTTAAGCGCTTTGAGTTTGGTATGGTTCTTAATCCTATAACAATCGATCCTGATGCTAATCTTGGCTGAGGGCTTAAGGTTGATGGAAGTCAACAATATTTCAGGGATTCCAGTCGTCGAAAAAAGCGGGAAGCTTGTTGGAATTGTCACCAACAGAGATGTGCGTTTTGCAGATAATATGAATACGCCCATCAAGGAATTGATGACCTCTGAAAATCTTATTACCGTAAAACAGGGCGTAACAAAGGATGAAGCCAAGAAACTTCTTCACAAACACCGCATTGAAAAGCTTTTGATTGTTGATGCGGCTTTTAAATGCGTTGGATTGATGACGGTTAAGGATATTGAGAAATCTCGGCTTTTCCCTAATGCCAGTAAAGACAAAGATGGCCGCTTGCTCGTAGGTGCAGCGGTGGGGACTGGGATGAGTGCTTATGAACGCGCAGAAGTTATGGTGGATGCAGGGCTGGATGTGTTGGTTGTTGATACTGCGCATGGGCACTCACAAAACGTTCTTGAAACAGTTAAGCAATGTCGCAAGCTCTCATCAACTTTACAGATTATTGGCGGAAATATTGCTACAGGTGATGCTGCCAAAGCACTTATAGACCACGGTGCAGATGCTGTTAAAGTTGGTATTGGACCTGGCTCAATATGTACAACGCGTGTTGTGGCGGGCGTTGGAGTGCCTCAATTGACGGCAATTATGGATGTTAAAGAAGCGTGTATGAAAAAGAAAATTCCGGTCATTGCAGATGGTGGGATTAAATTTTCTGGCGATTTGGCAAAGGCAGTTGCGGCGGGTGCTGATTGCGCGATGCTGGGTTCTATGTTTGCAGGTACAGACGAGGCGCCAGGTGAAGTCATTCTCTATCAAGGCCGTTCATATAAAAGCTATCGCGGAATGGGATCTGTTGGTGCGATGACGCGTGGTTCGGCCGATCGTTATTTTCAGGGCAATGTAAAAGAAGTACAAAAACTTGTACCTGAGGGCATCGAGGGGCGGGTACCTTACAAAGGACCAATAGGCAGTGTCGTTCACCAATTAGTGGGCGGGTTGCGGGCTTCAATGGGCTACACAGGATGTGCCACAATTGAGGAAATGCAGAAAAAAGCTGAGTTCATGCAGATGAGTGCAGCGGGATTCAAAGAGTCACACGTGCATGATGTTACTATCACTGCAGAGGCGCCTAACTACAGAACCGAGAGTTAGTGCTAACAGCTATACGCGTTGGAACTTATTATTTTTTATGCGTTTCTAGAGATATCTCTGGTGATTCTAGGCTTATTTCCTGATCAACCAGTATAACTTCCTGCGTTTCTTTAGGTTTAAGTTCAACCTCTATGGAATCTTTGGAATTTCCCCACATTGTATTATTGCCCATAACAGCCCTCTTAAATGTTATCTATATAATTTATGTCAAATATATGAACAATTGCTTAAGAAGAACTGAAAAGTTATGGTCTGAGCATGAAAATAAGAGAAGCAGACCCCAATAAAGATACTGATGCAATTGCACATATTCATATTGAAGGATGGAAGAGTGCCTATGGTGGAATCATCAATCAGAACTACTTAGACAGTTTATCTGTTTCGGAGCGTGCGGATAAATGGAAGATATGGCTTGCTGACGAAGAATCTAGTGTTGATATAGCCTTCGTGGATGACAAGCCCGTGGGATTTGTTTCATACGGCCGTTTACGTACCCCACCGCCGGGACAATCCGCCATTCGCCCTCTTTATACTGGTGAAATCATGGCTTTATATATTTTGCCTGATTACTGGAGACGAGGTGCTGGAACTGCCCTACTGAAACAGGCTTGCGTTAAATTAAAAGATTTTAAACATCAATCCTTATGTCTGTGGGTTCTTGATAAGAATTCTAGAGCCTGCATTTTCTATGAAAAGATGGGCGGAACACGCATAGGAAAACAATTTATCGAGGTGGGCGGAACGCGCGTAAAAGAGGTGTGTTATGGATGGAGAAATACAGCTGAAATTATTTCTCTGTAGCGACGGAATTCTTTGCGTCTACAAGGCGTTATAAGGTACAATAAATAATAGAGGTGCGTGATAATGCTTGAATACAACGAATATGGATTTCCTGTCCTGCCTAAGAAGCCAAAATCTTGTGGTCGGGACATCTTTGAGCAGAAGGCTGATTTAATTAAGCTTCCTGTCAATTCAAAGATGCAGGCCTTGGCGGGAAGAGGAATGGGCGACGGCGATCTGACCAACTAGAAAAGGTTGATTTTAGATCGTAAAGTCTCTACAACCGACGCTGGGAAGTCGGCGCGGGCGGAGCTTTCGCCAATCCGGTCAGATCCGAAAGGAAGCAGCCGTAACGAATTATCCGGGTCGTGTCCGGCTTCCTTATTATCCTCTCACTTTCATCCCCGATATGATTTGTAACGCTCATAAAGTTGTTTTTGTGAGCGACATTTTTGTATACCCTTGTGCAGTAAGTTTAATCAGCTAAGGAATATGAAATCATGACAAAAACATTAGTGACGGTTTGTGGAGGTGGAAAAATCGGGCAAACAGTTGCAGCGTTTCTTTCGGATACAGGAGATTACGCAATTCGTGTTCTTGATCGTGATGACAGCCAATTCAAAAAATTTCAATCTTTGAAAAATACCGAATGCAAGGTTACTGACCTGTCAAACCAGAAGGAACTGGAAGAGGCAGCAAGGGGAACAGATTTTATTATCTCAACGGCGCCTTTCTCACTAACGACCGTAATTGCGGGGGCAGCACAGTCATTAAATGCCCATTATGTTGACCTTACAGAAGATGTCGCGGCATCGGACATCGTTCGTAACATTGCTAAGAATGCAAAATCAGCCTTTATTCCACAATCAGGTTTAGCACCTGGTTTTATTTCTATACTCGCAAATCATGTTGCCAAGGGATTTGATTCTCTTGACGAAGTCAAAATGCGCGTAGGTGCGCTGGCTAAATTCCCAAACAATGCGTTGAAATATAATCTTACGTGGTCAACAGCGGGGCTTATCAATGAATATTGTGAGCCATGTAACGCTATAATTGATGGAAAATTTCAAAAAGTGCAACCACTTGAGGGGTACGAACACTTCACAATGGATGGTGTTAATTATGAATGTTTTAACACATCGGGGGGTCTTGGAACTCTATGTGAGACATGGGACGGCAAGATCAAAAACCTAAATTATAAATCCGTACGTTATCCTGGGCATCTGGATGTTATGCGTTTACTTATCAATGATTTGAAGATGAAGGAAAAGCAGGAAATGCTTATCGAGATTCTGGATGATGTAATTCCCTCCACGAAACAAGATGTCATTTTGATATATGTGAGTGCCTCGGGTGAGAAAAATGGCCAATATACGCAAGAAACCCACGCAGTAAAGGTTTACTCTGGAACTGTTATGAATAAAGAGTGTACTGGCATTCAGATTACAACCGCTGGGGCGGCTTGTGCAGTTATAGATATGGTGAATTCTGGTAAGCTTCCCCAGTCTGGGTTTCATTAAACAGGAAGATATTTCTTATGAAGATTTTATCGCTAATCGTTTTGGGCGTGTCTATGCACCAGATGAGTTAACCGCGAAAGCTGTATAAATTGGGAATGTCTTTCAGGACTCCCCTTGTTATAACTCGCGATACCTTGTAAAAATTAAGACATGTCACAGACCGATTCCGTTAAAAAAGAAGAACCTTACCGCGTTCTTGCGCGTAAATACCGACCCAGCGGTTTTGATGAACTTATTGGTCAAGAGGCACTTGTTCGTACTCTCAAGAATGCCATTGATTCAGGCCGTATAGCGCATGCTTTTATGCTTACAGGTATTCGTGGGACAGGAAAAACAACAACCGCACGCATTATTGCCAAGGCAATCAACTATGTTGGTCCAGATGGTAAGGGGCAACCTACTACTGGCTCTACTGATGATTGTGCTTTATGTAAGGCTATTACAGATGACAGGCATCCTGACGTTATAGAGATGGATGCCGCAAGTCGTACGGGCGTCGATGATATACGTGATATAATAGACGGAGTTCGTTATGCACCGTCAGAGGCACGATACAAGGTTTATATTATTGATGAGGTTCACATGTTGTCAAAGAACGCCTTTAATGCGTTGTTGAAGACACTTGAGGAACCTCCTGAGCACGTTAAATTTATTTTTGCGACAACCGAAATTCGAAAAGTCCCTATCACAATTCTTTCACGTTGCCAGAGGTTTGATTTGCGGCGTGTGTCACAAGATGAACTCGAGTCACATTACAAGAATATTTGTGACAAAGAGGGCGTTAAGGCTGATGATGAAGCCATAGCCATGATTGCACGAAGTGCTGATGGTTCTGTACGTGACGGCTTAAGCCTTCTCGATCAGGCTATCTCGTTAGCTGATGGTAAGATTACAGTCGAACAAGTTAAAGCCATGTTGGGTTTAAATGATCGTGGTATGACACTTGCGTTACTCAAAGCTGCTCTTTCGGGTAATAGCGAAGAAGCATTAAATATCCTTGGTGATTTCTATGAAAAAGGGCAGGATCCTATTGCCCTTATTCAGGATTTAACAGAAACAACACACGCGCTAACGAAACTCAAAGCTGCTCCAAAAGCGAAACGCACAGTTGCTCCGAATATGACTGAAGAAGAGTTGCACGCAACATCTGAGTTATCTTCTTCTTTGACTATTCCTGTTCTTGGTAAGGCATGGCAGATTTTATTGAATGGTACGGGTGAGACAGTAAGTTCTTCAAATCCGCAGTCGGTTTTGGAAATGGTTATTATTCGCCTTTGCTATGCAGCCAATTTACCAGACCCCAGCGATCTTATTAAAAAATTGAAAAGTGGCAATCA
The DNA here is from genome assembly GCA_963740205.1 of uncultured Alphaproteobacteria bacterium. GTDB lineage: Bacteria > Pseudomonadota > Alphaproteobacteria > Micavibrionales > Micavibrionaceae > UBA2137. The sequence continues at coordinate 454,561 of CAVUDD010000005.1, forward strand.
AAACGCTACTCCCTCATCTGGTTCGTCTCCTGCATCTAAGTCTTCTGTAGGTTCGCAATCTGTTTCAACCTCGATCACTTCGAGTGGTGCTGGGCAAGCGACCATTACAGTCGCCCAAAGCGACACAGAAATAAATACGGTTGCTAATGCTAATTTGCGAACGCTTGAAGACATAGCGGAATTGATGGAAGTAAACGGCGCTTTGAAGCTTTCTGCTGAATTAGAAAGATTTGTACAATTTATAGCACTCAAAGAACGCGCCCTTGAAATAGCTCTTGTGGAAGGCGCATCCCAAGCTTTACCCTCACAAATTTCAAAATTCCTAAGCGATGCTACAGGACAGCGTTGGGTGATATCTGTTGGAAGCCAAGACCGTGGTGAACCAACTTTATATGAAAAGCGCAAGCAACGTGAAGAACAAGCAATGCAGGATATCCTTGATAATCCTATGGTTAAGACTGTTATGGAGGCCTTTCCTGGCGCAGAGATAATAGAAATTAAGGCTCAAGATAAGGAGAACTAAGCCCATGTTAAATATGCAGAATTTAATGAAAAAAGCCCAAGACATGCAAAAGAAAATGGCTGAGCTTCAAGAGGAATTAGGTGAGCTTGAGGTTGATGGTACGTCTGGTGGCGGTATGGTCAAAGTTCAAATGACGTGCAAAGGCAAGGTTAAAGCCCTTAAAGTCGATTCTTCAATCGTTAATGCTGATGAGGCAGAGATGATGGAAGATCTGATTGTTGCAGCCCTGAACGATGCGCGCCAAAAAGCAGACGAGAAAATGGCAACAGAAACGCAAAAAGCCATGAGCGAAATGGGTCTACCCGCCGATGCCATGGGTAGTTTGCCGTTCTAAGCCTGAATGTTACCTGTCCTTTCAGTATATAAGCCCGAATCGATATCTAATATTTGGAAATACGGTGTTTTATTATGCCTGATTTCACTTATATTATTTGGCTATGATGTATTTGGTGGTCTAGGAAATCTGATTGCGTCATCCCTTGCGGATGCCTTTATTCAAGTCACTAGTTTTGTTGCCTTAACATTGTATCTTTTTGATACGCTGGAGAGGCGCTTTAAAATTAATCCCGCAAAGCTGTTGCAACGCCACCCTAATTTACAACCCTTTATTGCTGCTTGCCTGGGCGCGCTCCCTGGATGTGGAGGCGCAATCATTGTCATTACCCAATTTGTAATAGGCCGCATTGGTTTTGGGGGCATGGTGTCGGTTCTTACCTCAACAATGGGGGATGCAGCCTTTTTGCTTTTAGCGCGTGATCCCCAAGCCGCAATATTAGTTTTTAGTATATCCATTGTCGCTGGAACTATTGCAGGTACTGTAGTTGATAAAATACATGGACGGGATTTCCTAAAGGCATCTCTAACTACATGGGATGATTTTCGTGTACGTTGCGGTACGATTGCTAATTATAAGAAGCGTGAAATATCTGTATGGTATGGTCTTGTATCTATTGCAGTTGTTTTTGGTATAGCAACGGCATTCCAAATTGATACAGATAAGTGGTTTGGAAGTTTCGCAAAATACGAGCCAACAAAATGGTTTGGATGTATAGGTGCGTTATACTGTCTTTTACTTTGGGCGCGTACAAAACGTAAAATGGTATCTCTTGTCAATCTGGCTGCGCATCCAGCCTGCAAAACACGGGTGAAATGGTACAACCGAATTATACTCGATACGACCTTTGTAACGTCATGGGTTATTGTAGCTTTCCTCTCTTTTGAAATACTTATCCATATGACAGGCTTTAATCTAGAGCATCTGTTTGATGTTGCAGCGCCCCTTGTTCCTCTTATTGCTGTATTGATAGGATTTATTCCAGGCTGTGGTCCGCAAGTTATACTGACAACATTATATCTAACAGGTATTGCACCGTTTTCCGCGCAAATAGGAAATGCCATAAGTAACGATGGTGATGCTCTGTTCCCTGCAATTGCTCTGGCACCTAAGGCCGCATTATTAGCAACACTATACACCTCCATACCAGCGTTGATAATTGCTTATGGCTGGTTCTTTTTATTCGAATAAAGGAAATTTATGAAGATTGTGACATGGAATATTAACTCTGTACGTCTACGTGCTCCAATTGTCCTGAAGGTCATGGAGGAGTGGAAGCCCGATGTAGTTTGCCTGCAGGAAACCAAAACACCCGATGAGCATTTCCCTCATGAGGTGTTTGAAAGTGCAGGATATAAATACAGACACGTACAGGGTATGAAGAGCTATAACGGTGTTTGTATTCTCTCAAAACAGCCCTTTATAAAAACGGATATCCATCACCGTTGTGGCAAAGAAGATTGCCGCCATATAGGCGTTTCCTTCAAGGACTTTGATCTACATAATCTTTACATACCCGCTGGTGGTGATGAGCCCAACCCTGAAGTCAATGAGAAGTTTAAACATAAGCTTGATTTCGTAGATGAGATGACCCAATGGTTTGTGCAAGCAATACAACAAAAATAAAGTCGGTAGTCGCGGTCGGCGACTTTAATATTGCCCCATATGAACATGATGTTTGGTCACATAAACAACTTTTAAATGTTGTATCACATACACCACCCGAAACGTTAGGTTTGGAAAAAATGCGCCAAAGTTTGGAGTTCATGACACAGCACGCCACTTTATTCCAATGGAAGAAAAGACCTATAGTTGGTGGTCTTACAGAAATCGTGATTGGCGAAAGTCAAACCGTGGGCGCAGATTGGATCATATCTGGGTGACGCAGCCTTTAAAACCAAGGCTTAAATCTTATAAAACAATGGAAGTCGCCCGTGACTGGGAAAAACCTTCGGATCATATCCCAATAATGATTGAATTAGTTAACTAGTGCTAGTCGAAACTGAGATAGATCGTTACGTTCGGCTTGCGCCAAAGTCATAGAAGGTCTTTGTGAGGAACAGAAATTTTCGAAATTAATTGATGAGGATACTGAAATAAATCTATCAGCCAAATCTGCGTTCGCCGACCTTCCGTCTCCACCCAATATAGTTAGATTCATTCTATAATTATGGCTTATATCTATAGTTCCGCTCTCAGTATAGCCCGCCAGCTGTAATGTCCCGGTTTTTATTCTTGCTGATTTAGGGTGACGCCGTACAATATGACTAGTATGGTCATTATTACCCGTTAAAGCACGTGGAAAAGCAACTTGACTACTACCCATTGCTAGGCGAAAAGTCCTTGGGAAGTCTCTTTCAAAGGCCTCTATCAATTTATTGAAGTCTTGTGCATTAGTATAATTTCCATTATCACCCGTCACGTTCACAAAGCCAGTGCTATTCATGCCCAAATGTTGTGCCACTTGATTCATTCTATTTACAAATTGTGCGAGCACCATTTCGTCAGTACCCTCCCATCCAAGCGCTCTTCCTGCTGATATTGCTATTGCAGATGGAAGAATACCATCCGATCTTGTACCTATTCCTTTAAGTGCAAAGTACATTGATATGTTATCAACCTGACCATTTTCTAAGCTATCAAATGATTTAAGATCCTCAGCATCGCTTATTGCTGTTCTGGTTATTTCAATATTTGTACCTAAATTAAAATCTATATTTTCTTGAGCCATAATTAGGGCAGTGACATACATTGTAGCTACTTTAGTTATTGAGGCTGGGGCAGCAAGTTCTTCTGCGTCTTGGGCTAAGAAAGGAGTGTTCTGGCAGCTGCTATTTTCTCCACCAGTAATAGAAACTACATATCTCAATGGTGGGTCAGTTCTGTTTGTAAAATTGACTACATCGTGAGGCAGCTCCACATATTCATCATTATATAAAATTGAAGAGGGAACTGAGAAACTGGATTCCTGAATGTCGTCCTCATAAGTAACAATAAGTTCTAAATCCAAGCCTAAAGCGTCAATATCAGATTGTGTGGGAATTGAAGATACTTGTGATGCAGTTTCCACGGAAGGAACAGGTGAACAACTTAGAAGAGCACCTATAAGACTGCTTTTTATAAAAGCTCTTTCGAGAGAAAAGCGAGAGGCTGGCCTAAAGCCAACCTGATCTTTGCGTCTTAATGTGTAGTGTGCGTCTGACACGTAAATAATCCCCTTTTTTTAACAAGGGGTATTATTACACGAAATATTAAATTATGTCAAATATTATAATATATTGTATATATTTATCAATGTGTTATCTAAGGTGCGCTTGCGGCATTTTCACGATTTGTGAAGATGCGCCAAAGTGCAAAACTTATTGCACCACCTAACAAACACCATAACCCTATTGCGGTAAGGGAGTAGCTTATACCTGAGCTTTCCTCCAGAAATCCAGATAAAAGACCCAATGGTATAAACGCCAAACTTATAAGAAAACCAAATGCAGAAAGCGTGGTTGCGCGTCTGTGTGAGCCTACTTCTTTGTTAATTAGATACTGGAATTGAGGCATACAGGCACCAAAAGTCAGTGAGCCGAAAAGAATAAAGACTATCGAAATAATTGGTGTTATGGTCGCCGCAACAAATGCTCCTGTACTTAATATAATAAATGAACCTAATAAAAATGTACGTGCATTAAGTTTGGCAAAAACTCTATGCCCGAATTGACCACCAATACCACCTAATATAAATCCAATGGCAGATAATACACCAAAATAGACCTCCGATATTCCAAGCTCTAAATAGAGTGGTTGTTGTGCCCAAAGCAGTTGTTTGGTCGAGCTAAAGACAAATACACCAATAAATATGGTCGCTGCGAGGCGTTTGTGCCCATGCAGGCAATAACGTACAGTTTCCCAAATATCCAGGAATGGATTTGTTTCTGCAGTTTTGAGGTGCCTCTCAGGTTCCTTCATTAACAAAACAGGAATAAAGGAAAGTGTTATCATCACAATTTCCAAATATAGTGGTAACTTCCAATGATAAGAGTAGGCAAACCCACCTATTACACAACCAATGGCAACAGCATAAAGGCCTAGGCCGTGCCTGCGTCCTTCCCATTTGCCGTATTCTTTTTCCCTGCCCTGTGCGCTAAGTGAATCATACATCAAAGCAGATAATGTTCCTGAATTCATGGCCACCATAATGCCTAAGACACCTTGGGCAATAAGTGTGTCGGCAAGAGAATCGGCAGTTACAAGAAGGGTGTATCCAACAAGCCCAGCAAGGGTAGCAATGATAATCGAGCCTTTCCTGCTCCATCTGTCTGCAAGATAACCGCTGGGTACTTCTGCAAGAATAAGAACTGTGGCAAATAAAGCTTCACCCAGCATGAAGTCTTTAAAACTTAGGCCTATGTCACGGTAATACAGCACAATAATGGGTAAGAAAAAAACCAACCCGACCATAAAGGTATAAATTACTAGGTATAGTGGGGTTCTATCCTGCATTACTATTTAGCCCCAGCTTACGTCTAGATCAGGTAATTTGTGAGGGCTTTTCATTGTGTAATGATGTTCATCTAATAAATGATTGTCATGAAAGCTGCGATGTCCATTGTCTTCTGTACGCACAAAACTAAAACCAAGTTTTTCAATTATATGCTTACTAGCTTCATTACCGTTAAAGTAAGAAATGGTCATTTCGTTTACGCCGAATGAACCAAAGCCATATCGAATGATTGCATTCGTTGCTTCTGTTGTAAGACCTTGTCCTTCATACTCGGGATTACACCAATAGCCAGTGGAATAAACACCTTCATTTTGACCATTTTTGTGAATTCCTGATGCAACGACAAAATCTTGAGTGATTCTATGGAACGCGCATCAGGAATAGATTATCCTTATCTGTACCAACAGCCTCAATATGTTCTTACGAGTTTCTCTGGTCCTTTCTGATCGTCAGAAGACCAACTCATCCATTTCTGTAATTCAGTCCATGCTGCAAGTTTTGCCTCTTGAATCTTATCAAGATCATCCAGAGTTGGAGGTCTAACCAAAAGTCGAGGAGTTGTAATTGCGATATCAAGCATATCTACCTCGCAGTTTGAAAGCGTGGGTTCCATGCTTCGTACAACAATGTGCCATCACTGATTTGGTCGTTAAATACGAAACCAGTTCTTTGAAGGACATACTGTGCAGCAAGATTATTTTTTTCAGCAACACCGTAAAGATTAACCAGACCCAATTCTGCATAGGCATAGGCTATGATGGCACGAAGCATTTCTGTTGCATAACCACGACCTCTTTTGTTGGCGAATATCTCGTATGATATATCTCCAGCCTTACCATAGGTCTTGGTTTGCAACGATATTTCTGCAACACCAACACATTCGTCGTAATCCTGTCTATAGGCTTTAACCTCTATAAGACCATCGTTTTTTTCCTCAATATCAATATCAAGCCTTGCGGTTTTCAATCTGCATTCAGGTGGTTCATCGTCATTTGCTTGCATCGGAGTTCTCCCTTCTTAAAGTTTATCAAGCATTAAAAAATTCTATCTTTCGCATTGAGAGAAAGAGAGGTCCGATAAAGTTATAAATTTTTGAAGGTATATCGGCCTCGCTTTGTTCAAAGTGGCCGATAGAGATGTTTTACTTATCAGCCAAATTTTTTGCCCATGCGGCCTTGAGAATTTTTACGAATATCCATAAATGGAACATGCGCAACCTCGAGACCGCCCGCCACATATGTATGTGAGAGTGTCCAAGATTTCAGGCATGTCATTACAAATAAAATCATAAAATTCACGTCTTTGGTGTTAAGTAACAATTAAAGGGAAACATAGAATCATACTTCTTGGCAAGAAAAATTATCGCAAATATCCATTTTTAAGATTCAATACAGCCACATAGAAAATAGTTTTTGCATGTGGATAAAAACGTGATAAGCTGTTTATAACATTTCGAACCAAGGGTCCCCTTGATTTTTTTACGAGACACAGAATTTATTAGCGCCCGAAATAGTGAGCGCGCTTACAGACACAGAGTTCCACCGCCAAGGACTCTGAACTTCAACAGAATTACCCTCTCTCTCCCTTATACGCAGCCTTCTTGGCTGCGTTTTTTTTGTTTTTAACCCACCCAGCTATCAGGAGGTACTCATGGCTAGAAAAAATCAGAAACCAAACGCACAAAAGAAACATCTGCACGCGATTAACGGTGGGAAAAAGGAAAGCGCTTTTTATGATAATAAATCCACATGGCATCCACTTGATGGTGAGATAGATGCTGGTCGCGATAAAAAATACGTCAAAAATATTAAGCCGCGTTCTGAGGGGCAGGCTAAACTTATGCAAGCAATAAAGGATTACTCTTTGACCTTTGCTGTTGGACCTGCGGGAACTGGTAAAACTTATCTTGCGATTTGTGCCGCTGTCGAAGCGTTAGAAGCGGGAAAAGTTGAAAGGATTATTCTGTCTCGTCCTGCTATGGAAGCAGGAGAGTCTATTGGTTTTCTACCAGGCGATATGCATGAGAAAATGGCACCTTACCTCCGTCCATTATATGACGCACTCGGTGACCGTATGGGTGGCAAGCAAGTTCGTCAGTATATGGATGATGGGACAATCGAGATTGCACCAGTAGGCTTTATGCGTGGGCGTACATTAAACAATGCCTTTGTAGTTATTGATGAGGCGCAAAACTGTACCTACGTACAATTAAAGATGTTGCTTTCAAGGTTAGGATGGCATTCAACCATGGTTATTACAGGTGACCCTGCACAATCAGATTTACTAGATGGTATCTCGGGGTTAGCGGATATTTGTAATAAGCTAGATGCTGTTCCGAATATTGCAGTAGAGAGATTGGCGCATGTCGATATTGTACGACACCCTCTTGTTGCTGAAATGCTAGAGGTTTTATAGGAGTTTTCTTCTCCGTTAAAAAGCGACCTTTGGTAGGTCGCTTTTTTCATGACTTGTTTTAAGAACCGTCACGCTTTATATATTTTCTCATGAACCGTATAACACGTACTTTTATTATTGTTTTTCTTGGGGCAATCATCGCTTATGGCTTTTATCTTTTGCCGACAGCGGATGATTTTAATGAGAATAAACCCAGAGCCGTAGCCGAGGATTTTGTTCCCGAATATTCCCTTATTAATCAGGACGGCGAAGCTGTTTCGGAAAAAACCTATGCCGATAAATATCAGATGGTTTATTTTGGCTTTACGTTCTGTCCAGATATTTGCCCGACAGAGCTACAGAAAATTACCGAGGCATTAAACAACACGAGCCCTGAAATTGTTGAAAAAATACAACCTATTTTTATCTCTGTTGACCCAGAGCGCGACACATCCGAAGTTTTGAAACAATATCTTTCATCTTTTTATCCTAAATTTGTAGGGTTTACAGGCACAGAGAAACAGGTTGATGTGGCAATTGATGGTTTCAAAATTTATGCCGCGAAAATCGATGATCCTGATTTATCTGATTATATGATTAATCATTCTTCTTATATCTACCTGATTGCACCGAATGGAGATTTGTTGGCTTTATACAAAAAAGACGACACGCCTGATGACATTCAAGCGAGTTTAGAGAAATTTATTCCGATGAGCGGTTCTCAAGATACTCTCTAAGTAAATCTCTTTCATTGCATGTTATATCAAAGTCAGGGTTTTCGTTTTTATAAACGTCTAACTTCTTTAAATATTCTTTTTGAGGGATTTCGTGAACTCCGAATTGTTCAAGATGTGGGTTTATGAATTGTACGTCCAATAATTTGTACTTTGCCTTCCATAGCCTTGCTACAAGATAAGTCAGCGCAATTTTACTGGCGTTTGGTATGTGTGAAAACATGCTTTCGGCGCAAAATACACCTCCAACGGATAAACCATAAACACCCCCCTTGAGACTACCGTCTTGCCAGAATTCAACGGAATGCGCGAGACCCTGTTTGTGGTATTCAGCAAAAAGATTTTCGATAGTCGAATTTATCCATGTTCCATCGCGGCCTTGTGCAGGCTTAGCGCATTCATGAATAACCTGATTGAAGGCCATATCATGGGTAATATCATAATCTGTTTTATTGAGACGAGTTTTTAAGCTTCGGGAAATATGAAAGTCTTTGATAGGGAGCAATGCTCGTGTGTGAGGCTCTATTAATGAAATACTTTCATCTTCACGGCTTTCTGCCATGGGGAATAAGCCCTTTTCATAGGATTGGTAAATTATTTTTAGAAGATTATCTGACATGGCTTACTTATTATAACATGAAGCCGAGATGTGTTTAGAGTTTCTCTAGCTCTTTTTCCAGCCAATGAATATTATAATTCCCTGATTTAAAATCTGGGTGCTCAGTAATCCATAGCTGTAGAGGGAGAGTTGTTTTTACACCGTCAATAATGGTTTCCTGAATGGCACGGTTAAGGCGGGCAATAGCCTCGTCTCTGTTGCGGCCGTGAACTATAAGTTTTCCAACCATTGAATCATAGTAAGGTGGTATTTTATAACCGTTATAAACGGCGCTATCGAAGCGTACACCCAGTCCACCTGCAGGGTGGAATTGCTTTATTTCACCAGGTGATGGAATAAAAGTTTTTGGATCTTCTGCATTGATACGTACCTCGATAGCATGGCCACGAAGTTTGATGTTTTCTTTATTGATAGTTAGCTTTTCACCTGCTGCAACTCGGATCTGTTCTGCGATAAGATCAATCCCTGTAATCATTTCTGTTACAGGATGCTCAACCTGAATACGTGTATTCATTTCCATGAAAAAGAATTCACCGTTTTCGAAAAGATACTCAATCGTACCAGCACCAACATAGCCCATTTTACGAACTGCATCGGCGGATAATCCACCAATGTAGGCGCGTTGTTCTTCTGTTAAAGTAGGGGAGGGGGCTTCTTCAACAACCTTTTGGTGGCGACGTTGAATGGAACAATCACGCTCGCCCAGATGAATGGCATTTCCATGTTTGTCACCAAAAACCTGAATTTCAATGTGGCGTGGTGTAAGGAGGTATTTCTCCATGTAAACCGTATCATCACCAAAGTTTGATTTTGCTTCAGAACGAGCGGTTGAATAGGCCTCTTTAAATTCTTCGGCCTTTTTAACCACCTTCATGCCTTTACCACCACCACCAGAGGCAGCTTTGATAAGAATAGGAAAACCCATATCTGTGGCTTCTTTTAGACCTGATTCATAGCTTTCAATAGCTCCCTTTGATCCAGGAACGACTGGAAGTCCAAGCTCAACAGCAGTTTGTTTAGCAATAACTTTATCACCCATTTTGACGATATGCTCTGATGAAGGTCCGATAAAGATAAAGCCGTGCTCTTCAACCATTTTAGCAAATTCGGCATTTTCTGACAGAAATCCGTAGCCAGGATGGATTGCATCCGCATTGGTAAGAGATGCCGCCGTTAGAATAGCATGCGTGTTAAGGTAGCTCTCTTTTGCAGATGGAGGCCCTATACAAACAGATTCATCTGCCAAACGAACAGCCATGGAGTTGGCATCCGCAGTTGAGTGAACCACAACTGTAGAAATCCCCATTTCCTTGCAGGCACGGTGGATCCTGAGGGCAATTTCTCCGCGATTGGCTATCAGAACTTTTTTGATCATGTGATTAATCTTGTCCGTTGCTTATTCAATGACCATCAACACATCGCCAAATTCGATGGGCTGCTCATTTTTAACAAGGATTTGTGTCACAGTTCCAGATGAAGGCGCCTTAATAGGATTCATAACCTTCATGGCTTCAACAATCATGAGTGTATCGCCTTCGTTTACAGTGTCACCTTTTTTGACAAAAGCCGGAGCACTTGGCTCTGCAGACATATAGGCAGTTCCAACCATTGGTGATGTAACTGCACCAGGGTGATTTTCAGCCATTACAGGCTTAGGTGCTTCGCTATTGGCCTGTTGAGGTGTGGCAGGATCACTTCCCATAGGCATTACGCCTGCCGAATGTGCTGGTGCGTAATGATGGTGAGGTGTAGATGTACCTCCCTTATTAACGCGGATGAATTTTTCACCCTCCGCAACTTCGATTTCGGTTAATCCTGTTTCTTCAAGCAGCTTTGCAAGCTGGCGTATAGCGTCTGAGTTAATTTTCATGAGAGTCTATCCAGAACGTTGTCTGTGTTTTTGGTTAATTACGTTTAATATCGCAAGTCTTTATAATGCGTGATTTTCATTGTGTCTAATATTTAAAAAAGTTTTTTCCAAATGTCAAAGGTAAGAAAAAAGCCTCAACAAGAATAATTTTTCTCAAATTGAGGCTTTTGGTGTTTCTCTTCAGAGACTTGAGTAAGACTTAGCTTTCTTTCTTTTGTCTTTCTGCACTGATTATATCTTTCATCTGGTCATAAGGTAGATATCCACGAATAACTTCTGTTTCCACAATAAAACCAGGTGTGCCTGTAATTCCCAATGTTTCAGCCAATTGAATATTTTGTTGAATTTTCTTCTGAACATCTTCGCTTTGTGCGTCTTTTTTAAGCTTATCAACATCAAGGCCAACTTTTTCGGCTATTTTTGTAAGTTCTTCAGGTGTCTTTTGACCTTTATGGTTCATAACTTCCCTGTGAAACTCAAAATATTTTCCTTGTTTCTCTGAGGCTAGTGACCATTGTGACGCCAGAAGAGAGCTTGGTCCTAAAATTGGCATTTCAACGAAAACGACTTTGACATCTTTTTCCTTCTCGACGACCTCTTGAACACTTTCAAAAGCTTTGTGGCAATAACCACAATTATAATCAAAAAATTCTGTGACAATGATAGTGCCCTTGGCATCGCCTACAGATGGGTAATTCTTTGTTTTTTGGCGAATGTCTGAAATGAGGGAGGCTGCCTTTGCATTTGCTTCGCGCTCAACTTCTTGAATTTGTGTAACTCTGTAGTTTTCAAGCGCATCCAGAACAACTTGGGGGTTTTCGTTAATATAGTTTTCAATCATCTTGTTGACTTCAGCCTTTTCAGCGTCATTAAGATCTGCTTTTGCCGCTGATGTTGTGCCGATTAATGCCAGACAGGCTACTGTTGAGAGAAGAAATTTCACGAAGGACTCCTTAAAAGTTTTTGAATTCTAGTTAGTGTTTAATTGTAACGCAGTTTTTAACCTTGTTCCAAGTAATTTAGTATGTCTTGGGCACGATACCAGTCCCCAGATCCTTTTGGAAGAGAATTTAGTGCACCTGTAACGCGTGATTTAGCGTAATCTTTACGACCTTGTAACAGGGCCTCTTCTGCTAAGTGCAGTCCTGCACTGCCTTCATTACCCAATCGCCCATAAGCGGTCGCCATTAACCTATGCAGACGTGTTGAGCGTTTTTCCTGAAGTTGTGCTTTTTTAAGCTGGATGATTGCCTCTTGAAGGCCGCCCTCATTGTTACCCGCGCTCTCTATAAGGGCATGGGCATAAGCCACACGGATAAGTCCAGCATCTGGAAGTATCTCAATTGCCTTGCGATAAGATGGAAGAGATTCTTTAATTTGACCAAATTCCGAAAGCATTTGCCCTTTAAGTTCGTGAAAATATGGGTTGTTGGGGTTTTCTTTTATGAGGGCATTAACACCGTCAACGGCCTTTTCAATACGGTTTTGTCTATAATCTGCAATAGTTCGTGCATATCGGGCAGGAAGGGACATGTCTCTGTCTTCGTATTCCCACAAAACACGTTCAGGCGAGACAAATGCCAGTAATTTGGCTTTTATCAAATCATATTCTGCATTCCACTGAGAAGGGACACCTTTTCTATAAGCAGGGGATTCCGTTGCTCTTTTTTCAATAGCGTTTAGACGGTTTCTAGATAGAGGGTGCGTACGCACATATTCAAGTTGCTGGGTTTGCGGAAGTAAATCCTGATCACCCATTTTTTCCATGAAGCTGACAAGGCCATAGGGGTCAATATTTGCTTGTCTAAGATATGTAAGTCCAGCCTGATCGGCAGAAGATTCTTGGACACGGCTATATGATAAAAACGAGCGTTGCGCGCTTGATCCTGCTGCTGCCGCCGCTCCACCAGCAGCACCCGGGCTACCACCCGCTAGAGCCGCACCTACACCTATAAGTGTTCCTAGGATTGCCTCATAAGAAGCGTTTTCCAAGGCTTGCTTTGTACGTACGAGATGGCCACCACTAATGTGGCCTAATTCGTGTGCAACAACACCTAAAAGCTCATCAAGCCTGTCTGTTCTGTCAATGAGGCCAGTATGAATGAATATATTTTGTCCGCCTGCGACAAACGCATTGACCTCACTATCCTGAATAAAGATGAAGTTTACCGCGGAAGGAGATAGTCCCGCGCCTCTAATAAGGTCGGTTGACCATCCTTTTATGGCTGATTCAAGCTCTATATCACGTATGATGGTTTGTGCATTGGCCTGAGAAAACGGCAAGAAGGCACCTAACACTATTACTAATGCTAAAAATCGATTTCTTAAAGTCATAGTATTCCTTTTGGTGGAATGTTAGGCTGTTAAGTATAAATTAGTACGATTGAAAAGAAAAACACCTTCTCTTAAAGCTTATGTTTCCTGAATTTTTTATAAATTGGATAACACCATATACACCATGGCTTGATGTGCTTTGGATACCTGTTGCTCTTATTGTCGCTCGAAAGGGGCAAAAAATTAAGGCTAGTGCCTTTATAATTGCCTGTATGATCAGCCTAAGGCTTCAGGCTGATATCATAAAGGGCACAGGACATCCGCAAGGTTTCACTGGTTTTTTCGAGAGTGATATATTTTATCGCGGGATGGTGGTATATGCGTTTTTCATACTGGCTTTTCTAGGGTTATCCTATATTTCACCAGGAACGAGGGGTGTAATCTATATTGCGGCCTCTTTATCCATATTCTTTATGGCTTTTATCTCCTCGTTCTTTATTATGCTGGCATGACAAAGAAACCAACAGGGCGCGAGCCACATAAACGCGTGAAAACAGCCAAGGGACGTAAGATGTCCTCGACACTATGGTTGCAACGCCAACTCAATGACCCATATGTGCAAAAGGCTAAGATTGATGGCTATCGTTCGCGCGCCGCCTACAAACTCAAGGAAATCAATGACAAGATCGGTCTTATAGAAAAGGGCATGACCGTTGTTGATTTGGGTGCAGCCCCAGGAGGGTGGTGCCAAATTGCATTGGAGGAGGGAGCATCCCATGTAATTGGAATGGACTTACTTCCTGTTGATGCAATGGAGGGTCTCACATTCTTACAAATGGACTTCATGGATGATGAAGCACCCGAAGCACTATTAGCCCTTATAGATGAAGGTGTTGACATTGTTTTAAGTGATCTTGCCCCTAACACGGTGGGTCATAAACAGACGGACCATCTTCGTATCATGACACTTGTCGAAGCAGCCTATGAATTTGCCTGCGAAGTGTTGAAACCAGATGGCGCGTTTGTTGCTAAGGTCTGGCAGGGGGGCGCACAACATGAGCTCCTTAAGGAAATGAAAAAGCGGTTTAAAACGACAAAGCATATTAAACCTCCCTCTAGCCGTCAGGATTCATCTGAGAGTTTCCTCATTGCGCAGGGGTTCCGCGGAAAAGAGTAAGGAATATCTTCCTCTCGACACTCACTACATGTGGTGTCATTATTAGAACTAGGCACAACATATGCCTTTTCACGTTATTATCATCATTTATGCGAATCTGTGGACAGAGTCTGATTAAGACTCAAATCTTGTCTCCGAATCGTATCAATATGAGGTGTGAGATTTAATTGCTGTTGGTCATTCAGGCTGACACACCAAAATAAACAGTTAAAGTTAATAACAAGGAGACCTTTATGTCACAGGCTGCAACCGCACCAAAACAAACTGAAGTTCAGAATAAATCACAGCTTTTGCAGGAGCGCCACGTTTACAAGCCATTTTTGTATCCTTGGTGTTACGAGGCTTGGTTGACGCAACAGCGTATTCACTGGTTGCCTGAGGAAGTGCCGTTGGCTGAGGATGTGCGTGACTGGAAACGTACACTTACAGCCATCGGAAAAAAACCTGATGACACAGATTTTCCGTTTTTTCACTCAATCCGATGTTGAGGTGAATAATTGTTACATGAAACACTATTCTCAAGTGTTTGGCCCAGTTGAAGTGCAAATGATGCTGTCTGCGTTCTCTAACATTGAAACTGTGCATATTGCGGCTTACTCACACCTTTTGGATACTTTGGGTATGCCAGAAGTCGAATATGCTGCCTTCCTTAAGTACAAGGAAATGAAAGACAAATTTGATTATATGCAGGACGTGAATATGACTTCACGCCGTGATATTGCCAAAACAATGGCGATGTTTGGTGCATTTACGGAAGGACTGGCTTTATTTGCCTCTTTTGCGATTTTGATGAATTTTCCGCGCTTTAATAAAATGAAGGGTATGGGACAAATTGTGACATGGTCTGTGCGTGATGAGACATTGCACTGCCTTTCCATGATAAAATTGTTCAATAGCTTTATTGATGAAAACAGAGATATCTGGGATGACGAATTAAAGGCTGAAATCACAGAATGTTGTAAAATCACAGTTGAGCACGAAGATGCCTTTATTGATCTTTGTTTTGAAATGGGCCCTATCGAAGGTATGACACCAGAAGATGTGAAGCAATATATACGCTATATTGGTGATCGTCGTCTTCAACAGCTTAACCTTGAGCCTATCTTTGGTGCTGATGAAAACCCACTACCATGGATGGATGAAATGTTGAACGGTGCAGAGCACACCAACTTCTTTGAAAACCGTGCAACAGAATACTCTAAGGCCTCAACGGGAGGTTCGTGGGAGGACGTGTTTAATGATGACGTGTTCGAAGGGAATTACGGTAAAAAAGATACTATTGATAGCCTTGCTAGCGAGGCAGCCGAATAAGTTAAATACAGTTTATATCCTGTGTACAGAAAACCCGCCATTTGGCGGGTTTTTTGATACGCAGTAGTTTTAAACTTTAACCGCAAGTACAAACACTGGTTATGCATGCTCTTGCCTCGGCACGCTTAGCATCACCACAAATTTTTACCGCTGTCATACCGTCATTATGTTTGTCTTCATTCATGCCTATAACAGATAATCTTCCATCGGAAACATTGGCTACAGCAGCATAGAAAGCGCCTCTGTCTGTAATACTCTCGGTTGGGATTTGTGTTTGTAATTGCATTTGAAATACTCCCTTTACGCAAAATAATGTTTTTAATAGTTAAATAATAAAAACATAAACTTGTAATAAAACAAACTAAAACTTATGAAATTTTGTTTCTTTTTTATATTAAATCTACAATTTTTTGAAACATTATTACAAAATGAGGTGAAGACTTGCTTTTTACTCAGTGATACGCCATTTTCCCTTTCCTTAAAGAACAGAGGAAAAATGAGAATGGTTTATACGCCTTGGACAGTTAAAGATTTAGCATGGGAAAAACTTAAGCCCGAGTTAGTTAACGAGGAGTTACTGTCGGTTATTAAGGCTGCCTCTTTGGTTGAATATAACTCTGACACTTATGCAGATTATTTGTCTCGCGTTTTTCATGACGATGAAGAATTTAAAGTGCTCTTGAGACAATGGGCTATCGAAGAAATTCAGCATGGGGAGGCACTTGGTGAATGGGCAATGAAAATCGATCCAAGTTGGAATTTTCAAGATGCCATTCAAAAATTCAGAGAGGGTTATACGCCCGAGCATTTCTTGAGTGACACGGGGACTTCACCAAGAGGGTCGCGTACAGGTGAGATGGTGGCGCGTTGTATGGTTGAGGTGGGAACCAGTTCCTATTATACGGCCATTGGTAATTCTACAGACGAACCAGTTCTTAAAGAAATTTGTAAGAAGATTGCTGGTGATGAATTCCGTCACTACAAACTTTTTTATGACACCATGCAAAAATACCTCGCACGTGAGAAATTAGGGCGTTTAGGACGCTTGAAAGTTGCTGTGGGACGTATAGCAGAATCAGAAGATGATGAACTGGCCTATGCCTATTACGCAGCCAACGCCAATGACAACGTTGATTATGACCGAACCTATTTTAGTAGGGCATATCTAAGTAAAGCTTATGGGTTCTATGAGAAACCAGTTGTTGACCGCGCCGTAGCTATGATTTTCAAGGCTTGTGGTTTTAAGCCACAAACGCTGGGCTACAAGTTGGCCTCAACATTGGCATGGCGAAAATTCGAGAAACAGGCAAAAGAGCTAAAAAGACAAGTGGCTTAGCCAGGTGGTTGCCCGCCTGCTGCACTATTTTCAGCTGCCCCAGCTTCTTGCGTAGCAGCAAGCTGGGCTCTAGCTCTTAGAGAAGAATTAGCACCTTGGAAACCACCTTGAATACCACCAAGTCCTTGTTGGAAGACCATACCACCACCAATAGCGGCGTATTGTGTCAGGTTACCGGCGACATCTGTATTTGTATCACCAAATGATGAGGCAGATGAGCCCATCCAGCGAAGGATGTTGTTTGGAATCATATCAATCAATTTGAATGATGAAAGTGCCATCATGTACATGATAATTGCGTAAAGGATTGTAAAGAATAAACGATCAACCGCTCCTCGTGCGATATCCAGATAATAGTCCAGACCTTCTCTTTGAATGGTATCTTCTGCACTGTTACCGCTGACGTTTTCGACAACAGTACCCCAAATTTCGTTAAGTACAGATGCCATTGCTCCAAAGACCAAGATTCCAGCAAGAAAACCAAATAATATAAGCAGGGGTCGAATAAATACCTCGAAAATAAGATAATACCCATTCATTGCGCCTTCACCAGGTAACCCATTGCCATCAATACGCAGGTGACCTAATGCCCATAAAGGCGCACCAACCATGGCTTCGAATATACCCTTAACCCACCCACCAACGGCAAAGAAGAAGTAAACGAAAGGCAGGAATGGGATAACGTAAAAGAGAACAAATCCGACGGTGAGGCCAAGTCCCGCGATACCATAGGCAAGCCCCATACCGGAACATCCTATGTCAGAACCCGTTGCACAAATAATCCCACCTAATGTTCCAGCTCCAAGCATAAAGACAGCACTTTCAACCAAACCTTTTCCAAGCGCAGCAAGTTGCGCTAGTGGGTGGACATCTTGATTTTCTGCCTTTGTCAGGTTGAAGAGACCTTCGGTTCCTAAAAGGAAATTAATTGCATCCATGAGAGGGTTGCCAGTAATAGGTTCGACTTTATCACTCAAGCTATTCATTCCAGTTGTAAGGAATTTATGTGTATGATAATAGGCGCGTCCAGCGTTAACGTCACCAGGACGTCTACTCTTCTCCAGTAGAATATTTTTTGGGATCATAAAGGGTTGCAATAGTAACATTTTCTTGCGTTTGGCGATTAAGAAGAGCTATTTGTTCCATTGTTAATGGAAAATGTGCTGGTTCTGGTAATGCTCTTGATGCACCAACAAGCGCGCCATTTATCTGGGCAATACGATTGTACCATATACCTGCACCGCCCCATCCGCGTTGGAGAAGTTGTGAAGGAATATCCCAATTAGCAGGGTCAGAGGCAGCCTGAACACCTTGTTCTATAATCATAGAAAGGTTTACACGACTAGAAGTACCATCCCTTCCATCATATTTTGATATTATACTGTTTAGTACTTCAAGGTCTGGTTGAGTATCGGTTAAAGCACTCTCTGCAACATTGCCAGCATAAACTGAGCATAATAAGTTGCGATGTTATCGATTTGCGCATCTTTGCCCCACATTTCTTTAACAAGTTCGTAGTAGCCTGTTTGAACAGTAGTGGCACCTGGTTCAGTAAGTGCCTTTGTAGGAAAAATAAGATCACCACAAACACCATTTACATGACCACTTTTATTTTGATTTTCGCACGTATTTCGATAACCGAAACGAACCAGTATGTCCCCATTATGATAGAACTTAAGGGCATCATCGTATGTTGAGTTTAAGTATTCTTTATAATTGGGTGTATCCCGAGGAGATCCTACTAGATAAGGTTTAATAGGACGTTTTCCTGGCTGTCTGACACATTCCTGTCCGCCCCCATTATCTTCAACCAGCTGAGCACCTGCTCCTGTGCCAAGCATGTAAGTATCTTCTATTTTTTGGCATGTTTTTGCCAAAGTCACTGCGGTGACCAATTCTCTTAAGTCAGGAATATTGGGTGTTCCTACATTATTACCTGCACCAAGAAGCCCAGCTTGTGCTCTGGCTATTTCTTGGTTAAATACAATCCACCCGTTAGTGGCCATATTAGAACCAAGTTTTGCCGCATATAAAACGATATATTGCGAGCTACTTAGGCCCGAGCTAAGAGGTACTAATAGACCGATAGCCACCACGAGACGAATAGGTGCCCATACACTGTTAAAACGTTTACCAAAGGGTGTTCCTGTTTGTGCAGTCTCAGCAGTAACAACAATTACGTAGTACAAAATAATGAACATCGCAATGACAAGAAGTCCCATATTATAGAAGCGAAATAGCTGGTGCAGTGCCAAGTGGAATGGCCAAGGCGCAACGGGCACGTTCATGGGGTTGCTTGTGTCGTAATCAAACTCTGGTGTTAATCTATAGCAATCAACATTTTGTAACGTGACACATGAGTCAAATATGCCAGGTACACCGAAAACCCTATCCATAAGGACAAAGGCTATGTCTTGGCTGGCATTACTTGCAGAATTTACACCGAAGTACGTATTAAGCGGGCCCGCAAAGGCATCAGGTGAAATAAGTGCAAAGGCGAGGCCAATAAGCTGAAAACATAAAAGTCCAAGGCCTATAATCATAACAAAGAATAAAGCGATCTGGTCTGATTTTTCGCGCTTAAACTCTAAGTTTCCTGCCGCTGCTGCCACAACATGTCGAATACCAAAACGACCAATATTTGCTGTGTTCAAATAAGGGTGGGTATCAGGAAGCAGTCCAGGAATGTTGTAAATCTGAGCCATGAGATAGGCGAAATAAGAAAAACCCGTTCCAAACAGATTGTTGAAACGCGGGAAAAGACCCGGCATAAGCGAGTATTTCAAAAATGACTTTGTATTAGCGCCTGCGCTCATAGCTTATTATGCTCCCCCAATTATCATAAGCTTATATCGTAAAATTTTCTTTAACATCAAATCATACCATATCTAACTGTATTTACAGTAGTTTTCTTAATTTTATCGTTTAATATCATGACCTTGTTAATCCACCGGCCACACGTCCGACACTTTGATTGGAAACTGCAAAGGAGCCTTCTTTGAGGATATCTGTCATTTCCCCGCCTAGTTGACCACCACCCATAGCTGCGTAACGTATAAGTGAATCAGCAGGATCATCGTATTTATCGGCCAACACTACCGCACTTTGGTTCATCCACCTCAATATACTATTTGGAACCTGATCAATCATTTTGAAAGCCGACATCGCCATCATGTAAACCACGAAAACGTATATCAACGTGAAAAAGAACACATCTACACCTTCACGGTAATATTCTATTTCAAAAAGGTTTGCGGCACTTGAGCTTTGGGATTCCGTAACATTGAACCCTGTCAGGTTGTTAACAACCAAGTCCCAAAGGTCGTTCATAACAATAGCCGTTGCTGTAAAAACGCTTATGGCAGCAATCATACCCGTTACAATTAATACAGGACGTAAGAATATTTCTAGAATTAGGAAGTAACCGTTGGTTGCTGCAGGACCAGCCAGTCCATCACCATCAATTTTCAAATGCGCGAGCGCCCAAAGAGGTATAGCAACGATAGCTTCAAATATAGTGCCCACCCATTTCCCTATACCAAAGAAGAAATACATGAAAGGAAGCATTGGAATAATATAATAGAGCAAAAATCCTATAGTCATTGCAATAGAACCAAATGTATAAAATGTTCCTGCAACACCTTGTAAGCCCTGACCAACACCGCTGTAAGCTCCATCAACACCACCTGCAACAAGTGATATAGATGTACCAATCGCTAGATTACGAATAGTACTTTCCATTATACTTTTACCCATAACAGTCATTTGTGCGAGTGGGTGTACGTCAGTATTTTCACGAATATTGAAAAGTCCATCTGTTCCAAACATAGCCCCAAGCATGCGACCTATTACACCAGGATCCTGTCTTCTGTTTTCAGGTCGAGCCAATTCTTGAGTATAAAATTGATGCGTACGGTTAAGTGTTTCCGCAATGCGTTGATCTTCCCTAAGGCGATCGGAGTCGTTCCAGCCTAAACAATCTGTTTGAGTAGATGGCTCTCTATCACTAGATTCACAGCCTGCAGGAATTCGTGGACTATATTGGTCAATTAATCCCGATCCATGTAAAATGGATAATCGTTGTGCTTTAACGAATTCCATAATTTCAGGCATTTTCCCTACTTGTGGTGAATTATAGACTGCCGCGACAATTGCGCCA
Organism: uncultured Alphaproteobacteria bacterium; assembly: GCA_963740205.1. Classification (GTDB taxonomy): domain Bacteria; phylum Pseudomonadota; class Alphaproteobacteria; order Micavibrionales; family Micavibrionaceae; genus UBA2137. Next base: position 475,787 of record CAVUDD010000005.1, read on the forward strand.
TTCACATCTGCAAGCTTGTTGAACCATAAACCAGCACCGCCCCAGCCACGCTCTATGACGTCCAATTCATCGGAATTAAATCCTTCAAAGTTCTTTTGTCGTGTCTCATCAAGACTTGATGAGACAAGAGTGTTAAAGTTAGTCTGTTGTGTTTTGAGTAATTGGGAAAGGTATTCAAGTGAAGGATCCTCATTGCAATTTGCCCCCCAGTTATAACCTTCTACCGTATTAGGTATATCGCAAGAATCCCCTTGAGAGGAATTGTTAAGGTAAACAAATTTCCTTCCAAATTGTTCAAGAACTTCGGAAGACCATAAATATTTAATCATCGTAAAGTAGGAGTTATAGATATCACTTGCGAAAGGTCTATCCATGGAAGAGGTTGGAATGACTACCTTTCCACAATAGGGGCGAACATTACCTAAGAAATTTGTGTGATTATCATCCAATTCACCATAAACAATCGAAATGTCACGACCTTTGTAAAATGCCAGAGCGTCCCTGTAAGAAATACCATTAGCTCCATCCAAAAGGACAGTCTTGGCGCCATCAGCGTCTGATGTCACCATATATGACTTGATAGTCTTGTCAGGGTTGCCATTTTGACCGTCATAAAATGTGTGATATGCCTCACGACAAGTCGTAGCAATACTGTAAAACTGTATTACGGTCATGAGGTCGGGGGCATTGGGTATGACCAGAAGATTCTCTGGACTGGAATTGAGTGGATTACGCAATGTCGTATTAAATACTTTCCACGTATTTGTCGCAAAACTAGAGCCCCATTTAGCTGCATGAAGCGTAAAATACTGACCAAGATTTAAGCCGTGCGCCAAAGGTAGTAAAAGTAATATAGCCATACAAAGCCTAACGGGCGCATAGATTTTGGCAAAGCGCTCACCAAGTGGTTTGCCAGTTTGAGCGCTCTCAACAGTAACTGCAAAAATATAATAAAAGACAATCATAACACCCACGCCAAGCATCGCACGGCTGTAGAAGGCAAGAAGTGCGTGTAGACCTTGTTGCATAGGCCCTATATACCCAAGTTGGTTAGGCGAGAAGTCTGACATAAAAATGTTGGGTACGCCGAAAACCTTATCCATCACCATAAAGGCAATGTCTCGGTCAGGTGGATTGGTTTCAAAAAATCCTAAGAATTCAGGCGCGGCATGCGCAACTCCATTGACGAGGAACAATATAATCCCGACAAACTGCAAAATGAGGATACCAATAGTCAAAAGAATAAGTCCAAAGAAAGCAATTTGATCAGAGTGCGCCCAGTTGAACTTTAGATTAGAGGCAGCAACTGCCAAAACATCGCGTATGCCAAAACGCTCCATATTGGAAGTACGCGTGTAAGGATGGCTTGCAGGAATGAGGCGTACACTTGCCAATATCTGCGCCATAAGGAAAGCAAGGTAGCTAAAGTTTAAACCAAGCGAACGGAAGCGACTTCCTAGTTGAGGAAGTAACATGTAAGCCAGAACTTGTTTTGTTGAAGGTTTGTTCATTAACTACCTCTAAAAATAGAAGGAATCCAGGTTGAAGGGGAGAATAGGTCAAAGCCATTATTAGTTTGTGGCGTAGCTTGAGCTCTCTCATTTCCAGCATTGTTAGGCTGTTCGTTAGCTGGTGGAGCATTGGCTTGAGGTGCATCCTGTCCCTCAGTAGTTGGTGGAGCAGATGAAGGAGCTTCAGGTGAGGCGGTTTCACCTGTTTCAGAACCATTTGGATCTGTCGGGGCTCCACTTTGGTTAGGCTGTCCTTGCGGCTGAGGCTGTCCTTGCGGTTGAGGCTGTCCTTGCGGTTGTTGCGTGCCTGCTGCTGCCGCGGCGGCTCCTGCGGGAGGTGCTCCCAATACCATTCTTTGAATTTGCTCGCTCATAGGTTTACCGACCATTCCACCAACAGCTTCTCCAACCCCGCTAACGGCCTCACCAATTTGTGGTGCAAAACGATAGCCAGCAATAGAAGCATAAGTGGTTAGCTGCTCTGCAGGATCTTTCGCTGTGTCGCCAAAAGATTTTACCCCTGCATTAATCCAACGCACAATATTATCTGGTATAGCATCAACCAGCTTAAAGGCTGAAGTAGCCATGAGATAAACAAGAATCACATACATGACTGTAAAGAAAAGTTGGTCAAGCATCCCACGGTAATAGGCAATTTCTGATGGGCCAATTGAGCCCTGACCATCAAGCTGTGAACTTGTCAGGTTGTATGTCGCCAGATCAAAGATATTATTTAAAACAGTTACCTCTGCACCAAAAATTGCTGCAGAAGCAATGAGACCCGCAACAACCATAATTGGTCGCACGAAGATTTCCAAAATTAGGAAATAACCACCCTGTGCCTCTTTACTGAAAAGAGAGTCCCCCTCCATCTTCATATGTGCCAATGCCCATAAAGGGGCACCGACCATAGCCTCAAATACAGACTTGACCCAGCCCCCCACACCAAAAAAGAAATATAAGAAGGGCATGAATGGAACAATGTAATAAAGTAAGAAGCCTGCGGTAAGGCCTGCGAATGCTATAGCCTTTAATACGCCAGTTTGACCACTAAATACTGCGCCAAGTCCAGCACCTCCAGCGTTCAAAACCCCTGCTGCAAAGGAAGTCGCCCCAGCAAAACTAAGAGCTTTAATGGCATTTTCTATTAACCCTTTACCTACTGCTGTTAATTGAGCAAAAGGGTGTATATTTTCATTTTCGCGAATAGATAAAATTGGGTCGGTTCCAAAGACGTACGCAATTGCCCGGACAAGCATGTTGTGCTTGCTCTCAAGCGTTGTGCCATCATCTCCGTCTTCTGAATTCCAATATTCAAAGCTTATATTAAGAATGCGGGCGATTTCTGCATTCTTGGGGTCGTTAAACATAACAGTGCGGGATGATCCTGGGATATCAACGGAGAATTGCTGTGCACTACTCACACCTTCACTGAGAGAGAATCTCTCACCTCTAACATACTCCAAAACTACTGGTAAGTTTTTGGCTGTGGGGACGGTTTTAAAAGCCGTGAATAGATCGGAATTCAAGTCAGTTATTCTGTTGTACCAAAGGCCAGTTCCACCCCATCCATAGCGCATAATGTCGTCGGGTACGCCTAAAGATGTATCACCCTCGATAAATCTTTTAAGTGCTGTATAAGCACGTTTATCAAAACTTCTTTGTAACTCGGAGGCATAAAATATACGGTGATTAGCTGGTGAATCCTCATTACATTTTCCTACAGCGGTATAATCTCTTCCATAGCCTCTATCGGGTATTTCATTGCCATTTGTGTCATTACATAAATCACCCACTGCACTACTATAGTCGCCACCATATCCTTTAATAAGCTTGTCGGCATAGAGGCGTGGAGGCCAATAGGTTTGAGGGTTTGCCGGGTTGAATGCATCATCAGTAACAAGCTGATAATAAAGAGACTTTAATTCGCCGAGCTCAAAATTACCGCCAGGTACTACAGGGATTAAAATACTGCCACAATAGGGGTAAACATAACCTGCGCTGTCCTCATGTTTTGTTTGGTCTTGCTCACCAAATACCACCTCCATTGCCTTGTAGTCACTAAACTCAATAGCGCGATCCAATGAAACAGAGCCATTGGCAACTTCAAGTGCGGATGAAGGGCTAGATTTTACAATGTAAGGCTTAATATCGATATTTTGATATACTTTATAGGCTCTTATGCAAGTATGAGTAAGATTAATATGCCCTGCAACACCGCTTACGTCTGGAATTTTTGGGATAGCTGCTAGCCCATGTGTTGTATATTTTCCGTAGATTTCAGAAATTGTGTATCTGCCATCCATATCAGCATACATCTTCGTCCCAAAATCTTTTTGAAGGGCCGTGCCATAACTAAAGGGGTTTGCAGCTACTTTATTAAATTCTATCCAAGCATTAGTAGCCAAGCCAGAGGCGAGCTTTGCTGTATAAAGTATAATGTATTGTGCCGAGTTTAGGCCGTACGTGCCGAAAGGAAGCAGTAATCCTAGGGCAAGAACAAGCCTTAAGGGTGCCCAAATTTTATGAAAACGTTTTCCAAAGGGGGTGCCTGTGATGGCCGTTTCACCGACAATAGAGAAGATGTAATATAGAAAATATACCAGAGCCAAAACAAATAATGCTGAACTGTAGAGCTTTAACATGGCATGTATACCAGCATGCATAGGTTTAGGTGTAGTAAAAGTGGGGTCAAAAACACCGGGAACCCCAAGAATACGGTCGAGCAATTCAAACGCAATATCATTAACAGGATCAGGCGTAATGAAAATCCCTGCTGCCCAAACAGGAGTCACAAGCGCGTACATCACACATGTGGCAAGCATAAGCAGGAAAAGAATGAATGCGCCTATAGAGGCAAGATAGAGAATAATTTTATCTAAATATTCGCGTTTCCAGACTAGATTATTCCCCGCTGCAGCAATAAGTTTAATAATGCCGTATCGTCCAATATTTGCTTCAAGGAGATAAGGGTGTGACGCTGGTAGTAATCCAAATGAGGCATAAACTTGAGCTAGAAAAAACGGCAAGAAGTTGAATCCGCCGAAAAGATTTTTCAAACGGGGCAATATTCCTGGCAAAAGAGCAATCTTTGCCACGCTTTTTGGTTTTAAATAAACCGCCTTCACACCATACGACCTTTCATCTATTTCCTAGTTTAAAAGCAAATAGATAAAATTTTATTTAATTTCTCTGATGATTCTACCATGACACAGGCAAAAAACACCAACTTTTGAATGGGTTATGTTGAATGGCAATAGGTTAGAGCAACCTAAGCCGCGTGTAATTTCTTATATTTTATGCGTGTAGGTGTGTCCGCATCTTGCCCAAGGCGACGTTTTTTGTCCTTTTCGTAGTCCTCGTAATTGCCCTCAAACCAGACGACTTGTGAATTACCTTCAAAGGCTAGAATGTGTGTGGCAAGGCGATCTAAAAACGCACGGTCGTGAGATATTACCACCGCACAGCCAGGAAAACGCTCAAGCGCTTCTTCAAGTGCTGATAACGTTTCCGTATCTAGATCATTCGTTGGTTCATCGAGAAGAAGTACATTTGCCTCTTCTTTCAACATTTTGGCAAGGTGTACGCGGTTTCTTTCACCACCGGATAATTGACCAACTTTTTTCTGCTGATCAGGTCCTTTAAAGTTGAACGAAGACACGTACGCACGACTTGGTTTTTCAATTTTTCCAAGTTTTAGGATGTCATTACCATCTGATATTTCTTCCCAGACATTATTGGTATCGGATAGGGCATCTCGAGACTGGTCGACATACCCAAGTTTTACGGTTTCACCGACGTTAAACTCACCATTATCTGGTTTTTCTTGTCCTGTAATCATACGGAAAAGGGTCGTTTTACCCGCTCCGTTAGGACCAATTACACCGACAATACCACCAGGGGGTAGGCGAAAAGACAGATCTTCAAACAAACATAGTGGGCCAAACGCCTTTGAGACATTTATGGCTTCAATAACTGTTGACCCCAATCTTGGCGGTGTAGGTATAATAATTTGTGCATTACCAAGTGTTTCACTTTGTGATTCTTGTAACATTTGTTCGTAGGCTGATATACGTGCCTTGGATTTTGCGCGGCGTGCTTGAGGGGATTGCCCCATCCATTCTGCCTCACGTTTCAAAGTTTTTTGACGTGTGTCTTCTTCGCGTTCTTCTTGGGACATACGTTTTTGTTTTTGAGCTAGATAGGCCGAATAGTTGCCCTCGTATGGAATGCCCTGCCCACGGTCAAGTTCCAATATCCATCCTGTAACATTATCAAGGAAATATCTGTCGTGCGTGACCATAACAACAGTTCCGGTGTACTCAGATAAATGACGTTGGAGCCACGCATTACTCTCTGCGTCCAAATGGTTTGTTGGCTCATCAAGTAAAAGCAGGTCAGGTTTTTGTAAAAGAAGCTTTGCAAGTGCAACACGGCGTTTTTCACCACCTGAGAGCTTTTTGACGTCCGAGTCTGCAGGCGGACAACGCAAAGCATCCATAGCCACCTCGATAAAGCGTTGTAGTTCCCAACCTTCCACTGCATCAATTTTTTCCTGCAAATCGCCCATTTCAGTCATTAGAGAGTCAAAATCTGCATCGGGATCTGCCATCATTTGACCAATTTCATTATAACGATCGACCATAGCTTTGATTTCGCCAAGTCCGTCAGTCACGTTCTCTTGTACGGTTTTTGATTCATCTAGCTCTGGTTCCTGAGGTAGATAGCCAATTTTCACACCCTCGGCAGCCCAAGCTTCGCCTGAAAATTCCTTTTCAACACCAGCCATAATTTTAAGCAAGGTGGATTTACCTGCACCGTTAGGGCCTAAAATCCCTATTTTGGCTCCAGGAAAAAAGCTAAGAGTTACGCCGTTTAAAACAGTTTTTCCGCCTGGATAGGTCTTGGTGAGACCGTTCATTACATATGTATACTGATAAGATGCCATTATTACCTCTTTAAATTTCCCAAACCCTTATAAACAAAGCGCCGAAAAGGTCAAATTTTTTAAAACATTTTAAAAACACCTTTCCCTTACGTCCTCTTTGACTTACCTTATTCCAAGAACATAAAAGGGTAGAAAATATGTCGGATATGAAATCATCAAAATCAATGCGTAAGGCGACACAAAGCCGTGCAAATTTTTCGGGACGCGGGGAAGCTTTAGGTGCCGCTGGTTACATCAATCCTGATGATGTCTCTGGAAAGTATGATTTTATCAAACGTTCTGGAGAAACAATGTCTTTCACTCCTCCAGAGGGTGGATTTAAGCAAATACGCGTTGGTGCAGCTTGGGATGTTCAAAAAGTAAAGAAAAAAGCTCTGTTTGGACTGATTAACGTTAATAAAAAGGTTGAGGTTGATCTAGATCTTGGGTGTCTTTACGAAACCCAAGATGGTAAACGCGGTGCAATTCAGGCCTTTGGCGATATGTATGGAAGCTTAAAAGAACACCCGTACATCCAACTTTCAGGCGATGAGCGCACAGGAGCCTCCGACGGGGATGATGAATATCTGCTGATAAATGGTCAAAAATGGCCAGAAATCAAACGTATGCTGATTTATGTTTATATATATAAGGGCGCCTTGGATTGGGCACATGTACGTCCACAAATTCAGGTGCAGGTACCAGGGCGTGAGGAGCCTTTGGTTGTAACGCTTTCTGCGCATATGAAAGGCTTGAGCCTTTGTGTTATCGCAGGCATAGAGAATAAACGTAATGGACTGCTTGTTACGAATTACACGGAATACTTTCCTGGTCATAACGAAATGGACCGCGCCTATGGATATGGGTTAGAATGGGCAGATGGAGCAAAATCTTAAATGAGTGCTGAAGAAACAAATAAAGAAGTTGATAACGAAGACCCTCAGGCACGATTTAACCGTGTGCATCAGGGCGAGTCCATGAATGTAACGGCGCTGGCTCCTGGTTTAAAATCTATCATGTTGGGACTTGGTTGGGACGTCATAGGATTTGATGCGGATGCGCCTGACCTTGATGCCTCATTATTCCTTCTAGATAAGGAAGGCCTTACACGCAGTGACGAAGATTTTATTTTCTACAATAATATGACTGCTCTTGAGGGTGCGGTCGAGCACACAGGCGACAATCGTACAGGCGCAGGTGATGGTGACGACGAAACCGTGATGATTAATCTTGAAAAAATTCCTTATGATGTAATGAAGATACAATTTGTTGTGTCGGTTTATGATGCAGCCATGCGCGGACATAGTTTTCAGGATGTTCGTAATGTGTTTTTTCGTCTTGTTGACCAGGAAACCAATCGTGAGTTATTTCGTTATTTTCTTGATGGTGAATTGCATAATAATGAAAGAGCAACAGCATTGAAGGTCGGTTATCTCTATCGTGATGGTGATAGCTGGATGTTTTGTGCCGAGGGCGAGCTTATAGAAGACGGGTTGAATAGATTAGCAACCACCTATGGCATTATTGTTGCAGGATAATTTTCAAATTATTAACACAGTTATGAGATACTGATTTGTCGGTATGACAACGGCTTGTCAAAACGCCAATTTAGACGTATGTATTACGAGATTAAGTATAAACAGAATTAAAGGAGACTAACCATTAAAAAACCATATCGGGGACAAGCCCCAAAAGACACAGGCCCGAGAACAAATGAGGATATTACGGCCGATAAAGTAAGATTAGTTGATGAAAACGGAGAAATGGCTGGCGTAGTAGGCTTGGCTGAGGCTCTTGAGAGAGCTGCTAACACGGGACTTGACCTTGTTGAGGTGTCACCAGACGCAGATCCTCCTGTATGTAAAATTCTTGATTACGGTAAATTTAAATATGAACAGCAGAAAAAAGCTGCTGAGGCCCGTAAAAAACAAAAAACGGTGGATGTTAAAGAGGTCAAAATTAGACCTACGACCGAAGATCACGATTATAATGTGAAGATTAAGGCTGCTCGCCGTTTCCTTGGTAATGGTGATAAAGTTAAGGTTTCTATGCGTTTTCGTGGGCGTGAAATGGCTTTCCAAAGTATCGGTATGGAAATGATGGAGCGTTTTTTGGATGATTTACGCGATTTGGGTGGCCCAGAGCTTGAACCAAAGATGGAGGGTCGTCAGATGTTGATGATTGTTTCTACAGATATTAAGCCAAGACCTAAGAAAGAAATTGCGAAGCCTGCTTTGAAGATTACAGAAGCTCCTGCAGAAGTAGCGGACAATAGCGCAACAACTTCTTAAGCGCACCTATTAAAGTATATATAAAAACCGTCTTTCATTTTTTAGGCGGTTTTTTCTTGCTTTTTTGACTGGCGTGCTTATAACTGCCACCACTTGTAGTGCTTATAGGGCTAAAACGGCATGCCTTATGAGCTTTTAGATAAGACCTCTAATATTAAAGGAGATGGAAATGCCGAAGCTAAAAACTAAATCAAGCGTTAAGAAGCGCTTCAAAGTGACGAAATCCGGAAAAGTTAAAGCCGGCGGCGCTTTTACTTCCCACATGATGCAAAACAAACCTAAGTCTATGAAACGCAAATCGCGTAACACTCAGGTTTTGTCCAAAGAGAACGCAAGAACAATCCTGACTTCATGGATGCCTTACGCTCGCAAAAAATTGAACAGAAAGTCATCTAAGGAAAAAGGAGAGAGTTAATGTCACGCGCTAAAAAAGGAACACCTCGCGCACATGCGCGTCACCGTAAAATTATTAAATTAGCCAAAGGTTACTGGGGTCGCAGAAAGAATACTTTCCGTGCCGCTAATCAGGCTGTTGAGAAAGCTGCACAATACGCATACAGAGATCGTCGTAATAAGAAACGCGATTTCCGTGGTCTATGGATTCAACGTATTAATGCTGCATCTCGTCAATTTGGACTTCCATATTCTAAATTCATGAATGGTATGAAATTGGCTGGAATTGAACTTGATCGTAAAGTATTGGCTGACTTGGCTGTTACTGATATTAAGGCTTTCGAGGCAATTGCAAAGCAAGCACAAGAGGCTCTTGATAAAAAAGAAAAAGAGCAATCAAAGGCAGCTTAGGGCTTAACAAGATTTATATAAAACCCCGCTTTATGCGGGGTTTTTATTTGTCAAATTTATCAATAATCTCATTGCTTATTAATTTTATATATAGATTGTATAAATAAAAATGGTTTTACAAATTGAACGTACCTTCCTACTGTTGGCGTCACAGATTTTAATCGTTCACAGTAAGGAGTGTTCTCATGGGGAAATCAAATAAATTTATACTGACAACCGCAATTGCAGGTGTGCTGAGTTTGTCATCATTTACAGCCATGGCTACTGATAATCCACTGGTAGCCGAAGATGTTTCCCAGAATTCACGCACTACAGAGCAGGGAAAACCTAAGCCTAACCAGTTTTGGTGGCCAGAAGAATTAGATTTGAGCCGTTGCGTGCACAAGATAAAGATCTAATCCGTATGGCGATAATTTTAATTATGTAGAAGAATTTAAAACTCTTGATTTAGATGCAGTTAAAAAGGATATCAATGAACTTTTAACGACTTCACAAGATTGGTGGCCCTCCGATTAGGGGAATTATGGCCCATTTCTTCATTCGCATGGCATGGCACAGCGCCGGCACCTATAGAACCCTCGATGGACTGGCGGCACAGGCGGTGGCCAGCAACGGTTTGAGCCACTCTAAATAGTTGGCCCGATAACGGCAAGCTTGATAAAGCACGCCGTTTGCTATGGCCTATTAAGCAAAAATATGCAGAAGCGCTTTCATGGGCCGATTTGATGATCCTCACAGGAAACGTTGCCATGGAAAATATGGGTTTCGAAACCTATGGCTTTGCAGGTGGGCGTGAGATGACTGGGAGCCAGACCTTATTTACTGGGGGCCAGAAGTGCAAATGCTTGCGAGTGATCGTCACGAGAAAGATGGGAAGTTGCAACACCCACTTGGTGCTACACATATGGGCCTTATTTACGTGAATCCTGAAGGCCCAATGGGCAAACCAGACCCATTAGGCTCGGCAAAAAGTATTCGTGAATCGTTTGGTCGTATGGCTATGAATGACGAGGAAACGTTGCGTTTGCAGCCGGTGGCCACACATTTGGCAAAATGCATGGCGCACACAAACCCAAGAGTGCATGGGCGCTGAGCCAGGCGCTGCACCCATTGAAGCCCAAGGTTTGGGTTGGAAAAACAAATGCGGCAAAGGCAATGCCGAGGATACTATCACCAGTGGCTTAGAGGGGCATGGACACAAGCACCCACCCAATGGACCATGATGTATCTTGAGAACTTGTGAAACATGAGTGGGAAACCACACGCAGCCCAGCAGGCGCTATCCAGTGGGTGCCAAGAGACAAGATTTGCATGAAATGGTGCCCGATGCACACATTGAAGGTAAGTTCAGCCCCCCGTGATGACAACGGCCGACATGGCCTTTAAGCGTGATCCTGAGTACCGCAAAATTGCCGAACGGTTTCTTAAAAACCCCAAAGAGTTTCAGCTCGCATTCGCGAGTGCATGGTATAAGCTTACTCACCGTGACATGGGCCCACATGCCCGCTTTTTAGGCAGCGATGTGCCAAGTGAGCAACTCATTTGGCAAGACCCTGTGCCCACGCCAGAGTATACGCTTGTGAGTGATGCGGACGTGAAAAGCTTGAAAGGCAAAATTCTAGCATCAGACCTATCGACAGTGCAGAGCTGGTGCGCGTTGCATGGGCATCTGCTTCAACCTTTAGAGCCAGTGACATGCGAGGCGGGGCAAATGGCGCGCGCATGCATTAGCGCCGCAAAATAACTGGGAAGTAAACAATCCTGCAGAACTTTCTAAGGTGCTTAAAAAGCTTAAAGACATCCAAAAAAGCTTTAACGATGGGCAATCAAACGGCAGCAAAGTATCCCTTGCTGATTTAACCGTGCTTGCAGGGGCTGCAGCCATTGAAAAAGCTGCAAAAGATGCCGGTGTGAGTGTGAATGTGCCTTTTGTAGCCGGACGTGGTGATGCCACTGCAGCGCAAACAGATGTTGCTGCATTTAACTTGCTTGAGCCAAAAGCAGATGCTTTTCGCAATTATTTTAATAAAGAAGCAAGCTATAAATCACCCACAGAGATGCTCGTAGAAAAAGCGGATCAGCTGAACCTCACCGTGCCAGAAATGACAGTGCTGCTGGGTGGCATGCGCGCGCTCAATGCAAATGCAGATGGCAGCAAAAAGGGTGTTTTAACCAGCAAGCCAGGCACTTTAAGTAACGATTTCTTTGTGAACCTACTGGATATGTCTACGAAATGGCAAAAAACCAAAACGGAAGGTTTATACGAAGGAGTGGATGTTAAAACTGGTAAAGTAGTTTACACGGCCACACCTGTAGACCTCATTTTTGGCTCTAATTCAGAGCTACGTGCGGTGGCAGAAGTGTATGCGTTTGATAATTCAAAAGAGCGCTTTGTAAAAGACTTCGTGAAAGCCTGGACAAAAGTGATGCAAGCGGATCGTTTTGATACAGGTCAAAATATATAATATTGGCATATTACTTTAAAACCCTGCTTTATGCGGGGTTTTTTAGTTTTAGCGGCATCTAGGTCTTGATAGCCAATCTAAAATACTGCAAAAACAATAAGGACATTTTAAACAAGGTTTGGATATGGATACGGCAAAACTTAAAGATGAAATCATTAATATGATTGAGGCGGCAAATGATACTGCCTCTCTTGAGGAAATCCGTGTTTCTGCGCTAGGTAAAAAAGGTCGTATCACTGATTTGATGAAATCTTTGGGGCAAATGGGTCATGAAGAGCGTATCGAGGCAGGCAAGCATTTCAACAAATTGAAAGAAGAAGTTGCTGGTTTGATTGATAAACAGGCATCCGCCCTTAAAAAGCAGGAATTGGACAAGCGCTTAGCGACTGAAACTCTTGATGTTACTTTGCCACCGCGTCCTTTGGAAAAAGGCTCAATTCATCCTATTTCGCAAACAATGGAAGAATTGCTGACTATTTTTGCTGATATGGGCTTTACATTGACCGAGGGCCCAGACATCGAAGATGACTGGCATAATTTTACTGCATTAAACTTCCCGCCTGGGCATCCTGCGCGTGAGATGCAGGATACGTTCTTCTTGCCTAGTGATCCTGATGAGACAGGAGAGCGTGCAAAGAAACTTTTAAGAACACATACATCATCAGTGCAAATTCGTCATATGATGGAAAATAAGCCGCCATATCGTATTATTTGTATGGGACGTACCTATCGTTCTGACTATGATATGACGCATACACCTATGTTTCATCAATGTGAAGGACTCGTCATTGATAAAAACATCAACATGGGACATCTAAAAGGTTGTTTACTGGACTTCGTAAAGGCGTATTTCGAGGTTGATGATGTGCCCATGCGTTTCCGACCATCTTTTTTCCCGTTTACTGAGCCATCCGCTGAAGTTGATATCGGATGTACGCGCGAAAAAGGTGAGTTTAAAATCGGCGCAGGTGATGACTGGATGGAAATTCTGGGCTGTGGAATGGTGCACCCCAATGTCCTTAAGAACTGCGGAATTGACCCCTATGAATATCAAGGCTTTGCTTTTGGTATGGGGATTGAGCGCATAGCTATGCTAAAATACGGAATTCCTGATTTACGTACATTTTTTGAGAGCGATACACGCTGGCTTAAACATTATGGCTTTGACCCTCTCAAACGTCCCAATCGCGCGTTTTCTGAGTAATAAAAAACCCGCGGTAAGCGGGTTTTTAAATGAGTGCCATCTATTTTCTATTTTGGATTACCTTGTGCATCGAGCGCAACAGGACGATTAACGCGTGTGGTTAAGTCTGCTGCGATAGGCTCATCATCCATCATTTCAATCATACCTGTCGGGTGAACGGCGAAATTAGCGATAAATAGCGCGTTTGAGTAGAATACAACCGCATCACATAACCAGTGACCTTGTTCGTTTTTCCCTTCGTAAGACGCAGGACGAATAGCACCACCAATGACGGTACGCATTTTATCATCCATATCTTTAGGCATATTGGGATCATTGATATCTTCTGAGATCAAGAAAGGGCCTTCTTCTCCGCGAACAAAGAAACAGAAGAAACGCAAATACTCGAGTACATTTTCATCTGTGATTTTAATAGGAGCTTTCTTATTGATATCGTGAATTGGCGGTGATGTTCCATTCAAACGGTAAAGTGTGCCTTGGTCTGTTAAATAATAAACCGTCATATTCTTTGGTGACCAGTTAGGGTCGCGAACACGTATCATTGCAACGCTGTCATACCAAGGCATAGCGCGCCATTCTACCGTAGTTGATTCTGCTGAAGTTTTTAATTGCTGGTCAACAGGGTTGATTTGCGAAAGGAAACCATCTAGCTCTACGCCTGTAACAGGGTTCCAGTTATTGTCTTCATACATAATTTAGCATTTCCCTTATTTGGATATTTGTTCTTACCGCTGTTTTTCTTACCAGAAGAATGTCATAAAAGCACATTCAGGAAAAGAAGTCTTTCTTGACATTGGTTTTTTTAACCATTATACCTTCGACCTTCAAGGTTTATAGAGTATAAAATTAAAGTTATTAAAGCGTTAAAATAAGGAGTGACACTGTCATGTCAACGAAAAGAACATTTCAGCCCAGCCGTTTGGTTCGTGCCCGCCGCCATGGTTTTAGAGCACGTATGGCAACACGTGCAGGACGTGCCATTCTATCAGCACGCAGAGCAAAGGGCCGTAAAAAGCTTTCAGCCTAATAGGCTTTTGTAATTTGCGCTGGTAGCTATATGAAAGCACAGCGGTAATGGCATTAGAAATTAAAGAAGAAAAGAAAATCGGACGTTTGAAAAAGCGAGCCGATTTTTTGCTTATGAATACCAAGGCCAAGCGCTGGGTTACTCCTGGCTATGCTGTTCAAGCCTTGGAAAGAAAAGCCGATAATCCTTATACGGTTGGTTTTACAGTCACGAAGAAATTCAGTAAGCGCGCTGTTGACCGAAATCGCGCCAAAAGACGCTTACGTGCTTTAGTCGAGGAAAACCTGACCAATCTTGCAAAGGAAGATTTTGCGTTTGTCTTTATTGCGCGTGATGAATGTCTGAATGTCTCATTCGAGCAAATGCAAAAAGACTTACGTTGGGCCTTAAAAAGGCTGGATTGTTTAGTTTGAGCTTTTGTCTGGTAATGGGCGCTCTAGCATTTGGTCAACAACTTCACTAACTGATTTTTGTCCAGACAGGCATGTGTTTACCGCCTCAGATATAGGCATCTCAATAGCATTTTTCTTGGCAAGTGTAATTAGTGCCTTGGCAGTGTGAATACCTTCAGTCACTGAATTGCGCTGAGCTAGAATAGTTTCTAGCGTTTGTCCTGAGCCTAGTGCGTGTCCTAATGAAAAATTGCGTGACTGCATGGAATTACAAGTCAGCATAAGGTCGCCTATTCCGCACATCCCAGTCAAAGTTTCTTTCTTTGCACCCATGGCGGAGGCAAGACGGGACATTTCAACAAGACCGCGCGTTACAAGTGCTGCGCGCGCACTTTCACCAAATCCAAGACCGTCGATTATACCACAGGCAATGGCTATAACGTTTTTTACTGCACCACCAATCTGGGTTCCAATAACATCATCTGTCGCATATATGCGTAAATGGCGCGTTGTAAGGGAATCTCTTATGTTTCTAGCGATATCCTTAGTTTCGGCGGCCAGTGTCATGGCGCTTGGAAGCCCATTGCCGATTTCACTAGCGAATGTGGGGCCAGTAAGAATTGCAATTGTTGAGTCGGGTAACTCTTGTGTTGCTACTTGAGATAGCAAAAGCCCAGTTTCAATTTCTATCCCTTTGGAGCATAAGACAATAGGTTTGTCTGCAATGTCTTTATCCTTCAAGGCTTTAAGCGTTGCTCTCACATGTTGTGCAGGGGTCACAATCAAAAGAATATCACTATTTTTAAGTGTTTCAGACAAATCAGATGAGGCCTTAATAGATTCTGATAACTGAACAGTAGGTAGGTATAGATCATTGACTTGCGACTTATTGATGGCATCAGCAACGCTTTGCTCGCGCGCCCACAACGTTACTTCCTTATCCGCAAGCGCTAAAGATTGTGCAAGCGCCGTACCCCATGCGCCTGCACCTATAACACCAATTGAGGGAGATTGTTCTGTCATAAGAAAATTCGTCCTGTTCTCTTCATTTTTGAAACGCGAGTTTATATATTGTCTGCAACTTTGCCAAGAGGCCATCGCGGTGTTGCTTTGAAATCAAGTGTGTCTGTAAGACCTAGCGCCAACTTTTCTTGACCCGCCCATGCAATCATTGCCCCATTATCAGTGCACAGAGCAGGAGGCGGCACATAAAGCTGAATATGTTGGCTGTCAGTAAAGCTCTTGAAGGTTTTGGCGATAAACTGGTTTGCTGCCACTCCGCCCACAATGGCTAGGCTCTTAACATCGATTCCGCTCATGTCCTTTGCCATCATAATTGCGTTTTTGCATCTATCGGTCAATGTATCTGTTATTGCTATTTGAAAGGCGTAAGCAAGTTGGGACGCCTCTGTTTCGGGTATCGCGCCTTCTTGAAAATTTTCGATATATTGACGCATTGCTGTTTTAAGCCCAGAAAATGAAAAATCGCATCCATCTTTGCCCAGTAAGGGTCTGGGAAGCTGGAATTTTTCTAATGCACTTTCTTTTTCAATACATTTTGAGGCAAGTTTCTCAATTTGAGGGCCACCTGGGTAGGGCAATCCCATCATTTTTGCAGATTTATCAAAACACTCGCCTAGGGCGTCATCGAGGGTTTGCCCAAGTGTCTCCATTTCTTGTGCATTTTTAACAAGAAGAAACTGCGTGTGACCTCCTGAGACCAGCAAGCAAAGATAGGGAAACTGAATATCAAAGGTTAGTCTTGGTGTAAGAACGTGCGCAGCAAGGTGATTAATCGCTATAAAGGGTTTGTTTAGGGTAGCAGCCAATGATTTGGCGTAAACCATGCCTACCATGACACCACCTATGAGGCCAGGTCCACATGTGGCCGCTATGGCATCTATTTCGCTAATATCTATTTTTGCCTCTTTAAACACACGCTTCGACCACAGGAGAAATTTTCTCAACATGAGCGCGTGCGGCTATTTCCGGAACAACACCACCATGTGGGATGTGATCCTCAAGTTGTGTATAGACACGATGTGCAATAATGTCTTTATGGTTACTAACGATTGCAGCGGCAGTTTCGTCACAACTTGTTTCTATACCTAAAATTAACTGTTTTTGCATAAGGTGCAGAATTACTGGTTTTATAAGTAAAGAGCAAGCCTAAGATTGCAATGTGTGCATGAATGGTTTAGTGGTGTGTGCTGTTTTGGAACAACTCTTTAAAAGCTTTTAATATGGTATCAAAACTTAGGATAGGGACGAGGGGGAGCCAAATGGCTCTAACTCAAGCAGCAGAAGTTGAAAAACGGCTCATAGCTCTACATCCCGACCTTCAAACTGAAATCATTATCATTAAAACATCTGGGGATTGGCGCCCTGATCAAGGTGAAACACGCCTTGGAGAAGCAGAGGGTGGAAAAGGTCTTTTTGCCAAAGAGCTTGAGCATGCGTTGATGGAAAACCATATTGATATAGCTGTGCACTCCGTAAAAGACATGCCTTCATTTTTGCCAGATGGCTTGGTGATGCAACATTATCTTGAAAGGGAAGATAGCCGTGATGCCTTCGTTTCCTATAAATATAATAGTTTTAATGATTTGCCTGCTGGAGCAAAAATAGGCACATCCAGTGTACGTAGGCAGGCATTCCTTCTTTTGAAAAGACCTGATGTCAAAATTGTACCTTTTCGCGGCAACGTTCCCACAAGACTTGAAAAGCTTAAGGCTGGTAAAGTTGATGCCACTATATTGAGTTATGCGGGTCTTTGTCGCATTGATTTAGAAGAAGAAGTAAACCATGTTTTCCATACGCATGAAATTGTACCCGCTTGTGGACAAGGAGTTGTAGGTATTGAATATAGAGAAGGTGAGGCAAACACTAAATCCTTGCTTGATACAATTCATCATACAGATACAGGTTTTATGGTTGAGGCAGAGCGCGCAGCCTTACAGGTTTTAGATGGCTCATGCCATACGCCAATTGGTGTTCATGCTAAGCGTACAGAAAAAAATATGATGACTATTCAAATCATAGTTGCACGTACAGATGGTACGGAATTTTGGCATGCTAAAGAAGGCGCTCCTTGTGAAACAACGCAAGAAGCCATTTCTTTAGGTCAGCACACTGCTATGCTCGTTAAGAAAGACGTTGATCCGTCTGTTCTGAGTTAGAGTCGGTATGTTAGGACAAGTTCTTTTCTTAACGCGCTCTCAAGAGGATAACGCCAGATTTATCCAAAACCTTGCCCAATACAAAATTGATATACCTGTGATTGACCATCCATTGGTACGTTATGAGTATTCCCAAGATGGCCCTAATAAAGAACAGCTTGAAGAAGCTTCAAAAATTATTTTGACCTCAAGGCGCTCCGCGGAATGGGTTGTAACTAATAGTGAATTTTTTAAAAATAAATCATTTTATGTCGTGGGAGAAGAGACGGCTAATTTTTTAAATGCAAATAGTCTAAAAACAGAAGGCGTTGCATCTAATGCTGAGAAGCTCATAAAAAGCCTGAAAGAGCTTAAGAGTGATAATTTTTTATATGTACGTGGTCAGTTCATAAAAACAGATGTATGTATCTCTCTTTACACAATAGGACATGAATGTGATGAGGTAATCGTTTATGAGGCCTTGTATTTAAAAGACTTGGGCGAGAGCGCTCAAAAAGAACTGCACAACGCTAAAACTATTCTTGTACCTCTTTTTTCAGAGCGTTCTGCGCAAAATACTCTTGATAATTTACAACTTGATACGCTTGATAACGTGCGTACACGTACAAAACTCTTGTGTCTGTCACCTGCCGTGTTAAAGTCTCTACCAGAAAATTATGAGGGAGAAGCTTATGTTTGCAAAGCTCCTAATCTTGAAAATATGTGTGACCTAATAAAGGAAAAAAGTGATGAGTAGCAGCGAACCATTAGAACATGCCCGCCAAATTATTGAGCGTTTCGGCGGAATTCGTCCGATGGCAACTAAAATAGACACGCCCGTAACAACTGTACAAGGTTGGAAAAAAAGGGACGTTATCCCTGCCGCTAGACGTGAAGACGTTATGAAAGCTGCAAACAAGCATAACATTTCATTGGATGATATTCTCACGCAAGATACTGTGCTTCAGGATAAAAATGAGCCTAATAATATGCAGGAAAATGTATCTTCTGAGACAATCAACATTGGGCAAAGCGCATATAAACAAACTCAAGAAGATGATTTTGAGAAAGATATTCCGCCACGAGTTTTATATTCTCAACAAGACGAAGTTTCGCAAGCTGGGCGTGAGCCTACAGGTAAAATTATCTTTATATCTTTAATAGCGGTGGTGGCATTTTTGGCTGCTGGTCTTATGACACTAGCTCCTAAGGTAAAGGTCGTCACCGAACAAGCTGATAGAATTGTCTCACTTGAAAAGAAGCTTGAAACAGTTGAGAAAGAACAGGAGGAAATATCTGAAAATATTCCTTCTAACCTTGATACTCGCTTAGAGGTTCTGCAAGATCAAGCAAGCAAAGCTGCCCAAAAGGCACAATCTGTTGCCTCACAAGCGACAGGTTTTGTTGTTGGGATGAATTCAGGTAATCTAGAAGAGCGCTTGGGTACATTAGAAACTACGATGGGTACATTTTTAGAACAAAAGGGCTCTATTGACCTCGCTGGGCTTTGGACAAACTTTTTGGGGTTACGTACAACTGACTCAGGACGTACGCAACTTGACCAAACCACAGAGGAATTACTCTCATGGATAAATCGTCTTCAAAGTGATGAAGTTACTGTTGAAGAGTCACTTCCGGTTATACGTGATGAAAGTGATGTTGTTAAAAAGACTTTTGATGGTGTAGAGGATCAGGATATGAAGGCGGCAGCTTTACTTCTTGCCATGTCTCAAATGCGCGATACATTGCGTCGTGACAACGAATCTTTCGACACAGATTTAGGTCTTTTAAAGAAATTAATTGGTTCTGAAAATCCCGCATTAGTAGCGTCTATTGATAAATTATCACCCCATGCAGATGAAGGCGTACTCTCACCTGATGGGCTAAAGAACGAATTTAAGGGAATGGCCGGTGACATTGTTGTCGCGTCACTACAAGGTGAGGACGTTTCCATTACAGATAAGGCGCGAGCGAGATTTAGCGAGTTGCTCAAGGTCGAAAAAGATGGAGAGCCTCTAACTGGCACACCGACGCAGGTTGTTGTTGCAAAGGCACAAAACAAACTTGATGAGGGCGACATACAGGGTGCAATTCAACTTCTGCAAGGCTTGGATGGTGAGGCGGCCAATCGTGCAGCGCCCTTCATTGAAGAGGCAGAGCTCACACTCCTTGCGGGTCAACTCCAAGAGCTCTTGGGACAAAGTATCGAAACACAGTTGAGGTTGTCGCCAAATGCAATGCCTAAAATCCCAACTTCACTTGGCACCAAGGCAAAAAACATTGATCTTGAGACTATGTTGGATGGACTTAAAGAAGCAGTTCCTCTTGGTGGGGAAGTTGTTGAAGATCCTGATTCAGGTTTTAAAATCTACAAAAAGGGGACGGTTCTACCAACGGAAAGGTAGCGCTGTTTATAAGGCTTAAAACATTATGCTAAAGGCTTTTTGGGCTCTTATTCAAATACTATTAGTCTGCCTGTTTTTCCTTTTTCTAAGCGAACAGAAGGGAAGTGTTCATCTTGAATGGAGGGATTATGTCCTTGATATCAACATGGGACTTTTTCTTGTCTGCTTTTTTGGCTTTCTTTTCATCGTTCTCCTTATTCATAAATTTGCGATTAACATAGGCGATGTTCCGAAAACAATGAGGCGTTACTGGACTGAGCGCTCACTTAAGAAAAGTCATATTTCGCTGACGCGTTCACTCGTTCTTTTATCTGCTGGTGATTACAAGCATGCAGCTTATCACGCATATAGAGCGCAAGCTTTGTTACCAGAAGGATTTGATGGAAGTGCAGCAGGCTTTATTGAAGCACATTCTGCGCAAAAAGCGGGGCAGGATAAACGCGCTAGACAAAACTACCAACACCTTCTTGAAAATAAAGAGTCTGCGTTTCTCGGTGTACAAGGCTTAATGCAGTCAGAAATAGAAGCTGGTGATTTTGAAAGCTCTTTGCGTATGGCGTACCGAGCGAAAGATATGCATCCCAAGCAACCTTGGATTTTGAAGACTGTGTATGATTTGGAAATTAAGAATGGTCATTGGCATAAGGCACTCTTAACGTTGGAAAAACTTAAGAAAGCCAAGGGCATTGATGATGAAGCATATGAAAGTGATAAAAAAGCACTGTTCGTAGTTCTGTCTGATGAAAAAACTTCAATAGATCCCAAGGGTAGTGATGCTTATTTGAAAAAAGCACTGTCGGTTGATCCTGGATTTATACCAGCAGCAAAACGCCTTGCTTTGAATTATATTGAATTGAATAAAAATAAATCAGCACAAAAGATTGTTCTTAAGGCTTGGGATACAATGCCCCATCCTGAACTCGTCAAAATCTGGACAATGCTCGCACCAGAGAATAAACCAAACAAAAGCTCGTTACGTTTGAAATGGTTTGAAAAGCTGGTCGCCAGAAACCCAGACGCCGTTGAGGGTCAATTGGCAATAGCACAAATTGCACTTGATGATGGTTTGTGGGGGGAGGCACGATCCTACCTTACACAAGCCGAGAAAATTGATGCTAATGCCGATGTTTATAAAATGTGGGCAAGATTAGAGGAGTTATCAACGCGTAACGAAGAGGCTGTCTCTGCCTGGCTGAGAAAGGCATCTGATTCGAAGCCTTCTAAGAAATGGGTCTGTAAACTAACATTCAGGCAGTACCAGCAATGGTATGCTATAGCCGAGCCTCATGGATCATTTAATACCATTCAGTGGTGTAACCCATTGTCTGTTGATGATGTTGACGCGAAAATTACTTTTCAAGCTCCGTCATCTGGCGGATTTCTATCTGGTAGTGCCTAGATAAAACAAATTCCCAAAAGAAGTAATAGTCCAAACTCCTTATTAGCCTTAAACATCTCCAGCGCATTTTCTTGCTCATTGATATTCCAAGTGTGAATTTGAAAGATAAGCAATATCCCGCTACAGGCGCATAAATAGAGAGGGTGTACAGATTGTGTCGCTATCATAATCGCACTCATAAACATAAGGAAGGCAATGGTATAGAATAGTCCTACGAATATCTTGCTCTTATCCTTAAAAAGTCTGGCTGTTGATTTTATACCAATCAGTGAATCATCTGTAATGTCCTGATGTGCATAGATTGTGTCGTAGCCCAGAGTCCAGAAAAAACCTCCTATATATAGTAATATCGCCGATAGCGACAAGTCGCCTGTAATTGCAGTCCACCCCATTAATGCACCAAAATTAAATGTCAATCCTAGAAAGGCTTGAGGCCACCATGTGATACGCTTCATAAATGGGTAAATAGTGATAAAGACCAATGATAAAACACCAAGAATTATTGTGGTTGCATTCATCTGCAGAAGAATCAAAAGCCCTAGGAGCAAAAGCCCAATGAGAAATAAAAATGTTTGTTTTATTGAGATTGTGCCTGATGCTAATGGACGAAAGCGTGTGCGCTCTACCTGCATGTCCAAATCTCTGTCCCAAAGATCGTTTATGATGCATCCTGCACCGCGCATGATAATTGCACCAATTGAAAATAAGGTGATGAAAGTAAAGAGTGTTCTTAACTCCATATCACTTGTGCTAGTTTTATAGGCTAATACCAATGACCAAAGTGCGGGAAGCAGAAGTAACCAAGTACCAATTGGCCTATCCAAGCGCATAAGATAGGCAAGAGGTTTTATTTTTTCAGGAAGACGTTCTATCCACGTTAATTTTCTGATATCTGTGTACATAATGAAAACTTATGATAAAGCCCCGCGGTTATTTCTGGATAGTCCTCTCACAGAGAACTTTATTGCCACTCTTGAAGAGGCGCAAAGTCATTATCTTGGAAATGTCTTACGCTTACAAGATGGAAATCCAGTGCGCGTTTTTAATGGCCGCGATGGCGAATGGATTGGAAGTTTTACAAGAGAGAGTAAGAAGAAAGCCGCGCTTACTTTAACTGATAAGCTCAAAAATCAAAAAAACACTATGGAGTGCCATCTTATTTTTGCGCCTATAAAAAAAACGCGAATGGATTTCCTAGTTGAAAAGGCTGTTGAGCTAGGTGTTACACATTTACACCCTGTACTTACACAAAACACGGAGGTCCGTAAAATTAAAGAGGATAGAATAAGAGCACAAATTATCGAAGCAGCGGAGCAATGTGAAAGGCTAGATATTCCTGTAGTTTTACCGATAATTCCTCTTGAGAAATGTTTAAAGGAGTGGAATTACTCGAGCCATATTGCCTTTGCTATTGAGCGATACGAGACAGATAAAACCATTGAGCACATAAATGCACGTACAGTCCTTGTTGGCCCTGAAGGCGGATTCACCTCTGAAGAGACCGATAAAATTTTATCTTATGAAACAGTTGTGCCTACAACATTAGGGGAACGTATTTTACGCGCTGAAACGGCTGCTCTTTCGGCACTGGCTCAAATGAATCTATGTGGCAAAGACGTAGATACAAGTTATTCCACCAACGAGCATTAAAAGCATAGCTATAATAGTTCCAGCAGTTCTTCCCCATGATCTGAAAGCCGATTGTGAAAGGCCTATAAAGTGCAAAATACGAGATATAACTATAGTTATTCCAAATATATGAAGAAAAGCTGGTGAAATTAGAGATTGCTCCATTATCACCATAAGTATCAACAATACAGGTACAATTTCCGTAAAATTACCATGCACGCGAATGGCTTGATGAAGTTCTGGGATACCTCCATCACCAAGACCTATTTTATTCTTGAGACGAAAGCGGATGACGTTAAAAACCAGAATGACCAAGAAAATAGCCAGAATTCCTGCGTAGAGAGCTGTAATCATAATAAGATCCTTTAAATTGTTGCCTTATGATTATGGCAGGAGTTTAAGGATAATCAATGCGCATAAGGGATAGTCCATAGGGCGGGGCAGTTGGCCCTCCAGCTTCTCTGTTTTTGGCCTCTAATGCTTCTTTGACTTGAGCAGGTTTCCATTTGCCAATTCCGACATATACAAGCGTACCTGCAAAATTGCGTATTTGGTGATGTAAAAAGGCTTGAGCCTCTGCATGTATCAGTATCTCTTGCCCACCATACGCATCATAGGGTCGTGTCTCTATTTCTATGCGATCAAGTGTTCGGATAGGGTTTTTGGCCTGACATACGGAGGCACGAAAGGTTGTAAAGTCATGTTTACCCATTAGATGTTTTGCACCCTCAGCCATAAGTTGCGCATCGCAAGGAACCTTAACATGCCAGACGCGCTTTACATCCAATGCAGGTGGTGCGCGTCTGTTAATTATCTTGTACGTGTAGAGTTTATTGGTTGCAGAAAAGCGCGCATGAAATTCGCTATCAACTTCCTCGGCTTTAACAACAGAAATAGGATGTTCAACCATGTGTGCATTAATGGCCTTACTTAGGGCAAATCCTGAAATTACCCTATCACCGTAATTTAAATCAAAATGAAAAACCTGTCCTTTAGCGTGTACGCCTGCGTCTGTTCGACCTGCTGCGTGAATACGTATGTCTTGCCCGCAGAAGGCATTTATAGCCTCTTCAACAACTTGTTGTACGCTAGGGGCGTTATCTTGGCGTTGCCAACCGCTATAGTTAGTGCCGTCATATTCAACTGTACATTTCCATCGCGTAATAGTCATCAGGACAAAACGTCTCCTATGTTGAGGTAGCCACCATTAATGGCAGCCTCAATGTTCATTGTTTTACCATTAGGTGTTTGAACATTTATAAGTTGTAATGTAGTATTGTCGCCACAAGAGACATAACCATCTTTAGAAAAAATTATTCCTGGTTTTTCTTCTGATTTTTCAAGCAAGTAACGTGCTTTTTTCACTTTGAAAATAACACCATCTTTTTGAAAAAATGCACCTGGCCAAGGATTAAGTGCTCTAATTTGACGGTCAATCTCAATGGCAGGAGAATACCAGTCAACCTTACCATCTTCTTTTGTGAGCATAGAGGCATAATTCGAGAGTGTGTCGTCTTGAGTTTGCCCTGATAAAGCCTGATTATCTGCAAGTTCATCTAAAACTCCCACTATCATAGAGCTGCCTATTTCTGCGAGATCATCATGGAGGCTTTTAGCTGTAGTATTGTCATTTATAACGACTTCTTGCTCGGAAATCATAG
The DNA here is from genome assembly GCA_963740205.1 of uncultured Alphaproteobacteria bacterium. Lineage (GTDB taxonomy): Bacteria > Pseudomonadota > Alphaproteobacteria > Micavibrionales > Micavibrionaceae > UBA2137. The sequence continues at coordinate 500,660 of CAVUDD010000005.1, forward strand.
GCCCAGTATCAAGCCCTTCTTCCATTTGCATTATGGTGACACCTGACTTGTCATCACCCTTCCATATTGCGTATTGGATTGGCGCAGCACCGCGCCAACGTGGCAAGAGAGAGGCGTGAATATTGAGGCAACCATATTTTGGAGCGTTTAATATTTCTTTAGGCAAAATGAGACCATATGCCGCTACAACGGCAACATCTGCTTCTAGTGATTCAAATTCCTCTATAGCATTAGGATTCTTCTTTAATTTTTGTGGCGTATAAACAGGAATGTTGTTTCGTTCTGCATATTCGTGCACAGGAGAGGGTTGAAGTTTGTGCCCACGGCCTTTGGGGCGAGGGGGCTGTGTGTATACGGCAACAACTTCATGTTTCGATTTCACAAGTTTATCAAGCGCGCTTACCGAAAACTCGGGCGTACCCATAAATATAATTTTAAGGATATTATTGGTCATGCCTGCTTTTATAGAAGGATGATACGCTTAGGTAAAGATATGATATTAAAGGATGTCGTGGCTTTTCTTATACTTATCCAATTTGCGTAAAAGCATGTTGCGCTTCAGGCGAGATAAATGATCAACGAATAACTTGCCATCCAGATGGTCAATTTCGTGTTGAACGCAGTGTGAGGCAAGATCCTCAAACATTTGCTCTTCTTCTTTTCCATCGTAATTCAGAAATTTTACACGAACTTGGCGGGATCTCTCAACCTCTGCAAATTGTTGGGGAACTGACAAACATCCTTCATCCCAAATACTGGGCTCATCACTCATCCAAATCACTTCAGGGTTGGCCATAAATATAGGTGTACGTTCTGTAATTTCGTTTCCAGCATTCAAATCCATAACCAAAACACGGTTCAGGATATTCACCTGATTGCCTGCAAGCCCTATACCGCTATTGGCGTACATCGTTTCTAGCATATTATCCATTTGTGAACGAATGGCCTCGTCCATAGATGATATAGGCTTTGCCATCTCCTTTAGGGCAGGGTGAGGTGCTGTAAGTATAGGTAACATTGTCATGTCTCTAATTATAGTTCGTCCATAGTGTTATTTCAAGGAAAAGCGCAGTTTGTAAGGGCTAGGCAGAGGCCTGTTTTTTTGAGGTTTCTTCTAAAAGACCCTCATCATCGCTCTTAGTTAGTTCTGGAGCAGATAGTTCTCGTGTGTTGATTTCAATAGCACTAAGTGAAGGCATATCTTTTTCTTGTCCAACGTGAAGTTCAGTAAAGCGTCTGGCTTGTGGAAGGACGTTGCTTTCTAGTGAACCAACAGCACTATTATAACTTTTAAGAGCTTTCTCTAATCCTGTACCCACGCTTTGCATGTGACGGCCAAAGACAGAGACACGTTTATAGAGCTCTAGACCCAGGTCAGAAATTTCACGTGCGCTTTCTGCTAGTTTTTCTTGTGACCAGCCATACATGACCGCCTTACATAAAGAAATAAGCGTTGTTGGAGAGGCAGGAATAACTTTTTCCTCTACACCCGCCTCTATAAGGCCAGGGTTTTTCTCAAGCGCTGCAGAGAAATAACTTTCTCCTGGAAGAAACATAATGACAAATTCAGGAGATTCAAACTGCGACCAGTAAGATTTACGACCCAATGATTTCATGTGGTCCTTGACGTGGCGCGCATGACTCTCAAGCGCAACATGACGCTCTTGCTCTGTAATATCGTCCTTAAAGGCGTTTAAATAGGCATCGATGGGTGCTTTAGCATCTATAATGACCTGTTTACCGCCAGGTAGTTTGATGACAGCATCGGGGCGTTGTCCGTCCGTTGAGACCTGAAGGTCAAAATGAACACCTTCCACCATACCTGCCATCTCTAAGCAGCGTTTCAACTGCATTTCGCCCCATTGCCCGCGTGTTGAAGGTGAGCGCAAGGCTTGTACAAGCGAAGATGTTTCTTGTCTTAATTTTGCCTGATCCTGATTCATGTCGGTGATTTGTGTACGTAATTCTGTATAGGCAGTCAGGCGCACTTTTTCCAAATCCTTGAGCTTTTCGTCCATTGTTTCCAATGTTTTGTTTACCGGTGAAAGTAAATCAGCAATGGCTTTTTGCTTTTTTTCAAGGTCATGCGCTCCATCTGCATGTGCTTGCTTTAAACGCATCTCTGCAAGTTGAAGGAACGTTTCACTACTTTTTTTAAGAGACTCTTGCGCTAAAGAGTCAAATGTCTGACCCATATTTTCAAGGCGCGCATTTTCACGAGAAAGGCGTAGTATTTTGCCAATGAAGTATATGGCAGACAATATTAGTCCGATTAAAGCACCAATGGCAAAAGAAGAGGCCTCAAGACCCATGGAATCAAAGAATTCTTGCATGAAATTAGTGTGTCATAAGGCTTGGGCACACGCAAGCTAACTATGTACGACTTCGTGAATGTAGCCTTTCAAATCATCCATGCCGTACCCTTTGACGGCACTTGTCAATAAGGTACCAGGAAAGGCCGCCGCATGGGTTTTTAAAATTGCCAATGTCTTTTTGGTTATGGCCTCTGCCTCTTCAGTTTTTACCTTATCGCATTTGGTAAACACGATACGATAAGGAACGGCAGATTCATCAAGTAGTTTCATCATATCTATATCGCTTGGTTTCAGACCATGACGTGAATCAATCAGAACAAAGACAATTCTCAAAGAAGCGCGTCCTCTCAAATAGCTTTTCATTAATGCTGTCCATGTTTTGACCTTACTTTTGGAAACTTTGGCAAAGCCATAACCAGGCAAATCGACAACATAAATAGTATCGTTTAAATCAAAAAAATTAAGTTCTTGTGTTCGACCAGGCGTATTAGACGTGCGTGCAAGTCCGTTTTGGCCAATAAGTGCATTTATCAAAGAGGATTTCCCAACGTTAGAACGCCCAATAAAAGCAATTTCAGGACGATCGCCATCTGGAAGTTTATCTAACGCAACAACACCCTTCACAAAAGTACAAGGTCTTGCGAAAAACTTTCTTACAAACTCGCTGTCTTTCGCAATATCCATACTTATTTATCCTTATCAGGGGCTTTATCTTTTGCGTTATCGTCATTACCGAATAGAGCTTCCTCAACATCTTCCTCAATCATTTGTGCTTGAGGATGAACAGCAGGACCTTTTTCGATTTCTTCATCGAGTTCCTTTTCGGCTTTTGATCTGTCGAATAGGTGTATAGGTACACCCATGCGCTTCATAATAACGCCTTGTTGTAGAACAGACAAAGCGTTTGAAACTGTCCAGTACACAACAAGTCCTGCAGCAAAGCCTGAAAGAATAAATGTAATGAAGAACGGGAAATACGCCATCATCGTTTTTTGCATAGGGTCTTGCGGAGGAGGATTCATTTTTTGCTGTAAAATCATGAATATCAACATAATGCAGGGCCATACACCGATCATAAGGAATGACGGAACATCAAAAGGTATTAATCCAAATAGATTAAATATTGATGTCGGATCAGGTTTTGATAAATCGTGAATCCAGCCAAAGAAAGGCGCGTGGCGCATTTCAAGTGTGATATAAATCACCTTATACATTGCGAAGAAAATTGGAATTTGAAGCAGAATAGGTAAGCAACCCGCCATAGGATTGACCTTTTCTTTCTCATAGAGTTTAACCATTTCCTTTTGCAACCTTGCTTTGTCACCAGAGAATTTTGTGCGCAAGTCTTTCATCTCTGGCGCAACTTTTTTAAGTTTTGCAAAAGATTTATATGAGGTATTTGCAAGAGGGAACACAGCTACACGGATTAGAATAGTCAGTAAGATAATTGCAATCCCGAAGTTTCCAGTCAGATGGAAAAAAGTGGTTAGAAGCCAGTGGAATGGGCGTGTCATAAAATACAGAACACCAAAATCAATCGCGAGGTCAAAGTGTCTCACCCCAAATTTATTTTCGTAAGCATCCAAAAGCTCTAATTTTTTCGCACCCACATAAAAGTGATTAGTAGAGGTAATCGTCTTCCCGCTTTCGATTTCTAGTCCCTGTCCAGTGACATCGGCCTGATAAAGAGGGCGTGTGCCAGGCTCACGTTCCTGAGTGGCTAAAAAACGGAATGTTTTATCAGTGTCTTGCGCTGGAAGTATTGCAGACATCCAGTATTTACGTGAAAAGCCAGTCCAGCCACTTTTTGACAGGAATGTTTTTGCGGGCGCACCTTCTAAATCATCAAAGTCTATTTCTTCAAGGTCATCGTTAAAATAGCCAATAAGACCTTCGTGGGCAATTATCTTACCTTCAAGGTTATCGGGGATGCCGCGTTGCGCAATAGCTGCGTATGGAAATAATGTGACAGATTGACTTGAGTTATTAATAACGCTGTCTGTGACAGTAAACATAAAGTGCTCATCAAGGCTAATGTCCTTAACAAAGGTCAAGCCCTGTCCGTTGTTCCATTGTAGCTTCACCGACGTTGAGCTAGTCAGCTTTGAGCTACCAATAACCGTCCATACAGTGTTGCGGTTAGGTAAGGAAACTGATGTATCAGGGCTATTGACCCAGCCACTTTCGGCGTAATAAGGATGGGCAGAACCTACAGGTGAAAATAGCTCTACGTTTTCCTTTTTCTCAAGTGTTTTGAAGTATTCCTTTAATGAAATATCATCAATGCGCGCACCTGTGAGTGATAAAGAACCAGCAATCTCATTATTATCAATGCCAATGCGAGCAGCATCAGATGCTAAAACTTCTGCGCGATCTTTTTGAGGATCTTTGGAAACAGCTTTCGTTTCTGCAATTGTCTGTTGAGAGATTTGCGTTTGCTGTTGTCTGGTAGCTTGAAGGGCAGCCTGTTGAGGCCCAAAGACATACTTGTCGAACACTCCCCATATTACAACTGAGATAACGATAAAAATGATCAGATTGCGGATGTCCTGAGGGTGCATACCACCTGATTTTTGACCTGACATGGGTAAATTTCCTATGTAATTATGTTTTACGCGTTTTTGGATTTCGAGCTTTTATAACTTATGGCGTCTTTCCACGCAAACCGTTTCGGGACTTTGTCCTCAAATGGGCGCGATGAATAGGGCTGACAATTCAAAATTCGCGATACTGCAAGATAACTCCCTTTAATCGTACCATGCTGATCTAAGGCTTCTTCGGCATAGACAGAGCAGGTAGGATGAAAACGACACTGGTTACCCATGAAGGGGGAGAGAATAAAACGGTAAGCACGAATAAGAAATTTTAAGATGTATTTCATGCTTTTGTCATTTCTTCGTAAAGACTTTGATAGGCTTTCATCGCACTATTCTTACTGAATTCATTTTCGTAGCGTTTAAAACCGTTCGTAACAAGTTTTTGCTGAAGTTCTCTATTATTTTTCAAAGTATTAACGGCATTTACAGTTGCTGTTACATCATCCCTTGGCACAATAATAGCGTCCTCTCCATCTCTTACGAACTGGCGAGGGCCATCAGCGTCGGAAACAATGACAGGGGTCTTTTGTGCCCAAGCTTGAACAAATACATTTCCGAATGGCTCAAATCTTGAAATAAATAAACAAATATCGCAAGCTCGCAAAAGAGCCTCTCTATCGTCTCTCCAACCTAAAAATCTTACCCTGTCATCAACGCCTAAGCTATGGGCTAAATTTTTCAAAGCATCTTTCTCTGGGCCATCGCCCGCGCACCATAGATAAGCGTTTGGAATATCTCTTATGGCTGTGATGGCAATATCTAAGGCTTTGGAATTGTGATATCGGGCAAGTGAGAGAAGCACAGTTGCATTTTCTGGTGTATCAAGGCTTTCACGTGATACTGGTACTACACTTCCATCATAAGGGGGGGCAAAATTTGGAAAGAAAGTTACCCTGTCTTCTGGGACACCTTCCTTTTTCAAGTAATCACTAATCGCAGGTGTGTTACCTAAAAAATAATCGGATTTCTTAAAGTATTTAAGGTTATAATAACCGCCTAACCTTGATAAAACTTTGTAAGGCCTACCTTTTTTTGCAGGCAGTTTAGAGGCTGCGCGCGCCATCCATGTTTGTACAATATCAGGTTTAAATTCATCGATAATTTTATCTAGTGCAAAAGGTGTGTAGATATCTAGCTTTCCTCCAAAGGGAAGTGTACGCACAGACAGGCCAGTAGCCTTGAATTTTTGAAGTCTTTCAGAATGGTTTCTAGCAACGATGAGTTGGCGATGACCATCTTCGTGTAATGCAATGCATGTATCAGAGAAAGCGGTTTCGGCACCACCAAAACGAGCCCCTGCCATAACTTGTAGAACTCTGAACTTTTTTGATTTTGAAGTCATTAGATTTTTTGGAGGGCGTTTAATTTTTTAGCTCTCGGCCTACACCAAAAGTATCATTCAAGTGCGACACCAAACGATTAGTTGTTTTTCCGTCTTGCAGGGTTCCCAGTAATTTTTTGCAATCTTCCTTGAGGCTTATTGGTACCCACTCAACTTTCTTATCTTTCTCAATCGCAACTTGATTTGTAAGCTTAATATAGTCACCCATTTTTTTAGGGGACGTAATAGTCTGACTTTTGATCATTTTATCAATGCGTGATTTTGCTGATTTCATAGGATTAGTCAGATTTTTTTGTAAGCCACCATAATATCCATACAAATCATTTTTAAGGTCAGGGTTGGCTTTACTGCATGATTTAACTGCATTTCCAAGAGTTGTCTCAACATGTTTGATTGAGTGCAAAATACCATTGGACAAGGTTAGAATCTCGAACTGTTTTCTTTGTTGCTCTGTCAAACCCTGTAAAAGTGAATTGGTTTGTTCTTCCCATGCTTCCATCAGGCTAGGAGCAGCGGCACCAGGCGAAGCCAACAGGAAAAGACAGAAGCAAGTTAGAGTGAAACGTAAAAACATGGTTTAGCCTTTACTCCACCAACCCTTTTTCTTTTTCTTAGGCGCCTGATTAACAACCTCATAATCCTTTTTAACGGCCTCTTCTTTTTTCTCTTCATTTTTCTTAGGTTGAGGAGGGGCACTATCGTTTGAAGGGGCAGGGGAATTTTCTTCAGTCTTTTTTGACTTTGGTTTTTCTTCTGAAGACTTTTCATCCTTTTTTGTATCTTTAGCATTAGGCTTACGTCCACGCTTAGGGGCCGCTTTCTTTTCGGCTCCTTCTGATTTCTGAGGCGTAGCTTCCTGATTTTCAGACTTTTCTTCTTTTACATTAACCTCTTCATTGGTCTTATTAGGTTTCTTATGACGAGAGTTTCTATTTCTCGAAGAATTTCTGTTTTTATTTTCTTTCTTATTCTCATCATCATGCTCAGGAGGAGTGTTTTGCGCTTTCTGGTTGCTATTATTCTCCTTTTTATTCTCATCGGATGTGTTTGAATCATCATTTTGATGGTTGTGAGAATTGTTTTGGTCCTGACGCCCACGCCCACCTCGGCGCCCACGCTTAGTTTTATTGCGACGATTATTATTATTGTTATTGTTGTTGTTATTATTGCTTGAATCTTCTGGAGCGGAATGATGTTTCGGCTTTACAGCAGCAACGGCCTTACCGTCAGTAAGAATTTCAAATGCGCCAGGTGTAAGCTCACTATCTGACTCAATTCTTATTTCAAGTTTAAATTGCTCTTCAATACCTTCAAGCATCGCACGTTTATGATTGAGGATGTACAAGGCCACCTCATCAGGAATGCGCAACTCAATTTCTGTATGTTTGTTTTTGATAGCTTGCTCTTCAACTGCTCGTAACGCGATAACAGCCGCTGAATCCGTCGTACGTGTATAGCCAAAGCCTGCGCAATGTCCGCAAACTTCAAATTGTGACTCTGTAACACTTGGATTTAGACGTTGGCGCGATAGTTCCAAAAGTCCAAAGTTGGAAATGCGACCAATTTGAATGCGAGCACGGTCGCTTGATAGTGCCTCTTTAAGTCTGCGCTCTACTTTCGTGTTGTTACGGTGATCTTCCATGTCAATGAAGTCGATAACAATTAAACCGCCCAAATCACGAAGCTTCAATTGCCTTGCAACTTCCTCAGCAGATTCAAGGTTGGTACGTAATGCGGTTTCTTCAATATGACGCTCTTTGGTTGCGCGACCTGAGTTTACATCAACGGCAACAAGCGCCTCTGTCGGATTAATTACGATATAGCCACCAGATTTTAACGGTGCAACTGGCTCGCTCAGCTGTGCAATTTGCGTTTCAACTTGAAATTTCTGAAATAGAGGAATGCTGGCATCGGTGTATTCTTTCACACGCTTAACATGCGAAGGAATAAGCATTTTCATGATTTTCTTGGCTTCTTTTGTGGCTTCTTTGCCTGAAATGATAATCTCATCAATATCACGTGTGTAAATGTCACGAAGAGCACGCTTTACAAGTGAGCCCTCCTCATAAATACATGCAGGGGCAATGGATTCCAGAGTTAGATTACGAATTTCGTCCCAAAGACGCATTAGATAGTCAAGGTCACGTTTAATTTCGGTTTTTGTGCGCTCAACACCAGCTGTTCTTAGGATAACAGACATACCGTCTGGAACATTAAGTTCCTTTAGAATTTCGCGCATTCTGCGACGTTCTTTAAAATTGGCAATCTTACGGCTAACGCCACCGCCACGTGGGCTGTTTGGCATTAGGACACAATAGCGGCCAGGAAGTGATAGATAGCTTGTTACGGCAGCGCCTTTGTTTCCACGCTCTTCTTTTTGAACCTGAACAAGCATGATTTGTCCACGTTTGACAACCTCTTGTATCTTGTAATTTTTCTTGAGCTTAGGACGCTTAGGTTTTTCACCCTCTGCAACGTCACCACCAACAATCTCTACATCACGAGATTTAGAATTCTTGCGGCCGCGTCCGCGACCTCTTTTATTCTTGTTGTTGTCTTCGTCGTCTAGTTCTTCTTCCTCTGCAACGTCGTCAGGCTCGATGCCTTCGTCGTCTAGTTCTTCTTCCTGTTTAGCCAGAGCTTCCATCTCGGCTTTTTGCTCTTCGATCAAAGCTTCTCGGTCTGCAATAGGAATGCGGAAATAGTCAGGATGAATTTCAGAGAAAGGTAAAAAACCGTGACGGTTTCCACCAAAGTTGACAAAAGCGGCCTGAAGTGAGGGCTCGACACGGGTCACCTTAGCGAGAAATATACTACCTTTAATTTGTTTTCTGAGGTGGCTCTCGTAATCGAAATCTACAAGATATTGATCGTGAACGACGGCAACACGTACCTCTTCGGCTTGGGTTGCGTCCACTAATAAACTTTTAGTCATTTTAAACTCCTATTTGCGGGGCTGCCTGACACTTTGACCATCTCTTAACGACTTCAGAGAGGAGGCGTCGGCGCAAATCGCCGCATGTTCTTTGTTTTATCCATCGGAGAAGCCCCTTATCATAAACAAAGGGGAGAAGGAGCAGCCGATGTCGGAAGAATTAGTCTTCCTTATGATTGACTGGACTAGCGAAACCCTAAAATAAACTTACAATTGCTACAATCCAGTTTGTCGTAAAAAGCAGATTAGACCCATATGCCTTAAAGCACAATCTTAAAAAGCATGCCAGATTAAAAAAACTCTCTATCGCTTATGTCGAAACAGTTTCGAGTTATATTATGATTTGGCCAAGATTGTGATAACATGCTATAATTTATCTGTTCGCCGAGCCTTCTGCTAGGCAGTTTTTGAGTTTTGTTTGGTTGTTCTATGCACGTATTTTCACGTTACAAATTTTTGACGTTTCTTGGCATTTTGTGCGTTTTGCTCATTAGTCATGCAGTGGAAGCCTCGCAGCTTTCTGCAATTCGCTATGGCCCACATCCTGGTAAGGACAGGATTGTTCTGGATGTTTCGGAAAAAGTTAATGCGCAAGCTCGCCTAGACAAAAACACATTACATGTTCTTTTACCAAAAACAGATGTGCCTTCTTATATAAGTACAATAAAATCACTTGGGCCTGTCGAGAATGTAGAAGTTTCTAGTCAATCAAGTGAGGGTGCTGAATTAGCACTTACCCTTAAAAGAGATATGCGCCTCATGGAAAGCTTCTGGATATTATCCGAGGGCAAAGAGCCGCGCTTTGTCATTGATTTGGGTTTTGTACCCAAACCAGATGAAAAACAGCAGACGAAAAGCGAGATTGACGCACTGATTAATGAAATAGCCGAAAAGCAGGATGTTGCGACCGAGCCTGTTAAATACGTGGCATCTTCGGGTAACTATCCACCCATACCTGCACGAAAACCCGAAATGAAGACACCAGCCCAAATTATTGTGCAAGGTTGGAAGCCTCTTATTATTATTGATCCTGGACATGGTGGAAAAGACCCGGGCGCACGCGCTAAAAGCGGCCAATACGAGAAAGAAATCGTTCTTAAATTATCTCGTGAACTAGCAAAATACCTTGAAAACACTGGGCGCTATAGAACGAAAATGACGCGCTCTGATGATAAATTTATAAAATTACGTGAACGAGTAAACATTGCGCGCAGGGAAAAAGGCGACCTTTTCTTGTCTATCCACGCCGATTCAATACAGAACAGAGACGTAAGTGGTGTTTCTGTATACACATTATCGGAAAAAGCCTCGGATGCTCAAACTGCCAAACTGGCAGCACGTGAAAATAAGGCAGATTTAATTGCAGGTGTAGATCTTTCTCATGAAGATAAGGACGTTGCAAATATTCTTCTTGATTTGGTGACACGTGATACTACCAATCAATCTAAATTTTTTGCCAATCTAACAGTTGAGAATTTTAAGAAAAATAATGTAAAGATGCTTACTAAGCCTCACCGTCATGCAGGTTTTGCAGTTCTAAAGGCGCCTGACATACCAGCTATTCTTGTGGAAAGCGGATTTGTTTCAAGTGATCAGGAGGTGAAAAAACTGAATGATCCAGAACATCGCCAAAAGATAGTCAAAGCCTTGGCGCAGAGCATTGATGCTTATTTCTTAAGATTGGCTTCCTTAAGAACTCGCTGAATTATTTAACAAATAATGGAACTTTTTTTGACTGTTGCGGACAAGTCACATTTTCTATTTTCCAAAAAAAATTCTTAAAAAACAGTGTTCAAGACAGATTTCCTCGTGTATACAAGAAAAGAATTTGCTCAAGTATGGGCTAATTTCTTAAAACCAATAACCTTAATTAAGGGGACTAAAATGAAAAAACTTATCGCTTTGTCATGCATGATCGCTGCTTCAACTGCTCTTTCAGCATGTGGTAACTCAGGTACAGGATACGTTGATACACAAGCTCCATACGCTGAAGAGCGTACAGCTGGTGGTACACAGACACCTGTAGCTCGTGAGCGCGTTGAAGTTCGTACAGCTGAGCCTGTATTCGAAAGACGTGTAACGAAGTAATTCGAAATTGATTCGAACAAGAAAAAAGCTGCCAGATTAGGCAGCTTTTTTTTGTGTTTCAAATTTCCAAAATTTAATCAAAACGGTAATATCTTGATGGTTCCCTTGAAGCCGATGCATCTGCCGTTATCTTTTCTTGAGTATTTACGGGAGCCTTTGCTTCTTTCTCAGGGAGGGCTTTCTGTTCATCAATAACGGTTCTTGGAGCGTCTGTTTTAGAGCCGACTTTAATTGGGTAACCTAGGCGGCTGTTGATAACGTCACGTATCATATCCCAATCCATCTGGTCGGCACTTACACCAGCTTTGTTGCGGATATAGGCTATATCGTCTTGAGAGACATTGCGTTTTCCAAGGGCGACACCTTTTTCCAAATTGTTGGCGTCTTCGATGCTTGGTGTAGCTTCAACGTAAAATTCATCACCAATCCATTTGGCTTTAATAGGTTGATTCACTACATTCACACGGGTACCGTTTTTAATTTTCCCATAGATGTCTACAACGCCCTCAGGGTACATACGGATACAGCCGCTGGATACACGCCGACCAATACCATAAGGCTTGTTTGTGCCGTGAATACGGTATAAAGGCCAGTCAAGATACATTGCATGCGTCCCAAGTGGGTTTTCGGGACCCGCAGGATAGAAAGGCTTAAGCTCGGGGTCTTCATCTAGCATACGCTGTGTCGGTGTCCATGTTGGACCTTCTTGCTTACGGACAATTTTTGTAATTCCTGTTGGCGTTTCAAGACCATCTCGACCTATACCAATAGCGTAACTTAGCGGCTGAGCGTCACCACCCGGAAAGTAATAAAGGCGCATTTCGGGAAGGTTGATAACGATACCGTCCTGTTTAGCGTCAGGCATAAGGTGCATGCTCGGAAGAACAACTTCTGCTCCGTCACCTGGAATCCAAGGATCCAATGTCGGGTTGGCAGCTCTAATATCAATAAAACCAAGATTATTTTTTCTAGCAACATGAACAAGAGTATCTTCAAATCGCGTAGACATTGTGCTCATCTCACCAATATGAGTGAATTCTTTTGCAAAGGCGCTCAGTGACATTAAATTTAATGCTATCAGAGTTAGAAAGCCTGTTTTAAGTATTGATACTTGCATGTTTTTATCCTTAAAAAACGTTTAAACCGCCCGTTGGAAAAGCCCTTCAAATCGGTGCGACACTCTATCCATAAATTCCTTCGTAGTCAAGTATTTCTGCGACTTACCGACTAGTATAGCAAGGTCTTTTGTCATGTATCCAGCCTCGACTGTTTCAACACAAGCTTGTTCAAGTTGGTCACAAAATTTAACAAGAGCGGTATTGTTATCAAATTGACCTCTATAACGAAGTCCGCTTGTCCAGGCAAAAAGCAATGCTATAGGATTGGTGGATGTTTCTTTTCCTTCTTGATAAAGGCGATAATGGCGCGTAACTGTGCCGTGTGCCGCCTCGGCTTCCACTGTTTTCCCATCGGGAGTAAGTAATACTGATGTCATAAGACCTAGTGAGCCAAAGCCTTGTGCTACGATATCGGATTGAACGTCGCCGTCATAGTTTTTGCAGGCCCATACGAACCCACCTTTGTTTTTAATCGCGAAGGCCACCATGTCATCTATAAGACGATGTTCGTACCATAAATCCTTCGCTTTAAATTTATCCTTAAATTCTTCGTCATAGATAGTCTGGAAAATTTCCATGAAGCGACCATCATAAGCTTTGAGAATGGTATTCTTAGTGGAGAGATAAACAGGGGAGCTGCGAGATAAACCATAGTTAAAGCACGCGCGGGCAAAGCCTTCGATAGATTCATCAAGATTGTACATACCCATGGCAACACCGCTCTCTGGAAAATTAAAGATTTCCCAACTTTTCTCTTCCGAGCCATCCTCTGGTGTAAATGTCATTGTTAGTTTACCGGCACTAGGTATCTTTATATCAGTAGCCTTGTATTGATCGCCAAAGGCGTGACGACCTATGATAATTGGCTCTTCCCATCCTTGAACATAACGAGGAATGTTCTTGCAAATTATGGGTTCGCGAAAAACGGTTCCACCTAAAATATTACGGATTGTACCGTTAGGAGATTTCCACATTTTCTTTAGATTGAATTCTTTGACACGTCCCTCATCTGGTGTGATTGTCGCACATTTGATACCTACGCCATATTTTTTGATGGCTTCTGCAGCTTCAACAGTAATTTTATCATCTGTCTCATCGCGTTTCTGAACCGATAAATCATAGTATTTGAGATCAATATCGAGATAAGGGTGTATGAACATATCCTTGATCCAATCCCAAATGATGCGGGTCATTTCATCGCCGTCTATTTCGACAACGGGCGTGTCGACTTTGATTTTTGAAGTCATGTCTTAGTCTCTCTTAATTTTTTAAAGTAAATGTGATCTTTAGTGTTTCTGTTTTGATTTAGAATTCTTCTTGTTATCTGCAAGGGATGCAATAGCTTTCTCAAGCTGTTCTATGAAATGAAGTATTTTTTCGCTTCGGGCTACCTGTAAAAGAGTGCCTCGTGGGCCAGGTGTTGTAGCAATAAAAAGATTGCTATCAGGCCCTAGTCGTCTTTTTTCTATTGTGATAAGTGGGTTTTGCCCTGCCTCTTCTCGGAAAGATATGTAATATTGACCATTAATGTCTGTAAATGAGAAGTCTTTGAAAATGCCCTTGTAAACACATTTTGCATAGATTTGGAAAATGGCACCGAATTCCGAGCGGCTGTAGCCTATTTTAGGACTCAAACTTTTCATCTTTCCCCAGTATAACATATGGAGTATAGACAAACCTATACTGAACAACTTAAACTGAGCCAAAATTTGGTCTATATCAGTAATCAAAAGGACAAGAAGAAGATGTCAGATATAATCCGTGACGTTGATGAGTCACTAAAAAAGGATAAACTTCATGCTTTATGGGAGGAATATGGCCCAACACTTATTATTTCTGCCATAGCGCTTATTATTTTAACTGCTGTTTTTGCAGGCTGGAATTCTTGGCAAGATAGCAAAGATCGTGCTGCTACCGAGGCATTGATAATTGCTCTGGCGGACTCAAATCCAAATGAGGCCTTAACGAAGGTTGCTAATGATTACTCTGGTCGTTTATCGGGTTTGGCTTATTTGAATGCGGGTAATGTCGCTTTTGCTGATGGTGAAACGGAGCAAGCCCTAAAAAGTTATAAGGCTTTGGCTGACGAGTCAGATGCTGCTGAAATATTTCAGGACTTAGGAAACATTCTCTATGTGAATTTAAGTTTAGAAATGGCTGATGAGAAAACAGTAGATGTAGAAAATTTGCAGGACAGATTAGAAGGTATTTCTCAGAAAGATGACAGTCCATGGCAAGGTTTTGCAACGCTTTTACAAGGTGCCACTTATGCTCATATTCAAGGCGATAGAGAAAAGGCTTCCGAGATATTAGAATCCTTAAGGGAAAATGAAACGACACCTGTTGATGTAAGAGCACAGGCAATTACATTGGCTGATTTCTATAATCAGCCTTTATAAATGAGGAAAGTAAATTTATGAGTAAATATCTCCTTCTAATATCGTTATTAATAGTGAGTGGCTTTGTTCAAGGGTGTTCAACATTGGATTCTCTCAACCCGTTTTCTGATGGAGAAGAAGAGATACCTTTGGAAGGTGAACGTATTTCTGTGATTTCTTTTCAAAAGGAATTGGAGCCTGATGATATGGCTCTTGATGCGGAGGGCTTTATTGCCCCAGAGCCTTGGCGTAATGAGTACTGGCCGCAGGCTGGAGGATACCCGAACCACGCCATGCAAAACTTATCACTTGCGCCTGGAAAACTAACGAAGCGCTGGGCAGTGGATATAGGTAAAGGGTCGCAAAAGGCACTTCCTTTGACTGCGCAGCCTATAGTTTTTGATGGCAAAATCTATGCTATGGACACGAATGCACGCCTAACTGCCTTTAATGTAGCAAATGGTAAACAACTTTGGAAAAAAGAATTACGACCCAAAGCTGAAGATGAAGAAGTTATTACTGGTGGTCTTTCTTATTCTTCAGGGCGCCTGTTTGCAACATCTGGTTATAATGAGGTTTTTGCGATTAATCCTGATAACGGTCAGGAAATATGGAAGGTACGTTTAAAATCACCATCAAGGGCAGCCCCAACAGCGCTAGATGGAAAAGTTTATGTAGTAACGGTTGATAATAACGTTTTAGCTCTTAATGAAGAAGACGGAACAGTCTCGTGGGAATACGAAGGCTTAACAGAACAAGCTGGACTAGTTGGTATGGCATCGCCTGCGGCTAATAAGGATGTGGTTATACCTGTTTTTACTTCGGGTGAAATGTACGCCCTTCGTGTTGAGAACGGCTCTGTTGCTTGGTCTGAAACATTGTCGCCTTTGCGCCGTTACAGCGGTATTCAGTCTATCGCCGATATTCGAGGTATGCCTGTACTTGATAGAGGTATGGTGTACGCAATTAGCTATGGTGGAAAAATGGTTGCTCTTGATGAGCGAACAGGATCACGCGTATGGCAGAGGGAAATAGGATCATCAGAGACACCGTGGATTGCTGGTAATCATATTTTTGTTATCACGACTAACAATCAAGTAACTTCACTGGGAAGTGATACGGGAGCAATCAGCTGGGTTACACAGCTCCCGCGTTTCCTCAATGAGGAAAAACAAGAAGACCCTGTTGTTTTGAAAGGACCCATTCTTGCAGGTGGGCGTCTTATCATTGCTGGTTCTGCTGGAATGGTATATGAACTCAATCCAGTTGACGGAAAAATTATTAACCAGTGGTCTTTGAAAAGCAGAATCGTTGCCTCGCCTGTTGTTGCAATGGGTACGATGTTTCTTCTTACAGAAGATGGTACTTTGCACGCTTATCAATAGATAATCAGGACATTATTTTATGACTTTCACTTTGGCCATATGCGGTCGCCCTAATGTTGGGAAATCTACCCTGTTCAATAAATTGGCGGGAAGAAAGCTTGCTATTGTCCATGATAAACCAGGTGTTACACGTGATTGGCGCGAAGCAGATGGTGAAATTGCGGGTCGCAAGCTAAAAATTATTGACACTGCTGGTCTCGAAGATGTTCTTGACCAATCACTAGAGGCACGTATGCGTGGCCAAACAGAGGCTGCACTTGAGCGTGCGGATGCTATTTTATTTGTGATAGATGCACGTGAGGGTGTGACTGAATTAGACAAATATTTTGCCAAATGGCTTAGAAAGCAAGACAAACCAGTTATTCTCGCAGCCAATAAATGTGAAAATCAAAAGACTGTTGATACCGGTCTGGGTGAAGCTTATCGCCTAGGTTTGGGTACGCCTATTCCGATGTCTGCAGAACATGGACACGGATTTGAACTTTTATATGACATGCTTGATGAACATTGGCATGAAGAAGATGAGTCCGAGCATGAAGATGATATGGAGGCGGATTTCGATGGTGATATTGACGACCTTGAAGGTGACGAGGAGTTTGATTTCGCGA
The DNA here is from genome assembly GCA_963740205.1 of uncultured Alphaproteobacteria bacterium. Classification (GTDB taxonomy): domain Bacteria; phylum Pseudomonadota; class Alphaproteobacteria; order Micavibrionales; family Micavibrionaceae; genus UBA2137. Next base: position 517,426 of record CAVUDD010000005.1, read on the forward strand.
CATTGGTTGAAGAGGAAGAAGATAATCGTCCTATTAAAATAGCCATTGTTGGTAGGCCTAATGCAGGAAAATCAACTTTGTTCAATAGACTTTTACAAGAAGAGCGCATGCTCACAGGTCCAGAGGCAGGAATTACGCGCGATGCTATTACAGCCGAATGGGAGTATAAGGGGCGTCAAATTCGTCTTGTTGACACAGCAGGGATGCGAAAAAAAGCCAAGATTATAGATAATCTTGAAAAGATGTCAGTTGATGAATCTTTAAGAGCAATCCGCTTGGCGCAGGTTGTTATTCTTATGGTTGATGCGCAAACCCCACTTGAAAAACAAGACCTTTCAATTGGTCAGATGGTAAGTCGTGAAGGTCGCGCTCTTATTGTTTGTATTAATAAGTGGGATCTTATAGACGAGAAATCCGAATTTATTGAAGAAATGAAATATCGCTTGAGTAAAGGGTTATCTCAAGTTGAAAATGTGCAGACAATGACAATTTCTGCACTTACAGGCAAAAACATTAATAAACTGATGGATAGCGTTTTATTTACTTACGCGCTATGGAACAAACGTGTTTCAACTGGAAAGCTTAATCGCTGGTTAGATGGAATGGAGCGATCCCATCCCGCACCGCTTGTGCAGGGGCGCCCAAATAGGTTGCGCTACATTACTCAGATTAAAACACGACCACCTACATTTGCGATTTGGGTGTCTCGCCCAGAAGCTATAACAGAAAGCTATAAACGCTATCTTGTGAATGGTATCAGGGAGGCATTCGATATTCCTTCCGTGCCTATACGTTTGTTGGTTAGAACATCAAAAAATCCATATCACGACTAAAATTAGTAAAAAGAGGAGTCATTCATGGAAAATATTTACACAGAGTATTTGCCCTACATTACCGAAGTGGGTTTGCGTTTAATCAGTGCTATTTTTGTACTCATCGCAGGGTGGGTTATTGGAAATTGGGCAAAAAGGCGTATTCGTAATTTCAAAAAACTAGATGATACCTTAAAAACATTTCTCGGTGGTCTGATTAAATATGCCGTATTAATAGTGGCGTTCATAACCGTCCTTGCGCAATTTGGTGTCCAAACGGCTTCTCTGTTGGCTGTTCTTGGTGCAGCTGGTTTGGCGATAGGCCTTGCTTTACAAGGTACTCTTTCTAATGTCGCTGCGGGCGTCATGATGTTAATTCTGCGTCCTTTCAATGTAGGCGATTACATAGAAGCGGGTAATATTAAAGGTACAGTCAATAATTTAGGTCTTTTTACAACAGAGCTTAATACACCTGATAATGTTTATATTCAGGCACCAAATAAAGCCATATGGGATTCAGAAGTTTACAATTACTCACGTAATACTCACCGCCGTATGGATATTGTTTGCGGTGTAGGTTATGGCGAGGACATAAATAAAGCCTTTAAAACCTTCGAAAAAGTTGTTGAGAATGATAAACGTCTTATACGTACAGAAGGTAAGCAACCTATTGTTATGGTGAATTCTTTGGGTGACTCATCCGTGAATATTTCTGCACGCATTTGGTGCAAGACATCAGAGTATTGGCAAGTGAAATGGGATCTTACAAAGGCTGTGAAAGAAGCTTTGGACAAAGCTGGCGTCTCAATTCCATTCCCGACACGTACAATCGAATATGCTGGTGGCGAGGCTATGAAGGTTAAATCAGCTAAGAAGTAAACTAGCTTACGATTTCGCCGTGTTTAGTACAATCAGGTGAGGCAAGTTTGATGAATAGCGGGTTGAGTACTTCTGGTGTTTCCAAGGTTTCTGGATCTTCACCAGGATAGGCACTGGCACGCATCTTGGTACGCACCTTACCAGGATCAATTATATTCACACGTAGATTTGTTTTCTTAGTTTCTGCTGCGTAAGAATGTGCAAGCGCTTCGAGTGCCGCCTTACTTACCTTGTAGGCTCCCCAATAGGCACGGCTATCATCACGAGCAACACCGGATGTTACAAAAATAGCACGCCCCTGCTCAGAGCTACGCAGTAATGAATCAAGTGTACGTATCAGCTGATAATTGGCGTTAACATTGACATCCATAATTTCCTGCCATTGTTTTAGCTTACCGTGTGAGAGGGGTGTGAGCGTTCCTAACGCTCCTGCATTCGCAACAAGAATGTCAAGTTTGCCAAAACGTTCGGCAATTGTAGGACCTAATTTATCTAAATCTTCTATTTTTCTTAAGTCCAAAGGCATAAGCGTTGCTTTTCCGCCTTCTGCACGAATAGCATCATCGACTTCCTCTAATCCTCCAACTGTACGCGCTAATAAAATGACATGCGCACCTTCGCGGGCATAAGCCTTGGCCACTTCTGCGCCAATTCCTCGGGATGCCCCTGTAATCAAGGCAATTTTATCTTTGAGAATACCAGCCACTATCTTTTTGCGTTTTCACGAAGTTGAGTAACGTTCGTGCCTGTTTGATTATTTTTATGGTCAGTCAGAGGGATAGCATATTCCCCAGTAAAGCATGCATCGCAGTATTGAGGGGTTTCATTGTCGCGCCCGTCTTCGCCAACTGCCTTGTAAAGGCCTTCTACAGAAATATAGGCAAGTGAATCTACGCCAATATGTTTGGCAATCTCATCAACCGAGTATTTATGTGCCATCAATTCTTCGGTAGAGGGTGTGTTAATACCGTAAAAACAGCTGTGTTTCGTAGGTGGAGATGAAACACGCATATGGACTTCTTTGGCGCCAGCCTCTCTTACCATTTCAACGATTTTGCGTGATGTTGTCCCCCGTACAATAGAATCATCAACAAGGACAACAGATTTTCCTTCTAGTATGCCTCTGTTGGCGTTGTGTTTAAGGCGTACACCAAGGTGACGGATTTTATCTGTCGGTTCGATAAATGTACGTCCTACGTAATGATTTCTGATGATACCCAGCTCGAATGGTTTGCCACTTGCCTGAGCGTAACCAATAGCCGAGGGAACACCACTATCAGGTACTGGGACAATGACATCTGCACCCTCAACAGGCGACTCTTTAGCAAGCTCTACACCAATTTGTTTACGCATTTCATAAACGGAATTGCCATCAAGATTACTGTCTGGACGTGCAAAATAGATATATTCAAAGATACAAAAACGGCTACTTTTATTACCAATCTGCTTGGAAAGCATGCCCTTATCATTAATGACAATCATTTCACCCGGATTAACATCACGTACAAATTCGGCCCCGATAATGTCAAGAGCACATGTTTCGGATGCAAGAATATAAGATTTCCCTAGCTTACCAATGACAAGCGGGCGAATACCATGTGGATCACGTACGCCTATAATTTGATCATCTGACATTGCGACGAGAGAATATGCGCCCTCAATTTGCGAGAGAGCATCGAGCAATTTTTCTTCAACGGTCGGCTTGTCTGATAAAGCCGTTAAGTGAATAAAGATTTCTGTGTCTGATGTGGACTGGAACAGAGACCCTTTTTGAACAAGTTTTTCCCGGATTTGAAGAGAATTGGTCAAGTTACCATTATGTGCAACGGCAAAACCACCAAAAGATAAATCGGCGTAAAGAGGTTGTACGTTCCGAATATGACCCTCGCCAGTTGTTGCATAACGATTGTGGCCTATCGCCATAGAGCCTTTCAGATAATCAATAACCGATTTTTTACCAAATGTATCATCTACAAGTCCAATTGCACGCTTTGCGTAAAAAACCTCGCCATCGTGCGAGACTATTCCGCAAGCCTCTTGTCCGCGGTGTTGAAGGGCATGAAGGCCAAGAGCAGTAACGGATGCAGCATCATCATTGTTGAATACAGCAAAAACACCGCATTCATCATGGAATTTATCATCATCATATTGGCTCATTTTGTACCTTACTGGTTAAAATCAATTTGCCCTGGGTTTTCACCCTCTTTTTGTTCTACCTGAGGTTTGGAATCTTCTATAAGAGATTCTAATTTATCTCGTTCTGTTTCTTTATAGCCATCTTCTGTGCTTTCTAGAAGTGAATCTTCGGGTAAATCCTCTGCTGGAGTAGGTTCTTCTGAGGGGTCAATTTTTTTCAAAATATCGAATTTATCCAGTATTTTGGTTGTCGCCTTGGATGTATCATATTTTTCCTCGCCATCTGTGAAATAACTAGATATCTCGGCAGATGTCATTTCTACATAAGGAATGAGTTTTGAATTGCCAAACCATTCTTCTTTTGCCTCGTCAGAAAAAGTCAAATAAAGGGGCATGTAGAGGATTGCCAGTAGTAAAAGCCCGCGGGCTAGACCAAATAAAATACCAAGCGTTCTGTCAATGGGTCCTAATCCTATTGCCGAGGCTGCTTTGGAAAGAAAATGGCTTAGAATGGATAATGCTATGACAAAGGCAAGGAATACCGCTCCATAGGCTAGAACGGCGGCTAAAAATTCATAAGGAATAAGACCGAATAACTCTTTTGGTTCTTCGCTTTCGCCTACACCTAACCAACCTTCCATAGTGGGAATGAGATTATCGCCAAATATAAGCGCGGCAAACACGCCACCAATAACACCAGCAAGTGTAAGGACTTCTCGGATAAGACCTCTGAAAAAGGCCACACCAGCTGAGATAAGCATGATGGCCACAATAATGATGTCGGAAATCAGAGAAATATTAAAATCTGTAGGTATTGTGGACGGATCCATTTAAATGTCACTTCTCCATACGCTTGAAAACGTTGCAACAATGCCTTGACGCGCATGAAAAATCAAGCTGTTATGCCGTTTCTTAAAAAACTTTATCTTGTCCCCGCTATCCACAGGCTCAATTGTGAATTTAAGCGATTTTCAAGAGATTCTTATCTAAGGTTATAGCATGAACATAAAAGCTGTCGAAAAACCAAAAATTCAAGAAGCCGAAACACGTGCTTTACAACCCCCTTATAATCTTGAAGCAGAGCAAGGCCTTCTGGGTGCTTTACTTCTTGAAAATAAGAAACTTGAAGATGTCTCAGAATTTTTAAGAGCAGATCATTTCTATGCTGGGGCCCACTCGAGGATTTTTGAGGCCATTAAAATCCTGAACGAGCGTGGGCAGGCGGCAACGCCAGTCACGTTGAAGGCTTATTTCGAGCAGGACAAAGAACTTGAAAATGTTGGTGGATCTGAATATTTGACTGATTTGGCTGCTACAGTTATTTCGCTATCTAACACAGTTGATTACGCCAAAACAATTTATGATTTGCACTTACGCCGCGAACTTATTCTGCTTGCGAGTGAGATGATTGAAAAATCACAAACCTTCTCTTTGGATGAAGAGGCGGAAGATGTGATGACAAACGCAGAGGCTAAGCTCTTTAAAATTGCAGAGAGTGGCACAAGCGGTCAAGGCTGGGTGACTTTGCGGGATTCTATGTTCACAGCCATTGATGTTGCCGAAAAAGCATACAATAACAAAGGCGCAGTAACAGGTGTAACAACAGGTCTTGTTGATCTTGATAAGAAACTTGGTGGGTTGCATAATTCAGACCTCCTTATTCTGGCTGCGCGCCCCTCTATGGGAAAAACGGCGCTTGCTGTTAACATTGCCTTTAACGCAGCGAAAGCCTTTGCAGATTCAGGCGGAGAAGAGGGTGCAATTACAGCATTTTTCTCACTTGAGATGGCGCATGACCAGTTAACAACTCGTATTTTAGCCGATCAATCAAATATCTCTGGGGATGTTATTCGTAAGGGTCAGGTGACCCAAGACCAGTTTAAGGATTTTGCTCAGGCTGCCCACGCGCTTACAAGTGTTCCTCTTTACATTGACGATACCCCTGCATTGTCTATTGGTGCCATTCGTACACGTGCGAGGCGCCTAAAGAGACAGCATGGCTTGGGAATGATTGTAGTCGATTACCTTCAACTTCTTCGTGGTAATGGTACACGTCAATCTGAATCTAACCGCGTCTTAGAAATTTCTGAGATTACACGAGGTTTAAAGGCTTTGGCCAAGGAATTAGAAATTCCTGTTATTGCACTGTCACAGCTTTCACGTGCCGTTGAATCACGTGACGATAAGCGACCTATGTTATCTGATTTGCGAGAATCTGGTTCGATTGAGCAGGATGCAGATATTGTGATGTTTATTTACCGGGAAGAATATTATCTTTCACGTGAGGAGCCTGCACAAAAGGTCAGTGAAAATGTCGAGAAATTTAATGAGCGCTACGAAAACTGGTCAAGACGATTACAGGACATGGCTAATATCGCAGAGGTGATTGTTGCCAAACAAAGGCACGGTCCAATTGGTCCTGTGAAAATGTTCTTTGACCCGAATTACACACGCTTTAGCGATCTGGATCAAAACCACTCTTAAAGGTTAAGCTGCTTCGTTTTCTATGAATGAATCATATTCTTTTAACAAGATTGTCAAAACATCTTCGTTTTCGGCATCACGCAATTTGGACACAAACGATTTTTCTTTAAGCAGTCTAGATAGTCTGGAAAGGCGGCGAAGATGAAGTCCTCCATGATATGCTGGGGAAATGATAACGCCAACTAAATCACAACTCTGACTATCTGCAGCTTGAAAGTCCAGAGGTCTCCCAAGTTTGATAAAGCCTATAAATTTATTCATAATTTGTGCGCTTTTGATATTGATGATAGCCACACCATTACCAACCGCATAGCCGCGTTTTTGATATTCGGCCTCAAATTCAGGTGTGAGGCAAAGCTCTTGATCATGGCCCTGATTTTCTACGAAACTTTGCTCAATGTATTCGTATAGATTTTGAGCATTTTTAATCTTGGGATGGTACGAAATGAAATCAAAGTCGATAGGCACAGTGTGCATTTTCAAACCCTTTGTATGCTGGTGAATGGAACTTTTCACACCCTCCTGATATGCCTTTCAATAGTAAAAATCCACCTCTAATTTGGCTCTGACCACAAAAAAAGCTGTCGCAATGCAACAGCTTTTTGAAACCATAAGTTTTACTTGTTTTATTCTGCAGCAAGCATTTCTGTTGCTTGCGGGTCCACCCAACCGATGTTTCCATCAGAGCGTTTATAGACCATATTCAACCCGTCAGTTTTCGAGTTTTTAAAGAGCATAGCTGTCTCACCAGCCAAATCCATTCTCATCACGGCCTCGGAGACTGTCATCTTTTGGATTTTACGAGTCATCTCGGCAACGATTGCAGGTTCTGCAATTTTTTCCGCTGGAAGCTCTTCTTCTTTTTGATCTTCTAGTGCCTCTATAACATTTTCACGTATGAGTGTAGGGGCAATTTCACCAGGCTCTCTTTCAAGACGCTCGTGATGGTCACGAAGTCTTGTTTTGTAACGGCGAAGTTGCTTGGCAACTTTTTCTGCGGCTGAATCAAAAGACGCGTAAGGGTCACCCTCAGTTGCAGTTCCTTGCATAAGGATATCCTGACCACCTCTAAGGGAAATATGAGTTCTGAAGAAGTTGTGTGGCTCGGGACCAATAGTAACGATGGCTTCAATCGCGCGGCCAAAATACTTTTCGTTAATTTCCTCAAGCTTGTCTTGCATGTGCCCTCTTAGGGCGTCTCCTACATCCAGATGTTTTCCATGAACTTTGAGTTCCATGTGCTTATCCTTTTTATAATTTTAAGTGAATGAAACAGCTGGCCGCCTTTTCGAAAACGACCTGCTGGCAAGGTGAAGTACCTTTTCTGATATACCGTTGAATGGGCATATATATAGTATAGGTCGTTAATATGAATTTGTTAAGAGAAACCGCCTAAAATTTTGCTTATTTCTCTAATTTATTAACTAAATCAATGAAATGCGCGCCACGCTCCTCAAAAGATTTATATTGATCAAATGAAGCGCAGGCAGGAGAAAGAAGAACGATACTATCTTCTTCAAGAATAGCATCCTTGTATGCCCTTTGAACGGCTTCGCTCAAATCATTACAAACAACAGAGGCAAGGTTATTTTCTTGCGCCGTTTCTTGGAAAGCGGCTTTTGCTTCTCCATAAAAATATGCCTTTTTAACGTGGAGGAAGAGGGAAGGAAGGGATTCTATGCCACCTTCTTTAGGTACTCCGCCAGCTAGCCAGTAGATATTTTGAAAGCTTGATAGTGCCTTGGATGTTGCATCTGCATTGGTAGCCTTACTATCATTGATGAAGGTTACACCGTTTAATTCTGTGATTTTTTTCTGGCGATGTGCAAGACCGTCAAAAGAGATAATTCTTTGTAGTACAGATTGTGGGTCACTATCGAAGTATTTTCTAGTAAGAGCATATACGCATGCTGCATTTTGATGGTTATGAACACCCTTTAAATTCTCGGCGGTAAGCAAAGACCCAATAAATTCGCCATCTTCATATAGATTTCCATTTACAACACTAATGCCTATTCGGAGAATCTCTGAAGTACTTACGCGTGTTACATCCCAGTTTATGTTATTTTCAACTTCGTTTGCCACTGCTTTGCTAGGGTCATCATCACAGGCAATAATGGCCTTTCCACCTATGGTGACGCGTTCGAAAATTTTCTTTTTGGCGTCAACATATCCCTTAATATCACCGTGTCTGTCGATATGATCGGGGGTAATGTTCAGCCATATAACACCATCTGCATTCAAATCATCGGTAAGCTCTGTTTGATAGGATGAAAGTTCAAGAACAGCACAATCAATATCATCGGATAATGAGAAAACAGCTTTACCAATATTTCCACCAGCCTCAGCCTTACAAAAGCCATTTAGCACATGTGTCAAAAGGGTTGTTGTAGTTGATTTTCCGTTTGTGCCTGTGATTGCAAATAAGGTGTTTTTTTCTGGGGAGCGCAAGTCTTTATAAAGGGATATATCGGTAATAAGAGGAATACCTAGTTCTTTTGCTTTGCTGGCAACTGGATGAGGTTGGGGCAAGGTATGCGGAATACCAGGTGATATTAAAACTGCATCCACATCTTTTAGTAAGCCCCCCTCTAATGAGAGTATTTTATAACCTTTACCTTCTGCCGCTGCTCTTGAGGCATCATTGTCATCCCAGGCACATATTGAAATACCATTGTCTTTTAAAGCCTGGATAGCGGCCAATCCTGAACGCGCAAGTCCAAGTACTGCAATTGTTTTATAGGGTATATTTTTTAAATTTTTCATTATTAATAACGCCTAGAGAGAAATTTTTTGTAGCTCTAATTCCTCACCATATATGCTGGCTGCACTTTTGCGATAAGAATCGGTTATGTCGGTAACATGAAATGTACGTTTTTCTTTTTGAATTAAGCGATTTTTAATCTCTGGGTGCCTTTGCAGATAATCAGCAAGTTTATAGGGTATACATTCATCCTGTGATATCAAATCTGCATCACAGTCATTTTTCTTTAAAATATGCATAATATCCTTTTTTAGGAAAGGGTAATGCGTACATCCCAGAATTAGACTTTGGATTTTAGCCTGAATGAGGGGTTGTAAATAATCTTCAAGAATTGGTTCAATCCATTTTTTTCCTTCATTTTCAATAAGAGGAACAAGTAGAGGGGCGGCTTGTGAAATTAATTGAATTTCAGGATTTATTTTTTTTAGTTCTGCTTCGTAGACACCTGAGTTTACGGTTGCAGAGGTTGCCAACAAGCCTATTTTGTTATGCTTCTTTTCGATGGCTGTTTCAAGAGTTGGGACTACAACACCGAGAATACGGCGATCTGGATAGTTGTTCATAAGCCAGTTTTGTTGCAAAGGACGTAAAGCTGTAACCCCCGCAGTATTACAAGCGAGAATAACCAATACACATCCTTGATCAAAAAGATGTGTTACTGCCCTTTTCGTGATTTCGTATATAAAGTCTTGGCTTCTGTTGCCGTAGGGCACATTCATAGTATCTCCCAAGAAGATATAATCATATTGCGGCAAAGTCTTTGTTACCGCTGACATAATTATAAGTCCGCCTAAGCCTGAATCAAAAAAACCTATTTTCATAGATACACTTATAGTCCTGTAGATAATTTACGTTATACTTTCATAATGGAAAAATCTTACGATGTCATTGTTATAGGTGCGGGAATTGTAGGTGTTTCGACAGCACTTCATCTGCAACGCAAGGGTAAAAACGTTCTTTTACTTGATAAGCAAGGAGCGGGGCAAGGGACATCATTTGGTAATGCTGGGGTTGTTGATGCCAGTTATGTTACTCCCTTTTTGCCACCGCCATTACGAGACTTGCCAGAAATTCTTTTGGGACATAAACCTGCTGCACGAAGTAACATTGCCTATGCCATTCAAAATTTTTCTTGGATAGTTCAATATTATAAGGAGTTCTTCAAACGAAAAAAGATATGAAAACGCGACGAGTTTAAGGCCTCTGACTTCAAATTCTGTGGAAGAACATCAGGATATTATCCATCAAACAGATGCAGAAAAATATTTTGTAAAATCAGGCAGGGTAAAGATATTTCGTAGTCTTGAGTCTTTCGAAAAGGCCTCAGAGGAAAGACACTTCTTTGATAGATTTGGTGTTACTTACGATGTTCTTACAGCAGAAGAATTTAAGGAAGTAGAGCCAGATATAAATCTTGTTTTTTCACGAGCTGTTCTATCTCCTTTGAGTTCTAGATATACGAACCCTTGCCGGGCTGTCGAGGCTTTGGTAGAGCATTTTCAGAAAAACAATGGTAATTTTTCAGTAGCAGAAGTCACGGAAATCAAAGTGCAGAGGTGTGGATGGGATGTTAATACCCCAGACAAATTATATCATGCTGAAAACATAGTTTTGTGTACTGGCCCTTGGGCAAATGATTTACTCAACTCTTTAGACCATAAGTTTCCCATGCTCATGAAGCGCGGTTATCATAAACATTTTCAGACAGACGCTAATATTTCCCATGCTATTGTTGATGCTGATATAGGGTATCTTTTGTCTTCAATGGACACGGGTGTGCGTATTACTACAGGAGTGGAGATAGCCTCGCGGGAGAGCCCCATTAACGCAAAACAAATTAAACAGGTTTTGCCTTATGCGCGACAGCTCTTTGATATTGGAGAGGAATGCGAAGGCGAGGCGTGGGTGGGATCACGACCATGCTTTGCGGATTCTTTGCCCGTTATTGACAGGTCCAAAAAACATAAAGGCCTATGGTTCAATTTTGGTCATGGTCATGTAGGACTTACAGCCGGTCCGTCATCTGGGCGTTTAATGGCTGAGATGATATGTGGTGAAAAGCCGTTTTGTGATCCATCACCCTATAGAGTAGAACGTTTTTAACCCTGTTTGTTTTTCTTTATTTTGCGGCGTTGGGGTGACGATGGAATGTTGAGCGCGTCACGATATTTGGCAACAGTTCTGCGTGCAACATCAATGTTATTCTCTTTCAGAAGTGTCACAAGTGCATCATCCGATAAGATATTGTCGAGGGTCTCTGCATCTACAAGTGACTTAATACGTGCTTTTACAGCCTCGGAAGATACATCATCACCACCGCCTGAAGAGGGAACTGATGACGTAAAGAAATATTTGAGCTCGAAAATACCGCGCGGGGTCCCAATATATTTATTGGTGGTTACACGCGAAACAGTACTCTCATGCATTTCGATTTTTTCGGCAATTTCCCGAAGGGTCAAAGGACGTAAAAATTCGACGCCGTATAGGAAAAAACCATTTTGCTCTTCAACGATCTCGGCGGCTACCTTAAGGATAGTTTGTGCACGCTGATCAAGCGAACGTACAAGCCAGCTTGCTGCTTGCATCTGGTCGCGAAGGTAAGATTTATCTTCCTTACCAGCTTTGCTTAAAACCGTGGTGTAGTATTCCTGATTAACCAGAACGCGGGGCAATGTCTCAGAATTGAGGGCGACCTGCCAGCCACCACCAACTTCACGCGGTTGTTTTTTCATTAATATGTCAGGTATAACTGTTTGGGAAATAAAGTGGTCATACTCTCCCGCTGGCTTAGGTTGAAGGGTACGTATTTCAGCAGCCATTTTCTGAACATCTTCCTGAGAGACACCGCAAATATCGGCAAGTTTTTTTATGTCGTGCTCGGCAAGCATATTCAGATTATCCAGCAATATACCAAAGGCAGGCGTATATTTTCCACGCTCCTTAAGCTGTATAGCTAGGCACTCCGCTAAATCTTTTGCAAAAATACCTGTAGGCTCAAACTCCTTAAGTTCAGGTAATATCTCTTTCAGGCGCTCAGGCTTACAACCAATTTTCTCTGCAAGTTCCTCTGTGTCTTGCCTTAAATAGCCAGCTTCGTCTATGTAATCTAGTAAGAGAGTGGCCACCATACGATCGCGCTGATCTGAAAAACTGGTTTGGATTTGTTCGATAAGAATTTCACGCAAGGATTTTTCGTTTGATACCGTGTTTTCAAAGCTATCCGATGAATCGGCGAATGATGTACTACCACCTTTTCCAGACGCGGCCGCCATATAGGAACCTTCGTCAAAATCCTCAAGTGAATCCCTAGCCTCATCCGCAGAAGGTGTATCATTATCCTCTGGCTGGCTTTCATCTTTTTCCAACAAAGGATTATCGGCAACCATTTCCTCTAAAAACTCGGTGAGTTCGGTGTTATTGAGTTGCAACAATTTAACAGCTTGTTGCATTTGCTGGTTCATTACCAGATTTTGGGAAAGAGACTGTTTAAGGTCTAAGTAGGGGCCTTTAGGTTTGTTCATATCTTTAATTTAACACGTAAAGAGATGATTTACAGCGAGAATCCTTCACCGAGATAGACACGTCGTACATCTTCATTATCAACGATGTCTTTGGGTGTACCCTCCATAAGCTGTACACCGTCATGTAAGATATAGGCGCGATCAACGATGTCCAAAGTATCACGCACGTTGTGGTCTGTTATCAAAACACCAATACCACGGTTTTTGAGCTGTGCGATTAATTCACGAATGTCATTCACAGCAATTGGGTCAATCCCTGCCAAGGGTTCATCGAGAAGTATAAAGCGCGGGCGAGCGGCAAGTGCGCGGGCAATTTCACATCGACGACGCTCACCACCAGATAAGGCAACAGCAGGTGTTTTGCGAAGGTGAGCAATGGAAAACTCAGAAAGAAGTTCTTCGAGTAACGCCTCTGAGCGAGGGGCAGGCATGTCTTGCCCTTGTAGGACGAGACGAATATTATCCTCAACGTTCAAACCTCTGAAAATGGAGGCTTCCTGTGGGAGATAACCAATGCCAAGGCGTGCGCGTTGATACATCGGGAGGTTGGTAATATCCATACCATCAAGCTTTATTGCCCCACTATCCGCCTTGATAAGACCCGTAACAATATAAAAGCAAGTCGTTTTACCCGCACCGTTTGGACCTAGCAAAGCTACAGCTTCTCGTGGTTTGACGTGAAAAGACATGTCTCGTAAGACAGGTTTTTTCTTATAGCTTTTCGAAAGGTGTTCGACAACAAGCCCGTCCTGAACGCTTTGTAGATGTTTTTTTTGTGTGGTCAAAGCAGGGCTTTCTTAGGTTTTATTACAGAATCAGAATAAACACATTTTATGAAAAAAGGTCAATAAAAAAGGCTGGAGAACATCCAGCCTTTTTAGGTATTCGGTAAAGCAGCTTTGAAATTAAGCTTCGTCTTCTGTTTTTTCTTCTGAAGTTTCAGCATCATCAGAGCCTTCAGCCTCTTCAGCTTTCTGTGCATCGGCTTTTGCCTTTGCTTCAGCATCTTTTTTGGCTTTGGCTTCTTCTTTTTGACGCTCTTTCTCGGCTTCTTCAGCTTCGGCTTGTGCTTTCTCTGCATCGGCCTTAAGAGCTGTATCGTCAAGAAGTTCTTGCTTCATATCGTCAGTGCGTTCTTCAACTTTTTCTTTTTGCTCTGATCTTGTGTCTTTTGCATCTTCTTCATCAGCACCAGCAATAAGCGCACGACCGGTTTTTTGCTGAATTTCAGCTTCTTCTTTCGAGCGAGCAATATTGATTGTGATTGAAACTTTGACCTCAGGGTGCAAAGTCACAGGTACATCAAACAGACCAATTAGTTTATAGTTCTGAAGCATTGTCACCTGATTACGCTCAATTGAAAAACCTTTTTCGTTGATTGCATCGGCGATATCGCGGGCGGATACTGAACCATATAGCTGGCCTCTTTCTGAGGCTTGACGAATAAGAGAGACTTTCGTGCCGTCCAGTTTTTTGGCAACGGCTTCTGCGTCTTTCTTTTTGTTGGCGCTATCGGCTTCGATATCTTTTTTCTGTGCTTCGAAATAAGCAATATTGTCTTTTGTCGCACGCAAGGCTTTACCTTGAGGCAACAGGAAATTGCGAGCAAATCCAGGTTTTACAGTGACAACGTCACCCATATCGCCGAGATTATCTACGCGTTCCAAAAGAATAATTTGTGACATGATTTTGTCCTTTTCTTTCTCTACAGCGCGATTAGCGTCTGCGTGAATTATCTGTTTCGAGTTGAACGTAAGGCATAAGAGCCATAAAGCGTGCGCGTTTGATAGCATTTGCCAATTCACGTTGTTTCTTTTGTGAAACGTTGGTGATACGGCTAGGCATGATTTTTCCACGCTCGGAAATGTAACGCTCTAACAATTTAACATCTTTCCAGTCGATGTTTGGTGCATTCTCGCCAGTAAATGGGCAGGATTTGCTACGCTTGAAAAATGTTTTCTTTTGATCTCTATCGTCAGCCATTATGCAGCCTCCCTCTTATCGTAAGAAGAGTCGTTGCCACGAAGAACGGCGGACTCATCGGTTGTAGGTTGATCAAGCTTGATAGTCATAAAGCGCATGACATCTTCTTCGATACGCATTAGGCGCTCGGCTTCAAGCAATGTTGGACCATCTGTTTCTGATTCAATCAGAACATAGTGACCTTTTTTGTTTTTGTTGATTTTGTAGGCAAGAGAACGAAGACCCCAATTTTCAGTCTTCAAGATTTTGCCTTTATTAGCAGTCAATAAGTCGCTGAACTTTTTAGTCAGTTCTTCGACTTGCTTAGTGCTCAAGTCGGGGCGTGCAATATACACGGTTTCATAAATTGCCATCGATATCTCCTCATGGGTTAACGGCTTTTTCCTAAAAGCCCAAAGCCTGCAAACCAGTCACAGGCGAGGGGTGTATGCGCTGTTATAAGGATTTTGTCTTAACTATCAAGGAAAAAATGCATGCGATTTTACAAAAAACTTGACGTAACGATGAATTTGTTTACATAGGAATGTATCAAAAAGAATTAAGAGAGGATAAATACTATGCGTACATCAATCGTTTTGGCAAGTGCATTAGCATTAGCAGCCTGTAATTCAGCTCCTGAAGAAGTTGCTGCTCCAGTCGAGGATACAAGAACACCTGAAGAAAGAGTTCAAACTATTTTAGATTCTTCAATTTACAGAGGAATGTGCGGCGGACAAAAAAATCAGGCTGAGCGTAATACGGAAGATGATAGAGGTGAATATTCACCTCGTGCTGGAATGAGTGAGCGTGACGCTTATTTTGCTAGAAGAGCATTTAATGAAGAAACTGAAAACCTTGTCACTGCTGCAGGTGAAACAGCGTACGACTCGTGCATGGCAGATAAGGTCGCTGATGCTGGTTTGACAGAAACTTACGAAGCTATGAAAGCCGCAGAAACTGCTCCAGAAGCCCCTGCAGCTAACTAATATAATCATATAAAATATTATAAGAAAAAACCCGCTTTTGAGCGGGTTTTTTATTGGTTCGTTGTAGTTATTGGGTCAATTGACTCTTTAACTAGCTCAGAACCTTCGCTCTCAATTTCAACGATTTCTATATTTTCTTTAATCTCAATATCTTCTTCTATTGCGACAGGCGTAGATTGAGGAAGATCATAGGTTTTTGATGGCGTATTGCCAATCGTCATGACTTGTAGATCTTTCATCATAAGTTCTTCTACGTCCGCCTTGGCTTCAATATTAATATGCAAGCCAAATGCCAGAAGAAATGAGAAAAGTGCAATATATGGGTGTCTTAAAATTGTTTCCATGTTGAACAAACTCCAAAACTCCCAAAAAGTTCATTTTTACCCATTCATACTTATTACGCCACCGCGCCGCTCCATTTGGAGGCGTTGTACAAGTTGATCAATATGGGTCAGTGGTGTACCCGTTTGACCTTTATTGATAGAGCGTTTTGTATGTGTGGCTTTGGGACATAATGCCTCTTTAAAACCTAACTTTGAGGCCTCTTTATAGCGTAAATCCATTTGAAGGACTGGCCTAATTTCGCCAGCCAAACCAACCTCGCCATAAAAAACGGTATCTTCGGGAATGACCGCGTTGGTAAGTGCTGAAATGAGGGCTGCAGCAACGGCCAAGTCCGCTCCTGGTTCACGAATACTTAGCCCGCCAGCAATATTGAGATATACGTCATTATCACCAAATTGAAGCCCGCAACGCGCCTCAAGAACGGCTAGTATCATGGATAAACGCCCACTATCCCAGCCTACAACTGCACGCCGCGGTGTAGCAAAAGTAGTAGGTGCGACAAGAGCTTGCACCTCAACCAGAACAGGTCTGGTACCTTCAATGGCGGCAAGTACAGCGCTGCCCGATACATTTTCCTGTCGTTGAGATAAGAAAATCTCGGAAGGATTAGTAACTTCCTGCAGACCACTTTCCAGCATTTCAAAAACACCAATTTCATCTGTTGGGCCAAAACGGTTTTTAACAGCACGCAATATACGGAAGGGATGTCCGCGCTCGCCCTCAAAATACAAAACTGTATCAACCATGTGCTCTAATACACGTGGCCCTGCCAATTGTCCCTCTTTGGTGACGTGCCCTACAAGTACAACGCAGATGCCTTTGCGTTTTCCTACGCGGATAAGTTCTTGGGCAGCAGTTCTGACCTGCGTGACCGTTCCGGGGGCGCTTTCAATTGTATCGACATACATTGTCTGAATGGAATCAATAACGACAAGATCAATATTATCCCGTTCAATGGTCGCTAGAATATCGGATACATTCCCTGCGGAAGCCAATTTCACAGGGGCATCTGATAAGCCCAATCTGTCGGCGCGTAAGCTTATCTGGTCAATGGCTTCTTCGCCTGAAATATAGGCACAATTGACACCTTTATTGGCAAGTGCGCAAACAGCTTGGAGTAAAATCGTTGATTTCCCTATACCGGGGTCGCCACCAATGAGAAGTGCCATACCCTGAACAAGTCCACCTCCTGTAACACGGTCAAGTTCGGCAATACCTGTTGTCATGCGTTCGGTTTTCTTTTGATCTGTTCCCTTTAATGTTGAGAAAGAAACGGCCTTACCGTTGGCGCGGGACGAGGCACTTACACCCTTGGGAGGTCCAGCCTCAATAATTTCTTCGTGAATACAATTCCATTCGTTACAGGCCTCGCATTTACCAGCCCATTTGTTGGTAACGTTCCCGCAAGATTGACAGACATAAGTGGTTTTTGATTTTGCCATGGTTCAAATTAGCATGAGAACATAATAAGAACAAATAGAAAAGTTATCTTGTGGTAAATTAACTGCCTTCGCGTTGAAACGCCCACTCGACTTGTGTGACTTCGCCTTCAACTTGACCTTCGACAACAATCTGCTGGGTTTTTACAGGCGTTGTGCCTTCACCAAGATAAATACTCTCTTCTAATTTCAAATTTCCACCTGATTGTAAAAATCTCCAGCCTGTTCCACTTGGCAATCTTAAAAGGACTTCTTGTCCATCTTTAACAAGAGAAACCTTCACGCGTGGGTGCAAGTGAAAACGAATGGCGTATTGATGAAGTGTCTCGGGGGCAATGTCACAGGTCAATAAATCTTCACCGCGCAAATCTTGACCTCTGTCGGTCAAATATAAACGTCGTGCATGATTAATGCCGTTAAGAGGGAAATATCCATTATGATCGGCCTCAATCAAAGTATGCCCATGCCCGTCCACACGATTTACATTTACCTTACGGGGCTTACGTCCAATATGACTATCTTTTCTTATCTCTGCGGCATTACGGTGATCAATGGTGACTGTGCTGTGTGCTGATGTACCTCGTAGTGCGTCTTGCCATTCAGGACTAAACGGGTGCGACCCGCAATTCACAATCATGCGTTCTTTGCCGTAGGTCATTTCAAAGGCTAGCGGCGCGGCGCAAATATCTTTGTCGTATGGCCAATCGGGAATTGCGCCAGCATCAAATAAAACAGTTGTGCGCCCTTGTGTGACGCGCTCAAATTTTGTGTCAGGTAGACTGCGCAAAGCTTTACGTCTTATACCTGTTTGATGGGTAATTAAATCAAGCATGGCGGCGTCATATTCCTGAGAGCCATGGAACAAGGCCAGTTTTTTGTCTGTATAGCGAAAGACCTGAAGGGCGTCACCCATGCGGTCAATCGTGCTTTGCAATATTTCGGGTGAGGGCTTATGTGCCTCATTGTAAAAGCGTTTTAAATCAAGGCAGAGCTTAAGCGTTCTTGCCAATTTTTGAGGAGAGCGTGATATATGACCGCCATCTGGCAAAATCTGGTGTTTCAGATTTTTGGCTAAGGCCTTTTCTCCCGCCTCAAGCCAATCTTTCTTATCGCTTAAAGAGAGTGCGGCAACAATTAATCCACTTGCCGCCTCTAACGTATCTTTATTTTGGCGCGCACTGGGAAGAGTGCGATAGAGGTAATCCGCATGCTTACATACCAAATCACCAATAAGTGCCTGATAGGATTCATGGGCGCTACTGCCGTGAAAATCATAAAGAAGAACAATTGAATTCAAACGTTGCCCAACGCAGTGCGTACTCCAAACAGGTTTAATCTGTTTCTGTCCATGTTTCTCAATCCAGCTAGCAATAAGATAGCGTGCTGTTTGTCTGGGTTGGTCACCGCCACAAGCACGCAAATCTGCAAGCCATGAGAAACAATGTCTGCCGGGTGCATCAACAGGCGCCCAAAAGGCATTAATTGCTGATTGAAATCCGTTAGGGTATTGGTTTAATCCACTTACAAGCCATGCGCCTGTTTCAGATGATCCAGGCCAAGGATATCCAGCCCAGACCTGTAGTGTCTGGAATTCTTGAGATGTGTTAGGGGATAGGTATTTTTTGAGATTGAGGCTTGGAAGATGGGCGCTGCGTGTCCAACGTGAAAACTTTACAAAACCCTCATTGATAGGGTGTAGAAATTTCTCGACTATAGGGAGGTTGAGCGGGGACATCTTTTATTAACCTCTTAACGCCTTTATATTTTCGGCATATGCATCGGGCCCACCTTTAAATGTTGCACTTCCTGCAACAAGGACATTGGCACCAGCTGCGCGTACAAGCTTTGATGTTTCAGGGTTAATACCGCCATCAACTTCAAGATCAATATCGCGACCTGTTGCTGTAATCATCTCGCGGACTTTGGCAATTTTATCGAGCAGGGGAATGAATTTCTGTCCACCAAAGCCTGGATTTACGGTCATCACAAGAACCATATCAATTAAATCCATACAGTTTTCGAGCACGGAAACGGGTGTGTGCGGATTAAGTGAGACCCCAGCCTTTTTTCCAAGACCACGAATGGTTTGCAATGATTTATGTAGGTGAGGACCTGCCTCTGGGTGAATGGTGATGATATCTGCACCAGCCTTTGCAAAATTCTCAAGATAAGGGTCAGCAGGAGCAATCATTAAATGACAATCAAATATCTTTTTTGAATGTGGGCGTAAGGCTTTGACGACATCGGGACCAATTGTAATATTGGGTACAAAATGGCCATCCATGACATCAATATGAATGTAATCTGCCCCAGCCTCATCAACAGCTCGGACTTCTTTACCTAAATCGGCAAAATCGGCTGATAATATTGATGGTGCAATACGAATTGTCATTGGATGAGTCTCTTAGAATTTGAACGTGAGAGTGACACTAGGTGCATCACAAGTGAAGTCCTTTATTTATAACAGATTAAAGGACGCGCCGTCAAAAGATGAATTAACTAAAAACGTGTTCCAATTGTGAGCGTTGAGACATAGGCATCGGCCTCGGCGATGTCCCCACCAGCAAATGTTCTGGCAGGAAGCCATAGACCGCGTAATCCCAAGTCAATTTTGTCTGTCACGCTGTAGGTTGCTCCGACGTAGGGTGCTACAGCAGGGCTAAGGCTGTATTCGTAACCAGTAATACCACCCGCATATGTTCCTAGATTAAAGGACAGATTTTGTGTGGCAAAAGTTTCAATCTCGGCCATTCCTCCAAGGAATACCGATGTTCTGAATATTGAATTGTCGAATACGCCACCAGTAACACCTGCACGTAATGTGGTGGAGGGACTGAATGAGTAAATAGGCCAGCTTAAATCAGCGAAGATGCCTTCATTATTGAGCCAACCGTCATTCCAGTCGCGGTTACCTGTTCTATCATCCGTATGTGCAACATAAAGGGGAAGTCCCACAGTCAGCTTAGAGCCATTGAATATACCTGTATCTTGTGCATTTGAGTTTGAGGGAAGTAAACAGACCGTGAAGAAGCTAAGTAATATGATTTTGCATAGTTTTGACATTGTTTTTCCTTTATTGGTGACACCCTACTTAGGTCAAGTTTTTATCAAATCCGTATTTATGTCGCTATAATTTCTTACCAAAAGCACTGATGCCTTGTCTTGTGCATTCAACATACCCAAAATCTCTTTTTTATGAAAGCGCGGATAGATCCATAGAATGTATTCAAGAAACGAAAAACTGACTTTAGAGGGGCATCCTTCGGCTTGATATGAACCACCTTTGAGCCAGCGTTTTGTCACGCGCCACGCACAGATAACGGGGTTACTTTTCACATATATAATTAAATCGGCATCCTTGATGCGCAAAGGTACAGTTTTGACGTATATTCCGTCACTTATCCATGATTGACCTTTGAGTTGCTCTTTGACCAGATCCAAAATTTCATCATCAGACCGTCGTTTCCACCCAGGCATGAAGGAGACATGATCGACCTGAAAATGCGGAAGGTTTAACTCTTTGGAAAGTTGGTTGGCTATTGTCGTTTTGCCTGCACCAGGACTTCCGACAACGACTATTTTTTGCGGGCTCACCTTGGAATGACTTTCCTGCCGTATCGAACACTTGCAAGTAGAACAGCTGCAACAGCGAAAAGAGTATATTGATCCATTAACGTTTCACTAATCTTGAAATGTAAAAACCGTCCATGCCTCCCAATGAAGCCATGTGATAAGGGAAAATACGTACGTCCCCTTGTGAGGTAACGGCATCGGAAAATCCACCAATTTCGGGGGGAGTTATAGGCGCACGAGAAAAATCATTGTGCCTCTCAAGGAAGGCCTCTATCTGGTGTTCACCTTCGTCCTTGAAAAGGGAACACGTACAGTAAATCAGGATGCCTCTTTCATTGAGCATTGTGGCTGCATTATCAAGCAGACGTTCCTGTAAATCGGCAAGACTTCTGAGGTCATTTTTATCTTTTATCCATGCCACATCGGGACTTTTACGCAGCGTTCCTGACGCAGTACAAGGGGCATCCAGTAAAATGGCGTCTAGCCCTTCTTTTGGTTTCCAGACGCTGGCGTCTCCTGCCTCGGTTGTAACATTGTCTTGAAGACCAAGTCGTTCAATGTTTTCACGGAAACGGACAAGGCGACGTGCAGAGCGATCAAGGGCAATCACATGTGCGCCTTGACTTGCCAATTGTGCTGTTTTTCCGCCAGGTGCCGCGCATAAATCAGCAATAACTTTTCCCTCTATGTTGCCAAAGAGTTTGGCTGGCAGAGCAGCAACGGCGTCTTGTACCCACCATGCGCCAGACTCGTATCCTGCAATTTCTTCAATGCGTCCTGATTTCGGAACACGAAGTGAGCCAGTGGGAAGCAGTTCCGCTTGCAGATGGGATTGCCAATAGGCAATGTCCTCTGAGCTTTTGACCGTTAAATCAAGTGGTGGTTCTTCCATATTACCCTGACCAATTTCAATGGCAGTTTTTAGGCCATAATCCTCAACCCATTTTTGCAACATCCATTCAGGCGTGTTGAGGCGCGGGATATCCTGTCGCGCAGTCCAATCACGACCTTCGCGCGCAATTTTTCTTAAAACCGCATTGGCAAAGCCTTTGGTTTTGGACAAGTTATTTTCATCGGTAAGATCAACGCTGGTATTTACAGCTGCGTAATCGGGAACCTCCATGAAGACAAGCTGTGTCACACCAATACGAATAATATGCTTGAGCAATGGAGGGGAAATTTCCTTTTCAGGATTGGACGACGCCTTACGAATAAGGTCATCAATTTGTCCCAATCGCCTGAGTGTTGTTGTGGCAATCATACGCGTAAAGGCACGGTCACGTGGCTCTGGTAGAGAATTAAATGCGTGAGATTGCTCTAACGTTTGGTCGAGAGGTTGTTTTTTGTCCAGAACAGTCGATACAATCTGCAGGGCCGCTCGGCGCGTGGCAATAGGATCAGTTTCAGGTAAATGTGCTTTCATAAACTGACTACTACCTCTCAATCGCTTGTCTGGCAAGTCTTTGTAGCAAAAGAGATTAAAATCGTTTATGCATTTAAACATGACCGATACAGAAAAAAATAAAAAGCCCAAGGATAAGCCCAAAGAAATAGGTGGGCGCAAAGGTCCTGATCCTGTGCGTTATGGCGACTGGGAAAATAACGGTAAATGCGTGGATTTTTAAAGCTCTATTCGTAGAGGCTTCGCAAATTCTCGGCGGCGACAAATAGCATCGGCAAGGTAATGTTGTCGCTTTTCTTCATGCTTGAAATCTCTTTGCGAACCCTTTCGGATGAATGGCAATTATCATCAGGCGCACACCACTCGTTGAGTGTGTCTTCACTAATGGAAACCTTTTTGTTGCCTTGCTTTTCAAGGAAACTTCTAGCGATACTTGCTTGCGCCCTGTAAAGCCTATCCCTTATTTTTTCCAAGGCTTCGGCCTCCCAAGGCGAGTCCATTTTCATTTTTTTAGCCTCCGCACGTAACCAGTACAGATCATAGTAAGTACCGATCGTGTAATAAACACGCGCTGCATCCAAAGTTGAAACCTTAGAATTTTGTGAAAGCAAAGTAATGTCGAAAGCTGCACTCATGGGTGAAAACAAGGCCAAATCCTGCGCTAGTTTCTTAGGGAAACCGCTATCTTCGTAATCGGCAATAGTTTGATCAATTTGTTCCTTACGGTAATCGGGAAGAACACTTATCAAACAGTTTTGAAGTTCCTCAACAAGAGGGCTGAATTTCTCTATGTCTTTTTGTGGAGAGATGTCTTTAGGATAGCGATTAAGGAACCACAACATCATACGTTCTGTGGTGTTGGCAATTTTTTGCAAGGCTTCGAGCTGGAGGTCAGCCTCCATTTTACCATCTTGCGCCTCTATCTCATCCCAAAGTTTACGCAGGTTAAAGACATCAAAGACCACAAGGAAGGCTTTGACCACTTCGTCTATTGGTTTGCCCGCACTTTTCGCAACGCGGTGTGCAAACACAGGGCCTAAACGGTTTACGATTGTGGACGACAACACAGTACAGAAAATCTCATCACGTAAACGATGCTTGAAAATTTCTTTCTTGTATTTTTCCTGCAATGGCTGTGGGAAGTAAGACAAAACCCATTTTTCGGAAATCTCCAAATCAGGCAATTTTGTTTTTAATAAGGCCTTGGTCAATGTGATTTTGGCATAGCAACTTAGGATTGCCAGTTCTGGGCGTGTTAACCCTTTGCCCTGAGCTGCACGGCTTTGCAATTCTTGATCATTTGGCAAGTTCTCGACTTTGCGATCTAGTTTACCCGCATTTTCAAGGTCGCGCATAAATTCGGCATGATCTTCAATAGATTCAACTGCGCGCTTTTCAACAAGACTAATAGCTTGAGCCTGCTGATAATTGTTGCGTAAGACAAGCGAGGCGACTTCTTCTTCCATAGACTCAAGCAATTTATTTCTTGCCTTAAGAGAGAGTGAGCTTGAATTGTCGACAATCTTATTAAGAAGGATTTTGATGTTCACTTCGTGATCAGAGGAATCTACGCCACCCGAGTTATCAATAAAGTCCGCATTCAATCGTCCACCATTTTGGGCGTATTCAATACGTGCATCTTGAGTGATGGCAAGGTTGGCACCCTCACCAATAACCTTTGCACCAACTTCGTTGGCATTTATGCGAATGGAGTCATTAGCTTTATCGCCAACATCTGAATTATTCTCGCTGGATGCTTTAATATACGTGCCGATACCACCAAACCAAAGAAGGTCTGTTTTGGCCTTTAACATTGCATGCATCAAATCATTGGGTGAAATTTGGCTTTCTTCAATACCAAAAGCTTCCTTGATTTCGGGAGTTAATTTCAAAGATTTTTCCGAGCGTTCAAAAATACGTCCACCCTTGGAAAGTAATTTCTCGTTATACTCATCCCATCCTTTAACGTTTTCGAACAAACGCTTGCGCTCTTTAAAGCTTTTGGCAACATCGGGATTAGGGTCACAGAAAATATGCAGATGGTTAAATGCACCAATGAGGCGGATATGCTCGGATAACAACATCCCGTTACCAAACACGTCACCCCCCATATCACCAACGCCGATGACATCAAAGTCCTGTGATTGTGTATCGAAATCCATCTCACGGAAATGACGTTTTACAGATTCCCAAGCACCTCGTGCGGTAATACCCATCTCCTTGTGGTCATAACCAGCAGACCCACCAGAGGCAAAAGCATCTTTGAGCCAGAAACCGTATTTCTCAGACATTTTATTAGCGATATCTGAAAAGCTGGCTGTTCCCTTGTCGGCTGCAACCACCAAATAAGGATCAACATCGTCATGACAAACCACATCTTTTGGACGCACAACTTTTGAACCTTTATAATTATCGGTGATGTCCAAAAGTCCTGAAATGAATATTTTGTAACACTCTACACCCTCATCATATTGCGCCTTGCGGTCGTTGCCAGATGGCGGATTTTTCACAATGAATCCACCCTTTGCACCCATAGGTACAATGATGGCGTTTTTTACTTGCTGCGCCTTCATCAGTCCCAAAACTTCTGTGCGGAAATCTTCATGTCTGTCTGACCAACGAATACCGCCGCGTGCAATCACGTCACCACGCAAATGGATACCCTCGGTTCTGCGTGAATAGACAAAAATCTCGCGGTAAGGGTGCGGTTTTGGAAGGCTGGTAATCTTGGCACTTTCAAGTTTGAAAGAGATATAGTTCTTGGCGTTTCCGTCCGTATCCTTTTGAAAGAAATTGGTACGAAGCGTGTTTTCAATAACTGTTTGGAACAGGCGCAAAATTTGGTCATGGTCGAAAGAGCTAACCTTTTGCATTTCGCGGTTAAATTTCTTCTGGATGTCTTTTGTTTGTTCATCTCTGTCAGAGGCTGAAATTTTAGGATTATTACGCGCATAGAATAAGTCCCGAAGTAGTTGCGATATGCACGGGAATTTTGCAAGCACGTTTTCTGTGTAGGTTTTTGAGAAAGGGAATTTTGTTTGACGGATGTAGCGTAAATAACCACGCAATAATGCAATGTCGCGTGACGGCATTCCCGCCTTTAATATTAATTGGTTAAATCGGTCATCTTCGTATTGACCATTCAAAACTTGAACAAGTGCTTCTTCAAACAGAGGTTTGATTTCACTGTAATCGCTGGGCAGGTTTTCTGTGTTTTCAAAGCGCATATCAAAGCTATGCATCCAGAAAACCTTACCATCGTTCAAGGTGACTTTAGATGGTAATTCACTATCGACCTGCAATCCCATATTCTCAAGAACGGGAAAAATACGTGACAATGTTAGGGGTGTCTCAGCGTGATAGGCATTGAGGCGAATATCACCACTTTTCTTATCCTCTGGAATAATTAAATCAAATGTAAGATCTTTATCTTCATTTAATTCTTCAAGTTTGAGGATATCCTCATAAGTCCGGTTAAGGGAATTCGCAGCCTGATAGTCATTCCCAAAAGCACGTCCGTATTTCTCCCTAATATCCAAGGCATGGGAGTCGTCGGATGTAATGGAAAGAACCTCGTCAAATAATTGCATCGACCAGCTTTGTGCGGCCTCACGCAATGCATTTTCAACCTTATCGTGATTATAGCGTAATGGCTTAAATGGCTCGATATTGATTGTGTAAAGCACGCGCGCTAAAGGTGAGTCATCAATAGTGAGGTGATAATTCAAAACCTCGCCCTTAAAAGTATCTTCCAAAATTTCCTTAAATTTCAGGCGTAATCTTGTCTCGAACCTGTCTCTTGGGACGTACACAAGACACGACACATAACGCGCAAACAAATCTTTACGTACAAACAAAGCAACCTTGCGGTGCTCGTAGAGTTTCATAATGTCGCGGGCAAAATCGGTTAACTGATCGATTTCAATTTGGAACAATTCATCGCGCGGATATTTCTCAAGTATGTGACGCAAAGAACGATAATCATGCGTCCCAGGCTTGTAACCTGATTTTGCAAGAACAACATCGGCTTTAAGGCGTAAATAAGGAATACTGCGCAGGCTACGGTTATAGGTAACAGACGTAAATAGGCCAATAAAAATACCTTCTCCCTTAAGACTTCCATCTTTATTGAAAAGTTTAATGGCTATGCAATCAAGGGGCACGTTTCTGTGAACAGTAGAGGAACGGTTAACCTTTGAAATATAAACAGCGGGCAGGCTTTTGCGTTTTTTCTGAAGGTGATCGGGAAGGGAGATATCCTTCTTATTGATAAAGATTGGTTGTCTCTCGTTTTTCAAAAGCCCAAGCGATGAATTGGAGACCGTTCTTGAGGCGGTTTTGCCGTCTTTTTCTTTAAAGGTAAATTCGCGGTAGCCAAGAAGTGTAAAGTTGTCTTGATATAGATATTCAAGGAATTCGAGGCTTTCCTCAATTTCTATATCTGGATATTGGCTTGCGGGTGCATAGCTCAATGAATTTTGACATTGACGCAACAGGCGTTTCATCATGCCAAAATCTTGGTTGGCAAGGGCAATATCTTTTAAAATATGTTTGAAGCGCTGGACAAGCTTTGTCTGCTCGGCCTTGGCAAGTGTGTTCTCAAGATGGATATGGATATGAGATACTTTGTCATCGGTGAGGGGATGTATCATCGATTCAATCGTATAATCACGCTCCGCCAACTCCGCGGTAATAGAGTCGACAATAAATGACATATCGCTTGAGACGATATCAATGACCGTACCAGCAACCTTATTATCATCCTTTTTAAAATTTTCGACAGAAATGGCGGGGTTTTGCCATTATGTTTCTTTGCTAATGCGAAATGGGTTCTTGTCGCATCGGCCAAAAGGTCGATGTCCATTTCCTCGATATGAGCTTGCGACTCACATCCCTTTACAAAGCTTGTGGCAAACTTTCCCAAAGGCGAGGTTGCCTTGACATCTAGGGTTTTCAAAAGAGAGGAGAGAATTTGTTTCTTGGACATTTCACCAACGGGATGTAATTGACATGAATAAGTAGAAGCTAAACTAGAGCTATTTTATGCGCTCGGCAAGATAGTTATGTTAAGTATCATCTGATAAGATGTGTACTAGTTTTGTTTGCTAAAGATAAATAAAACCCCTTGATTTTCATGTGTTGCCTAGTCTATAAACCCTTTGAACACTAAAATTTTGGAGAAAGCCCCATGGCACGCGTTACCGTTGAAGATTGTATTGAAGAAGTTCCTAACCGTTTTGAGCTTGTGATGTTGACATCACAACGCGCACGTAAAATTGGTTCAGGTAGCCCTTTGACGATTGACCGTGACAATGACAAGAACACTGTTGTGGCATTGCGCGAGATTGCAGATAACACTGTTTCCAAAGAAGACCTTAAAGAAGACCTTATCCGTTCTCACCAACGCATTTTGTTTGCCGAGGAAGAAGAGGATGCCCCTGTGATTGACCTTATGGATGGCGAAGCCGAGTGGAGCACAATGACTTCGAGAAATGCTGATGCTGATATGGATGATGACAGTGATGATGAGACACCTTCACTTGAAGATTTGGCAGGAGTAACTAGCGAATAAATCGTTATTGCCACTGACATAAAAATTAAAGGGCTTTGTTAAGCCCTTTTTTTGTGAGAAAAGCTTGTCTTACGTGCCCATGTGTATCATTTTAGTGGGACAGAATTCGAATAGAAAAGTCATTTATGCACCCAGAATGTAAAGAGCTCGTAGATCAGGTTGTCGCATACAAGCCCGATGCGGATATAAGCCAGATTGAAAAGGCGTATGAATACGCCAAGAAAATGCATGAGGGACAGGTGCGTTCCTCGGGCGAGCCTTATTACACACATCCGATGGAAGTTGCAGGTATTCTTGCCGATATGCGGATGGACCCCGCAACCATTATCACCGCCATATTGCATGACACAGTTGAGGACACCGAGGCCACACTTGAGGATGTGACCAAGCAGTTTGGTGAGGAAGTTGCCAATCTTGTGAACGGCGTCAGTAAATTAACACGTATCGAGAGCCAAACCGTTGAGGGCAAGCAGGCAGAGAATTTCAGGAAGCTTGTTCTGGCAATGTCGGAAGATATCCGCGTTTTGTTGGTAAAGCTTGCCGACCGTACGCACAACATGCGGACCCTTCATCACATCAGTAAGCCAGAAAAACGCCAACGCATTGCGCGCGAAACCTTGGATATTTTTGTGCCTTTGGCAGAGCGTATTGGTATTCACAAGCTCAAGAGTGAGCTTGAGGATATGGCTTTTTCGTACATGAACCCAGAGGCGCGTGAGAGTATTAACAATCGTCTTTCTTATTTACGCAAAGAAGGCACAGATATCGTTGATAAAGTCATTACGGAACTTGAGTCCATAATGAGCGAAGTCAAAATTGAGGCAAAAATTACAGGGCGCGAAAAAACAGGCTATTCCATCTGGCGTAAAATGCAGCGCAAAAATGTGTCGTTTGAACAGCTCTCTGATATTATGGCGTTCCGTATTGTGGTGAATAATGTCGAAGAGTGCTATCACGCACTCGGTATTTTACACTCAAAATACCCAACCGTTCCGGGACGTTTTAAGGATTTCATTTCGACACCGAAATCCAACGGCTATCGATCCATCCATACAACGGTCATTGGTCCTTACTCGCAACGTATTGAGATACAAATCCGAACAGGAGATATGCACGAGGAGGCAGACCTTGGTGTGGCGGCGCATTGGGCATACAAGCAAAACGATATGGGAGCCACACTTAATGAGGCTAAGAAATATCGATGGATGCGCGAGTTGCTGGATATTATCGAGCAAGACACGCGCCCCGAAGATTTCCTTGAGAATACAAAACTTGAGTTATTCCAAGACCGTGTTTATGGATTTACACCAAAGGGTGATTTGATTGAATTGCCCATGGGTGCAACACCAATTGATTTTGCCTATGCGGTTCACTCTGGTGTTGGATCACGCTGTGTGGGCGCAAAATTGAATGGGCGAATTGTGCCTCTTTCCACAAAAATATCCAATGGTGATCAGGTTGATATTATTACCTCTAAGACTGGTGTGCCTTCACCAGCATGGGAACGGTTTGTTGTCACAGGTAAGGCCAAATCCCATATTCGCCGTTACATCAGACAGCAACAACGTGACGAATATATGTCACTTGGGAAAGCAATGTTGCAAAAGGTCTATAAGGCCGAAGGGTACGAATTTGCTGAAAAAGGCGTCAAAGGCGTTGTTGGTCAATTCAAGGGCGCGGAAAATATTGATGATGTTTTTGCAGGTATTGGTTCTGGAAATTTTGTCGCGCGGGACGTTTTCAAGGCTATATTTCCGGGTCATAAATCCGAGATGCCCTCGCGTCCCTTGGAGGAGGCAGATGAGCATTCAATTGTTAGCAAGAAAAAGAAAACCGACAAACCTATGCCTATTAAGGGGCTTATCCCTGGTATGGCCATGCACTTTGCACGCTGTTGTCACCCTATACCAGGTGACAGAATTGTTGGTATTGTGACAACGGGTAAAGGCGTTACCATTCACACAATCGATTGTGAAACTCTTGAACAATTCGCAGACACGCCAGAGCGTTGGCTTGATGTGTCATGGGGGGACGATAACGAAGGCGAAGAAACGCATGTAGGTAGGTTGACGTTAACCATTACAAATCAGCCGGGTGCATTGGGAACTCTCTCAACAGTTATCGGTAAGAATGGTGGCAACATTACCAACCTTAAAATCACCAATCGTTCGCCTGATTTCTGGGACATGTTGCTTGACGTTTATATAACTGATACTACGCATTTGAATAATATTGTCGCAGCCTTGCGGGCAACCTCAATAGTCGTAGAAGTTGAGCGTGCTCGCGGAAGATAAGTAGGAAAGGAAATCGATAGGTCAGATGTTTAAAAGGCGTATCCCAAAATCTCTGCTTGGTAAGGCGCGTGATGCGCTCTGGCCTAAAATGGGGTGGAAGCGGACATGGGTATATGCAAATCATCGCCTTGGACGATTAACAGAAAGCA
The DNA here is from genome assembly GCA_963740205.1 of uncultured Alphaproteobacteria bacterium. Taxonomy (GTDB): domain Bacteria; phylum Pseudomonadota; class Alphaproteobacteria; order Micavibrionales; family Micavibrionaceae; genus UBA2137. The sequence goes on from CAVUDD010000005.1 coordinate 547,744, forward strand.
TTCATTCTTTGGCCGGAGGTTTGGCGACGGGTGCGGTTATCTCTTTCTTGCCTTTGCCTGGAACGCACATTTTTCAGGCGCTTTTATTTTCATTTATTTTTGGCTTTAACAAAACTGCGGCACTTGTTGGTACGGCCTTTGGCAATCCTTGGACGTTTCCTATTATCTGGTTCATGGCCTATCAAATGGGTAATTTCGTTTTTTCCTTTACTGGCATAGAGGCTATGCACGAAATGCCTTCTTTTATTGATTTAAAAGCGATTTGGGCTTTGATGTTGGAGCATCCTGGTCGTCTTATGGTGCCTTGGGCTGCGGGTGGTTATATTTGTGCATTATTATTCTGGTTGCCATTTTACTGGTTGTTTTACGGTATGATAGAAAATGCACGCCAAGCGCGCCGCAAATTAAAAGTTTCTCGCGCACACAAGGCAGCCATGACGATTACCGAACCAAAGGTGAATGAATGATATTGGGCATAGGAAAAGATATCGTTGATATTAGACGCATGGAAAAAACTTTTGAGGAACAAGGCGACCGTTTCACGCAAAGATGTTTTACGGCCATTGAACAAAATGAGGCCGAGGGTCAAAAAGAAAATGGCAAACGTATTCAAAGTTATGCCAAGCGCTTTGCAGCCAAGGAAGCAACTTCCAAGGCTCTAGGTTCGGGAATAGCCCACGGCGTCTTCCTAAAAGATATAGGTGTATGCAAAGATAAATTTGGCAGGCCTTATATTGAATTGACTGGCGGAGCCGCGAAATGGCTTATGGAGATGACGCCCAATGGAATGGTTCCCAAAATTCATGCAACTTTGACAGATGAGCCTCCTTATGCAGAGGCCCTCGTTATTATAGAAGCCTTGCCACAAGCAACTGAATTGGATAAGAAAAACAATGGCTAAAAAAGACAAACCAGTAACAGACGAAAACGATAAGAAGTCCGACAAGGGTGAGTGGGGTGAATTAATGCGTACTGCGACCTTTGCGGTTTTGCTTGCGCTGGTTATTCGTACCTTTTTATTCGAGCCTTTTAACATTCCATCAGGCTCAATGTTGCCTACCCTCAAGGTTGGTGATTATCTTTTCGTTTCTAAATACTCATATGGTTATAGCCGCTATTCATTCCCATTTGGTCTAGGTGGTTTTGATGGTCGTGTCTGGGTGGATAAACCGGAACGCGGTGATGTTGTTGTTTTTAAACTGCCGACTGACACCTCGATTGATTACATTAAACGCGTAATTGGTTTGCCAGGCGATAAAATCCAAGTCACAAATGGTCGTCTCTATATAAATGGTGAGCTGGCAGACCGCGAGGATTTAGGCCTTAGTGAATATGAAAGTGAATATGGCTCCGTAATCAAAATATCTGAATTTGCGGAAACCTTGCCAGAGGGGCGCATACATTTGATATATGAAGAAGGCGATGCCAATCCTTTGGACAATACACAAATCTTCACGGTCCCAGAGGGACAGTATTTTATGATGGGCGATAACCGTGATAATTCACGCGATAGCCGTGTAGCTGACGCTGTTGGTTTTGTTCCATTCGATAACTTTGTGGGGCGAGCTGAATTTATTTTCTTCTCTACAAACGGAAAATCGAAATTCTATGAAGTCTGGAAATGGCCATTTACAATTCGCTATAACAGGCTTTTCAAAACAATTTCCTGATATGAACATCGAAGACCACATCACAAAAGCAGAAGAATGCATATCCTATCAATTCAAGGACAAGGAGTTGTTTAGGCTTGCCTTAACACATTCAAGCCTCTCCGACGCCAATTACGAACGTCTGGAATTTTTAGGGGATAGGGTTTTGGGCATAATCGTTGCCGAAGACATTTATAAGAGATTTGAAAACGAACAAGAGGGCTCGCTTGCACGCAGATTATCAGCCCTTGTGCGAAAAGAAACTTTGGCCGAGATTTCTGTAGAAAGTGGATTGAGCAACTTTGTGATTGTTTCCGAGCATGAAAAAACAGGTTCAGTTTATGAGAATGAAAGCGTCTTTGCCGATGTGGTTGAGTCCGTTCTCGGTGCTTTGTATCTGGATGGTGGTCTTGATGTGTGCAGAACTTATATCCAAGCGAACTGGGGTGAGAGATTGCAAACACTGGCAAAGCCTGTGGCTGATCCAAAAACAGCTTTGCAGGAATGGCTTCAAGGGCGTGGAATGAGTGTCCCCCGTTATGTGGTTGTTGAGAAACAAGGCCCCGACCACGCGCCTGAATTTACTATAGAGGTACAAATCGAAGGTGTTCCTCATGTATCGGCTATGGGGAACTCTAAACGCGAGGCAGAGAAAAAAGCTGCTAAGAAAATGCTTTCAACTTTAAAGACAGGACAGTCTTGAATATTTCATCAGATACAAAATGCGGATTTGTGGCGATATTGGGTATGCCCAATGCTGGAAAATCGACGTTAACAAACCTTCTTGCAGGCGAGCACGTCTCTATTGTTTCACCGAAGGTTCAAACAACGCGTTTTCCTGTAAAAGGATTGTTCATTGAGGATGACACGCAAGTTATTTTGATTGATACGCCTGGACTTTTTCAAGCCAAGGGCAAGTTGCTTGAAGAAAAAATGGTTGAATCAGCTCTTGCGGCGCAAGGTGATGCGGATTTGGTCGTTTATCTTGTGGATGCCAATCGCGCTTTTCAAACGATAAAGAAAAATCAGGAACTTTATATGCCCGAGTTCACAAAAGGTGCGAGCATATTCTTGGCTTTTAATAAAATTGATATGCTGGAAAAAGAGGCATTGCTTGCTTTGTCCGAAAAATTCAATGAAGCCTTTGCCTTTGCTGAAACTTTTTTCATATCGGCATTAAAGGGGTCTGGGGTTGAGGATTTGAAACGCGCCATGATAAGGGAAATGCCTGAGAGCCCGTGGCTGTTTCCAGAAGATCAAGTTACAGATTTGCCACTCAAATTATTTGCAGCAGAATTGACGAGAGAGGCTTTGTTTAATCGTCTTAATCAAGAATTGCCATACAACCTTGCTGTACAGACTGAAAAAATAGAAGACAGGGATGGGTGTCTAATTGTTAATCAAGTGATATTCATCAAAAATGAAAAACATAAACCCATTATTCTTGGTAAGGGTGGGCAAACAATTAAAGCAATTGGCACTTCCGCCCGCAAAACAATGGAGAAGGATCTCGATCAGAAGGTTCACTTATCACTTTTTGTAAAAGTGAAAAAGAACTGGGATACTGATAGGGAGCTACTTTCCAGCTGGATGCTTGACGTATAAAAATTTTTCTTTGCTTTCTGTGTGGATAAAGGTCACGAGATTCTTCCGCTGATTCGTCTGCTTTGTTACAGTCAGGAGACTTCAAAATACACACCGCTGATTTCTTAATACGAGGGAGTAAAGAAAATATGAGCAAATGGACCGATGATAGAGTCGACCTTCTAAAAAGACTTTGGGGTGAAGGTAAAACAGCCAAAGAAATAGCTCATATTCTTGGTGGAGGACTTACACGTAACGCAGTTATTGGTAAGGCGCACCGTATGAAACTATCTGGACGTGTTTCACCAATTCAACAAAATAAAACAGTTCAGCAAGAGAACGCTGAAAACAGTGCGCGCGCTCAGGGCAAGCTTGTTGACGCGCGCTCTAGTGGAGCAAAACCACAGAAAAGCAAACCAGTAAGATCAGCCGCAAATGCACAATCTACTGGCGGTGCTCATCCACCTATAAAGCGTAAGCCAGTTCCTGCTGCTGTGAATAAAGCTCAAGGTACACCAACACAATTGGTTGATATTAAAGACAGAATGTGTCGCTGGCCTATCGGCGATCCCAAGCATGACGATTTTCATTTTTGTGGTGGTGACGCAACCCCAGGAATTCCTTATTGTGATGTTCATGCAGAAGTTGCTTACAACGTTAACGTGCGTAGCAAATCAATTAATATCAATGAAAGTAAAGGCAAAAATCGTCGTGATGAAGCAGATGAAATTCTCTCATCAATGGCCAACGCCTCCTAAGAATTTTTTAAAGTTTTCTCCTAAGCCGACTTTCCCTTCCGCATATTAGAGCGGAAGGGTTTTTTTATTCCTCAAATGATGTAAATTAAGCAGATAGAAATAAAATTGGGGAAAGTCTTTGAACAAATCATCCTATATAATTGCAGGAGTGCTTGTCGTTCTATGTCTGTTATGGCTAGGTTCTGGCATATTTTCATCAGATGATGGGGGTTCGTCTGAGGCTCTGCAAAGTGAACAAGCCCAAAAAGAAGATGAACCATTTGCGGTCGAAGTTGTTACCTCAATTGCGCAAGATTTTGTTCCAGACATTATAATAACTGGACAATCCAAAGCTTCTCGTATGGTTGATTTAAGTTCAGAGGTTGCAGCTAAAGTTAAAACTATTGCTAATGGTAAAGGTCAAAAAGTCAAGGAAGGTGATCTTGTCATAGAATTAAATACAGATGATAGGCAAGCAAATGTAAAACAAGCTAGAGAGCGCGTTCGTCAAAGACAAATAGAATACGATGCTGCCATCAATCTTGAGAAAAAAGGATTTTCACCAAGGGTGCGCTCAGCAGAAATGCGTGCAGAGCTTGAGGTTGCCAAGGCAAATCTCGAGGCGGCTCAATTGGAATTAGCAGACGTGAATGTGAGGGCACCTTTTTCTGGTATTGTGGATCGCCAATATGTTGAAGTGGGTGACTATGTGAATGTGGGCGAGGCACTTGTAAAAATTGTAGATCTTGACCCTTTGGAGTTTGAAATGTTTGCAAGTGAAAGAGATGTGCAAAACATATCCTTGGGTCAATCTGCTGAAATTACAATCAATGATAATACCAAATTGCAAGGGAAAGTAAGTTTCGTAGCAGTCAGCGCAGACAGTGAAACCAGAACCTTCCCTGTTGAAATTCAAATTCCAAATGAAGATTTATCTTACAAAGAGGGTATGACGGCAAAGATAAAATTGCCCGCTAAAGAAACTCAGGCTCATAAACTTCCCTCATCTGTTCTTGTCTTAAATACAGAAGGTGATATTGGAGTGAGAGTTGTTGATGAGGGCAATATCGTTTCTTTTGTTGCTTTGAGTATTCTTCAAAATGACGGACAAAAAATCTGGGTTACAGGTTTGGGGCCCTCTGCCACCGTTATTGTGCGAGGGCAGGATTTTGTAACCAATGGTGATAAGGTTCGTGTAAGTCAGACGTCAGAAAAATCCGATAATCTCGAAAGCAAGATTGGTTCAGATGATCAATCCGATAATTAACGCGGCATTTGCGCGAACGCGAACAGTCGTATCGGTTCTTGTCCTTATTATTATGACAGGCTTTTACGCCTACGTTGCTATTCCCAAAGAATCTTCCCCTGATATCGATATTCCAATTATCTATGTATCAATGTCCCTGGAGGGTATCTCACCAGATGATGGCGAGAGACTCCTTTTGCGCCCTATGGAGCAGGAGATGACCTCAATTGAAGGCATTAAGGAAATTAAATCTAGTGCCTATCAAGGCGGTGGGTATGTTCTGCTCGAATTTCAGGCGGGTTTTGATAAAGATCGCGCGATTGAAGATGTGCAACGTGCAGTGGATCAGGCGCGTCCTAAGCTACCCGACAGTATGGATACAGAACCCAAAGTCACAGAAGTAAATTTTAGTTTATTTCCTGTTGTGGCTGTTATGCTTTATGGGGATATTCCACAGCGTCAATTAATTGATACTGCGCGTCATTTGCAAGACCAAATAGAGGCTGTTCCAAGTGTACTTGAGGTTAATATTGCAGGTGATCGCGAGGAGCTTGTTGAAATTATACTCGATCCCTCACAGATTGAAAGTTACGGCCTTAAAGGTAATGAAATCCTTTCGTTTTTCTCTGTGTCTAATAGGTTAGTTGCCGCAGGTAGTCTGGATACAGGAACGGGCCGTTTTGCCGTAGAAGTTCCTGGATTGTTTGAAAATGTTCAAGACATAATGTCTATGCCTGTACTGACTGTAGGTGACTCGACGATAAAACTCTCTGATATAGCAACAATCAAAAAAACATATAAAGATGCAGATACCTTTGCGCGTATTGATGGACAATCGGCCATTGGACTTAACGTTGTAAAGCGCACAGGCGAGAATGTTATAGATACAATCGAAGCTGTTAAGGAAGTCGTCAGGTTAGAACAAGAAAAACTGCCAGCCGGCGTAAAGGTAAAGTTCATTCTTGATACGTCTAATGATATTCGTAACATGCTTACCGATTTACAGAACAACCTTATTTCTGCCGTTCTTTTGGTCATGATTGTTCTGATTGCAACATTGGGGTGGCGCGCAGCATCTCTTGTAGGGATTTCGGTTCCGGGCGCGTTTCTAAGTGGTGTTCTCTTTCTCTACATGACCGGATTGACTGTAAATGTCGTTGTGCTGTTTGCGCTCATCATGTCAGTAGGTTTGCTGGTTGATGGTACCGTTGTTGTTGTGGAATATGCAGATAGAAAAATGGTTGAGGGCCTCTCTCGTAAGGATGCCTATATGGAGGCCTCAAGGCGAATGTCTTGGCCTATTATCTCTTCTACAATGACAACATTAGCGGCCTTTGCTCCACTACTATTTTGGCCTGATCTAGTCGGAGAGTTTATGAAATACATGCCGCTTACACTTATTGCTGTACTGGCATCATCTTTGTTTATGGCTCTTGTTTTTATTCCAGTGCTGGGAAGTTTATTAGGTAGACCAGCAACAGATAAAAGCAGCCCTCAATACATGACGTTGAGAGCATCTGAAGATGGAGACCTTGGTGACATTAAAGGCTTTACTGGAAAGTATATTTCATTGCTTCGTTTTGCCTTAAATCATGCGGGGTTTGTAGTTGGAGGGACATTTGTTCTCTTGATAGCCGTCTTTATGCTTTATGGAGCCAAGGGTAATGGTGTTGAATTTTTTCCCGATATTGAACCTGAGGTAGCAAGTGTACTTGTTCATGCAAGGGGTAATCTTTCTGTTTACGAGAAAGCAGATATCTTAACGCAAGTTGAAAATCGCATCTTCGATGTCGAGGGCATAGATGTTTTCTATACAACCGTTGGTCAGGTTGGAAATAACAATGACGAAACTGCAGAAGATGTTGTAGGGCAAATTCAGATCGAATTTGAGGACTGGGACAAACGCCCAAAGGCGGATGATATTTTAAAAGAAATAAGAAATCGCACCGATGATCTGGCTGGAATAAAAATAGAAGCGCGAAAAGCTGAGGAAGGCCCAGGCCAAGGTAAGGCCGTAGAAATAGAAGTTGCATCTTTTAGTCCTGAGTTACTTGGTCCAACTGTCGAGAAAATAAGAGCGGTTATGGAGGAAAAGGGCGGGTTTGTAGATGCAGAAGACACAAGACCATTGCCTGGAATTACTTGGAAACTTAACGTCGATAGAGCGCAAGCCGCCAAATTTGGCATAGATCTCTCACTAATTGGACAATATGTGCGCCTTATTACAAATGGCCTCAAGGTTTCCGAATACCGTCCAGATGGAAGTGATGACGAGATTGATATTGTTATTCGATACCCGCTAAATCAGAGAACTCTAGATTATCTAGATTCTTTGAGAATCGAGACTAGTCAGGGACTTGTTCCTATTACTAACTTTGTTAAACGAGAGGCTGTCCCTGCTGTGGGAACAGTGAATAGAGCAAAACAGAAGCGCGTTCTTTCTGTAAAGTCGGATGTCGAGCAGGGCTTGAATGTGACTGCGTTAGTTGATGAAATGAAAGTCTGGCTCGAAGAAAATGCCTCTGAAATCCCACCTGGTGTCTCAATATCATTCAGAGGTGAGGATGAAGATCAGCGTACAGCACAACAGTTCCTCATGAAGGCCTTTTTAATTGCACTCTTCGTAATGGCGGTCATTTTAGTCACGCAATTTAATAGTTTTTATCATGGCCTTTTGATTTTAAGTGCCGTTATCATGTCCACGATTGGTGTGATGGTGGGGTTGCTTCTTATGGGGCAACCATTTGGGATTATCATGTCGGGTGTGGGTGTAATTGCCTTGGCAGGGATTGTGGTGAACAACAATATTGTGCTTATTGATACATATCAGTTTCTCAACAAAAATAGTGGAGAGGATAGGTTCACCTCAGTGCTTAGAACAGGTGCACAGCGACTACGGCCTGTTTTGCTCACAACTGCAACTACAATCTTGGGTCTTATTCCTATGGTTTTGCAGGTAAATATCGATTTCATCGCACGGGATATTTCAGTGGGGGCACCATCTACGCAATGGTGGGTACAATTATCATCTGCAATTGTTTTTGGCTTAACATTTGCAACGATATTAACCTTAGTTGTGACACCTTGCGCGCTGTATTTACCGCAAAAAATAAGAGATAGATTTTCTAAGAAAGAAGAGCCTAAAGAACAGTTTTAAGGGTTTTCTTTTATTGTAACGCTCAAGGCTTCGCGACCCTTCATGACAGCTTTATAAGACACCTCTACAATTTGACCTGAAATAAGCTCTTCTAGAGCCTGAGTTTTTGAGACAAGTGGCGTGCACAAAAATATCTTTCACGCCATCATCGGGAAGAATGAAGCCAAATTCTTGATCGGGTTTATACCACTTAACAATGCCGCGAGTCGTGATGATTTGACCGTGTTCTTCTTCATCAGGAGATTTTGTAAATGGAGTATTTCCACATTCGATCACATTAAGAACTTTTTCTACGAAATACCCATTATTGCTTTTGGCAATAGTACATTTCAGAGTTGCGCCTTCCCCAACAAGAGGGTGATTGTCGCTTTGTAGTGTACTTGAATGAATGAAAATGTCTGCGGTGAGGCCGTTGGCGCGAACAAAGCCATACCCTTTAGCGGTGTTAAACCACTTCAATTCACAAAAGACATCCGTAAGATTATCTTCTCTGTTTGAGGTTTGGTGTTCTCTGTTCAATTTAAATCTGCCTAAATCATGTGGCGAAAGATGTAACTGTGTATGATTATGGCCTATCTATAGTTGCATGTATAGAGCTAACTTTGTTTTTTCTTAACTACGGAGTGCGTATCAAATTTCTTAAATGCTAGGGATATTTGTAATCACATTAAATAATGATACTCTGATTTCAGAAATTTTATCATTTATTTGAAGAGTCTAAGCACCCTTCATTTTTAGAGGAGAAAGATGCATATGAGAAACTGGATTAATCATTATCCTGAATATATGAAATGGGATGCAGAAATTGAGAGTAAGCCAGTACATACTCTTTTAGATGAAACGGCGCGTAATTATCCAAACAACACTGCCTTTAATTTTTTAGGTAAAAAATGGACGTGGAAGGAATTAGACGATTTATCCATGCATATGGCAAAAGGCCTGCAGAGAATGGGTGCCGGAAAAGGTGTGAAAATTGGGCTTTTCCTGCCTAATTGCCCATATTTCCTGATTGCTTACAACGCTATTTCACGTACGGGTGCAACGATTGTTAATTTTAATCCTCTTTATAGTGAGCGTGAGCTAAACCACCAGATTGAAGACAGCCACACTGATATCATGGTAACTCTTGATCTTAAGATGTTGCATGACAAAATGTTGAAAATGTTATCTGGTACAAGATTGAACCAGCTTATCATTTGCCCGTTTGATGAAATTCTGCCTTTTCCCAAAAACATACTTTTCAAACTTCTAAAGGGTAAGGAACTAGCTAAAATTCCTAATGATGACCGTCACGTTAGTTTTGAGCAGATAACCAATAATAATGGTGAGTTGGACGAGGTCGAAATTGATTCCGATAATGATGTCGCTTTGCTTCAATACACAGGTGGAACAACAGGCGTGCCTAAGGGAGCAATGTTGACGCACAAAAATATATACGCCAATGCAGTTCAGGCTTCAATGGCTATGCCAAATGCAAATGCAGGTTCAGAAAAAATGTTGGCTGTTATTCCATTTTTCCATGTTTTCTCTATGACAGCAGCACTAAATTTAGGAATTAAATTTGCAGCAGAGATTATAGCAACGCCTAGGTTCGAACTTGATCAAACCATCAAGATAATTGACAAGGAAAAACCTACGATGTTTCCTGCGGTACCTGCCATTTACACCGCAATCAATAACTTTAAAGATATTACAAAATATGACCTAAAGTCACTTCGCGTATGTGTGTCGGGAGGTGCGCCTTTACCTGTTGAGGTGAAAAAGGAATTCGAAGAAAAGACTGGCTGCTCGCTGGTTGAGGGGTACGGTCTAACGGAAACATCGCCAGTTCTATGTGTTAATCCTGTGATGGGTGACAACCGCGCTGGTTCAATTGGACAACCGCTGCCTCAAACAGATATTGATTTACGCGATCCTGAAACTGGTAAGTCAGTCAAACAAGGCGAGCGTGGTGAGTTATGTGCCAAGGGACCTCAGGTTATGAAGGGCTATTGGAATAACAAACAAGCTACAGAAGAAACCTTCTATAAGGACGGGTATTTGCGTACAGGTGATGTGGCAACAATGGATGAAGAAGGTTACTTCTATATCGTGGACCGTATCAAAGACATGATTATTACCAACGGGTATAACGTCTATCCACGCAATGTTGAAGAAGCAATTTACATGCACCCATCTGTTGAAGAATGTATTGTTGCAGGTATTCCAGATGACAGAAGAGGTGAGGCGGTTAAGGCTTGGATTAAGTTAAAAGAAGGCCGTGATGTATCGGAAAGTGATTTGAGATCTTTCCTTGAAGATAAAATCTCGCCGATGGAAATTCCAAAGCACATTGAATTCCGTGAAAAGCCCTTACCAAAAACTATGATTGGGAAATTATCACGCAAAGATATTTTGGCTGAGGAAATTGGTGGCCCGGCTCCCCAACCTTAAACCAAAGCTATATGACTGACCTTTTAGCCGTTCTTCTTATACTTGTAGCAGTTGCATGTTCGACAGGTTATTCGACACTCATCAAACTGTCGGGCAACCGTGTTGTCCTTTTTGGGGCAATTAATTTCTTCAGCTGTATTGGGTTTTTGTGTTTAGTACCACTAGTTCCCGTTCTTGAAAGGGAGCTTTGGCCCGTGCTGTTTGCATCAATCATAACCTATAATGTGATGCTGTATTTTATGTCTAAAGCTTACGAATTTAATGATCTGAGCGGTGTATTTCCTATTAGCTCGGCTGTAAAATTTTGTGCAGTTATTTTCTATGCCAAATTAATCTTTAGCGAGTCTGCTACGCTTTATGAGTGGTTGGGTATAGTAGGCGTGGCCATTGGTATTTTTATGCAAATCAATTGGCGTAAGATGCTTCACCGTGATGAGTATATGCCGATTTTTTATATTGTAATTGCTGGTCTTGTTTCTGCAATACAATTCAGTCTTGATATTTATGGCACGCGACAAAGCGCCAACCCGTTTACCTATATCGTTTATGCAATGGTATTGGGGTTTCCTGTTATGCTTTATGCTGTTGCAAAGTATAAAAGTAAAACAGTTGCGCTTGTTAAAAAAGAATGGAAGCAGATTATAGGTTCGGCTCTAATGGATAATATTGGGTATGCAGCAATCTTGCTGGTTATGTACTCACTTAAAGTACTTTATGTCGTACCGATCAGTAACTTATCAATTGTTGCTGTGACGCTTGTAGGTTTATTCATTTTGAAAGAGCCAATGGCGCAAAAACGCATAATATCGAGTTTAGTAATTTTAGGATCGATCTTACTTATTCAATTCTCAAGAATAGTATCTAGTTAGGCGCGTAACTTTCCATTGGTTTTTGTGCTAATAGCCTCAATAATCTTTTTACTAATGCCTTCAATGTCACTGTCGGTAAGTGTTGCGTCTTCGGGCTGTAGAATGACCGATAAGGCCAAAGACTTTTTACCATCTTCTACGCCCTTGCCACTATAAACATCAAAAATTTCTGCATCCAAGATAAGCTTTTTATCGACGGATTTTGCGGCACGCACGAGTGAGTCCGCATCCACATCATTATCAACGATAAATGCGAAATCACGCTTTACAGATTGGAAAGATGACAAGTTAAGAGGGGCGCGAGCTGTGCCTTTCTTTTTAGAAACAGGTATGGCATCCATGAAAAATTCAAAGCCAGAAACTTTCAAATCTGTATCAATTTCTTGCAAAATAGCAGGATGAACTTCACCAAAGTAACCAATAACATTCGGCCCAAGTCTTAACGCAGCCGAGCGACCCGGATGATAATAGTCAGGCGCATCTCTTGTGACCTGTAAATTTCCAACAGGACAACCGCAGGCTTCTAGCGCCGTCAAAATATCCCGCTTGGCATCAAACATATCAGTTTTGCGCTCTTTGGTGTCCTCTGTCCAATGTTTGGATTGAGCATCGCCATAGACAATTCCACTGGCGCATACTCTAAAACCATCTGATTTAGTGGATTGAAAAACAGGCCCAACCTCAAAAAGTCTACCGCTCGATTGACCGCGTGCATCATTTTTATGTGCGGCTTCGATAAGGTTTGGCAGAATAGATGGGCGCATTTGCGACATCTCGGAACTAATGGGATTTAAAAGCTGAAGACTGTCTTTATGCTGGTTTTCATTGGCTCCAAAAAGTCCCGCCATTTTCTCGTTCATAAATGACCACGTAATACATTCACGGTAGCCAAGTGCGGATAAAGAAGCGCGAGCCAGACGACCTTTCTTAAAAGTCTCTGTCTCGATTGAGTTGTCGTGGCGTATATTTTGTCTTGGTAGGCTAGTGGTTGGAATAGAGTCATAGCCATTAATGCGACCAATTTCTTCAACGATATCTGCCTGACCTTCGACATCGCCTCTCCATGATGGAGGCTGAATGCTCCATTTGTTATTGTTGTCTATGGCTTCAAAACCCAAAGCCTCGAGAATGCGCTGTTGTTCTTTGGACTCTATATCAACGCCTAATAATTCTTTGGGACGAGCAGGGTTATAATCAATCTGACGTTGCCATGAAATGGGTTCTCCAGCAGTCACAACTTCGCTTGCTTCACCACCACATAATTCAAGGACGAGTGCTGTTGCCACCTCCATACCATCTTTGGTAAATGCAGGGTCAATTCCACGCTCAAAGCGATATCTTGCATCACTATTAATACCCAAGGCACGCCCAGTGCGTGCGGTTCTCATCGGGTCAAAATAGGCGCATTCGATATACACATCTGTTGTGCTATCTGTGCAGCCTGTTGAATTACCACCCATAACACCACCAAGTCCGATAACACCACTCTCGTCACAAACAACTGTCATGCCCTCATCAAGTGTGTAAGTTTTTTCGTCTAATGCCTCAAGTTTTTCACCTTTTTCGGAGAGACGCACATGGATGTCACCTTTTAATTTGGCTATATCGAACACATGTAAAGGGCGACATAAATCGTAAGAAAGATAATTGGTAATATCCACGAGTGCTGAAATAGGGCGCAGGCCAATTGCCTTTAATCTTTTTTGCATCCATGCAGGTGATGGGCCATTTTTAACGCCTTTGATTGCACGGCCAAGAAAATGCGGACATGCGTCTTGAGTGTCTTTTTCGAATTTCAATTTTATATCGACAGGAGATTTGAACGCACCTTTGATGTCTTTAGTATTAAGAGGTTTAAGCGTTCCAAGACCAGCCACAACCAAATCACGCGCAATACCACGAACACCTGTGCAATCTGCACGGTTGGGCGTAATAGCGATATCAATTACAGGATCATCAAGCCCAAAAATTTGCGCCATCGGTGTTCCAATTTCGGCGTCGTCTGGCAAATCTATAATGCCGTCATGTTCCTCGGAAAGGCACATTTCGCGTTCGGAAACCAGCATGCCACAAGAATCTTGGCCACGGATATTTCCTTTTTTCAATTCGACATCTAGCCCTGGAATGTAGGAACCAACAGGTGCGAAAATCGCCTTCATGCCTGCGCGTGCATTTGGTGCACCACAGACGACCTGAATAACTTCTTCACCAGTATTTACTTTACAAACTTTTAGACGATCAGCGTCTGGGTGTTTTTCTGCACTTTCAACATAGGCAACTTTAAAGGGCGCGAACGCCTTTGATTGGTCAATAACTTCTTCGACCTCAAGACCTATTGCGGTCAGAGTTTCTGTGATTTCTTTAAGTGTTGCTGTTGTTTCTAAATGGTCTTTCAACCAGGAAAGTGTAAATTTCATAAAATTATCCGTTTATTGACTTAATGTTTTGCTGACTATGATTTGCTGAGCCTAGCTTGACAAGAAAAAATTACTTTAATTCATCGTCACTTAAAAGAGTGGAGCTTTTGTCATCCGACTTACGCGTGTAAGTTTCTGGATCCTCTGCTCCCATCTCAAAAGTTGGGGGTGGAGGAGAGGACTTTGGAGCGTTCTTTTTCGTACTTGCTGGTTTGGGTTTGCCGTCACCATCTGGATCATCCGCAGAATGAGCGTCCAGTGTGTAAACCAGATCGGGATCTGTTGGGTCAATATCATTAGTTTGGAAGGCTTCCTTAATTGCTTGGACAGCACGAGCACGGGATATGACTTCTTGGGAACGCTCTGAATCTATCCACCACCTAATTCTCATGCCTAATGACGTTGAGCCAAGTTCCCAGCATAGAACTTGTGGTGCAGGGTCATCCTCAATTTCCTCGATAGGCTTAAGTGCCGCCATGATGATGTCTCTTATGAAATCAATATCGTAATCATATCCGACCGTAATATCCATTTGGATACGACGCTTGGGCTGCGATGTTTGTATTGTAACCTCGCTCGTATATATTTTAGTGTTTGGAACAACAATATCCTTACCATCATATGTCCTAATAATGGTAGCGCGAGGCTCTATGCGCACAACAGTGCCTTCTATTTCACTAGACAGAGATATCTGGTCGCCACGTCTAAAGGGCAACCTTAACAGTATAAGTAAACCTGCAAGCCAGTTTTGTAAGATATCTTTGAATGCAAAACCAATTGCAAGAGAGCCAAGCCCAAGTCCAGAGATTAAATCAACTGGTTTAAGGGAGGGGGTCACTATAGTTAGCGCCACAAGGCAACCAAAAATCAGAAAAGCCCAGAAGGCAAGATCTGCGAGTAGCCTGCCTAGGTCTATGCGATCTTTTCTCTGGAAATACGCATCTACACTTCGTTTGAGGGCATAGGCAATAATCCCAAAAAGAATAAGGATTATTAGGCCAGCAAAAATATTGGGGAGCATAAGATAGAAGTCAGCACTCCATTTTTGTACTTTATCGAGCGCAAGGGTAAGGCCACCACTAATATTTTGAGCATCATTTTCCATGATAGAAAATGTAAAGCTTTTAAAGAGTTAAGGCAACTCTACAGTATTCTTTTGGACAAAGATGATGTTGCCAATTTATCTGCAATTTGAGATTTCAACATCTACGTTAGGCAAAGCATTCAAAATTTTCTCTTTGAGATCATCCTTATCCTCGAAACGAATATAATTATTATACGCGATTAGACACGCAGTAATTGTTATAAAGGCAGCATTTAATCCAGCGGTTAAAGCAAACATAAAGTCTTGAAGTACAGCAACGCCATATGCAAAGCTTATAAGTCCTGAAAATGTCCATATGACCCAAGATGTTAAAGAAACATTTTGTGGGCGGCGTGTTGCAACAAGGAGTTTATGGATTTGAGGCAAGTAGCCTAAGACAGTTGTGACTGCAACCAATGGATATAGCAAACTTATTAATTCAGACATAATAAACCCCTCTAGCTTGTCTATGTAAAACAATATAGGTAATATGTTAATAAAAGGTATAATTTAGACGTAAGACCTTTAGTTTTTATATTTGCTTAAGAATTAAGCGTTAAAATCTGACTTGGGACTTGCCTTTTTGGAATAGCTTGTATATTTTCTCGTTTAATCGCGTGTATTGGGGTGTAGCCAAGCGGTAAGGCACCGGTTTTTGGTATCGGCATGCGGAGGTTCGAATCCTCCCACCCCAGCCACTTCCTTGATGTCAGGAATAACGTGAATCTTTGAAGGGGTATAGCTCAGCTGGTAGAGCGACGGTCTCCAAAACCGTAGGTCGAGGGTTCAAGTCCTTCTGCCCCTGCCATTCAGTCTTACAAACCATCAGTTTTAGAGAATTTAGCCTGTGATGCCCGGCTTTCCGCGCGTGTTAGAGAAGTGGCATCTTTCGACACGCACAGAGAATTCTAATTCTGGCTAATTTCTCATCATTTTTCTCAAACGGTAAAATTTCCGCGTGTCGGTTAAAGAATTCCCTGTTTAACAGGGAATTAACAGGGAATTTTTAGTTTTTTTCTAAACTATATTTAGAGCAACATTAGAGAATATATAGAGTTTGACTATTTTATTGAAAAATTAACAGGGAATTTTAGGCCAATTAACAGGGATTAAGCGGCATTTTGCAATATCTCAAAACTCTTGAATATTGCTGAGCTTACATAGTCGTGAGAACACCTTTCACGGCGTGCGATTGCTTTAATAGCTATACCATTAAAGTGTTCATCTCGCCAGAGAACACCTTGTATCAATTTTTTAAGGATTTTTGGTGGTAGATCAAAAATATCTTTACTCTCTGATTGAATAAGTATTGCACCATCTTGTGCTTTCTCTGACCTGTATGGAACATTTATGAAAACTTCTGCTGAATTACAAATCAAAACAATACTTAGATATTCTTGGGCTATTTTTTCTAACTCGGAAGGCCTTACATGAAGAATCAACTCATCATGATGTACAACTACTTTTTCTACGAGTGCACGTACTAAATTATAAGTAGGGATTATATCTTGATGCTTCATCAAATATTCAAAATCAGCCCCCTCAGGTTCTAGAACAAAACTGGGAAGTTTTTTGCGTAATGCCTTTTCGACTATCTTCTCTATTTCATGTGCTGGAAAACGTGCTCTTGAATATCGAGGGTGTGTCTTGTCTAGTGCGAGCTCTTTATTGAGATAGTACCTATATCTTTGCTTGTTCTTGTGGTTTGTGTAGACAGGACTGTATTTGTCACCACTCTCATCAAACAAACGGCTAGTTAATAGATTGCGGTGTTTTGTGCCGAGCAATCCTTTTGGACATTTTGCCTGTTCTTTTATTTTTTTCTGCACAGCATCCCATAATTCTTTTGAGATAATTGCATCATGTAAACCTTCGTGAATTTCACCCTTGTGGGAAATCTTTCCGATATAAACGGGGTTTTGCAAAAGATTGTAGATCGCACCTCTGCTGAAATATGCGCCACCATATTCACCGCCACGTTTTGAAAAACGTACGCGACTTTTGATTTTTAGTTTCTTTAGTTCTATTTCCAGTTCGTTAACACTATTTAGTTCCAAGTATAATTCAAAAATACGGTTAAGTTCTGGCACATCGTTAGCGTTTGCCACAAGACGTCTGTCACCTATATCATAGCCAAAGGGTGCTCTTCCTCCCTGCCACATACCTTTGGCTTTAGAGGCGGCTATTTTATCGCGTATCCGTTCACTTGTGACTTCGCGCTCGAACTGTGCGAATGAGAGAAGTACATTGAGTGTTAGTCGTCCCATTGATGTTGTAGTGTTAAAGCTCTGTGTAATACTTACGAAAGTAACTCCATACTCATCAAACACATCTACTAGTTTTGCAAAATCAGATAGTGAGCGTGTAAGGCGGTCAATTTTATATACAACGATAATATTAATCTTACCTGCTTTGATATCTCCTAATAATTGTGAAAGAGCAGGGCGCTCAATGTTTCCTCCTGAAAACCCACCGTCACTGTATTTTGTTTCTGCTGTTAGCCAGCCTTCTGAGCGTTGACTGGCAATATATGCCTCGCACGCCTCACGTTGTGCATCTAGCGTATTGAATTCCATATCTAGACGTTCGTCTGTCGATTTTCGGGTGTATATAGCGCAAACTTTACTCATAAAGAATTGGCCTTATTTAAACCAAAGAATAACCATCCATTCCAACGAGATCCTGTGATGGTGTTAGCAATCTTGGAAAGACTGCTATAAGTGTTTCCTTCGTATTCGTAGCCATTAAGTTTTATCGTCACACAATATTTTTTACCTTTCCATGTGCGTACGAGCCGAGAGCCTGGCTTGAGGTTTTTATTTTTATCAAAGTAATCTGGTGTGCATTTATAAATCTTTATAAGATTATCTAATCGCGTTTCTTGTTGAACATTCAAGCCACCTGTTTTTTGTTCCCATTTTTTAAACTTGATGCTCTCAATCATCATGCTTCTACCCATAGTACCGTGAGGCTTTTTACCCCAAAATTGGGACCATTTAATTCTTAATTCTTCTAAATTTAAATCAGTAATTTCTTCGCCATGTTCATTCATGTGTAAGTCCTTATTTCTTGCTCAATACATACACGCTTCTATTGGTAGTGAAGTCCAGTCAATAAGGGCTAAGTACTTGACAAAGAATAAGTATAATCGTTATTTTATTTAATATTTTTTGTATTTTTTGCTTGACTAGAATCCTTAAGCTATGGAATGCTTAGTCAAATATTAGCAAGATTTTATTGCTAATTTGTTAGGCACTCAGACACCGATAGATAGCCGTCTGGCAGCCTACTTACCTAGAACGTGAAAATGGTTTTCGCGTGGGTCAGTACGCATGCTCAGGAGGTTATTGTGATCAATGCAAATATTAAATATTTAGAGCCATCTAAATTAAAATTTTATTCTAAAAATCCACGAATTCATTCTAAAGAACAAATTTCAAAAATCATTGAAAGTATCAATGAATTTGGATTTCTTATCCCGATTACTATTGATGAAAATTATTTAGTCATTAACGGCCAGGCGCGAGCAGAGGCTGCCCTAAAAATGGGATTAGAAACCGTTCCGTGCATTCACTATTCTCACTTATCTAAACAACAAAAAAAAGCTTTTAGAATTGTAGATAATAAAACTGCAGAGCTTAGTAAGTGGGATTTTGAACTATTACACTCTGAGTTCAAACTTTTAGAAGAGTGCAACTATGATTTAAGTTTTACTGGTTTTGAAACAGCAGAAATCGATATCATATTTGATAGTCACTCCAGCGATCCAGAACTTAGCCAATCTTCAGATGAGTTGGATACTTATTCCAGAAATGAAACATCTGTTTCTAAAGAAGGGGACCTATGGTTGCTTGGAGAACATAGGCTTTATTGCGGTAGCGCTTTAGAAGAAGAAAGTTATAAAACTCTGTTTGGATCAGATATGGCTGACGCTGTGTTTACCGACCCACCATACAATGTTCCTGTTCAGGGTCACGTATGCGGTAATGGAAAATTTAAACATAAAGATTTTCTTCAAGCATCTGGAGAGATGTCGGAAGAAGAGTTTACATCCTTTTTATCATGTTTCATGGGGGCATCTCTTCCTCATTTAAAAGACGGAGCTCTTTACTACTGTTGTATGGATTGGCGTCATAACTATGAGCTTATAAGCGCATCAAAAAGTGTAAATCTAAAATACATAAATCTTTGTGTGTGGAATAAATCTAATGGAGGGATGGGGAGTTTATATAGATCTAAGCATGAACTTATAAACGTTTTCAAGAATGGTAAGGCTTCGCACACCAACAATATAAAGCTTGGTAAGCACGGACGGTACAGAACCAACGTCTGGGATTATCCTGGTGTAAATACACAGAACTTTAGCGACAGTGATCTTAGTATGCACCCCACAGTGAAACCCCTCGAACTGGTAATAGACGCGGTTAAGGATTGTACAAACCGCGATGAAATCATTTTAGATCCATTTATGGGCTCAGGTACAACAATCATTGCAGCACATGAGGCTGCACGCAGAGCTTATGGCATAGAGCTTGATCCTCACTACATTGATACAGCTATTCATAGGTGGCAGTCAGTGACTGGAGGAAAAGCCATACATGCACAATCAAATAAAACTTTCAACGCAATGGAGAATACAAATGTCAGAAGAAGATAATAAACAATTAGGTGAAGTTAAAATTCGTCATAGAGTTATGAATAAACCCAAAAACTACGAGGTTGGATATAAAAAGGCACCTAAATCTACTCAGTTTAAAAAAGGGAAAAGTGGTAATCCAAAAGGGAGGCCTAAAAAAAAGTTAACAAACATCAAAACCCAGCTATTCAAGATGCTTGAGACTGAATTTGTGACCGTTAAACAAGGTAATACCACAAAGAAAATTCCTTTGCGAGAAGCTATAGCGCAAGTTGCTATTAAGAAAGCAATGGAAGGTGATTATAGGGCTCTGAAGAGATTGATGGATATAGATATGGAGGGTTTTTATAAGCAATTAGAAAAAGTAAATGACAATGGTTTGGGCATTATAAAAGAAATGCTTATGGAGGCGGCAGGAGAAAATGAAAAACTTGCTCAGTTAAGAAGTGCAGAAAACTTAGATGTTCTACTTGATAAGTAAATTAGGGAATGCAGTTAACAGAGCATTTAATCATATTATCTTTTATAAAAGCCTTAACTTGACTTTCTTTTAGCCGTTCAACTTGAGAGCATATTTTTTCGCCCTCAATGACGTAGCCTTGTTTTCCGGTTATATTGGTGACGGTGAACTTTTGGAACTTGTCCATGTCAGGTTTTGGTGGATAGTATTGGGCTAAACAAGCACCGCTTCCTATTACTTCAAAAGCAACGGTATTTGATAAATATTGAACGGGTATTTTAATATAAATATAATCTTTATGTTGGGTTACCCAATTGCTTGCCCAAGGGGTGAGTATTTCGTGGACACTCTTCGTTAGTTCATTTCTAGAATGGTAATTCATATCATACGCTTTAGAAGCGACTACTTCTTTTAATGGAGAAAATATAACTTTTTCTGAACTTATGAGGTTTCCAGAGGTTTCTTTTTTAACTTCTTCACCGTCTAAATTTCGGTTTTTATATCCAAACTTTGGATTAGGTTGTTTGTATGTAATTGAGGCTTTGATCAATAAATTATTATCAATTGATTTAACGTAAATAGGTTCACCCAATTTTCGAAATAACTCTTTGCGTTTCTTTAATTGCTGCTGCCAGTCGCTGTCACTGATTTCTACAGAGTGATAACCACGCCATTTTAAAAGTGAAGAAGTTTCTTGGAAGTAATCAAAGGAATATTTTTTTCCATCATGATCATCATAGGATCGCGAGATGCTAATTGAAACTTGTGTATCATCAGGTAGGTCCGTAATTAGTTTAAAGCTAATCTTATTATTTATTTTACTGACATCTAATTTAAACTGTGTAACCAACAGCTTTTCAACTAATGGTTTAATTTCATAACCAATATTCTGATTACTATTTGCAGTCGCGCCTCGATCGAAAGAGTTAAATAATATTAGGGTAACAATAAAAATAAATTTGCGCATGTGAGCCTCCCGTTTCTAAAGTAGAAAGTCACCAAGATTGCTCTTGGTGACCGGGAGTTTCAAAGTTGCAGTTACACAACCGCGACGATCTTTGGCCGCGAGGCTTGGACATACATCGCCACCTCCCGGTCATAAGACCGAAAGGCGACATCGTAACGGCGATATCAGCCGGTAACTGCAGAGTTTGAAAGCCCCGGAGAATGCAAAATTACATTCACACTAGAACGTTAACTTGCTATTAGTTACGTATCAAGTGGTCTTGTCAGATTAAAATCAGGATTTGATTAATTTGTGATAAATTTCATGAATGAAACCGATAAATCACTTTCGTTATTTTAAGACTAGTCCAGAAATCATCAAATTAGCTGTTATGTATTAAGTACGATATCCACTTAGCTTGCGCTAAGTTGAGGATATTTTGTACGAGCGCGACATCGACGTTACATATGAAGCCGTTCGCTAATGGTGGAATAAGTTCGGAACAGTTTTCTCCAAAGAAATTAAAAAGAAGAGACCACAAACTGTCTCGAACTGGCGTTGGCACATTGATGAAGTCTTCGTGAAAATAAACGGGAAAACATATTATTTGTGGCGTGCTGTTTACCACGAAGGAACAGTTTTAGACTGTTATGTTTCAAAGAAAAGGTGTAAGAAAACAGCGCGTAAAGTTCTCACAAAACTCGTCAGGACATACGGAAAGCCTCATGAAATTGTAACTGACAAACTAGCCTCTTATGGTGCTGCACTTAAAGAACTTAATCTCAAACATCTGCAAAATACTGAGCGCTATAAGAACAACCAAGTTGAGAATTCACATCTCCATTTTTGACGGCGGGAAAGGGGAATGAATAAGTTCCGATTAATGAAAACACTTAAGAAATTCACCTCAATTCAATCGACTTTCCAAAATCATTTCAATCACCAAAGACATCTAGAAACCAGACAACAATTTAAGAGTTTAAGAAATTCCTCGCGCAATGCACGGAATGAAATTTGTATGGCTTAGGTTTTGACGTATGATGTTTCTTGAGAAGACTTGGTTTTAGTCTGACAGCACTAATAGGAACTCGATATGAATGATGAAATTAGGTTTGAGTGTAAGAATGGTAAAACAGTTATCATGAAGGAAAACCATTGTTTCGAAGATTTGGAGGTCTTGTCAGATTAAAATGAGATGTTTGGCATTTTCTGCTAAATTCTTTCTATGAAACCGATAAATCACTTCCGATATTTTAAGACCAGTCCAGAAATCATCAAACTAGCAGTCATGTACTATGTACGTTATCCGCTTAGCTTGCGCTAAGTTGAGGATATTTTGTATGAGCGCGGTATCGATGTGACACATGAAACTATCCGTTACTGGTGGAATAGATTTGGTGCATTATTTTCTAGAGAAATCAAAAAGAGAAAGTCTCAATCTGTATCAAACTGGAGATGGCACATTGACGAGGTCTTCGTCAAAATCAAAGGTGAGACGCATTATCTCTGGCGTGCTATTGATCATGAAGGAACGGTTTTAGATTGCTACGTTTCAAAGAGAAGGTGTAAAAAAACTGCACTTAAGGTTTTGAGAAAGCTCATTAGAAGGTACGGAAAACCTAATGAAATTGTTACTGATAAGTTGCCATCCTATAAAGCGGCTCTTAAAGAAATTAACTTAGTTCATATCCAGAATACTCAACAATACAAAAATAATCAGGTTGAGAATTCACACCTACATTTTCGACGAAGGGAGAGAGGAATGAATAAATTTAGATTGATGCAAACACTCCAGAAATTTATCTCAATTCAATCCAGTTTTCAAAACCATTTCAATCACCAGAGACATCTAGAAACCAGACAAAATTTTAAGGCTTTAAGAAATTCCTCGCTTACTGCATGGAATGAGATTTGTGTAGCCTAAAACTTGACGTATAGAGCTTTCGAAGAATTGATAGTTTTAGTCTGACAAGACCATCAATAGAGTAAAAATTTTTAAGAAAAAATGAAACTTAATGGACTTTTAAACCGAATTGGTTAGTATGGGGATGAAATGAAAAGAATAACTCTTACATTTATGACTTTGCTAGCTGTACTACCATCATTGATGTGTTTTATGGCCTTTTGTCCTATGCAATCAGCACAGGCCAGTGAGCCTGTGCCTTGTCATGAACAAGCAGAACAAACCGATGGTGGTGGTGTTATGCTTATGTCTGATTGTATGGGTATAGATTTTTTCTCTGCAAACACGTCCAATGATTTTCAACCCGATCTGCAAATTGACACTCTAGATTTTGCATGGGCTGATATATCTTCAAT
The DNA here is from genome assembly GCA_963740205.1 of uncultured Alphaproteobacteria bacterium. Lineage (GTDB taxonomy): Bacteria > Pseudomonadota > Alphaproteobacteria > Micavibrionales > Micavibrionaceae > UBA2137. The sequence goes on from CAVUDD010000005.1 coordinate 571,281, forward strand.
TCACAGTGTTGAGCCAAGTAATGTAAATACTATCCGTGGTCCGCCGTTGACGAAAGACATTCGGAGTCCGTCTCAGCCACTCTATTTCACAACACAACGTTTCCGTATCTAAATACTGATCTCTTTAATGTGCCTGTCATAACAATGTGACGGGCATTAAGCGCATTTTATTGCGCTTTTCGCATCAAAAAAGGAGATCACAATATGCGACCATTTAGACTATATTTAGCCACAGTAGCGGCATTATTAACAATTGCTTTTCAATCGCCAGCATATGCTGAGACTTTTGAAGAGTATGTTCAAAAGCTTGCAGAGCATCCCCAAGCGATGAGCATATTAAGCGAAAGCGAAGCTACAAAGGCGCAAGCCAAAGGTGAGCTTGGATTACCTGATCCTATGATAATGATTGGCATTGATAATGTGCCTATTTCTGATCCAGCCTTTGATCGTTTTTTACCAACATCTAAAGTAATTGGGTTTTCACAAGCTATCCCTAACCCTGTTTTATTGGGGGCTAAGTCACGTAAACTTGACGAAGTTTCTGCAAAACAAAAACTATTAGCAGATTATACCGTAGAGCGTCTGCGCTATATGTTTATTAGCAAGCTAGCTGAATACGAAAATGTTAAAACGCAAGAAGATGTCATTCATCATCAGCTATCCCATTATAAAGAGCTTGAAAATGCTTTCAAAGGCCAGTTGGAATCTGGACAATCTGTCTACCAAAGATTTTCAGAAATTGATGTAGAGCGCGCAGAAGCGGAGCGTAAACTAAATAATCTACAAGCTCAAAAAGAAGCTATCAGAGCTGAGTTTGTTAGGCTTGTTGATGAAGTTCCTGAAATGGAAGTACCAGTAGTAACGGCTATTGTCTGGGATAATAACCCTAATACTTTATTCCCTGTTTTAGTTGCGGCTAAAGACGTTGATATATCTAGAAAAGATATAAAAGTGGCTGATGCTGCTTTCTTACCTAACTTTGGTGTGAACGCGGTCTATAAACAGCGTGAAGATGGTCAAAACAGAAGCTTTTCTGGCGATGATTGGTTTTCAGTTCAAGCACAAATTTCAATTCCATTATGGGCGGCTAAGAACCAAGTGCCTAAGTTGAGAGCGGCAAAAGCGCGTGAGCGGAGCGCTATTCATTCTTATGATGATGTAGCGGGGCAGTGGTTAAAGCAAATGACAACACTTAAAAGTGCGAGTGAGGCTTCTGCTAAAAATATCAAGGTGTTGCAAAATAAAGATCATGCGATGTCTCAAAAAATAAAAGCAGTTCAACGTAATTATGAAGCGGGAACGGCCAATTTAGATTCTGTTTTACTGGCTAAAATTGACCGTGCCAATATTCAAGTGCAACTCGCTGATGCAAGGCAAGAATATATATCCAGAGTAGCAGAGTATAATTCAAATATTGCCCCCTCGAATACAAACGTAATTGCCAAAAAAATGCCTGTTCAGGAGAACTCAAAATGAGATGTCAACTTTCAAAAACGATATTTTTATTAACTTTTCTAGTGACGATTATCACGACTATGCCTTCAATGGCGCAAGCACAGAAATATACGTGTCCTATGCACCCTCATTATATTGCGCTTGATGAAGGGACGTGTCCGATATGTGGAATGGATCTTGTGCCACTTGGCGGGGATGAGGTGGATGATACCGAGGTACAAAACACGTCAGCTCTTTCAGGAGAGAAAAAAATATTATACTGGCAAGCCCCAATGGACCCAAATTATAAGATGGATAAACCTGGTAAATCCCCAATGGGTATGGATTTAGTTCCTATATATGCAGAAGAGCCAATCGCTGATACAGGTCGAACAGTGGTTAAAATTGACTCTAGAAATGATCCAAAATTCAGGTGTGCGTAGTGAAAAAGCACAAATGAGTAATTTAGGCGTTTTAGTGCGTAGTTATGGTGATATTACCGAAAATACGCGTGATCAATTTGATATCTCTAGCCGTGTTGAAGGTTGGATAAATCAATTAAATGTGAAGGCAGTAGGGGATGTTGTGAAAAAGGGCGATTTGCTTTTGACGCTATATAGCCCACAGCTTATCTCCTCCCAGAGTGATTTAATAAGCGCGTTAAAATCAGGTAGTACAGGTATTGCAAATTCTGCATCTAAAAGACTTGAAGCTTTAGGGATGCAAAAGCAAGCTATTAAAGAATTAAAGAAAAGTCGTAAAGTTTTTCAAAATGTTCCCTTCTATGCTGAGAATGATGGCTTGGTGAGTAAAATAGATGTGCGTGAAGGCGGTTTTGTAAGACCTGCAATGACGATTATGTCCCTACAAAACTATGACACTGTTTGGATTGAGGCCAGTCTAGCAGAAAAAGATATAGCTTTTGTAAACGAAAAATCAGATGTGATGGTCTCTTTTCCAACGCTTGGGGTTTCCGATATTAAGGCAACCATTCATTAGATTTACCCAACAGTTGATCGTGCAACACGCACAGGACGTTTGCGGTCTTGTGATTGATAACAAAGATGGAATGTTAAAGCCTGGGGCTTATGTCTGACACATTTGATAGTTTGAAACAGATGCGAAGCCACGTTTATCAATTCCAAGCGATGCCATTTTAAAAAGTAGAGAAGGTGATTTTGTTGTCACTGATTTAGGCGAGGGGCGTTTTCAACCACGCTCAATTACCACAGGCTTAAAGTATCAGAGGTGGTACAGAAGTTCCTGATGGTTTAAGTGACGGTGATAACGTCGTGGTCAGTGGACAATTCTTGATTGACTTTGAAAGTGCCTTGCGCGAGTCATTCCGTAAAATGCAACAAATGCAGTTATCTCTTTCAGCCCTTGATGTGGGTGATGATCAAATGGCGATGATTAATCATTTGGTAGATGCTGCTTTGTATCTTCATGAAGAGTTAGTAGCAGACCGTTTTGGAATAAACAATGATAATGCCTGCTATTTCTAATGGTGATCATTTAATATCTGCCTTTCGCGGCACAAAATTGCAGTTTATTTTGGAAGATGCTGAGCGGGCATTACAAAAGGCACAAGAAAGCAATACACGAGCGCAGTGGCAGGCTGGATTAAATGACCTTGTAACAGCTTTAAAGCCTTGGTTGTTAGAGGGGCGTCCTCAATATTATCAATCTAAAAACCTTACTCTTTTATACGGCTCATGGCCTTGATAAATATTGGCTACAATTAGAGGGATCTCCTGAAATTCCTTATGAAAGCGGCATGCCAATGCCAATTGAATGGCCAAATAAGGCTCAGACTCTGCACCTGTAATCAAGAAGAAGCACCGACAATGCCAGTAGGGGGTTCTCATGCAGGACACTAATCAAAATAAAACACGCGATCCTTCTGAATTAGCGATAGCAAAAATTATTGAATATTCAGTCAATAATGAACTTTTGATTATCGGTGGTTGGTGATAGCACGTCTGGTGGCTGGAATATTAGCGGTGCAAAAAACCCCGCTCGATGCCATTCCTGATATGTCTGATACACAAGTGATTATCCGCACGGATTTTGCAGGACAATCCAGCCAAATAGTAGAAGATTTGGTCACTTACCCGCTTCTACGACAATGCTTGGTTTACCAAAAACAAAAGATGTGCGCGGATTTTCGATGTTTCATTTTCCTTTGTTTATATTATTTTTGAAGATGATGTTGACCAATATTGGGCAGAAAGTCGCGTGATTAGGTGCTCTCCAAAATTCAAGGTGATCTACCCCAAATGTTGACGATAAATTGGTGAAAGATGCAACAGGTGTGGGTTGGGTATATCAATACGCGCTTGTTGATAAGAGTGGTAATTATGATTTGTCACAACTTTAGCTTACAAGATTGGTTTTTAAAATTTGAATTGGCTACCGTTAAAGGTGTCTCAGAAGTAGCTTCAGTTGGTGGGTTTGTAAAAG